>JBEKTZ010000032.1:0-1066 GCA_049515535.1 Candidatus Aminicenantales bacterium | reverse complement strand
TATTTCAAGCGCAAAAAAAGAGGAGTGTGGCTGAGGAGGGAGCGAAGCAATGGTTCGCGCCTTTGGAGGACCCGGCCATGACGCCAGGTTATCCAGTTCGAAGAGCGCCTCGTTAGCCATCGGATTGGTCTTCAGATAACACCAGACGTTCTCCACAGGGTTCAACTCCGGAGCATAGGCTGGCAGGAACTCCGATCTCCAGTCTTCTTTCCCGGAGATATAATCATGAACGAGGCGAGCCCGATGAGGCATGAACCGATCCCATAACAGGACGATAGGACATTGCAAATGCCGGCGGAGCTGCTGGAGGAACGAGAGGACCGAGCCGGCGTTGATATTGGCCTGGGGATGAAGGCGGAAGAACAACTGGACACGGTCTCGGTCGGGAGAGACAACCAGGGCCGCGATGGCGGAAACTTTACGATAGGAGTTGGTCCGGTGCCGGATGAGGGGTGTCTGACCGCGGGGGGCCCAGATCCGCCGCACCAGAGGCATCATCAGGAAGCCGCTTTCGTCGAGAAAGACGAGAGCGGCGCCTATCCGTGCGGCGTTTTTTTTACCCGGGGCCAGTCGGCCTGGACCCAACGTTGGATCAAGGCTTCGTCCCGCTCGACGGCCCGGCGCTGCGGCTTCTGGGGGCTCCAGCCCAGAGAGTGCAAGATCCGTCCGATATGGTCGACATGATAGCGAACCCCGAAGACCTTTTGGATCACCTGAACGACTCGGGGACAGGTCCACAGGTCCGTCGAGAATCCCGTCTCGCGGGCGCCCCGCAGCAGGATCGCTTCCAATCTCTTTTTTGCCCCTGGGTTGAGTCGTCGCGGTCGACCCGGCAGCGGCTTGGCCCGAATGGCTCCCGGCCCGTCTTTCTGGATACTCGCTTTCCAGCGCCGGACGCTGCGACGGTCAACCCCAACCTTGCGCGCGATCTCCCCGGGCTGGAGTCCTTGATCCAAGTACTCCATGGCCCGCAGGCGTCGCCCTTCCAGGTACTCTGCGCTTCCGGATGGTCTCATCGATTCCCTCCGGATCAGAGTATAGGACATTTATTATGCAGGTGTCAATA
>JBEKTZ010000031.1:0-1152 GCA_049515535.1 Candidatus Aminicenantales bacterium | reverse complement strand
GCAGTGATATTGAACTTCTTCATTTCTTCGGCGATAATCTCCGTTAGGACCACTACTCCGGCTTTGGAGACAGCGTACGCTCCCGCTTTCGTGCGACCTTTTTTCTCTATCGCCGGCCGCGCCGCAACGCTGACGATGCGTCCAGAGTTGGCTTTCATCATCGAAGGGAGAACGGCTTTAGAACACAGGAAGGCCGATTTGAGGTTCGTCTGCATCAAGAAATCCCAGTCTCTCTCCTCCATCGTGGCAATGTCCGCCCCTCCCCTGTAGGCTCCGGCAAGATTCAGCAGGACATCGACGCGGCCGTGCCGGCGAAGGACGGCTTCCACCATGTCCCGGACGTCCGTTTCGAGAGTGACGTCGGCGCTGATCCCTTCGAGCGCGCTCGGTTCCCCGCCGACGTAGGCGAGGAGTTGCTTGAACTTCTCATCATCTCTATACACGGCGGCGACAACGGCACCGGTATCGAGAAGGCGCTTGATGACGACCCTGCCCAGGCCGCCCGTGGCGCCCGTAACAATGACAATCTTGCCGCTCAGAGGCCCGGGAGGAATTATTTCCGGCATCCCTCATCCCCTTCAGACTCGACCCCTCGGCGCCCTGCCCGGACGCCGGGCCCCGGTTCTCGGGTTCGGGCTTTTCTCAAGATAGGCTTGAAGCGCTGCGGCGTTATTGTGTTCCCGGTCGGCCGCTCCATAGAGTAAGGTCACTTTTCCGTCGCGAACCCTGTTCTCAACAATAGTGATCAGCTCCTTTTTCGCCGCCAGCTCCCGGTGATAACGCTTCATGAACTCAGGCCATTTCCGGGGGTCGTGGCCGAACCATTTTCTCAGACAATCGCTTGGGGCGATGTCTCTCAGCCACAGATCGACGGCCGCCTTCTCCTTGCTGACTCCCCTCGGCCAAAGCCTATCCACGAGAATCCGGAATCCATCCGCTGGGGCTGGGTTTTCATAGACCCGCTTCATCCGGAAACCGCGTTCGGCGAGGCTCATCGGCCCACGCCCTCGAGCTTGGCGGCGAGATTCTCGACATCGTCGCGAGAAATATCAACTCCGGCGCCGATGCTCTCTACCGGGCAGGCGTCCAGGGCATACCTCAGGACCGCAGAAAGGACGGCCAACTCAGCAGCCGTCAGCCCGACTTGATAGA
>JBEKTZ010000030.1:0-1458 GCA_049515535.1 Candidatus Aminicenantales bacterium | reverse complement strand
GTGACTCACAAGCGGCGCCATGCCGTGATAGCGGAGACCTCCCGCGTGGAGCGGAGGCGGCACGAACTCCTTCCCCAGAGTGTACATGTAAAGAAGGGGAGTCATGCCGACGCTGTCGCCGAAATCGTAGCGAAGCTCGCCTTTCGTTAACGAAGGGCAGGCATCCGGCTCGACGGCGATGAAGCGTGCCTTCCTTCCCTCCTGGAGGTTCCTCCGGACAAACGGAAAGGCCAGGCCGGCGAAATTCGAGCCGCCGCCGACGCAGCCGATGACCATGTCCGGCACCATTCCGAACTCGGCCATCTGTTTTTCAGCCTCGAGGCCGATCACGGTCTGGTGCATGAGAACGCTGTCGAGGACTGACCCCAGCGCATACTTGGCCCGCGGGTTCTTGACTACGAACTCGACGGCCTCGGAGATGGCGATCCCGAGACTGCCGGGGTGATTATTGTCTTTGGCGTAGAAAGAACGGCCGGCATCGGTCGTGTCGCTGGGACTTTCGAGAACGGTGCCCCCGAAAAGTTCCATAAGAATTCGGCGGCCGGGTTTCTGACGGAAGCTCGACCTGACCATGAAAATCCGCGTCTCTATGCCGAGCCGGGAGCCGGCATAGGCGAGAGCGGAGCCCCACTGGCCGGCGCCTGTTTCCGTAGCCAGCGCCGTGATGCCCTCTTGGGCGGCCAGATAAGCCTGCATGAGCGCCGTGTTGGTCTTGTGGCTGCCGACGGGGCCGACACCCTCGTACTTATAGAATATGTGGGCCGGCGTTCCAAGATGCTTCCTGAGGGCCGAGGCATAGACGAGCGGCGTCGGCCGGAAGGCAGAGTACGCCTCGAGGACATCGGGGGGGATTGGCACCTCGCGGTCTGAAGAGATTTCCTGGCGGATGAGGCCCTTGGGAAAGATCATTTCCAGGTCCTCGGGTTTAAGCGGTTCATGTGTGCCTGGGTGGAGCGGCGGCTTGGGCGGCTCCGGCAAGTCGGCCTTGATATTGTAATATGCTTGCGGAAGATATTCGGGGTTTCGAGATGCGTATCGCATGAGCGTTTCTCCTTATTCTCCTGCTCCCTTCGGCACGGCGTGAGCGTGTCCGGGGATTGTCGTTTCTCTCACAATCGGGACGGGCGCCCGAAGTCATGTCACTCCGGACACACGTCTCCTTATCAAGGGGAATAGACGGGGGCAGACCTATAGGGCGGGCTAGGCCGCCCACCAGATCCAGGGAAGAAGGACAAACGCGCACTTGCGGGCAGTATGGATAAAAACGAGCGCGTCTTCGAACATGGGCCAGATCATAAATTGCGGAAGCCCGCGTGTCAAGGGAAATTTCCCCTTACATAAGCCCGGGAATTATGGTAGACGACAGAAAGCAGGGTTTAAGGAATAAGATATTCCAGGTTGGAATCATCGCCCTGTTCTTGACGGGATTGCTTTTGGCGACCGTTTGGGGGAACGTGC
>JBEKTZ010000029.1:0-1487 GCA_049515535.1 Candidatus Aminicenantales bacterium | reverse complement strand
TTGCGGCGCGGCCGGCGATAGAGAAAAAAGGTCGCACGAAAGCGGGAGCGTACGCTGTCTCCAAAGCCGGAGTAGTGGTCCTAACGGAGATTATCGCCGAAGAAATGAAGAAGTTCAATATCACTGCCAACTGTATCCTGCCCGGCACGATCGACACGCCGGAGAACCGGAAGAATCTCCCGACCGCCGATTTTTCCAACTGGGTGAGGCCTGAAGAGCTCGCGTCCGTCCTGCTCTGCTTGATTTCGGACAACTTCTCCGT
Source organism: Candidatus Aminicenantales bacterium (assembly GCA_049515535.1). Classification (GTDB taxonomy): domain Bacteria; phylum Acidobacteriota; class Aminicenantia; order Aminicenantales; family UBA4085; genus JBEKTZ01. The sequence continues at coordinate 1,225 of JBEKTZ010000029.1, read as the reverse complement.
TACGAGCGGGGCCCCTATCCCCGTCTACGGAAAAAGCTGACGGTCCAGCCGGCGCCGGAGGCTCTTTCCGCTTAGACAATACTCACGCCAAAAGCAGAAGCCGTGATTTCTGCCGTCTGGCAAAAGAAAAAGCGATCGACTTCCCAAGAACTGCGGGTTGAGAAGCTGGAACTTCGCGGCAACTAGGAAAAAGCGCTCCTGCCTGTGATCAGAAATGATGGTTATCAGATTTGCGCCTCGATATCATAGAATTGTGTATCTTCACGGTATCCGCCCTGGCCTTCCCCCATCGCCTTGTAGCCCTCGACCAACTCGATGGACTTCAGCCATTTCACCATCTTGAACCCGAGCTTCGTCTCCATGCGCAAGCGAAGCGGCGCCCCATGTGCCACCGATAGCGGCTCCCCGTTCATCGCGTAAGACAGAATGGTTTGAGGGTAATAGGCCTCGGTCAGCTCCAGCAGTTCGTAGTATTCACGCCCTTTCTCATCGGTTTGGAAGGAGTGAAAGACCAGATAACGAGCCCCCGGGACCGGGCAGCACCGCGCCAGAATATCTCGAACCGGGACCCCGGTCCATTCGGCAATTCCGGACCACCCCTGAATGCAACAATGCTCCGTGATATTGGTCTCCTCCGGCATGGCCCGCAGATCCTCCCGCGAAAGAGACAGCGGACGTTCGACCAGGCCCTTTATTTCCAGTCGATAATTAGCGAAGTTATGACGGGCGGCCTCCTCCCACTCGCGTGTCACCGGAGGATATCCGTTCGTCCAGAAATATGGGGAGATCTCCGCTTTCCGATAGGCCTGCCGCGACCGCAGGCCATAAAAGAAAAAGCGCGTGAACGAGCTAATAAATCGACCCGTGAGTCGCTGCACGCCTCGAGGGTTATGTTGTGACCACAATGTCGCCCCGACCTGTACGACTACGACGATTCCGAGCGCGAACAGCCCCAAAACAATCGACAATGCTTCACGGTGATTTTCCAGGCCGAGGACGATGTGGGCCATTGCCTTCTTGAAATGCACAATGCCAACGAGGGTGACATGGATGATGATGAAGATCAGGAATGCGGCCAGGGAGAGAAGGTGAAGGCTTCGAGCAGATTGCCGACCATGAAACAGACGAGGATACCAGGGAAAACGCCCGCCTATGGCGGGGGACAGGGCCAGCCCGGTCAGGATGACAAGCGGGGCGAGGATGAAAACGACGAGGGCATAGGTCG
>JBEKTZ010000028.1:0-1995 GCA_049515535.1 Candidatus Aminicenantales bacterium | reverse complement strand
TCTTCGCGGTCGCCCAAGGAAGAAATATCCATCGCCCGACAATCCGATCGGTCGTACGATGAGATATACTTCCCCGACAGAAAGGTTGGCACCCTCAGGAAATGTGATGTACACCTCACCGGACCTTTTGATTTCGATGAGCGGTAGATCGTAGATTGGGCCGTTTCCTCCGATGGCAAACGGACCGAGTGAAATTCTGATAGAGAGACTGTTCATGAAAGATAAGAAATGTATCCCGTAATCAGTGTTGAGGGCACTCCGGCTCGAACGGGTGAAGTGTCGTATGACGAATATGTGATTCTTCATCAGCTCAGCAGTGGTCAGAAAAGTTCAAGACTTGACGAGGAGCGCGACCGCAATAGGCGTTTAACCCTTCATGAGATCTATGACGACCTGCCAGACCCCTAAGATTCCCAAGGGCAGGCGTGTCATCCAAGGCTTGGCCGCGCGCCGTTATCGGGCAATTCGGCGCGCGAGCATGTCGTGATGACATCGCCGGGGAGAACACAAAAATCTTCATCTCTTTTGGAAGCGATGCAAGAGCGCTCAGATCAAGCGCGTTTCGGATTTCACAGTCGGCGCCTTCAACGACATGAAGAACATGGTACTCTTGGGTCAAAATTTCACAAGCAGGGCGAGGTACATGCGGCTTTCGGTCTTGCGAAGATCGGGCGCCCAGCCGTTGATGCCCGAGCCGGGAGCGCCGGTGTTGCCGCCCGGCGGGGTGACGCCCCCGCTACCCGCAAAATACGGAACGTTCGCCTCGCGATGGTTGTATTCGATGCGGAACGTGGTCCATTGATCCGGCATGTAATCGAATGTAATCGAGCAATCCCAGGCCTTAAATTGATCGCCCGGGTTTTCGGTGAAATACGGCGTTCCCGAAAAGGCCGTTGCGCCGTTGATGGGCGGCATGAGCACGAGATACCGACCAGGATTGGTAATTCCCCCGCCGCCGAGCGTCACGGCGAACACGTCATGATTAAACCACAGGCGGTTGTAGATCATGGCTCCCGCGAAATATTGCGCCGGAGATCCCGAAGCGCCGGTGAGGCCGTTTACTCCGTCGCCGCTTTCCCATCCAACATCTGCCGTAATGGAAAACGCCGCCTTGTCCAGACCCTTCAGCGGATCGTCGTAATACTTGATCTCCACGCTGTTATCGCTGTGAATCCTCATCCGATTAGGAAGTCCGAGCCAATCGTGGCCATAATAGCCGTTGGAGAGGATGGAAACGGATTCTTTGGGGCGCCACAGGATTTGAAACCCGACGCCCGGCGTGTGGTTAAACATCCCGTACGATTGCCAGCCGTTGATGATCCACGGCTCGATCTTGAGTTTATCGCTCGTAAAGATCTGCACGCGAATGCCGTTGAAAAACCATGGCGTGTTGGAAGAAACGTACGACGGTTGATAGGCCCAGTTATCGAAATTGTAATAGCCGAACAATCCGACGTACGACATGAAAATGCCAGCCTCAAAATTAATGCCGTTCATCACATCCCAGTGGTACCCGCCGTAGGCTTCGGAAATGTAACGGTATGCGTTTGCAAGGTCCCATTGGCCTCGGGCCGGACTGGCGTCGTTTCTGGGAGTCATGGTAGAATACATGCCGAATTGCGTCATGATCCGCCCCAGTGCGTGTCCAACGTGAAAGTCTCCTCCGATGCCGAGCTGCTGAACCTGTATCTCACTCGTCCGGCCGCTTTCCGAAGTTCCGGAGAGCGTGTGATCCACTGGTTGATTAAAGTCTGCAATGTACGAGACGTCGGCGCGGAATTCGCCCGTAAAATATTTAGAATCGAGGATGGAAGTGTTCTGCCTGGTGTTGCCGTTCAGCCATGTGAAATCGCCGAACGCAAACGGCGCGGCGGCAGTGTCGGCCGAAGAAGACGTCTTCGCAGAATCGGTTTGTCCTAAGCATAATGACGACATTGCGATAAACACAAGAACTAACTTTTTCATGTTCCCTTTCTGTGTGATTTTTCTTGACAA
>JBEKTZ010000027.1:0-2023 GCA_049515535.1 Candidatus Aminicenantales bacterium | reverse complement strand
GGATCATGCTCGGGGTGAATAGGTAACAGTTTAGTCCTTTTGGAACTTTTTTTGTCACGCGCCCAGAATGTTCTTGACTTGTGGGCGTTTTTTTGTGTAAATAATATGAGTATAAATACTCATATATAAAAGAAGGAGGCTCACATGAGTCGATCGGACATCCTGAAAAAGCGGCAGACCCGGCTCCAGGAAGACATTGCCTCAATGCTGGATAATTTTCTGATCGGGACCGTCGCCAAGTCGCCCTCCATGACCGGCCATAGCCTGACGACCAAGGTGAAAGGGAAAACCGTGACGCTCTATGCCCGAAAAGACATTGTTCCGAAGGCTTTGGAGATGGGCCGGCGTTACCAGAGGCTCTGGACGCTTATCCAGGCGCTCTCCAAAATCAACTGGGAGATCCTGAACCTGGAGAACAAGTAGGCGTGCCGCGCTACCCGTATCCGCCCCATGATTTTGAATGTCTCTACAGGCACAGCTGCCCCTATCTGGACGGAATGTCCACCCAGTGGGTCCTGGAGGAGTACCGACGGGCCGCCGAGGTATACCAGGAACATCTTCGGATCATCGATGGGTTTGATGGGGAGTTAAAAGTTAGGGATGAGCGGATACGGGTTCTGGAACGGGAGAATGCAGAACTGAAGGCGAAACTTCAGGCCTTGCATCAACGGCAATTTAAGTCGAATCAGAAGAAAGACGCGGAGACGGGGCAAAAGGATGTCGAAGGGGCCTCCCTGTCCAACGAGGGGAAGAAGAAAAAACGCGGGGCGCCGGAGGGACATCCGGGATGGGTGCGACCCAAGCCAGACCATATTGACCGGATCATCCACGTGCCTGCTCCCACGATTTGCCCTCATTGCCAATCGGACGACGTGACGCCGATGGAGGAAACGAAAGAACACTTTCAGGAAGATATCGTGATCCGGCCCCATACCCTGGTGACCTGCTATCGGCATGGGCAGGCATTCTGCGCGCGGTGCAACCGTTCTGTGGTTCAGGCAGGGGAAGGTGAGCTGTTGAACGCCCCCATTGGGCCGGTCGCAAAGTCCGTGGCGATCTATTTACGCTATCGGATAGGGATTCCCTATCGAAAAACGACGGAGTTGCTCCGGGAGTTGTTCGGTCTTGAGTTTGTTCCGGCCTCCGCCCTCGGGTTCGACCGCAAAGCGGCAGCGCAGGGGGAACCGCTCTATGAGGATTTGCGCGAGAAGATCAGGACCTCCGACGTGGTCCATGGCGATGAAACTTCCTGGCGTAATGACGGCGTGGGGCATTCTGTATGGTTCGCCGGCAATGAAAATCTCGCCTTCTTTCATATCGATCGACATCGGTCTGCCGAGGTGGCGAAAAGCATCTTCGGTGATGACTTTGACGGAACGCTGGTGCGCGACCGGTATGCCGCCTATAACGGGATCGGAGCGGACTGGCAGGTCTGCCTCGCCCATCTCATCACCAACGCCAAGGAGATCCGCGGGGAACATGCGCTCCTGCCCCAGACCGAGAAGGACGCTGCGGTCGGCCTCTTCTGCGACCGCGTCATCGATCTCTGCTCCCGACTCTGCGACGCGGGAGAGAAGCTCAAATCCGGCGATATCCCCTGGAAGGCGGCGGCCAAGATCGAAAAACGCTCCGTCACGGAACTGAGCAATATCTGCAAACCAACCCTTCGTTTCAAACCCGCCGAGACCCTCCGGAGCTATCTCGCAGGTCCCGAACAGAAGTTTCTCTTTACTTTCCTCAGGCATCCCGGCGTGCCACCCACGAATAATCTTGCGGAACAGTCTCTGAGGCATCTGGTGATCTTCCGCAAAATATCCTTCGGAACCCGATCCGAAAGCGGACTGAAAAACCATAGCATCCTTCCCAGCCTGGTGCAAACCGCCAGAAGACAAGGCGTCCATCCAAGGGAATTTCTGCAAACCCTCCTCACCGCTGATACCGCAACGGCTCAAGCGGCGCTGTATAACAATTCAAGCTGAGGTGCCGATAACCAGCAGGTAAAATAGGGACTAAACTGTTACCG
>JBEKTZ010000026.1:0-4948 GCA_049515535.1 Candidatus Aminicenantales bacterium | reverse complement strand
TTTCTTCACGCTCGGGCTCCTCGTCTCGGCCCGGACGAACAAGAGCTCGACCAGCTTCCTGATTCTGCTCTTTATCTGGGTGACGTTCGTCACGATCATTCCCAAGGTCTCGGTCATGGCGGCCAGCCGATTGTACCCCATTCCCTCGGTCCATGAGATCACGGCCCAGAAAGACGCCTTCCTCCAGCAGATCCAGGGCACGAGCCAGAAGCAAGCCATGGACTGGATCAAGGCCAATTCTCCGAAAACGCCGCAGGAGCGGTCGGCTTTCACGGAGAAATTGAAAAAGTTTCTGGAAGATTTTCAGCAGGAAGTGACTTCGAAAATCGACGCGAACAACGCCTCCCTCGAGCGCGATTACCAGTCCCGAAAAAAATCGCAGGAAATACTGGCCATCAACCTCTCCCGTATTTCGCCCGCCTCGGCCTTGACGTTCTCTACGATGAGCCTGGCCCGGACGGGCCTCGACGAGCATGAGAGTTTTCTGGCTTCCATCCGCGCCTACAAGCCGATCTTCACCAAATGGGCGAATTCCAAGATGATGAAGAGCATCGACTTTTCCGGGACAGGCCAGACCGTGAAAGTCGTTCTCGACGATATGCCCATGCACAAGTTCGATTCCGAGTCGCTCGGCAAGTCCTTCTCCCGGACGCTGCCCGATTTCGGCTTGATGCTCTTTCTCATCATCATCTTCTTCGCCGGGTCCTATGTCTCCTTCCTGAAATATGACGTCCGCTGAGAGGTAACCCATGTTAGAAACGATCAATCTCACGAAAAGATACGAGGACGGCCAGCTGGCCGTAGACCACCTGACCTTCAAGGTCGAGCCGGGAGAGATCTTCTGCATGTTCGGCGCCAACGGGGCGGGGAAGACGACGACCATCAACCTGCTTCTCAACTTCATTCCCCCGACCGAGGGCACGGCCCTGATCGAAGGCATCGACGTCACACGAGAGCCCCTCCGCTCCAAGGACTATATTTCTTTTGTCTCGGAAAACGTCACGCTCTACGGGAACTTCACGGCTTTTCAGAATATGGACTATTTCACGAAGCTGGCCGGAAAGCGCGGACTGACCAAGGCCGATTATGCCAAGGCCATGACGAGTGTCGGCCTCCAGAAAGAGGCTTTCGACATGAGGACGAAGAATTATTCGAAAGGCATGCGGCAGAAGCTGGGCCTGGCCATCGCCGTCATCAAGGACGCGCCCAATATCCTCCTGGACGAGCCGACCTCCGGCCTCGACCCGAAATCCGGCCAGGAGTTCCTCACCCTTCTCATCCAGATGCGCGATCAGGGAAAATCCATCTTCATGTCCACCCACGATATTTTCCGGGCCAAATTGATCGCCGACCGGGTCGGGTTCATGAAAAAGGGCCGGCTGGTGATGATGAAAACACGGAAAGACCTCGAAGGCGAGGACCTGACGGAGCTCTACATCCAATACATGGAAGAGCGGGACTGACGGGAGGGCGGTTCGCCCTCGGAGATCCGCGGCTTTTCAGCGGACGTCGTAGCGGACGAACGCGAGATAGGCGGCCCCGAAGACGATCAAGTTCATGAACATCAGGACGGCGAATGGCCACAGCGTTCCCTTGATTCTTGCGGCCAAGACCTCTTCTTGATATTGAAAACGGGGCATATCGCTTACGTCCACCGGCGTATTCCACCAGTCGACGGCGGGGTCCTTTTTCTGGAGCGCGGCGATCCGGCCCCGCGAATATTCTCCATAAGCGCTTTCCCAGACGTCGCTTAATTTTTTGAACTGCCGTATATTCATCCTGCCCGTGGAGGTCAGGTCGGTGGCCATGTAGGTGAAGTCCGAGAGAGGCGAGGCCATCGAAAAAAGTCCCGATAGTCTCGTCTGGGCCTCCACCTTGCGCTCGATATCCTGCTCCAGGACGTCCGCTTTTCCCTTCTGGATCCGGTTCGCTTCGTCCCAGGCCGCCTGAACTTCACGCGTCTTCGCCTGGACCGCCTCACGGTACGCGGGATCTTTCGCCGTCCGGGCTTTGGTTTCGGCTTCGGAGAGTCTTTCGGCCAGGACGGGATATTTTTTGACGAGTTCCCTCAGGCGTTCGGTTTGCATCCTTTGCCCGAGATCGTCCCGGTCCGTGTCCAATAAGCGGGAGACTTCCCGGGAGATCTTGATGCGAGAAGGCACGGGAGAGATGAGCGAAGCCAGGTACGGGCTCAGGTTGGGGCCGACGAGGAGGAGCAGCACCCAGACGCAAAGCGAGGTCATGATGGAGGCGGAGGACGAATGGTGCCGGGCCGATATCAGGACGCCGAGGGCTTGGAAAAAGAGGATATAGACGACCGCGCCCAATAGTATAAAAACCAGCGAAGCCCAATTCGTCCCCGCCCAAGCGACGCGCGGATTCAGCATGATGACCAGCAGACCCAGGACGAGCGACAGCAGGAACGGGACGAGGAGCGTCAGCGTGCTGCCGGCGATCTTGCCTAAGAGGATCTTGGCCCGGGGCAGGCCGTTGGCCAGCATGAGCCTCAGCGTGCCGTCCTCTTTTTCTCCGCAGACGGCGTCGTAGGAAAAGATGAGAGCGGCCAGACTGAGAAGGATGGCTACGATGAAAACCAGATCCAGCAGGGGGAACATGACCGGAAGGGGATCGTCGTCGAACGCCTCGCTATTGACGTCGGAGGAGACGCCCCTGACCAGGGCATATGCTGGGAGCGGCGGCTGGGCCGGGTCGATGACGCCCCTCAGCCGGTTGAAGTGGGCGTACTGTCTCAAATAATCCTCGAGACCGGCCTGGCGGAAGGAATATTCGTCCACCTTCTTCACATAGTCGTTCGTCAGGATGAAGATCGTGACGGGCACGACGATGATGAGGAGGGCGAAGATCATGAGGAAGCGGAAGGAGAAGAGACCGCTTTGGACTTCTTTTTTGATGAGCGTTCCCAGCATGATGCGTTCCTTTACCTCACATCGTATCGGATGAACGCGACGAACCCGAGGACGAAGAAGAGGATGTTGAAAACGGCGAGTTCGGCCAGATCGATCAGCCCTCCCTCGGCGAGGACCCGGCCGATGGACCGGGGCCGATAGACGAAAGCGGCGTGGTCTTTTTTGCCCGATGGAAAATCCTTATAGATGGAGTCCTTGTACCGGATGACTTCCTGCTTGAGGCGGCTTTCCTCTCCGACTCCCGTCCCGGCCAGCTCCGTCGCGGCGTAAACGAAGCTCGCGGCCGGCGAGACGCGGTTGATGTTCTTGGACAGACGGACCAGACGCTCGAACCGATTCCGATAATCTTCCTCGAGCGCGTCCAGTTCGGCGTTGAACTTGTCGAAATGCGCTTTGATGATCGGTCCCACGTCCTGATCGCTCTTCGCCCGGCGCTCCATGATCAGGAGAACCATTTCCCTGCTCCAGATCTGTACCCGTTTTTCGCTCACCGCCTTGACCGAGGGCACGTCGACGAGTTGCCGCGCGACGAGGGTTCCCAGGTTGGGCAGAACGAAAACGGCAACGGCCCAGATCAGCAGCAGAACGACGAGCGTCGCGGCCGATCTGCGCGTGAGCGCGGATAGGAATATCCCGAGACTCAAAAAGAGGGTGATATAGAAAAGGGACGTCAGGACGAGGAGCAAGAACCGGCCCGCGCTCGCCGCCGAAAAGCGGACCCCCGGATCCATGTTCATCAAAGCGAAGCCGAGGAGCGTCACAAGGAGGAACGGAACCGCCAGGCTGAGAAAGTTGCCGAGCCACTTCCCGCCCAGGACCTTCGCCCTCGGAAGGGAATTCGACAGCATCAGCCGGAGGACGCCGGTCTCCCGTTCGCGGCTGACCTGGTCGAAGCCGAAGAGGAGGGCCACGAGCGATAGGACGATCTTGACGATATAGACGAAATCCGGCGCCGGGAAAAACGAGAAGATGACGTTGTCCGTCTTCTGGCCGGCGCGGACCCCGATCCCGGTCCTACTGATCTCGAACGACCGGGTCATGGCTTCATCCAGGCCTTTGGCGAAGATCGAAAGGGGGTTGGGCGGGAGGACGGCGATCGCATCGCCTGGCTTCGGGCGGATGATGTCATAATCGGCCAGGCGGCCCTTGAAGTCCTTGACCATGACGAAAAAGCTGGTGAAAAGCAGAACGGTCGTGAGCAGGATGACGATGAAAAATTTATAGCTGAGGAGGTTCGAGACGATCTCTTTACGGGCGATGGTCCAGACCATGGCGGGGCCTTTCATCGGACGTCGTATTTGAGGAAGGAGACATAGGCCCCGGCGAAGAAGATGATAATGAGAAAGAGCATCAAGCCGAAGTCGGGCAGCGTCCGGGAAAAGGACTTGCTGAGCGACTCGGAATCGAACTTGTGCATGGGCATATCGTCCAGGACGACTTTTACGGTCTGGCCTGTTCCGGTAAAGTCGATGCTCTTTATCATCTTGGAATTAGCCCATTTGGTGAAAATCGGCTTGTAGGCGCGAATGGATGTCAGGAAACTCTCATGCTCGTCGAGGCCCGTCCGGGCCAGGCTCATCGTGGAGAACGTCAAGGCCGAGGCGGGCGAAATCCGGGAGAGGTTGATGGCCAGCATTTCCTGTGATTTTTTCCGGGTCTGGTAATCGCGCTCGAGGGCGGCATTGTTCGCGTCGATTTTCGCGGTCAGTTCCTGCTGAAAATCTTCCAGATACTTTTTCAATTTCTCCAGGAAAGCCGATTGCTCCTGCGGCGTTTTCGGAGAATTGGCCTTGATCCAATCCATGGCTTGTTTCTGGCTCATCCCCTGGATCTGCTGGAGGAAGGCGTCTTTCTTAGCCGTGATCTCATGGACCGATGGAATGGGGTACAATCGGCCGGCCGCCATGACCGAGACCTTGGGGATGATCGTGACGAACGTCACCCAGATAAAGAGCAGAATCAGGAAGCTGGTCGAGCTCTTGTTCGTCCGGGCCGAGACGAGGAGCCCGAGCGTGAAGAAG
>JBEKTZ010000025.1:0-8482 GCA_049515535.1 Candidatus Aminicenantales bacterium | reverse complement strand
GCTCCCCCCTCGGCGCTTCGCTGACCCCCTGAGGGGGAACCAATCCATTCCCCCTCAAACTCCCCCGGATGTTGTGCGTCCCTCTCGCCTGCCATTTAACCAAGAAATTTACGAGACGCACAACTAGAAATATTTCCCGAACTATGGAAGAATAGGGCCATGCAAAAAACGCTGGTGACATATTTCAGCCGCACCGGAAACACGAAAAAAGTCGCCGAGACGATCTTCGAAGCGCTTGACGGCGAGAAGGAGCTCAAGCCCATGGACGAGGACCTTGTCGTCGCCGAATATTCCCTGGCCTTCATCGGGTTTCCGGTTCAATCTCACAGCGTCCCTTATAAGGTCGAGACGTTCCTGAAGCGCATCCCCGCGGGCAAAAAAATCGCCCTCTTCTGCACGCATGGCTCCTTGCCGGGACATAAGCTGTCGAGAGAAGCCCTCGAATACGCGGTCGTTTTAGCCTCGAGGGCTAAAGTGCTGGGGACGTTTGCCTGCCGGGGCAAGCTTTCGTTATCGGCTCTGGAGGTCATCGGCAAATCTCCCGAGCACCAGGAGTGGATCGAAATGGCCGCGTCGGCGAACACACATCCGAATGAAACCGACCTGGAAGAAGCCAAGATTTTTGCCCGCCAAATGAAGATGATCAGCATCCACGGGACATGAAAACCAGCTCCTGCCGTCAAGGGACGAGTCTTCGCGGCGGAAACGGATCCGCGAGCAAGGCGGGGGCCCCGACCGCCGCAGAGAGGATCGCCGGAAAATCCAATCGAGAGAGGATCGCATGACAAGACCCTTCGCCAAGATCATTTCCTTTTTGACCGCTTTCATCGTCGTCGCTTCCGCCGCGACGCTCATGGTCTCCGGAATCCCGGGCGCGGCCGGACCCAAGCCCGCCGAGGAGCTCGTTTTCGACAGCTGCACGAGCGTCTACGTCGGCCGGCTCGCTTCGCTCGATGGATCGACCATGACCTCGCATTCCTGCGACAGCGGCACCGACCGCACATGGATCACCATGGTCCCCCGCGCCGCGCATAAACCCGGCGAATTGGAGAAGGTCTATCACGATCCCAAACGGACCAAGGGTCCGGAGGACACGGATCGGATCGAGACCGGCGAAATCGAACAACCGGCCCAGACGTTCGCCTATATGAACGCCGCCTACCCCATCATGAACGAACATCAGCTCGCGATCGGCGAGACGACGATCGGCGGACGCATGGAGCTCAAGAGCGACGGCATCATCGACGCGCCCGAGCTCTACCGGCTGCTCCTCGAAAGGGCCAAAACGGCCCGCGAGGCCGTCAAGATCGCCGACGAACTGACCAGAAAATACGGCTACAACGATTTCGGCGAGAGTTTCACCTTCGCCGACACGAAAGAGGTCTGGCTCTTCGAGATCTACGGGCCGGGCAAGGGCAACAAGGGCGCGGTTTGGGCCGCCCAGCGGGTGCCGGACGATGAGGTCGGCGTCTCGGCCAACGCCAGCCGCATCCGGAAGCTCGACCTCAAGAACAAGGATTTTTTCCTGGCCTCGGCCAACGTCCTGACGCTCGCCGCCGAAAAAGGGTTTTGGAACCCGAAGTCGGGCGAGCCTTTCGAATTCTGCTACGCCTATGCGCCGACCTCGCGGACGAGCCTGGGCTGCCGCCGGCGCGAATGGCGCGTCCTGAGCCTGCTCGCCCCGTCGCTCCGGCTGAACGGAGAGTCGGAGAATTACCCGTTCTCGGTGAAGCCCGAGAAGAAAGTCACGGTCCAGGATCTCCTGGCCATTTTCCGCGACACGTACGCCGACACTTCTTACGACATGACCGCCGGACTGATCTCGGTCAACCGCAGGGGCGAAATGACCAAGAGCCCGATCGCCGGCCCGTTCCTGAACAACGAACTGAAGAACCTGCTCAAGATGAAGTCCGAGCGGACGATCTGCTCGCCCGCGGCCACCTATCTCCAAATCACCCAGTCCCGCGGCTGGCTGCCCGATCCCGTCGGCGGCGTCGTCTGGCTTGGATACGACAACCCGGCCACCACTCCGCACACGCCGTTTTACTGCGGCATCTCGAGAATGCCGGACTCCTATATGGTGGACGGCCGGTGGGGGTATAAAAGCGACTGCGCCTGGTGGTCCTTCCGGATGGTCAGCAAGCTGGCCAATTTCCGCTGGCAGGACATGAGCAAAGACATAGAAAAAGTCTGGAAGGCGATCGAGGATAGGTCCTTCGCCGACCAAAAGAGGATCGAGGACGAAGCGCTGGCCCTTTTCCAACAGGACCCGGCCAAGGCCAGGCAATATCTTACGGATTATAGCTTGAAAACGGCCGGTCAGGCGGTGAGCGATTACCAGAAGCTCTACCAGGATCTCTGGTCTAAATACCATACTCAATTCTAGCGCCGCGGTTCCCCCCACGGCGACCGCATCGAGAGGCCCCCGCGAAACCGGGGGGCGGGCCGCAAATTGACATCGCTTCTTAAATCGTCTAGAGTTTTGATTCCATGATTTTCGAAGAAATATATAACTTGCTGAGATGGCTGGTCCTGGCCTACGTCGCCTTCGTGATCTATAAATTCTTCCGGAATCTCGGCCGGAGAAAGATCTCCCCGAAAGCGAAACCGAGTCTTGCGGGGACGATGGTCAAAGACGAAATCTGCGAAACCTATATCTCCAAGGACGAAGCCATCCGCGAGGTCATCAAAGGGAAGGAATATTTTTTCTGCTCGAAAGACTGCCGGGCGAAGTTTCTGGAAAAGGCCGGGAATTCCCGCTAGTTGTGCGTCTCGTAAGTTCCTTGGTTAAATAGCAGACAAGGGAGACGCACAACATCCGGGGGAGTTTGAGGGGGAATGGATTGGTTCCCCCTCAGGGGGTCAGCGAAGCGCCGAGGGGGGAGCTTGACTCCCCCCTGGAAGTATCCCGTCTCAAAGAGATATTTGATAAGGAAATTTAGAGACGGGATACTAGATCCCGCTTTAAAAATCCGTCCAGGCGATGCTGAATTCTTGAAATTCCGCGCTGAACTCCTCCCAGCGCACGTCCATGCTTTCGATGCGGGCTCTGGGCGGGCCGCCCTTCATCCGGTCGATCATGGCTTCGACGTTCGTCTTCTCTCCTTCGGCAACGACTTCCACGCGGCCGTCATAGAGATTCCGGACCCAGCCGCCGAGGCTGAGTTCCTTAGCCCAACGATGCGTATAGCCGCGAAAATTCACGCCTTGGACCCGGCCCGAGAGAAAGATATGCGCCCGCGCGTTCATGGTGAAAAGATCTTAGCATATCGAAATCGAAGCGTAAAGATGGCCGCGAAGGAGGCCGTCCGGCGGTGGCTTCTCTGCCACAAACGGCAGCTTCAGGTGATCGATGATCCGGTCCACGGCGGCAAAAGCAGAAATGTTTTTTTTACAAGCTCTACGTATGTTTACCATGGATATTTGATATCAGCCTTTAATATTTTTTCTCCCCTGTTATTATATAGGCTCTGATGCCTATTCTGCGGTATCGAGTATTCTTCAAACCAATTTCTGTAAGTGTTTTATCAATTCTCTTAGGGGTATAGAATCTGAAATCTCCATCATGTGGGAAAAAATACAACCATGAATTGAGTGTGCTGAAGCTACAACTCAATCTTGTCTTTTTCCTCTCTATATATATCCTGCTGGAGTTGCTGACCAAGGTGAACTTCGTAGCAAAACTGATCGTCACCCCAACTTCAATCACGTATTTTTAAAGGCAGTGGCAGAGAAGCTCAAGCTGCCGCAGGAAGAGGCACATGGCTTGCCCAAAGGGATCACCCCCCGAAGATATTTTTAATTATGCGTATGCGGTGTTTCATTCGCCGACGTATCGGACGCGCTATGCCGAGTTCCTGAAGATAGATTTTCCGCGTCTGCCGCTGACAAGCAGCCTCAAACTCTTCCGAGCGCTCGCCGCCAAAGGCGAAGAGCTAGTCGCGCTCCATCTCCTCGAATCGCCCAAAGTTAATGATTTCATCACCGGGTTCCCCATAAAAGGCGACAATGTTGTCGAAAAAGTCCAATACGCGGACAAGGACAAGCGAGTCTGGATAAATAAAACCCAATATTTCAGCGGCGTGCCCAAAGCGGTCTGGGAATTTCACATCGGCGGCTACCAGGTCTGTGAGAAATGGCTCAAGGATCGTAAAGGCCGGAAGCTTTCCTACGACGACATTCAGCACTACCAGAAGATCGTCATCGCGCTCAACGAGACGATCCGCCTGATGGCCAAGATCGACGCGCTCATCCCCTCCTGGCCGATTGATTGAGAAGCCAGGATAGGTTTCGAATGGCCAGAATAAAATATAAAGAGGCTGCTGGATTAGAAGTGAAGCGGGGACGTCCGCCGGCCGCACAGTTCTTTGAGGTATCGGCCGCCAGATCCAGAGGTTTTGGATACGGTCAACATTCTCTTGACACATGAAATCCCTCTTCATATACTCGAACCGTGAAAAGGAAGCTCTTATCAATCAGCGCATACGGCTTTACCCCCTTTTTTGATGATTAAAGGTGAATATATGATTTCAAAAATTCTTGTGCCATCAGATGGGTCAAAAACAGCTCAAAAAGCAGCCGAGTATGCGGTTGACCTCGCCAAACAATTGAAAGCCTCAATTATCGCCCTGAGCGTTATTGATCAGCGCTCACTCATAGCCCAGACAGTTCCCGCATCGGAGACAGCCAGGCACACAATAGAGCCTATTGAGGATTATCTGAGAGAGGCCGCCGAAGGATATACCGGAGAAATAAAGAAACTGTGCGATAAAAGCGGCGTCGCATCGACGATTTCTATAAAAGTGGGGCATCCTGTAGAGGAGATTGTGAAAGAGGCTAAGAGGTCAAAGGCCAACCTTATTGTCATAGGCTCCCATGGAAGGAGCGCCTTATCAGCCACGGTCCTTGGCAGTGTTTCCTATGGTGTTATCCACAATGATACGAGCATTCCCATACTCATTGTGAGAGGTTGATGGCCATGGTATTTTGCGTTGACATTTATTCTTTATTATTATTAATATCTTGTTAGTCCGAATTTTAAGGAGGGGAATATGAAAATTAAAATCGGGATGTTGTGTTTTTGCCTTCTTCTGGCAGGAAGCCTGGGCTTTCTTTTCCTTCACGCTCAGAATGATTCCGAGTTTAGAATGGCGCCGTTAAACCCCGCTTTCCTCAAGATGAACGAAGAAACGCGGGCGGGAACGTTCTATATGAATCCGAAGTTCGGCTATGTTCCCGGCCCTGTCGATCATTCTCTCTTCAAGGCGATAGCGCCCCCTTCGGCGGCGGGAAGCTTTCCGGCTTCGTATGACCTGAGGACTTACAACAAAGTGAATCCGATCAGGGACCAGGGACAATGCGGCGCCTGCTGGGCGTTCTCAAACATGGGCTCGATCGAATCTTCCCTACTGCCGACGGAAAGCAGGAACTTCGCGGAACAGCATCTCAATAAATATCATGGCTTTGACAACGCGGAATGCCAGGGAGGAGGTAGCAACATGGCCGCGGCCTATTTTGCCCGGTGGGACGGCCCCTATAACGAAACCGATTACCCCTATCCCTATTCGTCTACTGGGTCTTGGCCCGGGGCGGGAAGCGCGGCCGTCCAGAAACATGTCCAGAGGGTCGTTTGGCTGCCGAACGACAAAGACACGATCAAAGCGTTTCTCACATCTTCCTCATACGGGGCTGTCTCGTTTGCCTTCTTTGCTGACGGCAGAATAGCATACAATGATAATTCTTCTGATGCCTACTATAATGCCGCGAATTATGCCTATTACTATCCCGCGGCACACGACACCGACCATGAAATCGACATCATAGGATGGGACGATAATTTCGCTAAGACGAAATTCTCAACGACGCCTACTAATAACGGCGCGTGGCTCTGTAGGAACAGTTGGGGGACGTCGTATCATAATGCCGGCTATTTCTGGATGTCCTACGAGGACAAAACGATCAACGATCTTGCCGTATACTCCTCTGTGCAGCCCGCCGATAATTATAAAAATATTTATCAGTATGACCAGTTTGGCCACTGTACTGATTGGGGCGGAAGTTCGGCCACCCTTTGGGGTGCGAATATCTTCACGGCCACAACAAACGACCCGCTCAAGGCTATAAGCTACTACACGACAGATGCTTGCAACGTCAATTACTATATCTATAAAAACCCGACTGCGACAAATCCAACGAGCGGGACCTTAGCCGCCTCTGGAACTGCTTCGTTCTCTTATCCTGCCTATCTCACCACCGATCTTTCGGCTCCCGTCAGCCTCGCAGCCGGCAATAGATTCTCCGTGGTTATCAAATTCGTCAATAACAGTTATAAGAATCCGATTGCAGTAGAAGCCAAATTTCAGAACTACTCATCTGGGGCAACGAATGCGGCCGGCCAGAGCTTTTATAGCACTGATGGGTCAGCTTGGATGGATTTATACACCTACTCGAGCAACACCTACAGCCTTAACTGTTGCATCAAGGCCTTTACCGGAACCACAGGTAATACGCTGACTATTCAGGCGAGTTCTGGCGGGACAACCGATCCTGTCCCGGGGACGTATACTTACCCCTCCGGAACCGATGTCCCGATCCGCGCTTTGCCAGATCAATCCTGTGTCTTTTTGGGCTGGGCTGGGGACGCCAGCGGCACGGCGAATCCCATAACCATACACGTGGACGGCAACAAGAACGTGACGGCAAACTTCAAGCTGGTCAGCCCCCCGTCCAACCTGACGGCCGTCCGCTTGACGAATCGTTCCGTGACCCAGACCGAGTACATCGTCACCCTGAGCTGGAACGCCAACACGGCCAACGCCGGGCTGAACATCGTGGCGTACCGCGTTTATCAAGTGGTGGGAGACAGTTGGGTCTACATCGGCGACCTCCCCGCAAACACGCTGGCCTGCTGGATCCGAAGGCTCCCCAAGGGGGCGCAGACGTTCGGCGTCGCGTCGGTCAATGAAGGCGGCGTGGAAAGCGCCAGAAGTACGGTCGTGAAATAGGAAAGGAACAGCCCATGAGAAAAATAAGTATCTTCCTTGCTGTGTTCATCATCGCAGCCGTCGGGCTGCACGCTCAGGAAATGAAAACGTTGAGGGTCAAGGTCCAAGTGGCGAATGTCCGGGCTGAGCCGGACATGAACGGAGCTGTGGTCAAGCAGGTGAGTCTCGGCGCGCTGCTTGAATCGCGCCAGAAAATCGGGGATTGGTTTGAAATTATGGTCACCGATGACAAGGGGGCGGCGATATCTGGATACATCAACAGCAGCGCTGTCGATGTCGTCGGCACCGGCGGATCCAAAGCGGCGGCGGGCGCCCCATCTCAGGAAACGCCCATGTTGAGGGTCAAGGTCCAAGTGGCGAATGTCCGGGCTGAGCCGGACATGAACGGCGCCATCGTCAAGCAGGTGAATCTCGGCATGCAGCTTGAATTTCGCCAGAAAATCGGGGATTGGTTTGAAATCACGGTCACCGATGACAAGGGGACGGTGATATCCGGATACATCCACAACAGCGTTGTCGATGTCGTCGGCCCCGGAGGAGCAAAACCGGCGATCCCGACGGTCACCCCTCCTCCAGTACAGACGGTCACTCCTCTTCCAGCACAAACTGTTCCGCCTCAAGCCCCCGCGACCGAGGTCCAAGGCCGTTGGCCCTCGATGATGATCTTCGGCCGCTATGGGTCGTTCTCGCCAAGCGATGAGAACTTCAAATCGATCTACGGCAGCGGATCCGTTTTTGGCGGGGAATTCCGGGTTCATGTTGTGAACGGATTTTTCGTATCTTTGGAGGGCGGCGCTTTCAAAAAAACGGGCGCGTTGACCGTGACTCAAGAAGAGACGACGATGACGCTCTATCCCATCGACGCGATGGTCGTCTTTCATGCCCTGTCCGGGTACGTCTTGCCCTACGTCGGAGCTGGCGGGGCCGTGTGCAAATACACGGAGGAGAACGTCATCGGGAAGGTCGATAAATGGGGTTTCGGCTTCGCGGTCTGCGGGGGGGTCACGGCCCGCTGGCGTTTCCTCGGAATCGATGCGCGTGTGAAGTATACCTCGATCAAAATCAAGCCGCTCGAAGACGAGGCCGGCCTGGGAGGCCTGACTATCAGCTTCGCCGCCGGAGTCGTATTCTGACGCTCCTTTCGGGGAAGGGAGAATACCGACTGTTTCAGGGAATTGAGCTAAGCGGGCGAACCAGGAGGGTTGGATCTGCTGGAAGACTTTGATTCCTTGACTTCATCCTTTGATCATTCCTTGCCGATCAGCAGGGACGCGGAGCAGGCTCTACGACCGGATCATCGTTTTGGATGGCTGCGAAATCCTCTGTGTAATTTCGGGGACAGTCATCTCATTACCTAGTGTATTGTCTCATAAATAAGTTGCATATATAGTCGATCTGCTGTATCATGGGCATAATGGAGGTGCCCATGAAAACAGGCCGGCCCAAAAAAATGAACATCGCTCTGACGAAGGAGGAGC
>JBEKTZ010000024.1:0-9848 GCA_049515535.1 Candidatus Aminicenantales bacterium | reverse complement strand
GGAGAGCGGACATATCACGGTCGAATCACCAAGCAGGGGAGCGCCTGGCTGAGGTGGGCAGCCCTGGAAGCGGTCTATCCGGCGATCAAAAAGGACCTTGGGTTGAGAGTCTTATACAATCGGCTGACCAAACGGAAAGGACCGAACGTGGCCAAGATCGCCGTAGCTCGTCGATTGCTGACTATCATTTATCGCGTGCTCACCGAGAAGAGGGAATATATCCCGGACATGAAAACATCGGCTGCCTAGAGTCTTCCTTAACGGACCTGCGAGGGTCGCGTTCAGAAATAGGTTTAGGAGCCGAGATCGAATGCTACGGTGCGCTTCAGGGCGCGGATAGAAGGGTGGTTCAAAAGACCGAGGCAGCGATGAAGAATAAAAGAAAGAATGAAAGGGGGCTTGCGTTTCGCCATCATAGAAGGAAGAGAATGAAAACGACGAAGGAGCTGCGACATTGAACCGGGTTCTGGTCACGGGCGGGGCCGGCTTTCTGGGAAGCCATCTCTGCGAACATCTTCTGGATAAGGGCTCCGACGTCGTCTGCATCGATAATTTTTTCTCGGGCTACAAGGACAACATCCGTCCGTTCATCGCCCATCCCTATTTCGAGTTCATCCGCCACGACGTCATCCATCCCCTTTTCATCGAAGTGGACCGGATCTTCCATCTGGCTTGTCCGGCTTCGCCGATCCACTACCAGCAAAATCCGATCAAGACGGTCAAAACGAACGTCATGGGCACCATCAACATGCTCGGCCTGGCCAAGCGCATCAAGCGCCGCATCCTTCTCGCCTCCACATCCGAGATCTACGGAGACGCCAAAGTTCATCCCCAGCCCGAGACCTACTGGGGAAACGTGAACACGATCGGCGTGCGCAGTTGTTATGACGAGGGCAAACGGGTGGCCGAGACCCTTATGATGGATTACCACCGCCAGAACAAAGTGGACATCCGCATCGTCCGGATCTTCAACACTTACGGCCCGCGGATGGCCATCGACGACGGCCGCGTCGTCAGCAACTTCATCGTCCAGGCGCTGCGGGCCGAGCCGATCACCGTTTATGGAGACGGAAGCCAGACGCGATCGTTCTGTTATGTCGCGGACCTGATCGAAGGTCTCCTCCTGATGATGGAGCAGGACGGATTCATCGGCCCGGTCAACCTCGGCAATCCGGGAGAATTCACGATCTCCGAGCTCGCCGAGAAAGTCATCAAGCTCACGAAAAGCAAATCCCGTATCATCCATAAGCCCCTTCCTTCCGACGACCCGGTCCGGCGCCGGCCGGACATCTCCCTGGCCAGGGAAAAGCTGGGATGGGAGCCCAAGGTGCCCCTGGAGGAAGGGCTGGCCCGGACCATCGCCTACTTCAGGGAAAAGCTCGGGATGCGGAATTGAAGTCTGAGGAAACCCCATGAAACTCTCGATCGTGATGCCCGTCTATAACGAAAAAGACACCATCCGCGAGATCATCGCCCGCGTCCTTTCGGTGGATGCGGGCTTCGAAAAGGAACTGGTCGTCGTGGACGATTTTTCCGGGGACGGCACGCGCGATATCCTTGGAAAGCTCGATGACCCGCGGGTCAAAGTCTTCTTGCATCCGAAGAATATGGGCAAGGGCGCCGCTCTCCGGACGGGCTTCGAAAAAGCCCAGGGCGATATCGTCCTCATCCAGGACGCCGATCTCGAGTACGACCCCCGGGAATATCCCGCGCTCCTGGCCCCCATCCTGGACGGCCGGGCCGACGTGGTCTACGGCTCCCGCTTTCTCAGCGGTCCCCACCGGGTACTGTTCTTCTGGCATTATGTCGCGAACAGGATGCTCACCACGTTCTGCAACATCCTCTCCAATCTGAACCTGACCGATATGGAAACCTGCTACAAGGTTTTCAAAAAAGACGTGTTGACGCGAATCCGCTTGAAATCCGACCGTTTCGGGTTCGAACCCGAAGTCACGATCAAGGTCGCCAAGCTCAAATGCCGGATCTTCGAGGTCCCGATCTCCTATTCGGGGCGCGACTACACGGAAGGCAAGAAGATCGGCTGGAAAGACGGCGTGGCCGCCATATTCCACATGTTCCGTTATAAATTTTTTAAATAGGGCCCTGACCGTAGTCCAGTTTCGGGGACATGATTCCCTGTCCCCATGGGAAGCGATGAAATGATCAGCTTCGTGGGGATTCATCAGATGGGGACAGGGTATCGTGTACCCCTCGTCTTGGAAACTGTACTAGGGCCGACTTGACTTTAGTCGAGAATATCTTTTAATATATTTCTTTTTAATAAGTTATGCGATTCGCAATCCTTTCGGGAAGCCATTATCCAAGGAGGTCCCCATGAGTTCGCTTTTTTCGTGGCTGATTCCGGTCGGTGTCATCATCGTCGTTCTTGTCATCGTCTTTATCATCATCGCCAAACAGTACAAGAAGGTCGGTCCCAATGAAGCCCTGATCATTTCCGGCCGCAAAAGGACCATCACGGCCAGCGACGGGACGAAGCACAAGGTCGGCTACCGCTACCGGCTGGGCGGCGGAATGTTCGTCATGCCCTTTCTGGAAACGGTGGACGTCCTGCCCATGGAGGTCATCTCGATCTCGATCAAGACCTCCGATGTCCTGACCCACGGCGGCGTTCCCATCTTGGCCGACGCCACGGCCCAGGTCAAAGTGGATTCCTCGGACACGGCGATCCGCATCGCCGCCGAGCAGTTCCTCGGAATCGGCAAGGACGGCATCCGCGACGTGGCGATGAACGTGCTCGAAGGCAAAATGCGCGAAATCATCGGCACGATGACGGTCGAGGACATATACCGGGGCCGCGGGGAATTCGACAAGAAGGTCGCGGCCGCGGCGCTCGAAGATTTTTCGAAAATGGGATTGAGCCTCCTGTCCTTTTCCCTCAAGGAATTCAGCGACCCCCAGGGATATATCGAAGCCCTGAGCAAGCCGTTGATTTCCGCGGCCAAGCGCGAGGCGACCATCGCCGAGGCCGAAAGCCAGAAAGACGCCATCATCCGATCATCCCAGGCGCGCAAAGAAGGGGAAGTGGCCCGCCTCCAGGCCGAAGCGCAGATCGCCAAAGCCGAATGGGATAACGAAGCGAAGAAGGCCGAGTCCCAGGTTTTTGTCAACACGAAGAAGGCTCAGGCGGACTTTTCCTATGAGCTCGAGCGCCACAAGCTCGGCCAGGAGTTGAAAAAGGAAGAAGCCAAGGTCCGGATCGTGGAAAAAGAGCAGGCCATCAAGATCGAGGACCTCGAGATCCAGCGCCGGGAAAAAGAGCTCGACGCCAACGTCCTGAAGCCTTCGGACGCCCGGAAATACCAGATCAAGGCCGAAGCCGAAGCCGAGGAATACCGCATCCAGGCCGAAGCCCGAGGAAAAGCCACGGCCCTGAAACTCGAAGGCCAGGCCGAAGCGGAAAACATCAAGGGAAAAGGCGGCGCCGAGGCCGAAGCCATGCTCAAAAAGGCCCACGCCTGGGAAAAATACAACGATGCCGCCGTGCTGGAAATGTACCTGAAGGTTCTTCCCGACGTGGCCAAGGCCATATCGGAGCCGCTCTCCAAGGTCGACAAGATCATTGTCGTCGGCGGTGACAAGAGCCTCGGCACGACGAGGATCACGGCCCAAGTCGCCGAAATCCTGGCCCAGATGCCCGAAGTCGTGAAATCGCTCACCGGCGCGGACCTGAGGAAATTCCTCAAGGACAAGCTTTCCCCCGAAGACAAAACCGGAAAATAACGCGCGGCTGCGGGAAGAAGGGGCCATCATGATCTCAGAAAAAGCCAACCAAATCGGCGCCTCGCCGACGCTCAAGATCGCGGCCAAGGCCAAAGCCATGCGGGCCGAGGGGATCGATGTCGTCGACCTCAGCATCGGCGAGCCGGATTTTTTCACGCCCGAGAACGTCAAGGCCGCCGGCATCAAAGCCATTCAGGAAAACTTCACCAAGTACACCGAAAACGAAGGCACGCCGGCCCTCAAAAAGGCCATCATCGCCAGAATCAAGGAGGATCACGGCCTGACCTACGCCCCGAACGAGATCATCGTATCCACGGGGGCAAAGAGCTCGCTCTTCCACGCCATTCAGGCCATCGTCAACGACAACGATGAGGTCATCATTCCCGCGCCGTTCTGGGTGACGTATCCGCATCTCGTCCAACTGGCCAAAGGAAAATCCGTCATCGTCCCGACCAAGGAAGAGGACGGCTTCGTGCTGACCGCCGACGAGCTCAAGGCCCATATCACGCCCGCGACGAAGGCCGTCATTCTCAATTCGCCGTCCAATCCGACGGGGGGGGTATACACGAAAGCCCAGCTTGAAACCCTGGCCGATATCGTCCGCAAGGAAGACATCTATGTCATTGCCGACGAGATCTACGAGAAGCTCGTCTACGACGGCTTCAAGTTCACGAGCTTCGCCTCGCTGGGCGAGGACATCAAGAAAAAGACGATCGTCATCAACGGCGTATCCAAGTCGTATTCCATGACCGGGTGGCGGATCGGCTACACCGCCGGTCCGGCCGACGTGATCAACGGAATGTCCAAGATCCAGAGCCACACGACGTCGAACCCGGTCTCGATTTCGCAGAAAGCCAGCCTCGAAGCTCTTGCCGGCCCCCAGTTCGACCTGGCCAAAATGGTCGCCGAATTCCAGCGCCGCCGGAACTACTGCCTGATGAAGGTCCAGGCGATGCCGCACGTATCGTGCTTCAAACCGCAGGGCGCCTTCTACCTCTTCCCCAACGTGAAGGCCTACTACGACAAGGAGTTCAACGGCGCACCGATCCGCAATTCCTACGGCTTGGCCTATTATCTGCTCAAGGAAGCCCGGGTGGCTATCGTGCCCGGCGATTCGTTCGGCGCCGACGATTACATCCGGCTCTCATACGCGACATCCATGGAAAATCTGGAAAAAGGGATGGAGCGGATCGCCGCGGCGCTCGCCCAGCTCAAACCGGCGAAGAAAGCCAAACGCGTGGCCCTCTCCAACGCCGTCACGCGCGTCAAAAAATCCATCCCCACGGATGCCTTGATCACGGACAAGGTCCGCGACGGCCTGGTGGCCGAGGTCCAGGGCCACTTGACCCCCGAGAACTATTTCGAGTGGAACGCCAACATCAACGGCGTGATCGTTCAGCTCCGGACGAACGTCTCCCATCTCAATGATTTCTGGATGGAGAACTGGTTTCCCGCCCAGCTCGATTCCGACCTCGAGCCGCACGGGATCATCTATGCCGTCGACGGCATCCCGGGCCGCGAGCCCCGCGCGTTCTACAACTCCGACACAAAAACCGGCGTCATCGTCAACTGCGATAATTACGGTCCTTTGAGGAGCCTGGCCATCGGGCTCGTGGCCGACGTGTCCGAGCGTCTGTTCGGCGTCCATCCCGTCCGCGGCATGTCCGTGGATGCGGGAGGGAACGGGATCGTCCTCATCGGTCCCCCCGGGACGAACAAGACCGAGCTCTTTTTCGGCCTCCTCCGCGACCCGATATTCCGTTTTCATTCGAGCGACACCGTCTTCGTCCGCACCTCCGGAAAAGCGGCTCTCGCCGACAACGTCGAACGGAAAGTCTATATGCCGACGAACGCCGCGGAGCTTTTTCCGCGGCTCGCCGCTCTTTTCGACGGCAGCAAGTGCGAAAATATCGTGACCCGCAAAGAGGATTGCGCGAACGCCGAATGTCTCCGGGGAGAAGATTGCCGGCTCGACCGCGGCTCCCCGTTCTGCTACAAGGCGGCCAAAGAAGGCCAGGCCATGCTCGATCCGAACTGGATCGGAGGCCCGGCCGGCTGCGCCCGACGAACGACCGTGCGCTGGGTCTTTATTCTTCGCAACGACGCGATCTCGCCCGGCGCCGTCGAGCTCGGCCCCGATGAAGCCCTCCGGATCCTCGAATCCGGGGAGAGCCCGGGTTTCTTGAAAAGCGTCAACGCGGGCAAGCCCCATCCGTTCTTCAACCCGCATCTTCTCCTGACGACCGAGGAGCGTCTGTCTCTGCAAAAAACCTTTTATCAGCGGCTCCTCGGGAGCGCGGCCTTCTATCTTTTTAACAGCGGCGTGGCGGGAGTGGAAAAGATCAAAGAGATCGTGGGTCCAAGGTAAAGGGTTAAAGAAAAATCCGCGTCTCGATCTCCCCGGCGATAATATGGAGAAACACGAGGTGGACTTCCTGGACGCGCGGCGTATCGGAGGACGGGACGTCGAGGAGATGATCGCAGAGGGCCGCCATTTTCCCTCCGCCTTTCCCGGTCAAGCCGATCGTCACTATCTTTTTCTCCCGCGCGGCCATCAGTCCCTTCAAGACGTTGGGTGACCGGCCGCTCGTCGACAAGGCGAGGACGACATCCCCCGCGTCGCCCAGAGCCTCGATCTGCCGGCTGAAAATGGAGTCGAACGACGCGTCGTTGCCAATCGACGTCAAGACCGAAATGTCGGTCGCGAGGGAAACGGCCCGGAGCGCGGGCCGCGCCTTTTTGAATCTATTCACCAGCTCGGCCGTGAAATGCTGGGCCTCGGCCGCGCTCCCTCCGTTGCCGAAGGCCAGGATCTTGCGGCCGGCCTTCAGGCTCGTCACGCAGCTTGCAACCGCTTCATTCAAAACGTCGCCGCGCTCCGCCAAGGCCCGCTCCAAAAGACGGTGACATTCATCGACGATAGGTCCATACATCATTTCTCCTCCAAGAGGACCGCGGAGGCCGCGATGGCCAGGCGGACCCTGTCCATCAGATCGGGCAAATGATCGAAATCATAACCCTGGACCGGGATAGGCCGTTGGAAAATGACGCGGACGCGCCCCTTTTTCACGAAAAACTCGCCTTTCGGCATCGTCTCGAACGTGCCCTGGATGACGATAGGCAAGATCGGAGATCCGCTTTCCAAGGCTAGGTAAAATCCCCCGCGCCTGAATCGGCCCATGGTCCCGTCCAGGCTCCGTGTGCCTTCCGGAAAAATCAAAAAAGAATACCCGCGCTCTTTGATCTGTCGGACCGCGCGGCTGATGCTTGCCTGTCCGCCGCTGGTTCCTTTCCTGTCGACGGGCACGAACCCGACATGTTTCATGCCGAGTCCGAGCACGGGAAGGCGAAAGATCACTTTCTTCAGGATGACCCGGACGTTCTGCGGAATGAGGGTGAAAAGCAGCGGCCCGTCGATAAAGCTGAGATGGTTGGCCATGAAGACATACGACATCTTTCGATCCACGGCCTCTAACCCCTTGACTTCCAGCTCGAGCCCGAGAATTCTTCGCGACAGGCGCATCGCCCATTTGCCGATAGCGTACAGGGGCTCGCGGATTCCGAACAGCATGCAGAACAATAAAAACGGGACAAGACAAACGACCAGGACGATGTACAGGGAAAAGAGAAAAAGCGTCCGGACCTTCATGGACGGAAATTATACTATAAAACACGAGGACCGGCACGAACCGATCCGATCCCGAAAGTGCCGTAAGGTCCCAAGCCTCGCCGGAAGATTGAGATTTTCGGGCGTTTCGATAACGGGGGGAATGGGCCGCTCTTTGTCGGACCAAAAAAAAGGGGCGATCCGAGCCGTCTCGGATCGCCCTTGGCTGGGGATCAGATTTGAGCTAGGTCTTAAGAACCGGAGATGCCGGCTCTGGGACCGCGGATGAACATGCCGTTGTAGCTGATCAGGTCCTTGTCGAAGTCGGCCGAAGTGGAGATGGAGTACAGGCCGGCCTCAGGAGTGGCCGTATTGTACGTCCAGCTCTCGAGCGCGCCGCCGCGTCCGTAGGAAGCGACGAGGAAATCGTCCACCGCGCCTCCCGAAATCCCGTAGTTGCTGTTGACGTTGGTGCCCGTGTAGATCATGAACCCGGTGCCCCACTGATCTTTGGTGGGGAGAACCTTGGTGTACATCGGGACCAGGGCCGTGTTCATGGCCGTCGAAACGGCGCCGTTGTTGACGAACGGGGTGGCCTTGTCCGTGATGTAATCCTGGATCCACGTGGCGATGGTGCTGAGATCCTTCTGGGTGCCTCTCACCTTGGCTTTCTGCAGGGCGTTGGCGGCGTTGGGGATGAGCAGGGCGGCCAGGATTCCGATGATCGCGACCACGATGAGTAGTTCGATCAACGTGAAACCCTTTTGTCTTTTAAGCATTTTAAAACCTCCTCCCCTTGTTGTCGCTTTATCTTCCAACAAGGAGCTTTTGAAATTGCATTACACTCTATATATATGCAATCATCATGCCAAGTTAAACAAGACATATAACTAATTGATATTAAACATTATACTAAATTTTTTAGATAAAACCATGACAATAAATGTTAACATATTATGTCACCATGTGACAATTATTGTCATCTTTGAGGTGAGGGGATGCTCATGCTGAAGAGGCCTTTAAAGTCTTGACACCTCCCCTTAGAGGGCATATATATTTCGGTCATGGACGGCGAATCGAACAGACTCAAAAAGATTTCAATGCCCTCGAGAAATGTCAATCAGCGTCTATCCCCCGAGTCCTAATGGAAGATCTGCGATCAAGCCGGGATCGTCGGCGGGCGCCGACAAAACCCCTCAGCCGTTTCACGTTTTTCGGCCGAAGAAAAAAGGCCAGACGCGCCGAAGAAGCCTTCGACTACTACGTCGACAAATTTGAAAAACAGGATCTTCTCCTCTGTGCCGTGATCATATTCTGTTGCTTTCTCGACATCTTCCTGACCAATCGGATCATCAAGTTCGGCGGATCCGAGTTCAATGCCTTGATGCGCTTTCTGATGGAGAAGGGGCCCTATCTCGCGCCCATCGTGAAAATGGCAATCAGCCTGACATGCCTGTTATTTTTACTGATTCACAAGAATTTCAGAATTTTTAAAGTCATTAAAATCCGGTCCGCGATCTATCTCGTACTCTGGGTTTATTTCGCTCTCATGGTTTACGAAATTTATGTCTGCTTGAAAATCGTTCCCCGTTGATGATCATTTCAACGGAGCGCGAATCCACAGGCGGTTGAAATTGATGATATCATTATTGAAATCGTCTTTATTGGCGACTTTATACTTCCCGGCGTCCGGGTTTTCCGGGTTGTACTGGAATCCTTCGTCCGGTTTATTGTCGTGCCCATAAGAAATGATCAAAAAATCCTCTTTCCTGGCTTTATCGGAAGAAATCCCAAGCTGACCGGCAGCCGCCAGGCCCGTATAGATCACCAGGGGATTTTTCCATTTATCCGTCAGGGGGCATTCCGTGAGATATTTCGCGGCGATCGCTTTGACGAAGGGGCTGTTCGGGGTGAGAGGGCCCGCCTGCGGAGGAGCTTCATCGTTGTCCAGGATGTATTTGTAACACGCATCGGCCAGAACACTGATATCCTTCATCGTCATCGTCTGTTTTGCTTCTTGGACGCTTTCAAAATAGCGCGGCGCTACGGTCCATAAAAGAAGGGCGATGATCGTGACGACGATGACCATTTCAAGAAGGGTGAAGCCCTGGCGATCTTTATTCATCAGCTGCTCCTTCCTTATCATCGGCGATGAAAGCGGCCGCTTTATAGAATGATTATATCACAGCAGGATCGCTTAAGATAAGGGAACGCGGGTTCCGTGGCTCATTTTGGTCCCCCCGATGCAACGATGGAATCCGTTGTTACATAAAGAATAAAGCTCCACCGTGAAGATTTTCCGGAAGAGAGATCAGGGGAAAACGTTTCCGGGATTCTCGATCGACCCGGAGGATCGTGAGAATAAAAGAAAAAGGGCGATCCGAGCCGTCTCGGATCGCCCTTGGCTGGGGATCAGATTTGAGCTAGGTCTTAAGAACCGGAGATGCCGGCTCTGGGACCGCGGATGAACATGCCGTTGTAGCTGATCAGGTCCTTGTCG
>JBEKTZ010000023.1:0-14195 GCA_049515535.1 Candidatus Aminicenantales bacterium | reverse complement strand
CCGAAATACTCCTGCGTTCCCGTCTTCGCGGTTCCGACCGTGAGGTGTGCAGACGCCAACGCGGTAATAAGGAAAAGACCTACTAACACAGTAAAAAGCTTTTTCATTCTGCCTCCTTTAGATTTTAAAAGATGAAACCCAAAAACCCTTAATTTTCCTTGCACCCGATTTCTCACCTCCTTCTCTGTAAAAACGACCTTAAATATTGGCATCGAAGGGTGTCCTTTCATTTATGAGTCAACCTCTCTCAACGCCTCGATAACATTCCGCTGAGCCTAAAATATAAAGTTTTCGCCGCATTGTCAAGTATTTTTTTATATTTTTCAACTCTGTAATTCCCTAATTTGTTGGGCCATTGAAGCCAATTATACTCTCTTCCTGGGATAATATATAGCAATTTTTATGCCATCTATTTCAATTTTCTATTTCATTTATAATCAGAGAATTGGGGTGGTCGCTGCTCTTTTTTGCGCTCTCTTGATTCCAATTATTTGAATTCTCTCCAAAAAAATGGATGCTGTCCATTCTTTATCTCAAACCTGAATTCCGCTATTATCTTTGGGCCGACCGCTCAACTGATGATTTATCATTGGCAATGGCGAAGGTCGGATCAAAACCTTATTTCATTCAGGCTCATGATCGCCGAGACGAGAGAAATGACGATGAAACCGATGACGATGCCGACAAAGCAGATGATCACCGGCTCCAAGAGCGAAATGGCCCTCTTCATCGAGTTCCGGAATTTATCCATATACAGAATAGAGATCTCATCTAGGATTTCGGACAATTTTCCCGTCTCCTCGCCGACTTCGATCATGCTGACCGCGATCCTCGGAAAAAGGCCCATGTCCCGGAGGGCCATGTGGAGGCTCTCGCCCCGTTTGAGCCGGCCGGTGACTTCGGAAAATTTTGTTTTCAGGAAGACGTTGCCGATGGCCTCGATCGACATCCGGAGAGAGGGGATGATCTCCACGCCGCTGCCGAGAAGAACGGCCAGAGCGTGCGAAAACCGGCTGAGCTCGATTTGGACGAGAAGGGTTTTGATGAGGGGCGCTCCAGCTAGGAATCGATTGATCACATACCGGACGTTTTTCTTTTTTCTTAAAAGCGATAGGCCATACAGGGCGAGGAGGAAAAGGATCAGAATGACGACGAAATGGTCCCGGACGAATGTCCCCGTGTTGAGGACCAGGCGGCTATAAGCGGGAAGCTCGACATTGATTTTTTCCAGAATGACGGTGAACTTCGGGATGACGACGACGAAGATGAAAACGAGGGAGACCCCGCTCATGGCCAACAGAAAAACGGGATAGGCCAGCGCGTTCTTGACTTCGGAGGAAATGAGCAGGGCGTGCTCGAGATCCTTGCTGACGTTATAGAGGGCCTCGGCGAGCCGGCCGCTTTTTTCGCCGGTCCTGACCATGTTGATGATCGTGTCGGCAAAATGGGGCTTTTCGCGTTCCAGCGCGGACCCCAGGCTCTCGCCGTTTTTCGTATGCTCGTAAACCTGGGCCAGAACGTCTCCGAGCTTTTTCTCTTTGTTCGATTCGACCAGAATTCGCAGGGCTCGAAGGATCGGGATCCCGGCCTTCAGCATGATGGACAACTCCCGGGTGGCGACCATCAGCTCTTCTTTCTTCACTTTCCTGGATTTGAAAAGGGCGAGCTTTTTGAGCGTTTTGTCCTTGGCCCGCGCCTTGATGGCCAGCGGCAAGAGATTGAGAGAATGGATCTTTTTCAGGGCTTCCCCCTGAGTCAAAGCCTGGATCTCTCCCTTCACGATTTCCTGCCCCGGATTCAGGGCCTTGTAGGCGTAGGTCATCACGTGACTCTCAGAACCTCATCCATCGTCGTCGTCCCCTTCAGCATCTTAAGGAGGGCGTCCTCGCGGAGGGTTCTCATCCCCAATTTTTCCGCCTCTTCCTTGAGCTTCTGATAATTGTGGTATTGGAGGAGGACCTGCTTCAGATAATCATCATAATCCAACAATTCGAAGATCGCGACTCTTCCGCGGAAGCCCGTCCCCACGCAATACTCACACCCTGCGCCTTTTTGAAAGTGCTCCATCGTGATTCCGTATTTCCGGGCGACATCGTCCAGTTTGAACTCCCGGCGGACATGGGGATCGATTTTGTTCCCGTCCATCCGGCATTTCGGGCAAATCGTCCTCAAGAGTCTTTGGGCGAGCACTCCCATGAGGGCCGAGTTGATCAGGAAGTCCTCGACGCCCATGTCGAGCAACCGGGTGATCGCCGAAGGGGCGTCGTTCGTGTGGAGCGTGGCCAGCACGAGATGACCGGTCAGCGCGGCGTGGATGGCGATCTCCGCTGTTTCCCTGTCGCGGATTTCTCCGACCAGGATGATGTCGGGGTCCTGCCTTAGAATGGACCGCAAGGCGTTGGCGAACGTCAGGCCAATCGCCGGCTTGACCTGGATCTGGTTGACGCCCCGGATTTGATACTCCACGGGATCTTCAATGGTGATGATCTTTTTCTCTTTGGAATTCAGCTTGTTGATCGTCGAATAGAGGGTCGTCGTTTTCCCGCTTCCCGTCGGTCCCGTGATGAGGATCAGCCCGAATTGATTCTTGATCAGCCCCTGGAACCGCCGGAGATTGTCCTCTTCAAAACCCAGCGTGGCCAGGTCGAACTCGATCGACGTTTTCTCGAGGAGCCGCATCACCACGTTTTCGCCGAAGATCGTGGGGAAGGTCGCGACGCGGATGTCCAGGTCTTTCGAGGCGACCTTGAGGTCGATCCGGCCGTCCTGGGGAAGCCGTTTTTCGGCGATATCCAGCCCAGCGAGGATTTTGATCCGCGTCGTGATGGCGGGGTGCATTTTGAGAGGAAGGAATTCCATGTCGTTCAAGACGCCGTCGATCCGGAACCGGACCCGGCAGTTGTCCTCAAAGATCTCGAGATGAATGTCCGAGGCCCGGCTGTCGATGGCCTTGGAGATGGTCGTGTTCACGAACTTGATGATCGGGGCTTCGGACGCCAGGTCCTTGAGCTTCTCGATCTCGTCCATCTCATAGGAGATGACCGTCTCGCTGAGGGAGAATTTTCTTTTAAAATCGCCGGAGATCTCGCGAAATTCCTTTTCGCTGCATAAGATAAAATGGATCTCCCGGCCATTGAGGACGTTCTGCAGGGTCTCCAAGGTGAACGATTCCATCGGGTCCACGACGGCGAAGGAATAGGCCCGGTTGTCTTCATTCAGAGGGACGATATGGTGCTGCATAAACCAGGACGGCAGGATATTGCCGATCTCGGGATAATCGACGATGTCCTTTTTCTCGTTAAGATAATCCTTGAGCAAAGGGATGGAAAGCTGGAAGGAAAGCGCCTCTAAAAGCTGGACTTCGGAGATCACGCCCGAATTGATAAGGATATTCCCGATGCGCCCCCCGTACTCCTTCTGGAATTTGAGCGCTTTTTCAATGTCCTGGGCGCCGACGCCGAATTTATCGGATAATATCTCGCCCAGCAATTTTTTCTGCATTCCCGCCTAATCCCTCTCTCACCTGACTTCCCAGCTGAAAATATCCCTGTTCTCCCCCTCCCCCCCGGCTTTGCCGTCGGCTCCGAAGGACACGATCTCATATTCCGATTTTTCACCCGGGCATTTGTAAAGGTAAAGATTTCCCCATGGGTCAAAGGGGAGGTCTTTTTCCAGATACGGGCCGTCCCACGCCCTCAGGCCTTCAGGTTTGGTGACCAGGGCCTTCATTCCTTCCTCCGTCGTCGGATAGCGGCCGACGTCCAGCCGGAATGTCTTGAGCGCCGTTTCCAGCATCGAGATCTGGGCCATGGCCGTCTTCTGCCTGGAAGTCCCCACCTTTTTAAAGAGCGACGGGCCGACGAGAGAAGCCAAGAGGCCGATGATGACGACGACGATCAAGATTTCGATCAGCGTGAATCCTTTGGCCAAAGCTCGATTATTTTTTTTCATTCGGATTATCCTTGATGCGCTTAATGGAGATCTTTTTGATATCGTTAAGGACCGAGTCGCGAAATTCTTCCGTCATGTAATCCAGGTCGGACGCGTCGGAAAGGATATGAACCGTGATGAGGACGATGAGCTCCGTCCGCCGGTCGCCCTGAGATCTCGACTTGAAGAGCTCGCCGATCAGGGGAATCTGGGACAGAATCGGAATCCCCGTTCTGGTGCTGCTGACATTTTTGCTGATCAGTCCGCCGATGAAGATCGTCTGTCCGTCCTTTGCGACAAGGCTGGTCTTGATATTCCGGTTGAGGATCAACGGCGACTGAATCCCCGCGGAAATCGTATTCGTCTGGGCTTCGCTCACTTCCTGCTGCAGATCCAAAGAGACGTTGCCGCCGGAATGGATCGTCGGCTTCACCGTCAGAATGACCCCGGTGTTCCGATACTGGATGGACCGGAGCATGCCCGTCGTGCCTTCGGTCTGGATCTGCCCGGTGATGGCTTCACTGGTGACGACGGGCACTTCGGTTCCAACCCGGATGACGGATTCTTTATTGTCGACGCCCAGGATCCTCGGCGCGGAAATGATCTTGATCTTGTTTTGGGAAATAAAAGCGTTGATGGCGGCGCGGAAAAGATTGTCGTCGGCGACCAGAGAGTAGAGCAACCCGACGCTGCCCAATCCCAATCCTCCTTCGGTCCCACCCTGGCCGGTGAACGTTTTATTGCCGGCCTTGATCCCGTTGTTCTTCATGAACCATTCGAACCCCGATCGGAACTGGTCGTCGAGGGTCAGCTCGCCGATAATCGCTTCGATCAGAACCTGTTTTGCCGGGATATCCAGCCGCTCGAGCAAATCCCGGATGGTCGTCCACTCCGATGGGCTGACGATGAAGATCAAGGCGTTCCGCGGTTCATCGACCACGAGTTTTTTGACGATCCCCGCTTGCGGCTTCGGCGCGGGCGCTGTCGGGGCTCTGCTGGTTTGACTTTCCGCGGTAACGGCCGGCGTCTCCGACTCTCCGAACATCTGGCTGATGATTTTGCCTAATTCCGCGGCCGACGTGTTCGTCGGGAAATAGAGAAACATCCGTTCGTCGCCGCCCAACGCCTCCGCTTTGTCCAAGCTTTCGACGAAAAACAGGACCCGATCCAGCCATTCCTGGCTCGTGGCGAAAATATATATTTCGCCGAGCCGCTCGATCGGAACGAAGAAGACTCCGCGGACCTGCTCCCTCGGTTTGAGCAATGGGATGGATTCGATTCTCATCAGTTCCGTGACCTCTTTGACGAGGCCGGCCGGATCCCAAAACCTGGGCTTGATGACCTTCAGGATCATATTCTCGAAGATTTCTCTGTCCAAGATGTCCAGGATTTGCAGGACTTTAGCGATCCGGTCCGGAAAATCGATGATGATCAGGCTGTTCGTAATCGGCTCCGGGAGAAAGGTTCCCGCTCTGCTGAGATAGCGCCTGATGATGTAGTCGATTTGAGACGGGCCGATGTGGTCGAGCGGAATGATTTGGAGAATCATTCCCGTCTCATCCCGGATCGCGGGAGGGACCCTTCCCACCCGTAACTCCGGATCGAGAGCGGCGAGATCGGTCGCGGAAACCAGGGTGTAAACGCCCTCTTTCATAATGAGATAAACGTTGTATTGTTTGAGAATTTCCTTAACGAGGGGGATGAGCTTGTCGGTCGGGACGGATTTGGTCATTCGGACGGAAATTTTGACCGCCTGGTCCTTGAGCGAGGGTGCGATCATATAATTTTTTTTCAGCAGCTCGATGAAGACGACTTCGGAAAATTCGACTAGGGTCACATCCTCGAGGTTCAGGATAACCCCGTGGTCTTCGGCCGGGGCGGAAGGGGTCTTATCCTGGGCCTGGGAGACTTGATCTTTTTTGGCCGCCTCCGCGGCTTTTTGGCCGGCGTTTTCTTGTTTCCCGGCCTTGGTCTCTTTTATCTCCGCCTGTTGAGCCGGACGCTCCTCGGACTTAGCCGTTCCGCCGAGCTCCGGGGGCTGGCTCAAGTCTTGTGGCTGGGTGATACCGCTTGCCGGTTCGACCCCGACATGAGCCGCGGTTGTGGCGCAGGAAGCCGCGAGAAACACGATAAGAACGATGCCAATAAGACATTTTGCTGTGCTCATATTTTTTCTCTCTTAGGCCTCATTTTTGAGGCGCTTTTTTCTCGGTCCCGAGCCGCTTAATATCGATATAAAAGACGTTCAGTTCGGTTTTTTTCCCGCCTTGATTGATTTTAACCGATTTGGCGCCGACATCTTCGACTCGGAGATTTTTGCTCAGAGTCTTCCCTTTCGGACGAAAAAGAAAGCGGGCTTCGCCTTTGGGGACCGGTCCGACCCTGGCAAAAAAAGCGAGAGGCGCTTCGCCGAGGGCGATCGTTCCCAAATATTTGAACGTCACTCCCGTCCCTTCGTCCCGGACTTCGTTGGGGCTAAGGGGCGGCGGGCCCGCCGCTTCGGCAGCGGCGCCGGGAGTCGGTTTGGGCGTGACTGTCGCGCTGAGAAAAAAGTTGCGCGCCCTCAGCTTATCGAACGCCGGCCCCACATCCGGAAAAGATAAGGATTCCTGCCGGGCCCCGGCTCCCGAGAGCGCGGCGGGGTTCTCCTGGTAGACAAAGCGGTAGGGGGAGAAGATGGTGATCATGGATTTGATAAAGAAAAAGCCGAAGATGATCAGGGCGAGAACGAGAAGAGGGCTCGCCGGCTTAGGGAGTAGTTTTTTCATGATACCGATAACCCTCGACGATCATCCGGACAGCCAGATTTTCGTCTGCGCCGAGACTCCGGACGTCCAGATCGGTGACCTTTAAATAGAAGGAAAAGTGTTCGATCAAATTCAGGATCGTCACGACCTCCTCGTAGCGGGTCGAAAATTCGAGGCTGACGGGTAAAACGGAGTAAGCGCCGACCTGCTGGGCCGCTTCGAGCTTATAGCTCTTGATGGAAATGCCCCGCATCGTCGCGAGTCCGTCCAGGATCCGCTGGATTTGAGAAAAGGCCAGATCGTCGGACGCCTCGGTGAAGACCTTCGTTTTCATGAAGTTCCAATTCTGGTCCAGGCTCGTCAGGTCTTTTTCGACCTGATCCTTATGTTGAATCAGAGCCTGCCGGTAGTTCAGCCGGCTGGAGAGCAGCCGGACCTCGGCGTCCATGCTTTGGAGGCGGGCGTTGAGAAATCGGCTGATCAGTAAAAATCCGAAAATGAAGAGAATCAGAAACAGGCCGAGCGAAACGACGAGACTTTTGCGGTATTCGGTCCGGAGCCTTTGGACCGCCGTCCTGATCAAGACGTTGATATTTTTCATTTTTTCAAACGGAGCTCGATCGTAAATTTTTCTTTTCCCGTCCCCGGGTCTTTTTCGATGGCCGACTTGAATTTGACGTCCGCAAAGTATTTTGAGGCGTTCAGCCGGGCGAGGATATCCGAGCTTCTGGAACCGATCCCGGTGAATTCGATCTTGTCCTTGTTGAACGTATACCTCTGAAGGAAGGTCCCTTCCGGATAGCAGCTTTGAAGCTCCGACAGCACGGCCAATTGCGACGGAGAGCGATCGATATAGTCGTGAAGAAAAGCGACGTTCTTCCGAAGCGAATCGATCCGGGACATCTTGTCCTCCAGGCCTTGGCTTTGGTCCTTGATGGCGGCCAGGTCTTTTTTCAGGACGCTCGCTTTTTTAATGTTCGCGAAGAGCAGGGACGCGAAAAAGATAAGGAGGCCGGCCAGAACGACCAGAAGACCCGGTTTCAGGGCCTTCACGTCGTCCGGCGTAAAGAGGGTGATTTTTCTTTTTTCGAAACTCTTCACCCACGGCGACAAGAGAAAATCCGAGCCCTTCAGGACGATTTCGATATCGCTGTCCGCCGGGATGGGGGTCACCGCCGTCCCCTCCGGCATAAAAAACCCGGCCTTCGGCGTTCGTCCCACAAACAGGATTTCCTTCAATTCCGATCCGGCGGGGCCGAGCCGTTTGATGAAGTAGGTCAAGGAGTCGGCTATCCACTTCGGCCCGGGAATGAACGTGCTTTCTTTGAGGCTGCCGTCGACATAGACGAGCTCGACGCCGTCTTCCGTCCGGATGGCCGCGGCGGTTTTGGATTTTCCCTTGAAAAATTGTTCATAGCAGAAAGTTTCGGGAACAACGGTGTCAATCTTCAGGTTTTTCGCCCTTAAGATCCTGACGATGTCGTCATAATCCGGCTGCGAGCAGATGGCGATTAAATGCACGACCTTCTCGCCCAGGGCGTGCGAGAACACGAAATATTTCGAGGCCGGAAACGGACTCCACTCGGCCATATTGATCTTTAAGGCTTTATCCATGAGGGTTTTCTTAAGCTTGGGGAATTCGACCACCTTAAAAATATAGAAGGACCGGCCTAGAATGAGAATGCATCGCCGAAAATCTTTGGGCCGGATGGACTCCAAGGCGCGGATCTCCCGAAACTTGCGTTCCTTCCGGTTCAGAGCATAGAAATACGTCCCCGTTCGGCACCGGAAAACGACAAGGATTTCCTTTTTTTGAAGAGGGAGACGGGGGACATTCATCGGACGATTTCTCTCCAGAAAGTGATATCGAATGGAATCCAGGGTCCGCCGTCCCGAGAGGTCACTCCCTGGCCGAAATCCTCCAAGGAGGCGGTTGCTCCCGATCTTTTTTTGACATGGCTGACCAGGATAAACCGGTTGTCCGTGCCCAGCTTGGAAGACGCCTCAAGGATGACTGAGGGAGCGGACGTGATGGTGAAAAGATCCTCATAGCGGGAATAATTCGTGGACGTCATGGCCGATAAAGAGTCCATTCCGATAATGACTCCGGTTTTTCGTAGCTGGATGATTCGTTCGGCGGCTTCCGGGGTCATGCCGGGAAAGGACAGGAGGACTTCAAGCGGCGCGACCATGTAATTACAGCCTTGGGTGTTTCCTAGGACTAAAAACGGTCGGATTTTGGCAAAAAGACTTTCATCCATTCCCCGAATCATCAAGATCTCATCAACGGTCAGGAGCGGCGCGTTTCTCGGCCGATATCCGAAAGGTCGATAATAGTCGGCCTCCGCCCCGTTCAGATGAACAAGGTCATCAGGATCGATCCAGTCCAGGAGACTGTCGATGAAAATCCGTCGGGTCAGCTCCGGGGCGCCGAAATGCTTGAGAAGCCCGTCGAGGAGCACCGGGTTATAGCGGCGGAGGTTGATCAATCCGGAATAATCCTGGAACGAGATTTGGGGATGCTCTTCGAATAGCGGGACGGCCGTGGGCGTTCCATCCATCCAATATCTGTTCCCGTCCGGGAAGAATTGGCGGTCCGCCGTCAGAAGCTCCGTCCCTCTTCTCGTTCCGGTTAAAAAGAGTCGGAGGCCGTATTGGAGACCGCTGTAGGCTTCGAGATTGGCCTGGAACCGCTTGAAGAGAGATTCCATTCGCCGGATGCGGCTCTGAAGGATATACGAAAAGGAGAGGGAGACGATCAACAGAACGACCAGGATCCAGAGGACGAGGGGAAGAGCGCTGCCGCGTTCCCAAGGTTTGGTCATAGAATATCCCTTCTGAACGATGGGTCTCTCTCCATGGCGTTGGCGAACATCGCCGCCGTGATCTCAACTCTTTTCCCTTTATAGGAAAATATCAATTGAACGCCTTTGGGCAAGGCAAGGGATTTCTCGGAGTCCGACTGGCCGGCCCAGGTCCAGAGGCCGTTGACTGGGACGAAATAGGAAAACACGCCTTCTTCGATATCGGTCAGGAGAGGGTATTCCTTCTCAAACGTAAGACCGGCGGGACCGAGGGTGACCAGATCCGGCGCGAAGAGGCTCTCTTCAGCGTAAATCAGGGCAGTCCCGCGGAACTCGATCCTGACAAAGGACGTGATTTTATTCCGGCTGAGGAGAGGGTTCGAGGTGATGAAGAGAACCTTCTTCGGGTCGCCGATAAAGATCGGCGCTCGTTTGTTCTGATAATCGAGCATAAAATTTTCGGCGGAATGAAAGACGTCCTTGACCCAGGTATTGACGAAGACCAGCTGGTCGAGCTTGTCGATTTCCTTGTCGGCCCGGTCCCAGAGTGATAACGACTGGGAGAAAGCCAGAAAAACGAGCCCGCTCACCATGGTAAAAATCACGACGGCAATCAGGAGCTCGACTAGCGTGAACCCGTTATTTCTGGGGAAGATGCCAGCCGGTCTTGTAAAACGTGAATTCCCGGTCATTGTTCGAACCACTTTTCGAGCTAAAATAGACCCTCAGCAGGATCTTGTAAAGAATTATATCATAAGGTCCGTATTCGCCTCCAACCATCGTTATCCGTTGGGCCGGGGAAGCCGGAGAGGCGTGCCATTCATAGGTGAATCCCCCGGCGGTCCCCCTTTTTTCTTTGTTGGTCTCAAAATCGTTGATCCCGTTGATATCTTCCAGGAGATTGGTCAGAGCCAGGTACATATTCTCATACATGTGCAACTTGGACAGGGTCTCGAAACCGAGGGAAAAGATCTGAAAGACGGCGATGATCGTAGAACTGATAATGACGATGGCGACCAGGACTTCGAGGAGGGTAAAGCCTTTCTTCATAGGAATTCCCGGCTCGTGCGGCCGGAAAAGCTCTCGATGCGGATGACAACCTTAGGTGTCTCCTTATAATAAAGGTAGATTTCGCCTCCCGAGGAGATGCCGTTCGAGGAAAATAGAATTTCGCCTTTGATGTCGACAGGGAGGTCCGGAATTTCATCCGCGGCGAGGGCCATCCCCTGGACCGCCAGGCGGCGGTCCGGGGAGGACAGGGTCACGTTTTGCTGATAGTAAAAAGCATGGAATTTGATTTTTTGGACCAGCTCGTAAAATTTTTTAGCCTCGCCCCGGAATTTGATCTTGTCATAGCCGCGGGCGATATTGGGGATGACGATCGAGATGCTCAGGCCCATCAAGACCATGACGATCAGGACTTCAATAAGGGTAAAGCCTTTTTTCACGGAAAGGGATTCCTTGAAAAACATGGACATCGGCTCTTCAGATAAGCTACCGCCGATGGCTTAAAAAAACCCACTTTCGCTTGTCGTTTAAGCCCTCTGGTCTATTCACTTCAGGCTGGGATATCTTACAGTATTGATTGTGTTTTTGCAATTCAGTGAACTCGTTCAGAAAATTGACATCGGCCCCGAGAATGAGTATAATTACGGATTAATCCCATCCTTTGGTTAGATAGATATCAGAACATTATAAAAAGGAGTTTTTGAGAGTGAATATCCCTTTGCTCGATCTCAAAGCGCAATACGCGACCATCAAGGACGAAGTCAAAAAGGCCGTGGACGATGTCATGGAATCCCAGGTTTTCATTCTCGGCCCGCAGGTGAACGAACTCGAGGAGAACGTTGCGCTGTATTCTCAAACCAAGCACGCCGTCGGCGTCTCTTCGGGGACGGACGCCCTGCTGGTGTCCCTTATGGCCCTCGATCTCCATCCCGGTGACGAAGTCATCACGACGCCGTTCACGTTTTTTTCCACGGCCGGTGTCGTTTCCCGGCTCAACGCTCGTCCCATCTTTGTCGATATCGATCCGGTTACCTTCAACATCGATCCGGCTAAGATCGAGCGGGCGATCACTAAAAAAACGCGCGCGATCATTCCCATTCATCTCTTCGGCCAGTGCGCGGACATGGACCCGATCATGGAGATCGCCGGAAAACACCATCTTTCCGTGATCGAGGACGCGGCCCAATCCATCGGAGCCGGATACAAGGGCCGGCCGGCCGGTTCCATAGGGCATCTCGGTATTTTTTCTTTCTTCCCTTCGAAAAACTTGGGAGGGTTCGGGGACGGCGGCATGGTCGTGATGAACGACGCCGGCCTCTATGACCGGGTCAAGATGCTTCGAGTCCACGGATCGAAACCGAAGTATTATCATAAAATTGTGGGCGGCAACTTCCGGCTGGACGCCCTTCAGGCGGCCGTTTTGAACGTGAAATTGAAATACCTGAACGGCTGGTCCAGGAAACGGCGGGAAAACGCCGATTATTATGATCAAAAATTCAAAGAATCCGGGCTCATCCGGAAAGGGCTTGTCCAGACTCCGGTCCCCGTTTACCGGGACGGGGCCGACCGGAATTATCACATCTACAATCAATACACCATTCGGGTCAAAGACCGGGACAAGCTTCAGACGCATCTGAAAAATCGCTCGATCGGGACGGAGGTTTATTATCCCCTCCCCCTCCACCTTCAGGAATGCTTCCAGGACCTCGGCTGGAAAAAGGGGGATTTCCCCGTCGTGGAAGAAGCCGCCGGGGAGGTTCTCTCCATTCCCATTTATCCTGAGCTCTCGCCGGACCAGAAAGATTACGTCATCCATCAAATCAGCGAGTTTTATCGGTAACATCAAGAGGCCCGGATGAAAATCGCCAGCATCGTCGGGGCCCGGCCCCAGTTTGTCAAGCTCGCTCCTCTCGTTCAGGGCATTGGAGAGCATAATCGGGCTTCCGGCGCGGAAAAAATCGAGCATGTCATCATCCATACGGGCCAGCATTACGACTATCGAATGAACAAAGTGTTTTTCGATGAGCTCGGCATCCCCGAACCCCGGTACAACCTCAATGTCGGCTCCGCCGCGCACGGGCGTCAAACGGGCGAGATGCTGATACGGATCGAAGGCGTTCTCCTTCGGGAACAGCCGGCCTGGACGCTCGTTTATGGGGATACGAATTCCACCTTGGCCGGAGCGATCGCCGCGGTCAAACTCGGACGGCCTTTGGCCCATGTCGAAGCCGGTTTGAGAAGCTATCGGCGGGATATGCCGGAGGAGATCAACCGCGTTCTGACGGATCACTGTGCGGACCTTCTCTTCTGCCCGACGAAAACCGCCGTCCGGAATCTGCGGAAAGAAGGTTTCACCAACGTCTCGAACTCTGGCAACTTGATCAGCCGGTTGTCCCTGCGGCGCTCCACAGAATCAGCCTCTTTTCCTCTCGTCGTGAATGTCGGCGATATCATGGTCGATGCCTTGCTCTTGGCTGGGACCATCGCGGAGAAGAAATCCCGGATCCTGGAGAAAATGGGATTGAAGCCAAAAACTTACTATTTGGCAACTCTTCACCGGGCAGAAAACACGGATCAGCCCGAGATTCTTCAGTCTCTGATGACAACGTTCGCCGAGATTCACGCCAAAGAAAAACCACTCGTTTTTTGTCTGCATCCGCGGACCCGGAAAGCCCTCAAAAAATGCCGCCTTTTTTCGAAGGTGGCCCGCTCGATGATTTTAATCGATCCGCCTCCGAGCTACTTCGATATTCTGATCTTGGAAAAAAGCGCCGCGAAAATCCTGACGGATTCGGGGGGCATTCAAAAAGAAGCGTATTTCTTTAGCGTTCCGTGCATCACCCTGCGGAACGAAACGGAATGGGTCGAAACCACGAGGCTGGGACGAAATATCATCGCCGGGACGAACCGGCGCTGCATCCTTGAAGCCGTCAGGAAGAAACCGGCCGGGACAGCGACAAGCTCGGAGATGCCTTACGGGAAAGGAACAGCCAGAACACTGATCTTGGATGTCTTGACTACGATCAGCCCCACCCAGATTTGATGGACCGATGTTCCGCGTCCGTAAATCCAAGCTCCAACCTCCTAACCGAAAAAGGCCGGAGTAAAAAGAATCCCTCGACGGCGTCCAGTGATAGTAAGATTATTAAATGGCAAGACATAGGCCCTTTCAGTAAGATTTTCAATGGCGCGATTCGGGAGCTTGATAAAAGCGGAGTTGCGTGCTAGGATAGATTTTTTTTAATGGAGGAAGATCCTTTGCATTTCCTAGCCACGCTCGCCGTGCTTCTGCTCTCGCTCGTCGGCTATTCGCTCGGAGTCGTCCTAAAATCGGGGAAAGCCGGAGTGAGAAAACCCATCGCTCCGGACATTCTCTTAGTGATCCTGATGTGGATTGGGATCCTCTATTCCCGGAGCCATGTCCCGTTCAGCAAATGGATCCAGTTCACCGCCTGGGTGGTCGCGGGCCTGCTCTTGGGACTGGCCGTCACCGCGATCAAAGGATATTCCGACGCCGAACGCCAGTCCGCTGTCGAGCCCATCCACGAAAAGAAACATTCTGAATTCAAGAGAGGAAAAGCTTTTCGGGAGTTCTCCTCGAAAATCGGGACATTTCAAAGCCAGATTCTTCTCGGGCTTCTCTTTCTGATCGTTTTCGCCCCCGTCGCGCTCGCCGTGAGGGTTTTTTCGGATCCCCTGAGGATCA
>JBEKTZ010000022.1:0-14237 GCA_049515535.1 Candidatus Aminicenantales bacterium | reverse complement strand
CCCTTCCAACGGGCACCGGGAAGACCCGGTCGCCCTGCCTCCCTTTCTCGGGCGGGGCATGAAACCCCGCCCTGCGACCAAGGGGGCGGCTCCCCCTTGGATCCCTCTACGAGCGGTTCCCCGTGGCAAGCTATGGGACATATCAACCGCTCGTCATTTGTTTCTTGGCCGATCTTATGATATAAAATTGAGTTCTTTTATTTTTCTCTTCAACGTTTCATCGGACGAGGTTCATAGATGCCCAAAAAAGGAATCATAGAAGCGATCCTCGCCAGGCACAAGAAGGACGTGACCCGCCTCCTCGAGATCGTGCGGGACGTCCAGGCAGAGCTTGGCTGCGTGTCCGCCGCCT
This sequence comes from Candidatus Aminicenantales bacterium, assembly GCA_049515535.1. Classification (GTDB taxonomy): domain Bacteria; phylum Acidobacteriota; class Aminicenantia; order Aminicenantales; family UBA4085; genus JBEKTZ01. The sequence goes on along the minus strand of JBEKTZ010000022.1, from coordinate 13,885 downwards.
CCACCGCCGAGATCGCGACGGCTCTCGATATCTCCAAGGTCGATGTCGAAGGCGTGGTAACGTTCTATCATTTCTTCTCCACCGCGCCCGTCGGATCTTACGCCGTTTATCTCAACGACAATATCGTGTCCGCGATGAAAGGCCGGGCGGAGATCGCGGCGGCCTTCGAGAAAGAAGCCGGCTGCGCCTTCGGCGAAACCACCGCCGATGGACTCATCGGCCTGCACAAAACGTCCTGTATCGGAATGAACGATCAAGAGCCGTCGGCCATCATCAACGGGGTCGTCTTCACCCAATTGACGAAAACGAAGGTCAAGGAGATCGTCGCCGCCATGAAGGCCGGCCGGGATATGCGCAAACTGGTCAAGAAAACCGGCGACGGCGCCAACCAGTCCAAGCTCGTCCGGGCGATGGTCGTCAACAATATCCGGAAAAAAGGCCCCGTGCTGTTCGCTCCGTTCACCTCGGGGACGGCCATCCGACGGGCCGTGACATGGACGCCCGAAGACGTCATCGCCGAGATCAAGAGATCCAACCTGCTCGGCCGCGGCGGCGCCGGATTCCCGACCGGCCTCAAATGGGAATTCTGCGCCCGGGAAAAAGGCGAACGCCGCTACATCGTCTGCAACGCCGACGAAGGCGAGCCCGGCACATTCAAGGACCGGGTGATCCTTACCGAGCTCCCGCATCTCCTCTTCGAAGGCATGGCCGTCGCAGGCTACGCGATAGGCGCCCGGGAGGGCATTCTTTATCTCCGCGCCGAATACGCCTATTTGAAAGCCCATCTTGAGAGCGTCCTGGCCGCGCTCTGCCGGAAAAAAATCCTGGGCAGGAATATCGCGGGCAAAAAAGGCTTCGCCTTCGATATCGCCGTCAAGATGGGCGCCGGCGCTTACATCTGCGGCGAAGAATCGGCACTTCTCGAATCGGCCGAAGCGAAACGCGGGGAGCCGCGGGACCGGCCCCCGTTCCCCGTCCAGATCGGATACCGCGGTTTTCCCACGGCCGTGAACAACGTCGAAACGCTCTGCGCGGCCGCCCGCATCATCGAGCGGGGCGCCGGCTGGTTCAAGACCATGGGAACGCCGAAATCGGCCGGCACGAAACTCCTGAGCGTTTCCGGGGACTGCAAAAAGCCGGGCGTCTACGAGATCGAATTCGGCCTGCCCGTCGAAAACCTTCTGACCATGGTCGGAGGACGAGACGCCCAGGCCGTCCAAATCGGCGGTCCCTCCGGCGGATGCATTCCCCGCAGCCAATTCGACCGCAAGATCGGCTTCGAGGACCTCGCCACCGGCGGATCCATCATCGTTATCGGGCCTCAGCGCGATCTTTTCGAGATCGTCCATAATTTCATGGATTTCTTCATCGAAGAATCGTGCGGCTGGTGCGTCCCCTGCCGGGCCGGCAATATCTTCCTCAAGGCGAAATTGGGGAAAATCACGCGGGGCCATGGGACGAACCAGGACCTGGCGGACATCGAATCGTGGGGGAAGATCGTAAAGGCCATGAGCCGCTGCGGTTTCGGCCAGACTTCGGCCAATCCCATCCTGACGACGATCCAGAACTTCCGCCATATCTATGAAACCAAAATCCGCAGGGACGCGGACTTCATTTCCGAGTTCGATCTGACAGCGGCCGTTCAGGCCGCGTCGAGCCTGACTGGCCAGAAATTCGAGGAGCGAGACCATGAGTAACCCGATCAAGTTCACCATCGACGGCAAGGGATGCATCGGCCAGTCCGGCCAAACGATCATGGAGGCCGCCCTGGCCAACGGCATTTACATCCCCGCCCTGTGCCGCACCGAAGGCCTCAAGCCCGTCGGAAGCTGCCGTGTCTGCACGGTGCGGGTCGGCGGACGCTTCATGGCCGCCTGCACCCAGCCCGTGACCGAGGGCATGGCGGTCGAGAACGATGTCGCGGACCTCGAGGACATGCGGAAGGCCCTGATCGAAATGCTCTTCGTGGAGGGCAACCATATGTGCCCGACCTGCGAAAAGAGCGGCAACTGCGAGCTCCAAGCGCTCGGCTATCGTTATCGGATGCTCGTTCCCCGTTTCCCTTTCCAGTTCTCCGTGCGCGAGATCGGGCCCGCCGGACCCAGGCTCCTGTTCGAGCACAACCGCTGCATCCAGTGCTTGCGCTGCGTCCAGGCGATCAAAACCAAGGACGGCAAGAACGTCTTCGGCTCCGTGGAACGATCCGGAAAAAAGAAGATCGGCATCGACCATGAGCTGGCCGCGACGCTCACCGACAAAGAGGCGAAAAAAGCCATGGACATCTGCCCGGTCGGCGCCCTTCTGAAAAAAGAAGTCGGGTTCGCCGTGCCCATCGGCCGGCGGAAATTCGACAAAAAGCCGATCGGCAGCGATCTGGAAAACAAAACGAGTTGAGGAGCGACACCATGAGCAAACCCGTCATCGCCACGGCCTCGTTGGCCGGCTGCTTCGGCTGCCATATGTCCTTCCTGGACATCGACGAGAGGATCCTTCCCCTGATCGACCTCGTGGAATTCCACAAGTCCCCGATCGACGACATCAAGACGTTCGCCAAGCCGTGCGACATCGGCCTGATCGAAGGCGGCTGCTGCAACAGCGAGAACGTCGAGAACCTGCGCGCCTTCCGGAAGAACTGCAAGGTCCTGGTTTCGCTCGGCGAATGCGCCATCATGGGCGGCCTTCCCGCCCTGCGCAACGGCATCCCCATCAAGGACTGCCTGGAGGAGGCTTATCTCAACAGCCTGACGGTCGATCCCGCGGACCGGAAGATCCCGGGCGACGAGGATTTGCCGATCATCCTGGACAGGGTCTATCCTCTTCACGAGATCGTCAAAATCGATTATTTCCTGCCGGGGTGCCCGCCGTCCGCCGATCTCATATGGAAGGCGCTCACCGCCCTCATCGAGGGTAAGCCCCTTGAACTCGGCTACGACCTGATCAAATTCGATTAAGGAAAACCGCCATGGGAAGAAAGATCATCATCGAACCGGTCACGAGGATCGAAGGCCACGGCAAGGTCACGATCCACCTGGACGACGCAGGGAACGTCACGCAATCGCGGTTCCACATCGTCGAGTTTCGCGGCTTCGAACGATTCGTCCAGGGCCGCCCTTACTGGGAAGCGCCCGTCCTCGTCCAGCGGTTGTGCGGCATCTGCCCGGTGAGCCATCACCTGGCCGCGGCCAAGGCCATGGACATCATCGCCGGCGTGGGACCCGAGGGCCTGACGCCGACCGCGGAAAAAATGCGGCGTCTCATGCACTACGGCCAGATCTTCCAGTCGCACGCCCTCCATTTTTTCCATCTGGCATCGCCCGACCTCCTTTTCGGCGCGGACGCCGACCCGGCGATCCGCAACGTCATCGGCGTCGTCCTCAAGCATAAGGACCTGGCCGTCCAGGGCGTGCTGATGCGAAAGTTCGGACAGGAACTCATCCTGGCCACCGCCGGGAAGAAGATCCACGGCACCGGCGCCGTCCCCGGCGGCATCAACAAGAATCTGAGCGCCGAGGAGCGCGACGCGTTCCTCAAAGCGCCCGATCCGCTGAACGCCGACAAGATGATCGCCTGGGGACAGGCCGCCGTCGATTTTTTCAAGGACTTCCACCGGAAAAACAAGGACCTGGTGGACGGTTTCGCGCCGTTCCCGTCGAACCACCTCAGCCTCGTCCGCAAAGACGGCGCGCTCGATTTCTACCACGGAGTCCTGCGCGCGGTCGACGCCAAAGGAAAAAAAGTCTTGAACGACGTCGATTACCGCGATTATCTTGATCATATCGGCGAGGACGTGCGAACATGGAGCTACATGAAGTTCCCCTATCTCCGATCGCTGGGCAAGGAGAACGGCTGGTACCGCGTCGGGCCGCTCGCCCGCCTCAGCACCTGCGACTTCATCCCCAGCCCCCGCGCTCAAAAGGAATTCGAGATCTTCCGGGCCTACACGAAGGGAAAGCCCAATCCCATGACGCTCCATTCGCACTGGGCGCGGCTCATCGAGCTGCTCCATTCGGCCGAAATCATCAAAGACCTTCTGCTCGACCCCGACCTCCAAGGGACGGATCTCGTGAAGAAAGGACGGAAAGTCCATGAAGGCGTGGGACTCCTCGAAGCCCCGCGCGGAACGCTTTTCCATCACTACCGGATCAACGCCGACGACCAGATCACGATGGCCAACCTCATCGTTTCCACGACGAACAACAACGAGCCCATGAACCGGGCCGTCCACTGGGTGGCGATGAACGTGCTCGACAAGAAAAAGGAAATCACCGAAGGGATGCTCAACCGCGTCGAGATCGCGATCCGGGCTTATGACCCATGCCTGAGCTGCGCGACGCACGCCCTGGGCCGGATGCCGCTCCAAGTCGCGCTCTACGACGCGCAAGGCGTTCTGATCGACCAGGGAGAACGATGACGGAATGACAATCCCTGCCCGCCTCTCTATTTCGGAGAGGAGACGGCGCGGGAATTTTTATGCTTCATGGATCAAAAGAAAATTCTGGTTTTCGGCATCGGTAATCCCGGCCGCGGCGACGACGGCCTCGGGCCCAAGTTCGTCGAACGGCTGCGGGGACAGGCGTCAACGGACGCGGAATTCAAGAATTCGGCGCCCGCCGGCGCCTGCGATCTGGAGTTTCGCTACCAGCTCAATGTCGAGGACGCGCTCACGATCAAAGACCATGACTTTGTCGTTTTCGCGGACGCGACGACGACGGGGGAAGAACCGGCGACCGTGACCGAAATATTCCCGTCCGACGCCATCGCCTTCACGACCCACCGGATGTCTCCGGCCGCCGTGCTGGCCCTCTGTCACGAATTGTTCGGCCGCGCTCCCAGGGCCTACGCCCTCGCCATCCGCGGTTACGACTGGGACATCGGGGAATCCTTATCGGAACAGGCTGAAAGTAATCTGGAGTTGGCCATAGAACGCTTCCATGAGCTGGTGGAAGGCCTTCGATAATAAAAAAATGATCTTCCTATCGTTCCGGAAGAGAGGAAACGGGCGGCGCCGGGGCCGGCGCTGGTTCCCGCCCTCAGGCGCGACGCAATAAGGACTGAGCATGAAAAAAAAGGAACTGATCGTCCTTCAGGATCTCCTCGGCACGAACAAAAAGATCGCCGCCACGATCCGCGGCGAGCTCGGGGAACGCGGCATTCTCGCCGTGAATTTCATGAGCTCGCCGGGCGCCGGGAAGACGTCCCTCCTCGAACGCATCGCCGAACGGCTTCAAGCGACCGCGAAAATCGCGGTCATCGAAGGAGACATCGAGACCGAACGGGACGCCGAGCGCATCCGGGCCATCGGCGTGCCGGCCTGGCAGATCACGACGGGCGGAGCCTGCCATCTCGAGGCGAAAATGATCGGGAAGGTCCTGCCCAGCGTGGACGCCGGCATCGATTTCCTGTTCATCGAGAACGTGGGCAACCTCGTCTGCCCCGCGAGCTACGAACTGGGCGAGCACCTTCGCTGCGTCCTGCTCTCGACGCCCGAGGGGGACGACAAGCCGAAAAAATACCCCAAGGCCTTCACCACGTCGGACTGCCTGGTCCTGACAAAGGTCGATCTCCTCCCCTATCTGCCGTTCGATATCGAAAAGGTCAAAAAGGAAGCCCTCGGGCTCAACCCGCGGCTCAAGATTTTCGTCACGTCGGCCGTCACGGGGCTGGGCGTGGACGACTTGATCGGATATTTCCGCTCAGCCCGGCAGGAACTCAAGGACCGCCATGCATGAGCTTTCGATCATCGCCGGGCTTTTCGATACGCTCCAAGAGAAAGCCCGGACGCACAAGGCCCGCGAAATCACGTTGGTCAGGCTGATCGTGGGCAAGCTGTCGGGTGTGGTCCCCGACCTCCTCGAATCGGCGTTCGACGCCTATAAAAAAGGAACGATCGCCGAAAATGCCAGGCTCGAAATCGAAGAGGTCCCTCTGAAAACGCGCTGCCGCGCCTGCGGAGCCGAAGTTCGCAAGGAGGACTTCGACATCATCTGCGCGGCTTGCGGATCCAAGGACCTCGAAATTCTCCAGGGCGCGGATCTTATCCTCGAAAGGATCGAGCTCAATATCGACGAGCCCGAAAGCCCGATCTCGTCCTAGGCCTCCCCTCGCCCCCCATCAAAAGAAGGACGCGGAGCATGACGGCCCGTTCTCGGAAGCGCTTTTTTCTGATATCTGATATAATGACCCATCGTTTCTTTTCCCAAGATATCCGAAGGAGCCGCGAATGAAAACTCTTCAAGAAATATCCTGCAAGTCGGTCTTGAACGAAGCCCAGATCCGTAAGATCGAGGAACTCATTCTCGGCCACGGACGTTACACCCAGACGGCGGTTCGCGAGGAGCTGAGCTGGTTCTGCGCCGGTATGGTGATGAACGCCTTCTATTTTAAAACGACCCCCGTGGAAACGATCGCCAAGCACATCGAGGCCCTTATGGCCGCCGAGATCCTGGCGACCGTCAAGCAAGAAAAGATCGTCAAGATCGATTTCGAGACGGAGCTCGAGAACGAGGCCATTTATCTCGTGGACGACAACCATTTCCGGGCCCTCGAGATCGAACGGCGGATCGAGGAAAAATACCCAAATGACAGGCTCCAGTGCTACCGGACGTCCCGCAAGGCCGCCGGGCTCGAATATCTGCGGATGTATCTGGTTTACAAGCCCAGGTTCGCGGCCGAGCCCGTCATGCCCGGCGAAACCGACATTCACAAAATCGCGGACAAGATGTTTCTGGCCCAGGTCCCGGAGGAGACGCTCCAGCACTTCCAGAAGCTCGTCAAAGATCACACGGATTGGGAAAGCCCGCTGATCGACATTTCGCACGACCACAAGACCAAAGAGCTGCGGCTCATAATCGTGGTCAACGCCGACTCCAGCCGCCTCTTTTTTTCGAACATCTCGGACGTGCTCAACTCCCATGGCCTCGTCTCCAACCGCAAATACATCGAACGGCTCGCCAACGGCAAGACCGTCATATCGGTCTACCTGGACAATATCGCCGATGAGCGGATCGTCGGAGAGCTCGTCGAGGACATCAGCCTGGTCTACGCCATCCCGGAAAGCCGCCTCTCGAAGCTTTTCCGCGAAGGCCTTATGACGGCGCAGGAAACGGTGTTCGGCGTTTCCGCCTGGAGCTTCGCCCATCAGTTCCTGAGCGGTTATAACGAGGAATATCTCAAGATGTCGACGGCCTTGAAGGACTCGCCCGAGCTCCTCGGCATCCTGCGCAACATGAAAACCAAGTTGGTCAAAGACACCTATCAGGAATCCCGCGTCTGGGAGGCCCTGGTTGACAATTATCCCTTCCTTAAGAAAGCTTTTTCCCTGTTCGATAAAAAGCTGAACCCAGCCAAGAAGGGCCATCACGTCGAGGCCGAGATGGCCGAACTCAAGCGGGACATCCTGCGGAATATCCCCACCGACATCGACCGGAACATTTTTCTGGCGGTCTGCCTTTTCATCGAAACGACGCAGCGGACGAACTTCTATCTCAGGGAGAAGACATCGCTGGCCTACATATACGATCCGAAGTTCCTGAACAAAGTCGACTATCCGGAGACGCCCTTCGGCATCATCCACGTCGTCGGCTCGGATTTCCGGGGGTTCCACATCCGGTTCCGCGACATCGCCCGGGGCGGCATCCGCATCGTCAAGTCGCCGAACCTCCAGACGTATCTCTCCAACTCCGACTTCATTTTCGACGAGAACTATAACCTCGCCTGGACCCAGCAGCGCAAAAATAAGGACCTGCCCGACGGCGGCTCCAAAGGCACGATCCTCCTCAATTGGGGATATATGGACAAAGGCGCCGCCTGCTTCAAGAAATACGTGGACGGCCTGCTCGACGTGATCCTCCCCAGCGACGCGGTCCTTGACGGCTACGGGAAGCCGGTCATCCTCTTTCTCGGCCCTGACGAGTGGACCGCGGACCTCATGGAATGGGCGGCTCTGCGCGCCAAGAAGCGGCGCTATCCGTTCTGGAAATCCTTCTCGACCGGCAAACCGGTCGCCATGGGCGGCATCCCGCACGACCTGTACGGCATGACGACGAACTCCACGCACCAATACGTCGTGGGCGCACTGGCCAAGCTCGGGCTCAAGGAAGAGGCCATCACCAAGGTCATGACCGGAGGCCCGGACGGCGACCTCGGGTCGAACGAGATCCTCATCTCCAAAGACAAGATCCTGGCCATCGTCGACGGCTCGGGCGTGCTCTACGATCCCGAGGGCCTCAACCGTAAGGAGCTCGCCAAGCTGGCCAAAACGCGCAAGATGATCGAGTCCTTTCCGAAGGACAAGCTTTCGACGAGCGGCTTCCTGGTCAACATCAAAGACCATGACGTCGCGCTGCCCCACGGCGAGAAGGTCGGAAACGGCCTCGAGTTCCGCAACTCGTTCCATCTCCATCCGCTGTTTAAGGCCGATGTTTTCGTCCCCTGCGGCGGTCGCCCTTCTTCGATCAACATCAACAACTGGACGACGTACGTGAACGAAAACGGCGATCCGCGGTTCAAGATCATCGTCGAGGGCGCGAACCTGTTCATCACCCAACAGGCTCGTCTCCGGCTCGAAGAAAAGGGCGTCGTCCTTTACAAGGACGCCTCGGCCAACAAGGGCGGAGTCACGTCTTCGTCGCTCGAAGTCCTGGCCAGCCTGGCGCTGACGGACCAGGAATTCGACGAGCTCATGTGCGTCAAGGACGGCGTCGTCGGCGAGCTCCGCCGGCGGTATATCGAAGAGATCATCGAATTCGTCAAGGAAAACGCCGACAAGGAATTCGAGATCATCTGGAAGGAAAACAAGGCCAAGGGGATCCCGCGGGCGATCCTGACGGACGTCATCAGCGAAAAGATCAACCGGATCAAGGACGCCGTCGCCGCGTCCGAACTGTTCGCCAACAAAACGCTCGTCCGGAAGGTCATCGCCAAAGGCGTCCCGCCGGCCCTCGTCGAAAAGGTGGGCGTGGACAAGATTCTCAAGCGCGTGCCCGAAGCTTACTTGAAAGCCTTGTTCGCCTCGCGGCTCGCGGGCGCTTATGTTTACAAGTACGGGCTCGACGCGAACGAGATCAACTTCTACGAATTCCTCAAAGAGGCCTGAGAAGAAGATCACGCTGGGTCTCTCGGGGCGAACGCCTCGCCGCATGGGGGGAAAAGAAAAAGGCCGGGGGTTTAGCTGATTTCCCCCGTCAAATAGGCGCGGGTGCGCGGGTCTTTTGGACCGGCGAAGATTTCTTCCGCCGGACCGTGTTCGACCATCTCACCGAGATAGAGAAAAGCCAGATAGTCCGCGATCCGGCGCGCCTGGCGCAAAATGTGCGTGACGACGATCACGGTGTACTCGGATTTCAGCTCGATGAGCCGGCGTTCGACGATCCGGCTCGAAAGGGGATCGAGGGCCGAGGTGGGCTCGTCGCCCAGGATGATCTCGGGTTCGACGGCGAGGCCCCGGGCCAGGCAAAGCCTTTGCTGCTGTCCGACGGACAGCCTCGACGCCGGTTCGTGAAGCCGGGTCTTCACCTCGTCCCAGAGCCCGGCCGCTTTCAGATAATGTTCCACGATCCAGCCGAGCTTTTTCTTGTCGCGCGTGCCGTGGATCCGGGGGCCGTAGGCGACATTGTCGAAGATGGACATCGGCAGGACTTGCGGTTTCTGGGAGAGCAGACCCATTTTTTTCCGGACGCGCGTCACCTCGACCCGGGGATCGTAAATGTCCTCGTCATCCACGAAAATATGGCCTTCGATTCCGACGCCGTCCACGGAATCCAGGAGCCTGTTCAGCGCTTTGAGGAGGGTCGTCTTTCCGCAGCCGGATGGCCCGATAATAACGGTGATCTTCTTGTCCGGAACGTCGAGCGAGACGTTTTTCAGCACGGCCTGGTCGCCGAAGGACACGCTCAAATTCCGGATACGGAGATGCGATGGGTTGTCCATGGTTCCTGCCTATTTTATCGTATGTTTTGTCAGTTTTCGAAAGACGATGCGCGAGAACAGACTGATCGCGAGAATGATGAGCGTCAAGACCGCGGCCGACGCGTAGGCCCTCTGCCGGACTTCGGGGAACGGCGTGCCGAGCTGGAAAAAAATCGCCAGCGGAAGCGTGGCCGCGGGCTGGGACAGGGAGGTCGGGACGCTGTCCGTGAAGCCGGCCGTGAAGAGGACCGAAGCCGCGTCGCCGATCCCCCGCCCGAAAGCGATCAGGACGGCCGTGAGGATTCCGGGCAGCGTTTGTTTCACGACGATCTTCAGCGCGGTCTCGAGCTTCGTCGCCCCGAGCGAATAGGACGCGTCCTTCAAGGCCTGGGGGACGAGCCGGATGACTTCGTCCATGGCCCGGGTCATGATCGGGAGCTCGAGCAGTCCCACGGTCAATATACCGGCCAGCAGCGATGCCCGCAACCCGAGAGCCATCATGACGATGAAGCCGAACGCGCCGTAGACGATCGAGGGGACGCCCCAGAGCACGTCCAGTGAAAAACGCGTGATCGCGGCGAAGGCCGACGACCTTTTCAGGTAAAGATTGAGATAGAGCACGATCGGGAGGCCCAAAACGACGGCCAGCAGCGTCGCTCCCGTCGCGAGATAGAGTGACCCGACGATCGCGTTGAGGATTCCCCCCTCTTTCCCGAGATAGTAGCCGCCTTTCGGCGTCTGGAAGAGCATGGCCGGGCGCAGCGCCGGGAGGCTTTTAACCACGATCGTTCCGACGATGACGAGGAGGCTCCCGGCGACGATGCCGGTCGAGACCATCATCAAGAACTTGAAAATCCGCTCTTCGATATGCCGTCTTCGATAGGCCATCATTCGACCTTTCGTTCGATCCTGACGAGGACGATCCGGGCCCCAATATTGAACACCAGGACGACGACGAGCAGCAGGAGCGCGGCGAACATCAGCGCGGAATCGTAGAGCGGCACGGACATCATCTCGCCGTAATTGTTGGCGATGAGGGCGGGCAGCGGATACGCGGGATCGAAGACGGACTTCGGGAGCCGGACGACGTTGCCGACGACCATGAGGACCGCCATCGTCTCTCCGAACGCGCGCGACAGCCCGAGGACCACTGCCGCGATGATCCCCTGGATCCCTTTTCTCAGGACAACGTGCTTGACGGTCTCCCAGCGGGTGGCGCCGAGCGACAGCGACGTTTCGCGGAGCTCATGCGAGACCGAAGAAAAGACTTCGAGGGCGACATGGATGATCGTCGGGAAGATCATGATGGCCAGCACGATCCCGCCGGCCAGCACGCTGTAGCCCGACGAATAGACGCCGAACAGCGGCGCGAGCCCTTTCCCGACGAACGGGACGACCATGAGCACGCCCCAGACGCCGAACACGACCGAAGGGATGCCCGCGAGCAGGTCCACGACCGGCTTGGTGAATTCGCGGACGAATTTCGGGGCGTATTCGGAAAGATAGACGGCCGTCAAAAGCGAAACGGGCACCGCGAGGACCATCGCGACGAGCGTCACCCAGAGCGTCCCCATGATGAACGGGAGAAACCCGAATTCCCCCTTGAGCGGATGCCAGCCCGAACCGAGGAGAAGGCCGGCAAAGGATTTCAGGGCGAGAATGGCCCGTGATTTCCGCAGGAGCCCGAGAAGCATGAGAACGACGAGAAGCCCCGGGAGGCCCGTCATGAGCAACATCCCCCTCCGGGCGATCGCGTCTTTCCACCGTCTGGCGATCATGCTATTTGATTTTCTCCAATCCCTCTTTCAGTTTCTCGGCGCTGAGACGAATATAGCCCGTCTCGGGGACGAATTTCTGTCCCTCGGTCAGGATCCAGCGCATGAACTCGACCGCGAATGTGTTGGCCGGCTTTCCCTTGGCCACAAGATAGAGATCACGGGCCGGCGGCGAGGGATAAATATTCTTGGCGATGGCTCCCGTGATGTCGTCCCGCGTCGCATAGCAATTCTCGGGACCCTCGATCTTTCCGTTGCCGTCGATGTCGATCGGGATGATCACGATCCCCGCCACCGGCTTCAGCGTCTTGGCGTCATAAGCGAAATTGACGTTGTTGTAGCCGATTCCCAGCGGGTCGCGGGCGACCGCGTCGGCCAGGCCGGGATCGCCGTAGACGCCGATCCCTCCCAGGTCTTCCTGCTTTTTCCCGAGAAAAGCCGCCCAAGTGTCGGCCGCCCCGCAGGCGTCCGACCGCGTATAGATATGGACGTTGAGCTTGTCTTGTCTCCCGATGACCTGACCCCAAGACGTAATCTTCCCCGTGATCCAGATCTCGATGAACTGCTGCCGGGTGATTCCCTTCGCCCGGATTTCAGGCGCTAGGGGATTCTTCTCGCTCGCCGTCGCCACGACGGCGTCTCTCGTCACGGCTATGGGAAAGGCGCCTCTCTTCAGTTCCTCGGGATTGACGTCTCGGGAGACCATGCCGAGATCGGCCATGCCGGCCAAAACGTCGGCCATGCCTTTGCCAGCGCCGCCGGCCTGGATGTCGATCTTGATCCCCGGGCGGAGCTTCTTGAATTCCTCGGCCCACTTGAGGACCATGGGATACAAAGCCCAGGCGCCGGAAATACTGATCGTCCCATCAAGAGGCTTTTGGGGCGCTCGACCGAAAGAAAAAAGCGATAAGATAAAAAACCCCGAGATCATTCCGCTCGCGATTTTTTTTATCATAGGTTTCCTCTTCTTAAAATCCCGCTTGGAATTGGACCAGAAAAGCCTTGTTGATCGTGTTCCCGGATTCGTCCTTATAAAGCTCATAATTGATCTGGAGCTTGATCTTTTCGGCCAGAAGCCAGTTCAGCCCCACGGTCCATTGGTTGGTCCGGTCCAGGCTTGTGCTCGTGTCCTTATCGTAAGCGTCGACCTTGAAGACTCCCTGCAATTTCTTCGGCAGGAAAAAATAGCCGGCCTGCAGATACCAGCCGTTTTTCAGGATATCGCCGTCGGATGCCTGGATGAATTCGCCCCTCAGCGAAAAAGCGCCGTAAAGAAAGGCCAAATCGAGCCCGGCGCGATCCCTCTTCACGGGCGGATCAGTCTGCGTCGGGCTGTATCTCCCGTTATAAAAAGAGGCGGCCAGCGTCAGGAACGAGGCGGGATGAACGATGAGCCGGCCGGCCCAGTCTTTGTCTTCGTTCGTATCGGCCTTATTGATTCCCGCGCCGTTGAAAACGCCGACGGCATATTCGAGAAAAGACGTTTTTCCATAGAGCATGGCGCCGACGTCCCGCCCCGAACTCCCGATGTCCTGCCCCGGCGCCAGCTTGAGCACGGGCTGAGAACGGTTGATCGTATAGATGTCGGCGTCGGAGGCCAGGTTTTCCTGACTGAACGGCACCTTGAACTGCCCGACGCGCAGCGCGGCGGCCTCATGAAAAACGAATTCAATCTGGGCATCGAGGAGGATAGGGTTTTTGACGGCATCTACCTGCAGTTTATATTGGATGTTCTTCATGACCTCGCCATCGAGCGATAAACGCATTCGGTGGAGCGAAAAGCCGTCGATCCCCGGATCTTGAGCCGTATAAAGAAACTGCCCATAACCGCTCAGTTTGAGCGCCTGGCTTGACGTCACGGCCGGAGGTGCCGTTTGATCTTTGCCCCGGAGAACGTCCGCGCCGAAGAAGAAAGTTGTCACGAACAGTCCCGCGGCCGACCATTTTCTCAGCATCCTTTTTTTCATCGATCTCAATGCCTCCTCCCAAATATGTTCAGTTTGTCAAGGGACGAGCCTTCGCGGCGGAAGTGGACCCCCGGGTAAAGCCCGGGGCCCCGGCCGCCGTCGATGACCATAGTCAATTTGGAGGGGGAACCCGCTTCGCGTTTCCCCCTTCCAACGGGCACCGGGAAGACCCGGTCGCCCTGCCTCCCTTTCTCGGGCGGGGCATGAAACCCCGCCCTGCGACCAAGGGGGCGGCTC
>JBEKTZ010000021.1:0-15542 GCA_049515535.1 Candidatus Aminicenantales bacterium | reverse complement strand
TGATCACGGACGTGGCGATGGAGAAGGGGCTGCGGTTCGCGATCCGGGAGGGCGGACGAACGGTCGGCGCCGGCACCGTCACGGACATCATCGAGTAGACCATTGAGGGTCCGCGGATGGCGGGTCGAGCGGCTGTTCGCTCCGTACCTGCTGCCGGCGGGCCCGATAGAAAGAGACGCGAATGAGAGACATCATCACGTTAAGCTGTTCGGCGTGCAAGCGGAGAAACTACTCCAACACGCGGAACAAGAAAAAACAGACCGAACGGCTGGAAATCAAGAAGTTCTGCCCGTTCTGCCGGAAGCACACGCTTCACAAGGAAGTCAAGTAAGGGATTTGGAGAAAGGATCTGACGAGACAGGTGAGTAGCTCAACTGGCTAGAGCAGCGGTCTCCAAAACCGCAGGTTGCGGGTTCGAGTCCTGCCTCACCTGCCCGATGAAAACAACATAAAGGATCGCTCCGAAGAGATTGCCAATTTCGGTCGGAAGGATAAGGAAACCATGAGCGAAAAAGAACGATGGTACAAGCGTTTCTGGACGTTCCTCAGGGAGGCGCGCGCGGAACTCAAGAAGGTGACCTGGCCTTCGCGCAACGAGGTTTACAGCACGACGCTCGTCGTCATCATCGCCACCGTCTTCTTCGGATTCTTCCTGTACTTCATGGACATCCTCTTCTCCTGGGCCATCCTCCAAATCCGGGCGGTCTTTTAGACAAGGATGATCATGGCGAAAAATTGGTTTGTCGTTCATACGTATTCGGGATTTGAAAAGTTCGTGGCGGAATCCATCCATCAGCGCGCGCTCGAGATGAACATCCAGGACCAGATCGGCCAGATCATCATCCCCACCGAGGACGTCATCGAGATCAAAATGGGGAAGAAGGTCGTTTCGACCAAGAGGTCCTACCCGGGCTACATCCTGATCGAAATGGAAATGACGGACGAGAATTGGCTCATCATCCGCGAGACACCGAAGGTGACGGGGTTCGTCGGCTCGGGGAAAAAGCCTTCGCCGCTGAGCAAGGACGAAGTCAGCCAGATCGTCGAACACATGGAGACGACGTCGGAGAAACCCAAGCCGAAGCACTCCTTCGAGAAAGGGGAAGCCGTCCGCATCATCGACGGGCCGTTCTTCAACTTCAACGGCATCGTCGAAGACGTCAACCATGAACGCAGCACGCTGAAGGTGCTGGTCACGATCTTCGGCCGATCGACGCCCGTGGAGCTGGAATTCTTACAGGTCGAGAAAATTTAGGAGGCATTCATGTCCAAAGAGGTTGTGGCAAGGATCAAGCTGCAGATCGTGGCCGGACAGGCAAGTCCCGCTCCTCCGGTGGGGCCGGCGCTGGGACAGCACGGTGTCAATATCATGCAGTTCGTCCGCGAGTTCAACGAAAAGACGGGCAAACTGGAAGAAGGCATGGTCATCCCCGTGATCATCACGGTCTTCAAGGACAAATCGTTCAATTTCGTCCTCAAGACGCCCCCGGCGTCCTATCTTCTCAAAAAGGCGGCGGGCATCGCCAAGGGATCGGGGGCCCCGAATAAAGACAAGGTCGGAAAGGTGACGCGGAAGCAGATCGAGGACATCGCCAAGTTCAAGCTTCCGGACCTCAACGCGAACGATCTTGAGGCGGCCGCGAAGATCATCGAAGGGACCGCCAAAAACATGGGATTGGAGATCATCAGTGGCTAATCGAGGAAAAAAATATCTAAAGGCCAGAGAGCTGAAGGACAAACCCGAGTATTCGCTCGAGAACGCGGTGGCCCTGCTCAAAAAGGGCCATTACGTGAAATTCGACGAATCCGTCGACATCGCCATGCGTTTGGGCGTGAATCCCAAGCAGTCGGACCAGATGGTCCGCGGGACGGTCGTCTTGCCCCACGGCACCGGCAAAACCAAGAAGATCTGCGTGCTGGCCACGGGCGAGAAAGTGAAGGAGGCCGAAGAAGCGGGCGCGGATTACGCCGGCGCCGAGGAGCTGATCGAGAAGATCAGCGGAGGCTGGATCGATTTCGACATCGTCATCGCCACGCCGGATATCATGCGCAGCGTGGGCAAGCTGGGCCGCATCCTTGGAACGAAGGGCCTCATGCCCAACCCGAAATCGGGCACGGTGACCTTCGACATCAAGAAGGCCATCGAAGAGACCAAGGCCGGCAAAGTGGAATTCCGGATCGACAAGACCAGCATCATCCATTCCATGGTGGGCAAGGTCTCGTTCCCCGAAGCGAAGCTCGTGGAAAACGTCCAGGCCTTCCTCGCGGCCGTGCTCCACGCCCGGCCGTCGACGGCCAAGGGCAAATTCGTCCGGAGCATGTTCCTCAGCACGACGATGGGGCCGTCCTTCAAGATCGCCGAAGACGTCCTGGAGAAATAGGAGAAGCGGATGAAACGGGAACACAAGGAACAACGCGTCGGCGAGCTCGCCGATATCCTCAAATCGAACGACACTTTCTTTCTGTTCGATTACAACAAGATGACCGTGGCCCAGTCGGTCACATTGCGGAAGACCCTGCGCAAACAGGGTGCGGCGCTCAAGATCGTCAAGAACCGTCTGGCCCTGCGGGCCCTCAAGACGGAATTTCCGGACGTTCTCAAGGAGGCCTTCCGCAAGCCGACCGCCTTGGCCTTCACGGCGGCCGACCCGATCATTCTGGCCAAAGCCCTCAAGGATTTTGCGACCCAGAATAAGATCCTGGTGATGAAGGGCGGAGTCGTGCAAGGCCAGTATTTTCCTGCGGAACGGTTCGACGAGATCACCAAGCTCGCCTCCCGCGACGCGCTTTTGGGCAAGATCGGCTTCATGATGGCTTATCCTCTGACGAGACTTTTAAGGACTCTGCAGGCCCCGCTGATGAACACGGGCCTATTGTTGAGTCAATTAAAAGATAAAAAACCACAATCGGTTTGACCGCGATAGGAAAGGAGACAATGAACGTGTCAAAACTGACCAAGGAAGAATTTTTCGAACACCTGGACAACCTGACGGTTTTGGAACTTGCGGACTACATCAAGGAATTCGAGACCCGCTACGGCATCAGCGCGGCGGCGGCCTTCCCCGTGGCCGCGGCCGGCGGAGCGGCCCCTCAGGCCGAAGCCAAGGCCGAAGAGGTGAAGTCCGAATTCACGCTGGTTCTGAAGAGCGCCGGCGAAAAGAAGATCAATGTCATTAAGATCGTTCGGGAGATCACGAGTCTCGGCTTGAAAGAAGCCAAGGACCTCGTCGACGGCGCGCCCAAGCCGGTCAAAGAAGGGCTATCCAAGGCGGACGCCGAAACGATGAAAAAGAAATTCGAGGAAGTCGGGGCCCAAGTCGAGCTGCAGTAACGTTATCGTCGAGAAAGGACGTCCCCTGACGAACGTCATTGAAATGCGGGGCACACCTGCCGGATTCGGAAATCCGGCGCGCGGGCCCTTTTCGTGCGCCTGTTTTTCGGGTCCGCGTACCGGAGTCCGTCCATCCGGAACGGGGTTCCCATTTTATTTTAGAGAGCGTCCATGAATAAAGAATCCCAAAATATTTACCGCGAAAGACATGATTTTTCTAAAATCAAGCAAGTCTTTCCGATGCCCGACCTTCTCGCCATTCAGACGGCGGCCTACGCGGAGTTTCTCCAGATGAACCTGCTGCCGGAAGAGCGGAAGGACACGGGCCTCCAGGCTGCCTTCAAGGATGTTTTTCCCATCTCCGATTTCAAGGAAACCACGCAGCTCGACTTCATCAATTATGCGATCGGGAACTGGGAATGCAAGTGCGGTCGGCTGAAGGGAGTGGAAAATTCCCGGGCGAAATGCAACGGTTGCGGAACGTTGCTCCCGGCCGACGTCGAGCTCACGGCGAAGGAGGTCTGCCCTTATTGCGGCGCGTCCCGGAAGATCGAGGTCCCGCAGTGCGATCACTGCGGAGACCGGGTCGGCCTGAAAATGAAGTTCACCACGAACGAGTGCTTGCAGAAGGGATATACCTACTCCGTGCCGCTGCGGCTCAAGGTGCGGTTGATTTCCTGGGAAAAGGACGCCGTGACCAAAGCCAAGCGGCTCAAACATATCAAGGAGCAGGAAGTCTATTTCGGCGATATCCCCCTGATGTCGGAAAAGGGCACGTTCATTTTCAACGGCATCGAACGGGTCGTCGTCAGCCAGCTTCAGCGCTCCCCCGGCGTCTTCTTCCGGCAGGGCGAGGTCAAGGGCTTTTTCATCGCCAAGATCATCCCCTATCGCGGCGCCTGGGTCGAATTCGAATACGACGCGAAAAACAACCTGTTCGTCAGGCTGGACCGGAAGAAAAAATTCCTGGCCACGGTCTTCCTGCGCGCCCTGGGATTCAGCTCGGATGAGGATATCCTCCGCCTCTTCCACCGGATCTTCAAGATCACGGCGGAAAACGGGAAACTTTACTGGGACCTCTCCGAAGGCCTGATCGGCAAGACGCTCAACGAGGACATCGAAGATTCGAAAGGGAAGAGCGTTCTCTTCCACGCCAAGAAGAAAATCACCCTCGAAATCTATGAAAAGTTAAAAGACCTCGGTCGGTCCCGGGTCGCTATCGACCGGAAAGACCTGCAGAACGCCTTTGCCTTGTTCGGCATCAAGGGCAAGGTCAAAGGCAACGAGGAGATCGGCGACACCGCCCTTGATCTGCTCATCGGCAAGGGAGAGCCCTTCGAGGTCTTCTTCCCCGCCGAGGATGAGGCGGGGATGATCGTCGTCAACACGTTGAAAAAAGATCTGCGCAAGGACACCAACCAAGCCCTCGCGGAGATCTATCGGAAGCTGCGGCCGGGCGAACCGCACACGATGGATAGCGCCCATAACCTCTTCCGCAACCTCTTTTTCAATCCGCAAAAATACAATTTCTCCCGAATCGGCCGGTTGAAAATGAACATCAAGCTCGAGCTGAACACGTCGCTCGACGACAAGACGCTGGCGCCGCTGGACTATGTGGAAGTGATGAAGTATCTGTTCCGCCTTCGCCGCGGCGAGGGGGCTGTGGACGACATCGATCATCTCGGCAATCGGCGCGTCCGTTCGGTCGGCGAACTCGTCGAAAACGCTTTCCGCATCGGCCTGACGCGCATGGAACGGACGATCAAGGAGAAGATGACGATCACGGCCGATTTAGCCTCGGCGATGCCCCAGGACCTCATCAATTCCAAGCCCGTCATCGCCGCGCTCAAGGAGTTTTTCGGCAGCTCCCAGCTTTCCCAGTTCATGGATCAGATCAATAGCCTGGCCGAGGTCACGCACAAGCGGCGCCTCAGCGCCCTCGGGCCCGGCGGCCTGAGCCGCGAGCGGGCGGGGTTCGAGGTCCGCGACATCCAGACGTCCCACTACGGCCGCATCTGTCCGGTCGAGACCCCGGAAGGCCCCAACATCGGATTGATCTCCTCGCTCAGTTGCTACGCCCGCGTCAACGATTACGGCTTCATCGAAACGCCCTACAGAAAAGTGAAGGACGGCCGGATCATTGATTATGTCAAGGTCCTTCATCCCGGCGACAGCGAGTACAAGATCGGCGATGTCGTCGAAAAGGACGATTATCTGAAAGAAAGCGCCTCTCTCAAACGGAAGAACGCGCGGCACATGCCGGTGTGCGAATCCTATTGTTTCTATCTGACGGCCTGGGAAGAGGAGAAACACAACATCGCCCAGGCCAACGCCCGCGTCGATGAGAAAGGGAATTTCATCGACGATATCATCAGCGCCCGCCAAAGCGGAAATTTCAAGAACCTCGCCAAGGACCAGATCAATTACATCGACGTCTCGCCGAAGCAGCTCGTCTCCCTGTCCGCCGCCTTGATCCCGTTCCTGGAGCACGACGACGCCAACCGCGCGTTGATGGGCTCCAACATGCAGAGGCAGGCCGTGCCGCTTCTGCGGCCCGAGGCCCCTCGGATCGGAACGGGAATCGAGCACCTCGTGGCCAAGGGCTCGGGCGACGTCATCGTCTGCAAACGCGCGGGCGTTATCGAATTCGTCGACGCCGAGCGCATTCTCATCCGCGCGGACGAACGGGAGAACGCCAAGGCCTATGAAGTCGGGACCGACCTTTATCTCCTGACGAAGTTCCTGCGGACCAACCAGAACACGTGCTTGACCCAGAGGCCGATCGTCCGGCGGGGCGACCATGTCGCGGCCGGCCAGATCCTGGCCGACAGCTCCTGCACGGACAGCGGCGAGTTGTCCCTGGGCCGGAACGTGCTGTGCGCGTTCATGCCCTGGCGCGGATATAACTTCGAAGACGCCATCATCATCAGCGAGAAGCTCATCAAGCAGGATATCTTCACCTCGCTCCACATCGTCGAGGAGACGATCGAGGCCCGCGACACGAAACTCGGCCCTGAGGAGATCACTCGCGATATCCCCAACGTTCCCGAAGCGGTTCTCCGGAACCTGGACGAGAACGGCATTGTCAGGATCGGCGCCCAGGTCAAGTCGGGCGACGTGCTGGTCGGAAAGGTCGCGCCCAAAGGCGAGACCCAACTGTCTCCCGAGGAAAAACTCCTGAAGGCCATCTTCGGCGAGAAAGCGCTGGACGTCAAGGACGCCTCGCTCTATTGCTCCCCCGGCGTCGAAGGGACGATCATCGACGTCCGGATCTTCTCCCGTCGCGGCACGGAAAAGGGAAACCGGGCCAAGCTGATCGAGAAGGACGAGATCGCCGACCTGAAGCGGAACCTGGACGACGAGCTTACCATCCTCGAAGGTGAACGCTGGAGAAAGATCAAGGCCTTGCTCAAGGGGGCGGTGCTCGATAAAGACCAGAAGGTCTCCAACCGGTCGTTCAGCAAAGGCCAGAAGTTGACGGAGAAGATCCTGGACGAAATCGACCCTGACGACTTCGGAAAGTTCAAGGTCGAGGCCGATTCTGAACGCGACGAAAACATCAAAGACATCGAAAAGAAAGCCAAACGCCAAATCGAAGCGCTGCGGTCGATCTTCAAGGAAAAGGTGGATGGACTGAAGAAAGGCGACGAACTCGCCCCGGGCGTCATCCAGGCCATCAAGGTCTTCATCGCCATGAAGCGGAAGATGTCCGTCGGCGACAAGGTCTCGGGCCGGCACGGCAACAAGGGCATTATCGCCAAGATCGTTCCCGAGGAGGACATGCCGCGGCTCCCGGACGGCACTCCGGTCGAGATCGTCCTCAATCCTCTGGGCGTTCCCTCCCGTATGAACGTCGGCCAGATCCTCGAGACGCACGCGGGTTGGGCGGCCGAGAAACTCGGCCTGTGGATCGCCACACCGGTTTTCGACGGCTGCTCGGAACGGGAAGTGAAGGATCTCCTTCTGCGGGCGGGCCTGCCGGAATCCGGAAAGACGCCGCTTTTCGACGGCATCACCGGCGAATATCTGGACCAGGAAGTGACCGTCGGCAACATTTATATGATGAAGCTGTACCACCTGGTCGATGACAAGATCCATGCCCGGTCCACGGGGCCGTATTCGCTGATCACCCAACAGCCGCTCGGCGGCAAGGCTCAGTTCGGCGGACAGAGGTTCGGCGAAATGGAGGTCTGGGCCCTTGAGGCCTATGGCGCCGCCTACACGCTCCAGGAGCTCCTGACCGTCAAATCCGACGACGTCGATGGCCGGGCGAAAATCTACGAGGCCATCGTCAAGGGCGATCTCGAGTTTTCGCCGGGACTTCCCGAGTCGGTCAACGTCCTCATCCGCGAGTTGCAGAGCCTGTGTTTAAACGTCGAACTCGAGAAATCGGAGAAAGACGAGGCGCTGCCGTGGGGGATTAACGTTCCCCAAATCCTCAAAGGAGAAGCATGATGGAACTCAAGCAAACCCTCGGCGGCAAGCCGAAGATGGAATTCGACCGCGTCCGCATCAGCATCGCCTCTCCCGAAAAGATCAAGAGTTGGTCTTGGGGCGAAGTGACCAAGCCCGAGACGATCAATTACCGCACCTTCAAACCCGAGAAAGACGGCCTGTTCTGTGCCAAGATTTTCGGGCCGATCAACGACTACGAATGCCTTTGCGGCAAATATAAGAGGATGAAGTACCGTGGTATCATCTGCGAGCGCTGCGGCGTCGAGGTCACGAAATCCAAGGTCCGCCGGGAGCGTATGGGCCACATCCAACTTGCCTCTCCAGTCGCCCATATCTGGTTCTTCAAAAGCCCTCCGAGCCGGATCGGGTTGGTCCTCGATCTATCGATCAAGGACCTGGAGAAAGTCCTCTATTTCGAGTCCTACATCGTCATCAATTCCGGAGATACGCCGCTCAAGGAAAAACAGCTCCTCAACGAGGAGGAGTACAAGGAAGCCTGCGAGAAGTATGGCGACAAGTTCGAAGCCTCGATCGGCGCCGAAGCGATCAAGTTCCTTCTGGTGAGGATCAACATCCAGAAAGAAGCCGATCGGCTGCGGAAGGCCATGAAGAAGGAGACGTCGCAACAGAGAAAACTCCGGTATGCGAAGCGGCTCCGCGTTTTCAAGGCCCTCCGGAAGTCGGGCAACCATCCCGAATGGATGGTCCTGGACGTCGTCCCCGTCATTCCGCCCGACCTGCGGCCCCTGGTCCGCCTGGACGGAGGGCGGTTCGCGACGTCCGACCTCAACGATCTTTATCGCCGGGTCATCAACAGGAACAACCGCCTGAAAAAGCTCATCGAGCTCCGCGCTCCCGAGCTGATCATCCGCAACGAGAAGAGGATGCTTCAGGAAGCCGTGGACGCCCTCTTTGATAATGGGAAGAGGGGCCGCGTCCACCTGGGCGCGAACCGCCGGCCGCTCAAATCGCTGAGCGAGGCGCTGCGCGGGAAACAGGGCCGGTTCCGCCAAAACCTTCTCGGCAAGCGCGTGGATTATTCGGGCCGGTCCGTCATTGTCGTCGGGCCCGAGCTCAAACTCAACCAATGCGGGCTGCCCAAGAAGATGGCGCTCGAGCTTTTCAAGCCGTTCATCTTCCACAAGCTCGAAAAGGAAGGCCTCGTGCCGAGCGTCAAAGTGGCCCGCGAATGGCACGAGCAGGAGCGGCCCGAGGTCTGGGATTTTCTCGAGGAGGTCGTTCGCGAGCACCCCATCCTTTTGAACCGCGCTCCCACGCTGCACC
The DNA here is from genome assembly GCA_049515535.1 of Candidatus Aminicenantales bacterium. GTDB lineage: Bacteria > Acidobacteriota > Aminicenantia > Aminicenantales > UBA4085 > JBEKTZ01. Next base: position 6,472 of record JBEKTZ010000021.1, on the reverse strand, counting down.
GGTTGGGCATCCAGGCCTTCGATCCGATCCTGGTCGAAGGCAAAGCCATCCAGATTCACCCGCTGGTCTGCGCGGCGTTCAACGCCGACTTTGACGGCGACCAAATGGCCGTCCACATCCCGCTGTCCGTCGAAGCCCAGATCGAGGCCTCGACCCTGATGCTCTCGACCAACAACATCCTTTCGCCGGCCCACGGCCGGCCGCTGACCGTCCCCAGCCAGGACATGGTCTTGGGCTGCTATTACTGCACGCTGGCCAAGAAGAACCTGAAAGGTGAAGGCCGCGTTTTTGTCTCGGCCGATGAAGTCCTTCTCGCGCTCGAGAACAAGAAACTCAATCTTCAGTCCTTGATCAAGATGCGCTACGAAGGCCCGTTCATGAACCTCTCGACTTTTTACGACGACCAGGCCATCCTCCAATGCCCGGTCGTGAACCTCAAGCGGGAACTCATCGAAACGACGCCCGGCCGGATCATTTTCAACGCCGCCCTGCCCAAGGGCGTGCCGTTCATCAACGGAACGTTCAAGAAAAAAGGCATGGAAAACCTCGTCTTCTATATCTATCTCAAGTCCGGCCTGCCCCTCACGGTGCAGACGCTGGACAAGCTCAAGGAATTAGGCTTCGCCCAGGCGACTCAGGCAGGATTCTCCCTGGGCATCGACGATTTCGTCATCCCCAAGGAAAAAGCCGAGCTCGTCGGGAAAGCCCAGAAGGAAGTCCGGGACATCGAGAAGCTCTATCTCGACGGCACGATTTCGGCGGGCGAGCGGCTCAACCGCGTCATCGAGATCTGGGGCGACGTGACCGACAAGGTCTCAAGCGCGATGATCGACGAGATGAAGAGGATCAGCTTCGAGGGATTGAACCTCAATCCTCTCTTTGTCATGGCCGACTCCGGGTCGCGGGGCAACAAGCAGCAGATCCGTCAGTTGGCCGGAATGCGCGGTCTGATGTCCAAGCCGTCGGGCGAGATCATCGAGACGCCCATCATTTCCAATCTGAGAGAGGGGCTGAACGTGCTGCAGTACTTCATCTCGACGCACGGCGCCCGGAAAGGATTGGCGGACACGGCCCTCAAGACGGCTAATTCCGGCTACCTTACCCGCAAGCTCGTGGATGTGGCCCAAGAAGTCATCATCGAAGAGCACGATTGCGGCACGCTCAAGGGCGTCAACGTCTCGGCCATCGTCGAGAACGGCGAGATCATCGAGCCGTTCGTCGACCGGGTCGTCGGCCGCATCTCCCTCGAGCGGATTATCCACCCGGACACGGGCAAGGTCACCGTCGATATGAACGAGGAAATCACGGAGGCCGTGGCCCAGGATCTGCAGAAGATCGGCATCGAGAAAGTCAAGATCCGCTCCGTATTGACCTGCGAAGCGAAGCGCGGCATCTGCCAGCTTTGCTACGGCCGTAACTTGGCCAGTGGTTTCAAAGTGGAACTCGGCGAGGCCGTCGGCATCGTCGGGGCCCAATCCATCGGCGAACCCGGAACGCAGCTGACGATGAGAACGTTCCACATCGGTGGCATCGCCATGCGGGGCGCCGAGCGGTCCAAGCTCGAAGCCAAGAACGACGGCGCCCTCCGGTTCAATAACGTTAAAATCGTCACGAACAAGGAAAAAGCCTTAATTGTCGTCAACCGAGACGCCAACATCGCCGTCATGGATTACCGGGGCCGCGAGGTCGAGCACTATCAAGTCCCCTATGGGGCCAAGATCCTGTTCAAGGAAGGCAGCGAGATCAAGGCCCGGCAGGTCTTTGCCGAATGGGACCCCTTCAACACGTTCATCCTGACCGAGGACAGCGGTAAGATCCATTTCCACGACGTCGTCCGGAAGGTGACAATGGAAGAGGTCCAGGACGACATTACCGGATTGGTCAGCCCGGTCATCATCGAACCGAAAGACGAAAAAATGCAGCCGCGCATCGAGATCCTGGATGCGCGCGAAAAGGACAAGAACGGCCGACCCGTTCTCCTCAAGAAGTACTTCCTGCCTTCCGGGGCCAACCTTGAAGTCAAAGACGGCGAAACCGTGTACGCCGGCGACATCCTGGCCAAGATCCCCCGCGAAGTCGCCCGAACCAAGGACATCACGGGCGGTCTACCGCGCGCCGAGGAGCTCTTCGAAGCCCGGCGGCCCAAGACGCCCGCCGTCATCTCGGAGATCGACGGCGTCGTCGAGTTCGGCGGCCTGGTGCGCGGCTACCGGAAGCTGACCGTCAAGAGCGATCGCACCCAGCCCAAGGAGTATCTGATTCCCAAAGGCGCCCATATAAGCGTCGGCGACGGCGAGCGTGTCCGCGCCGGCACCCCCCTGATGGACGGGCCGGTGAACCCTCATGACATCCTCAAGGTTCTGGGAGAAAAGGAACTGGCCGAATATCTCCTGAGAGAGATCCAGGAAGTTTACAGGCTCCAGGGCGTCTCGATCAACGACAAGCATATCGAGACCATTATTCGCCAGATGCTGCGCTGGGTTAAAGTCGAGGAAGTCGGAGATACCGAGTTTCTCGTGGACGAACAGGTCGACAAGTTCGTCTTCCAGGAAGAGAATCTCAAAGTGACCAAGAAGGGTGGAAAGCCGGCCAAGGCCCGGCCGCTCCTCCTGGGGATCACCAAGAGCGCCTTGAGCACGGACAGCTTCATCTCGGCGGCGTCCTTCCAGGAGACGACCCGGATTTTGACCGAGGCCAGCATTTACGGAAAAGTCGACCACTTGAGGAGCCTGAAGGAAAACATCATCATGGGCCGGCTGATCCCCGCCGGGACAGGCTATAAATTCTATCGGGATGTGGAGCTCAAAGAGGGAAAAGAAACAGAGGAAGTGAAGAAGACCGAACAGGTCCCTCTCCGGAGCTGAATTTTTGCATTTACTGCCTGAAATTTGTTGACATAGCCAACGAAGTTTGCTATGATCCGGACATTCGTTCCGATAGAACCGTCTGTTCGGAGTGAGTACAATTATATATTTTTTTATAAGGAGTAGGTTTCTTGCCAACCGTCAACCAATTAATAAGGAAAGGCCGGATCTCCAAGAGATACAAGAGCAAATCTCCGGCATTGGACGGGTGCCCGCAGAAACGCGGCGTGTGCACTCGCGTCTTCACGACCACGCCCAAGAAGCCGAACTCCGCTTTGCGAAAAGTGGCGAGAGTCCGCCTCACCAACAATATTGAAGTCACTGGGTACATCCCCGGAGTTGGGCATAACCTTCAGGAGCACTCGATCGTGCTCGTCCGCGGAGGTCGCGTAAAGGATCTCCCGGGCGTCCGCTATCACATCATCCGCGGGACGCTGGACAGCGAAGGCGTGGTGAACCGCAACCGAAGCCGCTCCAAGTACGGCACCAAGAAGCCCAAAGAGAAAAGGGTCGCCGCCAAAGGATAAGGGAGAGTTCGATGCCGAGACGTGGGATCATCAAAAAGAGAAAAGTTCCGGGTGACCAGAAGTATAACAGCACGCTGATCACAAAATTCATCAACACCTATATGAAGAAAGGAAAGCGGAGCACCGCCGAACGGACGATCTACGCGACCATGGAAGTGGTCAAGCAGAAGGCCAAGGAAGACCCTCTGAAGGTCTTCGAAAAGGCCATCGAAAACGTGCGGCCCATGCTGGAGACCAAATCGCGGCGCGTCGGCGGAGCCACGTACCAGGTCCCCATCGAGGTCGAGAGCACCCGCTCGGTTTCCGTGGGCGTGCGCTGGATCATTCACTACGCGCAGGAACGGGGCGGCAAGAGCATGGTCGATAAGCTCTCCGCGGAAATCCTCGACGCTATCGGCAGCAAGGGCGGCGCGGTTAAGAAACGCGAAGATACCCATAAAATGGCGGAAGCCAACCGGGCTTTCGCTCATTATCGATGGTGATCTTATAAATGGTTATCTCCCTAAGCATCGGAGAAAGGCCAATTCGAGTTCCAATGGAGCGACGGTTTGACGCGAACGCATCCGATCGAACGAGTGAGAAACATCGGTATCCTGGCCCATATCGATGCGGGGAAGACGACCACGACGGAACGTATTCTCTATTACACCGGCATCACCTACAAAATGGGGGAGGTCGACGAGGGTACAGCCGTCATGGATTGGATGGCTCAAGAGCAGGAACGTGGTATAACGATCACATCAGCCGCCACCACCTGTTACTGGAACAACCATCGAATCAACATCATCGACACGCCGGGACACGTTGATTTCACGGCCGAAGTCGAACGGTCGCTGAGGGTCCTGGACGGAGCGGTGGTGCTCCTTTGCGGAGTCGGTGGAGTCGAGCCCCAATCCGAAACTGTCTGGCGGCAGGCGGATAAGTACCGGGTCCCAAGGATCTGTTACATCAACAAGATGGACAGGATCGGCGTCGACCCGGAGCGGGCCCTCGAACAAATGAGGACGAGGCTCGCGGCCAAACCCCTTGCCATACAGATTCCTTTGGGCCGGGAGGAGTATTTTCGAGGCGTGATCGATTTGGTGAATATGAAAGAATATGACTGGGGCACGGACTTGATCGGCTCGGATTTCGTCGTCAACGAGATTGCCGAGGAGCGCCGCGCCGAAGTCCGCCAAATGAGGCAGAATATGCTCGAGCAGCTGAGTGACGCCGACGAGCATATCATGGAAAAATTTCTCGAGGGGACCGATGTCCTCCCCGAAGATATCCACAGCGCCATCAGAAAAGCGACGATCGCCGGGAAGATCGTGCCCGTCCTGTACGGAGCCTCGTTCCGGAACAAGGGTGTCCACCCTCTCCTCGACGCGATCGTCGATTACCTGCCCGCCCCGACGGATATCCCCCCGGTCGTCGGTCATCATCCCCGAACCGGCCTGGTCGAGACGCGGAAGGCCGCCGACGACGAGCCCTTCGCGGCGCTCGTCTTCAAGCTGCAGAGCGATCCGTTCATCGGCAACCTCGCCTTTTTCAGGGTCTATTCGGGAAAGGCCAAGATCGGCTCGATCTTTTTCAATCCCATCAAGGACGAGGAGGAGCGCGTGGCCCGGCTCCTCGAGATGCACGCCAATAAACGAAAAGAAGTGAAGGAAATATTCGCGGGCGATATCATGGCCATGGGGACTATGAAGAGCCTTTCGACCGGGGATACGCTTTGCGCGAAGAACCGGCCGATCGTCCTGGAAACCATCAAATTCCCGGAGCCGGTTGTTTCGATGACGATCGAGCCCAAGTCCAAGGTGGAACACGTGAAGCTCGCCAACGCGCTGGCCAAGCTGGGCAAGGAAGATCCGACTATCAAGGTCATGGCGGATCCTCAGACCGGGCAAACCCTGATCTATGGGATGGGCGAGCTCCACATCGAGATCCTCATGGACCGGATGTCCCGGGAATTCGGTGTCCGGGCCAATCTCGGAAAACCCCAGGTCGCTTACAAGGAAACCATCCTGAAGGCGGCCGAAGGCGAAGGCAAATATATCCGCCAGATGGGCGGCAAAGGCCAATACGGCCATTGCCGGTTGACGATCGAGCCTCTTCCGCGGGGCGCCGGCTATAAATTCGTCCAGAAGATCAAGTCCGGGGTCATTCCGGCGGAGTTCATCCCCGCCATCGAGGACGGCGCGCGGGAATCGCTCGATTTCGGCATTTTAGCCGGGTTCCCCATGACCGATATCCAGGTCACGCTGGCCGGCGGTTCGGCGAGCGAGACCGATTCGACGCCGATGACGTTTAAGATCGCCTCGACGATGGCCTTCAAGGAAGCGGCCCAGAAAGCCGTTCCGGTGCTTCTCGAACCGATCACGAAACTCGAAGTCGTCTCCCCCGACGACTACCTGGGGGACATCGTCGGCGATTTGAACGCCCGGCGGGCGAAGATCGAAGGCATGGAAATGCGCGGCGGATCGCGGGTCATCAAGGCCGCGGCGCCGCTGGCGGAAATGTTCGGTTACGCCACGATCCTGAGGACTCTGACCCAGGGCCGCGGCGTATTTTCGATGGAGTTTTTCGCCTATGAGAGGACGCCCCTTCAGGTCATGGAGGCCATCATCGCCAGGATCGAGGGACGCGTCGTGGGCAGCGGAATTTAACATGGATCATCTCTGGATAAAACCAAGGATTAGGAGGTAAGGGATGGCAAAAGCGAAGTTTGAGCGGACGAAACCGCACGTGAACGTTGGGACGATCGGGCATATTGATCACGGGAAGACGACGTTGACGTCGGCGATAACGAAGGTGTTGGCGACGAAGGGGTTGGCGCAGGCGAAGAGTTACGACGAGGTGGCGAAAGCGGACGCGAAGATGTTTCGACGGGACGCGACGAAGATCTTGACGGTGGCGCTGTCGCACGTGGAATACGAGAGTGAGATGCGGCACTACGCGCATATCGATTGTCCCGGGCACGCGGACTACATCAAGAACATGATATCGGGAGCGGCGCAGATGGACGGGGCGGTGCTGGTGGTATCGGCGGCGGACGGGCCGATGCCGCAGACGCGGGAGCACATATTGTTGGCGTATCAG
>JBEKTZ010000020.1:0-20657 GCA_049515535.1 Candidatus Aminicenantales bacterium | reverse complement strand
GAAAATCGATCATTTCGTCCAACATTCAAATGCCAGCGCCCAGGCTTTCGCCTGGACGGCCACGGCCGATTCCATCCTGGCCAAGATCAAGAGACTTTGCCAATATATTTCCGAGACGGAACACTAGCTTGTGTGATGGATCGACAGATAACAGCAGGAAGGGCTTGGGTGATTCCCTACAAAGTTGGGAAAGAAATCGGTGCTTTTGAATTTAAACATTTCCTTAGGGTCAACTCTGGTGATCTTAAGGAAATATTTGCAAAAAATGCCCTACACCGATTTAACAATGTGATGGCTACGAATTTTTACTTGGCGATCCAAGATATCCATTCTAAATATCAAAATAATGCTGCGAATATATGGGGGGATAAGCCAAGGAGCGCTTTAGTAATTAGACGGTTTCTTGAATTTAAGGGTGTAGGAATAAAAATTGCTAATGTGGCAACAAATATCCTTATACGCGATTTTAAAGTGCCAATGGAAGATTATGCATCTATTGATCTTGCTCCTGACGTTCAGGTAAAAAAGTTTTTCATAGAAAATGGATTATTAAGAAGAGAAGCGAGTAATGAAGAATTGATTTACCTTGCTAGGGAAATTTATCCGAAATATCCTGGGATTCTTGATATTGCAGCTTGGAAATCAGGAAGACAGTTAAAGAGCACAAAATAGACCTATAGCCAAGGAAGAAAAATTCGCGTCTCTCTCCGCCGTAGATAAGGGCTTTTCCGAGAGTGCGCCACTTGAGTGCGTTCTCGAAGGGGATGAAGCCCTTAAAGAAATCGCCGATCACGGTTTGGTCGCTCTTCACTTCGACGGCCAGGAGTCTATCGGCACAGCTCATGCGGATTGCAAGTGATAGTTTCAATTGGCAATATGGCCCAAGCGGATAAATAAGTTTCGGGAGTTGTCCCCACGTATTTTCCTCTAGGCAAAAATATATGCCTTTTTATTTTCCTATAGGCAAAAATGTCTTGACGCGGACCGATGGCGCCGAAGCGGCGACATGGAAGGGAAGCCGTGTATTACATTATCACCGAACGGCGCGTCCGTCCTTGAACCGTGGCCATCGGCTGGCAGTGCAAAGCCCGCCTCGGGTCGAGGCGCTTTTTCCTCGAGAGATTGCCTCCTGTGACTAATCGCATTTAATATTGCGTTTGGCATGACCACATGAAATAGTATTTGCATTAAGTAAATCTCGTTTTCCCTGACCGTAGAGCAGGTTCCAATCTTTTGACGTTTTCCCTCTTGACAAACGCTGCCCGCCGCATTATTTTATGTATGGTGAACAAAATGGTGAACAAAATAAGGAAAGAACTGACCCCCAGGCAGGAGAAGATCCTGAAGGCCGTCGAGGCCTTCATCCTCGAGCGCGGCTATCCGCCGACCGTCCGCCAGCTCGGACGCCTTCTCCGCATCGCCAGTCCATCGGCCGTCTTCAAGCACCTCGCGAGCCTTGAGAAAAAAGGCTACCTGAGGCGCGACAGGGGAGACCTGCAGATCGCGGGCTTTCCCGCCGCCCTGGAAGGCCGGGTCCGGGTGCCCTTGGCCGGCCTCGTCCCCGCCGGTCCGGCCAAAGAGGCGTTCGAGACGTCGGGCGAGGCGATGGACATCCCCGACTGGATGCTCGGCCGTCGCCGCGGCAACATCTTCTGCATCCGCGTCGAGGGCAAGAGCATGATCGATGCCTACATCGACGACGGCGACAACGTCCTTCTCGAGCGGACGAACACGGCCGCGCCGGGCGAGATGGTCGTGGCCATGCTCGAGGACGGTTCGGTGACGTTGAAGCGGCTCCGGCGCGAGGACGGGCGGACGTTTCTCATGCCCGAGAACCCCGCCTACGGGCCGATCGAGGTCGCGGGCGACATCCGGGTCTTAGGGCGGGTGATCGGAGTGCTGAGGAAGTATTGAAAATGGGGGGGATCGCCGCATGGCTTCGCTCCTCGGAGAAAAACGGAGACACGTAACACGTCCATGTTGAATCCATCGCGCCGCTTCATCGTCCATATCGACATCGACGCCTTTTTCGCGTCCGTCGAGGTCCTTCTCAACCCCTCTCTCAAGGGCAAGCCGGTCATCGTCGGCGGCCTGCCCCACGAGCGTGGCGTGGCTTCGACCTGCTCCTACGAGGCGCGCAAGTTCGGCGTCCACTCGGGCATGCCCCTCCGCAACGCCTACAAGCTCTGCCCCCACGGCGTCTTCATCCGCGGCAACTACCGGGTCTACCAGTCCTTCTCCGACAAGGTCTTCGCCATCCTCCGCGAATACACGCCCGATGTCGAAGAGGCGTCCATCGACGAAGCCTATCTCGACCTGACCCGCTGCCGTCCGCTCTACCCTTCGTTTTCGCGGACGGCCCGCGAGATCAAGGCGCGCGTCGAGCGCCAAACCGGGCTCACCGTTTCCGTCGGCGCCGCGCCGAACAAGATCCTGGCCAAGCTCGCCGCGAAGCGGGCCAAGCCGGCCGGTTATGTCGAGCTCGAGCCGGGCCGGGAGGAGGAATTCCTGCGGAGTCTTCCGATCGACGCCCTCCCCGGCATCGGCCCGAAATCCCAGGTCATCCTCCGCCTGCTCAACATCCAGAAGATCGGTGACCTGTGGGGCATGCCGCGCCAGACGCTCCATTCGATCTTCGGCCTGGGCGGCGAGGACATCTATCTCCAGTCGCGCGGGATCGACAGCCGGCCCATCGTCAGCGCGGGCGTCCCCAAATCCGTCTCGCGCGAGACGACCTTCCTCGAGGACCTGTGGGACCGACGCCTGCTTCTCGCCCATCTCGCCTATCTCTGCGACCGGCTGACGCTCGCCCTGCGGCAGGGCCGTTATTACGCCCACGTCATCGAGGTCAAGGCGCGCTATTCCGATTTCAAGACCGAGGTGCGACGCCGCCTCATGCTCACGCCCCGCCAGGAAATGACCGACGTTTACAAGATCGCCGAGGAAATGTTCTTGCCGCTGTTCGCGGGATCGCGCCTCGCCCTGCGCCTCGTCGGGGTCAAGGCCTCCGATCTGACGCGGGTCCGGCCGTTGTCGCTTTTCGAGCCGTATTCGGAAAAGCAGGAGCGGTTGGGCGCGGCCATGGACCAGGTCAGGGAGAAGTACGGATTCGGCTCGGTGCTCACGGTCCGCGAAAAGATGCTCGACGCGGTCTATCCGTTCGACCGGAACCGCGGCTTCGTCCTGAAAACCGCCTCGCTCACGAAATAAGGCGTGACCATGCACGTTCCGCTCCGCGTCCATTCCGTTTACAGCCGGGGGAAGGGCGGGGCCACGCTCGAAGATCTGGCCTCCTGGGCGGCGCGGAAAAAGATTCCCGCTCTGGCGCTTTCGGACGCCGGCAACCTCTACGGCTGGGCGAAATGGAAGCGCGCGGCGAAGGCCGGAGGATTCCGGGCACTGTACGGCTGCGAGATCGAGATCGGGGACGAGCGGTTCCTGTTTCTGGTCAAGACGGGCGAGGGCTACGGAAATTTGATGGAGATCCTCAACCGAAAGGCGATCGGGGACGCAGCGGGGCTCGTGACGGTATATGTGCCGCCGCCGAAGAGAGAGACGGCTGTGGAAACGGCCGTCTTCGACCGGCTTCGCGCCGCCGGCGATCTTTATGTCGGGGCAGATTTTTTCAACTTCCAACGGGCGGGGACGCTGGCCCGGTCCCTCGGCCTCCCGCTCGTCTGGGCCAATCCCATCAAGTTCGTCACCTGTCCCGAGCGGCTGGTCCTTATCCATGCCATTGAAAAGAAAATCCCCTACCCGCCCGAATGGGAAAAGCTCCGGCGCCGGATGAAGATTTTCGGCCCGGACCAGGAAGTCTCCGCGCTCAAGAGATTCGGCGCGGCCGCGGTCGACGCCTTCCGCTGGACGTTCGAGATCGCTGAGAAATGCGATTTTGTCTTCGCCGGCGTCGTGCCGCCGCTGCCGGCCGACCTCTTCCCCGTGGCGCTCCGCGACGAGGTCGCCGCCCGGCTCCGCGCGCGCGAAGACCTCGGTTGGGACGAGCGGCAGCGGGCCCAGCGCGAGCTGGCCGTCATCGAGCGCTCGGGATTCGCGCCGTACTTTCTCATCGTCAGCGACGTCGTCGCCTTCGCCCGCCGCAACGGCATCCTCCACAACCTCAAGGGCTCGGGCGCGTCGTCTTTTCTCGCCTACCTGCTCGGCATCTCCCACGTCAATCCCGTCGCGTTCGACCTCTATTTCGAGCGGTTCCTGAACGGCGGCCGCGACGACCCGCCGGACATCGACCTCGACTTCGACTCGCGCTTCCGCGACAAAATTCTGGCCTACGTCCTTGAAAAATACGGACAGGGCCGGACGGGCGCGGCTTTCGTCTGCAGCCTGAAGAATTTTGGGGCGCGGTCCGCGCTCTACGAGACGGCGCGGGCCTTCGGCCTTCCCCCCGGAGAAGCGCGGTCGCTGAGCAAGCGAGCGCCGTATTTCGCCGAGCCGAGCTGGATGAAGCAGGCGACCCCCGTTTCCGGCTACCTCGAGATCTGGAAGCTGGCCTCCGAGCTCAGCTCGGTTTACCGAGAGATCTCGCTCCACGTCGGAGGCGTCATCCTCACGCCCGCGCCCGCCGGCCGTTACTTGCCCCTCGAGACATCGGCCAAGGGCTTCGTCATGTCCCACTTCGACCGGGACGCGGTCGAGGATCTGAAGCTCATCAAGCTCGACCTGCTTTCGGTGCGCGGGCTCGCGGCGGTCTCGGCGACGAAGGCGGGCCTCGGGCTGAACGGCCTCCCGGCGGGCGACGCGAAGACATTCGGCCTGCTCAAGAACGCCAAGACCATCGGCTGCTTCCAGGTCGAGAGCCCGGCCATGATGAATTTATTGCGCCGGATGAAGCCGGAGAATATTTTCGAGCTGACCCAGGCCCTGGCCCTCATTCGGCCCGGCCCAACTGAAAGCGGGATGAAGGAGGAGTTGCTCCGGAGCCGCGAGGGGAGAGGAACGTTCTGTGACCCGTTTCTCGAAAAGATCCTGCCCGAGACGGATGGGCTTCTGCTTTACGAAGAGCAGGTCATGCAGATCGCGGAACGGGTGGCGGGCATGCAGCCCGAGGAGGGCGACCTGTTGCGTCGCAGCCTCAAAGCCAAGGGAGAATCGCCGCTTCCGATTTTGCGGAGCCGGTTCTTCAAGGAGGCCGGGGAGCGCGGCTACACGGCGGCCGAGGTCGAAAAGCTATGGCGGACGATGGAGAAGTTCTCGTCCTATTCCTTCAATAAGGCGCACAGCGCCTCGTACGCGGCCATGGCCTACCAGGCCGTTTATCTGAAGGCCCATCACACCCTGCCGTATCTCACGGCTGTCCTCAATGCCGGCGGAGGCTATTATATGCTGGCGGAGTATGTCGAGGAGGCGAAGCGGCTCGGGGTCCGCATCCTGGGGCCGGACGTGAACCGCAGCGGCCGCGAGTTCGAGGTCGAGGGGAAAGCCATCCGCGTCGGATTCACCTCGATCAAAGGCCTGCCGCTGCGGACGGCCGAAAAGATCATCGAGGAGCGGACGGCCTCCGGGGAGTATCCTTCGATCGAGGATTTTCTCGCCCGCGTGCGCGTCTCGAAATCGGAGCTGTTCATGCTGATCAAAGCCGGCGTCCTCGATTCGCTGGAAGCGCGGCGGACGCGGCAGATCCTCCGCTATTTCCAGGGGATCGAAGGCATGGAGATCGCCTCCGACCTGGAGCCGCGCGAGAAGGCGAAGATGCTGCTCGACGCGCTCGGCTTCAGTCCGGACGGCGACCCGCTGGCGCTCTATGAGGGGAAGCGGCCCGATTTGCGCATTAAGGATTTGCGGAAGCACGCCGGCCGCCGGGTCGAGCTCGTGGTCCGGGTCGTGGACGCCCGCGGCAAGGAGACGAACGGCGGACGGAAATATTTTTATCTCTTCGAGGACGAGACGGGGATCCTCGAAGGCGTGGGGAACGGTCCATGCCTCACCAGCGGCGAGCCGCCCGTCTGCTGCCTGCGCGGCGAGGCCCGGATGGACGGGACCGGCCTCGCCAAAATCTTCGACTGTTCCTTCCAGCGGTCGTTTTGAAATTCGGGTGTCAGGTGTCCCGCGCCCTTGTTTGACCCCTGTTTGATCCTTGGTCGATAATGGACGATAATGAATATTCGATTCCTTTTGAGGAGGTCCCCCATGGACGTGACTCAAGCCATCGAGAACCGGCGGGCCTATCGCTCGCTCGAACCGGTCGAGATCACGAAAGAATTGATCGAAGATCTCGCCGGCCATGCCCGGCTCGCGCCGTCCTGCAACAACAATCAGCCGTGGCGTTTCGTGTTCGTCCATGATCCGGGAACGCTTTTCGAAATGCGCGCGGCTCTATCGGCCAGCAACGATTGGATTCATGCCGCCTCGATGATCGTCGCGGTTTTCAGCAAGAAAGAGGACGACTGTGTCATCAAGGACCGGGAATACGACCAGTTCGACTGCGGACTCGCTTCGGCTTTTCTCATCCTGCGCGCGACCGAGCTCGGCCTGGTCGCCCATCCGATCGCGGGATTCAGCCCAAAAAAAACGAAAGAAATTCTCGGCATCCCGGAAGAATATCATGTCATTACGCTGATCAACATCGGGAAGAAAGCCGCCACGCTCAATCCGATCCTCACTCCCAAACAGATCGAACAGGAGAAAACCCGGCCCGAGCGGCAGGCTTTGGACGATTTCGTTTTTCTCAATCACTATCGGTCGATTCAGCCGTTATGAAATATTTCTGGGTAATTTTCGCGATCGGGTCGGTGCTCTTACTCTGGTTCTCCTGGACGGTTTCGCTCCGGGCGCGCCGCTATCACGGGATCGCCAGGTTTTTCGCGTTCGAAAGCATCCTGTTGCTTTTTCTGCTGAACGTCCGATTTTGGTTTCACGAACCGTTTTCTGTCGTTCACATCCTGGCCTGGCTCTGCCTCATTTTATCGCTCTTCCTGGCGGTCCACGGCGTATATCTCTTGATAAAGCTCGGCCGGCCCGACGGTCAGCTGGAAAACACGACCCGCCTCGTCGTCCGGGGCGCCTATAAATTCATCCGGCATCCTCTTTACGCGTCCATCGCTTTTTTGGGCCTCGGGATTTTCCTCAAGCGTGTCACGGTCCTGACGTCGGTCCTCGCCGGCGTCGTCCTCGTTTCGGTTTATCTGACCGCCAAGATCGAGGAACGGGAGATGCTGGCGAAGTTCGGAAACGAATATGCCGCCTATCGGACCGGGACGAAAATGTTCCTTCCGTTCGTTCTTTGAGGACAGACATGAGGATGACAGGGTCGGCCCAGGCCCGCTTTCCTTCCGCGGCCGAGGTCGGATCGGAGGCGAAGATCCGTCTCTCCGTGAAAGGGAGTCCCTGTTCGAAACGGACGGTGTCATAGCCCATCCGGAGCCAAAAAGCGATGAAATTGTCGAGATGGGCTTTTTGGGTTTGACGCGACGCGCCGTATTCCGCCCACGGGCGGCCCAAAATCTCGGTGACGACCGGTTTCATGATCGCGTCGTCGACGAGATATTCGACGAGCGGGACCCGCCCGCCGCTTTCGCTCCCCGACAGAATGCGGATGAATCGCTTCGCGTCGGGTTCCGGATGGGCGAGCGGCACCTTGAGCGGCATCTTTTAAATGAGAATTTCCCTTGGAATCGGCCGCGAATTGAAATGCGAAGCCATGCTCCGGCCATAGGCCCCGGCGCAGAGCACGGCCAGGATATCGCCCGGCTTGGGCGGGGCCATGGGAATTTCCTTGCCGAAGACATCGCCCGTTTCGCACAGGTTTCCGGCGATGGTGATCGGAACGGTCCTGCCCCCTCCGACCCGCGAGGCGTTGACAATCTCATGGTAGGCCTGGGCGTAGATCGCGGACCTCGGCAGAGTGTTGTACGTCCCGCCGTTGACGCAGGCGAACAGGTTGCCGTAGCTTTCTTTGATATATTCGACCTGGAGCAAAAGAACCCCCGCGTCCGCGACCAGATATTTTCCCGGCTCGAGGGCGAGGGCTTGGACTTTCAGGTTCGCCCGTCTCATCTTCCGGCCGATGTGCCTCGCGTAAAGGTCGAGAGGAAAAGTCCCCTGCTCTTTCGCGTAGCGCGGCCCGAACCCGCCGCCGAAATCCAGGAATTCCAAGGCGAATCCGCGGCTTTCGAGCTCGGCGGCCTGCTGGATCATATTGTCCACGGCGATCGCGACCGACGGAAAATCCTTTTTGACCCAACCCGAGCCCAGATGCTGGTGCAAGCCGATCGGGGCGAACCCGTAATGCGCGGCTTTCTCAAAGGCGCCGAGCAGTTTGGATTTTTCGATCCCGAACTTGATGGGGGTCCCGTCGCTGGATTTTTTTCCGGCGGTGATGACCTTCGGGCTAAAGCCGCGGCCGATCCCCGGATTCCAGCGCAAGGAGACGCGGATGTCCCTGGCCCGGAACCACCGATCGCGGATCCGCTTCATGATCTCGAGCTGCTCGATGGCGTCGACATTGACCACCAGGCCGTCCACGGCGAAGGCCTCGCGAAAATCGTCCGCTCCGAGGCTTGTACCGGTGAAGAGGATCCTCTCCGGCGGGAAACCGGCCGCGAGAGCCTCCCGGACTTCGCCCGGCGAGACCGCGTCGATCCAGGCGCCTTCGGTTTTGAGGGCGTCGAGGATTCCGCGGTGGGGATTGGCCTTCATCGCGTAGCAGATGCGCACTGCGGCGTCCGCCCGCCCGGCGAAGGCCGCCGCGAGTCCGCGATAATTGGCCAGGATCCTGTCCCGACCATAGACATAGAGCGGCGTTCCATATTTTTTCGCGAGCGCGGCGACGGATGTTCGGCCGAGATGGAGTTTTCCCTCTTTGACCTTCAGAAATGAATTTTCCCACCAGGGCATGATCTTCAGCCTTTTTCCTTGGCCGGGTCCCCGTCCTTGACGAACAGGTCCATCTGGCCTTCGCGGATCTTTTTGACGATCTCCTCGAGGATGGGATATTGCTTGAGAAGTCCGCCGGGAATCTCGACCTTTTCGCCGCTGACCATATTCTTGATCTGGAGGGCGTTGGCCAGGGCCTGTCCCCGGTAATGATTATTCGTGATGACGTAAATCCTGTCGCTGTCCTTTCCGAGATCCTTGATCTTCCGGATCCAGTCAGCGAGTTCGTCTTTGGCGTACAGGTAATTGTAGCGCTCGTCGCGGCCCGCGTCCTTTCGGAACCAGTCCTTGTAATTGCGGCCGTGAAGCCGAACGTAAGAGAATTCCGGAGTGGTGACGATCGCGCTCGGCTTCAGGGATTTCCCGATCACGGGCTGGTCGATATTGCAGAAGCCGACTTTGTGCTCGCGGAGCAGCCCGTAAAAGCCGGGATCGTCCCAGGAGGAATGCCGGACTTCCAGGGCGAGCGGATATCCCGCGAAAAGCTCGAAGATCCGGACGAGATAGCTCAAGTGGGCCTCGGTCCGGGCAAAAGACCAGGGAAATTGGATGAGGAGGGCGGCCAGCCTTTTGGCCGCGACGAGCGGCTCGATGCCCCGTTTGAAGTCGTCCACCTCTTTTTGCGAGAAATCCCGGCGTTCATGGGTGAAGACCTGATGGAGCTTGACCGAGAGAAGGAATTCAGGGAAGGGGTCCAGTTTTTTGACCCAGGAGAGCGATAGATAAGCGGCCGGCGCCCTGTAAAACGTGCTGTTGACCTCGACGATGTTGATGTATCCGGCCAAATAGGCGAGGGGATGGAATTTCGCGGCGCGCCCGGCGGGATAAACGATTCCCTCCCAGTCTTCGTAGCTCCACCCGGCCGTTCCGACATAATAGCGAGTCATGTCCTCCTATTTTAAAAAAAACGGACGAAATGTCCAACAAAGATTTGGGCCGGAGCGCGAGAGGCGAAAATATATTATAATGATCGCGGAATCGTCCATGGTCCCTCAAAAACGGAAGGCCGCCTCCCCCTTCGCGAACGGCGTCGCAAGGGCGTGGGCGCGCATCCGCGGAGATATCGTCAAGACGCCCTTGGAATATTCCCCGGCCCTGAGTCTGATGTTCGGCGCCCATGTCTATTTGAAATGGGAATGTGAGCAGACCACCGGATCTTTCAAGCTCCGGGGTGCCTTGAACAAGATCCGGACGCTTTCGTCCGGCCAAAAAAGAAAAGGCGTCGTCTCGGCTTCCACCGGGAATCATGGGCTCGCGATGAGCTATGCGGCCGGGCGCGAGGGCGTGGCCCTGACGCTCTATCTTCCCGAGAACGCTTCGCCGGCCAAGATCGCGAAGATCAGGAGATCCGGCGCGAACTTGAGATTCCACGGCACGAGCTGCGAAAAAACGGAAATGTTCGCCCGGCGGGAGGCCGAAAAGGAGGGCCACGTTTTCGTCTCTCCTTACAATGACCTCGATGTCATATATGGACAGGGGACGGTCGGGCTGGAAATCCTGGACCAAGTTCATGATCCCGCCGATGTCCTCGTTCCCGTCGGCGGCGGAGGGCTGATCGCCGGCATCGGAGGATATCTGAAATCCGAATGTCCGGGGGCCGGAATTGTCGGCTGCGAGCCGGCCCGCTCGGCGTTCATGGCCGCTTCGTTAAGGGCCGGCCGCTTGGTCGATTTCCGTGAGAAAAAAACGTTGGCCGACGCCGTGGCCGGAGGGATCGAGCCGGGCTCGGTGACATTTCCTTTGTGCCGGAAATACGTCGACGAGATCTTGATCGTGAGCGAGCGCACTCTCGCCCGGGCCATGCGGGCGATCCATGGAATCCATGGCCGGGTCGTCGAGGGAGCGGGGGCTCTCGCCCTCGCGGCATTGATGACATATCCGGCCCGATTCAAAGGCCGGCGGGTCGTCCTTGTCCTGAGCGGCAAGAACATTTCCCGTCGGGTTTTTCGAAACGTTTGTCTGGGGACGTAAATTCGATTATGATCTTATTGAAGGACATGGGGAAAAAAGGCCGGGTTCATCTCACCCTTGCCTTGGTCGCCTGTCTATTGTTCCCCGTTTGCCGCAAGCCCGAAAAGCCTCTGTACACGATCGGCTATCTTCAACTCCTTGACTCCATGACCAGCGCCGAAGTCCGGCGAGGGTTCATCGGGGCCCTGGCGGACAGCGGGCTCAAGGACGGCCTGAACGTTCGGCTGGTGATCGGCGACGCGAGGGGCGATATCTCCGAGGTCCAGCGGATCGCCCAGGATTTCGTGAAGGCGAAGGTGAATATGATCGTGGCGGTCTCGACGCCCGGCCTTCAGGCCGCCCTGATCGTCACGCAAAAGATCCCGATCGTGTTCACCTCGGTGGCCAATCCGTATCTGACGAGAGCCGGAATATCGCCGATCGAGCACCTCGGAAACGTCACCGGCGTGACCTCGGATTCTGCGGTGCCCATCAGGAAGACCCTGGCCTTCATCCGCGAGGTCCTGCCAAAGGCCAGGAGGATCGGAACGCTCTGGACGCCTTCCGAACGCAATTCGGAGTACTATCTGGAGCTGGCGCGCTCCGCCGCGTCGGAATTGGGCCTCGAGATCATCGCGGTGCCGATAGCGAACTCCAGCGAAGTCCTGCTCGCCGCCCAGGCCCTGGTCAATAAGAAGATCGACGTCATTTATCAGATCTCGGACAATACGATCAACGCCTCGTTCGAAGCCATCGGCAAAGTGGCCGAAGAGAATGGGCTCCCGCTTTTCGGCGGCTTCGTGCTTTCGACGCGCGTCGGCGCCTGCGCGGCCATCGGCTGGGATTTCTACGATCTGGGATACAAGACGGGCCAGATCGTGAAGCGGGTAAAAGACGGCGAGAGCCTGGCCGGGATCCCGTTCCAGAACATGACCAGCGTCAAAATGAGCCTCAACTTGAAGGCCGCCGAAAGACAGAAAGTGAGATTCTCGCCTGAAATCCTCCAGCGCGCCAGCGAATTATTCGTGCCCGAGGAGAAATGACGAGAAGATCCGACGGCCGCGGCCGATAAGGACGGCGCCGCGGATCGCGGCGCGCGTGTTTTCCGTAGCGAGCTCGGCGGCTGCGGAGAGCGATTTCCCGCGCGCCATGTGGCACAACAGTGCCGCTGAAAAATAACATCCCGTTCCGTGGACGTCTTTGGCGATCTTCTTTTGGCCGAAAAGATAGACGCGCCGGCCGTCATAGAGAAGGTTGACGGCATCTCCCTCGAGGTGGCCGCCCTTGACGAGGCAGGGGACACGCGTCACTCTGAAGATTTCCCCGGCGGCTTCCCTCATGTCCGGGATATTCCGGAGCTTGCTTCCGATCATCAGCCCGGCCTCGTCCAGATTAGGAGTCAAGACCGTCGCCTTCCCGCGGATTTCGCCCAGGAAAACGGAGATCGCCCCTTTGTCCAGGAGCCAGGCGCCGGAGCTTGAGCGGAAGATGGGATCGATGACGCGCGGGACATCCTTGAGCTTCGTCAATATTTCGCCGATCGCCTTCAGGTTTTCCCAAGAGCCGGCCATGCCGACCTTGATCCCGGCGAACTTCATGTCTCTGGCGAGGACCCGGCTCTGTTCCCTGATCAAGCCGGGGGGAAGCGCATAGACGTTCTTGACGGATCGCGTGTTCTGGGTCGTCAGCGCTGTGATAACCGCCGCGCCGTGAAAACCGAACTGGGCGAAGACCTTCACGTCCAGAAGGACGCCGGCTCCGCCCGATGGATCATAGCCGGCCGCGGTCAAGAGAACCTTTTTCATCGCTCGTTTTCTCCCGACGGATTCTTATATCAGGCCGGGAGGAATGTCAAATGCGGCGATTGACAACACCGCCGGCGTTGATTAGTATATTTCCATGGAAAGTGGGGGATGTGTTTTATCGTCCGAAGGACCGCTCTTTATTGAGGAAAACCAAGCTTCCTATTCTGTAAGAAAGCCGCGCTGGAGTTTGGAGCCCAGTCGAAGTCTTTTGAGGTAGTCATGAAGTATTTTATGCCGATCCTTATAAAACACTATGATAATAACATCACATTAACGTGACATGTTGAAAACATTGCAATTAGGCCCGAAATGATGCCGTATTCACCGGCGTCTTATACGGCACTCAATGCCGTCCTTAGGGTTTTATATGGATAAATATAAACATTGTTCGGTGAAACGATAGGAAAGAGGAGAAATAAATGGCTGAATCAGAAAAAACACCACAGGTAAGCGCAGACAGAGATCTACCCACTAATGTGACCGGCCCTCTCGTATTTATCAGCCACGATAACCGTGACGGTGATCTTGCCGAGGCTTTCAGCAAGTTGCTTAAGAGCGTTAGCGCCGGAATGTTGAAATCGTTTCGCTCAACCGACAAGAAGGGCAATGAAGGAATCGATTTTGGCGACGAGTGGTACGAGAAACTGATGACCAAGCTCGAAGCCGCGTCCGATGTCGTCTGCCTCTTTACAGAGCGCAGTCTTGACCGCCCATGGATACTTTACGAAGTAGGCGTTGCCAAAGGTAAGCTCAACAGGCGGGTGCATGGCATTGCCCTTGGTGTCACCTTGAATCGCGTGAACACTGGTCCATTTTACTATTTCCAAAACTGCGACGGCAGCGAAGAGGAATTGACCAAGCTCGTTCTGCAACTCGCCCGCCGTGTTCCCGGAATTGAACCCGACGCCGACGTTGTCCGAACACAAGTCAAAGCGTTTAAAGCTTCCGTGGACAAGATTCTGGAGAAACTCGGTGGAAAAGGGGACAAACCCCCAACTGAAGAAAACCCCATGGCAAGGCTCGTAGAAGAGATGAAGGCTTTGGTCCGCGATTTACCTTCACGAGTTGCAGAGCGGATGTCCGAACTCGGCGACCCTTTCAGACGAAAGCGTCTTCGCCGCTTTAACCCCATGATGATTGAGGATTTGCTTCACATGACTGGCGATCCTGGTGATCCTGTCGGAATTCTCATGGCCGCAAGCGTCATCCGCGATGATGCGCCATGGCTTTACGAAATTGCAATGGACGCCTATCGAGCAGCAAAATCCGGAGATCCGGTGGCGGTAAAGAGAGAGATTACCCGCATTCATCATTTTTCGGAAATTATGATGCGAGGTCCCTTCATGGAGGAATTCGGAATGGGTGGCAAAGAAATGCACATGTTTTTCATGGAATTCCCAAGAATGCTTGAACACATGCTTCATCGCACAATTGAAGAAAGGAAACCCGTGACACGGCGCCGTACGATTCGACCACCAGCAGAATCTACATGACGCACCGAACAATACCTTGCGCCTTAGCGGTGACCCGAGGCAGGCCTCCGGAAGGTGAAGGCTGACGTTCGCGATACATCAGAGGAGGAAGGAATGCCCATCTCTCGTCAGCCTTCGGTTTTTGTGAGCTCGACGTGCTACGACTTGGCCCAAGTACGAAATGACCTGCGTCTCTTCTTCGAGTCATTAGGCATGCTGCCGGTCTTGTCTGAGTTCCCCTCGTTTCCGGTAGATCCGAGTCTGGATGCCGTGGGGAATTGTCTGGCGGGAGTGAAAGAGCGTGCGGACATCTTTATTCTCGTCGTAGGCGGTAGATATGGCTCCGTCGCTGGTGGCGGAAAGTCGATCACGAACCTTGAGTACCTTGAGGCAAAGGCGAAGGGAATCCCGCGCTACGTGTTCGTCCAGAAACCGATTCTTAATACGCTGCCAATTTGGAGAAAGAATCCAACGGGCGACTTCTCGGGACTAGTTGACTCCCCGAGCCTCTTCGAGTTTGTTGAGTCACTGCGAGACCCGAAGGAAAACTGGATCTTCCCGTTTGAATCGGCCCAGGACATCATCGAGATACTGCGCATCCAACTTGCGTATCTGTTCATGGACTCGTTAGCGGTACGATTGAAGGTGCTAGGCTCTGGACTGTCGGACGCGCTGGCCGACCTGTCGGGAGCAGCGCTTATGATTGCGGTCCAGAAGCTGTTTGCCTGGGAGTACATACTGTTTAGTCAGGTGCTACTGGATGAAGTATCGAAACTGGCGAGCGTCAAAAAGGACCTAGAGTATGGTCTCGTCTTAGGACGGGCAGTGAGGCTCACGGAGTTCCATCTAGTTGTGGATTGGGTGCAGGGGAAGCTTGGGGAGTTGGGGGCATTCGCGAAGTCGGCCAACAAGCTCGTGAATACCGCGCTTCCCGAAGCGCTGGGCGCTCCGGGCGAGCCGGGTGACCCTGACGCGATTGTGTACGTCGCTCGGCGCTTAGGGGAGGTCTATCGCCGCATCCTCGAGTGGACTGCGGAGTTCAAGCGGACTCAGGTCAAGGAGGAGTTTATCCATCTTCTCGAGATAATCGCGAGAGCTTCGGCGAACATGATCCAAGAGATAGAAACATTTTCGATCGACCTCCGCCGCCGCATCGGAGAGACCGTACGACGGTACGAGGAGACGAAGGCCCCTCAGTCCCTTGAGATGACGCTGACTCTCACTTGCCCGGATCTAGGGGATCTCGGCCCGGAGCTTCGCCGTCTCGCGGTTCAATTGGGATTCGAATACAAAGGTTTATTGTGAACGAGCGGATCGAGCAGACAGAGCGCCTCGGAAGGCAGACTAGAATCGAAGTGGATAGTTGGCATCTCGCAGCTCATCCGCCCAAAGTTAAGCGGTGCTTGTACCCTGAGAGCAGATAGAATCCAATTATGTCCAAACGCGCTATCGTAATTTTCCCGAAGTTTGAAGAGCTTCATCTCCTCCGCCAACTCAGGAGGCAATTCGACCCGCTTGCGAATACCATTGAGCCGCATATGACACTCGTGTTCCCGTTCGAAAGCCATTTATCCGCAGAACATTTACAAACTCATATTCAACAAGCCGTTCAGGGTGTAGGCCCGTTTCCAGTTCAGTTACACGGCATTATCGGTTCAGAGGGCGAGTATCTCTTCCTGAACGTGAAACGCGGTAACGATCGACTCATTGAACTGCATGACCGTTTATACTCAGGCGCTTTAGCGGCTTATTTGTCGGTAGAACACACCTTTATTCCTCATCTCACCGTGGGTCGCCTTGGGAATAAGGCTGCCTTCCTTAGTGCGCTTGAGGAGGCACGGAAAATAAGGACAATATTTCAAACGGTTATCGAAGAAGTGGCCGTTTATCGAGTGGATGGCGAGCGCCCCATTGAGTTCTGCGTTAGGCTATGATGCGAGGCTTAGCAATTCGCGCCGCCCGACACCGGCTGCAGCGGACAGCCTTGCTCATATGCATTACGCAAGCCAGTATCCTGAGGCACAAACAAATAGAACGGAGAAACCGGCCTTAGTTGAGTCCATTTGGTTTTGCTTACATCCGTTTCATAAAGATATTCGTATTTGTATTCGCGTATGCCCCAAAGGTCTGCATGAAAGATGCAGGCGGATTTCGCATTACGTATCTCTTTCATGCAAAGCAAAATCGCCACGCCTTGCTGTATGTCAAATACGTTTTTGTCCTCGCTTCTATCGGGTGTTCTCTCTTTTTTCTTCGAGCTGCCGTGCAAGTCGTAAACGTAAATTTGGTTGAAACTTTTTAAAAGGCTTTGGCGCATACCACGAAAAGTTGGATTGTCGAGGTAGCTGTGGTTTGTAATGTAGCCGACTATACCTTCGCCAGTCTTGACAATCCTCCACTGGGCAAAGCGAATGAATTTCACGTAGTCATCTTGCAACCACTTGGGATTTCGCTCGCCGAGCGGCTTCCCGTCCACAACCTTATAGTCCTCAATGAGTTTGCCGATGAACGTTAGCTTGCCTTTTTCATCGCGGCTGCGGTTTGCTGAGTGGCCTGAATATGGCGGATTGCCGAGCACGATGAGGATCGGTTCATCGCGTTTAATTCTGGCGGCGGCATTGGCTTCTTCGGCGACCCAGCCGGCGAAGAGCTGTTCGCTCTTTTTAGGAGCTTCTTCGAGCGTGTTGGTGAGGAAGATGCCTAGGCGTTGGTCGGAGCCGAACTGTGTAGCCGGTTTGCTCCAGTTGCATGCCGAGCTTGAGATGGGCAACGGCATAGGGTGCCATGAGCAGCTCGAAGCCGAAGATGCGGTTGAGCAGATGCGCTACAACATAGTCGTCCCAGGCGCCCTTCTGCTTGGCGAGACTCTGGTAGATATGATCGATGACGAAATAGAGAAACGTTGCGGTGCCGGTGGCCGGATCGAGGATGAGCGTGTTTTCATCGGCCAGGCCTTTTGGGCGATTGAATCGTGTCTTCAATAAGTGATCGATGGAGCGGACGATGTAGCTGACGACGGGTTCGGGCGTGTAATAGACGCCGCGCAATTCGCGCATCTTCGGGTCATAGGCGGCAAGAAATGTTTCATAGAAATGAACGACGGGGTCTTCTTTGCCTTTCACTTTGCCGAAGTCCTTGAGAATTTCGGACATGTCGGCATGCTTCAGCAATTCGACGATGTCGTCCACGGCCCAGGCGATGGAGTCGGGCATGTCCACGCCGGCGATTTCGGCAAAGAGCTTGCGGAGAAACGGATTCGTCTTCGGAAGATTGTAGGCGGCCATTTCGCGGGAAAACTCTTTGCCTGGCGGCGTGTGGACGCGCGCGGCGAAAAGGCCGTAAGCCAGCGTTTGGGCGAACATATCAGCGAATTGAGGCTCGCTGAGGTCGGGGATAAGAGTTTCGCGAAAAGCGCCGAGCCAATTGTGGAGCCAAGGTCCGCGCGCGGATGGAGAGGGGCCATAGCCGGTTGTTTCTTCTTTCACGCGAAGCCTTTCTGTTTCTTCTGACTCTTGCTTGAACGATTCGATGATCTGGTCGCGGACGATGCGCGTCATGTGGGCCATGCTCACGGCCAGGTCTTTGGCTGTGGCGACAGTCAAAGCCGGTTCTTTTAAAAATGCGTTGAAGAGTTGGCCCAACTTTTGTTCGCCGTCTTAGGTCGGTTTGATTTTGCTTTTAGCGTCGAGCTCGGCGATGCGGGCGGAAAGCCGCTTTTTGCCGTTCACGAACCAGCGAAATTCGAGGTAGTCGGTCAGAATCCAATTCGGCAGGCCGTCGCGGTAGCGGATGAACTGCTTTCCGTGCGGCCCTTTGCCCTGCTCCATTTCGGTGATGTTTGTGCCGATGTCTTTGGTCTCGACGTAGCCGAGGAGCACTTTCTTGCGGGTGATGTTGAAATCGGGCGCTCCGTAGAGCATGCGCTTGGGTTCGTTGGTGGCGGTGATTCCTTCGGCGAAGGCTTCCAACAAAGCTTTCAGAGCGGGACGGTAAGTGTTTTCTGTCGCAGCGCCTCCACCCAGTTCTTTATTAATGGAGGCGAGGTATTCCGTAAATGGACTCATTATGTTACAGCTTTCCTTTTTCAAAGCCCCTTTTTTTTAGCTTCCAGGCAAAAGAATAACACTAATAAAAAGAGTGAGTCAAATACGAATAGCAAACCGCTCCCCATGTCACAAATATGTCACAGATTCGATTGAAAAGCGGGTAAACTACGGTATTGGAGCGGAAAGGAAAACTGCGCGGAATAGAACGTATCCTTCAGATTATAAGGGATTTGAATGGCGGAGCCGACGAGACTTGAACTCACGACCTCTGACGTGACCGTCCAGAGGCCTGAATAGACAGCCCCTTCCGCCGTGTGGACAAAATTGAGGACAAAATCGCTAAAAATGGCTCAATTTGGCTTAATCAGACCAAAAATATTAATAAGGCTAACCGATAGATAATCGAGGAAATAAGGTGGGGTAGGTCAGGGTGCTTTGTTATAACACCTTATGTGGAATATCTCGACGCACAATTCTGTCGCCCTTTATTTGGAATCGATACAATGTCTTGGTTTATAGGGCAGTAGAGAACGTCATGGATAAACATCATCCGCGAATTAATAATATTTGGTCTAATTATTTCTAAAGGGAATACAACTGACGTATATAGGTGAGCGCATAATCATTTATAGGAATTTATATTTTATTAAGTCATTTTCTTATTTAAGAATTTAAATAATAGCTAGGTTATTCTTCCTAATGTGAATAATAATTAGAAATAATATTTTTATTGAAAAACTCTCTATATTACGATGGGAATATTGAACTTATAAGATCTTCCATACCTATTTTTTTGCCATTTATTGTGCCAAAGCAACTAGTAAATACAAAACGAAAATTATTTGATTCATTTTGTAAATATTTAATTAACTCCGAAAAATCATCTAAAACGATTTTTTTGCATTCAATAATATTATCTGGATCGATTTCATGGACCGATGGTACTAATTTGCCAAAACTATTTTCCATTAAAGCCTGCTGATAATTATTTCGTGAAGAAGAATATTTATTATATATTTCAATTGAATCTACTTTAGTAAAAGTCAATACAATAGGTCTTCTTCTTAATTCAGAGCTTTTAATTCGGAGCCTATTAAATTCATAGTAATATTGCCAAGCAGCACGAACAGCTTTAGAAATAATGGAAATATAATCATTATTTATATTGTAATTTTTCAAATATTCCGCTAAATCAATTACAAATATTAGAGCATCACATTCCATAACCCATTGAAAAAATTCAGTTTTATGTAGCCAATCGCCATATTTGTTCACATACTTCTCGGTGTCATCGCCGGGAAAATCACCAAATTCGACTTTATAATAAGTAGTAAACAGCCCCTTTTTTATTGATATATTTGTTGCATAAGAAAATCTTGTTTGATCTTCTGTGGGCCCAATTGCCCTTCCGCGTTCGAGTTTTTCCATATTTTCATTAATTCTTTCTATAGTTGTGCTTCCCCTCGGGGCAGCTTTAACTCCAATTATTCTCGTAGCGAAAATTTCTTTAAAAAGAGATGTGATTAAGGTTGTTTTTCCTGAACGAGGAAATCCAATAATTGCGATATTATATGCTCGTGGAGTACTTCGATTTAAATTAAAAAATAAAGCTACACCAAATAGCATGGCACCAAATAAAATCAATATTTTTGATAAGATGTTTTCAAAAGTGCTATGGGAATTAGAAAAAATAGGTAAAGACGATAATAATCCAGTAATAAAAATTAAAAAGCCCAACATTGCCAGAGATGCAACTTTATCTCGATTTAACAAAATTAGAAATTTTCTAATCACCATTCTGCCTTGAGCTTAAACGACTTTTGGATTTGAAAAATATGTCGTAACATAACTATAAACAAAATAAAGGTTATAATTTGTAAAGTATCTTGAGCAGAATTTGCATATTCTTGGGCTGTTTTTTCATAAAGAAGGGAAAAAAATTCAAAAAGTATAAATAAAACAAAAAAATACAAGCGCCATAATTAAAAACACAAACGATTTATTATGGGCATCTCTTCTCTTATTTGGATTATCAAGTAATCTCGGATAGTTTAAGATGCTTTGACTTACCAAAATTGATTGTATCCCCATTGATATAGCTAAATCTGAAGCTTTAAATGTAGCGAGCTTAATATCGAAATGTTCAAATATTGTTAGACGAATAATACCAGCAATGACAAAAGGTATTAAGGGTAAAACCAAATTAAACATATACCAACAAAGAACTGTCCCTTGATAGTTTCCTTTTGGTTTAGTCATTAACGTAATAGAAGTGGATTCTCGTTAAATTAATACATGTGGTACTGCGCGTATGGCTTAGTATGATCACAAAAAATATTATTAATTGAAAAGATGCTTACTGTCAATATAATGTACTGGGTCAGGACATGGCGGACACCTCTTTCGCCTTGTGGGATCGCTTCCATTTCTGAAAGTACTCATAGGGCGTCTGGTAGGCTAGCGATTGATGGGGACGAATATAGTTAAACTCATACGCG
>JBEKTZ010000019.1:0-25032 GCA_049515535.1 Candidatus Aminicenantales bacterium | reverse complement strand
GCTCCTCCTTCGTCAGAGCGATGTTCATTTTTTTGGGCCGGCCTGTTTTCATGGGCACCTCCATTATGCCCATGATACAGCAGATCGACTATATATGCAACTTATTTATGAGACAATACACTAGGTAGATGGGTGAACCTAGGATTATGCCGCCCACTTCTTCAATTCTGCCCAGAATGGGTGTTAAGTCATCGTTTTCGGCGCACTTGCCATAACTTTTGCCATTCTTCATTTTGCAATCAAAGCAACTCTTACAACCTTTATAATTGAGATCATAAAGTTGGATGAGTTCCGTTTCCGCTCCTTGCGAAGCTGCGCCTTCCAGTGCCTTATTTAAGAGCGTGGCGGTATTCCAAGCTTTTCGCGGACTCCCGTTAAAAACAATAATCTTCATAAAATATTCCTCCGTTATGAGTTGGTTATTTATCCTCAGGCGGTTTCGTGCTCGCGCGCTGACTTCTTAGGTTACAGGTTCCGAGTCTTATAATATTTTACCTAAGCCCTTTTGGCAAGGCTTCAAACATCGCCATCCGGTTCAACTCCCTCCTCCCGCTTTCCCTTTACCCTTTCCCCTTCTCCCTCTCCTCCTTGCCCTGGGTCTCCCGAAACTATATCCAGAAATCGATCATCAGCCGCCGGCGCCTTTTTTTCACCCTCGACGACTTGCCCAGGGATGTTGATCGTCAAGAAGAGCGAGACGATGGAGATGGCGATTATAGAATCGCTGAGACCATACCATGATTTTTTCTGATTCCCTTCTTTTCAGGAAAAAAGTTCAGGGGATTTACAGCGTTTTCAGCTCCTCCATCCTCTTCCTGGCGTCCGCGACTTCGGGCCGGCCGGGGTCGGCATCCTTCCAGAGGTCCAGAAATTTCTGATAATTCTCGCAGGCTTTGGCTTTATCTCCCTGTTGCTCCCAGATCTTCCCCAGCTGATAGAAGCTCCTGGCAAAGATATCGCTATAAATCAATCGTCCCCACGTCAGCGGGAGGATCTTCTCGTAATCATCGCGGGCCGCGCCGAGATCGCCTTTTTTTGAATACGCCGAGGCTAGAGCATCGAGAAACACGACCTGGTCATTATTCTCATCGTATTGAAAGGGCAGTGAAGCGGCAGCCCTCTCAAGATTCTCAACGGCTTCGGAAGGGCGTCCTTTTTTCAAAGCGATGGTTCCCATAAGCAGGTCATAATACCGGATCGCTTTTTTATTGGATCCCGAATCCACCAGCGCCTTCAAGTCGGAGGCCGTTTTCTGGGCCTCGCCTGTCAATCCCAACTCGAGTTCGGCGAAACCGCGGAGCAGGAAAGCCTCCCGCTGCCGGGCGAGACTGGTTATGTCCACGGCCTCCCGAAGGGCCTTATCGCTTTCCTCCAAAGCTTGACGGGCTCGTCCCATCCCCAAATAGAGATGGGTCAAGCGCAGATGGAAATCCGCGGCCCAGCCGCGATCCGTATATTTCTCGGCCAGCTCGAGGCCTTCCCGGAATTGCTCTTCCGCAGCTTTGAACCTTCCCTGTTCCAAATAAAGCAATCCCAAATAACTCTTGCTCATCAGGTGAGCGACCTTTTCTTCGAAGCCGAGCAATTTTTTGTATTCCATTTCCGCGTCAGGCAGGCGGTTCGAAACCTGAAAAATCATTCCCTTGGCCATGGGATTGTAGACGGTGGACGGATTCAAAACCGCTACCCGCTCCATCTCGCTGAGTGCTTGGTCATATTGGTTTTGAATTAAAGCGATGGCGGCCAGCCAAAGGCGAATCATGTAATGATCTTTAAAGGTCCGGATATAACCACCCAACAGACTTTTCGCTTTTTCATAATCTCCCTTGGCCAAATAGCATTCGACGTTCAGATAGGGCCAAATATCTTCCGGGTTAGCGCGAAACTCGCGTTCATAGAGCTCGATGGCTTTATCCCACTCCTCGAGATTGATATAGAGAATTCCCAAATTCGTGATTCCGATATCGTCGTCCGGGTAGAGCTCCAAGAGTTTTTGATAGGCCTCAACCGCTTGTCCGTAGGATTTTTCCGATTCCCGGCAGAAATCCCCTTCGATGGTGTATCGCTCCCGGTCCGAGAGGCGAGCCCTCAATTCAAAGGCCTTTTGGAGGGCCGCCCGGCTTTCCGAGTAATAATTGAGGTCGGATAACGACATCGCCATCGACCGATAAGCCATGGCGAAATCCGGGTCGATGGAAATCGCTTTTTTCATTATTTCGATGCTTTGCCGATACTCCTGCTCGTCGTTCAGCCGGCGTCCTTCGCTATAAAACTTGAACGCCTCCGGAGAGGACGTCGTAATCTGTTTAAGGCTTTTGTCGATATCCGAGGCGAGCTCGGTCGAGGAGAGCTTCAGGTCCGCCTTGAGTTTTCTGGTCAGGTCATCGACCATGGAAAAAATGCCGTCCTCCCCTTTGCCGTCCGCCCGTTCGGAACTCACGAGCTCGCCGCTGCCGGCCTTCTGGAGAGTGACATCGATCCGGAAATTTTCGCCGGCTTTGGCATAGCTCCCGACCAGGACATTGGCGACGCCGCCGCGCGCCGCGACATCGTTCAAGACTTTCGAAGTGAAGTTTTTGGCGTCGGCCTGGCGCATCTCGCTGAGGATATTGAAGAGCTTGTCCGAGCTCAGAACCTTGAGATACTTCGATTGAGACAGGTCCGTGATAAGCAAGTCGGAAATGGCGACTCGCCAGTGATCCAGCTTCGCATCGCCCGTGTTGTTCTTGAAATACATCACGACCAGCGAAGGCTTGCCCGACGGCGGCGGGGCAGCGCGTTTCTTGGGCAAGACACGCCATAAGATCAATCCTGCGGCAACCACCAGGAAAAAAATCAACGCCGGGAGAAGCAGCCTCTTAACGCCAACGGTGACGGTGATCTGCTTGGAGGTAAAGCCTTTGTGTTTGGGTATCACCCTGTCCGTAGTGGGAATCTCCTTCTCGATCTTTCCGATATCCGACAGCATATCTTCGGCGCGCTGGTATCTCTTCTCTTTGCTTTTCTCCAGGCATTTCAGGACCATACGATTGAGGTCATCAGGAATTTGAGGATTGAGCTCCTTGGGATTCTGCGGCGGCTGGCTCTTGTGCTTCATGGCGATGCCGAGCAGCGTCTCCCCCTCAAAAGGCACCCGGCCGACAAGCATTTCATAAAGGATCACCCCGAACGAATAGATATCCGACCGCTGGTCGACGTCCTTGACCTCCGCCTGCTCCGGCGACATGTACTCGGGAGTGCCGATCATCACCCCGGCACCCGTAATCCCCTTGGCCTTTAGCGAGCGGGCGATGCCGAAATCCATGATCCGGGCATTTCCCTCCCGGTCGATCATGATGTTCTGAGGCTTCAAATCCCGGTGGACGACGCCCAGCCGGTGAGCCTCGGCCAACCCTTCACACACCTGCCGGGCCACATAGACGGCCTTCCCGATCGTCAGCTGTCCCGACCTCCTGATAAAGCTCTTCAGGTCCTCGCCGGGGACATATTCCATGGTGATGAAGTAGGTTTCTTCCGCCCTTCCCAGGTCATACATCCGGCAGACGTATTTATGGCCGATTTTCCGGGCCAGCTTCATTTCATTGCGGAACCGCTCGATGGTGTCCTCGTCCGCGGCGACTTCGGGTCTCAGGAGCTTCAAGGCGATCTTCTCTTTGATTTCAATATCAAAGACTTTGTACACCGTGCCCATCCCTCCATGGCCTAATTCTTCGACAATCTGGTAGCGGCCCGCGAAAGTGGAGCCCGTGGTCAGCTCTTTAATCGGCGTTTGAATGGTTTCCGTGACTTCGGGATGGATATCTTTGAGCGAGGAGAGGTGCGTGCCGCACTCCCCGCAGAATTTAAGCGTCTCGGGGTTATCGGAATGGCATTTCGGGCATGTGACGGCCACGGCTTATCCCCTCAAAAGGATGGCTAAAGAGTATCAAAGAATCGAGAGAGCGTCAATTCGCTCTCCCCCCTCCTTAGCCCCTTTTCTCCTCTCTTCGACTTGCCCGGGGTATCCTGAAACCGCGTCTCGAAATCGATATTCGACCGCACAGCGCCGCTCTCTTGCACCGAGACGACTTGCCTCTGAGTGTCCTGAAATTATATCCAGAAATCAGTAATCAACCACCGACGCCACTATCTCTCCCGCCCTATCCGCCTTATGCTTCTTCAATCCCAGTAATAAGCTTTTCGATTTTCTCCGTTTCATAAATGCCGGTAACATGTGATTTCTTCACTCTTCCCTCCCTAATTTTAATGGATCAGTATCCTTCCAGAGCGTGAGGACTTTCTCAGGATGATCTTTTGATGATCCCTTTTTTCTTCAGACCAATTAAACTTAAGAATTCTAAAAATAACTCAAATAGAAATTCCCACAAACTTGTTTTCCTTTTTATTCATGTCCCTTTCTATTCTTCTCAAGCTTGGCCATATCAGAGCCGTTGAGAGACAGCCTCTCGGGCTGAACCATGTGTCTTCCGCTACAGAACCTTTCCGATCCGGCCCCATCGGACTCCCCCCTCAGGAGCAATGGAAAAGTAGACCAGCCTAGCCCTGGAGACAATATCATCGAGAGGGACGTTGCCCCAATGACGTGAATCTGCGCTGTTATCACGATTGTCACCGAGGACAAAACAGTAGCCCTCCGGTACAGAAACGCTCAAATCCTGTCTTGCCGCCCCCTGAAGATAATAGACGATATAATTCCCAGAGTCGCCTTTTTCATAGAAAGCGATTGTTCCCGTCTTGATATTTTCATCCCGTCTCTCTTCGAGCTGAGGCACCTCTTGAGCTGTCCATTTTTTTCCGTTGACGTAAAGCTCCATCCCTCTCAATTCGATTTCATCTCCTGGAAGGCCGATGACCCTTTTAATAAAATCTATTTTCTTGTTTCGGGGATACTTAAAAACCACCAATTCCCCTCTTTTCAGGCCAAGGTTTTTCGACGCGTGATCTATCCTCTTATCTACTATGATCCAATCTCCGGGAAGGAGAGCAGGCGCCATGCTTCCCGTTTGCATTCGATAAGGGAGAGCGAAAAAGCAAATTTTCCGCCCATTCACGATTAGTCCGGAAGTGAATAGATTCAATACAATAACGAGGAGGATGTAGACCGTGAGCCTATTATAGACTTTCAACCTGTAGTTCTTTTCCATTCTTCTGGCTTGCTTCCAAGCATCTCGAGCAGCCCAAATAAATATGCCAAGGCTCGCCGCTAAGGACAGGACCAAAAAAACCATTAGTATCTGACCGGGCCACAGAACACTCAATTGGAAGAAGAGAAAGGGCAGGATGAACGAGGCCAGAAAGAAGAGAATCCCTTTCCGCAGTTTTCCGTTGTAGACTTGGCCCAGACCAGTCAAAAGGAAGGACAGGGCCACGGCGAATAGAGGTTTTCTTTCCCGGAATTTATCTTTTTTCTCTTCCATTCCTTTTCCTCGGGACAATCACATTTTCCCCCCGGTCTAATCTTACGGGCCGTACTCCCTTCAGCTCTGAATCAGACGGGTTGTCTAAGCTATAGAGATGCATGAATCAACACCCCGGCGAAGAATCTGAGAATTTTAAACAGGCCGAAAGCCGAGCCGATTCCCACGAGCGCCCATTGGACAGCTCTCGAAAAGAATATCCTTTCCAAGAAAGGCCGCCGCCGTGCGAAAAAGCTGTCTCCTCTGCGTTTTTCTGCTTCTATTTGTACAACCACCCTGTCCGCGAAGCCGTTTGGGACATCCGCTCCCATCACATTTCGGACAAGGGAATCCAACTCCTCGAACCGAGCCGCGGTTTCAGAACAGGCGCTGCAGGAAAGAACGTGTTTTTGGTCCTCCGGGCTCAGTCCTCTGGCCCAAGCAATATCCTCTTGAATCAGGTGGCAGGGACGCTGAGGATCACTCATAGTACATTCTCGCTTTCAAGAATTTGTCTCAAGATCTGTTTTCCCCGGAAGACACGAGATTTGACAGTTCCCACGGGACAATTTTCGATCCCCGCGATTTCTTCGAGCGAAAGCTCATCAAAGTAGGAAAGGACCACCGCTGTATGAAATTTTTCCGGCAGCCGACTTATCGCGTCGTGAATTCGGGATTTAAAATGGCGTTGTTCCAGGATTTCCTGAGGGCTTTTTTCATTCCTTCCATGATTTTCATCCCTGAATCCGCCAGAATGCGCCTTCCTTCGCCTCATCTTCGCCATTTCGTTGATGGCCAGGTTGCGGGCAATCGTGATGAGCCATGTCGAGAAGGAAGGCCCCTTTTCGGAATCAAAGTCAGTGATATTCCTGTAGGCCCTCATGAATGTTTCCTGGGCTAGATCCTCCTGGACCTGCATCGGAAGCAGAAAATTTCTCAGATAAGAAAAAATCATCCGCTGGTAACGAAGAACAAGGAGTTTAAAGGCGTTTGTGTTACTTTGAGCGGACTGTTCGATGAGCAACCGGTCATCCATGAATTCTGTTATTTTTCGCCTCTATATTATTATACCTTTTGAGCCGGCAAAGGTTCCCGAATATGCAGCGCGGCATGGATGGATCGACATTTTCATTAAAGATACTCATCGTCTTCCCTGAATGAAAAAGGCTTTCTAAGGATACGAGGCTGCCGGATAGAGCGCCGAAAAAATTTCGTCGTCTCATTTTTCCCAAATGCCTTCTTCGCCTATTATGGATTCGCGCCGAATTCTACTCGAAGTTCATCTTCTTGAGCAGGGCTTTGAAACGAGGGTCCGGGCGAAGGCTGTCGAGGGCGGGATCGACCTTGAGGATCGTAATTTCCGACGACCGCTCTTTATAAGCTTCTTCCAGGCACTCAAAGGCACGATCTTTATTGCCCAAGGCGGCATAATAAGCCGCCATTTTATACTTTCCTTCTCCTCTTTGATCGAGATCCCTGGCTATTTTGACGGCGTCGTCTTTCTTCCCGGCCAGGACATACGCATGGGCGAGGGAGGCCAGATGCTTGGGAAACCCCCCGGAAAGGGTCGCCGCCTTTTGCATCTCTTGGACGGTCTCTTCGAAGAGCCCTTTTTGGCCATAGGCCATCCCGAGATACCAATGGATCTCGCCAAAATTCGGATCCATCTCGAGCGCCCGGCGATAATACCCGATCGCGTCGTCATAGCGGCGGGCGTAATAGCGCATCAATCCCATATTCGCGTTGATGATGAGCGATAAGGGGTCCAGTTCCTGAGCCTGGCCGATCTGTTCGATGGATTTCTCGAATCTGCCCATGAACATCAGAATAAAGGCATACCAATGATGGGCCGTCGCGTAGTTGGGATTGAGCTCGATGGCCCGTTTGAACTCCTTCTCGGCCCCCTCCCAATCCCAATCCTCGTACGTAAGAATATCGGCCAAGGCCGTGTGCGCTTCGGCGATCCGGTCATCCAATTCCAGGGCTCTGGCCACGGCCGCTCTCGCTTTTTCGAAGGCTTCTTTCGGCGGGAACGAGCTGTATTGAGGGAGAGTCGAATACGAATCAGCCAGGCCGGCATAGGCCAGCGCATAATTCGGGTCTTTCTCGGCGGCCTGTTTGAAATATTCGATGGCCGTTTTCAGCCCTTCCTCCGTCCGTTTGTTCCAGAAAAACCGGCCTCGAACATAGGCCTGGTAGGCTTCCGGGCTCGTCGTGGAGCGTTTGGCGATCCGCTGGATGTCCTGGCCCGTGAGCTTCAGTCGAAGATTTTCGGCGATGGAGTTCGAAATTTCCTGCTGGAAATCGAAGGCCTCCGCGGCTTTCTTCTTATACTGATGGCCCCAGATGCGGCTGTTATCCGACGTGTTGACGAGCTCGACATTGATCGAAAGCTCGTCTCCGCGCTGATTCATCCGGCTGATCAGGATCGCGTCCACGCCGAGCTCCTGGCCGACGTCCTTGGGAATAATCTCTTTGCCCTTGTAATGAAAGACCGAACTTCGGGCGATGACCTTTTTCAGGCCGGGAAGTTGGGAGAGGTTGCCGATGATGCTTTCGGTCATGCCTTCGGCCAAGTATTCCGCATCTGGGCCGCCGCCCGTAAAGCCGAAGGGCATGACGGCAATGGAAGTGATCGCCCTGCCCCTTCCCCTGAACA
Source organism: Candidatus Aminicenantales bacterium (assembly GCA_049515535.1). Lineage (GTDB taxonomy): Bacteria > Acidobacteriota > Aminicenantia > Aminicenantales > UBA4085 > JBEKTZ01. The sequence goes on along the minus strand of JBEKTZ010000019.1, from coordinate 16,977 downwards.
AGAAGATTCCGGCGGCAACGACCAAAACCGCCAAGACGAAGATGGCCCCATAAAGAAGGTATTTTTTCCCCTCCGCTCCTTCGCCTTTCCCAACTCTCGGCTTTCTTTTGGGAATGAGCTTTTCCGTGGTCGGAAGCGCCTTTTCGATTTGAGCTAGACCCGCGGCCACGTTGTCCGCGCTCTGGTAGCGCTTGTCTTTATCCTTGGCCAGGCATTTCAAGATCAGCCGGCCCAGGTCTTCGGGGATTTGGGCATTGAGGTCCCTGGGATTTTTCGGCATTTCGCTTTTGTGCTTGATCCCGACCGTGAACGGCGTATCGCCTTTAAAAGGGACGCGCCCAGTGACCATCTCGTATAAGACGATTCCCAGCGAATAAATATCTGAGCGCTGGTCCGTGTCTTTTCCCTCGACCTGCTCCGGCGACATATATTCCGGTGTCCCGATTATCACGCCGGCACCGGTGATCCCTTTGGCCTTGATGGACCGGGCGATGCCGAAATCCATGATCCGGGCATGGCCGTCCTCATCGAGCATGATGTTCTGAGGCTTGAGGTCGCGGTGGACGACGCCCAGCTTATGCGCCTCGGCCAGCCCCTCACACACCTGGCGGCCGATCGATATCGCTTGCCCGGCGCTCAATCGCCCCATTTTCCGGATCAGCCTCTTCAAGTCCTCGCCCTGGACGAACTCCATGGTGATGTAATACGTGCTTTCGCTCTTGGCAAGGTCGAACATCTGGCAGACGTTCGTATGCCGGATCTTGCGGGCGAATTTCAGCTCATTTCTGAATCGCTCGATGGTCTCCGCGTCGGCGGCGATTTCGGGCTTGAGGAGCTTGATGGCAATCTTTTCTTTGATTTCCGTATCGAGCGCTTTATAGACTTTGCCCATGCCGCCATGGCCCATCTCTTCGATGATCTGGTATCGGCCGGCAAATATCGAGCCGGTGGTCAATTCATTGATAGGCATCTGAAGCGTCTCAGTTTGAGAGAAAGGAAATTCTTTGGAGGAGGGAAGCGGGGTGCCGCAATCTCCGCAGAACTGCTTGGTCTCAGAATTCTCAGAATGGCATTTCGGGCATTTGACGGTCACTACTGACCCCTTCAATCAGGTGTGGCTCAAGATTATCAAAGAATCGAGGAAGCGTCAATTCGCCTTCCGCTCTCCTCTTTGCCCGGATGTTCTTAAATTTCGCCAGATAGTAAGCCGCCCGGCGCCGCTCTCTTGCCCCGAGGCGACTTGCCCTGAGATGAAATTACGTCTATTAATCGATATTCAGCCGCCCGGCTTCGCTCCTCTTTCTTCTCCGAGGCGACTTGCCGAAGATGTTCTGAAAGCACGATTGAAAACAATATTACCATTTGAAAAGATTGCGCCTCTGTTATAGAATTAAGCTGATAAACACATAGATTATCATGATTATCGCCGAACTGGCCGTCTTTCCGACAAGCGAAGGTTCCTCGGTCAGCCGCTATGTTAAGGAAGTCATCCGTATCATCGAGGCCTCGGGCCTGCGAAGCGTGACCGGCGGGATGTCCACGACCATCGAAGCTCCTGACCTGAAAGCGCTTTTCGAGATCATCGGCCGCGCCGACGAAACGCTGGTCGGGATGGGAGCCCAGCGCATCCATATCGTCCTAAGAATCGACCACCGCCTGGACAAAGAGGCCACCATCGCTTCAAAGATAAAAGCGATCGACAGATAGCTTACGAAGCTGCTGAGCTTCTGTTTTTCTACCCCTTCTCCTCCTTGCCCTGGGTGTCCTGAAAGAATATCCAGAAATCGATATTCAGCCGCCGGCGCCTTCTCTCTGTCTTTCTCAAGGACTTGATGTTCTGAAACCAAGTCCATAAATCATTAATCAGCCGCCAGCTCCCGAGCCTGGAACTTTCACTTCACAGGTGGTACACTAAGTGGAGGCAGGTCACGGTACCGAGCGTGGCAAGGCGAAGCCATCTTGCTGAATTCTATGGACTTAAACAACTGATGAGCGGAGAGGTTTAGATTGGCAATTGCCGGGAGTCGCAACGATGATCTTTAAGGAGCGTTCAAAATGATTCTCGCAAAATCTGAAATACTTAATCAGATTATGAACGGTAGAATAAGAATAGAACCGTATGACGAGAATGCCGTAGGTCCTGCCTCAATTGATCTGACTCTAGATAATCAAGTACGGATCTTCAAAGCCAACCAGCATATTACGCAAGGAGATATCGACTATAGAACGCTGACTGACCTTGTTGATATGAATACTGGCTACCTATTAGAGCCCGGGGAACTAGTGCTCGGGATCACAAAAGAGAGGATTACCCTCCCTGAGGACTTGTGCGGATGGCTGAACTCGCGCTCAAGATTCGCCCGAATCGGACTAATGAGTCATGTGACTGCTCCATTCATAGCTCCGGGGATTTCAAACAGGCAGGTTCTGGAAATTTACAATGCCGGACCAAATAAAATATGGCTAATACCAGGAATGAAAATCTGCCACCTTGTTCTTCAAGAATGCAGAGGCAATGCAAAATACACGGGGGCTTGGAAAAATCAAGAGCTGTAGGGCCCGGGAGAATACTAAACAATTCTATGTCCCTGTACCGCCCCGGAAGTGAGATTTTCAAGCTTTAAGGTCTCCGGCGCGGGAGTCTTATAGCCCAGAGAGCTATGAGACCTATGCTGGTTATATTCCCATCTCTAGGCTTCAATCAACACCCTAGCCTCCAAAAGCTTTTCAAAAATCTCTCCATTCAATAATTCATCCCTCAGCTTCCCGATAAACGACTCCACGTATCCGTTCTCCCGGGGGCTGCCGGGTTCAATAAATAGCGTCCCAATTCCGAGCCGCCCTCTTCTCCGCCTCGCCCAGGGATGTTCCGAAGCCACGTCTTGAAATCATTAATAAGCCGCCCGCGCCGCTCTCTCTTCCCCGAGACGACTTGCCCGGAATGTTAAAAACTCACATCATGTCTGGACCATTTTCACGATGCCCAAGCGAACGAGATTATTCATGCCGTTAGCAGCTGCGGGAAATGAAAGTCCGGTGCGCTTGCAGGCCTCCTTCAAGGACAAGATCGGACGTGAACGCAAGGAGTCGAACACGCGCATGGAAGTGATCGCGGTCCGTCCTAAATCACGGATGCGGTCCGCGTCTTCTTTAAAGGTCTGGACGAGCCTCTGGGCGGTTTGGACCGCGCCATTTGCGGTCTGCTCTACGCCTCCAAGAAAAAGTCGAGCCAAGCTTTCCAGTCTCCATCGGTCCGCACCAAATCGAGCAAACGATAATACTCGTCTCGGTGTTGTTTGAAATACAAGCTGAGGTAAAGCAAAGGCTGCGCCAAGACTCCGCCGTGATGCAGCTGCAGGGCAATGAGAAGCCGACCGATTCGACCGTTGCCGTCGAGAAACGGATGGATTGTTTCTTCCTTTCCTCTTCTCTTCCGTGAAGGAATATCTTTTCTCAGCGATTCGAGGGCGGTTTCATACCGACGAAGTTCTTTCTGGATCTGGATCAACTGTTCATTTTTCGATTTTTCCTCTTCCTTTAGTTTGTCCACTCTTTTCTCCAAAATCAATTCGATGCTTTGTCTCGCCATTTGCGGACGAAGCTTCGCGTATTAACCGGCCAGCGATAGCTCTTTTCGCCATAATTATTGGGAGAACTCCTGGCAAAATATCCCTTGACAGGCAAAAACAGCCCTCCTATACTTCCCCCCATAGAAGGCAATATCTTATCAAAAAAATATCAAACAAAAGCAGGGGAGGGATTCCGATGAAGAAGTTCCCGAGCGAGAGTGGCGCAGTGCGGCTTTGTGCGCTGGCCGCGTTCCTGTGTTTCGTGGCCGTCGCGGCGGCTTCGGCTCAAACGGTGACGGCCGAGGCTTTCAACCGCTACTACCTCACCTATCCGGAGGATGCGCAGGTGCATTTCTACTCGACCGGCAACCCGGGGCTGATGAATTCGTGGGTTTTCGAAGGTGTGGAGGGCTTTGTTTCTCCCGCCGCCCGGCAGTACACCGTGCCGCTGTACCGCTTCTACGCCGACATGCGTGCCGACCATGTGTACACGACCAGCGCGGCAGAACGGGCCAACCTGTTGAACGATCCCTATTTCGTGGCGGAGGGCATCGCGGCTCACGTTGTCCCGGCCGACAAGGAGATTCCGGAAACCGTTCCCCTGTACCGGTTCGTTCGGGGGCATAAGAACAACGCCGGATCGAGACTCTACCGGGACCATTTCTACTCCTTGAGTCCGAACATACCGGCAGGATACGACGCCGAGGGAATCTGCTGCCGGGTCTGGAAGGCCGCAGTGCAACTGCCCGACTCCCTGCTGGCGATGTCGGTCCCTGGTCCGAACGCAAAATGGGCCAAGGGAAGCGTCCAGAAAATTGGCTGGGCGGTGTGGACCGGCGGCGGGGTCGTGAAGATCTCCTATTCCACCAACGGCGGCCAGTCCTGGTCGGCTGTCGCTGATGTTCCGGCACCCCAGAACTATGGATCGGTGACCAACGGAAGCTACGACTGGAAGCTGCCGGCGGATGTGGCAGGCATTATCCGCATCAAGATCGACTGGGTTGGAACTGCCCTGTTCGGCACGGCGCTGCCGCTGGCGAGCGCCCAGAGCGGAAACGTCACGGTGGGCACGGTCGTCCCCAACATCAAGCGCAAGTGAACCCTCGGTAGAGAGCGGCGGGGCGCCGGGCGGTGTCGTCGGCACCGTGGCCTACATGGCGCCCGAGCAGGCCGAAGGCGGACCCGTCGATCACCGTGCGGACATCTTCTCGCTCGGTGTCATTCTGTTCGAGCTCGCCACAGGGCGGCGCCGTGGTGTGAGCGACGACAGACAGCAGGACGATAAGAACGAAAACGGCGGCCCCCTCGCGTCCACGCAAACGGAGGTTGGTTTGAGTCTTCATATTATTCAGTCCTTTTCCGGCGACCTATTCGCCGACCTTCGAGATCGTATACCTGAGGTCTCCGACATAGGTCCCGTTGAAGATAATCCGCTCGCGCCATTCTCCCGGCACGGTTCTTTGGAGGGTTTCCCAAATTTCCTGGCGCCCTGAGTTGACGGTCCCCAGATCTTTGGCCCCCACAAAATTATCGCCTTGATAAGACTCGATACCCACCGAATACGTGTTATCGACATTGGCGAACAGTAAATACAGAACGATATTTCCGAAGAGTTGACCTGATTTTCCACCCCACGCATTCGTCAATTGATTCCCATTGCGGTTCGAGCCGACAGCGCCTCCCACAAATGTCGCGAATTTGGGCTCTTTCTCGAGAGACATCAATTTAGGTTCCATCCATACCGCTCGATCCTGATCGGCCGATTTTTTACCGGCATTGACCGAAAGAATGATCATTCCCTTCAATCCCTTGAAGCGGGAGAGATCCTGGCTGAAGTCTGCGACCACGAATTTGTCGTACGTTTTGAAATATTCTCGCCTCACGGGAACTCCCGTATAATTCTGGAATTCGCAGCGGACTTCAAAATAGACGCCATCGGTACCCGTCGCGTCTTCGAAAAATCCGATCCCGGATCGCAGCTCGGCTCCGGACGCGGGAATCGTTACGTCCGAATAGCGGCCGGTGATCATGCCCCGAGGCTTCCGATGGGGATGGGTCTCCAGGGCGCGGGGATAGACTTTTCCGTCTTCCAGCCGCGCTTGATCCACCAGGCGGGCATATCCTTTATTGTCGGCCGGATCTCCCGGAAATCCGAGTTCAAGCCAGGCGTTCGTCCATTTGGCCTTGGAGGCTTTGTCCACAAAATCGAGAATGACTCTTGGCTGCGTCCGAGGGGTGATTTCAACGACTTTCGAGCGTCCCGTTATTGGAGAGACCGGCTTTTCCCGTCTCTCTTTCCCCGGGGCTTTGCCGGCATCAATGGTTTCCAGCAGTTCGCATTCGCACGTCCAACTTCCGCTAAAACCCGCCGCAAACTGGCCCTCCATCTTGACGTGTTTCGCATCCACGAAAGTTACGGTGCCCTTGAACGGTTGGGAGCTTGTTTCGGAGAGGGCACGCCTTAAGACGATCTCGTTTTGCTGCCACTGCCCATAAATCGGCGTTTCGAAAACATACTCCCCTCGGGCGATGATGATTTTCCCTGTAATGCGCGCGTTCTCTCGCGTAAACTCGATCGTCCCCGCATCCCCCTTAAGCAGATAGATCTGGCCCTTCCATTTTTCTTGCCCAGCAGAAACGATCTGGGCCAAAAACATCACCGCTCCTACGGCCCAAGCGCCCCAAAAGATCAGCGACCGGAATTTTTCATTCATGAGTTTCCTCTCCGGGGTGTCGGCCTCGTTTTTTCCATTTCGTTTCTGTCCCCCCGCTTCATCATCGAAATTCATAAACCATAAGATATGTCCTTTTCCTCTTAAAATCAATTGCCTCGCCGCTTCTTGACTTATTTCCGCGGCATTTCATGATATCGAATATCAGCCGCCGACGCCGTTTCCCCTCGATGACTTGCCCAACAGAACCTTCATCCACGTCTATAAATCAATATTCACCCGCCCGGCGCCTTCTCATGAAAGATCATAGCCTATTGACATAGCGGAAATATTCACGTTGCCCCAACACACTTGCGAGAAGAAAATTAAACTTGGTTGACAGACACAACTCCGCTGCCTATATTGAACATATAACTCGGGGGAAAGCAGAGGAGGTTCCGATGAACAGTCTCGAATCACAGCTACTGTCCGGCCGGAGGTCCTTTCTCAAGACCGCCTTGCCCGGAGGCGCACTGTTGTGCTTTGGAGCACCATGCCTGCTTCGCGCGTTCCAGGCAGAGCAAAAGGCCAAAGCCGCGGGCCAAAAGCACAAGTTTCTCGCGGACTCGGGATTGAGCTTCGCAGAGGTTTTCATTGTAGCCTATGTCGCTCCCATCACGATCTGGAGAGGCCTCGAAACAGAAATCGGGCGCGAGAAATTGCATGAGATGATAAAGCGCATTATTGACCTGCCTAAAAAACAACAAAAGACGGAATTCCCTAAGAAGGCGGGCAAGAATGACCTGGCGACGTATACCCAGAACTTCCGCAAGCCCGACAGTTTCTATCAGAACGTGCTGACGTTCCAAATCATCGAGGACACGCCGCAGGCGTTCGAAATCAAGGTCACCGAATGTCTTTGGGCCAAGACCTACCGCGACTTCAGCGCCGGCGACCTCGGCTACATCCTCTCCTGCTACGCGGATTTTGGGTCGGCCAAAGCTTTCAATCCTAAGATGCGCATGATCCGGACGAAGACCCTCATGCAGGGGGACGACTGCTGCAACAACCGATATGTCATAGAGGCATAGGGGGATTTACCACTTTCTAGAGGACACAGCCGCCCGGCGCCGCTTTCCCTTCGGTGGGCCCGTGGAGCGTACCGGCCCGGTCGCAGATTATCGAGAGGCCTGGTAGTTGACGAAGGGCCAAAACCACACCTTGTATTCGCCGGTTTTTCTCGGGTCAGTTAGCCCGGCTTCACGCATCAGGTCGAAAATTTGCTCCTCAGTGCAGAACTCAAAACGCTGGGTGCGCTTAAACAGACGCCAGAAAGAGAAACCGGAGGGCGCCTTCACCATATCGACGAGATGAAACGAGCCGCCGGGCCTCAGCACGCGGCGCACTTCGCCGAGCGTTGTTTCTTTCTCCTCGTGCGGAAGAAGGCTGAAAATGTTGCAGAACACGCGGTCGAAGGAGGCGTCGGCATAGGGAAGTTGGTCCGAAAAACCCCGGTCGAAGTGGACCTCAACGCCGGCGCACTCGGCTTTGCGTGCTGCGCGGACGAGCACCCTGGGATCGGGATCGAGTCCGACGACGGCGACGCCTGGATGAAGCTGCTGGATGAGCACGGCCAAAGTGCCGGTACCGCAACCGATATCGAGGAAGCGCTGGCCGGGCGCAAGCTCCATCCGCTCAACAAACGCACTCCAGATCGCGTCACCGCCCAGCAGCTTGGCCAACGGATCGTAGATGGGCAAAGCCCAGTCCAGTCCTGCCGCCGGGAAGTATTTCCTGTGGGAAGCCATGATCACCTCATCGTTTCAAGCGGGCGAGCCACTCTCCACTGATTATGCGCACACCTGACGGCCCATCCTCGCTTGAGAGCGCATCAACCTCCCTCGCGAAAAAATGATATCCCCGGCCAAAGACTAATGTCAATAGATTCATAATCATCCGCCCAGCCGCCGTTCGTTCGCCCTAGTCGCTATGAAATCACGTCTTCTAATCAATATTCAGCCGCCCAGCGCCGCTTCCCCGAGACGACTTGCCAAAAATGTTAATCGTTAGCGCCCGAGAGGCTGGATGTGGAACGATCACAAGGTAGTTGAAAATCTATTAAAGTACCCTTGTCATTAATAGAATTAAGGGCCAAAAATGAAGACTATAATCGCAATGACAACAGGAACAAGAAAGAAGCCAATCAGCCCGGCAGCAAGCAGTTGCCTCTTTTTCAAGATTTTGATCCCTATGGCGATTCCCGCTATTCCTACGAAAGCGAGGATGCCAGCCACTTGGTAACCCAAGACATGGACACGGGAAGGAGGAATCGAGGAGAAGATTTCCTCTATCGCGATCCATAAAATGATGAAAGATATAAAAGCGCAGCCTATAGCCGGCGCCCAAAACTTAGATTTCATTACCCTCTCTCCTTTGTGTTCATTCTAAGCATAAATCTATTTTCTAATTTGTCAACTCGAGGTTTCATTTCATTCTTTATAGTGAGAATTCTTCCCCCTCTCCGAATTGCCCTCGGTTTCCTGAAGTTATTTCCAGAAATCTCTAATTAGCCGCCTGGCGCCGCCCTCTGTCTTCCCCCCCTCCGACTTGCCCGGGATGTTCTGGAACTTCATTTAAAAATCAATAATCAGCCGCCGATTTCCCCTTCCCCCTTTCCTCTCTGTCCAAATCGGGGTTGCCGCGAAAACTGACTTTGGGTCTTCAAAATGGATAAAAGGCCGAGACAGCATCGTAACATGCATCAGAGCCGTCGACGCGAAGCCGATCTGGTCTCGCGGACTCTCCGCTCTGGACAGCATGTTCTCGGCACCGACTCTGGTCCTCTACGGCGGCAAGGTGTTCGTCGCGACTTTAGGGTTTTTCGACGTGACCGATAATAAGCTGACGGGCAAGATCTTCTGCTTTGGCAATCCCCGATCCCTGCTTTTGTTATCTTCAGGCGGCCGGTCGCTGTTCGATGGCCGGCTCATCGTCCCGATCTCTTTCGACAGAGCGAGCCGCGGACTTTACCTCCGGCAGCAGCAAGACCTTCACATAGTTATCCGTGTTGAGATACGTGCGGGCCGCATCCCAAATTATCTTTGCATTCAGGGTCTTGTAGTATTCGGGCAGACCGAAAAATTTCCCGAGATCCTCCGGGAACTGGTACCGGAGATAGATCTGGCTCAACAGATAACTGTTCTGCTGCATGTTCGTTTCAAAATCCCGAATTAGCTGCGCCCTTACGTCGCTGACCTGTTTCTCGCTGGGACCGTTTTTCTTCAGATTCTCGATCTCCTGGAAAATGACCTTGACCAGTTCCTGCGTGCGCTGCGGATTGCAGCCAAATTGGATCGGGAAGGTGTACGTCTCGGTCGGGATCTTTGTGTAATTTGACGATACGCTGACGCCGTAAGTCCCGCTCAGATCTTCACGCAGCACCTCACGAAGCCTCGTCTCCAAGATCATGCTCAAGGCTCGGATCGCAACGCGATGCTCTTGATCGTACTGGAACGGTCCAGTGAAGAAGACGGCCGCCTGGCTCTTGGGCTCAATGCCCTTCAGGACGGTCTTCTCGACCACGCCTTTCGGCGGTCGGATTCCCACGTCCTTCCAGGTTTCGTTCCGGTGCAGGGCGGGCAACGACGCGAGATACCGTTCGACAAACGGTTTTATCATCTCCACGGTGAAGCTCCCTACGAACACGAAGGTAAAGTCGCCGGCATCGGCGAACCGGTCCTTGTAGAAGGCGAGCGATTTGTCGAGATCCATCTGGTCGATCATTTCAGCCGTCATCGGGCGCGCTCGAGGGTGGTCCTGCGTCAGGGTCCTCTGCAGCGTCTCGTTGAACGCCCATTCGGGGCTCCTCTGCTGGTTGGCCAGGATCGTCTTCCCTTGGGCGATGTGCGCAGCAAAGGCCCCCTGGTCCGCACGCGGTTGTGTGAACCTCAGATAGATAAGCTGAAACATCGTCTCTAGGTCTTTCGGCGAGCCGCTTCCGCTCAACCCTTCTTCCATCTCAGATATCAGTGCTCCCACGGACGCAATCTTGCCGGCAAGCATCTTCCGGAGATCGATCGCGCTGAATTTGCCCACACCCGTGACGGACATCACCTGGGCGGCGGTTCTCGCAGGAATAAAGTCCTGGTCGCTCGCAAGCTGATAGCCACCGGGACTGAACGCACGGAACACAATCTCGTCCTGCTTGTATATTGTCGGCTTGAGCACGACTTTCACGCCGTTCGAGAGATCCCACTCCGTGATGCCGAACGCTTCCTTGGAGGTGGTTTTTACAATCTTCCCCGGCTCAGGCATTTTGTCGAGGAGTGCCTGGTTGGCGACGGTGTCAACATACGCGGCAATCTCCTTTGTCCCGACGCCCTTAACCACGGCCGCAAGCTTCGTTTCGTCCGGCACGGTCACGCCGTCCTTCTCAGGAGCGCTTACGACCACAACCCGGCTCGATTCACTCATCCAGTCCTTTGCAACTTTGTTGACCTCATCGATCGTGATCTCGGGTAGAAACCGCTGATAGAGGGCATATTCCAGAGCGGGGCCGGGCAACGGTTCGTTCTGCGTGAAATTCCGGATGAACTCGGCAGCCAGGACCGCGGACTCTTGTTTGTCCTTCTCGGCGTAATACCGCTCGTATGTCCGCAACGCTTGCAGCTTCTCGCGCTCGAACTCCGTCGCAGTAAAGCCAAACCGTGCAACCCTGGCCGCCTCTGTCAAGAGCGCGTCCAACGCACGCTCGATGCCGCCCTCCTTGGGGATCGCGTACAGCATCGCCGCTTCCTTCGTGCGGACAAAAATCGACCGGCCTGCGCCGGCCATGACAAAGGGGGCGTCCGGCTTTTGAGTCATGTCAGATAGTCGGCGGCTAAGCATGCCGGCAGCGAGCCGGTCCAAGATCATCTGCCGGTAGACTCCCACGGTACCCTGCTCGCGCAGTGGCATCTTGTTGTAAACGGAGATTGACGTCATGGTTGCTTCTTTGTCCGTAGCGACCGCGTATAGGGTCTCTGGATGGTCGGGGACATTGTACGTTGGCCGCAGCCTGGGAACATTCGCCGCCGGAATCGACTCGAAATGTTGCTTAATGAGGCCCTCTACAGCGGCCTTGTCGAAGTCTCCGACGGCGATTACGGCCATCAGGTCCGGCCGGTACCAGTCCTTATAGAACCGCTTGAGCACATCGTGCTTGAACGTCTCGATGGTTTCCTTTTTGCCGATAGGAAGACGATCGGCGTAGCGGGAGCCCTTGAACAGGATTGGAAACTGCTTGTCCTGCATCCTGGCGTTAGCGCCCCGGCCCAGCCGCCATTCTTCGACTATGACGCCGCGCTCCTTGTCGATCTCAGTCGGATCGAAGGAGAGGTTCTGCGCCCAGTCCTCGAGAACCAGAAACGCCTTGTCCATCAGCTCCGGCTTGTCGGTTGGAATCGTAAGCATGTAGACCGTTTCGTCGAAGCTCGTGAATGCGTTCAGGCTGGGGCCGAAGCGCATCCCAATCGACTCCATGAAATTGACAATCTGCTGCTTCTCGAAATGTTTCGTGCCATTGAAAGACATGTGTTCGACCATGTGCGCAAGGCCGAGTTGGTCGTTGTCCTCGAGCACGGAGCCCGCGTTCACCGCAAGACGCAGCTCCGCCCGTTTCTCAGGTAATTTATTTGTCCGGATGTAATAGCGGAGCCCATTGGGGAGCTTGCCTATGGTAATTTGCGGATCGACGGGCATTGCCTGCGCAAGCGACAAGGACTTAGCTTGCGCCTGCGCCGCAGAGTCAATTTGGGCGGCGTTTTGAGCAACCTGCGGAGTTGCGGCAGCCACGCAGAGCGTGACCACCAAAACCGACAAGAACCACGGCATCTGAAGTTTTTTACAAACACTCATTTTAGTCCTCCCCCAGAATTGTCAGTAAGTTGCTAGGGCAATGGATAAGCAAAGCATTTCCTTTTCGTCTGCGCCGGACAAGTGAGCATCTTTACCCCCATTTGCCCATCCTAACATCGTGGGGAATTGTAAATCACGACTCAAAAAGATGTCAAGGCCAGCTTTAGATATGTCAAAGCAACATGAATATTTCCGCTTCTGAGCAACATGAATCTTTCCGCTTTTAGCATGGGAATCCATAACTAAATTGTTCTTCCCCCCTTTCTCCTTCTTGCCCAAGGACGTCTTGAAAATTCCACAATAAATCGATAATCAGATGCCGTCGATATTTCTTCCCCCCTCGACGACTTGCCAATGACGTTCTGACATCACATCTATAAATCGATAATCAGCCACCGGCGCCGCTCTCTCCAGCCCACTCGACGACTTGCCCGAGATGTTCCGAAACCATCGATAATCAGATAATCAGCCGCTGGCGCCGCTCTTCCCCGAGACGACTTGTTCTTGATTTCTCGTGCTGGAAAATGGCCATGTCGATCGCGAGCTAAAAGAAAGCTTTGCTCATCTTTCTTGAACTCCAGCACTCTAGGATGATTGAGATTGGGCCGGATAAGGGGAGGAAGATAAAAAGGAGCTCGTAATCTATTGATAAATATTTCGAATATTTAATCAACGAAAAGTATAAATCCTCATTTGAGTGATTTTAGAATAATGCAAAAAAATACGACGGATTATGGCTAGCGCCTGCGCTTTATTTGCCCTTTAGTTGATTTTAATTCCCGCAGAGACCAGATTCGTGACAATATTATTGACGACTTCCCTCAAAGAGCTGACCGCAACCTCGTATCTTTTCGACATCCAACTAAGCAGGCCGGGCATTTTATCGTACAACTGCCTGGAGACATTAAAAACGCCTTCCCAGAGAGCTTCGCGATTCGATGTCCTGATCATTTTGAGAGAAAGTTGAGTGGAGTATCTGATATCTCGTTTGTGCAAAGATTCTAGATAATTTCCGAGAGCAAATCCAGGTGGCCAACACAGGATATATCGTATTGTCTCTGACGGAAAGAAAAAGTTCAAGAGAAGTGCGCTGACGAAACTCAAAGAAATGCCGTAAAGCCAATACAACCCGGGGTGATATTGATAGTATCCATAGAAATGATTCAACTCTCCCAGAATAACCGCGTCCACTCCTTTTTCATGTAGGGCATCCAACATCGAGTCCGATATTTCCTCCGACGCGAATGATGCCAGCGAGATGCTGTCGAAAACCCCGGAGAATCTTAAATGTTCCACCACCATTTTCGAAATCTCTTCGGCGACAAGGCCGTTGAATCCCTTATCGATAGTGTAACCCTGGCCGCCCTGAGATGTAAACAGAGGAGTTTCCCTGCTCAGCCCGGTTCTTTCCTCTGCGGGACGAACATCAGAGAACCTGGCCAGTTGAACATTTAAGGGGATTTTCGTATTGGAAACAACGACTTTCGGCGGTATAAGCTCATATTTGATGGGATATTTGGTTACACATCCGCTAAGGGCTAAAACGCATAGAATCGCAGTTATTTTCTTCCATAAGCAATTTTTTTTGTTCATTATTCAATCCTACTTTTAAAAGACACTTGTCATTTCATTGCGGCCCTTGAAAGCCAAAAATGAGGGCAACTCCGTGGCCCGGGCTATTTCGACGTTTATCCCTCTAGCCAACAACCCCTCTCTAAAAAAAGATTCCAATTCCAAAAACAAGGATGACTGCAATGATTATTCTTATATAAAGGATCTTCATCGATTTTTCAAGAAACATTTTGCGCTTTCTGAGGATAACTATAATTTCCCTCCGGTGACAATTATTTTTCCCGCTTTTTGCCAAAAGTGAGCTAAAAAGTCTATGGAATAAAAAGATCGTTTTTCCCCGTTACGCGACTTTCCCTCCCGCTAAGCTCGGAATCGGTTCCGCTCGTTACAAGAAAAGTATATTCCCGGCTGCGGATTGAAGTCAACAACAGTAGATGGCCGCCAAGGATGCCGTCCGGACAGATGTGTTTCACGGGCGACCGTAAAATCCCACAAAAGACGATAGACTTTCTGCTCTTCTCGACATTATCCGTCATGAAAAGCAATCGGATTTTCAATCCTCCCTCTTTCTTTCCTCCGACTTGCCCAGGATGTTCTGAAATCACGTCTTCTAATCGATATTAAGCCGCCGACGCCGCTCTCTTACCCCTCGACGACTTGCCCGGGATATCCTGAAATTACGTCCAGAAATCGATATTCAGCCGCCAGCGCTCTCTTTCTTTTCCCCTCGACGACTTACCTGGATTGCTCCTAAACCATATATAGAAATCCATACGATGCCGCCGCTTCTATCAGCTCCTTTGCCTCCACCTTCTCTGATCACTTCCTGGAAAATCGCCAACTTTATCAGGATTTTTCCTTATATCTCGCTGGCTCGTCAAAGAAATCAACGACAAATACTTTCGAATGAAATACTGCCGAATGAGGCACGCCCTTTGGGATGAAATACGTATCCCCCTTCCGATATATTCTCGTTACGCCTCCTATGGCTAGGCTCATCTCTCCGTCGAGGACCATTCCGAATTGGGCTCTATGGGCGTGTTCCGTCACCTTTCCAATTGGCTCGATTTGCATAAAGACGATCTGTTGATCTTTGCCTTGGAAAATCCATCCTTGAAGACCTTTGAATGCGATGTCTGCTTGTGGCAAACACGTTACCATCTCCGGGTATTCGTTCATTTTTTTCCTCCGATGATTAATCCTAAAATATTTTATCTCCTTTAATTTATCGGTTGTCAAGGCTTAGCAAAAAATGCGCTCTATAGTCATCGAAAATCCGCTTTTCCCCCCTTGCCGCAGGATGTCCTGAAGCCACGTCCAGAAATTAAATATTCAGCCGCCAGCGTCGCTCTCTGTCTTCCCCCCTCTCCTCCTTGCCCGGGACATCCTGAAACCACGTCTTGAAGATGAGATTCAGCCGCCAGCGCCGCTCTTTCCCGAGACGACTTGCCCCAAAGGTCCAGAAATTATATCCAGAAATCGATTATCAGCCGCCCAGCGCCGCTCTCTTCAGCCCCGAGACGACTTGCCCCGGGATGGTGATCGTCAGGGAGAGCGAGAATGGAGTTGGCGATGATAGAATCGCCGAGACGAGGATTTACGGCGTTTTCAGCCCGGCCAGGCGTTTTTGGGCATCTTCGACTTCGGGCAGGCCGGGGTCGGCGTCCTTCCAAAATTCAAGAAATTTCTGATACTCTTCCCGCGCTTCGGCCTTATCGCCTTTTTCTTCATAGACCCGGCCGAGCCGATAATGATACAGCGGATGAATGAGGAAGCGGAGCTGGTTTGTAGGATCGATGGTCGTCAGACGCCTGTATTCTGCGATGGCCTTGTCCAATTCCCCCTTTTTCCAATAAGCCCGGGCCAAGACGTCTTTCAAAAAAGGCTGGTTCGTGGTGACGATGCTTGCGATATCCATCATCGGAGGATCCGGGAGAACGATTTTCTCGGCCTGGGCGATCGCTCCATCGATGGAGCCTTCCGCCAACAGAACCTCCGCGTTCAGCAAATCATAATAAAATGCCCCCGATTTTTTCCTGGAGGAATCGAGGTTAGGCAGGAGAGGCTTGATCTCGGCCAGCCTTGCTTTTGCGCCCTCTATCCATCCTTGTTTCAAATCGACCCATCCAAGCGCGTAACTTTTATCCGCGGAATTTGAAGCCTTATAAGACGGATTCTGCGCGGAATTATAATCATTCCATTTTTGGTCGCTTTCCCGGGCCATATCGAACTGCCGGAGATCCGAATAAAGATATCCGGTGATCCAAGCCACTGTTGCGACGGTATACGCAGCGCCCTCTTTCTCGGACTGTTTTTTCAAGGCAAGATATTCCGCCAGAGATCGATCCCATCGGCCGAAGAAATAATCAAAGTAGGCTTTGAGCCAGGATCCTGCCCATTTTGCCGAATCCGGACTTCGCTCGATCAATTGATCGACCCAAGCGATCGTTTCCGGATAATTTTCTTTCAAAGCATAACTATAGGCCAGTCCTACGCAGGAGCTATAGAAGTCTGGCTTGATAGCCAACGCTTCCTTATATTTCGCAATGGCCTCATCCAGCTTTCCCATGCGTAAATAAAGCTCGGCGATGGAGTCGATGGGATTGGGGAGTCCGGGATTGACGGATGCATAGCGCCCGAAGTATTCGATAGCTTTCTCAATATCGCCCAAGCTTGTATAGTCATAGGCGGCTTGATTGAGGGCAGATCCGAAATTCGGGTCCAAGGCGATGGCCTTGTTGTTCTCTTCGATCGCCTCCCGATATTGTCTCCGACCTTCATAATACAAGGCCAGATCGTAGTGCGCATATTTTTCTTCAGGATATTTTTTGACTAATTCGGAGAGAATACGGAATCTTTTCTCGGGGCTCTTTTCGACAACGCTAGCATATGCAGCTTCTATATAAAGGCGCTCTTTCTCCGTGACTTTCATAGAATATTTTTTAGCTCTCTCATAAGCCTCGTCCCGGCCCTTATAATCCCGTAATTCTCCGTCGGCTCTGGCCAGATAGAGGTAAGCCACGGCAAATGTCGGGTCGAGTTCGACGGCCTTCTTCAGGAATTTTTGAGCGTCCGGAAAGAAAAATTTTTCGTAATCGTCGCGGCCCCGCAGAAAATATTGATAGGCCTCAATGGAATTCGTCGTGAGAGCGATGATTCCGGCTGGAGCCGCCAGCGCGATTTTACTCTCCGACAATCCGATGCCTCGAGAGATATTCCGGCTCAGCTCGTCGATTTGGCTTTTGAGGATGCTTCCGACGCCCTCGCCCCGAGCGCCGACGCTTTTAAGG
>JBEKTZ010000018.1:0-26929 GCA_049515535.1 Candidatus Aminicenantales bacterium | reverse complement strand
GGAACTTTGCCAAGCCATTTAAAAATCTTATCCATTTTCAGAGCCTTCATTCACGGTCTTTCGCCCCTCCCGAATTATAAAAAATTGACATCTTTCGAATCAGAGTGATAATCTGCATTTGTGTTAAAGGATGCCGGATTCTCCGGCATCTTATGCGGCACTTGATGCCATCTTTGGGTTTTTATATGGATCCATATAAACATTGTTAGCACTCAGAAAGCATGGGGAAACACAATGAACTCAGCGCAGTGTACGAAACTGCTTGACAGACTAGGACAGGAACCGAGCGAAGCCCTTGAGTCAGACACCGTTGAATTCAAGCATTACTCATCCGAAGATGCACTCCACAACGCGAAAGATCTCGCGGAGGAAATATCAGCTCTCGCAAACCACAAAGGCGGCATTGTCCTGGTTGGCGTCCGGGACAGCAGCAATGTCACGCACGGGATGTGGCATGACCAACTTGCAGGCTTTGTGCGAGTGGACCTACACACCACTCGCGAGCGACTGCGTGGAAAACTGAGACCATCGCTTGATCTTGAACTGACCGAGATCAAGCACGGGGGGAAAGACTATCTCCTCATCAACATTCCCCGCCGTCGCGACTCTCTTGTTGCAACGACAAGTGGCAAGGTCTGTATCCGCGACGGCAAATCCAGCCGTCCTATGATGCCAGACGAGATTGAGCACGCCGTCAAAAGTCTGCAAGATTACGATTGGAGCTCCGAACTTCTGGATGCGAATCCTTCCATCGCACTAAACGCTATCGCTGTCGAAGAAGCTTTCGTTGATTTCGCCAAACGGCGCAATCTTCCAGAGATCGAGAGAACAGGTTTCTTGGAGGCCATCGGGGCCACCCACAACGGTGTCATTACGAAGAGCGGTCTCCTGTTTCTCGGCAACGTGCATGAGATCTCACGCCTATTGGGAATCTACGAGTACAGATTTAGTCGGAAAACAGCGGCGGGCAAGTTGGAGATAAATGACGTATGGCAGGACTGCCTATGGGAGACGATCAAACGAGGCAAGGCCCACTTCGATGCGTGCAACCGTATCCTACCGCTGGATTATGAGGGAAGGCAGTATTCGATTCAACTTCTGGACAGAATCGCGTTCCATGAAGCCTTTCTGAATGCATTGGTTCACCGCGATTATTCGGCGGATGGAATGGTTTCGGTGAATTTCACTGGGGATCGCATGGTCATCACAAGCCCGGGGTCGTTTTACGGTGGCGTCACATCAGACAACATAGCCAAGCACGAACCCAGACACCGCAACAAGGCGCTGGCCAGAATGCTTATGGAGTACCACCTAGTTGACAGGGCTGGCATGGGCGTGCTCCGTATGAGCGTCAACTCACTCCGGTATGGCCGGGCTTTCCCCTCATTCGTTGAGAAGGGAGAGACCATGGAAGTCGCGATGCAAGGGGAGTACTTCCGACCGGGCATCTTCGTTCTTGCTACGGACCAAGGCGCCAACTACGGCATCCCTGAGCTGTTGATCCTCAATTCGGTATATGAGACCGGCTCAGCTTCAGTTCAGACATTGACCAAGCAACTTGCCAAAGCTACAAATGCGCCATGGCAAGCAGTCGAGACAGCCGTCGCGAAGCTGGACTGTGTGGAACTCTGCGGCACTCGTTCGGGTGTCTTTGTTCGGATCAAGCCAGCATGGTCTAACCTGTTCAAGGTTACGAAGGCATTCCGTGTCACATCCGCGAGTTCGAAGCATGTTGAATTATACAAGTACTTGGCTCGGCACGGAAGCGCCAGTAACGCGGACATCAAGGCTCATCTTGGGTTCAAGCAGACATCCCAGACGAGTCAGTTTCTGAAGTCTGCGTCGTATGCAAAGCGTTCGGGCCGGGGACCAAGTTCAGTTTGGTCACTCGCTGAAAGAGAATGACGTGCCAACAACGCCTTGGTGCCTTACCTCGTGCCAGCAACGGGCACTCGGAGGCACAACGCGATCGTTAGGCCTATGGAGCGCACATGACATCGGCAACTATCAGACTCTTCCTTCCACGCGGAGACGCGAAAAGCCTACGCACTGCCGAGATCTCTAACTGGACCGGAAAGGCTGTCGCCGCTCCCCGCACTGAACTGGATGAGCTTCTGGCTCGCGAGGAACTCGACAAGGCCGGCGTCTACATACTCATTGGCAACGACCCTCTTACCAACGCACCGCGCGCTTACATTGGCGAGGCGGAGATCATTCGCGAGCGACTCAAGCAACACAAGACAAAGGAGTTCTGGGTTTCGGCCATCGTCTTCGTCAGCAAGGACGAGAACTTGACCAAGGCCCATGTGAGATATCTCGAGAACCGGCTCCTCGCCGAAGCCGCTCAGATCAACAGGTTCACACTCGAACAGAATCAGGCTGGCGGCTCAAAGCTTCCCGAATCAGACCGTGAGGATATGGAGGTATTCCTGGCCCGAATTCGGCAGCTGCTCCCCGTCCTCGGTTCCGATATCCTTACGCCGATCGCTCAACCCGCTGCGAAAGCTCAGCCCGGGGGCGTGCTCTACTGCCGTATCAAGGGCGCCAAGGGGCGAGGCCAACGTGCAGCGAACGGTTTCGTCATATTCCAGGGCTCTACCGCCGTCTTGGAGGAGCGGCCATCTGCCGAGAACTATCCCTATGTCATGGCCCAGCGCAAACAACTCATCGCCGAGGGCGTGCTCACCGAAAAGGACGGCTTCTTGGTCTTCACCAGGGATGCGGAGTTCTCCAGCCCATCTGCGGCGGCGGCTGTCATACACGGCGGGAGCGCAAACGGACTTATCGTGTGGAAAACTGAGGGTGGTAAATCGCTCAAACAACTCGACGAACAGGCCTAACCACCGGCTTCAACGGACCGGCTTCGCCGGCCACTGAGCCGCAACGTTAGCGACCAAGAGAGAAGCATGACCGAACTAAAAGAAGCATTGGCCAGTTCGCAGTGCGTGATCAGCGTGATGGGAGAACACGCCGGTGAAGGAGCCAATTTCATCTTCGACAGAAAGATATCAGACATAGAACAAACAGGGAAAACCTTCTGGCTTGTCCGGTCACCAAAAGCTCGGCCTGCTCATGTTCAGAAGATGTGCTCGACATCTCCGGGATACATGATATTCATTGAGCCAGCAACCAAAGGTGGCGCTCGTCCAACGATAGAGGCAGAGGCAGCCAAGGAATACTCCCATGATAGGGCACTGTGGCATCGGCTTCCTGTCGGTCTCAGTCCCGTAACGGGCAAATTGGATACTGGCGCTACCGCTCTCGTGTTCGACACGCTAACTGCAAATGTAAGTGGCGTGCTGGACCTTTGGGAGTACAGTGAATATTCAGACATTCATGCTCCCCTCAAGTTTATACTCGGTTGCTCGACCGTCTGTGCTGTCCGAAGAGAATCACGAACTCACCCACAAAGAATGAAGTCTCGTTATCGTGAAATTGTTGCGGTCGCACGAATGAAGGAACCGTTCTGCGTCTGGGTAAGATGAATCGCTAACCATTGCCTGCAGCGGATGGCGTGCCGCCACCGCTGAGGCATACGTTAGGCGAAAGGAGGAAGCAACATGACTACGAGATTACGTTGGACGGCAATCGTCGCATTCACTGTAATCTGCTCCGGCAATGCGATGGCACAAGGCTTGAGCGCAACAGACATGCGACCAGGGGACAACCCCACGGCTCTGACGGAGGCTCAAATCTTAGGGAACACTGCCAAGACACTCTGCCTCATTCATCAAGTGGTAGACACGGCGGAAGTTAGAGGTAAGACCTTTAGAAACAATATGACCGGAACCCTCTCCATCGGCCGGGATTTCATGGCACGGCCGGGCAACCAAATGCTGACGTATTCGACAGATGCGTCCCTAGATAACAAACTGCCCATCAGAATCGGGACCGAACTGTACCTTCTGGTGATGGAGAAGCCTGGTGACCAGATCGACATCGAGGGCGGAATCATCGGCGTCGGGTCCAAGCTACGATTCGAAACTGGCCAATGGACCTCGTTTCTTGGACAGCAGTATCGCAATGGCGGTGCCACAATTGGCAATCAAGGTCTTGAACTCCTCGACGGCACAGAGAAGCGGAACGAAGGACCCGCACAAGAAAGCCCTCAAAACACCGGAACTCTGCAAGAGAAAGATAAGGTGGCCGAGTCCGACCTGCCGAAGTCAGAGCAGGCCCTCGTTCAAGAGATACGAAACAAGGGAGTGGGAGAGAGATTTGTTATCAAAGAAATCATGCCCCAGGGTGGGTTGCCTGGCAGCATGACACTGGTCCAGACCGGTAAAGGCTCGTTAAACGTTCAGATGGAATTCCCCGGTGATGCAATGCCTATTGTAAACAATCAGCCTTTCGCCTTTGGGAACTTTTGCCTCCACCGGTTCAAGGGCCGTGTTGAACTCGACATGAAAGGCGACATCTACACCTTCATTAGCGAGGATGACAAATCGAACCGGCTCACTTTTGTCATGGTGCCAGGTGTCGGCTACGTCTATCTGCGAGGGAAAGGTAGAGTGACACTAAAGGATGGAAGAGAAGTTGAGCTGGGACGCTAGAATGTACTTCGCCTAACAACGGCATGCAGCGGACGGCGCTGCGCGCCGCCGCTGATGCCGAACGTTAGACCTCAGTCCAAAACCTGATGGGAGCTTCACACGATCTCCGATCATAAAGCGAGTCGCACGGCGCTAGGAACCGCATACCTGCGGGCCGCGCATCAGTTGTTTGAAACACAGCCGCGGATCCTTGATGATCCGGTTGCATTGTCACTGCTTGGACCGGTTGCCTTACAGCGGATCAAAGATACGGCGGATCACTATCGAACTCCCGAAAGTCTTGTATTGCGCGCTCATGTAGTTCTGCGTTCGCGGTTCGCCGAGGACCGGCTCGCCGTTGCGGTTCTTCGCGGAATTACGCAGTATGTCATCCTCGGGGCAGGCTTCGATACCTTTGCGCTCAGGCAACCTCCATGGGCGCAGACATTGAAGATTCTCGAAGTCGACCATCCAGAGACACAAGCTTTGAAACGTTCCCATCTTGCCGCAGCGGGCTTCGCAATGCCTGAGAACGCAGTCTTCGCCAACATCGACTTTGAACACGAATCGTTGCATGATGGCCTGCTTAGGTATCATGTCTCGATGGACGAGCCGACCTTCTTCTCCTGGCTGGGTGTGACGATGTACCTCAAAGAAGACGCCATTGATGCTGTGCTCCGGTCCGTCGCAATGTTTCCGGCGGGCAGCGAGATAGTGCTTACATTCGCGCCGCCGCCCGACGACTCTCCTTCGCCACTTGCTCAGCGCGCCGCAAGCGTTGGCGAACCTTGGGTGAGTTACTTCGAGCCTGATGCGCTCGAAGCAAAACTGCGTTGCACCGGCTTTTCCAAAGTGGAGTTCCTTTCAACCGCAGAGGCTGAGGCGCGGTACTTTCGGCAGCGCCCAGGAGACCTCCCAGTACCGAAGCGAACTAACATTCTATATGCGGTGCTGTAATGTTCTCGAGAGATTTCCTTCGTAAAGCGCCATGGTTGTGTGCAAGAGCCAGAAATCGAGGAACTTCCTCAGAGTCCCCGAAGTCTAACCCTTCAATCCAGCGGACCGCCTTCGGCGTCCGCTGACTAAAAAGAACTTTGCCAAGCCATTTAAGAATCTTGCCCATTTTCAGAGCCTTCAGTCGCGGTCTTCCGCCCCTCCCAAATCATAAAAAATTGACATCTTTCGAATCAGAGTGATAATCTACATTTGTGTTAACGGGGGGATATTTAGAGACATGGCATATAGACCTGAAAGAATGCCGGATTCTCCGGCATCTTATACGGCACTTGATGCCATCTTTGGATATTTATATGGATCCATATAAACATTGTTAGCTCGCTGAGTCGGTAAAGGTATGCGTTTCTCTGATGCAAAACGAATCACAGCTTAAACATAACCATCATTTTCTCCCGAAACTTTACCAAAAAGGATTCATCGAAGCAGAAAAAAGCCCTTTTATTTGGGTATATGAAAGAGGCAAATCTTATAATCCTGGACGTAAAAGACACCATAACCCGTACAGACGCACAATCAAGCTAGTAGGCGCGGAAAAAGACCATTATGCGTTCATGAAAAGGGACGGCACAATTGATTTCGACACATACGAAAATGAGCTTGAGAAATTAGAGAGACCTGCTGATCCCATCTTTAAAAAACTCCGGCGGCAGGAGATGATAACCGATCACGAGAAAGAAACTTTCGCTTCATATGTGTATCTCATGTATAAACGTGTCCCAAAACGAAAAGAGAGGTTTGAGAAGAATTGGCCTAATGTTTTTCAGTCTATCTCTTCTTGGATGGTTCAATGGCTTGATTTTGAGGAAGCCAGAACAGATAAAGCCGATGTAACTCGATTAGCCAGGATTTCGAAACTTCGCAGCGAACGGGAGCAAGAGTTAGAGTATTACAAAGAGAACGTGCCTATTAATACTGAAATACCACTCAAAAGTTTGGTGATGAAGTCTCCCTTAGAAGTACCTAAAATACTCTCCAGTATGACGTGGCAATTCTTCATTGCCCCGGAAAGGTATGGTTTCATCACAAGTGATGATCCTGTTTTTTCTCCAGATATTAACAAACCTTACGTAGAGATAAGCTTTCCTATATCCAAAGATATTGCTCTGGTAATGTCTCGGTATAATTTAAAGCAAGGTTTCTTCATCACAACTCCTGAAGTTGTGACCGAAATCAATCGAAGGACAGCCGGTAAAGCACAACATCAAGTCTATTATTCGAATGCAGAAAAGTGGATAGTTGATCTGTTGAATGAAAATAGGGAAGGATACTATCTGATATACCGGTATTCCGGCAGGCTTGATTAGTAACGAGATACGTTTTTGCAAACAAAGGTACTGGCTAATCACCGGCGGGCTAACAACCGCATACAGCCGACCGCCTACCAGCCGGTTTTTCGGGCACACTTTGCCCCCGAAGATGCTGTATGATGTGATATATCTTGCTGGCCCGGCGGCGGCTGATGCGGAGGCGTTAGCTGTGACCATCAGGTAGGAGGAGCAAGATGATTTGTCCAAAGTGCGGAGTGGAGTATCGGCCAGGGTTCACGCAGTGTTCCGACTGTTTGGTCGCCTTGGCGGACGAATCGAAACCAGCCAAGCCGCGTTGGTCGCGACCAGCCGAGCTTGTGACCGTGTTCAAGTGCGCCGACGCGGGACGCATCGCGCTGGCGAAGTCGCTGCTGCAGTCAGCGGGGACACGCTTCCTTGTGCGAAACGAAGCGGCACAAAACCTTTTCGGCAAGGGCAGCACCCACTTTGGAGGCCCAGCCGAGTTCCAGGTTGATCGCGAAGATGCCGCGGATGCAAAGGCTCTGCTCAAGGATCTTGAGCCCCATCGCGAACAGAGCGGCAGCGTTGAGGCCGACAATGAAAGTAACAGCTAACAAGCCCTGGAGGCTATCCCGCCTTAGCGGTCAACCAAGTATTACAGCAAAAGCGAATTGATGATGGCAACTCTAGCAAACGCTCAAATCGCAGATAAAGACTCCCCTTTCGACTCCGGGGCAGCATATCTGCTCGCGCAGAAGTGTGATGTAAACGAAATCATTGCTATTTCGCCTGATCGAGAAGTTGAAGTCCTCAAGAATAATCCATATGTCATTGCTCGCATCAAAGGCGCAACCACTGCAACAGATGCCTTCAATGAGTCGCACGAGGTAGTTCAACAGGCCCTCGACCTTCTATCAGTGCAAGGCAAAGCATATCTTTCTACTCGCAATGCTCTGGACGAGAATCTTATCTGGTGGCGCGAGCCATCCGGCCAAGTATTGAGAGTCGTCTCAGTCTTCAATTGGTCGGTTACAGTAGGAGGCCCGATAGAAATTATTGAAACCGATAAAGACGGGAATGTCGTCCCACGGACAGCCCCACCACAAGTCATCTACCACGAAAGCTTCAGATATTTCCGCCTTTCACAGGTGACTGATGACCTCTTTGATGCTTTTCGCAACATGTACTTGGCATTTGAATCGCTCCTGGAATATGTTGCCCCAAGACTCAAGTCCGAAAGTGAAGGCCGGTGGCTTAGGCGCGCTCTGAGAATAGCCAACAGCAGGATTCCCCTAATAGGAGTCTTCGCACCAACAACATCAGATGTCGTTGCGGATATCTACAAGCAAATATATGTATATATTCGGTGCGCGATTTTTCACTCCAAGACCAGCCCTCGCTTACTTCCTCTACTTCCTCAAAACCTTTCTGATAGAAAGATAGTTGGAGAAGGGCTGATAAAGCTTACCAGGTTGGTATTGTTGATAGCGGAGAACTGCCTGCATGCACGGCATCATACTGGCAGATTAACTTACGACGGTTTCAGCATGATGACAAAACCCATGCTTCAAACCTCCACTATTCTTGTGTCGGATAGCGATGAACCCCCCGACAAGGCAGACACCCTAGATAGCCCTGCTTACAGAGGCGCCTTGGAGATGAAGACGGGACCTGCACCAGACTTGTCAGAGCCGGGATTGAATTTCATACTCGGAACTATTGATAAGGCAGCTTTACACGCGCTTACGAGAATAGCGCGATTTGGTGTCAAGAGCAACAACAAGCTGCTCATGACGACAACAATTGAAGCTGAACTGAAGCATGCTGGCATTGATCGGCTAGAGGCACAACTGGGAATACAATTGAGAAATGTTCGGGAACCCAAACACCTGTATAAGGCATAGGCTAGGCAATTGGCAAGGCGGCGGGCTGATACCGGGTTGCAGCCGACTTTGCTCTGTTGCGCTTTCAATGCAGTTAGCCTTGGCTGTTAGCACTTTCAGGCGTTCACTTTCGGCAATTGCAAGTTCCGTGCAAAATCCGCCAAGTCCCTCCTCAACAAACCTGCCGAGCGCTATGAACAACACCTTCCAATTCGCCATCCGCAAATTAAAGGGAACTTTGCCCGGATGCCGCGGGATGTTACAATGATCCCTCCGCCTCCACCCGGCGGAGGATTGTTTCAAAGGAGATGCCCATGCCACTCATCGAAATCCATTTGCTAGAAGGGCGGACCGACGAACAGAAAAAAGCGCTCCTGACCGCCGTCACGAAAGCCGTCAACGAGTCGATCGGAGCGCCGCTCGAAACGATCCGGATCTGGATCGAGGAATTCTCGCCGAAAGAATACATGGCCGCCGGCGTCTGGTACGGCGACAAGAAGAAATAGACCCGCCGGAGCGGACTCCGGACGGCCCGCTATTCAGGAATTTCGGCCAGCCTTCGGTCGTATTCGGCTTTTTTCTCTTCGAATTCCTGGAGCAGCGGCTCGAGATCCTCGAGATAGACATCGATCATCTTGCGCAGCTGATGGACGGTCTTCGACATTTCTCCGATGCGGGCGCCCTCCCCGGCCCGTGAGGCCTCGACGATCTCCTGGGTCAAGCGGTTGGTTTCGTTCTCGGTTCCCTCCAGGGCCTTCTCGAGCTCCCGCATCTTATTCTCCAGCGGCTTGAGAACGGCCGCGCGCTCAACGAGGAGATCGGTCCGGACCTTGCGCAGCTCTTTCTTGCCGAGTTTTTCCAGGCTTGTCTCGATCGTCTTCCTGCCGGTTTTTTTCTGCGGGCGAGCGTCCTCTCCCTCCCATCCGACTTTCTCCAGAAAACGCTCGTAGCCGCCTTCGAACATCGAGATGCCAGTGTCCTGGAAGACGATCAATCGCTCCGCCAGCGCGTCGAGGAACATCTCGTTGTGCGTCACCATGACCACAGCGCCGTCGAAGTTATCGATGGCCGCCAGCAGGGCGTCGCTGGATTCCATGTCCAGGTGGTTGGTCGGCTCGTCAAGGAGGAGAAGGTTGAGCGGCGTGGCGATCAGCTTCCCAAGCAGGACCCGGCTTTTTTCGCCGCCGGAAAGAACACTGATCTTTTTGAGGGCGTTGTTCCCTTCGAACATCATGAGGCCGCTGAGATAGCGGGCCTTAGAGGGCTCGATGTCGGCCGCCGCCGAGCCGATCTCCTCGAGCACCGTGTTGTTGTCGCTCAGGCTTTGGACGTTGGTTTGCTCGAAATATCCGGGGGCCACGGCCAACGGGCTTGAGATTTTTCCAGCGCCGGGCTCCAGGACCCCGGCCAGGAGTTTGAGCAACGTCGTTTTCCCGCGGCCGTTCTTCCCAATGACGAAGACGCGATCCTTGGCTCCGATGGTGATGCCGAAATCCCGGATCAACAGCCGGTCCGGCTCGTAACCGAACGACAGTTCGTCCACGCTCATCATATACTTGCCGTGGAACGGTTTGTAGGCGAACCCGAACTCGAGGGACTTGAGCTTCTCGAGCTTCTCTTTCTTCACCATCTTGGCCAGGGTCTTTTTCCGCGACTCGACGAGCCCGGTCAGCTGGGCGCTGGCGTGGAACCTGTCGATGAATCCCTGGATCTCTTTCCGCTTCCGCTCGTCGTTGATTCGAGTTTTCTCGTAGGTTTCTTCCTCCATGGCGATCTGGTCGTAGAGCTTGGACGTATCGCCCTCGATCTTTTTGACCTTCCGCCGATGGATGGCCAGCGTGTGCGTGACGACCTTGTCCATGAAACTCCGGTCGTGGGTGACCAAAAGGAGCTCGCCCGGCCAGTTCAGGAGAAACCGTTCGAGCCAGCGGATGGACGTGATGTCGAGATAGTTGTTCGGCTCGTCGAGAAGGAGCATATTGTAATCCGCGAGGAGGATCTTGGTCAGGTTCAGTCGGACCTGGAAACCGCCGGAAAGTTCGGCCGGGTGCAGGTCGAAATCTTTCGGCCTGAAGCCGAGCCCGGACAAAATCTTTTCGACGCGCCAGAGTTGATCGTGCGCATCCGGAGGAAGGCCGCGCTGGGCCTCTTTGAAGACCGAGGTTTCGGCGAAATCCAGCTGCTGTTCGACATAGCCGATCCGGTAGTTCCGGGGAACGGCGATGGAGCCTGAATCCGGCTCTTCAAGGCCGACGATCAGCCGGAAAAGCGTCGTCTTGCCGTGGCCGTTTCGCCCGACCAGGCCGATTCGCTCCTTGCGGTTGATCTTAAAACTGATGTTCTCGAAGAGGGCCTGTTCTCCGTATCGCTTGCTGAGATTGTCGACGACGATCATGATGGGACATCCAACCTTACGCTCATGTTTGGGGGAGCCAGCGGACCCGGCGATGAACGAGTTTGGCCAGCTCCATGCCCCATAAGGGCAGAGATGAAATGATCAGCAGGACGAGCATGTCCAGCGCCCCAAGCGCCTTGACTTTGAAAATTCTCTGCGTGAAAGGCAGGTAATTGATCAAAATCTGCAGCCCGAGAGACGCTCCGCAGGCGGCCAGGAGCTTCATATTTTTGAAAAAGCCGATCTTGAACAGGGATTCGGTCTGGCTCCGGCAGTTCAAAGCGTGGAAGAGCTCGCTGCAGGTCATGGCGAACAGCGCGGCGGTCCGGGCCCGGTCGATGTCTTCGTGCTCCACGAACAAGACAAAACAAAAGGCCGCGAGGCTGCAGATCGCGATGAAAACGCCTTGGATGAGGATCAGCTTCATCCGCGCGCGCGTGATCACAGCTTCATCCGTCGGCCGCGGCGGGCGGTTCATGACGTTCTTCTCGACCGGGTCCATGCCCAACGCCAGGGCGGGCAGTCCGTCCGTCACGAGATTCACCCACAAGATCTGAATCGGGAGCAACGGAACGGGCAGTCCGAAAAGCGAAGCCGCGAACATGACCAAGATCTCGCCGGAGTTGCAGGAGAGAAGGTAATGAATGAACTTCTTGATATTATCGTAGATCCCGCGCCCCTCCTCGACCGCCGCGACGATCGAGGCGAAATTGTCGTCGGTAATGATCATGTCCGAGACTTCTTTGGTGACGTCCGTGCCGGTGATGCCCATGGCCACGCCGATATCGGCTTCCTTCACGGCCGGGGCATCGTTGACGCCGTCCCCCGTCATCGCCACGACGTCGCCCCTTTTGCGCCAGGCTCGGACGACCTTCAGTTTGTGCTCGGGCGAAACGCGGGCGTAAACGGTCGTCCGCACCACGCCGCGCTCGAAATCCGCCTCGCTCATTTGGTCCAGCTCTTCGCCGGTCATGGCCAGAGCGCCCTCGTCGAAAAATCCGAGCTCGCGGGCGACGGCCACGGCCGTGTTCTTGTGGTCGCCGGTGATCATGACGGTCTTGATGCCGGACGTCCGGCACTTGTCGATGGCCGCCTTGACTTCCTCTCGCGGCGGATCGATCATGGCGATCAATCCGGCGAACGTCAGATCCTCTTCGATTCGCGCGGCCTGGTATTCTTCCGGTTCGCGATCAAAGACCCGGTAGGCCACTGCCAGAACGCGAAGCGCCCGGCCCGCCAGGCGATCGTTCATTTCGAGGATACGACTCAAGTCGTCCGGGCCCAGAGGCCGGTCGCCGTCGTCGTCCGCGACCCTCGCGCAATGCGGCAGAAGGATGTCCGGAGCGCCCTTGACATAAGCGACAAAAGCGTTGGTTTCCGGATCCCGGCGGACGATCGTCATGCGCTTCCGCTCGGCGTCGAACGGGATTTCCTCGACGAACGGCGCCGCGGACGTCAATGGGCCTTTCCACAGGCCGGCCTTGGCCGCGGCGCATAGGATCGCGCCTTCGGTGGGGTCGCCGAGAATCCCGGTCGCTCCGCCATCCTCTAGAAGCTCGGCGCCGTTGCAAAGGACGCCGGCTCTCAAACAAGCCATGAGATCCGGATGCGCTCTCGGATCGACGGGAACGCCGCCCGTCATAAATCCGCCTTTGGGCTCATATCCGGCGCCGGTCACATCATAAGTTCCGCCCATCGTCAGAATCGCCCGGACGGTCATTTCGTTCTTCGTCAGCGTCCCGGTCTTGTCCGTGCAGATGACGGTCGCGCAGCCCAGCGTTTCCACCGACGGCAGCTTGCGGATGAGGACGTGCCGCCGGATCATCCTCTGCACGCCCAGGGCCAGGGCGATCGTGACGACGGCCGGAAGCCCTTCCGGGATCGCGGCCACGGCCAGGCTGACCGCCGTCAGAAACATGTCGAGGACCTTGAACCCGCGGAGCAAACCCATGACGAAGACGAGGGCGACGAGGACGAAACAGAGATAGACGATCCATTTGCCGAACTGCTCGAGCTTTTTCTGGAGGGGGGTGGTTTCGCGCGTGATCGACTGGATCATGCCGGCGATCCGGCCGAGTTCAGTCCGCATCCCGGTCTCGACGACCAGGGCCCGGGCCTTGCCGGAGACGACCGCCGTTCCCATATAGACGATATTCGCCCGTTCCGCGAGCGGAACGTCCGGCTCCTCGAGCTCCAGAGCGGTTTTCAAAACGGGGACGGATTCTCCCGTCAGGCCGGCTTCCTGCACGGCGAAGTTGGGCGTGTGCCAGGTGATCCGGCCGTCGGCCGGGACGTGGTCGCCGGCTTCGAGCTCGATCAAATCGCCGGGCACGAGGCCGGCCGAAGGCACCGAGGCCCGGAAGCCGCCGCGGACCGCCCGGGAGAACGGCGAGGCCATTTTTTTCAGCGCCAGCAAAGATTTCTCGGCGCGATGCTCCTGGATGAACCCGAGAATCGCGTTGAGAATGATGATGGCGATAATGGCCAGCGCGTCCACCCATTCCTGAAGAAATCCCGAGACGAGCGCCGCGCCGATCAGGACCCAGATAATGAAATCCTTGAACTGTTCAAGGAAGAGCTTGAGCGGATGGTATGCTTTCTGTTCGCAGAGCTGATTAAAACCGTAGTGCGACAAGCGGGCCTTGATTTCGGCGTCCGCAAGTCCCTGGACCAGGTCGGTCTTCAGGACCCGGGCTGCTTCTTGAATATCGAGGTGCCACCAATTTTTCATTATTAAACTCGCCTAGAGTATCCCGGTTTGGATTTCGGGCTCTCCATTATACCGAAATTCAGGATCCCGTGCTCGCAGTTTCGGAGGAAAGCGGATGCTCTGCCGTTCCATGAAAAAGCGTAAGGGGTCCGTTTTTTGATATAATGCGGCCATGGACAACCGCCTGCCAGAATCTTGGTATCAAGCGATTTTTATCCGGAAATCCCGCCGGAGTTTTCACCCGAGAGCCCCGGAAGAAGACAAGATCATCCGTCTTGAAAAAATCTGCCGCGAATTCCGGCCGTTCGCCGGCGTCCGCGCGGAATTCATCCGCCGCTCTCCCGACCGCGTTTTCCGCGGCCTCCTCGCCGATTACGGAAAGATCACGGGCGCGCCCTTGTACATCGCCTTCATCGGTTCTTCGGCATCCCCGGACGTCGCTGAAGGCCTCGGTTATACGGGAGAAGGCGTCATTCTCGAAGCGACGACGCTCGGACTCGGGACATGCTGGGTCAGCGGTTTTTTCCGGCCGGACGCGGTCAAAGACCACCTCGCCTTGGCCGAAGGCGAACGGATTTTTGCCGTCACGCCCATCGGATATTCCGAACGGGAAATGACGGTCAAGGACAGGCTCTATCGGACATTCGCCGGTTCGCACAAACGAAAACCCCTGGACAAGATCGCGGAGGGACCCATCGCCGAACGCTGGCAGGAAAAAGCCCTGGAAGCCGCCCGGTTGGCCCCCTCGGCGGCCAACCGCCAGCCATGGCGATTCGTCGCAGGCACGACCTCGATCAAGGTCCGCGCGGACGGCCCCAAAGACAGCGAAAAGTATCCTAAACGGCTGGATTGCGGCATCGCCATGCTCCATCTGGAACTTGGCGCGCAGGCCGCGGGCGTGTGGGGAAAATGGACAAGGCTCGATCCTCCCGATGTGGCCCGGTTCGAGGTTCTTGAAAAATAGGACTTTGAACTTGGCCCGGATCCAGATATAATATCTTTCCTTTTTCGGGGAGTAGCGCAGCCTGGCTAGCGCACAGCGTTCGGGACGCTGGGGTCGTGGGTTCAAATCCCACCTCCCCGACAAATTTTACAAAAATTCCCGTGAGCGAAACGAAGGTAAGGCTATATCAACAATGAGCGGGCGGATCAAAAGCAGGATCAACGGCCGGATGAATTGGCGCCAGACGTTCACGGCCTTGAAATATCCAAACTACCGGATGTGGTTCTGGGGACAAATGGTCTCTCTGTTCGGAAGCTGGATGCAAACCACGGCCCAGGGTTTTTTAATTTTCGAGTTGACGCACTCGCCGGCTTACCTGGGACTCGTCGGCTTCGCCAGCGGCGTGCCCACTTGGTTGTTCATGCTCTACGCCGGCGTCGTGGCCGACCGCATTTCCCGCCGCCGATTGATGATCATGACCCAGACGGCCATGATGGCCCTGGCTTTCATCACGGCTGGACTGGCTTTTTCTCATTGGATTCGGCCCTGGCATATCATCGTCCTCGCCTTCGGTTTCGGCGCGGCGAACGCGTTCGACGCTCCGGCCCGGCAGGCCATGGTCCAGGAGTTGGTTCACTCTGACGACATGACCAATGCCATTGCCCTGAATTCGGCCATGTTCAACACCTCAGTCGCGTTGGGCCCGGCCGTCGGCGGATTAACCTACGCTCTTTTCGGCCCGGCTTGGTGTTTTACGATCAACGGCCTGTCCTTCATCGCCGTCATCGCCGCACTCTCGGCCATGAAACTCAAGCCCCTGGAAGGGCAAGCCCGGCGCGGCTTCATTTTGGCCGACTTAAAAGAAGGCTTACACTACGTGGTGACGCATGCGATGATCCGGACGCTCATCAGCCTGGTCGGGGTGGTGAGCACATTCGGGATGGCCTTCGCCATTCTCATGCCGGCCTGGGCCGTGAAAATTCTTCACGGCAACGCGACGACGAACGGTTTTCTCCAATCCGCCCGGGGCATCGGCGCCTTGGCCTGCGCGCTCCTGATCGCCTCGCTCGGCCGGTTCAAGTTCCGGGGCAAACTGCTCACGTTCGGCTCATTCGCGCTGCCCGTCCTCCTGATCATTTTTTCCTTCATCCGCGGGCCAGTGTTTTCCTTCCTATTTCTCATCGGGATCGGCTTCGCCCTCATTCTCATTTTCAACATGGCCAACGCGTCCGTCCAGACCCTGACCCCCGACGCGCTGCGGGGCCGGGTCATGAGCATTTACTCGCTGGTCTTTTTCGGGGCCATGCCCATCGGGGCGCTGATCGTCGGCTGGATGGCGACGAAAATCGGCGAACCCGCGACACTCGTAATCGGTGCTTCCATCACGATGGTCTACGCCGGCCTCTTATGGATATTCTTCCCCAAGCTTCGCCATCTCCAATAAAGCGATAAGACTTGGACAAATTCCCGCGAAAAAAAAGAGGACGCTCCTCCGCGCAATCTTTTCAATGGAAGGACGACCGTTTAACGGAATTCCAGGGCGAAGCTTTCCGCGTACGGTTCCGTGATGCGCAACCGGAATGCGTTGTCCCGGTTGACCTTCAAGATCCGCTCATCGAATCCGTGCCCCCGGACGTTCAGATTGCGCTGCTGCTGGGATTTGTGGAACCGCAAAAGCTCGGCCTTCCAGCGGGCCGCATCCTCATCGAAGGGCATATAGATATCATCCCGCATCTCGATCGTCTTGGGATCGCGGACGAGAAAAGCCGCCGCCGGTTTCGGCCAAGTTTCGGCCAGCCGTCGCCACCAAAGGTACGTCAGCTTGTGATCGTTGTTGGTGTCGTTGCCGCAGGGAAGAAAAAAGAGGTCGGGGCGGGAGCATTCCGCGCGTTTCTTGACGCCCTCAAAGCTGTCCGGAACGTCGATCATGAATCCGCCGGGCGAATCGACGGGAAGCCTCAAAAATTCGAGACGGGATTCGGGCAGGCCGAAAAACCGGCAGCCGGCCCGCTGTTCGTCCTCGCGAAGGGAAGCTTTCGCTTCCGGCGTCGGCGGCCGGCAGAACGAATCCTCGACGCCGTTAGCGCTGGAGCTGAGAACGAGGAGATGAATGACATGGCCGCGATCCCGGAGATAGCGCAAGGACACGCCCATGGCCTCGAAATCGTCGGGGTGGGGAGCCAGGACGAGAAGCCGCCAGGCCGGGGGAAGCGCCAGGTGATCGAGGCGCAGCGGCCGAGGTCCGGGAAAGAAATCCTTCATCAAGACAGCTCGATCAATTTATAATCCATCGAACCAAGCCCGATCTTGACGCCGTGTCGGAGTTGGCCGGACCAGTCGATGTCGTATCCGGCCCGGAACACATCCCGGCCTCCGCTCCGGCCGAGAACGAGATCGGCCGAGGCCTTATCGATGGCGACGGGATCCTTGGAGGCCAGGATGCCGATGTCTTCGACGATCCGGGCCTGGTCCTGGGCCATGCAATCACAATCCTTGGTGATTTTAATGAGGAAATTCAGGAAACCGATTTTCTCCCGGAAGATCCGCCGAACATAAAACGCGTATTCGGCGATCTTTTCCTGGATGCGCTGGAAATCCTCGTCCCAGCGCAGCTTGATCGCTCCGAACTTGCAGACGACGAGACACTCCCCGCAGCCGATGCATTTTTTATCGTCGATGAGGACGTGTCCCTCGGCCTGGATGATGGCCCCCGCGGAACAATAATCGAAGCAGAGGCCGCAATTGCGGCAGGCTTTGGCCGTGACCCGCGGATGGGCCACGGAATGCTGGTCGAGTTTTCCCGCTCTGGAAGCGCAACCCATGCCCAAATTCTTGAGGGCGGCGCCGATGCCGGTCTGAACGTGTCCCGTGACGTGGGTCAGGCCCAAGAAAGCGTCTGTGTTCAAAAACGCGCTGCTGATCTTCGCCGCTTCGATACGGCCGTGGGTTCCAAGGGATTCATGTTTGTCCCGGCCGATCAGACCGTCGGCGATGATGACCGGGATATCGACGACATCCGGGGTGAAGCCGTGGCTCCAGGCGAGGCGGATGTGATCCACGGAATTCGACCGGTAGCCCACGTACAACGTGTTGGAATCCGTCAGGTACGCGCGCGGCGTTTTCTTCCGGATCTCGCCGATGATGCCGCGGAGCCAGGCCGGCTGGATGTACCCGGTGTTGTTCTTTTCGCCGAAATGGATCTTGAGGGCCACGAAATCTTCTTTTTCGAGAAGATCATGAAAGCCGAGGCGGAGGAAGGCGTGCTGAGCCTTGCGGGAAATGACCTCCGGCCCTTCCTCGGCCTTGGCCTCGATAAAAAAAACTTCGCTTTTCATGTCAAAACAAAATTTTTTGGGCGGCCCGGATGCCGGCGCCCTGAGGGAATTCGTATTTCAACGAACCGAGCGTTATTTCCATGGCTTCCAAGGCGAAGATGATCTGGGCGGAGGTCAAGTTGCCCATGTGGCCCATCCGGAAAACCTTGCCCGCCGTTTCTCCGAGCCCCCCGGCGACGACGACTCCGTTCCGGCTGAGGGCGACCCGGAACGCTTGATCATCGATGCCGGCCGGGTATTGGACGACGGAAAGCGTATCCGCGCGGAACGGCTCTTCGGTGAAAAACGAAAACCCGAGCGCGGATAGAGCGTCCCGAAACGCGCGCGCGGTCTTCCGATGCCTCGCGAAACGCGCCGGCAGGCCTTCTTCGAGCATGATTTTGGTGGCCTCGCAAAAAGACCGGATCTCGTTGACGCAGGGCGTCGAGAAATATTTCAGCGGATCTTTCATGACCGGCAGCCAGCGCAGGATGTCCGAATAATAGGCCGGGATCGAAGGAAGGCTTTTTCTCTTGGCCATGGCCCGTTCCGAAAACACGAGGATCGCCAGCCCCGGCGGAGCGCCGAAACATTTTTGTGCGGCCGTGAAAATGACGTCGATGCTCCAATCGTCCAGCCGCTCTTCGATGCCGCCCGTGGCACAGACGCCGTCCACGACATAAAGAATGCCCGTGTCCTTGAGAATCCGGCCGTATTCCGCGATCGGCGCGCAAGCTCCCGTCGCCGTATCGACATGGGTCGAAAAAACGACGTCGTATTTTTTTTCGGCGATCTTCGCGGCCAGCTCCCCGGGAAGCACGGCTCTCCCCCACCGGCTCCGGATCAGGTCATGAGCGACTCCGAAGCTCTCGCAGATTTGGCCCATCCGGTCGCCGAAAAATCCCTGGGACAGAATCAGAACCCGATCCGTTTTCGAAACGACATTGAGCAGGGCGATTTCCATGGCCAGCGTCCCGGCGCCGGCGATGATGAACGGTTCGGCGTTCTCGCCGAAGACGATCCTTTTCAAGTTCCCCAGCGCCGCGCTCAAGTCCGATGCCATTTCCGGGCTGACATGAGACACGGTCGGCTCGGCCAGGCTTCGCAGGATCCTCGGAACGACGGGACTCGGTCCGGGAATCAACAACAGTTTTTCCATGATTTGTCTCCTGGAGCTTCCAGAGAAATCCCATTTTCGTTGATAAGACCCGGCAAATCAAGCAAGAAAAACAAGACCGGGGTCGCGTCTACACTTTTCACTTTTCCTGCGGCAAGGCAATGAATAAAAATAGATCCGAGAAAAAAGTGAAAAGTGTAGACGCGACCCCATTATTCTTTTAAAATAGAGCCACCATGAGCAAAAGAATCATCGTCGCTTTGTTTTTTGTTTTAGGGATAGGCTCGGCGCTTTTTATCGGAGCGCAGCAGCCGCAGCCGACGGCCGACCAGGTCCTCGTCAACGGCAACGTCGTCACGTTCGACGCGAAAAAGCCACTGGCCGAGGCCGTCGCCATCAAGGACGGAAGGATCCTCGCCGTGGGCACGAACGGCGAGATCAGAAAATTCATCACCCCAACGACCAGCGTTCTGGACGTCAAAGGGAAGCTCGTCATCCCGGGGCTAATCGACGCCCATCTTCACTTCGCGAGCGGCGGGCGATCGCTGGCTTCCTTGACCTTCCGCGGCGTTTCGTCGATCGAGAAAATCCAGGAGATGGTCGCGGCCAAGATCAGGGAACTCCCTCCGGGAGAGACGGTCAACGGCAGCGAATATGACCACACTCTTTTTCCCGGGCAAAAATGGCCGAGCCGAGAGGATTTGGACAAGATCGCCCCGGCCAACGCGGTCGTTATCCACCGAGTGGACGGGCATTCGGTCTGGATCAACAGCGAGGCGCTGCGACAGTCCGGAATCACCAAGGACACCAAAGACCCGTTCGGCGGTGAAATTGCCAAAGACCCCGCGACCGGCGAGCCGACAGGCATCCTGAAGGAAGCCGCCACAGGACTATTGAAAGTCAAGCGCTCGATCCGGCAGTCCTCGCTCAGAGAAGACATCGAACGCGGGCTGCAACACGCGGCCAAGCTCGGCCTCACCGGCATCCAAACGTCGGCCAGCCTCCAGGAATTGGAGATTTTCAGGCAGCTTAACGCCGACGGCAAACTGACCCTTCGCGTCTATGCCTGGCTCCCCATCGATCAGCTCGATGAATATATCCGGCTCGGGATCAAGCAGGGTCAGGGAGACGATATGGTCAAGGTCGGCTTCCAAAAGGCTTACATCGACGGGACGCTCGGCTCAGGCACGGCGCTCATGTTCGCGCCGTTCGCCGACGACCCGCTGAAAATCGGCCTGCCTCAGTACAAGGAGGAGGATTACTACGCGCTCATCGAAAAGGCCCACCGGAACGGCTATCAGACAGGAACGCACGCCATCGGCGACAAGGGAGTCAACTGGGTTTTGAACGCGATCGAAAGGGCCGAGAAGAAATTCGGGAAAAAAGACCTGCGCCACAGGATCGAGCACGCCCAGATCATCATCCCGGAAGACGTCAAGCGCTTCAAGGAGCTGGGCGTGATCGCCTCGATGCAGCCCACGCACTGCACGACGGACATGCGTTTCTGCGAAGCCCGCGTGGGGCTGGAACGGTCCAAGAACGCTTACATATGGAGAACGCTGCTCAATAGCGGCGCTCAGATCGCCTTCGGCACGGACTGGCCCGTCGAGCCGCTCGATCCGATGCGCGGACTGTATTCGGCCGTGACGCGCAAAAACATCGAATTCGACTACCCCGAGGGCGGCTGGTTCCCGGACCAAAGACTGTCCATGGTCGAGGCCGTCCGGCTCTACACGCTCGGTTCGGCCTACGCCTCGTTCGAGGAAAACTCCAAAGGTTCGCTCGAACCCGGAAAACTGGCCGACATGACGGTCCTGTCCAAAGATATTTTCAAGATCGACCCGAAAGAAATCCTGACGACGGAAGCGCTGGCCACAGTCCTGGGCGGAAAGATCGTCTACCAGAAATCCCGGACGGGGCTCTGATCGAAGAAGACGCCCCGGACTCTCAGGAGATCGAGATCATCTCTTGATCCGTCCGACCTCGAGCAGCGGCTCGCCTTTGTTTGCGGGCGGGGTGC
The DNA here is from genome assembly GCA_049515535.1 of Candidatus Aminicenantales bacterium. Lineage (GTDB taxonomy): Bacteria > Acidobacteriota > Aminicenantia > Aminicenantales > UBA4085 > JBEKTZ01. Next base: position 5,730 of record JBEKTZ010000018.1, on the reverse strand, counting down.
CGAGGATGTACAGGATAAGGCCGGCAAAGGGCGCTTTGACCTCTTCTTTGATCGCCCCCAGATAATCCTTCACGACTCCGACCGTCTGGCCCGCCGCGACCATCGCGCTCATCTCGACCATGGGGCTGAAAATCCCGTCGAAATTTGAATTGACGACTTCGTATTTGTCGATCCAGACCGGATCGGCAAGGACCGAAGGTTTCCCGTCGATCATCTTGAACAGTCTCATGACGTTCTGGGCGCCCCGGACGTTCCGGACGATCGATTCCTCATCCGTCCGGCCCAGGAGTCCGGCCTCGGTCGTGATCGCCGGCTTGCCCCGCGTCAGGGCCGTGTTGCCGAGATACTTGGAGTCGGTCGGATCCGGGCCTCGCGTCGTGTCGATGATGATGTGCTTTAAGCCGAAGGCCAGGGCCATCTCCCTGGTCTGGGCATTGAGGTCCTCGCGCGGGCTGATCATCCAATAGGCATACGGCATGAGGGCCTCGTTCGCATCGCCGCAGTGCATGTCGACGAGCGCATCGCATTTCTTGACGATCTCTTCGGTCAGCACATAGGCCATTCTCTGGCTCAACGTTCCGTTCGGGTCTCCGGGGAAGACGCGGTTCAAATTTTTTCCATCGGGGGGAGTGAAATAAATGGTCCGTTTTTTGAACGACGGCGGATTGGCGATATGGACGAGGGCAAGAGTCCCGGACAGGGTCTTGGGATCGACCATGTCCTTCAGCCGGTAGAGGGCGAGCACGGGAGGATACTCGGAACCGTGGACGCCGGCCACGAGGGCGAGGGTCTTCCCCTTTTTCGCGCCGCGGATGACGGTCAGCGGAATGGCCGTTCCGAAACCGTCTTTCTCGGGAACCGGAAGAAATCCGGAACGGACTTCGCCCGGCTTCACGGCGAGGGGCCCGAACGTCATCACGTCCTCCGCCGCCGCGAGGGCCGCGCAGAGGCCGAAAACGGCCAGGGCCAAAACCATCGTTCTCCGAATAAGTGGGGATCGCATCACGTTCTCCTCTTTTCAAGGGACATTGTGACGCGGACCATTGTAACGCAATCGGAGGGTCGTTGACGAGCGGCGCTTGCTTCCCAAAGTCCGTTTTGTTATAATAGTGAGCGTAAAAGAATAAACCTGGAAGGGAGGTCATTCATGGGCAAGTATCTAGCCATCATCGCCGGTTTAATCGCAATGATCGGAGGAATCGTCCTCGCCCTGCCGAAATTCTGGTGGCACTTTTTTAAAGGCGTGGTCCTCGGTTTCATCCCCCCCGTTCTTTTTTTCGGAGGCCTGATTGCCCTGATCGCGGGCATCAGCAGCATCAAGGACGCGGCGCGAACCAAGAAGCTCGAAGAGGAAACCAAGGAACACAAAGCCTGATCTCTTCCTTCGGATGTTGAGTGTCCCAGCTTGGACTTGTTCTCCTTTCTCTTTTTCTGTCCTTGAGTTCGTCCTTAACGGAGAATATCGAGAAAGCGTTTCTTCAGAATAATCCCCGGCTCTTCTATCCGCTCTTTTCCGCGGAACAGCCGATCAATATCTCGCTGCCGGAACCCATATCCTTTTCGGATCAGCTCACCCGCGAGCAATCTTTCTTTCTGTTCCAGAATATCTTTTCGACCTATACGACCTTTGAGTTCTTCCCGGAGTCGAACGGTCAAAGCTCGCCCGATAAGGACCATTTTATTTTCAAGGCCCGCTGGTCGTTTCTGAACAAGAATAAAAGTCAATTCGTGTTCCTGATCTTTTTTTATATCCGGAGGTCGCCGGGAGCGTCGCGGGCCGGAGATTTCTGGAAGATCACTGAAATCAAGGCTGAAAAATTATGACCTTCCGTATCCTCCATACTCGCCCGCGTCTTATATCGACGGGCGAGTACGGCGGAAATGGACCCCCAGGCAAAGCCCGGGGCCCCGGCCGCCGAAAAAACGGGATCTGGCCCCTGTTTTTGGCCGGCGCGGCCGGATTGGCCCTCATGATGCTGGCTTTGTCCTTTATTCTCCCCGGCCGCATGACCGCCGATTATTACGGCAAAAGCCTCGGCACCCTCAGGGACCAAGCTCAGTCCATCAAAAAAGAATTCGCGGACGTCCTTAAAGATCAGAGCCAGAAGCTTCGCCGGGCGGCCGGACAGTCCTGGCCGGAGACGACGGAAACCCGGTTCAAGCTGTTCAAAGGCCTCGGCCTCGATCCGGAGGTCGAGGGCATCGCCGCATACACCGGAGATGGACGTTTGACGCTCTGGCTGGGCAATGTCGTAAACTTGGAGGCGGCGGTCCCCGGGGGAATTTCGGATTCCGTTCTCCAGGAGTTCGGACAGACGCTGCTCATCAAGTACAAAGCGTCATCTTATCTCGTGTCTCTTCACTGGGTGAACGACCAGACTCTTCTCGTCCTCTATCGCCTTCTGGCCTTCATTCCCGAGTTCAAATCGCCGTATCTCGATAACTATCATTTCATCAGCCCCCGCCTGAGAAAGAATTGCTCCATCGAGTACTGGGATTTCCGGGACGATGTCTCCATGGTCGACAAAAACCTCGCCCGCCATCAGGACGAGTACATCGGCCAGCCTCGCCTGCAGGGAGACGTCCTGTCGCTCTTTTTTCCCTTTCGTAACGAACGCAACCAGATCCTCGCGACGGTTTCGCTCCGTTCTCTGACCCTGGCGGCATCCTTGTCGTCTAAAAAAGAATTTTTCCTTTCAGGCTTCTGCGTCTTTTTCGCCCTTGCCCTGGTTTGCGCATTGATCCTCCTTTTCCATCAGCCGTCTTTTCGCCGGGAGCAAAAACTCGGACCCGGGCTGGCCATCCTGGCCGCCATCGCCGGGCTCCGCTTTCTCTTTTTTCCGATCAGTCGGCTCGAACCGATCCAGACCATGCCGCTTTTCTCGCCGACATCGGCCGGTTTTTTCACCCTGGGGAACTTGACCAAATCGCCGGGCGATATTTTTCTCACCTCGCTCGCTTGGCTCGCCGTGTTCATTGTTTTCTCGTTCTACGCACGTAAAATCGTTCCTCCCAAGGCCTTTGGCTTCATCTTGGCCGTTCGGATCCTCGTTTTATCCCTTTCCATCGCCCTCGTTTTCGGAATTCAAAATCTCGTTTCGCGCCTGGCCCTCAATGCCAGCCTGAATTTGCTCAAGTTCGACTTCTCGGGGACATTTTTCGTTCTCCACATCAGCATCGTCTTATGCCTCGCCGGATGTGTTCTCTTCATTTTCGCTCTCCTCAAAAGCCCGGCTGGAATCGTTCCCCAAGCGTGGCCCCAGTCCACTCGCCGATTTTTTCTATGGGCGACGGCCTTGGCCCTCGTCTTCTTCGTCCATGGGACCCTTCATCAAGCCGTTTCCGAGCGAGGGCGCTCCCTCACCGAAAACTTCTTGAAAAACACGATCCTCTCGCAAGAAGATTGGGCCCGCTTCATCCTCGACCGATCCTTCCAGGAATTGGACAAGCAACAGCATGACCTCCTCGCCTATTTGAAAAACCCGGAACGCGTCCCGGAGCCGACCCATGCCATCTGGAAGCAGACGCTCGCGGCCAAGTTCAACTGGTATTCGAGCCTGGAAATCCTGAACGCGGAAGGGGCGACGCTTTCCCGTTTTTCGTTGAACGTCCCCAAGATCTTTCGGGCCGCCATTGACCCCTCGCCCCATCCGGATTGGACGGTCGAGCGTCTGACGCTTCCGTTCATGGGCAAAGAAAAGGACTTTCTTCTCGGCTTCAAAGACTGGATAGAGAACGGCGTGGAGCGCGGCCGGACGGTCTTCTATTTGTCGCTCGATTACGACATGCTGCCGTTCCTTTATTCCGCCAACCCCTATTTCGAGCTTCTCCGCGTCAACTCGCTGCAATCGCTCAACGCCTTCGACATCCGGATGGCCGTCTTCGATCCGAGAGGAAAACTTCTGTTCAATCCGAACAACCTCTCGACGGGGCTGCCCCCCGAGCTGCTGTCCTCCCCGCTCGACGACGGCGGCCGCTGGACGACGTTTACGGACAAGGGCCGCGCGTTCCGCCTCTATGCGTTTCCTTCGGGAAACCGCATCTACGCCCTCTTCTCTCCGGAAAAGGGTTTCGTTCAAAAGGCCATCGATTTCTTCAAGCTTCTCTTCCTGTACGTCGCGATTCTCCTGGCGCCGATCACTCTCGTTTATCTCATCCATGCCCGGAAGAAAGGCCAGCATCCTCTCTGGTCATTCGCCAATCGCGTCTATATCTCGTTCATCGCGGTGTCGTTCGTCCCGCTCTTTCTGTTCACGTTTTTCTCCCGGAGCTTTTTCACCCGCATCTTCACCCAGCAATTCATCGAAAAAGCGGAAATTCACGCCAGTATGGCCCGCAACGTGATGGACGATTATATTTACTACATCCAGCGCCAGGACAAAGTCGAGGCCCAAACGCCTCCCGAAGACCTCATGCTCTGGATCAGCACGGCGATCGCGAACGACGTCAACCTGTACCGGGAAGGACGGCTCGTCTCATCGAGCCGGAGCGAATTTTTCGATCAGGGCCTCTTTCCGGAGCTGATCGACGGCGAGATCTATTACAAGCTCCAGTTCGAAAACAATCCCTTTTACACGCAGAAACGGAACATCGGCAATTTCTCGTTCCAGACCCTGACCGTCCCTTACGCATCGCTCGGTCCCCGTCTCATGATCTCGCTTCCCTTTCCTTTCGAACAAGAGGAGATCTCCGGCGCCACCCAGGAGCTCGTCGAATTTTTCCTTTTCATTTCAATCTTTTTCGTCGCCACGGTCATCGTCCTCGCGCGCGGCATCGGGGCCATGATCGTCAACCCCATCCATAAGCTACTCGCCGGAACGAAAGAAGCCAGCCTCGGCAACCTGGATTTCGCCATCGAATATAAATCGCGGGACGAAATGAAAACGCTGATCGACGGCTTCAACGCGATGATCGCCAACCTCAAAGACCATCAGCAGGAATTGGCGGACCTGGGGAAAAAGGCCGCCTGGGCCGAGATGGCCCGCAAGGTCGCCCACGAGATCAAGAACCCGTTGACGCCGATCCAGCTTTCGGCCGAACACCTTCTGCGTGTCTATGAAGACAAGGGGAGCGACTTCGGTGTCGCGCTCAAGGAGTCCATTTCCTACATCAACAGCGAAGTCGAAAATCTCCGCCGGATCGCCCAGGAATTCCTGGAGATCTCAAGAGAGGCCGTCATTCGGAGAGAGCCGTTCGGCTTCGACGACCTCGTCCGGGAAACGGTCGATCCCTACCGAAAGCTGTTGGCGGAACGGATCCAAATCCGGGTGGCGTTCGAAGGCGCTGATTTCCGGTTCGAGGGCGACCGGGCCAAGCTGAAGATCGCCCTGCGCAACATTCTGACCAACGCCATCGAATCCATCCGCGGCAAGGGGGAAATCGGAGTGCGTCTGGCCGGCCGGCCGGGTCTGCTGGTCGTCGAGATCGAAGACACGGGCGCGGGCATCGAAAAGGATATCCTGGACAGGATTTTCGAACCTTATTTTTCGACCAAGGACGTCGGGACGGGACTCGGCCTTCCCATCGCCAAAAAAATCATCGAGGACCATCAGGGATCGATCGAGATCGCGAGCGAGGGAAAAAAGGGGACGAAAATCACGGTCCGTTTCCGATTCGCCCGAACCTAGTATCCCGTCTCTCAAGTTCCTTATCCAATATCTCCTTGAGACGGGATACTTCCAGGGGGGAGTCAAGCTCCCCCCTCGGCGCTTCGCTGACCCCCTGAGGGGG
>JBEKTZ010000017.1:0-34885 GCA_049515535.1 Candidatus Aminicenantales bacterium | reverse complement strand
CAACATCGGGTGTCTGCTGCGGGGGATCGGGAAGACGGAAGTGGAGAGGGGGCAGGTGTTGGCGAAGCCGGGGTCGATCACGCCGCACCGGAAGTTCAGGGGAGCGATCTACGTGTTGACGAAGGAAGAAGGGGGACGGCATACGCCGTTTTTCACGGGATACCGGCCGCAGTTTTATTTTCGGACGACGGATGTGACGGGGGATGCGAAGCTGCCGGAGGGAGTGGAGATGGTGATGCCCGGGGACAACGTGAACCTGGAGATCTCGCTGATCACGGACGTGGCGATGGAGAAGGGGCTGCGGTTCGCGATCCGGGAGGGCGGACGAACGGTCGGCGCCGGCACCGTCACGGACATCATCGAGTAGATCCCATGAGAACGGGCGCCGAATATCTGGAGCCGGCCCCCGTCCTCAGCTGGAACGGGATAGAGAGGAATATTCTCAAGAGAACCGAGGGACATCATGGAAAAAATTAGAATCCGATTGAAATCATTCGACAACCGCCTCCTCGACCAGTCCGTCAAAGACATCGTCGTGAAGGCTAAGAGGACGGGCGCCAGCATTGCCGGCCCGATCCCCTTGCCGACGCGGATCCATCGTTTCTGCGTCCTTCGTTCTCCCCATGTGGACAAGAAATCCCGGGAACATTTCGAGATGCGCGTCCACAAAAGAGTGATCGATATCAGCGAGTACAACAACGAGACGATCGAAGAACTCCAGAAACTCGATTTGCCCGCCGGCATCGACGTCGAGATTCAAGCTTTCGGCGCGGGAGAGTAAACCATGCTCGAGGGTCTCATCGGCAAAAAGATCGGCATGACGCAGGGCTTCGACAAAGAGGGGAACGCCGTCCCCCTGACGGTCATCAAGGCCGGGCCCTGCACCGTCATCCAGAAAAAATCCAAGGATAAAGACGGCTACGCCGCCTTGCAGATCGGCTTCGTCGAAGACAAGGGCGTGAAGCGGATGAAAAAGGCCGCGCTCGGCCATTTCAAGAAATCCGGCGCCCCGCCGACGAAGCTGTTGCGGGAATTCGGTTACGAGGGCCCGGACGAAATCAAAGAAGGCGACCAATTTTTCGTCGATATCTTCAAGGAAGGCGAAAAGGTCCATATCACGGGGACGAGCAAAGGCAAGGGCTTTGCCGGCGTCGTGAAACGCCACCACTTCCGGGGCGGAGCAGAGTCGCACGGGTCGATGTTCCATCGGGCGCCGGGCTCGATCGGAGCCTCGTCCTACCCATCGCGCGTCGTCCGCGGGCTGCGGATGGGCGGGCGCATGGGGAGCGACCGAGTAACCGTGAGGAACCTCGTCGTGTTCCGCGCGGACAAGGACCAAAACCTCCTGGTCGTGGTCGGAGCCGTTCCCGGCCCCAGGGGCAGCTACGTCCTGATCCATAGAGCGTAAGAAGAGTTGACCATGAAAAAAGTGCGAGTTTTGGATATCAGCGGGAAAGTCAAAGAGGAGATCGAGCTCCCGGACGAGGTCTTCGCCTCCCCGGTCAAATCGCATCTCCTTTACGAGGCGGCCATCAATTTCCACGCCAATCAGCGGCGCGGAACGGCCACGACCAAGACCCGGGCCGAGGTGAGCGGCAGCAACCGCAAACCCTGGCGGCAGAAGGGAACGGGCCGGGCCCGCGCCGGCGCCACCCGGTCTCCGCTGTGGCGGCACGGCGGGACGACCTTCGGGCCTCGGCCGAAGGACTATTCGTATGAACTGCCCAAAGAGGTCAAAAAAAACGCTCTGAGATCGGCCCTCGCGGCCAAACACGCGGATCGGCAGCTGATCATTCTGGACGATCTCAAGCTGCAGGCGGCCAAGACCAAAGAGGCGGTCGGCCTCTTGAAGATCCTGAACGTGGATTCCGCGCTGGTCGTCGATGTCCGGGATAACGCCGGTCTGTTCTTGTCTCTCCGGAACGTGCCCCGGGTCAAGGCCGTCGACTGGAATCTCGTCAATACGCACGATGTCCTGAACTATAAATGGCTTGTCCTCAGCCGGAAGGCCTTTACGTCTTTGATGGAGAAATTGAAGTGAACAAGGATCCCTACGCGATCATCCTCAGGCCTGTGATCACCGAGAAAAGCACGGTGCTCAAAGATAAAAACAGGGAAGTCTGCTTTGAAGTGGCCCTCCACGCCAACAAGACCGAGATCAAGAAGGCCGTCGAGCATCTCTTCAAGGTCAAGGTCGAAGCCGTCCGGACCCAGATCAAGACGGGGAAAGAACGGCGCGTCGGCCGCAGTGCGGGCATGACGAAAACATGGAAGAAAGCCCTCGTCCGGCTCAAAGAAGGCGAGAAAATGATCGAATATTTCGAGGCGGTTTAACATGGGCATAAAAACCTACAGACCACGCACGGCGGGCTTGCGGCACCGGACGGGTTTGACCTACACGGAGTTGACCGGGGACAAGCCCCATAAGCCCCTTCTGTCGTTTCTCGCCAAATCCGGCGGACGAAATAACAAGGGACATCTGTCCACGCGACACCTGGGAGGCGGACACAAAAAAATGTACCGGAGCATCGATTTCCGGCGGGACAAGCTCGAAATTCCGGGCATCGTCGAGAGCGTCGAGTATGACCCGAACCGCTCCGCCTTCATCTCTTTGATCAAGTACCGGGACGGCGAGCGGCGCTACATCCTCACCCCCCAGGATATGAAGGCCGGACAAGCCATCATCTCTTCGGACAAGATCGTCGACATCGTCCCGGGCAATGCCACGCTCCTCCGCAACATTCCTTTGGGCACGGTGATTCACAACATCGAGCTCCAGAAGAACAAGGGCGGCCAGATCGTCCGGACGGCCGGAGCCGGCGCCCAGATCCTGGCGAAGGAAAGCGCCTATGCGCAGGTCCGCCTTCCGTCGTCCGAGATCCGGAAAATCCATATGGACTGCCGGGCGACGATCGGTCAGGTGGGCAACCTTGATCATCAGAATATCACGATCGGGAAAGCCGGGCGGACGCGCTGGCTGGGCTGGCGACCCCATGTCCGAGGCACGGCCATGAACCCGATCGATCATCCGCACGGCGGCGGCGAAGGCCGGTCCAAGGGCGGCCGTCATCCGGTGAGCCCGGAGGGTATCCCGACGAAGGGATACAAAACCCGGACGAACAAGCGGACCCGGGTCTTCATCATCAGAAGAAGGAGTAAGTGAAGATGGGCAGGTCTTTAAGCAAAGGTCCATTCATAGATTCCCATTTGGTGGATAAAATCAAGGCCCTGGAAAAGCAGGGCGAGAAGCGGAAAGTCATCAAGACGTGGTCCCGGCGTTCGACGATTCTTCCGGAGATGGTCGGCCTGACGATCGCCGTGCACAACGGCCGGAAATTCATCCCGGTCTTCATCACGGAGAACATGGTCGGCCATCGTCTGGGTGAGTTCTCTCCGACCCGGACGTTCAAGGGCCACACGTCCAGAGCGGCCAAAGCGGTCAAGGTGGCGAAATAACATGGACGCGCAGAATTACGTTTCGCACGCCGCCACGAGGCACGTCCGGGCCTCCGCCCAGAAATGCCGGTTGGTCGCGGACCTCGTCAGGGAGAGATTCGTGGGAGAGGCGCTGACGATCCTCCATTTTTCGGATAAGAAAAAGACGAGCCGGATCATCGAAAAAACGCTCCGTTCCGCGGTTGCCAACGCCCAGCAGAAGCTCCCAAGCGTCGATGTCGATAATCTTTTCATCGCCAAGATCCACATCGACCAGGGGCCGGCCTGGAAGCGTATCCGTCCGGCGCCGATGGGACGGGCCTTCAGGATCTTGAAACGGACGAGCCACGTCCATATTTATCTCGACGAGAAAAAAGGGAGATAACGGTGGGACAGAAGATACATCCGCACGGTTTTAGACTAGGATTCAACAAGCAGTGGAGTTCTCGCTGGTTCGCCAAAGGTCCGGAGTACGCCCGCCTGATCCACGAAGACCTGGAGATGAAGAAGGCGATCAAGGAAAAATATTATCATGCCGGCATCGCCGAAGTGGCCATCGAGAGGGTCGGCCCGAAGATCCGGGCCATCATCCAGACCGCCCGTCCGGGCATCATCATCGGCCGCGGCGGCAAGGAAATCGAGAACCTGAAGGCCTTCCTGCAAAAGATCGCCAAGCGCGAGGTTTATGTGGATATCCGCGAAGTGGATAAGCCCGAGCTCAACGCCCTGCTCGTCGGCGAAGGCATCGGCATCCAACTCGAGAAGCGCATCGCCTATCGGAGGGCCATGAGAAAGGCCCTGGATCTGGCGCTCAAGATGGGCGCCAAAGGCATCAAGGTCATGTGCTCGGGCCGCCTCGGCGGGGTGGAAATCGCGCGCTCCGAATGGTATCTGCGGGGGCAGCTCCCGCTCCAAACGCTCCGGGCGGACATTGATTACGGTTTCACCGAGGCTTTCACGACCTACGGACAGATCGGCATCAAGGTCTGGATCTACCGCGGTGACGTGGAAAAGTCCAAGATGACGTCGCAGACGGCGGAGGTGGAGGAGATTTAGTCATGTTGATGCCCAAGAAAGTCAAATTCCGCAAGTGCCATCGCGGCCGTATGCGGGGAAAGGCCCAAAGAGGGAACACCCTGTCGTTCGGCGAATTCGGACTCCAGGCCCTGGAGCCCTGCTGGCTGACGGCGCGGCAGCTCGAGGCCGGCCGCATCACGATCACCCGTTTCATCAAGCGGAGGGGAAAGCTCTGGCTGCGCTCGTTTCCCTGGAAACCCGTGACCAAGAAGCCGACCGAGGTCCGCATGGGAAAGGGCAAGGGCGACCCGGAATTCTGGGTCGATGTCATTCGGCCGGGGCGGATCCTCTATGAGCTGGAAGGCGTCACTGAGGACGTGGCCAAGGAGGCCATGCGGCTCGCGTCGCACAAGCTCCCCATGAAGACCCGGTTTATCTCCAGAGAATATAGGGAACTCCGATGAAAGCCAAAGAAATAAGAGAAATGGAAGCGGATGAATTGATCCAGAAAAAAGTGGAGCTCAAGGACCAGCTCTTCAAGCTTCGCTTCCAGCATGAACTGGGGCAGCTCGAAAACGCGGCCAAGCTCCAATCCATCCGCAGAGACATCGCCAGGATCGAGACGATCCTCGTGGAAATGCGGGCGAAGGCCAAGGCCTAAAGGACGGAAGCGCACATGGAGAAGACAACGATCCAACGCAAAACGGCAAAGATCGGGATGGTCGTCGGCAAGAAGATGAAGAAGACGGTCACCGTCCGGGTGGAACGGCAGGTCCGTCATCCTTTATATAAAAAGACCATCAAAAAGCAAAGGACATTTCTTGCTCACGACGAATACGAAAAATGCAAGGTCGGCGATGTCGTGCGGATCATCGAGACCCGGCCCATCAGCAAGCGCAAGCGCTGGCGGATCGTCGAGATCATCGGCCTCGCCGCGGCGCAGGATATCGAGAGCGAGATCGGGGAAGCGAAGCCATGATACAATCATACACTTATCTCAGGGTCGCGGACAATTCCGGAGCCCGTAAGATTCGCGCTATCACGCCCCTCGGGGGGGGCGTGGGTCTTGTTTGCTCCATCGGCGACATCATCTCGGCCACGGTCCGCGAGGCGGAACCGGAAAGCAAGATCCCCAAAGGGAAAGTTGTGCGGGCCGTCGTCGTCCGGGCGCACAAGGAAGTCCGCCGGAAGGACGGCTCCTATATCCGCTTCGACGACAACGCGGCGGTCATCATCGACAAGGCGGGCGAACCCGTAGGGACCCGCGTCTTCGGGCCCGTCGGCCGCGAGCTGCGGGAAAAGAAATTCATGAAGATCGTCTCGCTCGCGCCGGAGGTGCTGTGATGAGCGCCCTTTCGATCCGGAAGAACGATATCGTTGTCATCCGGCAGGGCAAGGACAAGGGCAAGACGGGGAAAGTCTTGGTGGTCTACCCCGAGAAGCGCCGGGCCGTCGTCGAGCGGATGAATTTCGTCAAGGAATTCATCCGGCCGGACCGGAGCAAGAACAAACAGGGAGGGATCATGGAAAAGGAAGCCCCCATCCCGCTCTCCCGGCTGATGGTCTTCTGCGAAGACTGCGGCCGGGGCGTTCGGATCAGGATGAGGCGTCTCGATGACGGAAGCCGGATGCGAATCTGCCCGAAGTGCGAGGCCAGCCTCGAGACGCAGAAGTGAGGAATGATCCATGAGCCGCATATACGATAAATTCAAGAACGATGTCCTGCCGGCCCTCCAGAAGGAATTCGGCATCAATAACAAGATGGCCGTGCCCCGCCTGGAGAAGATCGTCATCAATATCGGTGTGGGCGAGGCCATCCAGAACGCGAAGGTCTTGGACACGGCGAAGGCCGAGCTGAGCCTGATCACGGGCCAGGCGCCCGTCATCAGCCGGGCCAAGAAATCCATTTCGGCTTTCAAGCTGCGAAAAGGCGTGGCGATCGCCTGCTTCGTGACGCTCCGCAGCCGGATGATGTACGAGTTCTACGACCGCCTGGTCAACATCGTTCTCCCCCGCGTCCGGGACTTCCGCGGCGTATCGCCCAAAGCCTTCGACGGCCGGGGCAACTATACGCTGGGCCTCCGGGATCAGCTCATGTTTCCGGAGATCGATTATACCAAAGTGGATAAATCCCGAGGCATGAACATCACCATCGTCACCTCGGCGCGCAACGACAAGGAAGCGTATGCCCTGTTGAAGGGATTGGGCATGCCTTTCCGCGACGCGCAATAAAGGAAGGACACCATGTCGACGACAGCAGCTTTCGCCAAGTATCTCAAAGAACCCAAATACGCGATTCGCACCCGGCGCCGCTGCCGGATCTGCGGCCGGGCCCGGGGCTACTACCGGAAGTTCGACATGTGCCGCTTGTGTTTCCGGGAGCTCGCCCACAAGGGAGAGATTCCGGGCATCGTCAAAGCGTCATGGTAAAGATCGGGAAAGGATGACAACATGAGCGTAACGGACCCCATCGCGGATATGCTTACCCGGATGCGCAACGCATCTCTCATCAAGCGGAAAGAAGTCAGCATGCCGTCGTCGAAGCTGATCGTGGAGATCGCCAAGATCCTAAAAGACGAAGGATATATCAAGAATTTCAAAGTCATCGACGACGATAAGCAGGGGAGCTTGAACATCACCTTGAAGTACACCGAGGCCAACCAAAGCGTCATCACCGGCTTGCGCCGCGTGAGCAAACCCGGCTGCCGGATCTACTGCACGAAGGATTCCGTTCCCAAGGTCCTGGACGGCCTGGGGATCGCCGTCATTTCGACCTCGAAAGGCATGGCCACGGGGAGGACCTGCGAAGAGGCCGGCGTCGGCGGAGAAGTCCTGTGCTACGTCTGGTGAGGTTTCACGGAGAAAGGTTCGAACCATGTCAAGAGTAGGAAAACAGCCGATTGTGTTGCCCCAAGGCGTCAAAGTCGATATTTTGTCAGGCAAGATTGAGGTCGAAGGCAAGAAAGGAAAGCTGACGACTCCTCTTTACGAGGGGATCTCCGCCCGGACCGAAGGCCAGAGCCTGACGTTCGCGCGAGTGGACGACTCCAAAGAGCACAAGGCCCTCCACGGCCTCTGCCGGGCCCTGGCCGCCAATGCCGTCCTCGGCGTCTCGCAGGGCTTCCAGAAGCAACTGGAGATCGTCGGTGTCGGATACAAGGCCAAGCTCGACAAGAACAAGCTCGAGCTCGCCCTGGGATATTCGAGGCCCATCGTCTTTGACGTTCCCCAGGACATCGAAATCGTCGTCGAGAAGCCGACGCTCCTGACCATCCGGGGCATCGACAAGCAGCGGGTCGGCAAAGTGGCGGACGAGATCAAACGTTTCCGCAAGCCCGATCCGTACAAGCTCAAAGGCATCCGCTATGCCGGCGAGCGACTGATCAAGAAAGAACGGAAAGCGGGGGTCACCGGTGCTTAAAGATAAAATGAAAACCAAGGAAGAAGCCAAGATTCGGATCCGGCGGAGAATCCGGAAAACCGTCCGGGGAACCGCCGAAAGGCCGCGGGTGTTTGTCTTCAAGAGCAATCGCTACATCTACACGCAGGCCGTGAACGACGACGACGGCCGGGTGCTCGCCTCGGCCTGCACGCTCGAAAAAGCGTTCAAGGAAGCCGAGAAGAACCTGAAAAATATCCAGAGCTGCGAGAAACTCGGCGAAATCCTGGCCCAGCGGCTCAAAGAGAAGAAGATCGAGAAGATCGTTTTCGATCGGGGCATCTATCCCTATCATGGACGGATCAAAGCCCTGGCCGAGGCCATGCGAAAAGGCGGACTGGTTTTTTAATCCCGAGGAGGCAACAACGTGCAAGACGAAGACAGAAAAGTCGGTCATACGACGCCGATCCAGGAGACGTTCGAAGAACTCGAGGACCTTAAGGACCAAGTGATCAATATCCGCCGCGTGTCCAAAGTCGTCAAGGGCGGCAAGAACTTGAGCTTCGCGGCCCTCGTCGCCGTCGGCAACGAGCGGGGCGTGGTCGGAATCGGGACGGGCAAAGCCCGCGAAGTGCCGGCGGCCATCGCCAAAGCGGTGCAAGACGCGAAGAAGCATTTGATCCGGGTCAACCTGGCCGAGACGACGATCTCCCATTATGTCCGCGGCGAAGCGGATGCCGGAACCGTCATCCTGCGCCCGGCCTCCCGGGGGACGGGTGTCATCGCCGGCGGCGCGGTCCGGGTCATCCTGGAGCTCGTCGGGGTCAAGGACATCCTGACGAAATCGCTGCGCAGTCACAATCCGATCAGCGTGGCTCATGCCACGTTGGACGCTCTCAAGAGACTGAAAGATCCCGCCCACGTGTCCAAGAACCGGGGGAAAGCGAAGGAGGCGATATGGCAGTGAAAGCGCCCCAAGGCGAACTGAAGATCACCCTTGTCCGCAGCCTCATCGGCTATCCGCAGACCCAGCGCAAGGTCGCCTGGGGCTTGGGACTGAGGAAGCCGAACTCCGCCGTCGTCCGTAAGGATTGCCCCGAGATCCGGGGCATGATCCGGAAGATCCCGCACCTCGTCGAAGTGGAGGTCTTGAAGAACAAATGAATCTCAGCAATCTGCATCCCGCCAAAGGTTCACGCAAGGACAGGCTGAGGGTCGGGCGCGGTCCCGGCTCCGGACGCCAGAAGACCTCGGGAAAAGGCAGCAAAGGACAGCTGCAGGGAGCCGGCTTCACCCGGAAACGCGGCTTCGAGGGCGGCCAGATGCCTCTCCACCGCCGTATTCCGAAGCGCGGCTTCACCAATATTTTCAGGACGGAATACGCCGAGGTGAATTTGGATCGGCTGGCGAAAATCGCCAAGGCCGAAGTGACGCCGAAGGACATGGCCGCCGCGGGCCTCATCAAAAAAGAGTCCGAGCGCGTCAAGATCCTCGGGCGGGGAACGGTGTCCTCGTCCATAACGGTCCACGCCCATAAGTTTTCTCAATCCGCCCAGGAGAAGATCGAGAAAGCCGGCGGGAAGGCCGTTTTCATCGGAAGTTGACAATGATCGACAGCATCAGAAACATCTTCAGCATTCCCGAGCTCAGGAAACGCGTGATCTTCACGTTGCTGCTGCTGGCCGTCTATCGCGCCGGCGGCCAGATCCCGAACCCCGGGATATCATCGGATGCCCTGGCCGATTTTTGGAAGGCCACCCAGCAAGGCACGATCCTCGGGTTCATCGACCTGTTCTCGGGAAGGTACATGTCGAGGATGACGATCTTCGCCCTGGGCATCATGCCCTACATCAGCGCTTCGATCATCCTCCAGTTGCTTCAGGTCGTCTGGCCCTACCTCGAGCGGCTGGCCAAGGAAGGCGAGCTTGGCCGGAAAAAGATCACCCAATACACCCGCTATGGAACGATTGGCATCTGCTTCATCCAGGCCTGGGCCATCGCTTTCCTGCTCCAGAAACTGACGAGTCCCAGCGGCGCTCACATCGTGCCCAATCCCGGCCTGCCCTTTCAGCTGCTGACGGTCCTGACCCTAACCACGGGGACGGTCTTCGTCATGTGGCTCGGCGAGCAGATCTCCGAGCGGGGCATCGGCAACGGCATCTCGCTTATCATCTTCGCCGGGATCGTAGCCAGATTTCCGGCGGGATTGAGCTCCATCCTCTCCGGGCTCAAAACGGGGAGCTGGGATCCGATCAAAGTGATCCTGGTCGCCGTGATGATGCTGGCCGTCATCGCCTTCATCGTCTTTGTCGAGCGCGGCCAGCGGCGGATCCCGGTGTCGTACGCCAAGCGCGTCGTCGGCCGGAAGGTCTACGGCGGCCAGAGCACGCACCTCCCGCTGAGGGTCAATACGGGCGGCGTCATTCCGATCATCTTCGCCGCGTCCATCATCACCATCCCGGGGACCATCGCCACGATGATCAAACTCCCGTTCTTCCAGAACATCGCCAAGCAATTCGGCCTGGGCATGCCTCTCTATAACATTCTCTATGTCACCGCGATCGTCTTTTTCACGTATTTTTACGTTTCAATCATCTTCAATCCGGTGGACGTCGCGGACAACCTCCGGAAATATGGCGGGTTCATTCCCGGCATCCGGCCCGGCAAAAACACCTCGGACCACATCGATTCGATTCTATCGAGGATCACGCTCGTCGGGGCCGTTTACCTGGCATTGATCGCCATCCTCCCGGAATTCCTGATGAACGGCTTCAAGGTCCAGGGCATCCCCTTCATCGGCAATTTCCTCGATGCCAACCTTCCCAAGTTCGTTACCCAGGGGCTCCAGACGGACCTGTATTTCGGCGGGACATCGATCCTGATCGTCGTCGGTGTGGCCATGGACACCTTGCAGCAGATCGAAGCGCAGCTCGTCATGCGCCATTACGACGGCTTCATGCGGCGCGGCCGCATCAAAGGGAGACGCTGATGAGGGTGATCCTCTTCGGCGCGCCGGGCAGCGGCAAAGGGACCCAGGGGGACCTGATGGCGAAGCGGTATGACTTTCCCAGGATCTCCACGGGCGACCTGCTGCGGGCGGCCGTGCGGAAGGGGACGCCTCTCGGGAAAAAAGCCGAAGCGATCATGAAAGAAGGCCGTCTCGTGAGCGATGAGATCGTGGAAGGCCTCGTCCGCGAGCGCATCGCTGATCCCGACTGCCGAAAGGGATACATTCTTGACGGTTTTCCGCGGACGATCGCCCAGGCCGAGGCCCTCAAGGAGATGGACGGACAACGCCCCGAGATCGTCATCGGCATCGAAGTCTCCTCCGATATTTTGATCGGCCGTTTGAGCGGCCGGAGGGTGTGCCCGTCATGCCAGGCCGTTTATAACCTCGGCGTTCAGCCGCCGCGGCGCGAGGGCGTTTGCGACATCTGCCGGAGCCGGCTTGTCCGGCGCAATGACGATGAACCGGACGTGATTCGGAAAAGGATCAAGGTCTATCAAGAGCAGACCGGGAAATTGAAAGACTACTATCTCCGGAAGAAGGCCTATCGCCCCGTGAACGGCGAAGGGACGATCGACGGGATTTCCCGGGAGATCGTCCGGATTCTGGACGCGGCCATTGGAAAAAGCGAAACCGGCCGGGACGCGAAATGATCATCTACAAGACCGACGACGAGATCCGGATGATGCGGGCGAGCTCCCGGATCGTGGCCCGGATCTTGAGCGAACTCCGGCCCATGATCAAGCCCGGAACAAAGACGTCCGACCTTGACGCCCTCGCCGAGAAGAGGGCGAAGGCCCTCGGAGCGAAGCCCGCGTTCAAGGGCTACCGCGGTTATCCGGCTTCACTGTGCATATCGATCAACGAAGAGATCATCCACGGCATCCCCTCGCCGCGGACGCTCCGGGATGGAGACATCGTCAGTCTCGACTTCGGCGTCCTTTATGACGGCTTCTATGGGGACGCCGCGCGGACATATCCCGTCGGGACCGTTTCTCCGGCCGCCCGGAAATTGATCCAGGCGGCCGAGCAGGCTTTTTACAAAGGGATCGAGAAAATGATCGAGGGGAACCGGATCTCGGACATGTCCTCGACCGTCCAGGACTACGTGGAGGCGCAAGGTTTTTCCGTGATCCGCTCGTTCGTCGGCCACGGC
Source organism: Candidatus Aminicenantales bacterium (assembly GCA_049515535.1). Taxonomy (GTDB): domain Bacteria; phylum Acidobacteriota; class Aminicenantia; order Aminicenantales; family UBA4085; genus JBEKTZ01. Next base: position 22,891 of record JBEKTZ010000017.1, on the reverse strand, counting down.
ATCGGCCGCGCTCTTCACGAGGAGCCCCAGGTTCCCAATTTCGGGTTCCCGGGTCGCGGGCCGAAAATCCGGCGCGGACTGGTCCTCGCCGTCGAGCCGATGATCGCGGCGGGGGGCTGGGACGTGGAGGTCCTGATGGACGGCTGGACGGCCGTCACCAGGGACCGGAGCCTGGCCGCCCATTACGAGCAGACCGTGGCCCTCACCGACCGCGGCGCGGAGATCTTGAGCGCCGACGAGGAGGATTCCCAAGGGCGTCTTTTAAAGGAGCAGCCGAATGCCTAAAGAGGAAATCTACGAGGCCGAGGGCACGGTTTTGGAGACGCTGCCGAACGCCATGTTCCGCGTGGAACTGGCCAACAAGCACAAGATCCTCGCCCATATTTCAGGCAAGATGAGAAAGCATTTTATCCGGATTCTTCCCGGCGACAAGGTTCTCGTCGAGATCTCGCCGTACGATCTGACCAAGGGAAGGATCACTTATCGATTCAAATAAAGGACGACGCGCATGAAAGTGAGAGCATCGGTCAAAAAGATCTGCAGAAACTGCAAGATCATCAGACGCAAAGGGGTTGTCCGGGTGATCTGCACCAATCCCAAACATAAACAACGGCAAGGTTAAACGAGGTCAACATGGCAAGAATCGCAGGCATCCCTCTTCCCCCGGAAAAGCGGATCGAGATCGGGCTGACCTATATCTACGGCATCGGCCGGTCCAAATCGGTCAAGATCCTGGAAGAGGCCAAGATCGATAAGAACAAGAAGGTCAAGGCCCTGACGGAAGACGAAATCAACAAGATCCGGCAAATCATCGAGAAGCGGGAAAAGATCGAAGGTGATTTGCGCAAGGAAATCAGCATGAACATCAAGCGGCTGATCGATATCGGCTGCTACCGCGGTCAGCGGCACAAGAGGAAACTGCCGGTGCGGGGCCAGCGGACGAAGACCAACGCTCGGACGCGGAAAGGGCCGCGCGGGCACACGATCAAGAAGATCAAAGCGACGTAATCGGAGGAAGGGAGCATTCGATGGCCACTGCAAAGCCCAAGACCAAAGTCAAATCAAAGAAAAAAGTCAGGAAGGAAATCGGCTATGGTGTCGCCCACATTCAATCGACCTTCAACAACACCATCATCACCATAACGGACCACCAGGGCGCCACGGTCTGCTGGAAGAGCTCCGGCACGGCCGGATTCAAAGGCGCCCGCAAGGGCACCCCGTTCGCCGCTCAATTGGCGGCCAAAGAGGCGTCCAACCGTGCCCGGGACTTCGGCGTCCGCTACGTGGACGTCCGGATCAAAGGGCCGGGCGCGGGCCGGGAATCCGCCATTCGAGCCCTCCAATCGGCGGGCATCGAGATCAAATCCATCAAGGACGTGACGCCGATCCCTCATAATGGATGCCGGGTCCGGAGACGCCGGAGAGTCTAAGGAGCGCATGATGTCGAGATACAGAGAACCGATCTGCCGCTTGTGCCGGGTTGAAAAGAGCAAGCTCTTTCTCAAGGGCCATAAATGCCTGACCGAAAAATGTCCGCTGGAGCGGAGGGCCTACCCCCCCGGCCAGCACGGCCGGAGCCGGAGGAGGATCCTGGGCTACGGGATCCAGCTCCGTGAAAAGCAGAAGCTGAAACGGTATTACGGGATGTCCGAAAAACAGTTCCACCTGTTCTTCGAACGGGCGGAGCGCCAGAAGGGCATCACCGGCGAGACGCTTCTGGCCATGCTCGAACGGCGCTTGGACAATGTGATCTTTCTGGCCGGCTTCGCCCATTCCCGGGCCCATGCCCGGCAGCTGATCAACCACGGGCATTTCATCGTCAACGAGGCGAGGGTCAGCGTGCCTTCCTTCCAGGTCAAACCCGGAGACATGGTCGCGTTCCGCGAGCGCTCCGCGAAGTCCGAGGAGGTCAAAGCGACGCTCGAGGCCCATAAGAACAAGGCCCTTCCGGGCTGGATCGAAGTGAACTGGGAAGACATGAAAACCCGGATCGTTTCGCTTCCGACGCGGGCGGATATCCAGATCCCCATCGAGGAGCGCATGGTCGTCGAATTGTATTCCAAGTAAGGCTTGAATGATATTCTTGAATGATATTAAAGATCCTCAAAAGGAGGAACAATGACCGAGACAGGTTTTCAGAGGCCCAAATACCTCGAATGCGATTATGAGACGCTGACCCCCACCTATGGACGTTTCACGGCCCAGCCTTTCGAGCGGGGCTTCGGCGTCACCGTAGGGAACGCGCTCCGCCGGATCCTGCTGTCGTCCATCAAAGGCGCGGCGATCACCGCCGTCCGGACCCAGGGCGTGCTTCACGAGTTTTCCACCATCCCCGGCATCGTCGAGGACGTAACCGACGTGATCCTGAACCTGAAGAGCATCCCCTTGAAACTTCACGGCGACCAGCCCAAGACCATGACCCTGAAAAAGGAAGGTCCTGCCGCGGCCAAGGCCTCCGACATCGTCCACGACTCCGATATCGAGATCCTCGAGAAGGACATCCATATCGCCTCGCTCGACCGGGACGGAAAGCTCGACATCGAGATGATCGTCCAGAACAACCGCGGCTACATCATAGCCGACGAGAATTTCGATGAGACGCGCAGCGTCGATTATATCCCCCTCGATTCCTCCCATTCGCCGATCAAGAAAGTGAATTACCGCGTCGAGCCGGCGCGTGTCGGCAAGCGCATCGATTACGAAAGCCTGACCCTCGAGGTCTGGACCACGGGCGCCGTGCAGCCGATCGAAGCCCTGGCCCAAGCGGCCAAGATCATGCGGGACCATATGGTCATCTTCATGAACATCATCGACGAGCCCATGGAAAAGGAACAGGTGACGGCGAAGCGCGAAATCCCCTTCATGTCCCAGATCGACATCCTCTCCAAGCCGATCGAGCACCTGGAACTGTCCGTCCGGTCCAACAACTGCCTCCGCTCGGCGGGGATCGAGAAGATCTACGAGCTCGTCCAGAAAACCGAGGAAGAACTCCTCAAAACGAAAAATTTCGGACGCAAATCCCTGAGCGAGATCAAGGAGACGTTAGCGAACCTGGGCCTAGGGCTCAACCTCGACCTCCATCCCAAGCTTCTCGAGAAAATCAAGGGCGAGCTCAAAAGCGACAAAGACAGCAAGGAGTCAGATGAATGAGGCACCTCGTTAAAGGCCGGAAGCTGAGACGGACGACGGCGCACCGGGAAGCGCTCCTCCGCAATCTCGTGACATCGCTCTTTGAAAAGGAGCGGATCCAGACGACGGTGGCCAAGGCCAAGGAGACCCGGCCCCTTGCCGAAAAAATGATCACGCTGGCCAAGAAGAACACTCTGCATACGCGACGCCAGGCGCTGGCGGTCCTGACCAAGGAATCCGCCGTCACGAAGCTTTTCGCCGAAATCGCGCCGCGCTTTTCCGAGCGGCCCGGCGGATACACCCGCATCGTCAAGACCGGGACCCGCTTCGGCGACGGCGCGGAGATGGCCCTCCTTGAGCTCATCGGGTCGGAATTCAAGAAAAAAGAAAAGAAAAAGAAAGACAAGGACAAAGGGGCTAAAAAAGCGTAAGGCGTGGATAAGGACTCGGGGGAATCCCTTCGAAAGACGTGGAGGAGTCCCTGCGAGGCCCCTCCACTCAAGTGCTCGCTCCGCTCTCCTCTCCCTCCGGTCGACGAACCGTGCCCGCTCCGCTGCGCAGGCTTTCTCAGGAATTCCCCCGAGTCCTATTCAAGACATAGAGAGAAGGTGGGGATTCAGTCTGCATCTGCTTTATGAGAAAATAGGGGCGTTCATGAAAAGGTCCGCTCCGGCAATATCTGTCCATGGCTTGTTCCCAATTATGGCTGTCATCTTAGCCGCGGCCTGCATCCGCTTTACGCCGCCCGCGCTCGATGAGCCCTCCGCCGTCCTCGAGCGGGCCGTTTTTTGTTCGAGCCTCGATCAAAAGGACGACTGGGCCGAGCCCGCCGGGGAGAAAGCGATCTTCAAGAAAGGGACCGACGCGAACGTCTATTCCTTCCTCGAGCTGAGAGACCTCCGCGGCGCGCATATGCTCCTCTGGAAATGGTACGATCCCTCGCGGCGCCTTTATCGGGAGACAGAGGGAATCGCCGTCGGCGAAGGCGGCAAGATCTTCGACCGGTATATCGCCTGGGACTTGATCAATGTCTCGGAGGGCAAGGAAAACGGCGTCTGGACCGTTGCCGTTTTTATGGACGGCACGTTCTTCACTTCAAAGGAATTCGAAATCAAGGAGAACTAGCCCCGTCTCGGGATCTTGAGCTGCTGTCCGGGATAGATCAGGTAGCTGCTCCGCAGGCCGTTGACCTGAATGATGGCTTGGGCGGACGTTCCGTATTTTTGGGCGATGGCGCCCAGCGTGTCGCCCGGCCGGACGACGTACGTATCGTACTCGGGGGGGACGTATTTCGGCACGCTGGCGATCGTCTGGAGCGTTTTATCGGCGTAGCCGACGGGAACTTTCAGCTCGTAGTCCCGGTCCGGAGTGGAATCCAGGCGCAGCTCGGGATTGAGATAGATCAATTCCGAGACCTCCAGCCCTATCGTCTTCGCAAGAGCCGTCAGCTTCATCGGGCGATTGATTTTCGCCGTCTCGAATTTGAGGGGAGGATAGGGTTCGGGGAGAGTCATCCCATACTTGGCCGGGTCCTTGATGATGCAGATGACAGCGATGAGGCGAGGAACATAACGGGCGGTCTCCCACGGCAGCCGCTGGAACAGGTCCCAGAAATTATCCAGATAGTTGATGTTCTGGGTGGCGATGACCCGTTGGACGGCGCCCTCACCGCAATCGTAGGCCGCCAGGGCCGTCGTCCAGTCGCCGAAGAAGGAATGCAATTCGTCGAAATACTTGATAGCGGCCCGCGTCGATTTGTAGGGATCCATGCGCTCATCCATGAACCGGTCCTGGTTCAAACCGTAGCGGTATCCCGTGGTGCGGATGAACTGCCACATGCCGAGCGCCCGGGCGCGCGAAAGAGCCCGCGGCTGGAACCCGCTTTCGATCATCGGAAGCCAGCAAAGCTCCTCGGGAAGGCCCGCTTTCCGAAACTCCTCTTGGATCCAGCCCTTATATAGGCCGGAGCGCTTGTAAGCTTCTTCGAAATCCTTCCGCTCCACGCCCGCAAACGACTTGATCTCGGCAGTGACGTATTTGTTCTCGTCGAGAGGGAAGGCCTTGCCGTTGCCGTTGACGGGGTTGCGCCGCGAGGCATAGATCTCCTGGATCCGCTGGGCGATGAGGAAGCGGAGGTTGTCCTTGTCCTGGACGAGCGGGGAATCGGGCGGGATGTTGAGCTTGAGGATGATGAGATTGGCCTCGTCAAGGTCTTTGATGGCGGCGTCGAGGTCTCCCTTATCCCGGGCCAGCTTGGCTTCCTGGTAGAGGTTGAGGGCTTTCTCGAGCAGGACGGATGTCACGTCTTTTTCAGAGCCGTTCGTTTTTTCCTGAAGGTCGGTTTCTTGGCCGACGGTCTTCTTTTCTTCCGGAGGGATGATGGTTTTGGGTTCTTCTTCCTTTTTTTGGGGTTGAATCACGGGGGGAGAAGAGGATTCGTGGGAGGGCTGCTGGACGACGGGCTTTTCCGAAGTTTTCGCCGGCTTAGGGCCGGCCGAACAGGCCCAGAGGACGAGCGCCGAGAGCGATAAAAGGAGCGGCCGCCATTTCTTTGCTTTCATCATTGCCGGACGCTATACTCTACCATGCGGTCGAGATCGAGTCAAACACAACGTCCTCCGGCGAATCATCGGGCGGATATCCGATGCCAGCGCCAGGCGGTCCTGATGATCGTATCGATATCGGAATAATGGAGCTTCCAGCCGAGCAGGCGTTCGGCCTTGTCCTTGGAGGCGAGGAGGACCGGAACGTCTCCCTCGCGGCGGGGCTTTTCACGAACCGGCACTTTATGCCCCGTGACCGCCTCGGTCTCAGCCACGATCTCCCTGACGGAATACCCTTTGTTCGCGCCCAGGTTGATGAATTCGCTTTGCGGGGAAGCCAGAAGTCTCTGGAGGGCCAGGACATGCGCCGCCGCCAGGTCGGTCACGTGGATATAGTCGCGGACGGCCGTCCCGTCGGGCGTGGAAAAATCCGTGCCGAAGATATCCAGGCTTTCCTTCTTTCCGAGAACGGCGAGGAGAATGTTCGGAATGAGATGGGTCTCGGGATCATGACATTCTCCCATCCTGCCGTCGGGATCGGCGCCCGAGGCGTTGAAATAACGGAGGGAGATGAATTTCAGGCCGTAGGCCCGGTCGTAGTCCTGGAGGATTCTCTCCACGAAGTACTTCGTCTGTCCGTAGGGATTGAAGGGGTCGAGCGGATGATCTTCGGGGATGGGGAGCCGCTTGGGGACGCCGTAGACGGCCGCGCTCGAGGAAAAGATGAAGTTCTTGACCCCGGCTTCGAGCATCGCGTCCAGCAGGTTAAGGCTGGAGGATAGGTTCTGCGTGTAATATTTGCGGGGATGGAGATAGGATTCGCCGACCTGAATGAGCGAGGCGAAGTGAAGGACAGCGGAGATATCGTAGGACTTGAAGACGCGGCCGATGGCGTTTTTATCCTCGATATCGCCGACGACGAGCTCCGTATCCCGGACAAATTCCCTCCGGCCGGACGAGAGGTTGTCGAAAACCAAGACGTCGAAACCTCGTCCTCGAAGCTCCTTGACGGTGTGCGAGCCGATATATCCCGCTCCGCCGGTCACCAAGACCTTGCTCATGGCGCTCCCGCAACCAACTTTTCCGCGAGCTTAAGCCCGCGGGCCTTGGTCTCGAACTCATTGTCCATTTGACGCTTGTAGAGCTCGTCCAGCATTTTGCCCATCTCCGGTCCGGGCGCGACTCCCAATTTGATCAGGTCGCGCCCCATGATGAGCGGCTTGATCGTTTCTCTGTCGACGCGGAGCTCGCGGAATTTTCCGAGAAGCCATTTTCCTTCGCGGTCCAGCCCCTGGACGGGCCGGTCCTTCCGTCCCTTCCGGTCCGCGACGTCGAGATAGGCGACGAGCTCGATCTCGCCGGCCGTGTCCGAGGCCAGCCTGTTGAACGCCTTTCGCGTGACCGACTTCCGGTTCTGCCAGAGCTCCGAGGCCCGGTGATGGGTCTTGATCAGAAGGAGGGCGGTCTTGCGGAGAGGAAAGCCGTTCCAGGAGAAGATCCTGAGCCGGCTGAAGATCTTTCTGGCGATTCGTTCGCTGGCGCCGTCGTGGCCGGCGCTGGTGATCACCATCCGTCCACGTTTGAACTCCCACTGGGTCGTCTCCGCTTTGCCCACATCGTGGAAAAGGGCAGCCAGGAGCAGAGCGAGGATTTTCGCGGCCTCCCACTTGGAAGAACCGGCGAGACGGCGGGCCTGATCCACGGTCAGTTTTGTATGGTGCCAGACCGTGTGATGTCCGAAATCGTCTTTCTCGGGATGAAAGACCGAATCCTGGATAATGAGCGTCAAAGCGTAAAGCTCGGGAAAGAGCTGACGCAGCGCGCCGAGCTTGAAAAGCTCTTCGAGGCCGAGGGAGGGACGGTCGGAGAAAAGCAGAATCTTGAAGAGTTCTTCGTTGACCCGTTCGACGCTGAGTCCGGAGAGATCGATGGATTTCGCCAGATCGTAGATCGCGGGGTCCATGGAAAAACCCAGGATCGAGGCTAAGCGGGCTGCCCGAAGCACCCGGAGCGGGTCCTCGGGAAAGGACTTCGGGTTCGTGACCCGGATGATTTGGGCCCGGATGTCCTTCGCCCCGTCGAACGGGTCGATGAGCTTCCCGTCCGCCAGACGAAGGGCGATGCTGTTGCAGCGGAAATCCCGGCGTTCGAGGTCGGTTTCAAGGGGAAGATCGGGATCGGACGAGGCCAGGATGTTCTTGTGGCCGCGCGACGCGTCGCCCTTCGGACGATCGGTCCGGGGCAGGGCGAGATCGTAGGTTTTTCCCTTGATCGTGAATTTGATGATCCCGAAGCTCTTGCCGACGAGGTCGACCTTGCCGTAGGGCTCGATTTTCGTGACGATGTCCTCGAGCGGCCGGCGGGTGACGAGGATATCGATATCATCGGAAGAAATCCCCCGCAGGCGGTCGCGGACGTAGCCGCCGACGGCGTAGACGTCTTTGCCGAACAGCCCGACGAAGAGCTTCTTGTCGCGGAAACCGGCCTCGATCTTTTTCATGATCGAGCTTATTATAGAAACTGGCGGGGCCGAGCGCAATTTTTATTTTGGACGATCAAGGGCCGGCCCTCTTGATGAAAACCGTCCCGGGTGAGGCAGGAGCGGCTTGTCCTTTGCCGGACGTTGTTATAAACTATCCTATTCAAAATAAATATAAAATTGGACCCATGAAAAAGATCTTTACGGCGATCCTCCTGACGAGCTTTTTCGCCGTTGTCGCGGCCGTCGCGGCCCAGGCCCAGAATTCCGAATTCGACATATCCGTTCGGGAAAAGAAAATCACGGACCTCTCCCCGGACGGGCTTTCACTCGTATTCTATCTGGATATCGCCAATAAGACGTCCATCCCCCAGTTTCTGGCTAAATATGATTACCGGGTCGTGATCAACGAAACGGAATTCCTGCCGAGCCTTCAGGTCCCTCTGGACGAACCCCTGCGGATCGAGCCCACAAGCGGGCTTCTCATCGCCCTTCCGGTCAAGATCACGTTCGCTTTTCTATTCCAAGCGATGCCGGATGTCCAGCCGAAAGACCGGGCCGTTTGCTTCCTTACGGGCGGAATGATCATCCAGGACGAGAAAAAGAGGGAAAAAAGGATTTCCATGGCTTTTTCCGGCGATTTCCCCGTCTATCGCGGACTTGACGTCAGGCTCCTGCCGGTCGAAACTAAGGACCTTACCGTCGGCGGAGCGGACCTGGTATTCAAGGCCGCGCTGATGAACCCCAATGGCTTTTCTTTCAAGGTCGAAAAACTGACCTACAAGATAGATCTTGTCGGCGTGACCGTTTCCCAGGGGAGCGCCGGACGAGGATCGGATGTGGCCGCCCGCGGCGAAAAGATTTTCGAAATCCCCCTCCTCCTGGATTTTTTCGAGATCGGCAAGGTCGTCTATGACGGGCTGGAGCAGCCGCCCGTGGCCGCCCGTTTTTCCGGCGAGGCCGAGATTGAAACGCCCTGGGGAAATTTTAAGATCCCCCTGGATAAAAGCGGCAAAGTCGCCGTGCAAAAGATCTCTTGATCAGCGTCATCATTCCCACCTATAACCGCGCGGCGTTCCTCGCGGAAGCCGTCCGCTCCGTCCTTGACCAGGAGTATTTCGCGATGGCGTCTTCCGCTTCCTGGGAATTGTTGATCGTCGATGACGGCTCCATCGACGAGACAAGGGAACTTGTCCGGTCGTTCGGCGGGGGCGTTCGTTATCATGAGCAGGACCACAAAGGCGTGAGCGCCGCCCGCAACTTCGGATTGCGCCTGGCCCGCGGCAGCTTCATCGCCTTTTTGGATTCGGACGACCTCTGGATGAAAGGGAAAATCGGGACGCAGATGGATTTCATGGCCGCCCATCCGGAAGCCATGATCTGCTGCACGGAAGAGATCTGGATCCGGGGCGGCCTCCGCCACAACCCGGGGAAAAGGCACAAAAAATATTCCGGCTGGATCTTCGATAACGTCCTGCCGCTCTGCCTTTTAAGCCTTTCCTCGGCTCTCTTCCGGAGGGAGGTGTTCGAGGACATCGGGGGCTTCGACGAGACGCTCCCGGCCTGCGAGGATTATGATTTGGGAATCCGGCTGGCCCATAAATATCCGTTCCATTTTTTGCCCGAGCCTCTGATCATAAAGCGGGGAGGACACGCCGACCAGCTCTCCCACCAATATTGGGGAATGGACCGGTTCAGGGTCCAGGCTTTGGAAAAAGCCTTGCGGCTCGGGCTGTCGATGGGGCAGGAAAGACTCGTGCGGGAAGAGATTGTCAACAAGAGCCGCGTTCTTCTCCAGGGATTCTTGAAACGGGGAAACCAGCTCGAAGCGGAAAAATACGCGGCGATCATTGCCAGAAATCGTCCGGAATAAAAAAAGGGGCGCTTTCCGAGTTCTCCGGAATTCGGCCGGCGCCCCCTTTTTTTCAAAACCAGTAGTTGATGCCCAGCGAGAAAAAGTAGCCGCTGAGATCGAACATGTCGAAGCCTTGGAACGCGCTGGTGAACTTGCCCTTGGCCGCGTTGAATTTGGCGCCGAGGTCGATGGTCAGCCTGTTCGCCACCGGGACCATGACTCCGGCGAAGATCTGGTAGCCGAAGCTGATTTTCCCGAACGTCTCGCCTTCCATCACGTCGGCTGAGTTGACGTAATAAATCGGGACGGTCGGATCGTCGCTGTAATCCGTGCTAAAATCGATCACGTCGCCGCGCATCCGGACGCTCCAGAGATAGAGGCCTACCCCCCCGCCGAAATAGGGGATGATCTTGCTTCTGCGGCCGAAGGGGGTGATTTTGGCGGACACCTGAATCGGCGTGATGGACACGCTCAAGCTGTGGGACAGGGTGAACGTATCGACGTCTGCGTACGCATTGGAAAGCGCGTAGGTTTCTCCCAGGTAGTCAAAACCGACGTAATCCTTGTAATAGCCGGCCTTGCTTTTGCTGAATGTGTCCACGCTGAAGACGAGGCTGAACTCGTTCGAAATAAAATACTCATAATCGAAACCGAAGGATGTATCCTGGAAATCCGACTTTTTGTAGCTCATTTGATCGAATTCGATCGTCCAAAGACTGTCCGGCCAATTGATACCGGATTGGGCGCGAGGAATGAAGTAATTCAGTCTGAACGTGATGGTATTCGAAAACCCAAGGGCCGACACCGTCAGAAGGGCGATAACCGCCGCTATGATTCTTTTTTTCATTGTCTGCCTCCTGTCCATTTTTTATGCAAAAACCATGCCAAATTTCGAGGCCCGTCATCCAGGCTGGAGAGAGCCCCGGATGTGGCGTAAATGGGTCAATTGTCCTCTTTCCCGAGGCTTCTCCGTTAGTTTAAACCGCCTGCCTCCTCTTGTAAAGGTGACGCGTTTGACTTTTTCCGGGGCTCTTTCTACTATGGTCCTGCCGGACGATAGGGAAGGCAGAAATGAAAACCAAGATCCTGAAAATGGAAGGAGAAAACATCGGGCCGGAACCGTTGGTCATGATTTCCGATATCCTCGACGGCGACGGTGTCATGGCTTATCCTACGGAAACGTTTTATGGCTTGGGCGTTCTGGCGTTGTCCGAGAAAGCGATCGAAAAAGTCTATCGCCTGAAGGAACGTGAACGGGGGAAACCTCTGTCCGTGATCATCGCGGATCTCGCGATGGCGGAAAAGATCGCGGTATCGCTTCCGCCTCTTTTCCGGCCGCTCGCCGGCGAGTTCTGGCCCGGACCCCTGACGCTGGTCGTCCAGGCCAAACCCTTATTCCCGTCGAACATGCTCGGCCGGGACCGGTCTCTGGCCATGCGCGTGCCCGCCGTCTCCTGGCTGAGAGCTCTCGTCCGGCATCTGGGCGCGCCGATCACGGCCACGAGCGCCAATATTTCAGGCCAAAGGGAGATCTCGACATCGGACGACGTGATCGCGGCTTTTCAAGGTACCGTGGATCTCATCATTGACGGCGGTCGGACGCCCGGCGGCCGGCCTTCGACGATCGTTGATCTGACGGGCGCGCGGCCGCTCATCCTGCGCGCCGGCGCCGTCCCGGCATCGGCCTTGCGGAAATATCTATCTTAGGGAAACGCTATCCTCCGTCCTCTATTTGGATGGTCCGAAAAAGAAGAAAGCGCGCGCTTCGTTCCTCAGAACCGGGTCCCCATCCCTTTCGTTATTTGACCTTGGTGCCCGCGGGGACGTCGCCTTGGAAAAAGGGGATGATGGCTTTGTCGTCGAGCACCGCGGCCAGGAGCATGCCCTGGGATTCGACGCCCCGGATGACGGCCGGTTTGAGATTGGCGATGACAATGAGTCTTCGGCCGACGAGATCTTCGGGTTTATAGGTCTCGGCGATGCCGGCCACGATCTGCCGCTGTTCCGCGCCCAAATCGATCTGAAGCTTGAGCAGCTTTTGGGCGCCCTCGACCTTTTCGGCTTTCAGGATGTGGGCCACGCGCAAGTCCATTTTCTTGAATTCATCGTAGGTGATGATGTCCATTTTTTCCTCCCTTTTTGTCCCTTCGGGTTTGGCCGTGGCGGCCGGATTGGCTTCCTCGACCAGGAATTCCTTCAAATCGACCCTGGGAAAGAGGGCGACGGGCGCTTTCATGCGTCGTCCGGCTTCGATCCCGTCAAAGGCAAAGTCGGCGAATCGGAGATCCTGGATCGACTCCTTTTCTCCCAGGAAATCCCATATCTTCTCCGACGATCCGGGCATGACCGGATAGACGAGATAGCTGGCGCCGCGGATCGCGGCCGCGGCCTGATAGAGAACGCGCGCCAACCTCGGCCGCTGGGCCGGGTCCTTGGCCAGCTTCCAGGGCTCATTGTCCGCCAGATATTTATTCACGATATTGATGAAAACCCAGATCTCCTCGAGGGCCCGATTGACGGCATAGCCGGAATAATGATCGAAGACGACCGCCCGGAGCTTGTCGAACTCCTCGCGGATTTTCCCGTCATCCAGCCGTTCTTCGGCCGTTTCCGCGAGCGTCCCGTGGAAATAGTTCTCGATCATCGTCAGTGTCCGTTGGACGAGATTGCCCAGGTCGTTGGACAGGTCCGAATTCACCCGGTGGATGAATGCTTCGTGCGAGAAATTGCCGTCGAGGCCGATCGGGATTTCCCTGAGCAGAAAATAGCGAAGGGGGTCGGGTCCGAACGGCTTGATGATGGCGTAAGGGTCGAGCACGTTGCCCTTGGATTTGGACATTTTGGCGTCGTCCTTGAGCCACCAGCCGTGCCCGAAGACGCATTCGGGGAGAGCGAACCCGGCGGCCATGAGGAACGCCGGCCAGAAGACCGCGTGGAACCTCAGGATGTCTTTCCCGATGAGATGGATTGTCGCGGGCCAGAATTTTTCGAAACGTTCGAGGTCCCAGTCGTAGCCGATGCCCGTCACGTAATTATGGAGCGCGTCGAACCAGACATAGATCGTGTGGCCGGGATCGCCGGGGACGGGGACGCCCCACTTGACCGTCGTCCTGGTGATGCTCAGGTCCTTGAGTCCGCCACGGACGAAGCTCGCGATCTCGTTCATCCGGCTCGCCGGGCGGACGAAATTCGGGTTCTTCTTGTAGAAGTCGAGCAGCGGTTTCTCGTAGGCCGAAAGCCTGAAGAAATAGCTCGATTCTTCGACGACGGTCGCCTTGACCTTGCAGTCGGGGCAGATTTTGTATCCCTCTTTTTCCAGGGGAACATCATCGGCGAGAAAGTGCTCGTTGGATACGCAATACCAGCCCTGGTAGGTTCCCTTGTAGATATCGCCCTTATCCATGAGCTTCTTGAAGATCTTCTGCACGCCCGACTCGTGGAACGGTTCGGTCGTGCGAATGAAAAAGTCATACGAGATATTCAGGGCTTTCCACAGGTCTTTCGCCCGTCCGACGACCATGTCGGCCAGTTCACGGGGGTTCAGCCCCTTTTCCGCGGCCGCTTTCTCGATTTTCTGGCCGTGCTCGTCCGTCCCCGTCAGGAAGAACACGTCGTAGCCGGCCATCTTTTTGAAGCGGGCGAGGGCGTCAGCGATGATCGTCGTGTAGGCGTGTCCGATGTGGAGCACGTCGTTGACGTAATAGATCGGCGTCGTGATATAAAATGTCGGCTTAGACTTCTTTGCCACCGAGCGTTCCTCCTCTGATCAGATTGATGGCTTCGGCGCGGGTCATGGGGTTTGTGCGGAACGACCCCCGGACCGCGGAGGTCACGGTGATGGACTTCGGCTTCTTGGCTCCCCGCATGGACATGCACATATGCTCCGCCTCGATGACGACCATCACGCCCAAAGGCTGGAGGTGCTCGTTGATCAGATCGGCGATCTGCTTGGTCAGGCGCTCCTGGACCTGCAGCCGCCGGGACAGGCCGTCCACGACCCGGGCGATCTTGCTCAGCCCGACGATTCGTCCTTCCTTGGGAATATAGGCCACGTGGGCCACGCCGGCGAACGGCAGCATGTGGTGCTCGCACATCGAATACAAGGGAATATTCTTGATCAGAACCATCTCGTCGTGCTTTTCGTGCTGGAGGGCGCAGAGATGCTTTTCGGGATTCTCCATGATCCCGCCCAGGATTTCGGCGAACATGTGGGCCACCCGCCGCGGCGTCGCCTTGATCCCGGGCCGCTCGGGGTCTTCCGCGACCCCTTCCAGGATGAGGCGGACCCCTTTTTCGATCTTTTCGAGGTCCATGGCCCTGGGCGTCGTTTTTATCTTAGCCATTTTCGTTCAGCCTTTTTTTCGAGAATTTCTCCAGTGCCAGGCGCAGGACGTTTTTCACGGGGAGGCCTTTTTTGCGGGCGAGGCTCAGACAATCCGAAAATTCGGGCTGAATATTGACGACTTCACCGTCGAGGGTCGAGATTTTGATCCCGACGGGTTCTCCCAGCAGCCGGATCTTTTTGATCGTCCGCTCCAGCGCCCGGCGTTCGACCGGATAATAGCGGACGCCGATCGAACTCGTCTCCTTGAACACGGCCGCGATCAGGGCGTCCATCTTTTCGCGCCCGGCCACGAGCGTCAATTGGGTCGCCAGGCGGTTCTTTTTCATGACGATGGGCGTGAAGTTGACATCGAGCGCGCCGAGCTCGAAGGCCAGGTCCATGAAGCTCCCCAGGATTTGGGGATTGGCGTCGTCGATCGTCGCTTCGATGACATGGACCTCGTTTTCGGACGAAAAGCGGGCTGCTTCGCCGTAAAAGATGCGTAGAATATTGGGCAAACCGTGGATGTCCCGGTTTCCCGCGCCGTATCCGATCCCCTCATACGTCAGCTCGGGAAAAGGAATGAATTTCTTGACGAGAGTTTTGACGATCGCCGCCCCGGTCGGCGTGACGAGCTCCGTTTGGGCGTGGGCGGAATAGACGGGAATTCCCTTGAGAAGCTCGGCGACGGCCGGAGGAGGAACGGGCAGGACGCCGTGAGAGGCTTTGACCCAGCCTTCTCCGACGTTGAGCGGAGAGCTGTAGCATTCGCCGACACGCAATTCTTCCAAGAGCCAGGAACAGCCCAGGACGTCGATGAGGGCGTCATCGGCGCTGGCTTCGTGAAGGTGGGTCTCCTCGAATGGACGGCCGTGGACCTTGGCCTCGGCCGTGAAAAGGTTTTTGAATATGGCCATCGCCCGCTCTTTGACGCCGGCGGAAAAATTCGATTTCCCGATGATCGCGGCGATGTCCTTCCATTTCCGCGCCTGCGAAGCGCGCTCTTTGATCCGGATATCGACTTTAAGCCCTCGGAAATGAGATCGCTCGGTTTCCTTGATAGCGATGCGGACAGGGAGTTTGAGCCCGGCCATCTTGGCTTTGAAACGGGCCGGCGCAATCCCGAGATCGAGCAGAGCGCCCAGGATCATGTCGCCGCTCAATCCGGTTTTGGCGTCGAAGTAAATGTATTTCATCTCGACGGGTCCTTTCGCCATGGCTCTTAACTCGTCTGAATACAATAGCATAATATCTTCGATTATTGTAGTGGCCAAATTCAGGTTCGGCTGACCGTAGTCCAGCTTACGGTTAGCCCAAACCCGCCTTGACTTGGCCAGGCAGAAATTATATATCAATAACTTATTCGAGGAGGATGCATGGCTGCGACAAAACCGGTTAAAAAGCTCCAAAAGAAAGAATCGAAACTCCCTCATGTCGATATCGGAATTCTCGGAGGGACGGGGCTCTACGAGATCGACGGCATCAGAGACGTCAAGGAATGGCGGTTGCGGACTTCGTTCGGCGATCCGTCCGACACCTATATCGTCGGGACTCTCGAAGGCCGGGAGGTCGCCTTCCTCAGCCGTCACGGCCGCGGTCACCGCCTTCTCCCGCAAGATATCAATTTCCGGGCCAATGTTCTCGGGTTCAAGATGCTCGGGGTCGAAAAGATCATCTCCGTCAATTCGTGCGGCTCGCTCAAGGAAGCGATCCGGCCCCGCGACATCGTCTTCTCCGACCAGTTCTATGACCGGTCGCGGCGGGTGAATACGTTTTTCGGCGGAGGGATCGCGGCCCATATCGGATTCGCTCAGCCCGTCTGCGCCGCGTTTTCAAAGTTCCTGTACGAGACCGCCGTCGGCCTGGGCGTCCGCGCCCATCTCGGCGGGACCTATATCTCGATCGAGGGTCCGGCGTTTTCGAGCCAGGCCGAATCGAGGATCTACCGATCGTGGGGCTGCGATGTCATCGGCATGACCGCCGCCACCGAGGCCAAGCTCTTCCGCGAGGCCGAAATCTGCTACGCGACGATGAACCTGGCGACCGACTATGACGTCTGGCACGCGGAAGAAGAGACGGTTTCCGTCGAGCTCATTCTGGAGAATCTGCGGCTCAACGTCCACAACGCCCAAGCCATTATCAAGAAAGCCGTGGCGACGCTGCCGCCCCACGCCGAGGGCGCTTGCGACTGCCAGGCCGCGCTCAAGAACACGATCGTCACGAATCCGAAGTTCGTTCCGGCCCCCCTTAAAAAGAGATTGAAGCTGATCATCGAAAAATACGTCAAATAAAAGGAATCGTCATGAGTCTCGTCATCGTCGGCTCCGTCGCTTTTGACACCATCGAAACGCCCTGGGAGCGGAAAGTCAAGATCGTCGGCGGCTCCGGCACGTACTGTTCGCTCGCGGCCAGCTATTTTACCCGGCCCAAGATCGTGGCCGTCGTGGGCCAGGATTTTCCGCGCGCCACGATCGGCTTTTTGAAAAAAAGGAAGATCGACCTCCGGGGATTGAAGGTCGTCAAGGGCGGCCTGACCTTCCATTGGCAGGGCCGCTACGGCCACGATCCCAACCAGCGCGAAACCGTGCGCACGGATCTGAATGTTTTCGAGAATTTCCGGCCCGAAATCCCGGCCTCCTATAAAAAGGCCGACATCCTCTTTCTGGCCAACATCGACCCGGACCTCCAGGAAAATATCTTTCTCCAAGTGGAAAAACCCAAGCTCGTGGCCATGGATACGATCAGCCTGTGGATTGACAGCAAGCGCGAAGCGCTCCTCCGCGTTCTGGAAAACGTGAACATCTTTTTCGCCAACGACGAGGAGATCCGGATGGTGACGGGGGAACGAAATCTCATCAAGGCGGGCAAGAAGATCCTCGGCCTGGGGCCGTCGCTCGTCGTCCTCAAGAAAGGGGAGCATGGGGCTCTCGTCTTTGGCCGGGACTTCATCTTCGGCATCCTGGCCCATCCGTGCGAGAAGGTCATTGACCCCACGGGAGCGGGCGACAGCTTCGCCGGCGGCTTTCTGGGCTATTTGGACAAGATGGGCGGTTTCAGCAAGAAGGAGATCCGGCGGGCCGCGGTGTACGGCAGCGTCATGGCCTCGTTCGCCATCGAAGGATTCGGCATCAAACGTTTTAAAACGCTCAAACCGCGGGACATTCGAACCCGCTTCGAGTTATTCAAGAAACTGGTCGCTTTTTAAAATCAAGGAGTGAGCCATGCCCGCAATCAAACCCCCGGTGGAGCCTTTTCGGATCAAAGTCGTCGAGCGGATCAGCAAAACCTTCCGACGGGAGAGGGAAGCCGCGCTCAAAAAAGCGGGATACAACCTTTTCAACATCCCTGCCGATAAGGTCTTCATCGACCTCCTGACCGATTCCGGGACCTCGGCCATGAGCGACAACCAGTGGTCCGGCATCATGATCGGAGACGAATCCTATGCCGGGGCAAGGAGCTTTTTCCATTTTGAGAAGGCGGTCAAAAATATCTTCGGCTTTGCCCATGTCCTTCCCACGCACCAGGGACGGGCGGCGGAGCGCATCTTGTTCGAAGGGCTGGTGAAGAAAGGGGACGCCGTCCCCAACAACATCCACTTCGACACGACCCAGGCCAACATCGAGATCCGCGGCGCGAAAGCCGTCAACCTCGTCGTCGATGAGGCCTATGACCCGGTTTTGAACGCTCCGTTCAAGGGCAATATGGACATCGGGAAGCTCGAGCGTTTCATCAAGACCAAAGGGAAGGCCGGGATCCCGCTGGTGATGACGACCATCACCAACAACAGCGGCGGGGGGCAGCCGGTCTCTTTGGACAACATCAAAAAGGTCAGCGCCGTTTGCCGTCGACACAAGATTCCGTTCTTCTTCGACGCCTGTCGTTTCGCCGAAAACGCGTATTTCATCAAGAAACGGGAAAAAGGATACGAGCGGAAATCCGTTCTTGCCATCGCCCGGGAGATGTTCTCTTATGCCGACGGCGTGACGATGAGCGCCAAGAAGGACGCCCTGGTCAATATCGGCGGCTTCATCTGCCTCAACGACGGCGCGCTCGCCGCGCGCTTGAAAAACATTCTCATCATCGGTGAGGGATTTCCGACGTACGGCGGACTCGCCGGGCGCGACCTCGAGGCCATCGCCCGCGGCCTGGAAGAGGGCGTGGACGAAGCCTATCTCGAGCACAGGACGAGCCATGTGGCCTATCTCGGCCGGCTTCTGGAGGAAGCCGGAATCCCGGTTTTCAAGCCCATCGGCGGCCACGCCGTCTATCTTCTCGCCGATCGATTTCTTCCCCACATTCCGCGCCGTCAATACCCCGGCTGGGCCCTGTCCGTGGCCCTCTACCGGGAAGCCGGCATCCGCGCGGTAGAGATCGGGGGGGTCATGTTCGGCAAGAAAGATCCAAGGACCGGACAGGAAGTTTTTCCCCGACTGGAGATGGTCCGCCTGGCGATTCCGCGCCGCGTCTATACCGCCTCCCACCTCGACGTCGTGGCCGACGCCCTCATCTCGCTTTATGGCAAGAGAGACGCGATCAAGGGCTTCCGGATCGTCGAGCAGCCGCCCCATCTGCGCCACTTCACGGCGCGGCTCGAAGAAATCAAATGATCACTTCTTCGGATACGCCGGCGCCGGCGGGAACGTCGCCGGGTTCTTCTTGATCTTCTCCAGCATGACCTCGATGGCCTTCTCCAGTTGGAGGTCGCGTCCGGCCATGACCGAGCCCGGATCGTTGTCGATGAAGATGTCCGGGTCGGCGCCGTGGTTCTCGACGATCCACTTTTGGTCGCGGCCGTAGAAGGCGTTGTTCGATTGTTCGACGGTCCCGTTGTCGATCGTCAGCTGCTGGTTGAGGATGCCGACGAGCCCTCCCCAGGACGTGACGCCGACGACCGTCCCCAGCTTGCGGGCCTTGAAATCCTCGACGAAGGCCTCGCCGTCCGAGCCGTTGTTCTCGTTGGAAATGACGACGTAGTTGCCGTTGCCGGTCGAGCCGGGGTATCGGAAGGGGACCATGCCGCGAAGGACGTTCTGCGCCGTTATCACCCGTTCGAGCTTGTCGATGAGGAAGTACTCCGTCCAGCCGCCGCTGTTGCGGCGCATGTCGATGATCAACCCGTCCTTGTAGCGGTAGGCGCGCCAGTACTTGTCGAACTCGCCGATGCCGCCCGAGTTCATGGCGTTGACGTGCATGTAGCCGACGCGGCCGTTGGTGGCTTTCTCGATCGCCCGGATATTGTTCTGGATCCAGCGGAAATACCGAAGCTGGTTGTCGCTGCGAATGGGGTCGATTTCGTAGGTCTTGGCCCCCTCCATGGTCGGCTTGCCGTTGACTGTGATTTTGATCTTCCTGCCGGCCGTGGTTTGGAGGAGCTTGAAGTAGTCGTCGCCGGCCTTAAGGGAGATTCCGTTGACGGCCAGGAGATAGTCGCCCTCCTTGACCGCGATATCTGGCCGGACGAGCGGGCCGACCAGATTGAGATTGATTTCGGTCGGGCCGTAGATTTTGTCCAGCTTGTAGAGGCCGGAGGTTTTATCGGCGGCCAGGTCGGCGCCGAGCAGGCCGGTGAATAGCGGCGATCCGGGCGCTGCGGCCGGGCCGAAGTCCCCGCCGCCGATGTAGGTGTGCGAGACGCACAGCTCGCCCACCATCTGGGACAGGACCCAGTTCAGCTCGGCGCGCGAGGAGAGATAAGGGATGTATGCCCGGTACTTCTCGCCCATGGCTTTCCAGTCGCGGCCGTGGAAGTTGTTATCGTAAAAAAAGTCGCGGTACCAGCGCCAGGCGTCGTTGAAGATCTGGTTCCATTCCTTTTGCGTATCGACCGTGTAAACCAGGCCGGAGAGGTTCAAGCGGTCGCCGACGGCCTTTGAGCCGAATGCCTTGTCGACGCCGGTCGTGTAGATATCATTGTCCTTGCGGATGATGAGCTGCTCGCCGTCGTTCGAGACGCCGAAGTCGCTGATTTTGTCGTTGAGGACGCTGTCGCGTCGTTCGGCGATGTCGTAGATATGAAGGTTCCACTTCGCCGTCATGTACTTGGGCCTGAAGATTTCCTCGTATTCGTTTTCCGTGAATGTTTCCACGGAGACCCACAGGACCTTGCCCTTGCCGGCCTTGAGGTAAAAGTCGTTTCCGGCGGGGACGGGCAGGGGATACGTTCGTTTCATGAGTCCGTCGATGTCGATGCGGAACGGCTCGGGCTCGGCTTTTTTGTCGACCTTTGTCCCGCCGTCCGCGGCGAAAGGAGGTTTCTCGCCGTCGCGGAGCTGGACGACCATCACCTGCTGGGGCGTGGCCAGGACGTGGTTGTCCTCATAAAAATCCATTTGGACGTCGAAGTTGCGGCTGGAAACATAGTAGAGAAACTTGCCGTTGGCGTCGAAAGCGGGATAGAGGTTGTCGTAGAAGTCGTTCGTCACGGCGAATTTCCTCCCCATCTCGAGGTTGTAAACGAAGATCTGGCTGTTGCGGTTGTACTGGACGAAGCTGTAGGCGATCCATTTGGAATCCGGGGACCACGTGTAGTCGGCCATTTCCCAGATGAACTCGTCGTTTTTCATCTGATTGGAGGAGTCGACCTTGACCAGCTTCTTGGTGGCGACGTCGACGAAGAAAATCGAGTAGTCCTTGTTGCCGAAGAGGATCTTCTTTCCGTCGGGGGACCAAGACAAACGATAGACGGCCTTGTCCAGTTCGGTGGTCATCGCGGTCCATTCACCGCCCGTGACGCTCTGGGTGTAGAGCTGGTAGTCGCCCGTTTGGTCGCTGAAGAAAGCGATCGTCTTGCCGTCGGGCGAGAGGGCGGGGTACATTTCACGCGTGCCGGGCGTGTTGGACAGGTTCTCGGCGGGCTCGCGGCCGGTGGGGACGCGGAAGACATCGCCGCGCGCTTCGAGGATGACGAGCTTTCCGTCGGCGGCGACGTTGACAGTATGGATGTAGTCGCGCGGGTTGATGACCTTATTGCGCAGGGCCCAGCGGTCCGAGGGCACCTGCACGGCGATTTTCCGGTCCTGGCCGGTCTTGGCGTCGTAGATATGAATGCGGCCGTCTTGAACGTAGACGATCGAGCGGCCGTCCGTGTTCGGATACATGACATCGAAGTCGCCGTAGTTCGTGACCGGTTTGACTTCCTTCGAGGCGAGCTTCTGAGCATAGAGATTAGAAATGCCGTTGCCGCGGTCGGAGACGAAAACCATCAGCCCGCCGATCCACATCGGATAGCTGTTCTTGCCGACGTAGTCCGAGACGGGCGTGTATTTCCCGGTGTTGAAATCGTACATCCAGATGTCCTGGTACTGTCCGCCCTTATAGCGTTTCCAGTAATATTCCTCGTTCCCCTTGCGGGTGTAGAGAAACTTGTGCTCCTCGGGAATGAAGCTGATCAGTCCGCCCCGGTCGAGCGAGAGCCGCTGCGGAGCGCCGCCTTTGACGCTCACGGAAAAAAGGTTGGGGTCGCGGCCGACGA
The DNA here is from genome assembly GCA_049515535.1 of Candidatus Aminicenantales bacterium. Classification (GTDB taxonomy): domain Bacteria; phylum Acidobacteriota; class Aminicenantia; order Aminicenantales; family UBA4085; genus JBEKTZ01. Next base: position 1,090 of record JBEKTZ010000017.1, on the reverse strand, counting down.
TGTTCTCGAACATCGAGCGGAAGATCACTTCCGTTCCGTCCGGGGTCCAAGCGATGACTTGGGCTCCCCCCGGGTGGTAAGTCAAGCGAGTCGGCGCGCCGCCTTCGGCCGGCATGAGATAGACGGCCTGGGCCCCGTCGTAAGCCGCGGTGAAAGCGATCCATTTCCCGTCGGGCGAGAACTTGGCGAAGGACTCCGTGCCGGGGTACGTCGTCAGGCGCATGGCCGTTCCGCCCTGGGCGTTGACGACCCAGAGGTCGGCTTCGTACGTGAAGGCGATCTTGTCGCCGTGGATGGTCGGATATGTGAAGAACCGGCCTTCTTCGAGGGCGAAACCGATGGTCGCGAGAAAGGCCAGCAAAAAAACGGCGGTTACGGATTTTTTCATGTTTTTGCCTCCATATCGACGATGCGATCTATTATACATGAGCCGGGGCCGGAGCGGAATTCCTTTTGAAACCGGATCACCTGGATTCCCAAGCCGGGCGCAAACTTTCAATGCGGATTTTCGTATAGAAATGATGGGTATTCTTGGAGAGGCGGCCGATTGGCCGGGGCATTGAATTTCATGGGAAAAAAGAGAATAATAATCCGATATCGTGATTCAAGGGGAACAACATGCTTAAAGATATCATCAAAAAAGAGATCCTGGAAACCATCACCAGCGCGAAGTTCGTCTTCACCTTCCTGCTGTGTGCCGTCCTCATCCTCCTCTCGGTTTACACCGGCCTTTCCAACTTCCGGGCCGACCAGAAGGAATTCACCGCGGCCGTGGCCCTGAACAAGAAAAACCTGGAAAACCAGTCGAGCTATCAGTCCCTGGCCGGCCTTGGGACGAAAATCAACAAGCCCCCCCAGGTCCTGGGAGCCATCTCCAGCGGCGTGGAGGAAGCCGTCGGCCGGGTGGCCACGGTCAATATCGCTTACGACCCGAACCTGGTCGATTCCAAGTACGAGAGCAACCCCGTGTTCTCGGTCTTCGGCGCGCTCGATTTGACCTTCATCGTCAAGATCGTGCTCAGCCTTTTCGCCATCCTCTTCACCTACGATGCCATCGTCGGCGAAAAGGAAAGAGGCACCTTGAAACTGA
>JBEKTZ010000016.1:0-65415 GCA_049515535.1 Candidatus Aminicenantales bacterium | reverse complement strand
AACCGGATCTCATCAGTCAGGGCGATATCGTTGCCTTTGGCTTTTCCCATCGCCGCCGTCGTCCATTCTCCCACGCCGTCGAGGGTCAGGATCGCCGCTTCTTCGAAGGGAGACGGATAAAACGCGCTCGCGGCGTGCGAAAGATGATGGTCCTCGAAAAGGATCTTGTTGGGATCGATCCCAATCTTGGCCTGGATGACGCTTTTCATCCAGAGCTTGTCGCCGAACCAATTGATCGTCGCTTCGCCGAACGTCCTCCAGGAACGCGGGAAGCTCTGCAAGGTCGTCATCAGAATCCGCTCGAATTTGCGGAAAGGCTTCTCGTAAAAAACGACGTAGTCCAGGTCGCCGGCCGCGATGCCGGCTTCCTCCAGGCAGAAGGCGATGGATCTCTCCGGAAAGCCGAAGTCGTGCTTGATCCGGCTGAACCTCTCTTCCTCGGCGGCGGCGATCAACGCCCCGTCCCGGAGGAGGGCCGCGGCCGCGTCATGGTAAAAACAGGAAATCCCGAGGATGTGCATCAGGACTGCCTCTTGAAGTGCTCGAGATCCGGGGGGATCTCCGTTTTAGGAGACCAGTGGGAGCCCTGGCCCCGGCCTTTGATCCTCAGGGGATCCGAAAAAACCCTCACGGCGAGCGCGACGGGGGCGAAAACGATCAGAAAGAGAAGCCCGAGAAGAATCTGGCTTTGAAATGTCCCGATTTTCGAGGAGAAGTCGCGCCAAGCTCGGAGTTTTTTCTTTTTTGGACCGGCCGTCTCGCTCTTGAGTTCCGGCGTCGGGAAGCGCTTGCCCCTGGAAAAGGTCATGGCCAACGTCATGAGATAACCCAGGACAAGGCCGATGATGATCCACGCCGGCAGCTGCAGCCACCGGCTGACCGGCAGCAGGCTCCGTGAGGCGACGGCGCCGCCCCACATGAGGACCACGATCAGAACGTCGAGGATGACCGGTTTCCGGATTCCGGATTTTCCGCTTTTCAGGGCGACTCCCGCCGCGTAGCCGACGAGAGCCAGGAGAAGGACGGCGAGTGATGCCAGCGTGCTCAATGTCTCACGTTTCTCTTCAAATATTCCGCGGCCGCGCGGACGTCCGATCTCAGGTCAAGCCGGTCGGAAGACTTGGAGAAGGCGTTGTTGTTCCGGTTCGGCGCCGCCGGTTTCTAGAAGACGATGACAATCCCGGCGCCGTATTCCAATCCGCCGAGCTCGACTTCCACCCCGTCTTCCGTGGTCTTGATCCGGGTGTATTTGACCCGGCCGTTCAAGCGGAGGGGAGAATTCTTTCCGAACTGGAGGTAGAGCCCTCCCAGGAGATGATAGCCCTTGGCGATGTTCATCGTCGTGGCGATGGGGTTGTTCTCGTAATAAAAATAGAAGTCCGCGCCGCCCCCGGCGTAAGGGAGGAGCCAGTCCCCGGGCAGAACATAGCGCACGCCCAAGGACAGCGGGATCAACAACAATTTCGTCTGCTCCTGGGTGTAGGTCAGCGTGCCTGTTTTATAAAAGGCTTTGATCTCTGCGTAGAAATCGAAACCGGCAATAAGAGCCGAGGAAAGAGCGATGCCCTGGATCGAGCCGCCTTCCTTATAGACCTCTTTGAACCGTTCATCCGAGATCCGGTAGCTGCCCAGGTAGAACTCGAAGGTCCCCTGATGTTTCACGGGCGGCTCGGAGGTCTGGCCGAACGAAGGCGCCATGAGTCCCAAGACCAGGGCCCCAGCCAAGATCAGTTTTCGCGCATGAACGTTCATGGATTCTTTTTATTTTATAGCATTGGCCCGGGGCGAAGTCAACCGCCTTTTTCGCCCCTTTTCGTCCCGGCCGTCAAAATATATTTCAAATATGCTATAATTTTCCGCGATGAGCCGAACGAAGAGGAAACCAGCGGCGCAGATTCGAAAACCGAAGGCCAAGGGCCAGGTCATCGCCGCGGAAATCGTGGGCGTCCTCCTGCTCTTCGCCGCCGCTTTTCTCGTCCTCAGCCTGATCAGCTACGACCCCAAGGACCCGTCGCTCTTCAGCTCCGTCTCGCCCAAGCCAAAAGTCCACAACTACGGCGGCCAGGCCGGCGCCGGCCTGGCCGATCTCCTCCTTCAGGTTTTCGGCCTCGCGGCGTTCCTCCTGCCGTTCATGGCCGGGTATCTCGGCCTCAGGTCCGTAATGAGCGGCGAGAAAAAACACCTCCTGCGCAAGACGGGCCAATACGTCCTCCTTCTTCTCATTCTCTGCCCGCTCCTTCATTTGTTCTTTCAAAATATTTCCTGGCGCGGGGACTTGATCCTGGTCGGCGGCCTCCTCGGGGACATGATCAATTCCTTTCTCCATTCGATCCTCAACAGCACCGGAACGCTCATCTTCCTCCTGGCCGCGGCCTCGCTCTTCATCGTCCTCTCTTCGGCCTTCTCGTTCAAAAAGCTGTTTCTGGCCCTTGGCCGGATGTTCTCGTTCGCCTTCAAGGAAGTCCGGATCAAGATCTTCGACCGCCGGAAGGCGAAAGCGAAGGACGCCGCCCCGGATAAGCCCTCGTCGAAAAAGGCCGGAAAGACGGATGTCGCGGTATTCGAAGAGGAAGAAACAGCGCCGGGCGCGGCTGGCCTGAAAGAAGGCCGCTTCCTCAACCGGTCCGAACCGGGCAAAGGAAAGATCAGAAACCTGAAAACGAGCTCCATCAAGCCCCCCGAGATCAAGCATCCGCGGCCGGACGAGGAACCGCTCCTCTTCCCGGTTTCGGAAGATTACGATTTCCCGCCGATCAACCTCCTCGACCCGGGCAAGCCTTCCGAGAAAATCGACAAGAACGAGCTTCTCGAGAAAAAGCGGCTGATCGAGGAAAAGCTCCGGGAATTCAAGGTCGAGGGAGAGGTCAAAGAATATCATCCCGGCCCGGTCATCACCACCTACGAGTTCTATCCCAACCCGGGCGTCAAGATCAGCCAGGTCGCCGGCCTCGCCGAGGATTTGTCGCTGGCCCTCCGCGCCGAATCCGTCCGGATCCAGCGCATCCCGGGCAAGTCCTCGCTGGGCGTGGAGATCCCCAACAACAAGCGCGAAATCATCAAACTCAGGGATATCATCGAGTCGGACAATTTCGCTCAATCGACGTCCAAGCTGACGTTCGCCCTGGGCAAGACCGTCCATGACGAGGTTTACGTGACCGACCTCGGGATCATGCCCCACCTCCTCATCGCCGGCGCCACGGGGACGGGCAAGAGCGTCTGCCTCAACGCCCTCATCGCGAGCATCATGTACAAGGCCTCGCCCGACGAGGTCAAGCTCATCCTTATCGACCCCAAGCGGCTCGAATTCACGCTCTACGACGGCATTCCGCACCTGCTGAGCCCGATCGTCAACGACCCGAAAAAGGCCGGGATCATCCTCATGGACGCCGTCAAGCGAATGGAGCAGCGCTACCACCTCCTGAGCCAGCACAAGGTCCGGAACATCGAGCAGTTCAATCACCACATCGCCCAGATCCTGAAGGAAAAGAAAGGAAAATTGACCGACGAGGAAAAAAAGGAGCTCCGGCCGCTCCCCTACATCGTCATCATCATCGACGAGCTGGCCGAGCTGATGATGGTCGGCGCCCAGGACGTGGACTACGCCATCGCCCGGCTGGCTCAGCTCGCGCGCGCGGTCGGCATCCACCTGGTCCTGGCCACGCAGCGGCCGTCCATCGACGTCATCACCGGCACGATCAAGAACAATTTCTCCAGCCGGATCGCCTTCCGCGTGCCGTCCAAGATCGACTCGCGGGTCATCCTCGACACCGGCGGCGCGGACAAGCTTCTCGGCATGGGCGACATGCTGTTCATGCCGCCGAACTACCCGCGGCTGCAGCGGCTTCACTGCGCCTACGTCTCGATCCCGGAGATCCGGCGCCTGGTCAAATTCGTCAAGGAGCAACGGACTCCGGACTACGATGAGCGCCTCGTCAGCGTCATCAAGAACACGGGCCCGCAGGATTGGGACGATCTCGGCGAAAAGGACGAGCTTTACGAAAATGCCGTCCGGCTCATCCTGCACACGGGGCAGGCTTCGGCCTCCTATCTCCAGCGGAAGCTCAAGCTCGGCTACGCGCGCGCTTCGCGCATCATCGACCAGATGGAGCAGGAGGGCATCCTCGGGCCGTCGGAGGGAAGCAAGCCGCGGGAGATCATGATCGACGTCAAGCAATGGATGGAACAGAGCAAGAAGAAGGTCCGGGAGGATTGATCCGTGTTCGGGAGGACGAAGAAAAAAGAGGCGCGGCGGGCGCTCCGTAATAAGAACCTCCAGGTCGCGCTGGCCAGGGCGACCGCGAGCCATTTTTCGAAGTTCGCCAAAACGCGGGAAGAAGTTCCCTGGGACGAGATCAAAGCCAAGGCTCGCGCCGTCCGCGAGGAATGCGTCCCGCGTCTCGCCGCCCTGATCGATGAATTCAGCGAGGAGGCGACCCGGGCCGGCGCGCAAGTTCACCGGACCGCGACGCCGGAAGAGGCGCTCGCCGTCATCGATGCGATCCTTCGCGAGAAGGGGGCGAAGCTCGTCGCCAAATCCAAATCCATGGTCAGCGAAGAGATCGGGCTGAACCGTTTTTTGGAAGGGAAAGGCTACCGGGTCGTCGAGACCGACCTCGGCGAATGGATCGTCCAGCTCGCCGGCGAGCGGCCGTCCCACATCACGGCGCCGGCCATGCACAAGACCAAGGAGGAGGTCGCCGAGCTTCTCTCTAAACACCTCGGCCGGCCCGTCGCCCCGGACATCCGGGAAATGGTCAAGATCGCGCGCGGGGAGCTGCGCAAGGTCTTCATCGAGGCGGACGCGGGCATATCGGGCGCGAACCTGGCCGTCGCCGAGTCCGGGACCCTCGTCATCGTCAGCAACGAGGGCAACGCCCGGCTCGTGACGACGCTGCCGCCCGTCCATATCGCCATCGTCACGACCGAGAAGTTCGTCGCGACCCTGGAACAGGCCACGGCGCTTCTCAAAGCGCTGATCATAGGCTCATCCGGCCTCAAGATGACATCCTACGTTTCCTATATCACCGGCCCGAGCAAGACCACGGACATCGAAAAAGAGCTCGTCACCGGCGTTCACGGCCCCGGGGACGTGCATATCGTCATCCTGGACAACGGCCGGCTGGACATCTCGCTCGACCGGGATTTCAAAGAGATCCTCTATTGCCTGAAATGCGGCGGATGCATGCTCCAGTGCCCGGTCTTCCAGGCCGTGGGGGGCCACGTTTACAGCGGCAAGGTCTATCCCGGCGGCATCGGCGCCCTGCTCACGGCCGCGACGCGGTCGCCCGCGGAAATCGACGCGCTTCTCGACCTCTGCGCGGACTGCAAAAAATGCGAGGCGTTTTGTCCCGTCGGGATCCCGACGAGCGCCATCCTGCTCAAGCTGAAGAATTGGAAGGGACCAACGCCGTTCGAGAGGCTCCTCTCGGGCGTTTTCCGCAGAAAGGCCCTGGCCGACGCCGGGGCCGGGGCGCTCGCCGTCCTGCAAAAAATATGGCAAAAAGACGGCCATTTGCGGAAACTGCCGTTCGCCTGGGCCAAGGGAAAGCGCTTCCCCTCCCTCCGCCCGAAAAAAAGCGCGCCGGCGCTCGGAGAGCGGCACGGCGAGAAAATCTATCTCTTCCAGGGCTGCCTGGTGAAATTTTTCTTTCCGGACATCCGCGACAGCGTCATCAAGGTCCTCTCCCGCTCCGGCTTCGACGTCGTCTGCCCGGCCGACCAGTCTTGCTGCGGCGCGCCCAGCTATCATCTCGGAGATACGGATGACGTCCGGCGGTTGATGCGGGCCAATCTCCGCTCGTTCGAAAAGGAAAAGCCGGATCATATCCTGACCGTTTGTCCGACGGGCCATTCCTTCCTGAAAAAACTCTATCCCGAGCTCGATGAGGCGGCCGCGCCCTGGGCCGAAAAAGTCCACGATTTCACCGAGTTCATGGTGAAGAACGGGTTTCTCCCCAAGAGCGAGAAAGCCGGCGGGAGCGGCGAGATCCTCTACCATTATCCCTGCCATTATCTTAATGATTTGAAGCTCAAGGACGAGCCGTTGAAGATCCTCAGGGATCTCGGCTACGATCCCAAAACCGAGAACGAGCCTTATTCCTGCTGCGGCTTTTGCGGCGTGTTCTCCATGAAGAATCCGGAGATCGCCGCCAAGTTCTGGGACGACAAAAAGCGGAAGATCGAGGAGAGCGGGCAGACCCTGATCGCGACGGACTGTCCGGGTTGTATCCTCCAGCTCAAGTCCGGCCTCGCGGATCTGGAGAAAAAATACACCGTCGTCCACACCGCTGAACTCTGCGCCGAGAAAATTCGGTAATGGACCGAACCGACAAGAATAAAACAGAGGGCGATCCGGCCGCGATGGGCCTGGATGAGATCGTCGTCCGCTTCAAACCGGTCGTCGGCTTCAAGGTCAGGAAGTCCCTCGGCGGAGCCAACCCGGACTGGGAAGACGTGGTGAACGAAATTCTGATGCAGACCGTCGCGAAAATCAAATCCGGAGAGTTCCGCGGGGAATGCGCGATCGGGACCTTCATCTACACCATCACCGTCCGCCGGATCGTCGATTACATCCGCCAGAAGAGCAGGGTCCTCAAAGAGGCGCCCGAAGCTTTGCCCTCGCCGGATCCCCAGGACAAAGTCGAGCGGGACGAGCGGGCGGAGGTTTTGGCCCGGGCCGTCAGGGGACTCAAACCGAGATTCCGGGACGTTCTCCATCTTTATTATTATAAAGGACTTTCCCGCGAGGCCACGGCCCAAGCATTGGGCATCACGCCGGCCAAGGTCAGCGAACGGGTGAACTACGCGCAGAAGCTCCTGAAGAAGGCTCTCGAGAAGAGTCCTTTTCCATTTAATGACGGGAGCGGCGACTAAAAGATGGGAAAGAAAAAATTCGAGGCATTTCAATGAATGATTGTCAGCACGAAGAAAAAATCGACGAATACCTGAAAGGCGAGCTCTCCCCGGACGATACCGCCCGGTTCGAAGAGCACTATTTCAATTGCCCCTCCTGTTTTTACAAGACGCGAGAGAAATCCGAGCTGCTGGGGCTCATCAAACAAGCGAAGGAAGAGATCTTCTCGCCCGCGGAACGGGATGTCCTGCGCCGCGGCGCGGGCCTGAAAAGGATCGCGGGAGATCTCACGCCCCGGCGCTGGATGGCCGTCGCCGCGACGGCCGCTCTCGCGCTCGCGGCCGTGCTGCTCATCGCCCCCAAGCTCAAGCGGGCGAGCCCCGGCCTCGTTTTCGACGGCGACATGGCCGTGCGCGGCGAGTCGTTGTCCGTCATCGCGCCCCGGGGAGAAGGGAAAGCCGCGCCCGTCTCGTTCGAATGGAGGCCGTTCGTCTCCGCCGCCGAATATCAAGTCACTCTCTCCGGCGCGAAAATGGAATGGACGGCGACAACGAAGGAAACGAAAGTCGCTCTTCCCGCGGACATCAAGGCCGCGCTCAAAGCCGGAATTTACGCCTGGCAGGTCAAAGCCTACTCCGGCCAGGGCACGCTGTTGGCCTCCTCGCCGAAGGTCGAATTCAAGATTACGGATTAATCTTCTATTAAGTTGCTTTCTTCCTCGTAATAGATCCGGCCGCGGCTTTCTTCCTCGAAAGCCAGGCAGCACATCAAGCGCCCGCAGAGCCCCGAGATCTTGGTTGGGTTGATGACGATCTGCTGTTTGCGCGCTTTCTGGATGGTCACGGGCTCGAACGATTTCATGAAGCTCACGCAGCAGAGCGCCCGGCCGCAGACGCCCAGCCCGCCGATGATCTTGGCTTCGTCGCGCACGCCGACCTGGTGCATTTCGATCCGCATCTTGAGCTCTTTGGCCAGGTCCTTGACGAGCTGACGAAAATCGATCCGGCCGTCCGCTGTATAAAAAAAGACGCTTTTTTTCTCGTTGAAGAAATAGCGCACCGCGGTCATCTTCATGGGCAGGTCCCGGGCCTTGATCCGCTGCTGACAAAACTCGAAGGCCTGCCTCTCCTTGTCGAGGATCCAGGTGAATTTACGCTGGTCGTCCTCCGAAGCCCGCCGGACGATCCTCGGCGCGTCCTGCGCGTTTTTCGGATGCCTGCAGATCTCGCTCGAAGTATCGACCACGGTGGCCAGATCCCCGCCGAATTCCGATTCGATGACGCAGAGGTCGCCCAGCGCGACGTCGATGTCGCCCTTCCGGGCGCGGACGATCTTGGCTGAGCGTTCGGAGATGAGACAAACTAAATCAGGCATGGTTTCATCCTAGGATTTGAGAATAGAGAGAACTGACGAGGAGGCTCATGTTCAGGTGGCGGTCCAGGTTGGCCAGGGCGAGATCGATCAACCCCAAAAACCTGAGCGCCCGCTCGAAGTCGATGAGCGCGCCTCCCTTCCGGATCGGCTGCTCGTAATCCGGGTTGAAGAGCAGCCGCGGATCGCCCCGTTCCTTCAACAAGACGACGTCGCGACAGAACGAGGAGAAGAGTTCGAGCGTCTGGACGAAATCCTCCTTGGCCGCGTTCCGTCGCTGGTATGCGTATTTTTTCAGGAAGGCGGAGGATTCATCCTTGCCGACGAGCGCCAGAAACAGGGAAAACGCCTCACTTCGTCTCTGCTGGATTTCGTCCCACTCCAGCTCGAGAGCCTGTTCCAGGTTGCCGCGGACGAGGAGGGCCATGAGCCTGGCCTTCCCGTCCTCGATTCCCCGGTCGCGAAGCGCCTGCTCGATCTCCTCCCGGCCGACCGGGAGAAAATTCAGGGTTTGGCAGCGCGACCGGATCGTGGAAAGGATCAAATTCGGCTTGTCGCTGATCAAGATGATGTGGGAGAAGAGCGGCGGCTCCTCGAGGATTTTCAAGTGGGAGTTGGCCGCGTCTTCGGTCATCTTCTCCGCCTCGTCGATGATGAAGACGCGCTTCCGGCCCAGCATGGGCTTCATATGGATGATCTCTTTGATGCCTTTCATGGTCTTGATGCCGATCGTGTTCCGGGCCGCCCGGCCGTCGGCCTCGTCCTCGTCCGGCCCGGCCTCGTCTCCGCGGGAATCCCGTTCGACCTTGAGGTCTTTGACGCTGATGTCGAGCACGTCCGGCATGACGCCGCCGTCGATCGCCCGGCAATGGTCGCATTCGTCGCAGGCGTCGTCGGTTTTTCGGAGGCAGTTCAGGGCCTTGGCCAGGACGAGCGCGGTATCCTTTTTCCCGACGCCCTCCGGCCCGCAAAAGAGCATGGAGTTCGGGACGCGCCCCCGGGCAAGGGCGAGCTTGAGAATTTTTTTGACGCGGCCGTTGCCGGCGATATCCTGAAAGGCCATGGTCAAGGACTCAGTGCTTTCCGCAAATACTTTCCCGTATATGACGTTTCCGTCGCGGCCACGCTCTCGGGAGTCCCCGCAGCCACGATCCGCCCCCCGTCCTCTCCGCCTTCGGGGCCCAAGTCTATAATATAGTCGCAAACCTTGATGACTTCAGGGTTATGCTCGATGATGACGACCGTGTTGCCCAGTTTGACGAGTTCGGCCAGGAGCTCGACGAGCTTCCGGACGTCGTCGAAATGCAGGCCGGTCGTGGGCTCGTCCAGGAGATAAAGCGTCCCGCCCGTGGCGCGGCGGCCGAGTTCCTTGGTGAGTTTGATCCGCTGCGCTTCTCCGCCCGAGAGCGTCGGCGCCGGCTGACCCAGCCGGATATATCCCAGTCCGACTTTTTTGAGCGTGGCCAGCTTCCGCTTGAGCTGCGGGTGGGCCTTCAGATATTCATACGCCTCGTCCACGGTCATGGACAGGAAGTCGGCGATGTTCTTGCCCTTGTAATGGACAGCGAGGGTTTCTTTGTTGTAGCGCATGCCGCCGCACCGGTCGCAGGTGACGAAGACGTCGGGGAGAAAATGCATCTCCACCCGCTTCACTCCCGCCCCCCGGCATTCCTCGCACCGCCCGCCGGCGACATTGAAGCTGAATCGGCCGGCCGTATAGCCCCGCACCTGGGCCTCCTGCGCCCGGGCGAAAAGCTGCCGTAGATCGCCGAAGAGGCCGGTATAAGTGGACGGGTTGGAGCGCGGCGTGCGGCCGATGGGTTTCTGGTCCACGCTGATGACCTTGTCGATCTTGTTCGCGCCCCGGATGGCCCGGTGTTCTCCGACCCTGATCTCGGCCTTATAGAGAAGGTTCTGTAGGCTGCGGAACAGGATATCGTAGACGAGAGTGCTTTTGCCGGACCCCGAAACTCCGGTGACGGCCGTCATGCAGGCCAGCGGAATGCGGACGTCGATATCCTTGAGGTTGTGCTCCCTCGCCCCGAGGATCGTCAGCCAGCCCCGCGGTTTTCGACGCGACTCGGGGAGCGTGATCCGCTTCTCTCCCCGCAGGTATTTGGCCGTCAGCGAATCGGGCGAGGCGAGGACGCGGACGAGCGGGCCAGCGGCGACGACGAATCCGCCCTGCTCGCCGGCCCCCGGCCCGAGGTCGAGGATGAAATCCGCGGCGCGGATGGTTTGCTCGTCGTGCTCTACGACGAGGACGGAATTGCCGTTGTCCCGAATTTTCCGGAGCAGGGCGATCAATCGTCCGTTGTCGCGCTGATGAAGGCCGATCGTCGGTTCGTCGAGGACGTAGAGAATACCGCGCAAGTGAGCGCCGACCTGAGCCGCGAGCCTGACGCGTTGCGCCTCGCCGCCGGAGAGGGAGCCGGTCGTCCGGTTGAGGTGGAGGTAGGCGAGGCCCAGCTCGGTCATCACGGCGAGCCGGGTCAGGATCTCTTTTTGGATCTTCGCGGCGATGGGCTCCTGTGCCTCTGTGTAGCGGAACCCCGTGATGTCCTCGATCAGGCGGTCGACCGGAAGCGAGCTCAGCTCGGAGATGTTCTTCCCGCCGATCTTGACGGACAGGCTCTCCGGCTTGAGGCGGCGGCCGCCGCAATCCGGGCAGGCGTCTTCGGTGAGCTCCGCTTCGCCCCATTCATCGGTCACGGTCCGGAATCCGAGGCCGTTGCAGCGCGGGCAGGCGCCGTAGGGTGTGTTGAAGGAAAAGTTGCGCGGCTCGAGCTCGGCGATGCTGATTTCGCAGAAAGGGCAGAGGAGCTTGAGCGAATAATAAACCTCCTGCCCGTTTTCCCGGATGAGAAGGGCGTCCCCCTCAGACATCGCGAGCGCGCCGCTGACGGCTTCGCTGAGGCGGGCGAGGGCGGCGGGGGCCAGGCGGATTTCATCGATCAGCGCCTCGACCGTGTGGTTCTTGGTCTTCTCGAGAATGATCGGGTCGTCGAGATCGCGGAATTTCCCGTCCACCCGGACGCGCAAAAATCCTTTTTTGCGCAGTTTTTCGAACAGCTTGTGATATTCGCCTTTGCGGCCCCTGATGACGGGCGCCAGGATCTTCACTTTTTCCCGGGGCGCGGATTCCGCTATGCGGCGGACGATTTGCTCCGCGGTTTGCGGGCTGACCTGCCGGCCGCAGCTCGGGCAGTGGGGAACGCCGAGCCGGGCGAACAGGAGCCTGAGCAGATCGTAGATCTCCGTCACCGTGCCGACGGTCGAGCGCGGATTGGAAGAGATCGTCTTTTGGTCGATGGAAATAGCCGGCGATATCCCCTCGATGGACTCGACTTCGGGCTTTTCCATCATCTCCATGTACTGGCGGGCATAGGCCGACATGCACTCGATATAACGGCGCTGGCCCTCGGCAAAGAGCGTGTCGAAGGCGAGCGACGACTTCCCCGAGCCGCTCGGCCCGGTGACGACGATGAGACGATTGCGGGGCAGGCGGACGTCGATCCGCTTCAGATTGTGCTGGGCCGCCTTCTTTACGATGATTTCGTTCAACATAACCATCTATTTTAACACATTTTCAATTAATTTCGGTGACAATTTCGGTAAGGCGTCAAGGGACGAGCCTTCGGCTCGCCACTCGCCCGTGGCTTATATCCACGGGCGAGTACGGCGGAAGTGGACCCCCGGGTAAAGCCCGGGGCCCCGTCCGCCGTTGACTGTCACTAAAAAATTTCATGGTTGAGTTGTCTGTCACCGAAATTATTGATAGGATTAGTACGACATGGGACGCCAGGAAAACCTACTCAAGGCGCTGGATATGCTCCAAAGAATCAGCGTCGAGAGCGATTCCCTCCGGGCGATCAAACACCTCCCCGCCCAGGAGGGCAGCTACGTGGATTATCCGAAAGAAGTCCAACCGGCCCTGGTGAAGGCGCTCAAGGACAAAGGGTTCGAGCGGCTCTACACGCATCAGCACACCTGCTGGGAAGCGGTCCGACAGGGAAAAAACGCGGCCGTCGTCACGCCCACGGCGTCCGGAAAGACGCTCTGCTACAACCTTCCCGTTTTGGACGCCATGCTCAAGAACCCGTCGGCCCGGGCGCTTTATCTTTTCCCGACGAAGGCGCTCGCCAACGACCAGCGCGCCGAGCTCGACGAAACGATCAAGCAACTGCCCGAGGAAATCCGGATTTTCACGTACGACGGCGACACGCCGCAGGACGCGCGCAAAGCCATCCGCGCCCGCGGCCACATCGTCCTGACCAACCCGGACATGCTCCACGCCGGCATCCTTCCGCACCACACCAAGTGGATCAAGCTTTTTGAGAACCTCAAATATATCGTCATCGACGAGCTGCACAACTACCGGGGCATCTTCGGCAGCCATCTGGCCAATGTCCTGCGCCGTCTCAAGCGCGTCGCCCGGTTTTACGGCGCTTCGCCGCAATTCATCCTCTGCACGGCGACCATCGCCAATCCGCTCGAGATGGCCGAGAAGATGATCGAGGAGCCCGTGACGCTTGTCGACGACAACGGCGCCCCGCGCGGCGACAAGTACATCGTTTTTTACACGCCGCCCGTGGTGAATAAATTTCTGGGCATCCGCCGCTCCTACGTCAACGAGTCGCGCCGGATCGCCGCGCTTTTTCTCAAAAACCATCTCCAGACCATCGTCTTCGCCCAGAGCCGCCTGATCACCGAAGTCCTTGTGACCTACCTCAAGGAGGACATCGAAAAGACGGTCAAGGACGAGGGCCTCATCCGGGGATATCGCGGCGGCTATCTCCCGCTCAAGCGCCGGGAAATCGAGAAGGGCCTGCGCGAAGGCAAGATTCTGGGCGTCGTCTCGACGAACGCGCTTGAGCTCGGGATCGATATCGGGACGCTCGACGTCGCCGTTCTGGCCGGCTATCCGGGAACGATCGCCAGCACCTGGCAGAGGACCGGCCGCGCCGGCCGGAAGACGGGCACATCGGCCGCGGTTCTCGTCGCCTCGAGCGCTCCGCTCGACCAGTTCATCGTCAACCACCCGGATTACTTCTTCTCCAAGAACCCGGAGAAGGCCCTGATCAACCCGGACAACCTCTCCATCCTCATCAACCACATCGAATGCGCGGCGTTCGAGCTGCCGTTTCAGGACGGCGAGACTTTCGGCCGCGCGGACATCGGCGAGATCCTGAAATTCCTGGAGGAGGAGAAGCTCGTTCATCACTCGAAGGAGAAGTGGTACTGGACGTCGGACGCCTATCCGGCCGACGCCGTGAGCCTGCGCAGCATCAGCTCGGATAATTTCGTCGTCGTGGATACGACCGACAAAGCCCGGATCATCGCCGAGGTGGACTTCACGGCGGCCCTGACGACGCTCCACGAGAAGGCCATCTACATCTGCGAAGGAGAACAGTATTTCGTCGAGAAGTTGGATTACGCCGAGCGCAAAGCCTACGTCAAGAAGACGGACGCCGATTATTACACCGACGCCATCGATTACACGAAGATCAAGATCCTCGACATCTTCGATACGCGGAAGGTCGACGGGTGCAACGCCTCGCACGGCGAAGTCCATGTCGCGACGCAGGTCGTGGGCTTCAAGAAGATCAAGTTCCATACGAACGAGAACGTCGGCGCCGGCGACTTGAGCCTGCCGCAGAACGAGATGCACACGACCGCCTCCTGGGTGACCGTGCCCTCGTCGCTCCTGCAGTCCCTGTCGTTCACGCCGGAGCAAAAGATCAACGGCCTCTACGGGCTGTCGTACATCATGCATAACGTCGCCCCGCTCTTCCTCATGTGCGATATCCACGACATCGGCGTCTCGATCGGCGACAATTCCACGGGCGAATCCATCCCGCCCAGAGACCTCCTGGCCAAGATCCAGCCGATCCAGGGTCCGGTTTACGCCGACATCGATTTCGAGCCGAACATCTTCATCTATGACAACTACCCGGGCGGCATCGGCCTGAGCCCGTCCCTGTTCGACCTCGAAAAAAAGCTGCTCGATTACTGCCTCAAAACGATCACCGCCTGCCCCTGCCAGGACGGCTGTCCCTCCTGCGTCGGGCCGACGAAGGAGAGCGGCGAGCGGGCCAAGGAAGTCGCGGTCGAAATCCTGTCCCGCCTCCTCGAATGACGATTCCCGGCTGTTTTGGGGAGAACGGGTGACGTCGGGCACTCTTGGAGGAATATCCTTTTCTCCTAGCATTATTTCTTATGTCACCGAAGCGAAGGATATGCTGCTCGGAACCCGTCCGAGCGCGAGAGCGGGCATGGTTCGGAAAAACGCAGTTTTTCCGAGAGCTCGAGAGCGAGGCCGAGCGGATTTTCCGCGCTGGGGAAAATCCGCGTAGTGACGAGCAGCGTTTCCTGAGCGCTGCCGGCTCAAATTGACTTTGGCGCGTCCGCCATGCTACCTTAATACCGAAAACAATGAACATTTTTAAACTGATCACCGATGCGAGCCCGGTCGTCCAGGTCATTCTTCTCATCCTTCTGTTTTTTTCGCTTTTTTCCTGGACGATCATCATTTTCAAAAGAAACTCCCTGAGAAAGGCGGCCGCCCAGTCGCAAAAATTCCTGGCCGTCTTCAAAAAAAGCCGGAATCTGACCGAGGTGGGCGAGGCCGCCAAGTCATTCCAAGCCAGCCCGCAGGCCTCCATTTTCCAGGCGGGATTCAAGGAAATGGCCTATCTGGCCAAAGCCAGCCCGCAGGGCGGGCCCAGCGGGGCGAGCCTTGACAACCTGAGCCGGGCCCTGACGAAGGCCTCCAACGCCGAAGTCGCCAAGATGGAAAGACTTATGTCGTTTCTGGCCACGACCGGCAGCGTCTCGCCGTTCATCGGCCTTCTGGGGACGGTCTGGGGCATCATGGATTCGTTCCTCAATATCAACGTGACGCGGTCGGCCAGCCTGCTGTCGGTCGCCCCCGGCATCGCCGAGGCCCTGGTGGCTACGGCCGTGGGCCTGTTCGCCGCCATCCCGGCGGTCATCGCTTACAACACCTTCATCCACCGGATCAAGGACTTCATCACCGACATGGAGGATTTTTCGCTCGAGCTTCTGAGCATCGCGGAGCGGCTCTATGGTACTCCCTAAATTGCCCTCCATCCGCTCGAAGAGAGAGCTGGGCACGTCCCTCTCCGAGATCAACATCACCCCGTTCGTGGACGTCATGCTCGTGCTGCTCGTGATCTTCATGGTCACGACGCCGATGATGCAGTCCGGCATCGGCGTCAACCTGCCGAAAGCCGAAACCGACACCGCGCCGGCCGAACAAGGGCTGCGGCTGACGGTCGACGTGAACAAATACATCTATTTCGAGAATTCCGTGATCAACATCAGCCTCCTGAAAAACAGGCTGGAGCAATATTTTTACGGCAAGCCGAAAAAGATCATTTATCTCCAAGCCGATACGTTGCTCCCCTACGGCTACGTCATCGAAATCATGGACATCGCCAAGAAAGTCGGCGTCGAAGTCGTCGCCTTGATAACCGAGCCGATCGAAGTCAAAAACAAGGACCGATGACCGCGCATACGGGATCGAACAGCCGGGCCTTCAAGCGGGCAATGGTCATTTCCGCGGCGGCCCATTCCATCCTCGTCCTTACGATCATCCTCAATCCCAGCCTTCCGAAACCGGCCCGGCAAGACATGATTCATTACATCTCGATGAGTAATTTCGGCCTATCCGGCGGAGGCAGCGGGATCAAGGCCGCTCGGCAAACGGAGTTGGGCGCGACCGAGGTCAAAAAAGAAACGCTCCGGGACCTGACGACCCTCCAGAAACTCCAGCCGGACGAGCCGCAATCCCAGCTGCGCTATCCCGTGGACAAACCGAAAAAGGAGCCCGCTAAAAATCCCGGTAAAAAAGCCGTGATCACCAAACCCGATCCCTCGGCCAAGACGGCGCCGGCCAAAGAGGCCGCTTCCGGCCAGGGCCGGGAAGCGGCTGGTGGCGGCGGGGCGGGCTTGACCATCGGCCTGGGCGGAACGGGAGAGGGCGAAGGCGGCGGGTTTCCCAGCGACCTCGGCCTTTCGAATTTTCCTTATAATTACTATATCGTGGAGATTCAGTCCAAGATCCAATCGAACTGGTTCCAGTCGCTCGTCGATCCCGGCGCCGGCGGAACCTTTCATGTGGACGTCTATTTCCGCATCTTCAAAGACGGGTCCATCTCGAAGGTCGAAATCAAAGAATCGAGCGGCTTGAAGACGCTCGACCAATCGGCCGTGCGGGCGGTCATGCAATCCGCGAAATTCCCTCCTCACCCCCCCGGTTACGATGAGGAATATCTGGGCATTTATCTCCGTTTCGAGCATTCCAAATGAAAACGACAAAAATCGTCTCCTCCGCGTTGATCTTTCTCGCCTTGCTGGCCTTCGGCCGGATTCTTCATTCCCAACAGGAATTCCACCTGATCATAAAAGACGGGATTCCGGCGATCAGTTTCGCCCTCCCCAAATTCACCGTCGCGACGCCCGAGGCGCAGCCCGCGGCCGACGAGATCTTTCAGGTCCTCGCCGACGATCTGAAATACAGCCGCATCTTTCAGCTCCTGCCCAAGAGCTATTACGACTACATCCGCCCGCTCGACCCGAAAAACATCCAGTTCAAGGACTGGGAATCCATCCAGGCCAACCTCCTTTTCACCGGCGAAGTCGCCGAGATCGCGGGCGGGGACATCGCTTTCGAGCGGAACCTCTATGACGTCAAGTCGAAGCGGCAGATCATCGTGCCCAAGCGCTACCAGGCCAAAAAGACCGACCTTCGGTATCTGGCCCACCGCATGGCGGACGAGATCATGAAGGCCTACGGCGAAAAACCGGTCTTCGAGACGAAGATCGCCTTCGTCTCAGACCGCGACGGCAACCATGAAATCTACATGATGGATTACGACGGTGCCAACCAGACGCGCCTGACGTTCAATAAAGTGGACGACATCAGTCCGGCCTTTTCGCCGGACGGCAAAATGATCGCCTACACGTCTTACCAGAGCCTTACGGCCGGGCTGTACATTCTGCAGGTCTACGAAGGACGGCGAATCGCGGTCTCGACGAAGGGGATCAGTTCCGCTCCGGCCTGGTCGCCCGACGGCAAAAAGCTGGCCTTCAGCTCGACGAGAGATCAAGACGGAAACATGGAAATCTATATCGCCGACATCGACGAAGACAGCTTGAAACGCGGCAGTTTCCGCATCAAGCGATTGACCTTCAATCAGGGAACGGATACGGCGCCGTCCTGGTCGCCGACCGGACGGCAAATCGTCTTCGTCTCCGACAGGGGCGGGACTCCGCAAATCTACACTATGGACGCCGAGGGCTCGAATGTCCAGCGGGCGAGCTTCGGCGGCTCGACCCACTGCGATTCGCCGGCCTGGTCGCCCGTCGGCGACCGGATCGTCTTTGTCGCGCGCGTCGAAAATATCTTCGACCTTTATCTCCTGGACCTCCATACACAACAGATCTCGAAGCTGACCGAGCTGACCGGAAGCAACGCCATGAACGAATCGCCGGCCTGGTCGCCCGACGGCCGCCACATCGTCTTCAAGTCGAACATGAAGGGCGGGCTCCAGATCTTTACGGTCGATTACGACGGCGCCAACGTCCGCCAGCTCACGTTCAAGGGCCAGAACACCTGGCCCGATTGGTCCAACGGAATCTGAGACGAAACCTTGACAGCGGACGGGGCCCCGGGCTTTGCCCGGGGGTCCACTTCCGCGGTACTCGCCCGAGGCTATAAGCCACGGGCGAGTGGCGAGCCGAAGGCTCGTCCCTTGACCCGGAATCCATGAATCCATCGCGGGCGATGAGGAAGAAGCCGGCGATCCCCGAGTTTCCTCCTCTCCCTTCCAACCCCTGATCATTGGCGAAATGAGATTCAGGATAGGAATCCCCGTCTATTATTAAGAGCGGAGAACACCCTCGCAGAATGTCCAGGCGGCCGACGCCTGGGAAACCCTGGTCAGAAGGAGGGCAAACCGGCTGGGCTGATCGAAGACGGGATCCGCCGAATTGACCTGAATTTCCCCAAGAAAACGGAGAATATTCAATTGACACGCTCCTCTTTTCATTGTATATATCTGGCGGTTAGGGTTATGTTCAATATTCATATGGACATCCCTATTAAGGAGGAGGTTTCATGAAAAAATTATTAATCTTTTCCCTCGTCTGCGTTTTGGCTTTCGCATTCGCCGTATCCTGCAAGCAGAAACCGAAACAGGTCGCGCCGCCCCCGCCGCCGCAGGTGAACGAGCAGCCCAAGGTCGAGAAAGTCGTTCCCCCGCCCGTCGTGAAAAAGCCCGAACTCGGCGAAGAGGATCTTTTCATGGCCAAATCGCTCGAGCAGATCAACCGGGACAAACCCCTCTTGACGATCTATTTCGATTACGACAAGTTCTTCATCCGCGAAGACGCGAAACCCGTTCTCGAACGCAACGCCGCATGGCTGAAGAAGTTCAAGACGGCCAAGTTCCTCATCGAAGGCCATTGCGACGAGCGCGGCACGGAAGACTATAACTTGGCCCTGGGCGAAAAACGGGCCAAGAGCGCTTATGACTATCTTCTTTCCCTCGGCATTCCGGCCGAGCGGATGAAGACGATCTCCTACGGCAAGAGCCAGCCCGTGGACATGGGCCACGACGAGGCCGCTTGGCAGAGAAACCGTCGCGGCCAATTTTTGGTCATCGAAAAATAACCGGTCCGGACGATGAAGCGAGCTCTCGGGGTTTTGCTGATCTCCTGTCTGCCGTTCACGGCGGCCGGACAGAACAAACAAAAGCAAACCTATGAGCTGATCTACCAGGACGTCCAACTTCTGAAGCAGCAATACCAGAAACTGGAGAAGAAAGCCGACGATACGGCCGACGATATCAAAGTCCTCCGCGACCAGGTCCGTGATCTCGCCGGCCAGTTCAAGCTCTTCCAAGCGGATCAGGCCCGCAATCAGGAAAACCTCAGAAGTCTGCCGACACAATATCAGGCCTTTCTCGAAAGGCTGGGGCAGATCGAGTCCCAACTGCTGAAGATCTCCGAGCAGCTCCTGGATCTCAAATCCAAGCCGGCGCCGGCCGTCGAACAGCCGCAGGAAACGCCGAAAAAGGACGAGAAAGTCCCGATCTCAAAGAAGCCCAAGGACGCCGGCAAGAAAGTCGAGCCCGTTCCTGAAAAAAAAGATCCGGCCGCGAAGCTCCCCCAGACCAAGCTGTTCCACCAGGAAGTCTACAACACCGCGTTCACGGATTATCAGAGAGGCAACTACGACCTGGCCATCGACGGCTTCACGACGTACCGGGAGCAGTTCCCGGACCCGGAGGACCCCCTCGCCGACAACGCCCTCTACATGATCGGCGAATGCTTTTTCAGCCAGAAGAAGTTCGAGAGGGCCATCGAGCAGTACGATGACCTAATCGTCAACTATCCCAAGAGCGACGCTCACGCCACCGCCTACTATAAAAAAGGCCTGGCCCTGGCCGAGCTCAAGAAAAATGACGAGGCCATCGCCGTGCTGACACTCCTCATATCCAAACACCCGCTCGAAGAGGAAGCCAAGAAAGCCCAGCAAAAGATCCGCGAACTGAAGGAAATCAAATGAGAGACCTCAACAGCCTGAACAGGGTCATCCTGATGGGCCGGCTCGGTCAAAAGCCGGAGATCCGGGTCCTCCCCCAGGGAGATCGCTCGGTCGCCCATTTCTCGCTGGCGACGAACGAGCGCGTGTTCAATCCGAGCACGAACGAAAGCAAAGACCGGACGGAATGGCACAAGATCGTCGTCTGGGGGAAGCTCGCCGAATTCTGCGAAAAATACCTCGACAAGGGAAAACAGATCATCGTCGAAGGAAAACTGCGGACGCGGGGCTGGCAGGACCGGGACGGAAACAAACGGTCCACGACCGAGGTCGAAGCCCAGAGCATCATCCTTCTGAGCGGCGGCCGCCGCGAAAGCGCGGGCGAGGTTGAGCCTACCCATCCGGACAGCCGCGCGGCCGCGGATTTTCCGGGCGAAGATGAATCCGCGGCCCCCGGCGAGAGCGAAGGAGATGACGAAGTTCCCTTCTGACGAGGAAAAAGGCTTTCGCGCCCGAATCGTCGAAGGCATCCGTCCTTGGGGAAAGTTCCGCCTTTATCCTCATCAATACGCCGCCAGCATCAAGATCATCACGGTCAATCCCGGCGCGTCCCTCTCTCTTCAATACCATCATCGCCGAAGCGAATTCTGGGTCGCTCTCGACCGGGGTCTGGAGATCACGGTCGGCAATAAAGTTTGGCGCCCCAAAAAGGGCGAGGAGATCTATATCCCCCGGGAAGCGATCCATCGGCTGCGCGGCGTGGGGAAGGCTCCCGCCCGGGTGATGGAGATCTGGCTGGGTGACTCCGACGAAGCCGATATCGTCAGGGTCGAAGACAAATACGGCCGGAAATGACCGGACGGCGAAGTCCGGCCTTAGGGCCTTCGGCTCGAAGCGTTCCTTCCGCGGCTCACGCCTTGATCGACGCCGCGCTCGGGACAAAAAGCTGCGCGCCCGTCACGGCAAAATAGATGCCGGCGGCCACGCCCAGGATCAAAAACAGCCATCCGAGAATATTGTTGATCTTGGCCATGATCAGCAGGATCTCATAATGGGGCACTTTCGATTCCTCTTTGCGCGTGTTGAAGGCGATCTCTCGGATGGCCAGCAACAGCTGTCCAAAAGCGATGACGGCCAGGCCGACGATGACGGACCACAGGATGATGACGGTCCCGACGATGATGGAGCTGAGCGGCATAGGATTCTCCTTTTCTTAAAAATCAAGCAGACGTCCCGAATTCAGATGAGACGCGATTTGCGCCTCCGATATGATCGATGAATCCGGCTTGTTTGTTCCGTCCTGATTACGGCCCCATCATGAGAAACGCGTCGGGGTACTTGAGGAGCAGTTTCTCCGTGAGAACCTCCTCGACGTCCTGCGCGGTCCTGAGCGCCAGGGCCTGATGCACCACGCGCCGCACGGTCCGGAATTCCACCGAGCGCAGCGCTTTCTTGATTCTCGGGATGAAGATCGGATTCATGCTGAACTTCCTGAGCCCCAAACCGAGCAGGATCATGGCCGCGAGCGGGTTGGCGGCCATCTCGCCGCAGACGGCGACGTCCTTGCCTTCTTTGAGAGCCGACTCGATGACGAATTTGACCAGGCGCAGCACGGAGGGATGAAAGGGCTTGTAGAGATAGGAAACGAACTCGTTCGACCGGTCCACGGCCAGATCATACTGGACGAGGTCGTTGGTCCCGATGCTGAAATAATCCACTTCCTTGACGAGGATATCGGCGATGGCCGCCGCCGCGGGGACCTCGATCATGATTCCCAACGGAACGTTCCGGTCGAACTTGATCTTCTTGTCCTCGAGTTCCCGTTGGACCTCCCGGAGCATGATCTTCACCTCTCCGATCTCCTCGAGCTCGGTGATCATCGGGATCAGGATACGGACGTTCCCGTGGACGCTCGCCCGGAGGATGGCCCGGAGCTGGATGCGGAACAACTCCCGGTTCTGGAGAGAAAAACGGATCGCCCGCAGACCGAGGGCCGGGTTGGGCTCTTTCTCGATCGACAGCTGCGGCAGGTTTTTTTCTCCGCCGATATCGATGGTCCGGATATAGACGGGATAAGGGTGCACCTCTTTGGCCAAGCGCGCGTAGACCTCGAAATGGTCTTCCTCGCTGGGCAGGGTCGACCGCTGGAGATAAATGAATTCCGAGCGAAAGAGCCCGACGCCCTCGGCGCCGTAGGAGATGGCGTGTTTGATCTCCTCCGGTAACTCGATGTTGGCCATGAGGGCGAACCGGACATCGTCGAGCGTCACGGCCTTCCATTTGGCGACCTTCTTGAGATCTTTGCGGTAGTTGTCGTACTTTTCCCTTTTGCTCTGGAATTCCTTCTGGATCGTGAGCGGCGGATTGATGATGACCTCGCCGTCCGTCCCGTCGACGATCAGGACATCGCGGCTCTTGATCTTCTGGGTGATGTCGTGGAGCCCGACCACCGTGGGGATGTTGAGAGAGCGGGCCAGGATGGCCGCGTGCGAAGTCGCCCCGCCCATGTCGAGGGCCACGGCCAGAACGTTTCCATGGCTGAGCCGGAGCGCGGCTTCCGAGGGCAGGAGATCATGGGCGACCAGGATCTTTTCCCTGGTGTCGTCCACGTTTTCCTCGCCCGGAGAGGCGAGGTTTCGGTAGATCTTGGCCAGGACGTCCGCGACATCGGATTTGCGCTGTTTGAAATATTCGTCGCTGATGGCGTCGAATATTTTCTGGTAGCGGCCGTGGATCTCGGAGAGGGCGCTCTCGGATTTGACGTTCTCCTCGCGGATCAGCTTTTCCAATCCGGCGGCCAGTGATTGATCGTCGAGGATCAGGAGATGGGCGTCGAAAATAAACGTGTACTCTTCGCCGATCTTCTCCCGGATCATGTCTTTGAGGGCGACCAGATTTTCGCGGGTCTTGGCGATCGCCGCCTTGAGCCGCTGCATTTCTTCCTCGACCCGGTGGGGAGGGATATATTCCTTCCGCGACGTGAAGATGATCCGCTCGGTCAGAACCGCTTCTCCCATGGCGATGCCGGGAGAAACACCGATGCCCCGAAGCCTCGTGAAATCCATGATCGCTTATTCTTTCTCGCCGAAGCGCTGTTCGATCAGATCGAATAGGGCCTTCCAGGCCGCTTCGGCGTCTTCGCCGTCGATTTTCAAGGTGATATCCGAGCCCTGGGTCACGGCCAGCGTCAGGATGCCCAGGATGCTTTTGCCGTCGATCCGGCTGCCGTCCTTCTCGACCTGGACGTCGGCGCTGAAACGGTTGGCCGTGTTGACGAATTTCACCGCGGCGCGGGCGTGCAGCCCCAACTTGTTTCTAATGGTGATCGTGCGTTCGATCATGCCCCCGCCTACGACGCCTTGGACCCGAGCAGCGCACTCGCCAGGTGGATATTCTTTTTGCCCTGTTCGACGACTTTCCTCGCGACGTCCTTGAGATTGTTCGACCGCTGCAGCGAGACGAACTTGATGAGCATGGGGAGATTGACGCCGGTGATGATCTCGACGGTCCCGTCTTTCTGGAAGGCGAAGCTGAGGTTGGACGGCGTGCCCCCGAACATGTCGGTGAATATCACCACGCCGCTTTTCTGATCGACGCGCTTCAGGCTCAAGTTGATCTTGCGCTTCGATTCCTCAACGTCGTCGTACCAGCCGATCGAGATGGCCTCGATATTGGGCGCTTCGCCGAGAATGATGGTCAGAGCGTTGAGGAGCTCCTCCCCCAGTTTCCCGTGCGAAACGATGATGCCGCCGATCATTTGAAAAGATCCCTGTGAAAAATCTTTATATCATATTTCCGCTTCTGAAGGTAATCCTTGAGCTCGTCGGCGATGACGACGGAGCGGTGCCGGCCGCCCGTGCAGCCGATGGAGATCACCAGGTTGCTTTTGCCCTCGGCGATGAACCGGGGCATCATGAAGAGGATGAACCGGAAGAGCTCCGCCAGGAAAGCCTTGGTCTCCGCGGCGTCGAGGATGAAATCGCGGACGTCTTGATCCTGGCCGGTTTTCTCCCGGAGATGGTCCAGATAGAACGGATTCGGAAGGAACCGCGTATCGAAGATGAGGTCGGAGTCCAGGGGAATCCCGTATTTATAGCCGAAGCTGACGATCGACGCCTGGAGACGGGGCTTCGGTCTCTTCAGGAACTTCTGGGCGAACGCTTCCCTGAGCTGCGAGATGTTCGTCGCCGACGTGTCGATGACCTCGTCGGCCATAGTCTTGATCGGGGCCATGCGCCGGCGCTCGAGGCGAACCCCCTGCAGGATCGATTTGCTGGCCAAAGGATGCGGACGCCGCGTCTCGCTGAAGCGCTTGACGAGCGTCTCGTCCGAGGCGTCGAGAAAGATCAATTTCGGCGCGATTTTTTTCCGGATGTCCTCCCAGACCTCGGGGAAGGTCGTCAGGAACCCGTGCTCCCGGATGTCCACGACGAGCGCCACTTTGTCGATCTCGACCTCTTTCCGCATCCAAAGGTCGACGAACGTGGGGATCAGCTTGGCCGGCAAATTGTCGACACAATAATAGCCCAGGTCCTCCAGAAAATGGCTGACCACGGTCTTTCCGGAGCCCGACAGCCCGGTGATGATAAGGAACCGGTCGTCTTTCGTCATCGTCCCCCCTCTCTTTTTCCCGTGGAAAGCGCCCGTTCGAGCTTCTTGACGATCTCGTGCGAAGCCTGGTAGCCCCGCTTTCTTAGAATATGGACCTTGCAGGCAACCTCCATGAGAGTGGCGATGTTCCGGCCCGGCGCCACCGGAATGTTGAGCTGGGGAATCCGCTCGCCGAGGATTGTGTAATCCTCGGGGAAACGGAGGCCGAGCCGGTCGTATTCTTTCTTCCGGTGCCATTTTTTCAGTCTGATGACGAGGTCGATCGGCGTCTCGCGGCAGATGGATTTCGCCCCGAAGATTTCCTTGATGTTGATGATCCCGAGCCCCCGGATCTCCATGAAAAAACGGCTCAAGGCCGGGGCTTTGCCTATGACCCGGCCGCCGATTGTTTTCCGGACACGAGCGACGTCATCCGTAATGAACCGGTGCCCCCGGGCGATGAGCTCGAGGGCGCTCTCGCTCTTGCCGACGCCGCTATCGCCGACGATCAGAACGCCCAGTCCGAACATCTGCAGAAGTCCTCCCGAAACCACGGCTTGGGGCAAGCGGGTCGTTTTCAAGAGATTTTCTCTTCCTCCTCCCGGACGATATCCAAAAGGGTCCGGGTGGTCCGGGCCTTCAGCATTTTTTTGAGGAGCGAACGAGAGCCCCGGATGAGGCGCGCCGCGGCGGCCAGGACCCGGAGATTCGGGCCGGGGTTCTCGGCGGAGCTGACCACGAGAAAAAAGACGCGGGCCGGTTTCCCGTCCATGGCCCTGAAAGGCACGCCTTTTTGGGACACGGCAAGGACGATCACCGGCTCGTCCAGGCCGCTGACCTTGCAGTGGGGCAGGGCGAATCCTTCCCCGATCGCGGTGCTCCCCAGGCTTTCCCGTTGGAGGAGATTCTCGTAAATCCTCTTTTCGTCGAACGTCTTATCATATCCGGCCAGGAGCCTGGACATTTCCTTCAGCGCGCTTTCGCCGTCGTCCGCGGGAAGATCGGGGAGGATCAGGGGCTCGCGCAGGAGCTCATGGATCTTCACGGGCGGGGTCGGCGCGGGATTCCTCATTCTGGCCGGACGAGTCCATAGTGCCCGTCCTTCCGGCGGAAGAGGACGGCCCATTTTTCGGTCCCTTCCGTCCGGAAGACGAAAACTTCCTTATTTTTGATTTCGAATTGGATGACGGCCTCTCCGAACGTCATCGGCTTGGCCGAAAAGAAATCGGCCCGAAATATTTTCTTCTCGCTTTCTTCCGGCTCGGCGGCCGGCAGGGCGAAGGCCTTCCGTTCGCGGCCCCCTCTCCGCTTTTTCTCGCGGAACTTTTCCCGTTCCTTCTTGATTTTTTTCTCGAGAGCATCGAAGGCCAGGTTGAGGGAATCCAGGATGTCGCGACTCTCCTCGATGACCATCAGCCCGGCCCCTTTGGCCTTGACATGGATCTCGGCCTTCTGACGGTCCTTTTCGTGGGAGAGGATCACGTCCACTTCGGTCACAAAGCCGAGCAGCTTATCGAGGGCGGCCAACCGCCGTGCGCAGTATTCCTTGACGTCCGGCGCGAGCGGAGTTTGGCGGGCCGTGTAATGGATCTTCATGAAGTCCCCTCCATTATAAACTTTCTCTTGCGGATATGAGAAGGCTGGATTTTCAGCTGTTTGCGATACTTGGCCACCGTCCGACGGGCGATATTGAAATTTTCCCGGGCCAGGATATCCTCGATCTCCGCGTCGCTCAGCGGGTTGTTCTTGTCTTCGGATTCGACGAGCTTCCGGAGGCGCTCCTTGATCCGCAGCGACGAGATGTCCTCGCCGAAATCGCCGTGGAGGGCCTTATGGAAGAAATATTTCATGGAAAAAACGCCGCGCGGAGTAAGGATGAACTTGTTGGCCACGACCCGGCCCACCGTCGATTCGTGGACGCCGATCTCCTGGGCGATCTCCATGAGCGTCAGAGGCTTGAGGAAATCCATTCCTTTTTCGATGAAATCCCGCTGTTTGTCGACGATATAGCGGGCCACCTTGTAGATCGTCTGGTTGCGCTGGTCCAGGCTGCGGAGGAACCAGAGCGCCTTCTTCAACTTGTCCTTCATGTAGCGGTAGGCCTCGGGGTTTTCCTTGAGGGCCTTGGCCAGCAGCGTTTTGTAATAGGCGTTGATCCGAAGGCGGGGCAAACCTTCGTCGTTGAGAGAGATCTTCAATTCATCGTCTTCCTTGGCCACGATGATGTCGGGGACGGCGTAGACCGTCCGGTCCTCGCTGTATTTGCGGCCCGGCGTCGGGTCCAGCCGCCTGATGATCTCGATGTGATACTTGACCGAAGCGAAGGGGACGCCCAGAAGTTTCGCCAGCTGGGAAAAATCGGACCTCTCGAGAAGCGGCAGATGGTCCTGGATGATCGTCCGGACGATCTCGTCCTTGATCTGGAGATGGTTCATCTGGGCCAGCAGACACTCCTTGAGATTGAGACTCCCCACGCCGACCGGATCGAACATCTTGATTTTGTCCCGGATCTCGTTCACCTTGTCGGCCGGGACGCCCGCGGCCTGGGCGATTTCCTCGATGGAAGAGATGAGGTAGCCGTCCTCGTTGATGTTGCCGATGATGCGTTCCGCGATCTCCCGGTCGGCGGGATCGAAGAAGGTCAGATTCGCCTGCCAGTTCAAATGGTCCCAGAGCGAGGTCGCTTTGGCCAGCGTATTTTCGAGGGAGGGGACGTCTTTGATTTCCTGCGAAAAAGGGCGGAATCCGTCATCGATATATTCCTGGAAGTGCGACTCGAATTCGAGATCTTCGCGGGTCTCCCCGCCTTCCTCCGCGCCCTCGTCCGGCGCCGTTTGTTCGGCCTCGCGGTCCGTAGATGCGGCTGTGGCCGTTTCCGGCTCCGCCTCGCCGGCTTCGGCCCCCGCGACTTCCGGTTCGGACTCCGCTTTTTTTTCGTCGGTCTCTTCTTCGAGCTCGAGGAGAGGGTTCTCGGAGAGCTCTTCGTCGATGACCTCGATCAGCTCCAGATTGGTCAAGGGCAGAAGCTTGATGGCCTGCTGCAGGGCGGGAGCCAGGATCAATTTTTGGACCTGCCGCTGGTCAAGCCGCTGTTTCATGATCATCGTTCGCGCCCTATCATGACCGTCATCACAGCCGGAAGCCCTCGCCGAGATAGCTCCGTCTCACGTCCTCCGAGGCGACGATTTCCCGCGGCTCGCCTTCCTTGAGGATTCGGCCTTTGTCGATGATATAGGCCCGATCAACGATCTTCAGCGTTTCGCGGACGCTGTGGTCCGTGATCAGGATGCCGAGTCCTTTCTCTTTCATGGACCGGATGATCTTCTGCAGTTCCTGGACGGCGATCGGGTCGATTCCGGTAAAAGGCTCGTCCAGAAGCATGAATTCCGGGCCGGAGATCATGGCCCGCGCGATTTCGAGCCGCCGCCGCTCGCCGCCCGAAAGGGTATAGGCTTTGGCCCGGCCGAGCTTTGCCAGCCCGAACTCCCGCAGCATTTTCTCCACCGTTTCGGACCGCTGCAACCGGTCCCCCGGCATGGTCTCCATGATCGCCAGGAGATTGTCTTCGACGGTCAGCTTCCGGAACGCGGAAGGATCCTGGGGAAGAAGGCAGATGCCTCGCTGCGCCCGGATATACATTGGGTAATCGGTGATTTCTTCTTCGTCCACAAAGATCCGTCCGGAATCGCGGGGGACGAGGCCCAGCATCAAAAAAAACGTCGTCGTCTTGCCGGCTCCGTTCGGCCCGAGAAGGCCGACGATTTCCCCCCTGCGGATCTCTACGGAAACGTCATCCACGACCTTCTTTCCGCGGTAGCTTTTGGCCAGATGGACGGCCTTCAAACAGGATTTCATCGGTCACGATTTGATGACTGACACCGGCCGTTCTTGATCCCTCGTCTCGACGAGGATTTTACCATCGGTCAGGTAGAAAGTCAATTTATCCCCCTTAACGGTCCCTTTGTCCTTCTCTTTCAGCTCGGGCCGGCCGGTGAGCGTGATCGTATCCTTCTCGACATCGTATTCCGCGATCTCCCCGGTCCCTTCTTTCTCGATCATCACGATCGTGACGGCCTTGGCGCCCCCCTTGACGGCGCGCATCGAGCGGACTTCGCCGCCTCCGATCCCCGGATTGACCGTGATCAGCCCGCATTGCAGGACGGCGGCTCCCGATTTCATAATACAATTGTCCTCGTAGATCACCTGGCTGGACTCGTGGTCGAAGCGCATTTTACCGGCCGAGATCTCCACGCGCTGTTCCTTATCTTTGCCCTTGGGCGTATGAGGAAAGACGGATTGGACGCCACCCTGGCAGGTGATGTCGCCCGCGTCCTCAGCGACGATGATCTCCTGGGCCGAGAGCATTCTCTTGTCCTGCCAGGTCCTCACTCGCTCCCATAATAAGAAACGCTTGGACTGGCTAGAATATCTCAGACCCTGGGCGGTCGCGAAGATGGGCTTTTCCCTGGAAAAAAAGCCCCGGTCTTCAGCCTCCGTCGGCGACGGCCGGAAGTTCATCTGGACGTTTCCTTTGGCTTCGAAGTCGTCCAGCCTGATCAGGATCGAAATCTCGTCGCCGGACACGTCGCTCTGGGAGGAAAAAATCCTCGCCCTCCGGCTTTCTTCTCCCCCGACACGCAGGATGCGGTTTTCCACGTCCAAAGCCATGGCCGTCCCTTCGATCAGGCGAACAATCTTCCCGTCCTTGTCCAGGGCGGAGATGCGGGCCTCCCGGACCACGCTCAGGGCCCGGAAGCTTCCGTCCGTGTTGAAATTCAGATCGAGGTCATCGCCCTGGATCCGCGTCGCTTCTCCCGAGTCGAAGTCAAATTTAATGGAACTGTGCCCACGGCATTCTATGAGGCGCAAGAGAGGCTTGTTCAGATAAGCCTGCAGTTTGATATCATCGGCCTCGATCGCCTGCCTCACGCTCAAGTCCAGACGGAATTCCCGGTTGATCGACGGCTCCTGAACCTGGGACGGCGGGGGGGTCTTTTCGGCGCGCGGCTTTTTGGCGGCCCTTCGGGGCTCCTCGAGGTTGAGCTTGACCCCGCCGGAAATCCTCAGGATCCTCAATTCCTCTGTTTTATCGAACAACTCGAAATAGACGTTGTCGGCCGTGCCGTGGCTCTGGCCGTGGACGATGTCGAGATTCCCCTCCATCTTGCCCCGCCGATCCCGGAAAGCGTACGTCAGCTTATTTCCGGTCAGGACGAACGGCTCCGAAGTCAAGGGACGAGCCTTCGCGGCGGAAGTGGACCTCCGGGCAAAGCCCGGGGCCCCGTCCGCCGTCGGGAGCCGCAGCCGGACGGTCAATTGGAGGTCCTCTTCGAGGATCAGCCCCTCGTCCTTCACGAAAAACAGGGCTTTTTTCGAAGAGCCGCTGAATGTCGGAGAGGCGATTTTCACGCCGCTCGATGTCTTCATGAAGTCTTCCGCCCGGTTATACTCGAACTCCGGGCCTTCTATCGTCACATTCTTGAATTGAACCCGGACGTTTCCCTTGAAAAAGAAATGGGCCATTTCCTTGTCATACGCGAGGAGGTCCCCTGTCATCTTGATCTCGCGGCCGCCCTGCCGCCCGCGGTCGAGAACCTCGACGTGCCCTTCGAGGCGCATGGTGTTTTCGTCCTGGGGATAATTCCGATCGCCCTTGGCCTCGATCAATCCCTTATCTTTATGATACTGGAAAACCCGGACCTGATCCCTCTGTTCGACTTTTTTTTGACCGATTTTTTTTAGGGGGGGTTCGGCGCGCCGCGACTGAAGGATCTGGCGGACGAGATAACCCAGGATGACAAGGACGATCGTCGCGAGGAGGATCACGAGCACGGGGCGGATCAAGCGGGCCGCTTTCAGCTTATAATCGCCCCGCCGTTTCCTCAGGCTCATTTCCTCAATCCTTCCAGGACCAGCGTCAGCTTCTCTTCGCCGAGATAAGAGGAAAATTGGAGGCCGTAGGCCACGGCGACGCGGTCGCCCTGGCGCACGCCTTCCGTCCATTCCCCTTTGCCCCAGCCGACCGCCTCGAACAGCCGGCCGTTCTGGCGGAGCAGGAATTTCGCATGCTTGCCATTTTTCAAGCTCTTCGGCGGACCGGCGACCTCGACGTCCTCCGACATGAAAACGGGCCGGGGGTTGCCCATGCCGAACGGAGAGAGGAGTCCGAGATGCGTAAAGAAGGCCGCGTCGAGTTCGGCGAAATCAAGCCTCGTATCGATTTCGATCTTTCTCCGGATATCTTCGTCGTTGATCCGGGAGGCGGCCACGGCATTGGCCGCGTTTTTGAAGGCCGGCAAATCAGCAGTCCGGAGGGTGCATCCGACCGCCAATTCATGACCTCCATAGCTCAGGAAATGTTCCCGGCACTCATCGAGGCACTGGATCAGGGAGAACTCCGGAATGCTTCGGCCCGAACCGGAGGCCGTTTCATCGTCGTACACGAAGAGGATGACGGGACGGCAGTAAGTGCTTTTAAGCTTCGAGGCCACGATCCCGATGATGCCCTTGTGCCACTCATCGCAGCCCAGGATGAGGATCTTGTGTTTCTTGTCCAGGGATCGGCTCTCGATGCGCTCGCAGGCCTGCTTGTAAATCTTCTCCTCGGTCGCCTGCCGGTCGGTATTCTTGCGGTCCAGGAGGAGGGCAAGGGGAAGCGCATCCTCCGAGGATTCGGAGAAGAACAGCTTGACCGCCAGGTCGGCGTGCTCCATCCGTCCGGCGGCGTTGATGCGCGGCCCGATGCGGAACCCGATATCGCCCTCCGAAATCTTCTTGCCTTTCAGCCCGGCGACCTCGATCAGGCTTTTCAGGCCGATATTGGAAACGTTCTCGAGCTCCTTGAGCCCCTGTTTGACGAAGATCCTGTTTTCGCCCGTGAGCTTGGCCACGTCCGCGATCGTTCCAATGGCGACAAGCTTCATGTAATGGCGGAGCCGTGATGATTTGCCCTGGCGGTCGAGCAGCGCCTGGATCAGCTTAAAAGCCACGCCTACGCCGGCCAGGCCCCGGTCGGGATAGGTCGAAGCTTCCAGCGTGGGGTCGAGAATGGCCAGGGCTTCCGGGAGTTCATCTCCGGGAAGATGGTGGTCGGTGATGATCACATCGATGCCTTGTTCCTTGGCCAAGCGGACGAACCCCACGGCTTTGACGCCGCAATCCACGCTGATGACCAGACGCGCTCCGCGTTCCAGAACGACCGCGATATGCTCGTCCTTGATGCCGTATCCTTCCTTGAGCCGCTCCGGGATGAAATAATCGACCTCAGCCCCCAGCGACTGAAGGGCCTTATGCAACATCACCACGGACAACACGCCGTCCACGTCGTAATCGCCGAATATGAGGATCTTTTCGCCGCTTTCGATCGCCCGGAAAATACGGTCCACGGCCGCTTTCATGCCCGGCATGAGATAAGGGTCATGGAGCTGGTCGGGCGAGCCATAGAGAAAACGATGCGCGTCTTCCGGCTCCCTGATCTTCCGGTTGACGAGGATCCGGGAAATGGGCAGGGGAATGCCCAACGCGGAGGCCAGCCGTTCGGCCGCTTCGCTGTCGGGCGCTATTTTCCAGATACATCCATCCATCGATTTTAAAATTTAACACAATTCACCGGCCCTGTCACGGAGGGGAGCCCCTGACCGTCGAACAGTTTCTAAAACGGAGCATCGAAAAGAGTCATATGGGGAAAAAGGGAGAACGGGTGACGCCGACCGGGGCGTCCCATTTTATAAATAGGGGCTGGCCGCAAAATTGCGCTCACGAAATGCTCCAGGAAAGAGAGGCAGGGAGCGAAGCTCCCGTTGGAGGGAAACCCCAAAAAGGGTTTCCCTCCAAGAGTGTCCGCGCGGCCGACATTCGTTGACACTGGGGACATGGGAATCTATAATCTTTTCATCGTGATAGGAAGTTTACGCGACAAGCTGGCCAAAACGCGGCAGGCCTTCATCCAAAAATTCGACGCGATTCTGAAAAGCGGCCGTCGGCAAGAAGAAATTCTCGACGAGCTGGCCGAGACCCTGATCCTCGCCGATGTCGGCGTCGCCACGACGGAAAAGATCATCTCCGCCATCGCCCGAAACACCAAGAAAACGGATCCGTTCGAAACCGTCGAGGCCGTCCTGAAAGCCGAGCTCGCCGGGATCCTGTCGAAATATCCCGGCCGGCCCGCGCTCGGACCTTCGCCCGGCGTTCTCATGATGGTCGGCGTCAACGGGGGAGGCAAGACGACCTCACTGGCCAAGCTCGCCCGGCGCTTCGGGGATGAGGGCAAGAAATGCCTCTTCGTCGCGGCGGACACGTTCCGCGCCGCCGCCCAGGAACAGCTCGCGGTCTGGGGAAAACGGCTGAACGTTCCGGTGGTTAAGGGTTCTTATGGGGCCGATCCGGCGTCCGTCGTTTTCGACGCCGCGCGCCGATTCAAGGCGCAGGGTTTCGATTACATGCTCGTGGACACGGCGGGCCGGATCCACACCAACACCAACCTCATGAACGAGCTCGATAAAATCAAGCGGGTCATCGCCCGCGAGATCGAGGGCGCTCCGCAGGAAATTCTTCTTGTTTTGGACGCGAGCATCGGTCAGAACGCCCTGCCCCAGGCCCGGGAATTCATGAAGTTTTCCGGCATCACCGGGATCTTCCTGACCAAGCTCGACGGGACGGCCAAAGGCGGGTCCGTCATCGGCATCGCCGATCAGCTCGCCCTGCCGATCAAGTACGTCGGAACCGGAGAAAGCGAGGACGAAATCCTCGAGTTCTCGGCCGACCGATTCGTGGACGCGCTCCTCACATGAACGACCTTAAAGACGCGGCGTACATGCAAATGGCCTACGGCCTCGCGGAAAAGGCCATCGGCGGGGCCGGCCCCAATCCTTATGTCGGAGCCCTGGTCGTAAAAAACGACGTCATCGTCGGGCATGGATATCATCTGGGCGCCGGCCATCCTCACGCCGAGACCCTGGCCCTGATGCGCGCGGGCGCGCGGGCCCATGGCGCGACGCTGTACGTGACGCTCGAGCCCTGCGTCCACTGGGGCCGGACGCCGCCCTGCGTCGATGCCGTCCTGACCGCCGGCTTGAAGAAAGTCGTGGTCTCCGCGCTCGACCCCAATCCCCTCGTTTTCCGCAAAGGCATCCGCGCCCTGCGCCGGGCCGGACTCGACGTCACGGTCGGCCTCCTCGCGGAGAGGAACCGCCGCCTCAACGAATGCTACATCAAGTACATCACCCGGAAGATCCCCTTCGTCACGCTGAAAGCGGCCCTGAGCCTGGACGGGAAAATGGCGACGAAAACGTTCGATTCCCGGTGGATCTCGGCGGAAGCGACGCGCGAATACGCCCATCTCCTGCGCGGAGAATGCGACGCACTCCTGGTCGGGATCAATACCATCCTCCGCGACGATCCGCGTCTGACCGTCCGCCATCCCAACTGGCCGAAGAAAAGGATCGCCCGCGTTGTCCTTGACGCCGGCCTGCGGATTCCTCTAAAGGCGCGGATCCTCTCCACGCTCCCGGAAGGAAAGATCATCGTCTTCGCCGCCGCGAACGCGCCCCTTCGGAAAAAAGAGGCGCTGACGAGAAACGGCGTCGAAGTCATATCCCTGCCCGCCCGCGGACCGCGGCTCGACCTCGGCCGGGTTCTCGCCAAGCTCGGCACGCAGGAGATCGCGAGTCTCCTGGTCGAAGGCGGGGGACAAACCGCGACCGCGTTTCTCGAACGGAAGCTCGCGGATAAGGTCCTGCTCTCTTTCTCTCCGCGCCTCATCGGCGGGAGAGACGCTGTGTCATTTTTCGGCGGCGCGGGAGCCGCCGGAATCAAGGACGCGCTTCGACTGAGAACGGTTTCTTTATTCGGGATCGGAGAGGACACTCTCCTGGAAGGATATTTCTGATGTTCACGGGAATCATCACGCATTCGGGCTTTTTCAGGGGCTATCGCCAAGGCAAAAAAGAGCTGGCGGTCGAAGCGCCGGACGTGACGGCTCGCCTTGCGGTCGGAGAGAGCGTTGCGGTCGACGGCGTCTGCCTGAGCGTCATCCGCAAGGACGCCCGCCTTCTTTTTTTCAACCTCTCCAAAGAAACGATCGAACGCTCGAGCCTCGGCACGCTCCGACCGGGGCTCCGGTTGAACCTGGAGCTCCCTTTGACCTTGGCCTCGCCGCTCAGCGGGCATCTCGTCATGGGCCACGTGGATTTCACGTCCCGCCTGCTCCGGGCGATCCCGCGAAAGCCGGGAAAAAGGCTGAGCTTGTCCCTGCCCCGCGAATTCAGGTCCTATTTCATCCCCAAGGGTTCGGTCGCCGTGAACGGGGTCAGCCTGACCGTGGCGGCCCTGGCCCCGTCCTCCTTCGACGTCGAGATCATCCCCATCACCCTCGAAAACTCCAACCTCCGCGACCTGAAGACGGGAGACCGGGTCAACGTCGAGTGTGACATGATCGGCAAATATGTGTATAATTGGATAACTCAAACAAAAAAATAGGATTAGAGGATCGATCGGAATGAAAAATAAAAGCGCGACGGCCACGGTCAAGGGACGAGCCTTCGCGGCGGAAGCGGACCCCCGGGCAAAGCCCGGGGCCCCGGCCGCTGTGGAAGAAGCGATCGGGGCCGTCCGTCGGGGACAATTGATCATCATCGTCGACGACGAGGACCGTGAAAACGAAGGCGACCTGATGGTCGCGGCTGAGAAAGTCACCCCCGACGCCATCAACTTTATGTCCAAGCACGGACGAGGGCTCATCTGCCTGCCCTTGACGAGAACGAGGCTCGAGGAGCTCCATCTGCCGCTGATGGTCCAGGACAACACCGCCAGGTTCCAGACCGCCTTCACCGTCTCCATCGACGCGATCGAAGGAATCACGACGGGCATTTCCGCGTACGACCGGGCGCGGACCGTGCGGCTGGCCGTCGATCCGAAGACGAAGCCTTCCGACCTCGCCCGACCCGGACATATTTTCCCGCTTCAAGCCAAGGAGGGCGGCGTCCTCGCTCGCGCCGGCCAAACCGAAGCCGCCGTGGACCTGGCCCGGCTCGCCGGCCTGGCGCCGGCCGGCGTGATCTGCGAGATCATGAACGAGGACGGGACCATGGCCCGGATGCCCGAGCTCGAACGGATCAGCGAGGAGCACGGCATCCCGATCCTGACGATCGCCGACCTGATCAACTACCGGATGAAAAACGAATGCCTCGTCGTCAAGATCGAGGAAGCGGAACTCCCGACGCGATACGGCGATTTCAAGATCGCGGTGTTCGAAGACATCATCCATCACGAAAACCATCTGGCCTTGGTCAAGGGCGAGATCCGGGCCGAGGAACCCACGCTTGTGCGGGCCCATTCCCAGTGCATGACCGGCGACACGTTCGGCTCCTGCCGCTGCGACTGCGGCGACCAGCTCCACCAGGCAATGGAAAAGATCGAAAAAGACGGAAAAGGCGTCATCCTCTACATCCTCAACCACGAGGGGCGGGGCATCGGGCTGACCAACAAGATCAAAGCCTACGCCATGCAGGACCTGGGCGCGGACACGGTCGAGGCCAACACGCTGCTGGGGTTCAAGCCCGATCAGCGGGATTACGGCATCGGCGCCCAGGTCCTTGTCTCGCTGGGGGTCAAGAAAATCCGGCTGTTGACCAACAACCCGCGGAAATTCTTCGGGCTGACCGGCTATGGCCTCGAAATCGTCGAACGCGTCCCGATCGAGATCCCGCCGAACACGATCAATCTTCAATACATGAAGACCAAAAAGGAAAAAATGGGCCATATCCTCGAAATGGTATGACGAGAGTGGTCAAGTTTCTCAGGCGCTCGCGCAACGGCAATTCCGAGATATTCGAGGAGACGGGTCTGGATATCCTCGAACAGATGAAAGCCGCGGAGGCCAAAGAGGCCGACGCCGAAACCATCACCAAGGCCATCCTCCGCAGGATCGACATTCTCCAGAACAGGGACAAGAAGATCAAGCTGTTGCACGGTATCGCCCGGCTTTCGCATCCATGGGTCTGCGCCGTTTTCATGGAACTGCTGGCGGACTCGAGCGAGGAAATCCGGGACATAGCGGTCCAGGAGCTCGCCCGCCGGGACGATTGTCCCATTTTCAAGATCTATGAGAGACTGGCCCATCCGCCCTGGTACGTGAAAAGCGCTATCCTCAAGATCCTCAGCCTCAAGAAAAACGCCGAAGCCGTCAGGCATATCCAGGGCGTCATCGACGA
The DNA here is from genome assembly GCA_049515535.1 of Candidatus Aminicenantales bacterium. Taxonomy (GTDB): domain Bacteria; phylum Acidobacteriota; class Aminicenantia; order Aminicenantales; family UBA4085; genus JBEKTZ01. The sequence continues at coordinate 28,820 of JBEKTZ010000016.1, read as the reverse complement.
CCCGAATGTCGAGGTCAAACGTAACGCGGCCCAGGCCCTCGGCGAAATCGGGGGGAAGGAGGCGCGAACCCTTCTCGTCCGCCTCTCGAAGGACTCGAATCCTTATGTCCGGACGGCCGCGGTCGAAGCGCTCGAAAAAATCTGCGATTTGAAATTCATCTAGAAACGGGGGTTGAACCCTCCCGGAATTCAACTTTCCGGGACTTCGAATCGAGGATGAAGGTCACGGGGCCGTCGTTGAGGATATGGACGTCCATGACCGCCTGAAAGACGCCGGTCTCGACCTTGAAACCGGCCGTGCGGACAAGATCGACGAAATGATCGAAAAGCTCCGCCGCTCGAGCAGGGCTCTCGGCGTTGTCGAAGCTGGGCCGGCGGCCTTTCTTCACGGAAGCGGCCAGGGTGAATTGAGAGACGGCAAGCACCTCGGCCCCCACATCGGCCGACGATAGATTCATTTTCCCTTCGGCGTCGGGAAAAATCCGAAGTTCCACCGCTTTCCCGGCCAATGATTCCACGTCCCGGGGCGTATCGCCTTTCTCGATGCCTACGAGCAGGCAGATGCCTTTCCCGATTTCTCCGGCGATTCGGCCGTCCACCTCGACCCGGGCTTTTTTCACACGCTGCAACACGATGATCATGACGGACCTTTCGTCTCCTTCCCTCCGCCCGCTTGTTGACTTTGGGGACCTTATGTTCTATTATATCTCGGTTTTAGAGGAGATTTGAATATGGCTCATCATCATTCCGCGATCAAGCAACAGCGCCGGAGCGTCCGGAGGCAGGCCGTCAACAAGAAGAACAAGTCCGCCCTCCGTTCTCATGTCAAGAAGATCAAAGAGCTTATCCAGTCCAAGGATAAGGAAACCGCCAAGAAGATTCTTCCTCAAGTCTATTCGACCATAGATATCAGCGTCAAAAAGGGAACGATCCACAAGAACAAGGGGTCGCGGTACAAATCGCGGCTCAGCCGGCAGGTGGAATCGGTCAAGTCCGCTCCGGCGAACTGATCCCGCCTATTTTCGAAGCCGGCAATACTCAGAGATAAACGCCTCGAAAAGCGCCTGGGCCGACGCGTCCGTCGTCTTGATCTTGAGATCGACCTGCTCGAGCCGGGCGATAAGAAAATTGATCTCTTTCAGGGAAAGCCGTTCCACCAGATCGAAGAGGTCCTTGAACTTCGCCCGATAAAGGCTGACATATGTTTCGGAAATCTGGGGCCTGAGCTCCCGGAAGATCTCCCGCCGGTCCTTTTTTTCTCTCAGCCATGTCTTCGCCAGCAGGATGTCGCGGAGGAAGCTCGCGAGGATGCCCAGGATATACGGCGGGGCGTAATTTTCCGCGAATAAACTGTTTAAAACGGTCAGGCTCTTCTCAAAATCGGCTTTCTCCAGGCAATTCGTGAGTTCCCAATGATCAAAATCCTTGAGCCCGGCCGAGAGTCGATTGACATCCGCCTCTTCGATGAGCTTCTTGTCCCCGGCATATGTCGCCAGTTTCTCCAGTTCGTTGTCGAGGCGATACAAGTCGCTGCTCGTCACTTCGATCAGGTGGTCGATGGTCTCCGAGCTTGCCCGTTTTCCGAGCGCCGTTACTTTCGCCTCCACCCAGGCGAACAACGCTCCGTCCTTGAGGGCCTTGAGCTCCTTGACGACGACGGCCGTCGGCGGAAGCGACGAAAAAAACTTTAAGAGAGGCTTGGTCTTCCGGATCTTGCCGGCGAAGAGGACGATCAGGATCGTTTTCGGCGTGGGCGCGGCAAAATATTCCTTGAGGATCTTCATCTCGGGCGCGGTCAGATCCCCTTCGTCGTCGTCCTCGATCTCGACGATGAGCAGCCGCCATGGAGAGAAGAAAAAAGGCATGGTCCGGGCCACGTCCAGGATGTCCCGCCAGGGCGTCGTGGATAAGCTGAACCGCTCCAGGCCAACGCCCTGGTCGTCCGGAGAAGCCAGCTCGCGCTGGAGGTCGCGGATGAATTGATGCGCCTGAAAGAACTCCTCGCCGTGGAAGAAATATCCGGCCGCGAGGTTCTCTTCCCGGATCTCCCGGTTGAACAGAGCGCTCCGCATTCCTAGAATCCCTCGAGGATGGTGAGGACGAGGTTCCGGGCGAATTTTACGGCGATCTTCTTGAGCGCTTCGGTTTCGACGGATTCGAAGTCTTTTCCCTGGGGAACCTCGTAATCCTCGTTGTAGACATACGAGGGATTCGAATAAATGACCTTTTTGTTTTTCATGTCCGTCAAGACGACGCTGGCGACAACGTAAATGGTGTAATGGTCGGCCGATCCCTGGGCCGAGAATCCGGACGGGACGGCCGTGAACCTCAGGATCTCGCCGGTCAGCGTCGCGTCGGCGGATGCGGCATCCGAGGTGATCTCGACCTTTCCCCGGGATACGAACTCGTCGATGACGCCCTCGGTGAGTTTTTTATCGAGCTCGAACCGCGTCGTATCGTTCTTGAAAAGCGGGACGCAGATCTTCTTGACATAAGCCGGGAGGACATCCCGCAGGTTTCCCGTGCCGCGAAGGCGGTAGCCGCACCCCGCCAGGGAGATGACGGCCAGAATCAGAAGGCCAACTTTATACGGTTTCATATCACGATATTGACGATTTTGTTCTTGATGCAGACGACCTTGCGAACCGGCCGCCCTTCGATCAAAGCCCGGATGCGGGCCAGTCCGAGCGCCGTCGCTTTCAGCTCCTCCTCCGGGACGCCGAGGTCGGCCTCGAATTTGTCGCGGATCTTGCCGTTGATCTCGACGACAATGACGGCTTTTTCCTCTTGGGCCAAAGCCGGATCGAACGACGGCCAGGCGGCCCCGAAAACCAGGCCCTCATGGCCCATTCTCCGCCACATCTCCTCGCAGACATGGGGCGTGAAGGGGGCGAGGAGCAGGATGAGATTCTCCAGCGCCCGGCTGAGCAATTCCCGGCCCGCGAGGGAATCCTTCAAACCGTCCTTTTCCTTGCGCAGCATATTGGTGAATTCCATGATCGAACTGACGGCCGTGTTCAGATGGAAGCGCTTTTCGATATCGTCGCCGACCTTCTTGATCGTTTGGTGCATCTTCTTCTGCACGGAGGCGAAGCCTTCTTCGTTCGTCGCGGCGGCCGGGGCTTCGCCGCCGGGCGTTTCGCGGCATTCTTCGACGGTCTGCCAGACACGGCAAATGAATCGGTAGCCGCCCTCGATTCCGTCCTCGTTCCAGGCGAACTCCTTCCCGGGCGGGGCCGCGAACAGAATGAAGAGGCGCAGGGCGTCCGCGCCATACGTTTTGATCATCTCGTCCGGGTCGACGACATTCCCCCGGGACTTGGACATGGCCGAACCGTCTTTCGTGACCATGCCCTGGGCCAGATAATGGGGGAACGGCTCGTCGAGCGAGGTCAAGCCCAGATCGCGCAGGACTTTCGTGAAGAAGCGCGCATAGATGAGGTGCAGGATGGCGTGCTCGACGCCGCCGATGTAGAGATCCACGGGCATCCAGTAATCGGCCGCGGCCCGGACGAACGGCAATCCCTCGTCGCGGGGCGAGACATATCGGAAAAAATACCAGGAGGAATCGACGAACGTGTCCATCGTATCGGTTTCCCGCCGCGCTTTTCCGCCGCATTTCGGGCAAATCGCGTTGACGAACGCCGGGATTTTCTCGAGCGGCGAGCCGGCTTCGCCGGTGAACTCCGCGTCGTAGGGAATCCGGACGGGGAGATCCTCATAGGGAACGCCCTGGATCCCGCACTGATCGCAATAAATGACGGGGATCGGCGTGCCCCAATACCGCTGCCGCGAAATGCCCCAGTCGCGAAGGCGGAATGTTGTGCTCGCTTCGCCGAAGCCTTTCGCCTTGGCGAAGGCGGCCATCTTGTCCATGGCCTCCTCGGACCGCAAGCCGCTCCACGGCCCGGAATTCTTGACGAGGCCGTAGTCCTCGAACGGCCCGGCTCCTCCGTCTCTCTCCGCGCTTTCGGGCTCGATGACTTCGCGGACGGCCAGGCCGTATTTATTGGCGAATTCGAAGTCGCGTTTGTCGTGGGCCGGAACGGCCATGATCGCGCCCGTCCCGTATTCCATCAAAACATAATTGGCGATCCAGATGGGCATCTTCTCGCCGGTGAAGGGGTTGATCGCGGTCCTGCCCGTGTCGATGCCTTCCTTTTCCATTTCTCCGATGTCCCGCCGCGGGCGCGATTCGGCGATCGTCTTCCCCACCCACGCTTGGAGCTCTTTCTCCCGGTCGCCGGCGATGAGCGCGCGGCTTTCGGCATGCTCGGGCGAAAGGACGAGAAACGTCGCGCCGTAGATCGTGTCGATCCGCGTCGTGAAGACCTTGATCTTTATTTTGAGCTCCGGCACCTCGAAATCCACGAAGGCGCCCTTGCTCTTGCCGATCCAATTCTTCTGCATCAACAGGACATGCTCGGGCCATTTTTGAAGCCGGTCATGGCCGGTGAGCAGTTCTTCGGCGTAATCCGTGATCTTCAGGAACCAATGGTCCATCTTCTTCTGTTCGACCGCGGAGGAACAGCGCCAGCATTCGCCGCCCGCCGCCTGCTCGTTGGCCAGGACCGTCCGGCACTGCGGGCACCAGTTGACCCAGCTCTTCTTGCGGTAGGCCTGCCCGCGCTCGAACAGCTTCAGGAAGATCCACTGGTTCCACTTGTAATATTCGGGCAGGCAGGTATTGACCTCGCGCGACCAGTCGTAGGCGATCCCCATCCGCCGCAGTTGCGTTTTCATGTGGGCGATGTTGTCGAGGGTCCATTTCTGGGGATGGATGCCGTGCTTGATGGCCGCGTTCTCGGCGGGCATGCCCAGCGCGTCCCAGCCGATCGGATGGAGGACGTTGAACCCCTTCATCGTCTTGAAACGGCCGATGACATCGCCGATCGAATAGTTGCGGACATGGCCCATGTGAATGCGGCCCGAGGGATAAGGGTACATTTCGAGGAGGTAAAATTTTTTCCTGGCCGGGTCTTCGCCAACCTCGAACGTCTTGCGCTCGCTCCAGACCTTCTGCCACTTTTCCTCGATCGCGAGGAAATCGTATTCGCTGCGCTCGGTGCTCATGGCTCGATCGTTCCTTGTTGTTCCGCGACCCTATGGGGATGCCGTCGGACAGGCTGGAATCAGGCTAAAGTTTAGAGGCAACCGGCAGAAAAGTCAACAGATTGAACGCCCTCGGCCCCAAGGCGCTTTACGAACGCCCTCACTTCGGGTAAGCTGTATAATCATGCTGCGCTGTTTCGACGTCGCCGTGGTGGGAGGGGGCGCGGCCGGCCTGGCCGCGGCGATCAGCGCCGCACGGAAGGGCCTAAGCACCGTGATCTGCGACAGGATGTCGCGCCTCGGAAAAAAGATCCTGGTGACCGGGGGAGGCCGATGCAACCTGACGAACGAAAACCTCGCCCCGGGATATTATACGGCCACGGACAAGAGCCCCGTCGAATCCGTTTTCGGCCGGATCGGGAACGACGACATCCAACATTTCTTTCGCGGCCTGGGGCTCGAAGTCTATTCCGAAGGGGGCCGCGTTTTCCCGGTCACCAACCAGGCCTCCTCGGTGTTGCATGTTCTCGAGATGGAAATCCGGAGGCTCGGCATCGCCGTCGAGCTGGGTTTCGAAACGTCCGCCGTCGAACCTTCCGCCTTCGGATTCAGAATCGAGGCCGGCCCGACCCGCAAAATCGAAGCCCATTCGGTCATCCTGGCCGGCGGCGGCATGGCTTACCCAGCGCTGGGCTCCGACGGCAGCGGCCACAGACTGGCCCAAAAGCTCGGCCATCACATTATCCCGCCAGTACCGAGCGCCGTCCCGCTTCTGGTCAATGACAAAATGTGCCACGTTCTCCAAGGCCAGAAAATGATGACCCGCGCCGCGGCAATGATCGACGGCAAGCCCGCCGGGACAGCCGGGGGAGACGTCCTGTTCACGCAATACGGCTTGTCCGGCACGGTCGTCCTCGACGTCAGCGAAAGCCTCTCCATCGCCCTCCACCGGGACAAGAACCGGAACGTCGCCATCGTCCTGGACCTTGTCCCGTTCATGACCCAAGAAGCCCTGGCCGCTGAATTCGAAAGGCGAATGAAGGCGGGATGGGTGGACGGCGAGCTGGGCGCCGGAATCCTGCCGTACAAATTCGCGGCGTTGATCCCTGAGATCCTCCCCACGGGACATCAGGATCAGAGCAAGAAAGCGCACGCCCTGGCCGTCGCCCTCAAAGAAAAGCGATTCACCGTGCACGGGACGCGCGGCTGGAACGAGGCCGAATTCACGAGCGGGGGCGTGGACGCCGGCGAAGTCGATCCGCGAACGCTCGAATCAAGACTCTGCAAAGGCATATTCTTCGCCGGCGAGATTCTGGACGTCCAGGGCAAGCGCGGCGGTTTCAACCTGGCCTGGGCCTGGGCGTCGGGCCTTGTCGCGGGGCTTTCCGCGACCGATCCAAGCAGCCGGGAATAATTGGGGTCGCGTCTACACTTTGCACTTTCACTTTGGAAGTAATCGGGGTCGCGTCTATTTTTTCCATTAAAAGTGCAAAGTGTAGACGCGACCCCAATCTGCGCTTGATTTCGGGGGATCATTTCCGTATAATGGATTCTCGTTTATAGGGCCTCTTGATCGCTTAGATTTCACCGCCGCGATTATCCCCTAACCGGTTCTAAGCCCATGAGTTAGCCACAGCGGCCGGGGCCCCGGGCTTTACCCGGGGGTCAAGTTCCGCCGCAAAGGCTCGTCCCTTGACCTCGACGTGAAAAGGTATCGGTTTCCATGAACACAGACGTCTCGACCATGCGCAATATCGGCATCAGCGCCCATATCGATTCGGGAAAAACGACGCTGACCGAACGGATCCTCTTTTATTGCAAGAAAATCCACAAGATCCACGAGGTCAAAGGCAAGGACGGCGTGGGCGCGACCATGGACCACATGGAGCTCGAGCGCGAGCGCGGGATCACCATCACTTCGGCCGCGACCTACGTCGAGTGGGCCGGTCGGTCGATCAACATCATCGACACGCCCGGCCACGTGGACTTCACGATCGAGGTCGAGCGGTCGCTCCGCGTCCTCGACGGCGCCGTCCTCGTGCTCTGCGCGGTCGGCGGCGTCCAGTCGCAGACGATCACCGTGGACCGGCAGCTCAAGCGCTACAACGTCCCGCGGATCGCCTTCATCAATAAGTGCGACCGCGTCGGCGCCAATCCTTACAAGGTCCGCGATCAGCTCGAAGAGAAGCTTCACCACAACGCCGTTCTCATGCAGATCCCGATCGGCCTGGAAGACAAGCACCTGGGCCTCGTGGACCTCGTGACCATGAAGGCTCTGTACTTCGACGGCCGCGACGGCGAGATCGTCCGGACCGGAGAGATCCCCGCGGAGCTCGGCGACGAAGCCGCGACGAAACGCGAAGAGATGCTCGACGCGGCCTCGATGTTCTCCGACAAGCTGACCGAGGCCATTCTCGAAAACCGCGTCACGGACGACCTGGTTTACGAGGCCGTGCGCAAGGGCACGATCGCCCGCAAGCTGACGCCGGTCTTCGTCGGATCGGCCTACAAGAACAAGGGCGTGCAGCCGCTCCTCGACGGCGTCGTCCGCTATCTGCCGAATCCGGCAGACGTCGAGAACGTCGCCGTCGATCTGGAAGACGACGGGCGGGAGATCAAGCTCAGGACCGATAACGACGCGCCGGCAGTTATCCTGGCCTTCAAGCTCGAGGACGGTGCCTACGGGCAGCTGACCTACATCCGCATATACCAGGGCAGCCTCAAGAAAGGCGACGAAATCCAAAACGTGCGTTCCGGGCAAAAAGTCAAGATCGGCCGTCTCGTCCGGATGCACGCCGACAGCATGGAGGACATTCCCTCCGCAGTCTCCGGCGACATCGTCGCCCTTTTCGGAATCGACTGCGCTTCAGGCGACACGTTCGTCTCCCCCGGCCTCAAACTCGCGATGACCTCGATCTTCGTCCCCGAACCGGTCATATCGCTCGCCATCAAGCCCATGGACAAGAAAGCGCTCGACAGGATGGCCAAGGCCCTGAATAGATTCACCAAGGAAGATCCGACATTCCGGACCCACGTCGACCCCGAATCGCACGAAACCATCATCCAGGGGATGGGCGAACTCCACCTCGACGTCTATGTCGAGCGGATGAAGCGCGAATACAACGCCGAAGTCTCGACGGGGAAGCCGCAGGTCGCCTACCGCGAGGCCATCAGCCAGCGCGTCGAGTTCGATTACACCCACAAAAAGCAGACCGGCGGCGCAGGGCAGTTCGGCCGCGTCATCGGCGCGATCGAGCCGCTCGCCGAAGGGACGTACGAGTTCGTGAACGAAGTCAGGGGCGGCCGAATCCCGCGGGAATTCATCCCGGCCTGCGACAAGGGTTTCCAGGCGGCCGTCAAGAAGGGCGACCTGATCGGATTCCCGATCACCGGCGTCAGGGTGACCCTCGCCGACGGCGCGTATCACGAAGTCGATTCCTCGGACCACGCCTTCCAGGCCGCGGCGATCGGCGCTTTCCGCCAGGCTTATCGCAAGGCCAAGCCTCAGATCCTCGAGCCGATCATGAAGGTTTCCGTCGAGGGGCCATCCGAATTCGCCGGCCATATTTTCGCCAGCATCAACCAGCGCCGCGGCATCATCGTCAGCTCGGTGGAGGACGGAAGCTTCTCCCGCGTCGACGCCGAAGTGCCGCTGAGCGAGATGTTCGGGTACTCGATGGTCCTCCGCTCGCTCACCCAGGGCAAGGCCGAGTTCACCATGGAATTCCTGAAATACGGCCGCGTGCCTTCGTTCGTCGCCGAGGAATTGATCGCCGCGCACCAGATCCGGAAACAAAGCGGCAGCGCCAGATAAAGCAAGGAGTATCCAAAGATGGTCAAAGCCGAACTCATCAAACGGAGCCCGCTGCGCGTCCTCGAAAAGTCCATCCACGGCGGTCTGGGGAATGGGAATATCGGCGTCCTCGCCTCCCCCAAGGGCGTGGGGAAGACCGCCTGCCTGGTCCATATCGCCACGGACAAACTGTTCCAGGGCAAGCCCATCATCCACGTTTCCTATTCGAGCCGCGTGGACTACATCATCACCTGGTATGAAGATATCTTCAAGGAAATCGCCAAGAACCGGAAACTCAAGGATGCCGTGGACGTCCACGACGAGATCATCAAGAACCGCGTCATCATGAACTTCAAGCAGGACGGGACGCGCACCGAACAGGTCCTCAAGAGCGTAGAGGCCATGATCACGTTCGGCAAATTCGCCGCGGACGCGGTCATCGTCGACGGCTACGACTTCGCCCGGGCGACATGCGAAGACATCGCCAAATTCAAGGAATTCGCCGGGAAACTCGGTCTCGAGGTCTGGTTCAGCGCTTCCCTCAAGGAAACCGGAGCTCTTCTCTACGGAGAAAACGGGATCCCGGTCGTCCTCGACCCGTTATGCCCGGCCATCGACGTCCTGATCACGCTCCACTCCCACGGCGATCATGTCGCCTTGAATGTCGTCAAGGACCATGACTATCCGGCGCCCGGTCTTCTTCCGCTCAAGCTGGACCCGAAGACGCTGCTGATTATATAATCTACCCCATGGTCCTTTCCGTTCGAGGGAAAGCGTCGGTTTTCATCTTGACGACGGCCTTCCTTGCCTCCCTGGGCTCGAGCCAGGAAACCGTTCTCAAGGATGACGCGGGAAACGTTTTTCCGCCGGCTCCCCCGCCGCAACGCATCGTTTCCCTCGCCCCGAACATCACCGAAATTCTCTTCGCCCTCGGCCTCGGGGATCGGGTCGTCGGCGTCACCCGCTACTGCGATTATCCGGCGGCCGCTATCCAAAAAGAAAAAGTCGGCGGCCTGATCGATCCGGGCATCGAAAAGATCCGGGCCCTCAAGCCCGATCTGGTCATCGCCTTCCGAGGCAATCCCTGGAACGTCATCACCCGCCTCCAGACCCTCCGCATACGCGTCTTCGTCCTCGACATCGGGAACGGCCTGGATTCGGTGCCCAAGACCATCGCCAAGATCGGGCGGATCACACAGAAGGAAGACGAAGCGACGGCGCTCGTCCGTCGGCTCGAAGGCCAATATCGGAAAACGCTGGATTCTCTGTCCGGAGTCGCGGGCAGGCCCAGGGTCTTCGTCAGCCTCCATGCCATGGGCCTCGCGACGTGCGGCAGGCCGAGCTATTTCAACGATATGATCGAGCGGGCCAAAGCCGTCAATGTCGCCGGCCGCGCTTCCAAGCAATGGCTGGACTACAGCCGCGAGCAGTTCATCAAGGACGATCCCGAGATCATCGTCATCCTGGCCCAATCCGAGGGGGATTTCGAAAAGGCCAAGGACTGGTTCAAAGCTCAGGCCGGATTCGATTCCGTCACCGCCGTTCGGACGAACCGCATCCGTTTCCTCGACGAGAACATCGCCAGCCGGTTCGGCCCCCGCCTTTACGACGCGTTCGCCGAGCTGGCCCGCCTCATCCACCCGGAGCTCTTCGAGAAAACTCCATGACGCGGGAATCCGTATATCCTGATGCCTCCGCGAAAGCGGAGGCCTGTCCGAGAGACCCGAAATGCTGAACTTCTTTTTTATCAGGGACGCCCGGCACGACATGCGGTTCTTCTCGTCCGAGCCGCCGAAGCCGATCGAGCTCAAGCGCTCCAAGGCCAAGGAGGCGTGGGAGCTGGCCAAAAAAAAGCTGATGGTCCTCCCCCAGCGGATGCTGCGCCAGGAGCAGGCCTTCGCCCGGGCATTGAAGCTCGAGGACGCGTCCATCCGGATCTTTTTTTCCGGCCTCGCCGATGAGCACAAGATCAGCCATAAATTCCATTTTTTCCTGCACAAGCAGCGGACGAAAAGGATTTTTTATCTCATCGGCGAAGCGCTCGTTGTCCCCATCGTCGGCCTGCTTACGCCTATCCCCGGCCCGAATGTCGCGTTCTATGCCGTGGCCCTTCTCCTCATCACGCACTGGTTTTCGTTCCGGGGAATCCGGCGCATTTTGAAAAAAGAGCATGACTTCGCCGCGGCCCCGCTTTTCGCCGAATGGGAGACGGCCGTCAAATCCCGCGACGAGGCAGCCTTCCCGGACATTCTCGGCCGCATCGAAAAGGCATTCGGCCTGGTGAACCTGAGCAAAATCCTCTGGAAATAGGGATCAATCCTTCTCTTCCCGAAGTTTCCTGATGATCTCCTGGATCGCGTCGATCTCGGGAAAAGAAATGGCCTCCCTCGCGCATAAATTCTCGCATCCGTTGCAGCCGACGACGCAATGGAACGGCCGAATAACCTTGGCGATATTGTCCTTCTCGTCCCATAGATAGACGTCATGTTGACAGAATTGAACGCAGGCCTGACAGCCGTCGCACTTTTCCTCGTCGATCGAAGGATACCAGGGAATTTTTTCGCGCGGGATGTCTCTCGTTGTCTTCGGCATCATGCTCTCATGGATTTTTGAGAATCACGTCCCCCGTGATCTCAGGCAACGGCTTTTTATAGAGCGGATAAATCATGACCGAATAACGGACCCTGGATCCGGGAGGAGGCGGCGAACCGATTGAGCCGTTTTTGGCGGCCGATTTCAACCGGACCGTCCCTTTTTCCATCGGTTTGATCGAAAGGTCCCTGTCCAACCTCGAGATTTCCCGATCGTCATGGTAAAAAACCAGGCGAACATGGGTCGGAGAGAGATCGATCCTTCCCTTGTTCTCGAACTCGACGAGAAGACCGGGCGGGAAGGCCGGATCCGCTTCCACGACCGTAGCCCGGCAAGAAGCCAACACGTCTTTCTGGAACTTCCGGTCTTTCCACCAGGAAGAAGCGGCCTGGATCAGGAAGAAAATGAAGACTCCCGCCATCGCAACGATGAAAATTCGCTCGATGACCTTTTTGGCTCCCGCCATTTCATCTCCTTCGCCCGATTCTCGATCGCAGTTTAAAGGATCGCGCCGATAAACGCCGAGTGTCCCCCGCTCTCGAAATCGCTCCGTTCGACAACGTCCGGATTGTAGCGCCCGCCCCTCCCGCCGTCAAGAAGAAGAAAACCGCCGCGACGAGCGAGCACGTGTCCGCTTTGGATCCCCGTCGGCTAAAAAACGAGATTGAACAGGAACCCGACGATCATGATCCCGGTCGCGACGATACCGACGAAGGCCAGGATTAAGGGAAGCTTCAGGACTTTGCGAAGGATGATCATCTCCGGAAGCGAGAGGGCGATGACCGACATCATGAAGGCGAGAGCGGTCCCGAGCGAAGCTCCTTTTTCGAGCAGGGACTGGACGATGGGGATGATGCCCGCCGCGTTCGAGTAAAGGGGGACGCCGATCAGAACGGACAGCGGCACGGACCACCATGCCGATTTGCCCATGATGGAGGCCATGAAGTTCTCCGGCACGTAGCCGTGAACCGCGGCCCCGATTCCGATCCCGATCACGATATAAACCCAGACCCTGGCCACAATGTCCTTGACGGCCGTCAGGCCGGATTCGACACGTCGCCTGAAGGAAAGCCTTTCGCCTTCAGCCATCGCGCCTTCGCTCTTGATTTGATAGACCCAGTCCTCGACGAACCGCTCGAGTTTCAGTTTCCCTATGATCCAGCCCGAAGAAATAGCGATGACAAGACCCGTCGACACGTAAAGCAAGGCCGTTTTCCAGCCGAAAAGGCTCAATAACAGCACGATCGCGACTTCGTTGATCATGGGCGCGGCGATGAGGAAAGAAAACGTCACCCCGAGGGGAATGCCGGCTTCGACGAAGCCCAGAAACAGGGGGATGGCCGAGCAGGAGCAGAATGGCGTCACGATCCCGAGCAGGCCGGCCATGACGTTGCCGATGAAGAGGGACTTGCCCTCCAGGATTTTGCGTGTCCTCTCCGGGGAAAAATAGGTCCGGATGATCCCCACGACGAAGACGATCAGGGTCAGCAGCATGAGCACTTTGGGAACTTCGAAAAGGAAGAACCGGATCGCTTCGGTCAGACGCGAGCCGGAGGGCATTTTCAAAAGAGAGAAAACGACGAAATCCGCCGCCGTCTTCAAGTTCAGATAAGCGACCGCCCACAAGGGGATCAATCCCAGGAGTCCCGCGTGTTTAGCCGCGCCGTCTGTTTTCATGAATGCCCGTCTTTACATATGAAGAAATCATCATATATTTATAGACGAGCGATGTCAAGGCCTTGACAAACACACAGGCGATATATGAAAATACGTTCATATTATAAACGACCATGAAAAAGATCCTAAAATTCTTCAAAACGCTATCGGACCCGACCCGTCTCCGGATCATTCTCCTTCTTCTCGGGAAAGATCTGTGCGTCTGTGAATTGACCTTCATTTTGAAGATGTCGCAGTCCCGGGTGTCCCACCAGCTCAGGATCCTCCGCGACGCCGGGCTGGTCGAGGACAAACGCGACGGGAAGTGGATGATCTACGGCATTCCCCCGGGCATAGGAGACACTCTTCGTCCCTTATTGGATCTTTTCGGAAAAGAGGAAAGGATGGGATCGGCGGAGCTTCTCAAAGACCTGAAAAATCTTCAGATCTGCCTGAAAGACGACATCCGAAGGACGCGGGGACGACGAACACGCGGGCCGAAAGAGACCCGAGGCCGGCGACCGGCCTGAATGTCCGGCCAGCCCGCCCAAAACCCCGGAAGGAGATAGGACATGGATATCAAAGTTTTGGGGCCCGGGTGCGCCCGCTGCTTTGAACTCGAACGGAAAACGCTTCGCGCCGTCGACGAGCTTGGGATCGCGGCGAACGTGGAAAAGATCTCGGACATCCAAAAGATCGTCGCCTACCGGATCATGGCCACGCCGGGGCTCGTCATCGAGGGCCAAGTGAAATGCACCGGCCGCATCCCGTCCGTCGATGAAATCAAAACATGGATCCGCGAAGCCGAAGGGACAAAGACATGAAAAAACGCCGGGTTGTGAAAATAGCCGTCCTCGTTCTCCTCGGGTTCCTGGCGTTCTGGATCGGCGCTTGCCGCTCGGAATCCGCCCAAAAGACGCCCGCTCCGGCATCCAAAGAGACGGCGGCCAAAGGGATCGTCCTCGTCACGGACGAGATCAGGCTTGAATTTTCCAAACACAAAATCACTTTTATCGAGCTTGGCTCCGTGAACTGTATTCCCTGCCGGCAGATGCAGCCGATCATGAAAGAGATCGCCGCCCAATATCCCGATCAGGTTCTTGTCGTCTTCTACGATGTCTGGAAGAATCCGGCGCCCGGCGAATATTACAAAATCCAGCTCATCCCGACGCAGGTATTCATCGACGAGCGCGGAAACGAGCTTTTCCGACACGTCGGCCTTTTCCCTAAAGAAGAAATTTTAATATTTCTGAAGGAACACGGGGTGAAATAAGGAAGGCAGGCTGTGGAGCGCATCTTCGGAGATATTCAGCAGCTCATCCAGCACAACTCTTGGCTGGCGATCGTCGCCGTCTTTCTCGGCGGAGTCATGACCGCGTCCAATCCGTGTGTTTTAGCCATGATCCCGCTGATGATCGGCCTGGCCGCCGGCAGGAAGGGAGCGTCGTCCCTGAAGAAGATGTTTTTCTTCTCCCTGTTTTTCGTCCTCGGCTTGGCCGTGACATTCACGGGGCTGGGCTTGATCTCGGCCCTCATGGGCCGTATGTTCGGCGATATCGGCCGTTTCTGGAAATATGCCGTGACCGTTGTCTGCCTGGTCATGGGCGTCCATTTGCTGGGGGCTTTCAAGTTCAATTTCGCCATGCCAAAATCTTTCGGCAAAATCCGTAAAGGAGGGCTCGGCGCCTTTCTTCTCGGTTTATTGTTCGGCATCGTGTCCACCCCGTGCGCGGTTCCTGTCCTTGCGGTCCTTCTGGCCTTCGTTGCGAGCAAGGGGAATGTCGTTTACGGCGGCTTCTTGCTATTCATCTACGCTTTGGGACATTCGCTACTCATTTTGATCGCCGGGACATCCATGGGCGCCGCCAAACGATTGATCGAATCCAAAGGCCTTAACAAGGCCAACCGGATTCTTCAAAAAGCCGCGGGGATTATCATCATCCTGATCGGAATCTATTTTCTTGTTCAAGGATAACGAACAAAGCATCGGACGAGAGGAGGCCTGACTTGACGGAACATTCCGGCAAAAAACTTTCATTTCTCGACCGCTATCTGACACTCTGGATCTTCTCGGCCATGGCCGCCGGAGTCGGACTGGGATACTTCGTCCCCGCCGTGGTCGGGTTCATCAATAAATTCCAGAGCGGTACGACCAACATCCCCATCGCCATCGGCCTCATCCTGATGATGTATCCGCCTCTAGCCAAAGTGAAATACGAGGAGCTCGGCGACGTTTTTCGCAACGTCAGAGTGTTGGCGCTGTCGCTCGTCCAGAACTGGATCATCGGACCGATCCTGATGTTCGCCCTGGCCGTCATCTTCCTCCGCGATTATCCGCATTATATGTACGGCTTGATCATGATCGGCCTGGCCCGCTGCATCGCCATGGTCATCGTCTGGAACGAGCTGGCCAAGGGCGACACCGAATACGCGGCCGGCCTCGTCGCGTTCAACTCCATCTTCCAGGTTCTTTTCTTTTCGGTTTACGCTTACGTTTTCATCACCGTCCTCCCGACCTGGCTCGGACTCAAAGGGACGGCGGTGAACGTGACCATCGGCCAGATCGCCAAGAGTGTGTTTTTCTACTTGGGCATCCCGTTCATCGCCGGCGTGCTCACGCGCTTCTCCATGCTCAAGCTCAAGGGAAAAGACTGGTACGAGCGGAAATTCATTCCGCGCATCAGCCCGATCACGCTCATCGCCCTCCTCTTCACGATCGTCGTCATGTTCTCGCTCAAGGGCGAATTCATCGTCAAGATCCCGCTCGACGTCCTCCGTATCGCCGTGCCGCTCATCATTTACTTCGTCATCATGTTCCTCGTCTCGTTCTATATGGGGCGGAAGATCGGCGCGGATTATTCGAAAACGGCGACGCTGTCATTCACCGCCGCCAGCAACAATTTCGAGCTGGCCATCGCCGTGGCCGTGGCCGTGTTCGGTATCAATTCCGGCGAGGCGTTCGCCGCGGTCATCGGCCCGCTGATTGAAGTGCCGGTCATGATCGGCCTGGTCAACGTAGCCCTTTATTTCCAGCGGCGGTACTTCCAAGAGAGGATAAAATCCTAGCGGGCAGCCGTTTAGAGTGATTGAAATGTCTTGATCTCATGGCAAAACCCTGAAACTAAAGGGAGTTAAAAATAGTTCGAATTTGAGAGCGTAACATGAACCGGGATTCATGCTGAACGAATCATGAAAAAGAAAGTCCTTTTTCTCTGCACGGGGAATTCGGCCCGATCCCAGATGGCCGAGGCGATCGTCAATCATCGCCTGGGCGATCGTTGGGAGGCCGTCTCGGCCGGGACGCGTCCGGCCGGGTTCGTCCACCCCATGGCCGTTCGAGTTTTGAGAGAGATCGGCATCGAGCACGCCGGCCGGTCCAAGTCCGTGGACGAATTCACGGGCCGGCTTTTCGACCTTGTGATCACGGTCTGCGACAGTGCCGCTGAGGAATGTCCCCTCTGGCTTGGGCAGGGAAAGCGCGTCCATGTCGGCTTTCCCGATCCGGCCGGAGCCACGGGCAGCGAGGAAGAAATTCTGGCCGCTTTCCGGTCCGTCCGGGGCGCCATCTTGAGAGAAATCCCCGCTCTTCTCGAGGCCCCGCCGAATTGACAAACCGCTTGTTTTGCGTTATGTTTACGCTACCATGCCGCTGACACTCAACCAGTTTCTTTTTCTCGTCCTCACCATCGCCGCCCTGATCGTCGCCGTCTATCTTATCCGGCTTTTCGCTCAGCTCCGTAAGACGGCGGCCGAGGGGGAGAAAACCCTCGCCGAACTCGGCGTCCTGGCCAAAAACCTCAATGAACTCGATCTCGTCATCAAAGAGAAAGTGGAAGACCTGGGAAAAACCATCGACGCCTCGAAAAAGGCGGCGGTCAAAATTTCCGAAGCTTCGTTCCTGATCACTTCGAAAATCCTCCGCCCCTCCTCCAAATTCCTCCCCCTGGCCCTTCCGATCGCCCGTTTTGTCTGGCGGCACTTGAAAAAACAAAAGGAGAAAGCAGATGAGTAACGACAAAGGATCCGCCTTTGAAGTCGCGGTTTCATTCTTGATCGGCGCGGCCACCGGATTCGTCCTCGGCGTCCTTCTCGCCCCCGCCAGCGGCAAGGAAACGCGCAAGAAAATCCAGGACGAGGTCGGCAAGACCGGCGAGAAAGCCAAGGAAGGTTTCGAGAAGGTCGCCAAGGAAGCTGAAAAAGGCATCCGCGTCGTCAAGGAAAAGACGCAGGAAGGACTCGACGCGATTAAGGAATTCATCGACAAGAAGAAGGAAGAGTTCATCAAGCGAACTCCGGAAAGCCTTCCCGAAGAGGGCCGCAAAAGCTGATTCGCGCCTCTTCCGTGCTTCGTCTTTTCTAAATCTGGAATTCCATTAAAAAGGTCATCCTCCATGAAGGAAACGGCTATCGTTCGGATCAAGGCCAGGGAAATCCTCGATTCCCGGGGCAACCCCACCGTCGCGGCCAAAGTCATCCTCCAGGGCGGCGCCGTGGGCCGGGCCTCCGTCCCCTCGGGCGCTTCGACGGGGAGGCACGAAGCCCTCGAACTCCGGGATGACGATCCCGCCCGCTATCTGGGCAAGGGGGTTTTAAAGGCCGTCGCCCACGTCAACGATATCATCGCCCCGAAGGTCGAAGGGATGGACGCCCGCGCTCAGAAAGACATCGACGGCGTCATGTTGAAATTGGATGGGACGCCGTCCAAAAAGAATCTCGGCGCGAACGCCATCCTGTCCGTTTCGATGGCCGCCGCCGACGCGGCCGCCAAGGCCGCCGGGCTTCCCCTCTACTCGTATCTGAGGAAGAGCGAGACCTATACGCTCCCCGTTCCGCAGATCAACATCCTCAACGGAGGCTCGCACGCCGACAATAACGTCGACATTCAAGAATTCATGATCGTGCCGGCCGGTCTCCCCACGTTCGCCGAGGCCATCCGGGCCGCGGCCGAAGTCTTTCATAATCTGAAAAAGATCCTGAAAAAACGCGGCTACGGGACGTCCGTCGGCGACGAAGGCGGGTTCGCACCGAACTTGAAATCGAACGAGGAAGCGCTGGAGTGCATCGTCGAAAGCACCCAAAAGGCCGGATACGCGCCCGGAAAACAGGTCTTCATCGCGCTCGACCCTGCCGCTTCGGAATTTTATGACGGCGGAAAATACATCTTCAAAAAATCGGGCGGGGGCGCGAGAACGTCCCAAGAGATGATCGCGTTCTACGCCGACCTCATCCGGAGATACCCAATCGTCTCGATCGAGGACGGCTTGGCCGAAGACGATTGGGCCGGCTGGAAGAAGATGACCACCGTCCTCGGCCGGAAAATCCAGATCGTCGGCGACGACCTGTTCGTCACGAACATGGAGCGGTTCAAGAAAGGCGTCGGCGAGAAGACCACCAATGCGATCCTTATCAAACTGAACCAAATCGGAAGCCTTACGGAAACGGTCGCGGTCGTCGATTACGCCCACGCGCACGGCTATTCGGCCGTTATTTCGCACCGCTCCGGCGAGACCGAGGACACGTTCATCGCCGACCTTTGTGTCGCCCTCGGCACGGGCCAGATCAAGACCGGCTCCGTATGCCGGAGCGAGCGGGTGGCCAAATACAATCGGCTCCTGGAGATCGAAGATGAGCTCGGGTCCAAAGCCGCGTATGCCGGCCTGAAGGCCTTCGCGAAATATCTATCCTGAACGCGCGCCCGGGCCGGATCGAGATTCAAGCCCGCTCTATTTCTTCTTCGCCTTCTTCGCGTGTTTACGTTCGTGCTCGAGCAGCCACTCTTTCCGCCAGAGCCCTCCGCCGTAGCCGACGAGCTTGCCCGTGCTGCCAATGATGCGGTGGCAGGGGATGATGACTCCAATGGGGTTGCGCCTGTTCGTCTGGCCCACGGCCCGCGCGGCTTTCGGCCGCCCCGCGGACCTGGCGATGTCCTGATAGGAGGCCGTCTCTCCGTAGCCGATGCCCAACAGCGTCAGCCAGACCGCCTTTTGAAAGTTCGTCCCCTCCAGCCGCAGCATGACCTCGAAGATTTCCCGTTTTCCCCGGAAATATTCATCGAGTTGTTTGACGCATGTCTTGAGGGCCGGAGAAAGCGCCGTCCCGCTTCCCGCTTTTTTTCGCTTGACGAAATCGACTCCGCAGATTTCCTTTTCCGTTCCCGTGATTTCGATCTCCCCGATCGGCGATTTATAAAACGTCCGATACATTTTGTCCATGACGCGCCCTCCTCATTTCAACTTATCAGAATTACACGACGAAAACAACATCGTGACGCGATCCGAAATTGCCGATAGATCCTATACAATTCCAGGAGATTGGCATTTTTTGAATGAGCGGGCACGGTCCCGCTTTATTACTTATAGCGAAGGGGCAGAGGGTGAGGAGGCCATAAGGAGGCGAGCGGGCACGGACCTGCTTCGCCTAACGAAGCAGGGAGCGAGCCGACGCCAGAGCCGGTTTCCTCGCCGGGAAAACCGGCGTGCCGACGGGCCTCAGTCCCGAGCCCCTTTCTTGACGAGCGGTTCCCCGTGGCTTGCCACGGGGAACCGCTCGTAGAGGGATCCAAGGGAGAGTCGCCCCCTTGGTCGCAGTCCTATGCGGAGCATAGGGCGAGAAGGGGAGGCAGGGCGGCCAGGTCTTCCCGGCCCCCGTTGGAAGGGGTCTTCCCCTCCAAGTTGACTTTCGCCCCCTCCCATTCTAAGATAAGGCGTGGCTTTAAAACGCACTTTTAAAATTTTATCTATTTTATTTTCTATCTGTTGCTGCGCTTTCGCGGCTCAGGCCGTCGACAAGAAAACGGCGGCCGATATCGACCGCGAAATCGAGAAAATCAAGCCGGAAATGATCAAGGTCCGGCGGCGCATTCACATGGATCCCCAGCTCGCCAACCGCGAGCAGGAAACGGCGATCGTCATAAGCCCCAGGCTCATTGCCCTGGGCCTTGACGTCAAAACGGGGGTCGCCAAAACGGGCGTGGTCGGCTTGCTGAAGGGGAGCGCGCCCGGGCCCACCGTCGCGGTCTGCGCCGATATGGACGCCGTGCTCATCCAAGAGACGGCCGACGTCCCTTTCAAATCCCTCAACCCCGGCGTTATGCACGCCGCCGGCCATGACCTGCACACGGCCATCGTCCTGGGAACGGCCTTCGTCCTGAACGAGCTCAGAGACCGGATCAAGGGAAACATCAAGTTCATCTTTCAGCCCGCGGGGGAAGGAGCGCCCGCCGGCGAAGAAGGCGGCGCCGCCCTCATGATCAAGGAAGGCGTCCTCGATAACCCTTCCGTGGGCGCCATCTTCGGCTTCCATGCCTGGCCCGAAACCCTGGGTCAAGTCTACATTGCCTCAGGTCCGATGCTGGCCAACTCGGACGCGTTCCAGATCACGATCAAGGGGAAGAGCGCTCAGGGCGCGCAACCGCAGGAAGGCGTGGATGCCGTCGTCCTGGCCTCCCAGGTCGTGATGGCCCTTCAATCGATCATCAGCCGCGACATTGACCCCACCGATCCGGCCCTTCTGACCATCGGCAAGATCGAAGGCGGAACAAAAGCGGACCTCATCGCCGACAAGGTCCATCTCGAAGGGATCGTCCGGACGTTGAGCGACGCGAACCGGAAGAAAATTTCCCGCCAGATGGAAAGCGCCGTCAAAGGCATCGTCCATTCATTCGGCGGGGACTATGCGTTCTCCTTCGAAGAGGAAACGCCGGCGGTCTTCAACCATCCCGAGCTTTTCGATCTGATGATGCCGTCGCTCACCGGGGCGCTCGGCGAAGGCAAGGTCAGCCCGATCAAGCCCCAGATGATGTCCGACGATTTCGCCCTCTACGAGCAGAAGATTCCCGGCCTGTATTTCTTGCTCGGCGTAAAAAACCCGCGGCTCGCGAACTCGACGCTCCTCTATAACTCCAATTTCAACCCGGACGAGCGGAGCATCGCCATCGGCATCAAAATCCTTTGCCATCTTCTATTGGACAGTCTGGAGCAGCAGAGCCGCCTTGAAAAGGGCGCGTCATAATCATATGATAAAGGGCTCATGGCCTTCCCTTTTCTCTTCCTAGCCCTGTCTTTCGCCGCCGGCATCCTTTACTCCCATCTCGCTCCCCTTCCGCTCGCGCCGGCAAGCGTCGGCCTGGCCGCTGTCCTCTTCCTCGCCTGGATCGCCTATTTTCTCAAAAGGAACCTGGCCTGCCTCGCTCTGGTTCTGACAGCGACGATGTTCTTGGGCGCGGGAGTCTTCACGCTATTCGACGGCCAATTCGAAAAGAACGCCCTGCATCGCCTGGCGGAAACGAGCTACGCGGATTTCACCGGCGTCCTTTACCGATCTCCGTCGCCGGGCCTGGACCGCGATTACCTTTATCTCCGAGTCGAAAAAATCTTTTACCAAAACAGGGAGGAACCTGTCTCGGGAAACCTCCGGATCTCCGTCCCTCATTCGACCGAATTCCCCGCCCGTTTGGACCTCGTTTCCGGCGACCGGGTGAAAGTCTCGGCCCAGATCGTCCCGCCGCAGGAATTCCGGAATTTCGAAGAGCCGTTCTCCCGCATGTACAACAAGACGCAGCTTCTCCATAACCAGGCCGCGACGAAAAGCCCTTTGCTCATCCAGAAAATCGCGAGCGGCGATCCGGCCTCCCTCCTCCGGATGATTTCGGTCCTGCGGCAAAACTGCCAGCGGGAGATCGAAACCGATTTCGCCTCCGGCCAGGATCCGCGTCAGCTCACGCCGGAAGGCGCCATCCTGGAAACGCTCGTCCTCGGCGGGAGGGGACGGCTCACGCCGGAGACGACGCAGGCGCTTCAAAAGACCGGCCTCTTCCATCTCTTCGCCATTTCCGGCGCCCATATCGGCATGATCTCATTCATGATCTTCGGCCTGTTGAAATTCCTGCGCGCCCCGACCCGAGCCTCCTACGTCTTTTTGATCGTTTTCCTCGTTTTCTACACCCTTCTCGTCGAAGGCCGCGCTTCCGTCGTCCGAGCGGCCGTCATGAGCATCGCTTATCTTCTCGGAAAACTCTTCTGGAAGGATACCCATCTCCTCAACACCATCGGTTTGAGCGCGTTTGCCATCCTCCTTTTCAACCCCTTCCAGATCTTCGATGTCGGGTTTCAGTTGACGTACGCGGCCACGTTGTCCATCATCCTGTTCTATCCCAAGATCCTGCCCCTCACCCTCAAGCTGCCTCTGAAGATCAGCGAAACCTTCACGCTGTCCCTTGCGGCCCAAATGGGAGTTTTCCCCTTGATCACAACGACGTTCAACCGGATCATTTTCTCCGGCCTTCTGTTGAACCTGATCGGCATCCCTCTCGTCGGAGTGATCATGGCGGCGGGATATATCTTCCTCCCCGCAGCTTTTCTCGCGCCGGCGCTGGTCCGGCCGGCCGCGGCCGTGATCGTGTTCCTGATCAAGGCGTTCATGTGGTCGACGCATCTTTTCGACGGATGGCCGTTTCTCTCCTTCAGGATTCCGACTCCGCCCGGCGCGGTGGTCGCGGGCTATTTTCTTTTTCTCCTGCTTCTCCTTCTTCCCGACCGTTTCAGAAAATTCAGGCTCGCCTCCCTGGCCGCTTTTATCGGCTTCCTGGCCCTTCTCGTTTTCTATCCCTTCCCCTCTTCCTCGAAGAATCTCAAAGTCACGTTCATCGACGTCGGGCAGGGGGATTCCATTCTCGTCGAATTTCCCGGGAGCCGGAAAATGCTGGTCGACGGTGGAGGCTTCCCGACAGGGACCTTCGACGTCGGCGAAACAGTGGTTTCGCGGTTCCTCTGGAACAAAGGCATAAAAAAGATCGACTATCTGATGCTGACGCACGCCCATCCCGACCATTTCTACGGGTTGATTTCCGTGGCCCGGAATTTCTTCATCGGCGAATTCTGGGAAGCCTTCAGCCCGGCGGACGATGGAAAATACACCGAGCTCAAAAAAGCGCTGGGGGAGGCTCCCCATCGGCGCGTTTTTACGGGATTCTCACGCAAGGAAGGGGACGTCCGGCTCGAGGTCATATACCCTCCCGAGGGCTCAACCGTCACGGCCCCCGCCGATAACGACAGGTCGCTCGTCCTGAAGATTACGTACGGATCGACGGCCGTCCTCCTGACGGCCGATATCGGCGTCAACGCGGAACGGGAGATCCTGGACGGAAGCGCGGACCTGCGCAGCGGCGTCTTGAAATCCCCCCATCATGGGAGTTCCACGTCGAGTTCGGAAGCCTTGCTCCGCGCCGTCGCTCCCCAGACGATCGTCATTTCGGTCGGCAGAGGCAACCGTTACGGCTTTCCGCAACCGGAGATCCTGGACCGCTATAAAAAGTCGGGCGCCCGCATCTATAGGACCGACCTCGATGGCGCGGTCGAGATCGCTTCGGACGGACGGCGCCTGTCCGCCCGTACGGCGGTCGCGCATTAATTGACAGGCGAAAACCGCCGCGCTAAGATAGGACAATAAGCATCATGACCAAGCGAGAAATCGGCGCCGCGCTGGCTGTTCTGTTGTCCCTGGCAGCGTTCTTGCCCGCCCAGAGCGTTTCCGAAGCGGCCAAAAAAGAAAAAGAACGAAGAGAGGCTCTCAAGGGGAAACCGACCGTCGTCGTAACCAACGCCGATTTGTCCAAAACCATGAAAAAACCGGCCGTCGCCGCCAACCCCGCCCGTCCGGCCGAAGGCGAGAACGCGGCGGCGCAGGATACGGCGGCGTCGGCAAAAGAGCCCGCGACCGGAAAAGACACGACGGCAGCCGACCTTCAGGCCGAAGCCCGGAAAAAGCGCGACGAGAAAAAGGCCGAGCTCGAAGACGCGTGGAACAAAGCCAAGGATATGGTGGAGCTGTTGAATCTCAAAATGAACGCGCTCTGGCTGCAGTTCTACAGTCACAACAGCATGACGTCCAAGGACCAGATCCAGAAGTCGATCAGCGAAACGTACCAGAAGCTTCAGGCCGCGCAGGCGGAGGAAAAAAAGGCCAAAGACGAACTGGATAAGCTCACGGCGCTGGGACCGCAGGATAAATTCCCCGCGGCCGTGATCAAATAGGGCCGTCGCCCTCCTTACCGGAAATAAATGAACGAGATCTGACAGCCGAGTTCCCGTTCGTCTTTATTATTGGGGATGACCTTGGCCGGAATCCAGGATTTATCCACGCCGACGGTCAGAGAGAATTCGTTTTTATCGCCCAGCTGCTCTTTTTTCAAGTTGTAGGATTTCTCGAAGAGCTCTTTCCCCGCGACGAACTCGTCCAAAATCAAGTCATTGATCTTGAAGATGATTTTCTGGTCTTTGACGGCCTGCAGGTTCACGCCGCCTTTGATCACCAGGAGCGCGTCCTTTTTGGGATTATCGATGATGCACTTGGCCGTTTTGGACGTCCAGCGCCACTGTTTGAGGACGGAATTCGGGTCGGATTCGAGATCGAACCAGCCGCTTTCGTAAATCACGTCCGGCGTGCCGAGCGGCGGAGGAAGCACCTTCAGTTTTTTCGACAAGACCTCGCGCTCGGACTGGCCGCTGCGGTCGTAGGGATTGAAGAAACCGACAGAGAGCCGGAGCGTTTCCTCGCCCTTGAACTGAGGATCGAATTCCTCGATGAAAGGCGGAATATAAATCCGGCGCTTCACCGTGTATTCTTTCTCTTTTTCCCACTTGCTGGTGGCCACTTCGGGGACATAATCGTCCGAGAGGATGTTGTTGTCGTTATGCCAGAAATGAACGAAAACCTTGAAATCCTTGTCGAATTTGACGAAATCGGCGTTCGTTTTCCACTTGTATTCCACGTCCGTGATCAGATTATCGGACAGCGTGGGCTCGTTGAACGATACGGTCAGCTCTACGCCTTTGACCTGGGTTTTCTTCTGGCAACCAGACATCAACAGTCCGGCGGCGAGAATGAGTATCCATACCTTAAAATTTCGTTTCATTTTCTTTCCTCCTCTCATCCTCGAAAACAAAGCGTATTATAAGGAAATGAAGAGGATAAGTAAAGAAGAGCTCAACCCGCCGGCCGCACAACCGCGCGGATCTTGAGCGCGGAGCGCCGATGGCCCTCGGCCCCGGGCCTCGCTTTATTGAAAGATCGATATGATTATTATATATTTGTCAAAGATGGCTATTTTTCTCCGCATTTATTCCTTTTTCTCGAGAATCGCGTGCCGATTCAAAGCGGCGGTCAGGCGAATGGGAATCATCAAGCCGCGGAAGGCCCCCCTGCCCGTCATCAGCATCGGAAACCTGACCCTCGGGGGATCGGAAAAGACGCCGCTGGCGATGGAGCTTCTCGGATTCCTCCAAAACCGCGGCTTCAGACCCGCCCTCGTGACCCGGGGCTACAAAGGAAAGTGGGAAAATAAGGGCGGAGTCCTCTCGGATGGAAAAACGCTTTACGGCGGCTGGGAGGAGGCCGGCGACGAGCCTTACATGGCGGCGCGCCGCTATCCCGGAGCCGGCGTTTTCATCGGGAAGCGCAGATATCGATCCTGTCTCAAGGCCAAGGAATCCGGCTTTGACGTCGCCGTCCTCGACGACGGTTTCCAGCACATCGGACTCGCGCGCGGCTTGGACATCGTGCTTCATGATCTCGGGACGCGGCAGGTCCTCCGCGAAGGTTTTTCCTCCCTGAAAAGGGCCGACGTCCTTTTGTTGAAAAAGGGCGGGGATGAGCGCGTCTCCCGGAACATCCGCGCCCGATTTCCGGCGCTTTCTATTTTTGAATACGCCGTCGTCAGCCAAGGTCTCCGCGCTTTGGATACCCGCGAATTCACGGCGGCCGAAAGCCTGAAGGGGAAAACCGTCCTGGCCTTCTGCGGGATCGCCCGGCCGGAGAGATTTTTTTCGCTCCTGGAAGCGAGCGGAATCCGGCTGGGGAAAAGGATGATTTTTCCCGACCATTATACCTATCCTCCTTCGGCCCTGGCGAACATCGCGAGAATCTGCGGATCGACCAAGCCCGGCGCCCTCATCACGACCGAGAAGGACGCGATCAAGATCGCCGGGCGCACGGGCGTCTGGGCGCCGGTGCCGACCTATATGTTGAACATCGGGTTGGATCTCCCGCCGGCATTCTTTGAAAAGATCCTGGAGTACCTGGGCCATGTCTAAGCCCGGGGATTTCGCCGGATATGCTGCCTATAAAGCCCTGACGCTCGTTTTATTCATCCTTCCCCGGACGTTGGCCCTGGCCGCGGGCCGCAGTCTCGGGCTTCTTGCTTTTCGTCTGGATCGCAAGCACCGCCAAATTGCCCTGGACAACCTGATCATCGCGTTGGGCAAAGAACGAACGGAGCGAGAACGGAGGGCCATCGCCATGGCCTCGTTCCGGCACATCGGTCAGGTGCTCGCCGATATCCTCAAGGCCGCGCATTATTCCCGGAAAAAACTCCTGCGGCTCATGACTCTGGAGGGCCGGCATCATTTGGAAAGCGCCCTGGCCCAAGGCCGGGGGGTCCTTCTTTTCACGGCCCATTTCGGCAATTGGGAATTCGGAACGGCCCCCCTGGCGAAAATCGGGCCGCTCCGGGTGATCGCGCGCGCCATGGACAATCCGCTCCTCGAAAAAGACCTGGCCCGTCTAAGGGCGAAATTCGGGGCGGGCGTCATCTATAAGATCGGCGCGGCCAAGCCCATCCTCAAGGCCCTCGGACACAACGAAATCGTGGCCATCCTCATCGATCAGAACGTCCTGCGGAGCCAGGCCGTTTTCGTCGATTTCTTCGGAAAAACGGCCGGGACGACCCCCGGTTTGGCGGCGTTTCACCTCAAAACGGGCGCCCCTCTCGTTCCGGTCTTCGTCCACCCCGCCCCCCGGGGCCGCTACATCGTGAAAATCCATGAGCCTCTCATCTTCCCTCCGAGCGGGCCCATGGAAGAGGATGTGTTGAAAATCACCCAAATATGCACTAAGATAATCGAGCATGAAATCCGCCGCCGGCCGGAGTTGTGGTTCTGGGTCCACAAACGGTGGAACACCCGGCCCGTCGACGAAGTGACGAGCGATGAGAGCCCATAACCGTAAAGCCGAAGATCTGAGGCCGATCAAAATCCATCCGGACTATCTCGACTTCGCCGACGGCTCCGCCCTCATCGAATTCGGGAAGACGCGCGTCGTGGCGGCCGCGACCATCGAAGAGAAGGTCCCTCCTTTTCTCAGGAACACGGGCACGGGCTGGATCACCGCCGAATATTCCATGCTCCCCCGGTCCACGGAAAAACGGACGAACCGCGAACGGAACCAGGGCTATCCGTCCGGACGCAGCCAGGAGATCCAGCGCCTGATCGGAAGGGTGCTCCGGGCCGTCACCGACCTCAGAATCATCGGCGAGCGTCAGATCATCCTCGACTGCGACGTGATCCAGGCGGACGGCGGGACGCGCGTCGCTTCGATCAACGCCGCTTGCGTCGCCCTGGCCCTGGCCCTCAAGAAAATGCTCGACCAGAAGATCATCGACACGATGCCTCTCCGCCATCTCGTGGCCGGCGTGAGCGTGGGCATCGTCAATGGCGAGCCCCTTCTCGATCTCGATTATGCCGAGGATTCCACCGCCGATACGGACATGAACGTCGTCCAGACCGACCGGGGGCAACTCCTCGAGGTCCAGGCCACGGCCGAGCGAGAGCCGTTCTCGCGGAGCCTCCTCGGCACGCTTCTCCGCCTGGCCGACCAGGGCATCGAAGAGATCATCCAGATCCAAAAGGACGTCCTGAAAAAGAAAAGCCTGCTGTTCATGGCTTACGGTTACAAATAGGTAGCATGATAGCGAAACGCACCTCCGAGACGGGTAAGCTATGATAGATTACTCGTCGAGCAAAAATCTTTCTAGGAGGTGCGCGGATGTATTTTATCGGTGTGGACCATCACAAGCAAGCGTCGGTCATGACGGTCTTGGACGAGGATGGTCGAGAGTTGAAGAACGGGCGAGTCTTAAACGTGAGGGAGAAGGTCGAACGATTCTTGGAAGGGTGTCATCCGTTCACGGCCGTTCTCGAAGCCGGGCGATCGTCGTACGTGATGGCAGACCTCCTTCGGGAGCTGGGTGGCGAGGTGAAGATCGCGAACGCGCTTCAAGTAAAGGCGATCGCCCATGCCCGGATCAAGACCGACAAACGAGATTCCCGAACGCTGGCCCACCTCTTAAGGGCGGACTTGATTCCGGAGATCTATCAGCGAGGGGTGTGGAACCGGCGGGCGCAACGGGTGATGAGGATGCGGGCCTATTGGGTGGCGAAGCAAACGGAAGTGAAGAACAAGATCCGGGCGCTTCTGGCTCAGCAGAGAGAAGAGATTCGGTTGGAGGTGGAAAAGCGGGAAAGCGGGCTGTTCAGTGGGAAAGGGGTGGAGTTCCTGACCAAGTTGCCGTTGGTGGACCCCGACAAAATGGTCTTGGACGACTTGGTCGAGGGATATCGGGAAGCTCAGGCTCATATCAAGAGGTCGGACGGACTGGTCCGCGTCCTGTATGGGGAGATCGAAGAAGCGGCGCGGATCGATACGGTGCCGGGCTTTGCCGCGACGTTGTCGGTTTTGGTGGCGGTCGAGATCGCGGACATCAAACGGTTTGCCCGAGCGGCGGATCTTCATTCCTATGCTGGGGTAATCCCCTCGACGTACGCCTCGGGAGAGCGGACATATCACGGTCGAATCACCAAGCAGGGGAGCGCCTGGCTGAGGTGGGCAGCCCTGGAAGCGGTCTATCCGGCGATCAAAAAGGACCTTGGGTTGAGAGTCTTATACAATCGGCTGA
>JBEKTZ010000015.1:0-93711 GCA_049515535.1 Candidatus Aminicenantales bacterium | reverse complement strand
CCCCTTCCAACGGGCACACCGTTTTGTACTCTAGGGTACAAAACGGCGTCGCCCTGCCTCCCTTTCTCGCCCTATGCTCCGCATAGGACTGCGACCAAGGGGGCGGCTCCCCCTTGGATCCCTCTACAAGCGGTTCCTCGCGGCTTGCCGCGGGGAACCGCTCGTCACATTTTGAGTTTGCGGGCGGCGAATTCCATATAGATCCGCTGCGTCTTCTCGACCATCCCCGAAAGAGTGAAAAGCGGAGGGATCTCCCGTTTCGCCCGCTCGCCCATTTTCACGGCCGACGCCGGGTCGTCGAGAAGACGGCTGAGGGCTTCGGCGAGCTTCGCCGGGTCTTTGGCCGGGACAAGGACTCCGGTATCGCCCGGCCGGATGACTTCCCGGACGCCGTCGATATCCGTGGCGACGATGGGCCGGCCGAGGGCGGCGGCCTCGATGAGGGCGAGCGGAAGCCCTTCCCACAGCGAAGGCAGGACAAAGACGTCGAACAGGGAAACGATCTCGCGCGCATCGGGCCGCTCGCCAAGCATCAGGACATGGTCTTCGGGGTCCATCTTTCCCGCCCGTCGCCGCAGGCTCTTCTCGAGGGGCCCTCCCCCAACGATGACGAACCTGGCTTCGGGATGCCGGCGCCGGACGAGCTTGGCGGCCCGTAAAAGATAAACCACGCCCTTCTGCCGGTGCAGTCGGGCGACCGTCCCGATGACGGGCGGAGACAGTTTCATCGCCGCCGCGAGCTCCCTCCTTTTCCGCGCGCTCATATCGGCATCGCGTAGGCCCCCGACGTCCACGCCGTTTCGAACCAGCCGGCATTTTCCCTCGGGCGCCAGCCGGAATTTTTTTCCCGCTTCGAGGTCCGCTTCGGAAACGAAAATGACGGCATCGGACCGCCGGGAAAAATACCGCTCTTGAAGCACGAAAAGATATTTCAGGAGCGGATTGCGGTAATGCAGATAGTGGATGCCGTGGAGCGTGTGGACGATGATCGGAGTTCCGGCCTTTCCGGCCGCCCAGCGGCCGAAGACGCCGGCCACGCCGCCGTGCGTATGCAGAATATCGATCTCGTTTCCCTTGAGGATGTCGGCGATGTCTTTGCCCGTTCGAAGGCTGATCTTCTTGCCGAGCGAAACAGGCATGAACGGGATTCCGGCGCGGCGGACTTCATCTTCGAGGGGCTTTCCGCCTTTCGCCGCGACGATGATCTCGAACCGGCTTTTATCCAAATTCTTGACGAGCGTTAGCAAATGGACCTGCCCCCCGCCCAAAAAGGGCTTGTCGATCATCTCGAGAATCCGGATCTTCCTCATCCTCGCTCAGGGTCCTTTCTCAACAGCTCCCGATACAGGCGCCGCAGCCGGGCGCCTTCTTCGCCGCGGAACGCGCCCCGGATGAAAAGAAACACGAGCTTCACCTTCAGGGAGGCGCGAAGAAGGCTCAAGGATATTCCCGGGCTGTGTTTGCGATAAAAAGACAATTGGCTTTTGCGATATTGATAGCGGCTGAAGTCCCGGCGCGGCGATGTCAAGGGACAAGCCTTCGCGGCGGAAGTGGACCCCCGGGTAAAGCCCGGGGCCCCGGCCGCCGTCGTCGCTCCCCCTTCGTGAAATATCCTGGTTCCCGGAATATAGACGAGCTTCCAGCCGGCTTCCCGCAGCCGAAGACAGAGATCGATGTCTTCGAAATAAATGAAAAAATTCTCGTCGAACCCTCCTACTTGCTCGAACGCCTTCCGGCGGCAGAGGAGGCAGGCAGCGCTCAGCCAGCCGACGCTTCGCGTCCCGGCGCTCTTTTTCAGGAGGCGTCCGTAAACCGGGTTCAGGAAGAGTTTCTGCCAAAGCTGAGCGGGGAAATTCACCTTTTTCCCGAAAGAAACCTGGACGGCTCCGCCCTTCCGAAGGAGGGCCGGGCCCGCCGCGCCGATGGACGGGTCGGCGCCGAGATGATCAAGCCAACCGCCGATGCTTCCGGGGGTGACGACCGTATCCGTGTTCAAAAAGAGCAAGAACTCGCCGCGGCTTTCCTTCGCTCCGATATTATTGGCCCGCGAGAAGCCGGCGTTATCCGCGTTCGCGATCAAACGGACGGCCGGGAACGAGCGGGCGATCAATTCCCGGCTGCCGTCCGTGGACGCGTTATCCACGACGATGATCTCGTGTTCGACGGACGGAACGTTCTCCTGGAGCGAAGAAAGACAGGCTTCGATGTGCCTCCGGTCGTTATAGCTGACAAGGATGATGGATAATTCCATGCCCTAGACCAGGCTTTCATCCAGGACTCTTTCGACCTCCCGGATCTGCCGTTCGAGAGTGAATCGCTCGAGAATGGTCCGTCTCCCGCCCGCGACGGCTTCTTTCGCCTTATCGGGATTCTGGAAAATGTATTCCAGGCCGAGGGCGATGACGCGGGGGTCGCGCGAATCCAAAAGAAAGCCGTTCTGCCCATGGCGGACGATCTCGGGAAGCCCCCCGGCCCGCACGGCCAGGACGGGCACACCCGCGGCCATCGCCTCCAAGGCGACCCTCCCGAACGATTCGACCACGGAGGCGACGACCAGAACATCCATGATTTTCAGAACATCGATGAGATCCGGCCGATAACCGGTAAAAATGACCCGATCGTCGAGTCCGCCGTCCTTGACGAGATTTTTCAGCCGGCGATGGTAGCGCGCGTCTCGGGCTTCGCCGACGATGAGCCATTTCAGCCGAGGA
Source organism: Candidatus Aminicenantales bacterium (assembly GCA_049515535.1). Lineage (GTDB taxonomy): Bacteria > Acidobacteriota > Aminicenantia > Aminicenantales > UBA4085 > JBEKTZ01. Next base: position 91,000 of record JBEKTZ010000015.1, on the reverse strand, counting down.
AATGACGATTTGAGAAGCGCCGCGGCCATGATCGCCTCTCTCTGGCCTTTGCCCGCGTAGAGCTTCCCGACGATCCCGGCCACCAGATCGCCCTCCCGAATTCCGAATTCGCGGCGAAGCGTCTCCGGCCGGCCTTCATCACCGCTTTTCATCTCCATGCCGTTGTCAACCAGGACGACCTTCGGAGCATTCGGAAAAGCCGCCTTGGAGATTTCCGAATTGACGATGATCCGGGCCGAGCTTTTCACGATGAAATTCGCGAGCGCCCGGCGGCCGAAGATATGAAAAAGAAAAGGATTCGCCCCGCCCAGAACCTCGTGAACCGCCCAGACGTGGGGAACGCCCATCCTCGCGGCGGCCTTGGCGCCGGCGTTCACCGCCGCCGAATTCGTGAAGACCAGATCGATTTTTTTCTCGGCGATGATCTTCGCGATCCGTCCGACGTTTCGCCCGTTCAAGGCCCGGCCGATGGGCTGCCGCCAGATCCTGGATTTCTCCGTGATCCACCATTTCATGGGAACGGCCCGGGTCTCGACCCCGATCTCCTTGGCGGCCTCTGCGAGCCGTCCCGGCCGCGGAACGATCAAAAACGGAGCATAAATCCCGCGGTCGAGCCGTTTCAGGATATCGAACAGCCAGAGCTCGGCGCCGTTGAGTTCGGAAGAATGGGAAACGAACAGGATATTTTTCATGGCCGTCCCAGGATCTCGCCGTAAAAAGCCAGGGTTTCCGCCGCCGTTTTTTCCCAAGTGAACGTCTTAGCCCTCTTTCGTCCTCGGGCTTTCATCGATTGCCGGAGCCCTTCGTCCTCCAAGACCAGCCTGATTTTATCCGCCATATCCTCGGGATCCTCCGGATCGAAATAGACGGCCGCGTCTCCGCCGATCTCGGGCAGCGCGGAAACGTTCGAAGCCGCGACCGGCAGCCCCCCGGCCATGGCTTCGAGGAGCGGGAGCCCGAACCCTTCGCATAAAGAAGGAAAGACGAGCGCCGCGGCGGCGCGGTGGAGATCCCGGACATCAGCTTCGGGAAGATAGCCCAGGATCCTGATCCAGGGCCCGAGTCCGCGCGCCGCGATGCGGTCTAGGAGGGCGGAGTGATCGGAGCCTTCCCGGCCCGCCAGCGCGAGCGGGATTCTCAACCCGCGGCCATGGAGGACGGAAAGCGCGTCGATTAAGCGGGGCAGGTTCTTGCGGGGTTCGGAGGCCCCGACGAAGAGAAGGAATTTCTCCGGCAGGCCGAACTTGCGCCGGATCGCTTCGGCCGGCGCCTCGTCCCCGGTTTCCTCATAACCGGCGTTCAATCCGAGGTACGTCACCCTGATCCGGCCTTCGGCCAGCCCGAAACGCTCCAGGAGCTTTTTTTTCGTGAACTCGGAGATCGTCACGATGCCGTCGGCCTTCCGAAGCGCGGCCTCGGTCTTTTTATGGAAATACCGCCGCGCCTCGACGTCGGCCTTGTCCGGAAAATCCATGTAAAAAAGATCGCAGACCGTGACGACCTTGCGGCCCCGCGTGGGCAGGATCAACGGCGTCGGAGAATGGGTCAGGTCGAGTCGCGTCCCGAACATCGCGTCGAGCGTCGGCCGCCCGAGCCTGTACCAAAAGAAATTCACGGCTCTCACGGGCCGGCGGAAATCGCGGAAGGTCCTATTCTTGAAGGGCGGAACCTTGGCCTCCGGAAATCGGTCCTTCCATGACGCCGAAAAAAGAAAATATTCGTTGACCGCGTCGAGGCGGGCCAGCGCGAACAGAAGGTTTTTGAAATAGACGCCGACGCCGGTTTCCTGTTTGAGAAAAGGGCGGAGATCGAACCCGATGCGCATTTTGAGTAAATGTATGCTGAATTCCCGGGAAATGTCAAATAAGGTCCGCCCTGACCGATGATCTTGCGATTTTCGTCAGGCAATGATATATATTCAGGCAATGATTTTGCGTCACAAGGAGAACTCCCATGCCCTTTGAAAAGATCGCCCAGCGCATCGAATCCTATCGCAATGCCATGATCGAGCTTCAGGTCAAACTGGCATCCATCCCCGCCATAGCGCCGTCGAGCGGCGGCGAAGGCGAGGCCAAAAAAGCCGAATTTCTGGTCAAATTCCTCCAAGAGAACGGTTTCGTGGACATCGAGGTCATCAAAGCGCCGGACCTCGATGCGCCCTCGGGATATCGGCCGAACATCCTCGCTTATTGCCGGGGCAAGAGCTCGGCCAAGACGATTTGGATCATGAGTCATATGGACGTCGTCCCGCCCGGCGAACTCTCGCTCTGGAGCGGCGACCCGTTCCGGCCGTGGGTCGAGGGCGGCAAGATCTTCGGCCGCGGCGTCGAGGACAACCAGCAGGATCTGGTCGCTTCGATTTTCGCCGTCAAAGCCTTTCAGGCGCTGGGACTCAAGCCCAATTACGATATCGGCCTGGCCCTGGTGGCCGACGAGGAAACGGGCAGCGATAAAGGGATCGCCTACGTCCTTCGCCATTCGAAAGCCTTCCGGCCCAAAGACCTGATCATCGTCCCCGACGCCGGGAACGAGGACGGGACGATGATCGAAATCGCGGAAAAGAGCATCCTGTGGTTGAAATTCAAAACGCTCGGCAAGCAGACCCACGGCTCCATGCCCGAAAAAGGGATCAACGCTTTCAAGGCCGCCTCTTTCCTGGCCGCCGAGTTGAACACGCTATATGACATCTTCCCGGTCAAAGACCCGGTGTTCGATCCTCCGATCTCCACGTTCGAGCCGACGAAAAAAGAGGCCAACGTCCCCAACATCAACACCATCCCCGGCGAGGATGTTTTTTACATGGACAGCCGGATCCTGCCGAACTACGAGGTCGCGGACGTCCAAGCCAAGATCAAGGAGATCGTTGCCGGGATTGAAGCGCGGTTCAAGGTCAAGATCTCCATCGAAGAGCACCAGAAAGCGCTGGCCGCGCCGCCGACCCCGGCCAAAGCGGCCGTCGTCATGGCCCTCGGCAAGGCCATCAAGGCGGTTTATGGAAAAGAAGGCAAGCCGATGGGCATCGGCGGGGGGACCGTGGCGGCCCTCTTCCGCCACGAAGGTTTCGAGGCGGCCTGCTGGTCGCGGCTCGACGAGACCGCCCATCAGCCCAACGAATATTGCATCATCGACAATATGGTGGGAGACGCCAAAGTCTTCGCCCATATCTTCCTGCAGGAATAAAGAAAGCCGCCGGAGGTCAAGGGACGCCTTAAGAGGACGCGGCCGCGCGTTTCTCGGAATGAAAGTGAAGGATCCCCGTTTTTCTCATCCCGAATTTGCGCATGGTTTTTTGGGCGACCTTGATCGTGTTGATGTGGACGGCCACGCTGTCCAGGACGTCGCGCGAATATCCGCCCGCGCAAACCACGGTGAGCGGGATTTTCAGCCGCCTCGCCTCTTCGATGATGATCGTGTCCCTTTCGATGAGGCCTTCCTTGGTCAGGGTCAATCCGCCGAGCTGATCGCCTTCGAGGGGGTCTGATCCGGCGACGAAAAAAATAAGATCCGGCTCGAATTTCCTGTATAAGCCCGGAAAATGCTCCTTCAACGCGGCCAGATATTTGTCATCGCCGTCACCCGACCAGAGGCCGACATCGACGGTGCTCATCTGTTTTTCGGCGGGATAAACGTCCATCTGATGGATGGAGAACGTAAACGCGTATTCCTTCTTCAAGAAAATCGCGGCTGTGCCGTTCCCTTGGTGAAGGTCGCAGTCCACAACCATCGCCTTACGGATCTTCCCTTCCCGCCTCAGCTTTTCGAGGGCCACGGCAACGTCGTTCAAAACGCAGAAACCCTCTCCATGGTCGGAAAAAGCGTGATGAAAGCCCCCTCCGATATGAACGCACAGACCGTCCTTCAGGGCCTGCTCGGCGGCTAAAATCGTCCCGCCGACATGGAGCCAGCCGAATTTCGCCAGGTCCTCCGTATAAGGAAGTTCCAAAGCCTGGATCTCGGCATGGGAAAGGGTCCCTGATTTCAACTTCTTCAGGTACTTGGCCGCGTGGACGAGGAGGAGGTCTTCGTCGACGGCCGGGGACGGTTCGATGAAATTCTCCTTTTTGGCCCCCATGGCCAGGAGGTTCTCGTAGATCATCCTGTATTTTTTGACGGGAAAAATGTGTTTTCCGAGGTCCGCCATCCAGTATTCGTCGCTGTAAACGAATTTGAAGGAGAATTTCTTATTGATGAAGAGATCGAGCAGTCCCATGGCGGAAACGGTAAGCATATCACTTCCCTTGAAAAACTCAAGCGCGTTCCCGGCCTCAAAATTGTCAATAGATCTTTCACTCCTCCGGAAGACCGGGATTTTTGGGAGAGACGCGGAATTCCTTGGTACACGACACTCAATCCGGAGATTGGGTTCATGTCCCAGAATTCCGCGTCGAATCTCATCGGCAATTTCGGGCCGGGCGGCGTTTCATTTTTTTGAAATGTGATATAATACCGCGTTCAAATAGGGAGAATTCGGGCGCGCCCGCCGAATTCACCGGATACAAGAACGGCTTTTGATGATACGAATACCGGAATGCGCGACCCCTGTTCCGAGGAGGCTTCTTTGAGTGTCTATCGCATCGAACGCCATCCGATTCTAGCTCCGGCATCCGCCGAAACCATACCCTTCAGCTGGAAGGGACGGCCGTTCATCGCCATCAAGGGAGAAACGATCTCGTCCGCTCTTTTCGCCCATGGGGAGAGAATATTCAGCTATCATCATAAAGATCATGCTCCCCAGGGCATTTTCTGCGCCAACGGCCAATGCGCCCAGTGTCTGGTCCTGGCCGACGGCCTGCCGCTCAAGGCTTGCATGGAGCTCGTCCGGCCGGGGATGCGCGTCGAGCCCGTGGACGGCCTGCCGGAGCTTCCCCGGGTCGCCGAATCCCCGCGGACCGGCCCGAGCGAAGAGATCGACATTCCCGTTTTGATCATCGGCGGCGGCCCGGCCGGCCTTTCGGCGGCCATCGAACTCGGCAAACGCGGCATCGAAACGCTGCTCATAGACGACAAGCACCGGCTGGGCGGCAAGCTCGTTCTCCAGACCCATCGATTTTTCGGCTCCTATGATTTGGTTTACGCGGGAACGCGAGGCATCGACATCGCAACGAAGCTCGAAAACGAGTTGCGCGCGTTTTCCTGTGTCCGCATCTGGCTTCAGAGCGCGGCCCTGGCCGTCTACAGCGACCGGAAGGTGGGGATCCTGGCCGGAGGCGACCGCCACGTGCTCGTCAAGCCTCAGGCGCTGCTCGTGACGGCCGGAGCCCGCGAAAAGTCACTCGCCTTCAGGGGCAATACGCTGCCCGGCGTTTATGGGGCCGGCGCTTTCCAGACGATCGTCAACAGGGACCTCGTCCGCTCCTCGGAAAAGCTCTTCATCGTCGGAGGGGGGAACGTCGGGCTCATCGCTGGCTACCATGCCCTCCAGGCGGGCATTCCGGTCGTCGGACTCGTCGAAGCCCTGCCCGAATGCAGCGGCTACAAGGTTCACAAGGATAAGCTGCGCCGCTTCGGCGTTCCCATTTATACGTCTCACACGATCCTGAGCGCGAACGGCGGGGACTCGGTCGAATCCGTGACCATTGCCGGGCTGGACGAAAAGTGGCGGCCCCTTCCCGGGACGGAACGCTCTTTCGCTTGCGACACCATCCTCATCGCCATCGGCCTCGACCCCGTCAATGAGTTCTATCTCAAGGGACGGGAATTCGGGATGGCGACCTTCGCCGCCGGCGACGCCGAGGAGATCGCGGAAGCTTCCGCGGCCATTTTCTCCGGCAAAATCAAGGGTCTCGAGATCGCCCGGGCCATCGGCCATGACGTCGGCGAAATCAAGAAAGAATGGTATGAAACGGCCGAGATCCTCAAATCCAAACCGGGAAAAACCGAGCCCGAACTCTATCCGGCGGAAGAAAGCGGAGTTTTTCCGGTCCTCCACTGCGTCCAGGAAATTCCCTGCGATCCGTGCACGACGGTCTGCCGGCAGAACCTCATTCACATCGACTCGAGCGACATTCGCCGCCTGCCCTATTTCAAGGTCCAGGAGAACGAAAAGGGATGCACGGGCTGCGAAAAATGCGTCGTGATCTGCCCCGGCCTGGCCGTCTCTCTCGTCGACTACCGCAAGGACCCGGAATTCCCGACCGTGACCATCCCCTATGAGTTCCTCCAGGACGGCATCGAGACCGGCGACATCGTCACGGTCCTCGACACCGAAGGGAGCGAGATCGGGGACGTCGAGGTCAGCGGCGTCCGGGCGATCAAGATCAACGACCGGACCGTCCTGGTGAAGCTCAAATCGCCGCGCGCCATCGCCAGGAGGATCGCCGGCATTCGCGTCCAGGCCGACAAGATCACGAAGCCCATGGCCCGCTACGTCGAGCGCACGGCCGACGACACGATCGTCTGCCGCTGCGAGCGGGTGACGGCGGGCGAGCTCCGCGCCCTCATCCAGAGGGGCTATCGCGACATCAACGAGATCAAGGCCGTGACGAGGGCCTGTATGGGCTCATGCGGCGCCAAGACCTGCACGCCGCTCATCCACCGCCTTTTCCGGGAGGAAGGCGTACCGGAGGCGGAGATCGTGGACCAGATCCATCGCCCGCTGTTCATGGAGGTGTCTCTCGGCACGTTCGCCGGGTGCGATGAGGCGAAGGGGGCGGGTCATGACCGCTAATAAGTCCTTCGATGTCATCATCGTCGGCGCGGGCAGCGTCGGCACGCCAACGGCCCTGTTCCTGGCCAAGGAGGGGATCCGGACGCTCGTCATCGACCAGTTCCGAAGCGCCGGCCAGGGCTCGAATAAGCACGCCATCGGCGGGCTGAGGGCGACCCACTCCGACCCGGCAAAGATCCGCATCTGCCTCCGGAGCCTTGAAATCTTCGACACGTGGAAAGAGCTCCACGGAGACAATATCGAGTGGCAAAAGGGCGGCTACATGTTCGCCGCCTACGGCGAAAGCGAGGAACGGACGCTCAAAGAGCTGCTCGTCGCCCAGAAGAATTTCGGCCTGAATATCGATTGGCTGGATAAGCAAGAACTGCTCGGGGTCGCTCCGGACCTGAATCCGGACGGCCTGATCGGCGGAACGTTCTCGCCCGACGACGGCCACGCTTCGCCGCTGCTCGCCGGCCACGCCTTTTTTTCCGAGGCCCGGCGCGCGGGAGCGGAATTCCATTTCAACGAAAAAGTCACCGGCCTGATCGTCGAAGGCGGAAGCGTCCGCGGCCTGAAAACGGACCGGGCGGAATACGGCGCCGAGGTCGTGATCAACGCCGCTGGAGCCTGGGCCGCCGAGATCGCGAAACAGGCGGGCATCGACCTTCCCGTCCGCCCCGATTCCCACGAAGGGGCCGTCACCGAGCCCGTCGCCCATTTCCTGAACCCCATGATCGTGGACATCCATCCCACGGATGCGTCCGCGAATTATTATTTCTATCAGCACGCGACGGGCCAGGTCATATTCTGCATCACGCCCAACCCGAGCATCTGGGGGTTCGACACGCGCGAGACGAGTTCGTTCCTGCCGTTGGTCGCGAGCCGCATGGTGACCATCATGCCCCGGCTCAAGAACCTTCGCGTGCGGCGGACCTGGCGCGGCCTTTATCCCATGACGCCGGACGGGGCTCCGCTCGTCGGCTGGGCCGGAGAAGTCAAGGGCCTGCTCCTCGCCGCCGGCATGTGCGGCCAGGGCTTCATGATCGGCCCGGGTCTCGGCGAGATGCTGGTCCATCTCATCAAAGGCGATCTTCGGGCCCGGGACCGGGAAATCCTGAAGTTCCTCTCGCCCTGCCGGCACTTTCAGGGAATGGAAAAACTGAAATAGGGAGACCCGGGATTCCGCGACGAAGGCTTGTCAAATCCGCCGAAAAAAATTATTGTATGAAAATATCATTTCACGAGAGGAGGTTTCGACCATGACAAAAACGAAAAACCGTATTTTTCTCATCGTCCTTGCTCTGACGTTCGGCGTTCTCGTCGTCTCGTTTCTGGGCGCGCAAGACCGCCTGAAGACGTATCCGGGGTACGACCAATACCAGAAAATGAGCAAGGAAATGCAGGGCGCCGTCAAGCCCGGTTCCCTGCAAGTGACGTGGAAAGACGGAGGAAAAGCGTTCGAGTTCGCCAAAGACGGCAAAACCTGGCGCTATGACATCGCCTCCGAGAAAACGTCCGAAGTCGTCGGCGCGCCGGCGCCCTTGGACCAGGCCGGCCAGCGCGGCCGCGGAGGCATCGGCGGTCCGGCCCGGGGACGGCAGTTCGCCGAGGCGTTTTCGCCCGACAAGAAGATCAAGGCGTTTTATCGCGACCGCAACCTCTGGCTGAGCGACCCCGACGGCAAGAACGAGGTCGCCATCACGACGGAAGGCAACGAAAAAGCGCGGATCAAGTTCGCCACGGCCAGTTGGGTCTACGGCGAGGAATTATCCCAGACCACGGCCATGTGGTGGTCGCCCGACAGCGCGAAGATCGCCTTTTACCGGTTCGACGAGAGCAAAGTCCCCGACTACTTTCTGCAGATGAATCAGACCAAGCCGTACACCACGGCCGATATCGAAGCCTATCCCAAGGCGGGCGAGCCGAACCCCATCGCGGACATTTTCGTCTATGACGTCGCGGCGAAGAAGATCACCCAGATCGACGTCCGCGACGGCCAGCCGTTCGACAACGCCGTCGTCGGCCATTACGCCTACCATGTGTCATGGTCTCCGGACGGCAAGGAGCTGCTCTTCAACCGCACGAATCGCCGCCAGAACATCCTCGAGTTCGCGGCCGCCGACCCGGCGACGGGCAAGTGCCGGGTCATCATCCGGGAGGAATGGCCGACCGGCTGGGTCGAAAATTCACCGTCGATGCAGTTTCTCAAAGACGGCAAGCGGTTCATCTGGACCTCGGAGCGGACGGGCTTCAAGAACTTCTCCCTTTACGACCTGAGCGGCAAGCTCCTGGCGACCCTGACGAACCATCCTTTCGAGGTCGCCAATATCGTGAAGGTGGACGAGGACGCGGGCGTCATTTTTTACATGGCCCGCGACGGCACGAACTATATGATGACCGAGCTCCACCGCGTCAAACTGACGGGAAAGGACGACGTGCGCCTGACCGACCCCGCGCTCAGCCATGCCGTCAATATTTCTCCGGACGGCAGATATTTTATCGACGTCGCCCAGGCCCATGACGTCCCCCCGTCGACCCGGCTGATGGACGCCAAAGGCAGGGTCGTCGCCGATCTGGCCAAAAGCGACCTGACCAAATTCGACCAGCTCGGTCTGAAAAAAGTCGAACTGTTCAAGTACAAGGCGGCGGACGGCAGCACGGATCTCTACGGAATCCTGAACTTCCCGTCCAACTTCGATCCCGGCAAGAAATACCCGCTCCTCGTCAGCGTTTACGCCGGGCCGGCTACGAACGGCGCCCGCGAAACATGGTCCTCGCCCAACCCGCTCACCGAATACGGCTTCCTCATCGCCAGCCTCGACTCGCGGTGCGCGAACTTCAAAGGCAAGAAAGCCCTCGACGCCATCTATCTGAAGCTGGGCATCGTCGAGATGGACGACCAGGCGGCGGGAGTGAAGGCGCTCTGGGACAGGCCCTACATCAACAAGGAGCGGATCGGCATTTTCGGCACGTCCTACGGCGGCTATTCGTCCGCGATGTGCCTGCTCCGCTATCCTGACGTCTTCGCGGCCGCCTGCGCCCAGTCCGCCGTGACCTCCTGGAACCAATACGACAGCATCTATACCGAGCGCTACATGTGGATCCCGCAGGAGAACAAAGAAGGCTACGAAGCCGGAACCGCGATGAAATACGCCAAAGACCTCAAGGGGAGGTTGATGATTTATTACGGGACCGCGGACAACAACGTCCACCCGACCAACGCCATGCAGCTCATCACGGCCCTCCAGCAAGCCGGCAAAAGCTTCGAGGTCCAAGTCGGCCCCGATCTGGGCCATACGAGCGTCAATCAGCAACGGATGATGGAATTCTTCATCGAAAACCTCGTTTTGCGTTGAAATCAAAAGGAGCGCATTCCGGGTTTCCGGATCCGGAGCGCGTCTCAGGATCGCTCTTGTCCCGGCCTGAGCCGCTTGAGGTTTGGCGACGTCAACCTTAGGGAATGTCCATGAACGATATATCCAAATCCCGGATGATATCCCGGGAAAAAAAGGCCCTTTTGATCCTGGCCCGTATTTCGTTCGCCGGCTTTCTCATGGCCTGGCTCGGCTCCGGCCTCGCGACAGGAGAGGGGGCCGCGACAAAGATCGCGGCCCAGGAACAAATCGTCGCGACCGTCGTCAAAGAAGACAAAACCGGAGAGAGCGGAATCGTTTGGGTCCGGCGGGTTCAAGAAACGAGCGAAATTCGTTTCGGCCGGATCAAGGACGGCAGGATCGTCTCGGATCGTCTCATTTTCCGTTCCACCCTCCCGCTCTTTTCGCCCGATCTGGACTTCGATGAATTCCAGAATCCCTGGATCACATGGATCGAGGGAGCCGGAGGCAACTTCTCCGTCGGCGTCGCGAGTCTCGTCCCGGAAAACGCGTGGATCATCAACGGCCCATATGTCGCCTCCGCCCTGACGCCCAAAATTCTGGCGGGCGGGAGCCGGGGAACATGGGTTTTTTGGACGGGAAGGGACGCCGCAAGGGATGAGATCTTCGGCTGCGTCTTGCTCGGGGACATATGGTCAAAGCCCTTCCGTCTCAACGGGGAAAGCCGCTATCCTCATATGAATCCTTCGGCCGGCCTTGACCCGAACGGATGTCCTTGGGTCTTCTGGTCCGCATACGACGGCCGGGCCTATGAGATATTCTTCTCCTTTTGGAATGGGGAGGCCTGGTCGCCCGAAGAAAAAATCACGGACGATCCCTCGGCCAACACCTCGCCGTCCTTCGCCTTTGTCTCGGGATCGACTCCCCTCGTCGTTTGGCGCCGATCCGTAGGCCGGGCAGGCGCGCTTCTTGCCCGGATCAAGCGCGGGCCGGCCTGGGGTCCGGAAATCGAAATCGCTTCGGACAGGGACGGGCCTCTCGGACCACCCCGTCTGGCCGTCACCGGGGACCTCCTCAAAGTGACCTGGGAATCGGGCGAACGAACCGAATCGCTCATCCTCTCGCTTCGAGAGCTGATCGAAAAAACCGATCTTGCCGTTTCGCGCGGGGAATCGCCGCCCGTCAAGGCATTTTCGCGGGACGAAAATCAATATACCACGTTCGGCGATAGTATCACTTATGCCGAAAACCAGGGCTATCAACCCCGCCTGGAGCCCCTGCTCACTCAAAAATACGGCTCGGCGAAAATTTGGAACGAGGGGATGGGAGGCGAAACGACACCGGATGGGCTGTCCCGGATCGATTCCGCGATCGCGGCGCACGCCTCCCGATATCTGCTCCTTATGGAAGGAACAAACGACGTCATCTTTCTCGATATCTCCATGGACACGGCGGCCTTCGACCTTCGAGAAATGGCCCTCCGGGGACTGGGCTCCGGAATGGTTCCCCTCCTCGCCACGATCATTCCCCGCAACGATTCGAAATGGTCTGACCCGGTCTATCAAACCAGGATCTTCGATCTCAACGCGAAAATCCGGCAGGTCGCCGCCGGCCTGAATATCCCGCTCGTCGATCAATTCGACGCTTTCTACACCTACCCCGCCGCGGACGGGGGATGGCCGTCGCTCCTGCTTATTGACGGCGTTCATCCGAACGCCAGCGGATACCAGCTCATGGCCGAAACCTGGTTCAAAGGCCTGAAAAGCCAAAAAGAGACAATCACCGTGCTCTCGCCGAACGGCGGCGAATCCTGGCAGGCCGGCACGACGCAGGCGATCACCTGGACGACCTCGGGAATCGTGGGGGACGTCCTGATCGAGATCTCGACGAACGGAGGAACGAGCTATACGACGATCGTTTCCGCCGCATCCAACAACGGATCTTATGCGTGGACGATCCCGAATACGCCCGGCTCCAACTGCCTGGTGAGAATCAACGAGGCTCCGGACGGCGCTCCTTCGGACGTCAGCGACCGTCCGTTCACGATCACGCCGCCCAAACCCAAGGCGCCGCTCGACCCGGTTTTAGACACGCGGTTGGACGGAACGGGAACGCGGAAGATCAACTCTCTCTCTTGGAAGGCCAACGCCGGGAACGCGGGCATCCCGCTCAAGAATTATCGGCTCTATCGGAAGCTCACGACGCAAGGAGACGGCGGGTTCACGCTTCAGGCCGAAATTCCTCCCATCGCGCTCCTTTACGAGGATTCGAGCCTTGAGGTCAAGACGAAATATGCTTACCGTTTGACATCGCTGTCCCAAGCCGACATCGAAAGCGATCCCTCCCCCACGGTCGTCGAGACGCGGAAATTCGAGTTCCCGCCCCTCAATCCCGCCATCAGGACGGCGATCATGAGAATCCTGTTTTATCAGGAAAAGCAGGACACCATCACGTTCGAGAGAAACGACCTGAACGACGAATCCGAAGTGAGTGGGTTCAACCTCTATCGCCGGTACGAGGGAGAAAGCGACGACCGATTCGTCAAGCTCGCCACCCTGAATTCCGCGACTTTGTCCTATAAGGACAGCGGCCTTCTTACGACCAAGACATACGTTTATGCCTTGACGACCGTCTACCTGGACGGCCGGGAGAGCCGCCGATCCGAGATCGTCACGGATCGCTGACAAAACGACCGGCCGCGGCGCCGGTAGGTATCGTCTCCCCGATCAAAAATAAACGTAAACCAACAGCTCGGCGATCATGGGCGGAGAGTTATTTATCCTCCGCGACGGCCTTACCGCTGTGTTTCAACGCGGCATGGGCCGCGGCCAGCCTCGCGATCGGCACGCGGAAGGGAGAGCAGGAGACGTAATGTTGTCCGATCATATGGCACCATTCGATGGAATCGGGATCGCCGCCGTGCTCGCCGCAAATGCCCACTTCGAGGTCGGGCCGGGTCTTTCGGCCGTCTTCGACGGCCATTCTCATCAGCCGTCCGACGCCGTCTCGATCGATCGTCTGGAAGGGGTTCTTGGGCAAGATTCCCTGCTCGATGTATGTCACCAGAAAATTGCGTTCGGCGTCGTCCCGCGAGTAGCCGAACGTCATCTGGGTCAGGTCGTTGGTCCCAAAGGAGAAGAACTCGGCCAGCTTGGCGATTTCGGCCGCCGTCAGCGCGGCCCTCGGGATCTCGATCATCGTTCCGAACTTGTACGAGAACGCGACGCCCTTTTCCCGCATGACCTGTTCGCCGATCTTCTGGAGCCTCGGCTGGATCCATTCGAGTTCTTTGACCGTTCCCGTGAGCGGGATCATGACTTCGGGCTTGACCTTGACTCCCTTCATCGTCACGTTGCAGGCGGCTTCGAAAATGGCCCGGACCTGCATCTCGACGATCTCGGGCATGACGATGCTCAGGCGCACCCCGCGCAAGCCCATCATCGGGTTGGACTCATGCAGGGCCTCGACCGCTTGGAGGACTTTCTCCATCGCCCGGATATCTTTGCTCTCGCCCTTGCCGAGGACGTAGTCCGCCATGGTTTGGAGGCGCTGGGTGATGATCTTTTCCTGCAGCTCTTCGGCCGAAGGCAGAAACTCGTGGAGAGGAGGATCGATGAGACGGATGATGACCGGATGGCCGTCCATGGCCTCGAACAACCCTTCGAAATCGGAGCGCTGGAAGGGCAACAGCTCGTCCAGGGCTTTGGTCCGGACCGCGACGGACTCGGCCAGAATCATGCGCTGGACGATGGGCAGCCGTTCCGGCTCGAAGAACATATGCTCCGTGCGGCACAACCCGATACCCACGGCTCCGTATGAGCGGGCGCGGCGGGCGTCTTTCGGGTAATCGGCGTTCGCCCAGACCTGAAGACCGGCGGTCGGCCACCCCTTGGGCGCCTTCCGGAGGCCGGGCCGGGCGCAGACCTCGTCGGCCCAGGACAGCAGGGTCAGGAGGTCGGTCTGCTCTTCGATCGAAGGCATGACCGTCGGGATCTTGTCAAGAAAAACTTTTCCGCTGGCGCCGTCCACCGAGATCCACTCGCCTTCTTTCACGACCTTGTCTTCGGCGGTCATCTGCCGCTTGTCGAGATCGATCTTGATGGCTGAGGCACCGACCACGCACGGGACGCCGAACTGACGGGCGACGACGGCCGCATGAGATGTCGCGCCGCCCTCGCTGGTCAGAATGCCCTTGGAGGCGATCATGCCGTGCACATCGTCCGGCTTGGTGAAGGGACGGACCATGATGACGTCTTTTTTCTCGCCTTTGCCCATTTTCTCGGCGGTGTTCGCATCGAAATAAACCTGGCCGACCGCCGCGCCGGGCGAGGCGTTCACGCCCTTGGCGTAGAGGCGGCCCTCATTTTCGGCCTTATCCTTGGCTCTCTCGTCGAACTGCGGGTGGAGGAGCGTGTCGACTTGCTCCGGCGTGACGCGGAGAATGGCCTCATCCTTGCCGATCAGGCCGTCGTTCGCCATGTCGACGGCGATCTTGACCGCCGCTTTGGCCGTGCGTTTGCCGTTGCGGGTCTGGAGCATCCACAGTTTGCCGCGCTCGATAGTGAATTCCACGTCCTGCATTTCGCGGTAATGCTTTTCCAGTTTGGCCGTGATGTCCATGAACTGGGCGAAGACCGCGGGCATGTCCTTGGCCAGGTCGGCGATCTTTTTCGTGTTGCGGATCCCGGCCACGACGTCCTCGCCCTGGGCGTTGAGAAGGTAATCGCCGTACATCTTGGATTCTCCCGTCGCCGGGTCGCGGGTGAAGGCCACGCCAGTGCCCGAATCATCGCCCATGTTGCCGAAGACCATCGTGACGATGTTGACCGCCGTGCCCAGGTCGTCTGGGATGCCGGTCTGACGGCGATAGACGACGGCTCGAGCACCGTTCCAGGACTTGAAGACGGCCTCGGTCGCCAGCTCCAGCTGCTTGAAAGGATCTTGCGGGAAATCGAAGCCTTTGGCCTTTTTCACCGCGGTTTTAAAGGTTTCGGTCAGAGCCTTCCAGTCCTCCGCGGTCATCTCCGTGTCGAGCTTGTAGCCCTTCTTTTCCTTGTATTCCTTCATCGGCTCTTCGAAAGCCTCGTCGGGAATGTCGAGCACCACGGAGCCGAACATCTCGACCAGCCGGCGGTACGAGTCATAGACGAAACGGGGATTGTTCGTGAGCTTGACCAGGCCCGCAGCGGTGGCATCCGTCAGGCCGATGTTAAGGACGGTATCCATCATGCCCGGCATGGAGAACTTGGCTCCGGAGCGGCAGGAAACGAGCAAGGGATCGGCGGGGTCGCCGAATTTCCGGCCGGCCGCGGCCTCGACTTTCTTGAGAGCGGCCAGCATCTCGTCCCACATCCCGTCGGGGAACTTGCCGGTTTTTTGATAGGCGTTGCAGGCTTCGGTCGTCACCGTAAAACTGGGCGGAACGGGCACGCCGGCGCGGCGCATGTCGAAAAGGCCAGCGCCTTTGCCGCCCAGCAGGCCGCGGACGTTTTCCCAGGATCCCGCGGACTTTTCCGCCGCGGCGACTTCATCGTAAAAATAAACCCATTTCTTGGTCATTAAACGACTCCTTAAAATGAAAACGTTAAAATATACTACGGAAACGGTCGGAAGCGCAAGAAAAGAGGAGCGGGGACGAAACCCGCGCGTTTGAAAAATCGTTAAAAGTTCAGGTCAAAGCCCGGCCGATTGAAATTCGGTGACAGT
Source organism: Candidatus Aminicenantales bacterium (assembly GCA_049515535.1). GTDB lineage: Bacteria > Acidobacteriota > Aminicenantia > Aminicenantales > UBA4085 > JBEKTZ01. The sequence continues at coordinate 75,310 of JBEKTZ010000015.1, read as the reverse complement.
CAACGCATTACCGAAATTCGTCACCGAAATTATTTCTCGACCGAAGCCTTATATTTCTCGAGGCCGGCCTTGAAGATGACGAGGGAGCGCTTCAGGTCTTCCTCCTTCAGGACATAGGCCAGGCGGATCTCGTCCTGGCCTTTGCCGGGCGTTGAGTAAAACCCGGGGCCCGGGGCGACCATCACGGTCTCCTTGTCGAGCGCGAAATCGGTGAGCATCCAGATGGCGAAATGTTCGGTGTCTTTGATCGGAAGACGGACAGTCATGTAAAAAGCGCCCTGGGGCTTGCGGACGACGACGCCGGGAATCGCGTTCAGCCCGGCATGGAGGATGTCCCTCCGCCGTTCATACTCCCTGCGAACCGGCTCAAAATAGCCCATGCCCATCTTGTAAGCGGCGATGGCGGCCTTCTGCTCGATGGACGGCGGGCAGAGGCGGGCCTGCGCGAATTTGAGAGCGGCCTGATAAACGTCGTCGTTACGGGTGATGACGGCGCCGATTCGCGCTCCGCAACAACTGAAACGCTTGGAGATCGAGTCCACGACAATGATCCGGTCTCTGGCCTGTTCGTATTCGAGAAGGCTCTTGTGCGAGAGGCCGTCATAAATGAATTCTTTGTAGACCTCGTCGCCAATGAGAAAAAGATCGTGTTTCAGGCAAATCGCGACGACGCGATCCAGCTCTTCCGCCGAATAGACCGTGCCCGTGGGGTTGTTCGGGGAACAGAGCAGGATGGCCTTGGTCCGGAGGGTGATTCTGGATTCGATCTCCTTGGCCGGAGGAAGCCGGTAGCCGTCTTCGCCCTTTAACGTAAGCGGTACGATTTTGAGGCTCGCCAGCGAGGCGTAGCCGTTGTAATTGGTGTAAAACGGCTCGGGAATGATGATCTCATCGCCAGGGTCGCCGATCGCGGCGAAGGCGAAAAGGATGGCCTCGGAGCCTCCGCAGGTGATGATGACGTTCTCCGCTGTCAGGGGAATTTTATAGCCGTTGAAATAACCGGCGATGCCTTGTCTCAGCTCGAGGAAACCCTGGGCCGGGCCGTAGCCGAGGATTTTTTCGTCGTAGCTCCGGACAGCGTCCAGAATCGGCTTGGGCGTCGGGATATCCGGATCGCCGATGTTCAAATGATAGATTTTGATCCCCCGCTCCAGGGCCTTGTCCGCGTAGGGTTTCAGCTTCCGGATCGGGGAAGCCTGAACCGTTCGACCTCGGAACGATATTTCCATGGATGACTCCTTGAGATCTTTATGAATACCCATCGATTATTAACCAAAAAATGGATGATTGTCAAAAAAGAAGGCTCGGGGTATGCCGGACACTCTTGGAGGGAAACCCTTTTTTGGGTTTCCCTCCAACGGGAGCTTCGCTCCCTGCCGCCCTTCCCTGGAGCATCTCGTGAACGCATTTTTGCGGCTAGACTCTATTTACTAAATAATGAGGCACCCCAGACAGCGTCACCCGTTCTTCTATCCCCCCGTTACTCATTTCGAAACCTCGTCTTGGAAACTGTCCGACGGTCAGCCGTGTCCTTTATTGATAAATTCATGATATTTTGGTATTTTGTCGACAAGAGATCCGAGTATGCCTCACGATTCGGTAGCCAAAATCATCAAGAAACAAAGCTGGGGCGATTATCATCTCTTCCGCCTCGAAACGCCGGAAATCGCGGGAGGAGCGCGGCCCGGACAGTTCCTCATGGTCCGGGTGAGCGCGACTCCGTTCCCCCTGCTCCGCCGCCCGATCAGTATCCATGCCGGAGAAAAAGACACGCTCGATATCTTCTTCCGGGAGGCGGGCCAGGGGACGGCCCTGCTCGCCCTGAAAAAGGAAGGCGAATCGCTCGATATCATCGGCCCGCTGGGTCAAAAATTCGTTCCCGACGGCGCGCCCATTCCTTCTCCGGCATTTCTCGTCGGCGGGGGCCGGGGAATCGCGCCGCTCTATTTTCTGGGCCGAGAGCTGAAAAACTCGGGCGTCAAGGTCAAGGTCCTCTACGGCGGGAAAAGCCTTGCCGACCTTCCGGTCAAAGCAAAATTCGAAGCGTCCGGCCTGGACATCTCCTGCTCCACGGACGATGGGTCGTTCGGCTTTCCCGGATTCGTCACGGGGCTGCTCGAAGCCGAAATGCGAAGAGAGAAGCCCGGGATCCTCTTCGTCTGCGGGCCGGACCCGCTGATGAAAAAGGCGGCGGAAATCGCCGCCGGCCGCCAAATCCCGGCCCGGATCTCGCTCGAGTCCATGATGGGCTGCGGGTTCGGCGCCTGCTGGGGCTGCGTCAAACGGATCAAAAAGGGCGGCGGCGGAGAATGGCGGAAGATCTGCGAAGACGGCCCGGCGTTCTGGTCCGACGAAATCGTCTGGGAAGAGGGGGAATGATGGCCGACCTGGCGATTGATCTCGGCTTCCTCAAGCTCAGGAATCCCGTGCTCACCGCGAGCGGCACGTTCGGCTACGGACTTGAATTCGCTCCGTTCATGGATCTCGATAAGATCGGCGGCATCGTCGTCAAGGGACTTTACTACGGGCCGCGCGAAGGAAACCCGCCGCCCCGGCTCGTCGAAACGACCGGCGGGCTGATCAACGCCATCGGCCTCCAGGGCGTCGGCGTCGAGAAATTCGCCGCGGACATCCTGCCGGATTTGCGCAAGATCGACGGCGCGGTTTTCGTGAATGTCTGCGGCGCGAGCGACGACGAATATCTCAAGGTCATCGAATTTCTTGACCGGCAGGACGGCATCGACGCCTATGAGCTCAACATCTCCTGCCCGAACGTGAAAAAGAACGGCCTTTGCCCGGCGCTCGATCCGGATGCGACCTACGCGCTGGTGAAGCAGGCCAAAGCCGGGAGCCGGCGGCCGCTCATCGCCAAACTCTCTCCGAACGTTACCGACATCGCCGAGATCGCCAGGGCGGCCGAAGAGGCCGGCGCGGACGGCCTCTCTTTGGTCAATACGCTCCTGGCCATGGCCGTGGACGCCGAAACCCGGCGGCCGAAGCTGGCCAATGTCTTCGGCGGGCTGAGCGGCCCGGCCATCAAACCCGTCGCCCTGCGCATGACGTACCAGGCCGCTTCCGCGGTCAAGATTCCCGTCATCGGCATGGGCGGCATCATGAGCGGCGTGGACGCGATCGAATACCTCATCGTCGGCGCGCGCGCGGTCCAGGTCGGGACGGCGAATTTCATCGACCCCGGGGCCGCGGCGCGGATCGCCGGAGAAATGAAGGATTTCTGCGAGCGCAAAGGCATCGCCAGGATCGCCGACCTCGTCGGAACCTTGAAAAAGGACTAGCGGGAGGCCGTCAAAATGACCGATTCCATCGATTACCGGCAACGCATCATCGTTGCCCTGGACGTCGAAAGCAGGGAACAGGCATTGGCCCTCGTCCGCGAGCTCAAGGACGCCCGGATCTTCAAGATCGGACTCGAGCTGTTCACGGCGGAAGGGCCGCAACTTCTCCGGGACATCAAGGCGATGGGGAAGGACGTATTCCTGGACCTCAAGCTTCACGATATTCCCAACACGGTGGGCGAGGCCGTTCGCATCGGGGTACGCCACGGAGCCCGCATGATGACCATTCATGCCTCGGGCGGATTCGAAATGATGGCCAAGGCCGCTGACGTCGCCCGCTCGGAATCCGAAAAGCGGCGCGCGCCCAAGCCCCTGCTCCTGGGCGTGACCATCCTGACGAGCCTCAAGAACGAAGAGTTGGAATCGATCGGGATGATCGCCGATACCGCCGCGCAGGTCTTACGTCTGGCCGGATTGGCCAAGAAAGCGGGCATGGACGGGGTCGTTTGTTCCGCCCAGGAAATCGAGATCGTCCGGAAGGACGCCGGCCCGGAATTCCTGATCGTGACGCCGGGGATCCGCCCCGCCTGGGCGACCGCGCAGGACCAGAAGCGGATCATGACGCCCGCGCAGGCGATCGCCAAGGGTTCGGACTATTTGGTCGTGGGCAGACCCATCACCCAGGCCCCTTCGCCGCAGGAAGCGTTTCTCCGAGTCTGGGAAGAAATCAACCCATTCGACTCCCCGGGCTGAAGCCCGGGGTACGCTCAGGGTTAATACTGAGCGGCGCTTTTTACCCCGATTTAAAAATCGGGGTTTGGCGCCGTCGAACGTATCAAAAAATAGCTAAAACCTGAAGAAACCCACTCCTCCCAATCCCACGAGCGCCATCGGAATCCAGCTCAGCAAGCCGATAATGACGAGAATGGCGATGCAGCTGATGACCATGAAAGGCACGGTTTTATCATTGGGGGTATCGAGGAGCGGGGAGGCAAATCCAAGATACAAAATATAGAAGCTATATAGCCCGATCAGCCAGCCGATGGTCCAGAGACCGTAAATAGGGATGATATGAAGGATTCCGGCGACCCAGTAGGGGGTCATGCCGTAGGCCACGAGCTTCAAAGACATCACCATGTCCGGCTTGGAGTTGAACGATGGAGCGAGCATGGTAATGATCATGGCCGCGCCATAAACGGCGGCCAACCCCAAAATATAAGATAGAATCCAGCCGATCAAAAACTTGCCGATCAACGATGCGCCCAGATAGGGAATCCGGCTTCCCATCAGAGCGCTCCCGATAAAACCCGCGATCGCCGGGATGGCGGAAAGGATGACGATGTATGACAGATAGAGCTTGTTGATCGTCGTCGGCTCTCCCTTGATTTTTTTCCATTCGTCTTGAGGTTTCAAAAAAATCCCCTGGATCCTGGAAATCAAGACATTAAAATCCATTTTGGACCTCCTTTCAGTTTGAAAAAATTATATATGCTTTTGGGGGACGTGTCAAATTGCGAGGAGAAAAAAATTGGGTAGCCAGGAGGGGCCCCGAAAAAGGTACGCGTCTTCGGAGCACATTTTATTCCGAAGACGCGGATAACACATCTTCTTATTGATATCACCTCCCCTTCCCCTCCTTTAGCCAGGAGGGGCCCCGAAAAAGGTACGCGTCTTCGGAGCATGAGAGGCGCGGGTCGGACTCGAACCGACGAATCGAGGTTTTGCAGACCTCTCCCTTAGCCGCTTGGGTACCGCGCCGTTCGTATCATTAAACTTCCGCTGGATCAGGCAATGAAAATGGAGCGGGCGATGGGACTTGAACCCACGACCTTCTGCATGGCAAGCAGACGTTCTACCACTGAACTACGCCCGCAGAAACATGGCCTAAACTAGCAAAAAGGCGTCTTCCTGTCAACTCCAAAGGGGGAAAAGGGAAGCTTTTTTCATTTGACCTGGACAATATCGTCCAGCCTCAGGGCGTCTTTTGCCGAGAGAGCCTTGACCGTGGCCGACCGGCGGCCGGCATCGATGACGATTACATTGCCCACAGCTTCCAAAGGAGCGCCTTTGGCGGCCTGATGAAAGACCGTAAGCTGCCGGCCGACTTCGAGGCCGTTTTCCTTTCCGAGGTCGATGAGGGCCCGCTGCCCGGGCCCAATCTGGAATAAATCACCGTCCAGATAGACGATCCGCCCCGCGAGGGCATCTCCGCCGCGGACGGGAACATCAAAACCCAGGTCTTTTCCGAGAAGTCCTTCTTTTCCCTCGAAGGGCACCAGATAATCTCCGATCAGGACAGGAGCGCAGGCTTTTTCCACGCGGGCCGAAAATATGTTATTTTCGAGGCGAAGGATCCGCGCCCGGCCTCGTCTGAAGGCCAGGGGACCCGAGTTTTTCCTCAGCCCGGGGACCCTGGAGCCCAATTCCAGGATCGCCATGAGTTGTCCCTCCTGAAGGCCGGATTCGGCATCGGCTTTGAAATAAAAAAGATCTCCGTCCGCCAGGAGGGTTTTTTCTCCGCCTCTTTCGCCGGCGATGATTCGGAGGCGCAGCGAATCTTCCAGAATGAAAAAAGAGCACGACAGGTCCGATTCGGAAATGAGAGCGTAAGCATTTTGAAGAGTTTTATCTCTTTCCAGCGGGACTTGGACGTTCCCTTGCCCCATGGACCAGGGCAAGCCCGCGGCGAAAAGCAAAAAGAGCCGGACTGTTTTATTCATGATTGACCTCAGATGCTTGATAAACCCATCTTTTTTATTATATCGATTCATTTTCGCGATAGCAACCGTACGACGGTCGGTCACTCTTGGAGGAAAACCCTTTTTGGGGTTTCCCTCCAACGGGAGCTTCGCTCCCTGCCACCCTTCCCTGGAGCATCTCGTGAACGCAATTTTGCGGCTAAACCCTATTAATAAAATGGGGCGCCCTGATCGGCGTCACCCGTTCTCCTTGTCACCCGGAACCCGACGCGCAGATTAAAAATGTTCGGTGGTCGGGCCGCGACGGCGGCTGGGGCCCCGGGCTTTGCCCGGGGGCCCATTTCCGCCGCGAAGGCTCGTCCCTTGATCCGCTTGACTTTCAAGGTCCATCTTTTTATTATAATTTTATCATCCGTTCGGCAAATCGGCAAAAAGGAGAGGAGGTCAAGCATGGGAAAAAAAGATATCACCGCGCGCATGGCCAAAGACGCCGGCATCACGCTCCAGCAGTCCCAAAAGGCGTTCGCCGCGCTTCTCGATTTGATCAGAGAGGACCTCAAACGAGGATGCAAAGTGAACTTTTCCGGCTTCGGGAGCTTTGAGGTCAAAACCCGGGAAGCGCGAAAAGGCCGGAACCCGAAAACGGGAGAGACGATCGCCATCCCCAGCAAGAAAAGGATCAAGTTCAACCCCAGCCGCCAGTTCAAGAATTCCCTCTAGCCCGCCGCCTCCGCTTATCCCCGGGCATCGCCGCTGTGGACAAAGCCTGCCGACTTCTTTAAAATATCCCTTCGCCCATATTCACCAATGACCAAGAAAACGACCGTCGCCCTGCTCTTCGGCGGCCGTTCGGCCGAGCACGAAGTTTCGATCCGATCGGCCGGCGCCGTTTTCAACAACCTGAACCGCGACAAATTCCGCGTCCTGTCGATCTTCATCAACAAGCGGGGACGCTGGAAAAAGGTCGTTTCTCCCCTCGTCCCGCCGCGGGAATTGGCCCGCGGGCCTTTTTCCGGATTTCTCCCCTGGGATCGCCGGAGCCGGGCCCTACCGTTCAGCGCGGACATTTACTTCCCCGTCCTCCACGGCCCCTCCGGAGAGGACGGGACGATCCAGGGGCTCTTGGAAATGGCCGACGTTCCGTACGTCGGAGCGGGCGTGCTCGGCTCCGCGGCGGGAATGGATAAAGCCGTGATGAAGACCCTTTTCCAGTCGCGAAATCTGCCGATCGTCAAGCACATCGTCGTTCTCGAGATCGATTGGAATAAAGACCCCGCCGAGATCCTGGGTGCGGTTCGGCGAGGATTCCGCCCGCCTTTCTTCGTCAAACCGGCCAATCTGGGCTCGAGCGTGGGGATCACCAAGGTCAAGGACGCCGCCCAAACCCGCGGCGCCTTCGATCTGGCCTTCCGCTACGACCGGAAAGTCCTCGTTGAAGAAGGGATCGTGGGACGCGAGCTCGAATGCAGCGTCATCGGGAACGACGAGCCCGAGGCGTCTCTTCCCGGAGAGGTCATGCCCTTCCGGGAATTCTACGATTACGACGACAAATACGTCGACGGCCGAACGCGCTTCGACATCCCCGCCGTCCTCCCCGCGCCTCTCACCCGGGAAATCCGGCGATTGGCGGTCGCGGCCTTCAAAGCCGCGGAAGGCGCGGGCATGGCCCGCGTGGATTTCTTTCTCGAGCGCCGGACCCGAAGACTCTACGTCAATGAGGTCAACACCATCCCCGGTTTCACCGAGATCAGCATGTATCCCAAACTCTGGGACGTGAGCGGCCTCCCCTTCCCTCGGCTCGTCGAGAAGCTCATCGAACTCGGATTCGAACAGCACGACGCGAAAAAGCGGTGCGTGGCGAAGACCCCGTGAGTTCCCGAATCGGAATCCCATGAGAATCCTCGGCATCGATTTCGGCGACCGGAATATCGGCCTCGCCCTGAGCGATTTCCTCAAGCTCACGGCCCAACCGCTCAGTACCTACCAACCCAAGAGCAAGAAAACCGAGGATCGCGATTTTTTCCTGGAGCTTGTCCGGACACGGCAGATCGACGAGATCGTCGTCGGTTTTCCCCTGCGCATGGACGGGACGCCCGGATCGAGGGTTGAAAAGACGCGCGCTTTCGCCAAGTGGCTGGAGGCGGCGGTCCGAGTGCCCATCATTTTCTGGGACGAGAGGCTTACGACCCACCAGGCGATCAACGTGGCCCACGAGCAAAAGGTCCGGCTGAAAACCAAGAAGTCGGTCATCAACCAGATTTCGGCGGCGATCATTCTCCAAAGCTATCTGGACAGCAGGCGAAGCGATGCGCGCATTCATCAAGATCGCTAAAGCGGCGCTCCTCTGCGCCCAGGTCCTCATTCTCGCCGGCTGGGTTTGGCTCTATTGGGAATCCCGCTCGGCTGGGACGACCGAGCCGGGGACGGTCCTCTTCGAGGTCGAAAAAGGGAAAGGGGTTCGGGCGATCGCCGAAGTCCTTTCGGCCGGGAAGATCCTTCCCAAGAAAACGCCTTTCCTCCTGCGCTACAAGTTGTTCTTCGCGCCCCAAAGCATCAAGGCCGGCGAGTACCGGATCCCTAAAACCGGTTCGGCCCGGGATGTCCTCGATATCCTGATCAAAGGCAAGATTTACCTGCATCCGGTGACGATCGCCGAAGGCCTGACCGGGAAGGAGATCTCGGGGATTTTCATCGCCGCGGGCTTTGGACGAAGCGATAAGTTCGCGGCGGCCTTTCGCGAGACGGACGACATCGCCCTCTGGGACCCCAAGGCCGGAGACCTGGAAGGATATCTTTTCCCCGAGACTTATCTTCTGCCGAAAGGGATCTCGGAGGGCGAGATCCTCCGGAAGATGATCGCCCAATTCAAAGACGTGTTCGGCGAAAAGGGACGCCGGCGCGCCGAGGAAATGAAGATGACCGTCCGGGAGGCCGTCATCCTGGCCTCGCTCATCGAAAAAGAGACCTCGCTTCCGGATGAAAAAAGACTCGTCTCCGCCGTCTTCCACAACCGGATGAAGATCGGCATGAAGCTCGACTGCGACCCGACGATCATTTACGCTCTCAGACAAAAAGGGCCGTTCGAAGGCCGGCTGCGGTCGAAAGAGCTCAAGTTCGACTCCCCCTACAACACCTATCTTCACCCGGGCCTTCCGCCGGGCCCGATCGCGAACCCCGGCCGTGAGTCGCTCGAAGCGGCTGTCTATCCGGCCGAAGCCGATTTTCTCTATTTCGTGTCCAAGAACGACGGCAGCCACCAATTCAGCCGAACGTTCATGGAGCATCAGATTGCGGTCAAGAAATATCAAAAATGAAATCGGCGGCGATGCGGAGCCGGCCCGGGGCTTGACCGCCGTTCTTTCCCGCGGGAAGGAAATCCTTTTGCCAAGCGTCTAAATATTTGATATATATAACATTCAATTTTTGCGAGATGCCGATACGTCGTCCGTGAGCCATGGCCGTAAAGATAGTTTACGAACGATTTCGGCCTAATCGCAAGAAACGACGTAGGTTACCTCATCCTCAAATGGCATGGAACTTGCTTTTATGTCGGAGGAGAGATTTTTAATAAGCTTTGAAAGAGGAGGATTCATGAGAACGAAAAAGCTTATAGCGCCGATACTTATCGCGGGATTCGCCTTCAGTCTTCTTGTCATGCCGAGCCTCGCCGCTCCCCAAGCCCAGGAAAAGCAGGAAAAAAAGGACGTCAAACAGCCCGCCGCAAAGGTCTTTATCCCCAAGGATGTCAGAGACATCCTGCTGAAGAACCTTCCGACTCGCCAGATCCGGGAGGATATTCCCTTCACCATTTTCAGGAGCTCCTTTCTTCCGGCCCAATCCGCCTTCTACATCTTTCTCTACCTGAAGATGAAAAACGCCGACCTCGGATATGCCGCCGCCATAGCCCCCCAAGCCGCAGCGGCCGCGACTTCCGCCGCCGCGCCGGCGACGGTCAAAGCCACGTTCGATGTTTTCCTTCAGTTCCATAAAATGGAAAACGGCCAGCCGACCCAGATCTTGAAAGAGGTCTATGTTCCTACCACCCAGGAACAGGATGCCGCCGGGTACGATCCGGCCAAGGAAGATTGGTACACCGTCGGATACCCCCTCCCCGCCGGCCAATATCTCGTGGCTATGGCCGTCACGACGCACGACCTGAAAAAGATCGGGACGCAGTACTACGAGTTCTCGCTCCCGGACATCAAGGCCCTGAAAGAGTTGGATACGACTCCCGTCTACTTCCTGAAAGATTATAAGGAATTGCCGGCCGCTGAACAGGTCGCCGCGCTCCACAGAAACTTCCTGAGATATTCCATCCTCCAGATCTCGCCGAACATCGAGAACGTGATCTCCCCCGGCGATCCTCTGGACCTCTTTTTCCTGATCCTCGGCGCCCAGCCCAACGATCAGAACAAGTACGCCATCGAATGTCAGTACGGCGTGAAACAGGGCGACAAGGAAGTCATCAAATTCGCTGTTCAGAATTACGAGACGCCGTTCATCAGCCAGCCCGTTCCGCTCAAGCAGACTCTCATAACCAAAGACAAAGACGGGAAAGAAAACCAGGAGATGAAAGATCTGTCTGCCGGGAGCTACACGTTCACGATCAAGCTCACGGACAAGATCTCGGGCCGGACCGGCGCGAAATCCGTCGATTTCACGGTGAAATGAAATAGGGCGGGGATCCCCGCGTTCAGATCTTGAAATCGAAGATCTTTCGCGACTTGCCGTTCATTTCTTTCCCATTGACGGTGACATCGACATAGCTCTTGCCGGGGGGAAGCTCCCGGCGGAACGTGAACGTGATGACCTTCGTTTTTTCCCGATCGGCCTGTTTTCCCTCAAAATGCCGGGACTCGGCGAATTTCTCCTTCTGGGCGCTGCTGTCCTTGTAGATATAGAATTCAAAGTCGAAATCCGCTTTCAGCGCTCCTTCTTCCTCTTTGAAATTCATCTTTTTGATCGGGATCGACAGAGTCAATTCCCCTCGCCCTTTATCGTATTTCAGATCGAAATTGAGGAACGTGAGAAGCGGCCCTCCGCCGAAGAACGTTTCTCCGAGCTTGGCCATTTCGATGGCCCCCAGGAGGTCGCCGGAGATCTCGTTGATCGCGTAGCTGCCGAAGCCCTTGGCGTCGATGAACTCGATGAGAAGATCATATTTGTAATAGATCCACCAGAGCACCTGACCGTTGCTGCCCTCGACGAAAAGATATTCCTCGGTCTTTTCCGGGGGCCCGAGATAAAGGTAGATCCGGCCCCGGTCCGTATCGATGCCGTGCCGGCCTTCTTTGAAGCGCAGGTTGACGTAGGCAATCCGATTCTCGAATTCTTCCTTGAACTCATTGACCTCGGTCGTTGGGTCGGGATCCCTTTTCTCCCAGAAATCCTTGATGAATTCCCGTCGGGAATCGATGTTCGGAAGATGGTTGAAAATGTCCCGCTCGGCGTCGGTCATGACCAGGCGGGACGTCTCGTAAAAATCGCGGCTTTCCGGATCGAGCTGCGGATTGACCCGCGGCTCGCAGGCGGCGAGAAGAACGACGGCCGCGGCGACGAAAAGAAATGACGTCTTATTCATTATGTCCTCGCGATGGAGAACGGCGAGCCGGCCCCCCCGGCGCTTGAAGCCGAGGACGCGGTCGTTCATTTCTTTTTCAAGTAATCCAGAAATCCCTGGACCTGAGGCGCCTTCTCCGAATTCGGGAACGTCTTCATGAACTTTTCGAACGCGGCGACAGCCTCCGCGTTCTTCTGCAGGCTGATATAGGTCACGCCCGCCTGATAAAGTCCGTCCTCAAAGTCTTTCTGGACCTCGAACGACTTTAGGAAATATTTCAAGGCCTCTTCGTATTTCGAGGATTTGAAGAAATTCAGGCCGATGTTGTAGAGGACGGTCGCATCCGTGATCTTTTCGAATTGGATCTTCCCGTACCATTCCAGGGCCTTATCCGTCTGGTTGCGATTGAAATAACAGTTGCCGATGAGAAGCATGACGTCGCTGTCGATAGGGTTCTTGGCCAGAATCTTTTGATAAGCCTCTTCGGCCTTGTCATAAAGCTCCTGGTTGAAGTAACAGTTGCCGATATTCTTCCAAATGACGTAGGCGTCCGGGAATTTCGCCAGAATCGCGGTGTAGGCGTCGATGGCGCCGGGATAATTCTTCTGATCGAAGAGCTCGTTGGCCTTTTCCAGGAAAGCTATCAAGTCGCCGGTGAGGGCCGCCCCCTGGGCCTTTTGCATCGTCAATTTGAGCTCGGGCGTCCGGGTCCACTCCGTGACGGTCACGGTTTTCATGACGGTCGAAAAGCCGATTTTCTCGAAATTGAGATTCCATGCGCCCCCATGGAGCCAGGCGCCGGTCCATTTCCCATCTTGGTCCGTCATGGTTTCGAATCCGGTCTCGGAGGTCGACCAGGTCAGTTTCACGGTGACACCCTGGATCGGCTTGCCGTCCTGGTCCAAGACGACGCCGCCCAATCTGCCTTTCCCCTTCCAATCCTGGGCGGCCAGGCATCCGCCGATGATGATGATACCCGCGAGAATCAAGACGGCTTTTCTCATCGCATGCCTCCTCGAAAAAACTCCATGCCTACGGCATGTCAACGCTCGACCCTCCGCTCTCCGGTCGTCCGCAGCGGCGGGGAAATTTTATTGTATCATCGGCGGCGCCAAAAAAAAAGCCCTTTCGTTCCTTGCAATTGTCTTCCGATTTCTCTAAACTCATTCTTCGATCATGAAGTTCGTCGCCGACCTCCACCTCCACTCGAAGTTCTCGCGCGCCACCTCCCGGGACATGACCCTCGAGACCATGGCTTTGTGGGCGAAAATCAAAGGCATCTCCGTCCTGGCGACGGCCGATTTCACGCATCCCGAATGGCTCTTTCTGATCAAGGAGAAGCTCGAGCCGGCCGGCAACGGCTTTTTCCGTTTGAAAAGCCCCCCGAAACCGGACGACGAATATCTGAAATCCGTGCCCTTCGCTCCCGGGGACATGGCCTTCATCCTCTCCACGGAGATCAGCTTCATCTATTCCAAAAAGGGAAAGGTCCGGAAAATCCATCTCCTGATCCTGGCGCCCGATTTTGAATCCGTCGAAAAGCTCAACGGCCGGCTGGCCGGGATCGGAAACCTGCGTTCGGACGGCCGTCCCATCCTGGGCATGGACGCCAAGAATTTCGTGAAGATGGCGGCCGACAGCTGCCCGAAGTGCGTCATCATCCCGGCCCACATCTGGACGCCTTGGTTCTCCCTTTTCGGGGCCAACTCGGGCTTCGATGCCATCGAGGAATGCTTCGAAGAAATGACCCCGTTCATCTTCGCCCTGGAAACCGGCCTGTCGTCGGACCCGCCGATGAACTGGCGCCTTTCGGCGCTCGACCGGTTCGCTCTGGTCTCCAACTCGGACGCGCATTCTCCGTCCAAGATCGGCCGCGAAGCCAACGCCTTCGACACGGAATTCAGCTACAAGGGACTCGTGGACGCCATCAAAAGCAAGGACCCGGCCAAATTTCTTTCGACCATCGAATTTTTTCCCGAGGAAGGGAAATACCATTACGACGGCCACCGCAAATGCCGGATCCTCTCTTCTCCCAAAGAATCGATCGCCCGCCACGACCTCTGCCCGTCTTGCGGCAAGAAACTCACCATCGGCGTCGCTCACCGCGTGGAAGAACTCGCGGATCGCGAGGAGGTCCGGGACTCCGGGCTGCGCGTTCCCTATCGGAATCTCATCCCCCTGAACGAGGTCATCGCCGAGGCCTGCGGCAAGACGCCGGAATGCCAGAGCGTCCGGGACGCTTATTTCCGCTTCATCCGCGAGTTCGGCGACGAACACAGGATCCTGACCGAGATCCCCATCGGCGAGCTGAGCCGGATGCAGCCGGAAAAGATAAGCCTGGGCATCGACCGGATGCGCAAAGGCCTGGTCAAAATCGTCCCCGGCCACGACGGCGAATATGGGATCATCCGCCTCTTCGATCGGGAAGAGGAGAAGAGCGAATCCGGCGCCGGGCAATTGTCGTTGTTTTAATCCGCCTCAAGCTTCCTCCCCGGGACCACGCTTGAACTTGAAGGTCCTACGGAGAGTGCGCTATAATGTAGGCGTGAATAAACGAACCATACTTTTTATCATCATCTGTCTGCTTTGCCTCAGTCCCTTCCTTCCCGCTCAGAAAAAGAAATCGCCCAAAGATCTTCCTCTCTATTACCGGAAATGGCTGGAGGAGGAAGTCGTCTACATCATTACCCCGAAAGAAAAGGATGTCTATCTCCAGCTCGAAACGGACAGGGAACGGGACATTTTCGTCGAGGCCTTCTGGAAACAACGGGACCCGACGCCCAACACCCCGGAGAACGAATTCAAGACGGAGCACTACCGCAGAATCGCCTACGCCAACCAATGGTTTGGAAAAGGGGGGCCCATCCAGGGCTGGAGAACGGACCAAGGCCGGATCTATATCCTTCTGGGAGAATCCAAGCACATCCTGAAGTTCGAGAACGAGGAAACGATCAATCCGGTCGTCATCTGGTTCTACGACGGGATGGCGGAATACGGCCTGCCCAATGCTTTTAATGTCGTTTTTTTCAAAAAGGATGGGGCGGGCGGTGTTTATGAACTTTACTCCCCGCTCCGGAACGGCCCGCAGCAGCTCATGATGTATTACATGGGAGACATGACCGAACCGACACAGGCTTATCAGGAGCTCTATAAACTCGAACCCACGATTGCGGGCATCTCCTTATCGCTCATCCCGGGCGAAGCGGATACCTCGGCCAATCCCTCGATGATGTCCGATATCCTCCTTTCCCAAAAAATCCCCTCGGCACCTTTCGTCAAAGTCAAGGACGACTATGCCGAAAAGCTTCTCCGCTATAAGGACGTCATCGAAGTCGAATACACCTCCAATTACATCGACTCCGACCCCCTGATCAAGGTCTATCAGGACGCGGCCGGTCTGTCTTTCGTCCACTATCTCATCGAGCCGAAAAAATTGACGTTCTATCAGGTCCAGGATCGGTTTCGCGCGGAAATCCAGGTGAACGGCAAGATCTCCGATTTGAAGGGGAACACCGTCTATCAATTCGAACGGACAGAGCCGCTCGATTTCGACGTCGACACCATCAAGAACATCCAGGCGAAGCTTTTCAGCTACCAGGACCTCTTTCCTCTCATTCCCGGCCAGTACAAAATCAATATCCTGTGGAAAAACACGATGTCCCGGGAATTCACGTCCGTCGAAGCTGATCTTCTGATCCCGGACCCTGGCGCGTTTTCGATGAGCGCCCCCGTCCTCGCCTTCCGCGCGGACAGGAACTCCAAATATAGGGGATCGAACAAGTCGTTCCTTCTGGGCAACATCCAACTGGTCCCGTCCGCGCGCAACATCTTTTTGCCCTCCGACACGCTTTCCGTCTTTTTCCAGCTGCACGGGCTTCCGGCGGACATCAAATCCCGCGGCGCCGTGGAATATACGATTCTCAAGGAAGGCGTCAAAGTCCACTCCTTGACGCGGAGCCTCGCCGAATATCCCGGCCAGTCCGACTTCTTCGAGGAATTCCCCCTGGCCGGCTATTTGCCCGCCTACTATCAGATCAAAATCGCCGTCCTGAACGGCGAGAAAGCCGAAAAGCTCTCGACTCAGATCATGTTCGACATCACCCCCGCCGCCGCCATCGCGCGGCCGTGGGTCCTGTCCCGCCCCTTGCCGGCTTCCAATGACCCTTCGTTCGATGCCGTCCTCGGCATCCAGTATCTCAACAGGAATGAGCCGGCTAAAGCCCGCGCGTTGCTCGAGTCGGCCTACCGGCGCGATCCTAACTCGAAGACATTCGCTCTGGATTTCTGCCGGGTCCTGTTCGCCGCCAAGGAATACACGGAGGTCAAGAAGGCCGCGCTTCCGTTCATGAACGACGACCGAAAGTTCGACTTCCTGCAGATCATGGGAGAGACCTCCCAGGCCCTGGGAGAGTACGCCGAGGCGATCGCCTATTTCAAGGACGACCTGGCCCGTTTCGGGACAAACCTCTTGGTCTTGAACGCGATCGGAGAATGCTATGTCAAGATCGGGAACACGGCCGAAGCGCTTGTCGCCTATGAGCGATCGCTCCAGCTGAACCCCAACCAGGAGAACATCAAGGCTCTCGTCAAATCTCTGAAGGAAAAGAAATGAAAAAACTCGCGCCGGCCCTCCTTGCCGTGAGCGTCCTGACGCTCATGGGCTGCGCGACATATCGTCTGGCCAAGACCCTGGACCCGGATAGCAAAGAATTCCTTTCGAAGGTCCGCTATATTATCACCGGCGCGGAGCGGAAATCGTTCGTCAACCTGCCGGCCGCCGAGCGGCCGAAGTTCATCGTTGAATTCTGGAAAAAGCGGGACCCCGATCCCGACACGGAAGAGAACGAGTTCAAAGACCAGTACTTCCAACGCATCGAGGAAGCCAACCATCTTTTCACCGAAGGCGGAGAGCCGGGATGGCTCCAGGACCGGGGAAGGATCTATATCCTCCTCGGGCCTCCGAGCGAGCGTCTGGCGTATCCCCGCGGCGTCACGTTCTATGGGCTGCCCACGGAGTACTGGTATTACGGCTTCTTCCAGATCGTCTTCATCGACGATTATTGGAACGGCAAATACAGACTGGATCCCGACAGCGCCGCCCAACTCACGGTGATCATGCGGGCCCAGATGGAATGGAAGCCCACGATCCAATCAGAAGAAAGAACGCTGGACTGTTCTTTGGACGTGAAAGGGCCGAAAGGCGGGCAGGCGACGGTCCGGATCCTGATTCCCTATCGAACGATCTGGATGACCTCGGAAGATAAAAAGCTCAAAACAACGCTCGCCGTCTCGCTTGAAGCCCTGGATGCCGCGGGGGCAAAGGTCTGGGATCACCATCAGGACTGGCCGCTCTCCCTGACGGAAGAGCGCCTCGAACAGATCATTCTCGACGATATCGTCATCGAGGTTCCCCTGGCCTTGAAGTCCGGCGATTACATGCTCAATCTGGCCTTGACGAACGGGGCGGACGGCACAAAGATCTTTAAAAGAGCCAAGATCCATTTTTAAATGGCAGCCGGATTATCTTGGCATGAAGATTGCGTAAAAATATATGGAGGCCAACATGAAGGCTAACGCATTAAAAACATTATGTTTACTGGCTATCGCCGTTCTTTTGTCAACAAGCGCGGCATTCTCTCAAGCCGGCCGGGGCACCGGCCGCATCGGCGGCGTCGTCAAGGACGCGCAAGGAAAACTCATAGAAGGAGCCAAGCTCACCCTTGCCTTCTCTCAAAACGAAAATCTGAAATTCGATTCGACCTCGAATAAAAAGGGCGAATGGTCGTTTATCGGCCTGGGCACGGGAAACTTTGAACTGGCGGTGACGGCGACAGGGTTCGCACCTTTCTCTAAAAACGTTTACGTCAGCCAACTCGAAGTCAATCCGAGGATCATCGTGGAACTCCAGGTCCCCCAGAAGGCGACAGGCGGCGGGAGCATCCGGGACGAAGCCGTTCTTCAGCTTATCGACCAGGGCAACCAGCTTTTCAAAGATGAAAAATACGATTCCGCGCTCGCTGTTTTCCAGGAATTCCGCGATAAAAATCCAGGCGTTTACCAGATCCTGATCAGCATCGGCGACTGCTACAGGGAAAAAGGGGATTTCGAGAAAGCCGTCGCCGCTTACAACGACGCCCTCACGGGAGCGTCCATGGACGCCGCCATGGGCAAGGAGATGAGCGCGAAAGCTTTATCCGGCATCGGCAATTGCTATCTCAAGCAGAACAAACTCAAGGAAGCCCAGGATTTCTTCAAGAAGTCGATCGAAAACTCCCCCAAGGACGAGATCCTGGCCTTCAACGTCGGCGAAATCTATTTCTCCAACCAGAACATGGATGATGCGCTCCGCTATTTTGACCTGGCCTCCCAGATCAAGCCGGAATGGCCCGATTCCTATCTCAAAATGGGCTATGTTTTTCTCAACAAAGGCGATATGGCCAAGGCCGCCGAGAAATTCGAGAAATTCCTGACCCTCGAACCCGAGGGCGAGCGAGCCGCCCTGGCCCGAAATATCTTGAAAACCATCAAGAAGTAATCCGGTGACGACGTCATCGCATGGCTAATAAAAAACGGGCCCGCGACAAGAAAAGAGGGCGCCCCGTCCTGCGGGTCCCGCAGAAACAGCCGGCCCGGGGGCCGGGCCATCAAGACAAAAAGGCGAAGGCGGCCGGCCCTGTTCGCAAGGATCGCCGAAAGATCCGGGTGGCCCTTGGCTTCGCCCTCGTCGCGGCCGCCGCCGGAATTTGGGCCTTTCTTCTCCGCCCCGCGAAAAATTCCATCGTCCGGGACGATAAGCTGAACGTCCTGCTCATCACCCTCGACACCACGCGGGCCGACCGACTCGGCTGCTACGGATATGCCAAAGCGAAGACGCCGAACCTCGACGCCCTCGCCCAGAACGGGATCCGGTTCGCCAACACCTACGCCCCGGCGCCGCTCACGCTTCCGTCCCACTGCTCGATCATGACGGGGATGTACCCCCAGGCCCACCAGGTCCACAACAACGGGACCTACACGCTCGCTCCCGATAAATTGACCCTGGCCAAGATCCTGAAGGACAAAGGGTTCCAAACCGCCGCCTTCGTCGCCTCGTTCTCGGTCGATTCGCGCTTCGGCCTGGACCAGGGCTTCGATCTTTATGACGATAATTTCCAGGAAAGCACGGCTTTCAAGGCCTTGAACGCCGAGCGCAAAGCCGAGCAGGTCTACGCCGTGTTTTCGCCGTGGTTCGACAAGCTCCAGGACAGGCCGTTTTTCTGCTGGCTGCATTTCTTCGATCCCCATCTGCCGTACAATCCCCCGTCGCCGTACCGGGAGCAGTTCGCCGACAGTCCTTATGACGGCGAGCTCGCCTATATGGACTACATCATCGGCCTTGTCATGCGCCGGCTCAAGGATAAAAATATTCTCGGCCGGACCCTGGTCGTCGTGGCCGGCGATCACGGCGAAGGATTCGGCGAAAAAGGGGAATCCGGCCACGGCGTCTTCCTTTACGACAACACGATGAAAGTGCCGCTGATTTTTTACGCGGAAAACCATTTGCCGCCCCAAAGAGTCGTCCCGGCCCGCGTCCGGCTGATCGACATCATGCCGACCGTGCTGGACATCCTCGGCTTGCCCCGGCCGGAGTCCGTCCAGGGAACGAGCCTGGTCCCCTACATACTGAAAAAAAAGAAAGCCGATCTCGAATCTTATCTCGAAACCTATTACCCCAAGGAAAATTACGGCTGGGCCCCTCTCTTCGGCCTGGTCGCGGGCGACCGGAAATATATCCGGGCCCCGAAAGAAGAGTTGTACGACGTCAAAGCCGACCCCGGAGAGAACGTCAATCTCTTTCTCTCGGACAAAAAGAACGCGACCGAGCTCGAAAACGAGCTCGTCCGGTTCTTCCCATTGATCGGATCCCCCGATTCGAACCCGAAAAAGCCGCTCACTCCCGAGGAACAAGCGCGGCTCCGCTCGCTCGGCTACGTGGATTATTCGGACGCGACGGCCAAGGGCCAAGGAGCGGACCCGAAGGACAAGACGGCCGAGCTGAAGATGATTCAGGACGCCGAAAAATTCGAGTTCGAGAGTCGTTACCAGGACGCGGCCGACCTCCACGAGAAAATGCTCGCCCTCCGGCCGGGGGCGGCCTCGAGCTACATCAACCTGGCCCTCGCCCTGGCGCGCCTGAAGAAATTCGAGGAGGCCATCCAAACCCTCAAAAAGGGAATCGAGAGAATCCCCCATTCGGAAATCCTTCAGACGCGGCTGGGCTATACGTATCTGGTGACGGACCGCACGGGGGAAGCCCTGGCCGTGATGGCTGATGTCTTGAAGATCAATCCCCGCTCCATGGACGCGCTCACAGCGACGTCGGTGATTCTCGACGACATGGGAAAGAAAGAAGAGGCCCAGGGCTATTTCGAGCGCGCTCTCGCCATCGAGCCGGAAAATAAATTCCTGCGGATGAGCTATGCCCAAAATCTGGCCGCGACCGGCCGGGTCGCCGATACGGTCGACATCTACACGCGCCTGAAAAAGGATTATCCAAAAGACCCGCTGCCCTACCAGCTGCTGGGCATCACCTACTCGATACTCAAGGACTACGACAAAGCCATCGATAATTTAAAAGAAGCGACCTATATCAAACCTTCGCCGCCCGCCTATTATTTCCTGGCCATGGCCTTCAAGGAAAAAGGGGACGCCCCGGAGGCCCTCCGCTATTTGGAGCTTTATCTTGAAGATACGAGAGGGGAGAATCCCGCTCGGGTCAAGAACGCCCAGGCCGGCGCGGAGTATCTGAAGAAGATTTTGAATAAATAGGGCTCCCTGAGAAGAATCCCGATCCCCTGCGGATAACGGCTCGGATAAAGAGTTTCACTCCCTATCGGAATGTTATTGCTGGGTGCGGGGCCTGTCGCTGATCAGGCCCAATGCTCTCCCGCCAAAAAAAAAGCCCGGCCCCCGCGAGGGGACCGGGCCTTTGTATCAGTCTGCGATACGTGCTTCTGCTTGAACTCCTGCGTTAGAACGAGAACCGGAGGCCGAGCCGAGCCGTCCATGTCCCCATTTGTGCGGTGTACATCTTGAAGGACGGGTCGGGATCGACCGAGGCGAGTCTTGTTGTGTAGTCGAACGTCGTGGATTTGATCTCCGCGTCGCTGACGGCCATCGTGACTCGGTTAACCTGTTCATTAACGGTCTGCCAGGTCTTGGTGTTGGTGACGTTGGTGATGGTGAGGTTGATTCCGATGTTGTATTTCTTGGCGACTCTCAGCGTGTATTCGAGGTAGAGGTCGGCCCAAACGGCAAAGGGCATGCGGCCCAGATCGCCATAACCGTTGGGATACTGGTAGGTGTTATTGATATTCAGCCAGGTCGATATCGGCTGTCCGCTGCGGCCGTATCCGACCACGCCCACAGTCAGACCGAACGGGAAAGCATAGGAGCCGTAGGCCTTGAAATAATGGGTTCTGTCTTGCGGCAGCGGGCCGTCGAGCGGGGTTCCGTTCATCTGATAGGACATGAACCAGAGGTCGAAATAACGTTCCGTGTTGGGGCCGAGACGGCCGCCCTCGTCGGTGCTGGCCAAGCCGCCGTAGTTGCCCGCGGTGCGGCTCAAGGTGTAGTTGAAGCCGCCCTGCCAGTTGTTGCTGAACCGTTTTTCCAACGAGACGTTCAGGCCGTAGTATTCTCTCTTGGCATGGGGCGTCGGCCAGTAGAAGTCGCTGAATTGTCCGCCCTGGGAAACCGGCAGCGAATAGCCGAATCCCGGGTTGCAGGTGTAATACGATTCTCCGGCCGGTGTTTCGACGCCGACGTCTTCAATGGTCCGGATCAGGTGCTTCTGGATCAAGCGGACGGACAGGGACAGATCTTCCATCAGCTTCTTTTCCGCGCCGAAGGAGATCTCGCGCTGGGCCACGGGTTTCAGAGCGGGGTCGGTCGAGTCCCACGAAGGAATGCGCCAGTCCATCGTGCCGACGTAGCGGTTGGTTCCGTTCGCCGATTGGCTGTACGCGTCATCGATCTTGCCGCTGGCCGCGATCAGCGTCCAGTCGTAGTTGTTGAGCTCGTAGTAGTCGGTTTTCCACTTGAATCCGCCGTAGGCGCCTTCAGCGATATACAGCTTCATGACGTCGTAGTAAATGCCGAAGCTGCC
The DNA here is from genome assembly GCA_049515535.1 of Candidatus Aminicenantales bacterium. GTDB lineage: Bacteria > Acidobacteriota > Aminicenantia > Aminicenantales > UBA4085 > JBEKTZ01. The sequence goes on along the minus strand of JBEKTZ010000015.1, from coordinate 53,611 downwards.
GAAAACCTTGAGGCTCGAATCGCCGAAGACGTCATAGACGACGCCCAAACGGGGAGCGATCTTCTGGCTGAAGTTGAACTTCAGGGGGATGACGCTCGAATACTGGGGATCGTTGGAGAACGAGGGAATGTACTCGTATTCGTCCCGGATGCCGAGGTTCAGGGTCAGGCGCTGGCCGATCGTCCAGGAATCCTGGAGGTAGATGGCCCAGTCGTTGGCGTGGATGTCCCAGTAGTAGCCGTAGGGAGACGTGAACCCGCCGCGGACCTGGTAGTAGCCGTATGTGCCCTTTACGAGTTCACCCGTGGCCAAGCCGGCGTAGCTCTGCGTCCAGTTCAGGGTGATCCGGGGATGCGCAGCGACCTCGTCGAGGTTCTCGAAGGGGCGGGTCAATTGGGCGCCGAACTTGAAGGCGTGTTCGCCGGCCAGGTTCATATAGTAGGTGATGTCCAGGTTGGCGCTCATCTTTCCGTAAATGGCCTTGTTAAAAGTCGCCCAAGTTCCGGGCCAGTTGGTATAGTTGATGATATGTTTATACGCGTCCGGAATATCGGCATATGAGGTGTTGGCCCGGGCGAATGTGTAGATCGAGGTCGGGTTGGTGAGCTGCTGGTTGTTGGTATTCGACATAGCCCAGCCGCCGCGGAGGCTCACCAGCAGGTTGTTGCTGACGCTGTAGTCCACGTTGACGGCCGCGCTCATGTCGGGATAATCAAGTCCCTCCTTGGCATAGTTATAGAGAATGTTGCCCGAGCCGGTGACGGCCGGAACGGCGCCCCTGTACTTGGAGAAGTTGTCGACGAAGCTGGCCGAAATCCGCATTCCGGCGATCGGAGCCGCCGTCAATTTGATCTGAGCGTTGAAGTTATAGTTTTTCACATTGAAGGTCGTCAAGGGGCGGCCCTGGCGGATTTTATCTTTCGTCCAGTCGTCGGCCGCATTGCCCGCGGGATCGCTCAAGAACCACCGCTGCGCGTCCTGGCTCTGGTAAATCGGGTTAAAGGAGCCGAAGAACCAGACCTTGTCCTTGAAAATGAAGCCGCCGAGGTTGAAAACGCCTTCCATGCGGTCTACGGCATCCCGGTTGGATCCGCCGTTGAAATAGAGATCGTCGTTGTCCTCGTATGTGTAGAGCTGAGCGTTTCCTATATAGGGATTCATTCGGAGGAACGTATTGGTCTTGCCCGACATGTACGTCTTGTTGTTGTTGTAATAGCCGTACACGTCGCCGTGGAATTCGTTGCCGCCCGACCGGGTGATGACGTTGATGACCCCGCCCATCCCGCCGGCGAACTCAGCGGTGTATCCGGACGCCGTGACCTTGACTTCTTCGACCAATTCCATCACCGCGCCCTGGGCTCTCCCGCCGCGGTGGGGGTCGGTGATGTCGGCGCCGTCCATGTACCACATGTTTTCGATGCCGGTGGAGCCGTCGACCGATAAGCCGCCGGTGTTGCCGTCATACTGGACGCCGGGGACGGTGCTCAACAGGCCGTCGAAGTTTCTGCTCCGGGGCAGTTGCATGAAGATGTCCTTGGTCATCGTGCCGCCCTTGACCGTGCTCTTGACATCGATCAACGGGCTCTGCCCGATAACCGTGACTTCTTCGGCAATGGCGCTCTGGGTCAGGGTTTCATTCAGGTTCACGGTTTCCTGGGCCTGAACGACGATTTCCTTGCGGATTTTATCCTTGAATCCGGGCAGCTTGAAGACGACGGTGTAGAGGCCGCCGGGGAGCGAAAAGAGGCGGTAAATGCCCATTTCGTCCGTCACGGAGGCCGCTTTGCCGGGCATCCTCGGGCTCGTCGCCTCGACGGTGACGCCGGGGAGAGGCGCGCCCTGTTCGTCGGTGACCTTGCCGGTCAGCCGTCCGGTCGCCTGCTGCGCGGAAACATAGGAGAACGCCATGGCTACGACAAGCATAAAGAAAATGCTTTTTTTGAATCTGTTCATTCTCGCGTATTTCTCCTTTTCCCTCACATCTCAAACGGAGACGCATTGGGAATAAAAAAACCAAAACCTTGGGGCGAAGAACGTTCGGGCTTCGCTCCGGACATCAAAAAAAACGAACCGTTTATCTCGATTCTCACCTCCTTAAACATACTTTTACCTTGCCTATTCATCTAGATATACGCAAAAATCATGCCAAGATAAAAATGAATATAATTTGTTTGTTATCAGCATAATAACTTTGAATTTCAAGACATGTAATCCAAATATTTGAATTATTTCCAATATAATGGATTTTTCGTTTCCTGTTCCGTTTCCTTGACAATGTGGTTATGGGAATTTATATTGATGGCTTAGGCAGGAAGGAGCACCGCGATGGAAATCGAAATGAAAATCAAGGGACTGGTGGTGGATCCCATTTCCAAAATGCCGATCATCGTCCTGGAAAGCGTTCAGAGCGACCGGCTCCTCCCGATCTGGATCGGCGTCTTCGAAGCCAATGCCATCGCCCTGACCATCGAAAATATTCCGACGCCCCGCCCCATGACGCATGATCTTCTGAAGAGCGTCCTGTCGCACTTCGACATCGCCGTGGACCGGATCGTCGTCACGGACGTCCGGGACAACACGTTCTATGCGTCCATCCACTGCCGCCGCCGGGACCAGGAGATCGTCATCGATTCCCGGCCGTCCGACGCCATCGCCCTCGCTCTCCGGACGCATTCCCCCATTTTCGTCGACGAAAATGTGGTGAAGAAAGCCCACGGCCTCAAGTTCGAAGACAACCTCGAGACCTCGGAGAACCTGAAGAAGTGGCTGGAGACGCTGAAGCCCGAGGATTTCGGGAAATACAAAATGTAGGGGGCTCGGGGAAGAATCTCGCTCCTCGCGGAAATCTTAACGTTTGTTCCTAGGTTCGCAGCCGGAAGAGCAGGGACAGACCGATCAGGCCGAAGATCAAATTCGGGCCCCAGGCCGCGAGAAACGCATTGAGAAAACTCACGTAACCGAGACTCAGAAAAATCCCGATGGTCACCCAATAAACGATCGAGACGGCCAGGCCGATCCCGATGCCGACGAGAGCGCCGCGCTTTCCCATGGAAAAAGCGAAGGGAATGCCGAGGAGGGTCATGATCAGGGCGACGAAGGGGAACGATATTTTCGCGCCCAGGTCGACGCGGAAGTGGGTGGTGTCGAATCCCATGTTCCCAACGTCTTGAATGTGCCGCCGCAGCTCTCCGTAGGTCATCTGCGCCGGTTCCCTGCTTTCCTGCAAGAAAAGGCTCTCGCCTTCCGCGAGCGGCAGGTCCGCGGCCGTTTGCTTCTCGAATTTCACCTGCTTGTCCCCGGCGAATTCCCGGATCCAGCCGTTTTCCAAGTGCAGGCTTGGGCCTTTCAAGACGGCCTTCTCCGCGAAAACCCGGCGCGTGATCGCCCAGCGGGTGAAGTCGAGGTCGAAGATCGAGAGCCGGTTGAACGTCGAGGTCTTCGGATCGAAATAGCTGTAATGGTAAAACCGGTCCCCGTTCTTGCTGAGAACCCAGCGGCGGTTCTCATAGCTGTAGGTCCGCGGCGTCACGTCATTGATCCTGTTCCACATCTCCTCCGCTTTCTTGTTGGATCGCGGTAAAATGTTCTCCTGGATGTGAAAGGCCATCCCGCCGACGAACACGGCCAGCACGATCAAGGGCGCCACCACCCGGTAGACGCTGATCCCGCAGGCTTTCATCGCCGTGATCTCGTTGGATTTTGTGAACAGGCCGAGGGTCAGGAGGACGGACATCAAGGCCGTCACGGGCAGGCTGTAATGGATGAATTCGGGGATCCGGTATCGAATATAGGTTAAAAGCATGGAGAGCGGCTTGTGATGCTCATAGATATTTCCGATCCGGTCGAACAGAGTGACGATAACAAAGATGGAAATGAGGCCGGCGAAGATCAGAACGCCGATGAAGAGATAGCGCCTGATGAGATAGCGGTCCAGGATGTTCGGAAAAGGCAGGGAGAGCCGCGGTCCGCGCCGCCCCCCGGCGGCGTCGGAGGGCGCCGCCGCTTCCGCGCGGCGGAACCGGCGGGCGAAGGACAGGACGGAAGCGAAGGCCGTAAGATCGCGGGCGGATCTCGAAAAAAGAAAAAGGCTGAATAGCCCGAAGAGGATATTCCCGCCCCAGATCCCCATGAAGGGCGAGATGCGGCCGTCCATGGCCGTCTTCTCCCCGGCGGTGATGAGAATATAATAGACGAGGATGATGACGATGCTGAGGGTGAAGCCGCTCGTCCGCCCGCCCTTCTTCGTCGAGCTCCCCAACGGCAGGCCGAGGAAAACGAAGATCCAACAGGCGAAGGGCAGCGCGTACTTCTTCTGGATTTCCACCTGATAGGCCCGCCGGTCGTGCTCCGATTGGGCGATGGCCGCGGCGTTTTCGATGCTCTGGAAATCGTCTTTTTTGAGCCGGCGTCGCTCGACGTCCCGCTTGTCGAGGTCCAAAAGCGGACGCCGGGCCTCGACGGCCCTCAGCCCCTGCCCAAGTTCCCGGATGTTTTTCATCCGCACCCGCTTTTCCGGCGAATAGGAGGGGAAAAGATTCTCGGCTTCGAGCTCCTGGGTGATGTGCGCCGAGGACTCAACGCGGTAATATTTTTCAGGATCGGAGAGAGAGCCCGAATGCTGGATCGAATCGAAAAGCTCGAGGACCGCTCGTTTCGCGTCGGGATAGATGTGCATCTGCCCTTGGCGGGCCAACACGACCCGCGGCTCGTCCGCGGTATCGGTAAAATAGAGAAAGACGTCCCGCCAGCTCTTGTCTCGGTTGATGTCCTCGATGAACAGGACCATATTCGCCGTGGATTCGTTGAATTCACGGGCATTGAACTGCAATTCCGCCTTGTTGAGAACGGCGGCGGCCAGCGTCTGGTCCCATTGATAGTTGAAATAGGGGGCCAGGTAAAGGGTTAAAACCGAGGTCAGGATCCAGCCGCCGAGGGCGAAGACGAGAAGCGGGCGGAGCATGCGGAAAGGCCGGATGCCCAGGGTTTTTAAGGCCGTGACCTCGGAATCGGAGGAGAGCCGGCTCAGCCCGGCGAGAATGCCCATCAGGACCGACATCGGCACGGTGAAGGCAAGGATCGCGGGGATGAGATAGATGAGCAGCTTGAGCGTGACGCCGAGGGAAACGCCTTTGGCGATAAAAAGCTCGGGCGTCCGGAGGAGCCAATCCATGAGAAAAACGAAGCTGAAGATCAGGAGCCCGATGGAGAACGGCGGGACGACCTCCTTGAGAATATAGCGGTCGAAATACTTCAGCATGCGCCCCCATTTTATAGACAATCCGGAGGGGACACAAGACTTCATCAAATCCGCCCTCACCCCCCTTTTCTAAAGGAGGGGGAAGGGGGGATTATGGACGAAAAAAAAGGGGGCGGCTTTCGGCCGCCCCCTTGGTGCCTTCGTTGTTGTGGCGGGGATCAGTACATATCGCCGCCGCCGGGAGGCATGGGATACTTGGAAGATCTGTCCTCTTCCGGAATATCCGTGATCAAGCCTTCGGTGGTCAGGAGCAGTCCGGCGATCGAGGCCGCATTCTGCAGGGCGATGCGGACGACCTTGGTCGGATCGAGGATGCCGGCCTTGATCATGTCCTCGTACTTCTCGGTCAGGGCGTTGAAGCCCATGTCCTGTTTCATCTCTTTGACCTTGCCCACGACGATGGAGCCTTCCTGGCCGGCGTTGTTCGCGATCTGGCGGATCGGCTCTTCGAGCGACCGCCGGATGATGTCCACGCCGATCTTCATGTCGCCCTCGACTTTCAGATCTTCGAGAGCCTTCTGAGAGCGGAGCAGGGCCACGCCGCCGCCGGGGACGATGCCCTCTTCGACGGCCGCCTTGGTGGCGTGCATCGCGTCTTCGACGCGGGCTTTCTTTTCCTTGAGCTCGGTCTCGGTGGCCGCGCCGACCTTGATCAGAGCCACGCCGCCGACCATCTTGGCCAGCCGCTCCTGGAGCTTCTCCCGGTCGTAGTCGGACGTGGTCTCGTCGATCTGGGTCCGGATCTGCTTGATGCGGCCCTGGATGTCGGCATCCTTGCCCTTGCCTTCAACGATGGTCGTGTTGTCCTTGTCGATGACGATTTTCTTCGCTTCGCCGAGCCATTCGATGTCGACTTTCTCGAGCTTCACGCCGATGTCTTCGGTGATGACCCGGCCGCCGGTGAGGATGGCGATGTCTTCCAGCATCGATTTCCTCCGGTCGCCGAACCCGGGCGCCTTCACCGCGGCGCAAAGGAACGTGCCTTTCAACTTGTTGACAACGAGGGTCGCCAGCGCTTCGCCTTCGACTTCCTCGGCGATGACCACGAGGGGCTTGCCCAGCCGGGCCACGCTCTCGAGGAGCGGGAGGAGTTCTCTCAGGTTCGCGATCTTTTTCTCGTGGAGAAGGATGAGGCAGTTCTCCAGGACGCACTCCATGCGGTCGGGGTCGGTGACGAAGTAGGGCGAGAGATACCCGCGGTCGAACTGCATGCCCTCGACGATGTCGAGCGTCGTTTCCATGCCTTTCGCTTCCTCGACCGTGATGACGCCGTCTTTGCCGACCTTGTCCATGGCCTCGGCGATGATCTTGCCGATGGATTGGTCGTTGTTGGCGGAGATGGCGCCGACCTGGGCGATCATCTCGCCGCTGACGTTCCGGCTGAGTTTCTTGATATCGGCCACGACGGCCTCGACGGCCTTGTCGATGCCTTTTTTGATGAGCGTCGGGTTCGCCCCGGCCGTGACGTATTTCAGGCCTTCGGAATAGATGGCCTGGGCCAGGACCGTGGCGGTCGTGGTGCCGTCGCCGGCCACGTCCGAGGTCTTGGACGCGACTTCCTTCACCAGCTGGGCGCCCATGTTCTCCAGGTGATCCTTGAGCTCGACTTCCTTGGCGACCGTGACGCCATCCTTGGTGCTGGTCGGAGAGCCGAATTTCTTGTCGATGACGACGTTCTTGCCTCTCGGTCCGAGGGTCGCCTTCACGAGATTGCTCAGAATATTCACGCCCCTGAGAAGCGATTGTCTTGCTTCATCGCCTAATAAGATTTGTTTTGCCATTGTTCTTCCTTTTCAGCCGATCAACCGATCTTGGCCAGAATTTCTTCTTCGCGAAGAATCACGAGCTCTTCGCCGTCGATGGTCACTTCCGTGCCGCTGTACTTGCCGATCAGAACTTTGTCGCCCTTTTTAAGTTCGAGGGCGATCACTTTTCCGTCCTCGGTAAGGCGGCCCTTCCCCACGGCGATCACTTCCGCCTCCTGGGGTTTTTCCTTGGCGGTATCGGGGATAATGATGCCGCTCTTCCGGACTTCTTGTTCTTCTTTTCTTTTCAGAAGAACTCGGTCGTATAACGGGGAAATCTTCATAAAAACCTCCTTTAAAATTTTAGCAGACAGTTAAAGAGATTGCCAATATACACAAAAAAATGGCTTATGTCAAGACCCCAGGACGGTAAAACTGGCAAATCCGAGCTTTAACTGCCAGACAATCTTTTAATTTTCAGAGATTTTGCTCGGTTATGAAGGGTATTCCGGTGAATGCCAAGCGCATCCGCCATTTTTGTCTTGTTTCCGTTGTATTTTTTCGCGGCGAGCTCAATGTAGACTTTTTGAAATTCCTTCAAGGCGTCGCGGAAACGAACCTCTTTCTCGACCATATCGGCGATGAGAATTTCTAATTTCTGGTGGAGGTTGAGCTGGTCAATTTTCTTGTCCATTTTTGGTCCCTTCCTTGATGCTCTTAAGCTCTTCGATGAATTTCCGATAGGCATCCTTGAATTGATTTTTCAGCTCCTGGGGAACGAGATGGACCAGAGCCTTTGTCAGTCCATAACAATACGGCGCCAGTCTCGAGTCGGCCAGGGCCTTGTTATCGATCGGAAAAACGAGCAAGGCGAAGACAAGCACGCCGCAGATGAGGATTCCCTCGAGCAGGCCGAACGCTCCGCCCAGGATATGGTTGATGAATTTCAGCGGCCCGATCATGAGCTTTGACAGCAGCCAAGCCGCGAGCCAACCGAGGATCAGCACCCCGAGAAAGACGATGAGGAAGCCAAGGAACTTGCCGATCGCGGGCTCATGGATTGCCTTCAGCAAAAATCCGGCGACATCGTTATAGGAGCGGCTGGCGATGATGAAACCGATGACGACCGCAGCGAGCCCGATGACCTCTTTCACAAGGCCCCTGATCAGCCCCGCGATCATCGTGCCGGCCAGGATGACGACCAAAATGATATCCACCCATCCAATCATCTCATCGCCTCCTTTTCCGGAGCTCCTCGACCATCCAGATGCCCCCGTCTTTGACGAAGCCGAAATGGACATGGGGCTTGATGCGGCCATGGAAATCCGATCCCGCCGTCGGCACGAGGTCGAGGTCCCGGGCGATTTCCGCAAAGAAAGCGGTCTGTCCGGGCTCATGATAAGACGTATAGACTTCGAGACCGGCCAGGCCGCGGTCTTTGAGCCGAATGATGTCGTCCCGCGTCGCGTTCTCGAAATAGGCGCCTGGGTGGGCAAGCACAGGGACCGCGCCCGCCTCGGGGGCCATCGCCAGGACCTCGAGCAGCGGAATATGCCTTTTCGTGACGAAGGCCGGTTTCCCTTCCATGAAATAATCCTTGTAAAAGCGAGAGGGAGCCCGCATTTTCGCTTCCCCTTCATAATATGTCTTCAGTGCGGGGTCATTCTTCGAACCGGGCTTTTCGAGCAAGATCTGGGCAATCGTGACGCCCAGGGGGGGCGTGGATTTCGTCGCCGCGTCCACTTCTTCCCAGGTGAGGTCCAGGCCGAGCACGCGCAGTTTCGCCACGCGCTCTCGCGCCTCGATCAGCCGCTCTTCCGAGACGCGCTCGGCGAGCCGCCGGATGGCCGGGCTTTCCCAGTTCAAGAACGGAAGGAGCACGTGGAATTCGCGGCCGGCGAACAGGGTCGTGACTTCCATGCTCGGGACGACTTCGACGCCCGATCCCTCGGCGGCCTTCACGGCCTCAGGATAGGCCGCGACCGTGTCGTGGTCGGCGATGGAGATGGCGACGAAGCCGCTCTCGCTCGCCATGCGGATGAGCTCGGCCGGCGAATACTCACCGTCGCTCGAACGGTCCGAATGGATGTGGAGGTCGACGAACCCGCTCATGAAAAACGCTTACAGCTCGGGCTTGCCGGTGAGGAGCTTATAAATTTCCAGATATTTCCGGGAGGTCTTGGCGATGATATCGGGCGGCAGGGCCGGCGGATCCGATATCTTGTCCCATTTCGTGCTTTCGAGATAGTCGCGGACAATCTGCTTATCGAAGCTCGGCTGCCCCCTGCCGGGTTCGTAGGTCGTCAGAGGCCAAAACCGCGAGGAATCGGGGGTGAAGATTTCGTCCACCAGGACGAGCCCGCTCCCCTCTTGCCCGAACTCGAACTTGGTGTCGGCGATGATGATGCCCTTGGACAGGGCGTGGAGAGACGCTTTCTGGTAGAGTTCGAGGCTGATTTTTCTGATCTTGCTGGCTAGGGCGTTTCCCAAGGTTTTCTGCATCTCTTTGAAGGTGATGTTCTGGTCGTGGCCCACCTCGGCCTTCGTCGAAGGCGTGAAAATGGGCTCGTTCAACTGGCTCGATTCGCGCAGTCCGGCCGGCAGCTTGATACCGCTCACCTTTCCGGTCGATTGGTACTCTTTCCAGCCGGAGCCCGAGAGATAACCGCGGACGACGCACTCGAAAGGCACGACCTTGGTCTTCTTGACCAACATCGTCCGCTTGTCGAGCATGTCCCGGTATTTATCGAGAATGGGCGGGAACTTGTCGGCCTCGGCCGTAATCAGATGATTGGGACAGACGAGCGACGTGAAATCAAACCAGAATTTGGAAAGCTGGGTCAGGACCTTGCCTTTGTCCGGGATGAGCGAGGGCAGGATGAAGTCGAAAGCCGAGATCCGGTCCGTGGCGACGATCAACAGTTGGTCGCCGATTTCATAGACGTTCCGGACCTTGCCTTTCCTGAAAAGAGTCAGTTCGGGAAGAACGATATCGGAATACATTTTATCCATGGTCCACCATTTTTTATTATGCGGAGTGTCGGTCCAGCGGTTATGATACAGAAATATGGAAACGGGGTCAAATGGAGGCCGCGGCCCGAAATTGCCGAGAAGATGCGACGCGGAATTCCGGGACTTGCACTCAATCTCTGGATTGAGTGTCGTGGTCCAAGGAATTCCGCGCTTCACCGGGTCATGCCGATGAAATTGTAAAGGCGGGCGGTCCTGTCGCGGTCGCGCCGGAAAGAGAGGAGGCGTCTGTCGCAGTGCGTGCAGAGCGCCACATCGAAGATGTTCTCGGGCCGGAGTCCCCGGCCGATGAGCTGACGGCGATTGGCCTCTTTCAGATCCAGAAGATATTTGGGCTCGGACGCGGCCCCCGATATCGGCCGGAAAAGATCTCCGTCCAAGCCCGCCTCCAGGTAGCTGCGCCGCACGTCCTCGCCGACCTCGTAGCAAGATGCGCCGATGCACGGCCCGAGCGCGGCGAGGAGAGATTGAGGCGAGGAGCCGCGCCGATCCCAAAGCCCCTGGACGGCGCGCTCCAGGATGCGCCGGCGCGTCCCGCGCCATCCGGCGTGGACGGCGGCGACGACGCGCGCTCCTTCATCGACCAGAAAAACGGGCAGGCAGTCCGCCGTTTTGACGACCAGCAGGATCTCCGGCTCGCCAGTCGCCAGCGCGTCGCCAAGAAGCCGCCGGCGCGGCTGATCGTCGATGAAATGGACGTCGTCCGAATGGGTCTGTTTGAGCCTGACGACCTTGAAATCCTTCCACGGCGCGCGCTTCCCGAAATCTTCGAGCGCCCAAAGGCGCGTGCCGAAGCCGTGGACGAGCCAGGGAATCCGGGACAAGCGGGGGACAGTCAAAAATGAAGGAGCGGCCGGAGCGTTCATGGATATCCTATATTATACCGAACGGCCCCAGATTCAACTTGGAGGGGGAACCCGCTTCGCGTTTCCCCCTTCCAACGGGCACCGGGAAGACCCGGTCGCCCTGCCTCCCCTTCTCGGGGGGGCATGAAACCCCTCCCTGCGACCAAGGGGGCGGCTCCCCCTTGGATCCCTCTACGAGCGGTTCCCCGTGGCAAGCCACAGGGAACCGCTCGTCAAAAGACGGGCGGACGAAAATATTGCCCTTTAAGAGAGGGGAATGTATCATAAGCTTCATCGTCGCGAAGATCGAGGAAAGCCATGAAATCTTTTGCTTTCTGCGCGCTTCTTTTTTTTCTCGCGGGCGGCGTCCGTTTCGCGCCGGAAGACCGGCCGCGCCTCAGGGAGTTCGGCATCAAGATCGGCGTCCTTGAACCGGGACCGCTTAACGCCATCACCGACGTGGCGGGTGTGGGCGTCGGCCAGGTGACGCTCATCGAAGGCCGGGACGTCCGAACGCGAGTCACCGCGATCCTGCCTCACGAAGGCAACATCTTCCAGGACAAGGTCCCGGCCGCCGTCGATGTCGCCAACGGGTTCGGAAAACTCACGGGCTCGACCCAGATCGACGAGCTCGGCAATCTCGAAACGCCGATCGTTCTGACCAACACGCTGAGCGTGCCCACGGCCGCCGAAGCCGTCATCGACTACATCCTGGGGCTTCCTGAAAACGAGAACATCGCCTCGGTCAACCCCGTCGTCGGCGAGACCAACGACGGCGGTCTGAACGACATCCGCGGCCGGCACGTGACGAAAGAACACGTGCTCGCGGCCATCCGGACCGCCCGTTCCGGCCCTGTCGAAGAAGGCGCGGTCGGCGCTGGGACGGGGACGGAATGTTACGGCTTCAAGGGGGGGATCGGGACCGCCTCAAGAAAGCTCCTGGCCGCGCGGGGCGGTTATACCGTCGGCGTTCTGGTCCAGACCAACCACGGAGGCCTCCTCCGGATCGCCGGGATTCCCCTCGGCGATAAATTGAAAATCACGCCGGGAAGCCCGGAAGAAGATCCCCGATGGCGCGACGATCCGCCGGTCGAAGGCTCGTGCATGATCGTCGTCGCGACCGACGCGCCTCTCGACAGCCGCAACTTGAAGCGACTCGCCAAGCGCGCTCTTCTCGGGATCGCCCGGACGGGCGGAACCAACGCCAATGGGAGCGGCGACTACGCCGTCGCTTTCTCGACGGCCAAGGAGGTCCGAGTCCCGTACCGTTCGGCTTCGCCGACGCAGACGATAACCGTCCTTCGGAACGATAACCTGTCCACTCTTTTTCTGGCCGCGGCCGAAGCGACGGAGGAGGCTATTCTCAACTCGCTGTTCAAAGCTCAGCGGATGGAGGGGAAGAACGGCCGCGTCGTCGCGGCCCTGCCTTTGGACAAAATCAAAGAATTCATCAAATAGGGAAACACGATACCTATTGCCCTATTTTTTACCGGAGAGGAAATCATGAAGAAGACGATCGGCGTCCTCGGGGGGATGGGGCCCGAAGCGACGGCTTATTTTTTCGGCCTGATCATAAAAAACACGGACGCCCTCTCGGACCAGGAGCACATTCGAGTCTTGGTCTGGAACAACCCAAAAATCCCGCCGCGGACGGACGCCATCCTCGACGGCCGCCGCAGCCCGCTCCCCTCGCTCCTCGAAGGCGTGAAGATCCTGGAAAAGGGAGGGGCGGAGCTGATCGTCATGCCCTGCATCACGGCCCATTACTGGGCTTCGAAAATCGAAACCCGGTCGAACGTGCCGTTCGTCAACCTTCTCGATGAGGCCTTGCGCTACGCCGCCGTCAACATCCCCGGCCTCAAGAAAGCGGGACTCATCGCCACCACGGGAACAGTGGAATCCCGGCTCTGGCATGACGTCTTCGGGAAAAAAAAGATCGAGATCCTGACGCCCGATGAGCGCGAACAAAAGGCGGTCATGGAAGCCATCCTCGGCGACTGCGGCATCAAAGCGGGATTCGCGTCGGGACGCCCGCGGACCATGATTGTCCGGGCCGCCCGCCGGCTCATCGGCCGCGGCGCCCAAGCCGTCATCGCGGGATGCACCGAGGTCCCGCTCGTCCTGCGGGAATCGGACCTCTCCGTCCCTCTCATTGAGCCGATGCAAATCGCCGCGCGGGCTTGCATAAAGAAAGCGGGATATAGGATAAAGAAATAATATGGCCGGCGAGGCGGGCGATCATTTGAGTTCGAGGCAGGCACGGAGGAGAGTATACTCGAATTCGTAAACGCGTTCACGGTCGGCATCCGGTTCGGTGAACACCCCGCCTATGACCGCCGCGCCGAAGGTGCGGGCGACACCGCAGGCCACGATCATCCCCTTTCCCAGCCGTGCGCGCGCGGCGACGACGCGGCCGCGGTCGTCTTTCCAGAGAACCTCGCCTCCCTGAATCGTCAGGACGGGCGTGCCGTAGCCCGTATAAGCGATCCCGGGTATGGCAGCGAGTCCGGCCGGGTTGAGAAGGAGATGCGCCCGCGATGATTCGTGTTGGGCGTCGGCCAGGACAAGGAGCCGGCCTCCGCCGCGCACCCAGGCGAGAAGCCGCTTGGCGTCCTTTTCGCTCAAGTTGCGGCCGGGCAGCGGCAGAACGACCATGGAGGCTTGTTCGAGTTCGCTCCAGCCGAGGGCCTCATTCGGGAAAAGGTCGAGGCGCTGACTCCAGACATAGAAAGTGGATAGGTCGAGAAGTTTCCGGTCGCTCCGGTTGATGTCCACGGACATTCCCGAAGCGGGCCGGAGGATAAAATCGCCGTGGGCCAGGTCGAAGGCGACCCGGGTCATCTCAGTCCGCGGTGCTGGCGGCCGATAAATCCGCGCGTGCAGAACGGACGCAAGAAGGGCCGTGGCCATAACGCCGGCCAGGAACGCGGTCGTCGCGACATCCCGCATAGGGCGGCCCCCTTTTTTCCGTAGAGCCGCCAGGATCACCGCGGCCAGCGTCATCACGATCAACCCCGCGACCCGTCCATCGATCGGAGCGGCGCGATGGTTCAGAAACGCCATCACGCCCTGGATGAGGGCTGGGTTGCCGTCCATCAAGACGGAGAAGTTCGACCAGCACGTGCTGTCCGTCCAGGCGAAGAACCGGCCGCGGCCGTATTCGCCGGCGGCCGATTGGACGAACGCCCCCGGGAGGCTCCCCGCCTTGATGAACGGGCTCGGCCGGTCGAAAAAATTCTGGGTCGAGTAATCGGCCTGGCCGACGATGAGCCCCGGCCCGACGATGACCGGCCGCGCGTTCCGGCCCAGGGACAGGGTGCAGCTGGTCATAAAATCGAACTCATCGACGCCGCGGACGATCGGATGGCGCCCGCCACGGGGCGGTTGGAAATTCGAAAGCGCGCCGGTCAGAAAATCATAGGTCGCGTCATAATTGAAATGCAGGCCGAGGGGCCCGGCGATCTGGTTCAGGTAGGTGTTCATGGAAAAGACGTCGGTGTGGTCGCCGACCATCAGGACTCCCCCGCCTCCCCGGACGAAATCCAGCACGGCCGCGACCTCAGCGGGCTCATAGGCGCGGGTCGGGCACTTGAGCATGAGAACATCGCCGGCGGCGAGAGCGGCCGCGTCGAGACGGCCGGATGTCAGGGTCCTCACTTCGTAGAAATGATCGAGCCAGCGGGCCAGCGTCCAGAAGCTGTAAGTCGAGTACCGCCCATACCAATGGGTGTCCATCTTCTCGGTCGAGAGTTCCCAGTTCGAATGCGTCTCGTCGATCATCAGGCGGCCGGCTTTGACCGATCCGGCCGGCATCCAGAACAGAGCCATCCCAAGGCCGATCCCGGCAAGGGCAAATAGACCGACGCGGAAGAGGGCGGCCGCGCGGAATGAGCGGGCCGTCTCCCGCCTCTCCCAGCCGCGAAGCGCAAGAAGAATGGGAAGGATCGTCGCGAGCTGGACGAGCGGATGGAAGAGGACCGTCACCCGGGAAGGCGCTTCCGTGAGGAAGACGACGATCAGCACGAGGCGGATCAGGGCGCCGGCAACGAGCGCCGCGGCGAATTTGAGAATCTGACCAAGGCGCGGCTTGATCGAGCCCGTAAAGAATAGAACGATCGGGCCGACGACGAGGGCGAGGATCGCCCATCCGCCGAGAAGCGGCCAGCTGACTGCGACGGAGAGAACCTGATGCGATTGCTGGACGTGAACGATATATCCCTGGAACGAGGCGTTGAAGCCGAGGGCGCGCACGACGGCGGCAAGAATGGGCGTCGCCGCGGGCAGGTCATGAAGGCGGGCCCCGACGACGGCCCGGACAAGCGTCATGAGGCCGATGAACCAGGCCGCGGCGAGAACGGCATCCATCAAGCGGCGGACCTGGGGCGCGGCTCCGCGGTCGAGAACGAGAGCCAGCGCGACGAGGGCGGAGAGATAAATGTAAGCGCCGCCCATCCAGACAGCCAGGCCCAGCAGCGCGGCCGCGGAAAGAACGCGAAGCGCATACGCGGGCCGCGCGGCCGAAACGCCCGCCGCTGAGAGAGCGCCAGACTTCCAGAGCCAGGCTACGGCAACGGCGATCAGCGCCGCGCTGCCGGCGGCACTCCGCCAGCCGAAGGTCCCTTCGGACCAGATCATCGCGGCCCCGAGGAGGAGCCAGCTAATGTTCGTCTTTTCCATCCGTGTTCCCGCCCAGGAGCTGCCGCAACAGATCGATGTTCGGCTTCCAGTACGTCCCGATGGCTTCGAGGTTCATATCGCAGAAAAAGCGCGGGTCGGCGATCACGAGGATCCGGCCGCGGCCGCGAGGCGCCTCGGCGATGATGTCCCAGCCGCGTCCGCCGAGCTCCACGCCGTAGAGGGAGCGGGCAGGGCCCGCCGGGTCGATCTCGAGAGGCCAGGTGTCGCTGAACCGGGGCTGGTTCGTCCAGGGACCCGGGGTCGAGGAATCGAGGTACGGCACGGGGCCCAGAGCGACCGGGCGAAGTTTAAGCCCGGCCGCCGCGAGCAGGTCGCGCGTGAACGGCTCCTCACGCGCCCCGGCCGCGATCAGGGCCAGGCCGCCTTTGTCGGCGAGGTCGAGCAGGGCGTCGCGTTCGGCCGGGCCGAGGGGGCGTGTCGGAGCAATCACGATGGCCGCCTCCACCCCGGCGCCGCCGGCGAACCCGGCCAGTCCGCGCGGGGCGTTAACGGGAAGATACCCCGCCCGCATGAGATTGAGGTAGAGGCCGTCCACGCTGTCGTCGGTCGCACCGCGGGGATCGAAGGCATTGGCGTGGGAGAGGTCCACCGCCGCGACCCGCGAGCCCGGGACGGCATTAAACCTTTCGACCTCGGCGCGCGCGGAGAACGACGCGGTCGCGATCACGGCGGCGAAGGCGAGCGGAACGAGGGCACGAGCGAGCGGGCCGATCCCGCCAGCAAGGAAGAGCGCCAAAAGACCGAACACGCCCAGGAGCGCCGGATAGAGTAAGCCCCAGGGGGAAACGCGTCCAGCTGGACCGCCTGACAAAGCTCCAGCCGCGGCGAATTCGACGAGATGCCGGACGAACGAATGACTGGTCCTCAGGCTCAGGCTCTGGAAGATCGACGTGTCGCCGCAGGCGACGAGTCGCCCGCGCCCCACGGGCGCCCAAGCGACCAGGGTCAATCCGCCGATCGGTTCTCCCGGACGCTGCGTGTAATCGCCGATGTGGTTCCCGGAGGGATCATCGGGGTTGGGCCCGTCCGCGAAAGCGGCCCGGCCAATGAGGAGCGGACGTCCGGGCCGGCGGACATCGAGCGAAGCACCGACGCCATATCCGAGGAAGGTCTCGGACACCCCGGCCGTCCACCAGCGGTCTCCGACGATATCGAGCGACCCCGGCCAGGTTTCGCGGGCCGGTATGACCGTATCATCGCCCAGGGAGATCCCGGTGCCGGCGAGAAGGCGGTTGACGGGAGCTCGGAGGCCGAACATGTTCGTATGGTCGCCGGCGACGAGAAGTCCGCCGCCGCGCGAGACGAAATCGCGGAAGGCCGACACGGTCCCGTCCGAGAGCTCGAGCGGGTTGATGACCAAGACCGCGTCGAGGCCGGCGAGGCGGTCGGACGAGAGATCGGGACCGAAGGTCTCGATTTTCCAGCCGAGAGCCTTCAAATACGATGGCAGCATTCCGAAGTGGGCCGACGTGAGCTCGACACCCGGCCTTTCCCAGCTCGGCATCTCCCAGGTGCCGATGAACTTGCCCTGCCAGAGGCCGATCTTGAGCGGGTGTCCAAGGCCGGCGCCGGGGCGGAGTCCGAACCAGATGACCAAGCAGAAAATCGCGGTGAGACCGGCGGCGAGGATGATCCGGACCGAGCGTGCGCGAGTGGGAAGAGCGGACGATCCGCAGGAAACGAGGCTGACGGCCCATCCGCTCGCCAGACCGAGGAACTCCAGCCATCCGAGCTGCCAGACAAGGGAAGACGTGAAGTTCCCTTCAGGAAAATGAGCACGAAGGTTGACCAGGACGATCCAGGCGACGGCAAATCCGGCCGCCGCGGCGAGGGCGCGGATGATCCGTCCGCGCCGGAAACCCGCGGCCGACAGCACGGCGGCCATGGCCGCGCCCATGGCGAACAACCCGCTTTCGTTCCAGCCCAGGATCAGTCCGCCCCCGGGCGATAAGGCTTTCGTCAGCGAGGCGGCCGCGTTGTTCAACGCCGCAGCGATAGCCGGCGACATATGATAAAGCAGGAGAACGCCTCCGGCGCCGAGGAGCGCGGTCCGCAAGCCGCGGGCGAATGCGCCCGGCCACGGAAAAGACACGGCCGTCGCCGCGGCCAGGCAAAACAGAGCCTGGACGGGTGTCGCGGCGAAAAAGATTAGTAAGCAGGCGGCGAGAGCGGCGATCGTGAGCACGGCGCTCCCCTTCCGGTTTGAGCCGCCCGTGAGGACGATCCCCAAGCCGAGGGTCAACGCGGCGGCCCGGAGGGACGGCATCTCGAGCGGAGTGACCCATCCGGCGATCAGGCCGAGAAGAACGAACCCCGACGCGAAAAGGACGACCCGCCGGCTTCGCCTGGAGTCAGCCGGCATTACGGATAACCGTCACCGTTTTACGTCACATACAAGGGCGCACGAACTGGCGCCCGCGCACGTGGCCGCACCGCAAGTGGCGACGCCCGAGCCGCAGGTCAGGGCCACGCCGCAGGTGTTAGAAGAACACGAAACGCCGAGACACGTTCCGCCGCCGCAGGTCACGCCCAGACAGGTCGCGGCTTGTCCGCAGGTGGCCCCGCAGGTCGAAGCGTTGTTGCCGCAGGTGATGCCGCCGCCGCAGGTCTGCTGGGCGCAGCTGGCCGCGCCGGCCCCGGAGAGGGTGATGACGCAGACGCCGCAGCTCATGTTGTTCGCGGATATGATGATCGGCCCGACACAGACGCCGCAGCTCTGGGCGGCCGCGACCTGGTTCCCGCCGGCGCCCCGGGCCCCGGCGGTGTTGATCGTCACGCAATCATCGAGGGCCGAGATCCACTTGCCGTAACCCTCCAGGATACCGACGAACTGGGCCTGCGGAACGGGACGATTTTTCTCCGGCCGCTTCAGGTAGTCCTGGTAGAAGCCGTTGATCGTCTTCTGATAGTTGGCCGAGTTGGAGAAATTCCGGCCAAAGGTGATGATCGCCTCGGAAAAATACCCGGCCTTCATGATCGACTCCGCGGTGCCCTTGGGCGTTTGCAGGGCTTTGACCGAGTTCGGATATTTGACCAGGCAGAGAGCCCGGTAGTCGCGGTTGGCGTTGGGGAAGGCTCTCTTCAACCAGGCGCCGAAGTCGCGGGTGATGGTCGTGATCTGCGTCGTCGTCAGCTTCGACGTTTCGACGTTGCTCAGATAAACGCCCATCGTGTAGGTCTGATAGCTGAGGAAATCCCAGACCGATTCGGTGTACTTCGGCGGCGTTCCGGCGCGATAGGTCATGGCCGGCGGAGCGGCCGGCATCGTGGCGGCATCGACGCGTGCGGCCGAGAGGGCCGCGGAATCGGCCGCCGCCGGACTGGTTTTAGCGGCAGAACTCTGGCCCCAGAGAAACAGAAGGGCGAAAACGACGAGGACGGTGAAAGCCCCAAGAACCTCTTTGTGACGGATGATCCGAGCCATAAAGCACCTCCTCCCTGAACCGGGGAAGGCCCCTCGATTATGGTTAGATTATACGTCCCGAAAATCCATGCGTCAATCGATTTTTCGGCGGGCACAATTTGGAAACGGCGGCTGGGGTTATAAGAATTTACTTTTCGACTGCCTCGTGGTCTGTGATAAAGGCGACGATCTTCATCGAGCCGCCACACTCGAGAGAACCTGATGCGTCCGATAGAGAACCGTGCGTTCCGGATGGCGAGGGCGACAGATTCCCGGCATGGCGGGAGAATGATCTCAAGAAACGGGCCAAGGTCACGGAGAAGTCCGTATCTCCCTTGAAGAGACCGGAGGATGGCTGGCGAGGACGGGCTAGCGCGCCTCGTTTGGAGCCGGATGTCCGTTTGAGGGCAGACGTTCGAAAATCCGCAATTCCGAGGGAGTTTGTCCGCCTGCACGAGAAAAGCCGAGAGGACCTGGGTCGGCGCGAAATTGAATTTCGAACGATACCGGCATCTGCCTTATGCCATCAGGAAAAAAGGGGACACAATCCCAATTTGCCCATTGTCCGGAGCATCGGATATAATACTTCGGATATGGGCGGGATTAAACCGACGATTAACGAAAAGCGGGACGGGCCGCCGAAGACCAAATTCCGGTCATGGTTCGTTTTGGCGGCCGCTTTTCTAAGCTGGGGCTATTTGTTGTTGATTGTTGCGGACGGCCGATACGCCGGGGATATTCGCGGCTTTCTCTGTCTCGGCAAGGATATGCCGCATCCCAGCGCGCTCGCGACCGCGCCGAAAACGAGCCGGGACGGCTACGACGGCCAGTTCTACGCGGCACTCGCCACGGACCCGTTCATGAGAAACCACGACACGATCGCTGCCCTGGACAATCCGGCTTTTCGCGGGTCCCGTTTGATGATTCCGTTGCTCGCCTGGATCCTAAGCCTGGGGAATGCGGATCTGGCCGTTTATATCTATCAATTTCTGTGCTGGACTCTCGGGATCGCGGCAATCGTCCTCATCGCCCGGATGCTCAGCGAAGACGGCCGTTGTCCGGCCTGGGCCTTGATTTTAATCCTCAGCGGCGGATTGGTCGCGTCGCTCATCCGCACGACGCCGGATGCCGCAACAGTCGCGTTCATCCTCGCCGCCCTTTGGTTCCACCGCCGAGGCCGATTCGGGGCCGCGCTCGGCTTCGTCGTGGCGGCCGTCCTCTCGCGCGAAATCGCGGTGATCCTCGCGCTCGGTCTGGCCGCGGCCGAGCTCCGGGAACAGAAATTTGTCCGGAGCATCTCGTTCGTGGCTGCGCCCATCGCGGTATGGTTGGCGTGGAAAGTCTATATGCAGATCTGGTTGGGAACGGCCTTTACGGCGGGCGAAAAGATCTTCAGCTCGCCCTTCTCCGGGGTCGTGAGAAAAATCGGCGAAATCATTTACGGCTTCGTCAGCACTCCCTCGATGGAAATCGCCGGTCTTATCGCGGTGGCCGCTTCTCTGGTGGGGTTGGCGGCCGTCGCGTCTCAAAAATCGCGATGGACCGCCCCTGACTATACGTTCCTAGGTTTCACCATCCTCATTCCGTTTTTGAGCTATTCCGTCTATATCGAGGCCTGGGGGTTTACCCGGATTCTCATCGTCCTGCCTTTCCTGGCGATTCATGTCGCCGAACGCCAAAAGTCGGCCTGGCGACGATGGAGCCTGCGTTCGGTGGCGATCGCTTACGCGATCGTCGGCGTGATCATGCTGACCGGCGAGATCCGCGCCGCGACCCGAGGCCGAGGCCTCGGCCGGGCGACGATCGATGCCGTGTCTCATCTCGTGACGCCCTCCAGCCGGCCTCATCAAGAAAGACGGCGCGGGGTGAGGATGGATGCCTCGCTCCCCCCGTTATTAACGCCGATCCCAACGGACCCGGTTTCGGGACCGCCGGGATATTGGGCTAATCGGGATCGTGTCTCAGAATTCATCAATCGCTGACCGTATCCGAATGCGCTCCGGCGAGGGCGGGCTAGCGCGCCTCGTTTGGGGCCTGACGTCCGGTTGAGGGCAGGCGTTCGAAAATCCGCAATTCCGAGACCGACCAGGAGAACGCCTCGCTTTTCCCCGTCTGGATGATCTTCAGATATCTGGCCGGGCCGCCCTCCAGCCACAGATCTTGATTAGCATGGACCTGATCCGCGATGAGCGAAAGACAAAATTCCGCCTTCGAGAACCGCGATGGGACGGGCCGCCAATGAGCCCCGTCATCTGAGATTTCCATCTGAAAATCCAGGCCGTAATCATAATAGGTCGCGCCGCCAAAAATGGAAACCCTGCGGACATCACGGGCTTTTCCGAGGTCGATCTGGATGAATTCACCGGGCCTGATCGCCTTCTCGGACGTCCAGCCGGAGGCAAGATCCTTGTCCGTCATCAAAGAAGCCGCCGGCTGATTTTGAGAGACCGTGATCCGCCATTGGTCGGAAGGGATTTCGGCCATGGCCGGCGACTCCTCGGCCGGTCCCGATTTCCGGAAAGCGCGTTCCGGATGGACGGAGAAGACGAGATCGTCCCCGAGAAATTCCTTGAACGTGTTCGGCCGGGAGAAGGGATATTGAAAACGCGCGGCCAGACGGAGCTCTCCGCCGGTGAGGGATTCGCTTTGCGCCGCGACGCCGGGAACGAACGCCGGGGGGAGCAGCTTCGCGTGAAAAACGACAAAATCCACGTGGAGGGCTTCCAAAAGACGGAGACTCTCCGGATCGGGGAATTTCCTGAACGTCTCCTTCAGCCAATAGGCCGAAGCCGGGATGAACCCGCTATAGCCGTTGACGATTCTTTTTTTGTGGTACGTGGAGAAATAAAGATAGAGGGCCTCACAGGGGATCCACTCGGCGAACGGAAGCTCCAGGACAACGGCTTCCTTCCTTTGCTCTTTGAGCCATGCGTAGGTGGGCGGGAGATCCTTCCCGACAGGGACGGAGATGCCTTCGATGGGAATGGAAAGATACTCGAGATTGATGAAAACAAGGAGGGCTCCCGTCAAGACGCCCCGCCAGGCCTTTTTAGTCATTTTGGCCAGGATCCGTTCCCAGCCGAAGCCGGCCAGGACGCTGATGCCGAAAAGCACGAAAACGGAGATTCTGGCCGGCTCCCTGATCCCGTCAAACCCGGTCACATGCCGGAAAAACCAGGGAAAGGGCATCGGAAAAGCCGTCGTGGTCTTTCCCGAGAGCGTGAAAACGGCGCCGAACGACAGCAGAGCGGCCCAGAACGCCAGAATTGAATAGCCCAGAATCCAGGCGCTCCGGTCCGCTTCTGGCCGGGCCCTGAGGCGTTCGAAAACCTTGGCGGCAAGAAAGAGAGCGCCAAGGATAAAAAGAAAGAGAAGGGGTTTTTCCGCCCGGTTCGCCGAAAACTTGAGTCCGCCCCAGGCAAAGCTGACGCCCCCCGCCAGGGCGACGACAAGGCTCAGGAGGTTCGCGGCCACGAGGGCGAGGAAAAGGATCTTCGCGACGCTGCCGATACGCCGGACAATCCCGCTTCGATCGGCCCCGGCCGCAAACATGCTCCTGCCGGCGATCGCGACGATCATCAAGACGCAGGCGGCCAGGCCGGGAAAAAGATATCTCTCAGGCTCGCCCCATCCGGACAGGAGCCGGCCGAAAAGGAGATTCGTCGGGAGGACGGCCAGGTAGTTTTGGACTTCCGCTCCCGCCGCCAATCCCCGTTTCAAGCCGAGCGCGCGAAAAACTCGCAGGTAGGGAAGGGAGAAGGCATACAGGATGCCGCCGGCGAGAACGAGAGGGGCGGCCAGCTTCGCCAGCGAGGGAAGATCGAACGACCGCTTATTGAAAAGGAGAAAGAGGGGAAGGATCAAAACCAGAATGGCCATCGAGAAGAGCCCATAATAGACGCAGCTGAGGGCCTGCAGCAAAAAGAAAAACGAGAAAAGGGCAGCGTTCGTCCATTTCTTTTCAGCCATCCATTTATGGAGATAGAGGAAACACCAGGGAATACCCATCGAGCTCAGAAGTTGAAGGTGCGAGATGTGCATGATCTTGAAAGCGCTGAAGGAAAAAATAAGACCGCTGACGACGCCCGCCCATTTGTTCCGGGTCAAATGTCTAACGAGAAAAAACATCCCCAGGGCGTTGAGGATGAAGGTCAGGTAGAGGAGGAGGTTGTAGCGGAGAATGGGATTCCGCGACAGGAAATAAACGGGGGCCGACAGAACGCTGAGCGGGAGCAAATGCTCCGAGAAGGCAAGCGTTTGGTGATACGGATAGAAAATATTCGCCTCAAAGAGGCGGAACGGCCCCTGGACGAGATGCTCGCCGACCCAGGACAGGATCCAGACATTCAAGAGCGGATCGCCCGGATCATAGACCGCATGCGCGGGATCGAGGGAAAGCGGGAAGGTCTGCAAAAGCGTGACTCCCGCGAAAAGAATGCAGACGACCGATCCCGCCAAGAATTTTTTGACTTTCGGATGACGGACCATCGGAGATTTCATTTCGGTTTGTATTGCCAAAGGGAGACGAAGCGATAGCTTTCGATTTTCTCCCACGGACCGGGCGCGAAGTTTTGGAATTCTTTCTCTTCGCTTGGAAAAAGGAGAGCATAGAGGCCCCAGCCGCGGAGCGCCGCTTTTTGCTGAAGGAGAAAAAAGGACTGCGGCCGCAGGGAATCCCAAAGGCAGATCGGGAAATGCGTGTAAAAGGTCAGAGCTCCGCTCAATTGCCCGGAGACGAGGATCGACGTCTCCGGCAATCGGCCTTTGACGGCGAGACAGCTTTGCTCGTAAACGGATTCGAATTCATTGACATCCAAAAGCTTCAATTTCTTGACCTGGCCGATTTCCGCGTGAACGACCAGGACGACAAGCAGACCGGCCATGACCCTGGGAATCCAAGCCAGGATCTCCCGCGTCTTGGAATCCCGGAATCGAGCGGCGCGGATTTTCTCGAGGGCATAATTCGTGCCGTCCCGCAAGAGCAGCAGAGCGGAAAGGATCAGCGCCGGCAGGGCGGGAAGGAAGAAGCGGACAAAGGTCCAGCTTTCAAACGGCTGGTACAAGCCGTAGAAAATCAGGAACGGAGCGAACCAGAAAACAAGGAGGAGCCTGTCCCGGCGCGGCACGTTCCGGTCGGCAATGAGCGCCGGCCAGGCCAAGGGAACGAGAGGCGTCAACATGCGGGAGAGCCATCGGCCGAAAAAAAGGAAAAGAGTGGGAAAATTCCGAATCGCGAACGCGCCGGCCGCCTCCTCTCGATAGCCGGTAGTGAACACGCTTCCATAGAGGACCCGGTTGAAAAAGAATTGGACGAAGCCGAAAAAAAAGCCGCCAAAAAAAAATTTCAGGAAGATTTTCGGCTTCGACGGCAACGCCCAAAGCAGGGGAAACAGGATCAACATGTTGGAGGGTCGCACGAGAACGCCCAGGCCGAAGGCCGCCCCCGCGGCCCACGCCCAGCCGGCGCGCTTCCGCGAAAGCAGGGCGGCGAGGACGGCGAACATGCCCCAGAAGCTCGCCAGAACATCGCTCAGGGGCTGAACGGCGATGAACAGATATGCGGGAAACGCGGCTAAAACGCACCCTCCGACCAAGGACAGCGGCCTTGACAGCCCCAATTGTCGGGCGAGGCCATAGATGAGAAACAACCCAGCCAAAGCCGCCAGCGGGCTGACAAGAAATGGGCCGATTTTCCAGCCGAGAATCGCGGCCAACGCAGCCATGTGCAGGGGCAGTCCCGGGGGATAAGCGGGAGCGATAGTCTGGCTCCGGGAGCCCCTCGTGAATCCGATCGGCTGAAAGAGCGGACGGAATTCCTCGCTCAGGCCGAGAGCCTCCACGGTTTTCACGGGTTCCACCAGGGGCCCGTTCCTCAGCCGCCGGGCGAAATTCAGGTAGCCCGAGCTGTCCGAGCCTCCCGCCACGGTGCAAAGATTCGTTCCCAGGAGCCACCCATAATAGATGAGGACGGCGGCGATGAAAAACGCGGCAATAATCTTTTTCCCCCCGGCCATGGGCGACATACGTTGCCTCTCAGCGCTTCAGGACGGCGATGTTCAGGACGGGATTGACTTCGTACCACTCGCGGCCGGGTTGGGCGTCGTAGCGGGCCACGCCGTAGACGCGGACGCGATTGCCGTCGCGCGGGATAGGCATCCCGATCGGGCTCATGATCTCGCATATGACAAAGGGTCCTAACCCTTGCGGGATCTCCGCCAACGTGAAATGCAGGGTCCCTTCCTCTTGATCGATATGGACGTCGCGCACGTAACCTTCGATCGCGATGTGAGGCCGGGTGTTCGACTGGAGCTCGGGGATACTGAGTGGATGGAATTCGCTGAATTTCAGAGCCGTCGATTTATCCAGGCCGCTGTTCCGATCTCCGAACAAATATCTCCGGTTCGAAACCACCAGGACCGCCGTCAGGGCCAGCACCAACACCATGAGGACCTGGACCAGGCGAGGAGTTGTCAGCGCATAGAACCAATCCTCCCACGCCCGAACCCACTTGTGGCGGACAGGGACAATTTCGCCGACATCGGCCATCATCGTTTCGAACTCAGGCGCGGGATGAGCGCCATCCGGGCTGAGGTGACGGAGTTGCTGCGCCGACCGGTGTCCGGCTCGAAGCCGGCCAAATATGGCCCGGCACCGTCCGCAGTCGAGCAGATGCTTCTCCACTCGCTTCGCCTCGCGAGGCGGGAGTTCACCCTCAAGATAAGGCACGAACTTCTTTCGCAGGCCAAAACGCAAGCAACTCATCGCCGATACTCCTTGCTTTCCGATTTCTTCACAAGAATCGCCTGAAAGGCCGCAGCCTTTCTTCGAGTTCCGCCAACGCCCGGTTCAGCCTTGAAGCCACCGTCCCGGGCGAGCACCCGAGCACCCGGCTCATCTCTTCATAGGAAAGCTCTTCGACGTACTTCAGCACGATGACATCCCGCATCTTGAAAGGCAATTGTATCACCGCGTTTCGCAGGATGACCCTGCGCGCCTCGAGGCCGTCCGAGATGGGCCTCCTATCCATTTCGTCGCTGCTGCCGAGAATCGCCTCGAGAGGCACGTGCCGAATGCCGCGCCGCCGGTGATAATTCCGACATTCATTGCAGGCGATCCGGTAAATCCACGTAAACAGACTGGATTGAAACCTGAAACTCCGGAGACCCCGGAATGCCTTAAGAAAGACGGTCTGCAGCACGTCCTGGGCCTGGAGGGCATCTCCGATCGAATAAACGACCAGGGTCCAGATCCGCTCGCGATAAGCATCGTAGAGTTCCCGAAACGCTCCCGAATCGCCGCGTTGCGCGGCCAGGGCGAGACTCCGCTCCTGTTCGTTGCCGCCAATACTCATGGCTTCTGCCCCATCAAGAATCTGCGTCGCCATCGGTTTTTCGCTCGACTTTCACGCGGCATGCTTACGGATCGCATATAGCAGCGAATATCGTCATGCCTGCTCCCGAAATATATCCTCGGCCGATATACGATGTCAACTTGGAGGGGGAACCCGCTTCGCGTTTCCCCCTTCCAACGGGCACACCGTTTTGTACTTTAGGGTACAAAACGGCGTTGCCCTGCCTCCCTTTCTCGCCCTATGCTCCGCATAGGACTGCGACCAAGGGGGCGGCTCCCCCTTGGATCCCTCTACAAGCAGTTTCCCGCGGCTTGCCGCGGGGAACCGCTCGTCAAGGAAACCAACAACGAAAGTCCACAAAAAGCGAACGTTTCGGAGAAATGGAAGAAACAAGCTCAGCCTGTGTCTAATATAAATGTAGGAGGCTATCTTATGCACAAATTACGCTTTCACCCTATTCTTTTCTCGTTCTTTATCCTCTTTATATTGTTTTTCCTAGCCGGTCCATCCTTCGCCTCGTCCTCCGAAGAAAAGAAGGACGCGAAAAAAACCGCGGACCCGCAGACCCAAGAAAAGGAAAAAGAGCAGGCGGTCCAGACCAAGGAAAAAATCGAGATCACGGTCACCGCGCCCCGCGTCGAGATCCTCCTCAAGCAGAACCCCGCCGCGACCACGGTCATCGAGACCCAAATCCTGCAAACCATGGCCCGGACGATCGGCATCGACGAAGCCATGAAGCTCGTCCCGGGCGTCAAAGTCGACAACCAGGCCGACGGCGAGCGCGTCCACCTCTCGATCCGCGGCCAGGGCATTCTGACCGAGCGGGGAACGCGCGGCATCAAAACCATTGTCGACGGCATCCCGCTCAACGATCCCTCGGGCTTCGTCCCCGACTTTTTCGACATCGACTGGGCCACCGTGCGCCGCATCGAGATCCTGCGCGGGCCCGCGGCCGCCTTTTACGGCAGCGGCTCGTCGGGCGGCATCCTCAATATCCTGACCCGCGACGGCGGCGCCGCTCCGATTTCCGCCGACGCTTATCTCGCCGGCGGATCCTACGGCTTTTATAAGGGCATGGCCGAAGCGGGCGGGACGACCGACCTTCTGAATTACCGCGTCGCCGGGTCTTACACCAACGGCACCGGCTATCGGGAGCACACGAAATATTGGGCGGATAATTTCTATGGCAAGTTCCGGCTCGACATCGCCCCCAAGGTCAAGCTGACCGCGATCCTCGGCTACACCGATTTCTTCAACGACAACGCCGAAGGGCTCAACCTTGACTGGATCAGCGCCAACGTGAGCGAATTCCGGAAGTTGGCCAATCCGGACGGCTACTCCCTTAGCGAATACCGGAAGACGCCCAGTTGGTTTCAGCAAATGTTCGGCGTCGACCATATCCCCGGCAATGAATACCAGCGGACGGGCCGGTTCACGAGCGGCCTGACGGGCTCGATCGGGCTGGCCGACAACCTCGATCTGGCCCTGACCGCGTTCTATCGCCACACCAAATACACCGAATCGGTTCCCTCCTCTCTCATCCATCGCGGCTATGACACGCCCGGCGCATCGATCCAGCTCAACCACAATGCTGGAGACGACTGGCTCAAGAACCACCTCAGCGCCGGCGCCGACTTTGGCTGGCAGACGATTGACGAGATCAAACATCCCAACCTCGGCGATGCCGTTGAGGGCTCGGACATCCAATCCGACCAAACCATGACCCAGCACAGCGCTGGGGTTTTCGTTCTCGATCGGGTCGAACTGGGCCCCCAGTGGGGCGTGTCCCTCAACCTCCGCTATGACAACGTCACCTGCAAGCTGGACGACCATGTCGGCGGCCTTTCGGGCGACGCATCCTATAATAAGGCGACGGGCCGTCTCGGCCTGACCTGGAATCCCGTCTCGGACTTCGGTCTCTACGCGAGCTGGGGCACCGGCTTCCTGCCGCCGGGCACCGAGGAGCTGGCCAACAACCCCAATGCTTTTGGCGGATTCAACCAGGATCTCAAGCCGGCCACGTCGAGCGGCCAGGAGATCGGAGCGCGCGGTTCAATCAGCGAATCGTTCGTCTACGATCTCGCCCTCTTCCATCTTGCGACGGACCATGATTTCGGCCGGTTCAGAGTGCCTTCGCGTCTGCTCGAAACATTCTACGGCAACGTCGGATCGACCACCCGTTACGGCCTGGAAGCATCCCTGGCCTGGTATCCCGTCGAGCCTCTGGCGATGAGACTGGCCTATACCTATTCTCGCTTCAAATATGATACCGTCGAGACGCTCGCCGGAACCACTTTTAATAAAACATGGCTCCCTAACTGCCCCCAGCATCAGCTCTATCTCGATACGGAATACAAGATCACGCCCGCGTTGACCGCCGGCGCCGCGCTTGAATACGTGAGCTCCTGGTATATCGACTCGACCAACTTAATATTCTCGAACGGCTACGGCAAGACCGATCCCTACGCGCTCGTCCATATCCGGCTCGGTTATAAGTTCGAGGTCGGCGGATCGCCTTGGGAGATCATGCTCTCCGGCCGGAATATTTTCGGCGTCGAATACTACGGCTTCACGGAACCCGACCCGGACGGCAACTCCTATCAGCCCGCAGCTACGGCCGAATGGATGGTCAGCCTGCGCCTCGGACTGGGAAAAACAAAGTAAGGGAAAGATCCGAATTCCCGGAGCGGTCAGGCCCTCGCCGCCTTGACAACCGCGTTCCGTTCGGGTATAACGTCGATACTCCCCATACGGGAGGAGGTGAATTTATTGGCTTTTGTCGTTATCGATGAGGGCGAATCTCTCGAAAGCGCGCTCAAAAGATTTAAAAGAAGAGTTCAGCAGGAAGCGATCATCAAGGAAATCAAGAAGCATTCCGTTTATTTCAAGCCGGGCGAACGCAAACGGATGAAGGAAGCCCAGGCCCGTAAGCGGATGCGGCGGCGGATGAAGAGAGAAAAAGACTTCGAATATTGATCACTTATCTCCCTGAAGAGACCCGATCGGCAAAAAAACCGTCCTGGTTAAAGGTTGCCTTTCCCTCGCAGTCCGGCTATTTTTCGGTCGCCTCACTCCTGGAAAAACATCGCCTCAACACGATCTGCCGGAGCGCCCGATGCCCGAATATCGCCGAATGCTGGACGGAAAAAACGGCGACTTTTTTGATTTTAGGAAATATCTGCACCCGGGCCTGCGCGTTCTGCGCGGTCGAGAAAGGAAAGCCGCTCCCCTTGTCGGCTGAAGAGCCGGAGCACATCGCCGAGGCCGCAGCGACGCTCGGACTCGCGCATGTCGTCGTCACGTCGGTGACGCGGGACGATCTGCCGGACGGGGGCGCGTCGCAATTCGTCCGGACCATCCGGGCCCTCCGAAAAAGGATCCCGGCCGCGAGCGTCGAGGTCCTCGTCCCGGATTTCGACGGCCGCGAGGACGCGCTCAAGAGCGTGGTGGACGCCGGTCCCGACATTCTCAATCATAACCTCGAAACCACGGAATCTCTCTATCCGAAAATCGGCCGTCCGGCAACGAATTACCGGAGGTCGCTGGGCGTCCTCGGCAAGGCCAAAACTTGGGGCGCCCTGACGAAATCCGGGCTGATGATCGGGTTGGGAGAATCCGAAGACGACCTGCTCCGGACCTTTGGCGACCTGCGAGCGGCCGGCTGCGACCTGCTGACCATCGGGCAGTATCTCCAACCGACCCGCGCCCACGCGGCCGTCGTCGAATTTCATCCGCCGGAGGAATTCGCCCGGCTCGGGGATATCGCCCTGGAGCTCGGCTTTTCCGATGTTTCATCGGGGCCGCTCGTGCGCAGCTCTTTTCACGCCCACAAGCTTTATGATACGTTTAAGAAATCCCGGAGAGGAACGGCATGCGCTATCTGATCTTCAGTGATATCCACGGCAACCTCGAGGCGCTCAACGCCCTTCTGAAGTTCATCCAGAAAAAAAAGATCGACCATTTCGTCTGCCTCGGAGATCTGGTCGGTTACGGCGCCTCACCCAACGAAACCATCCAAAAAGTCCGGAACCTCAGACCCTTGTCGATCATCCGAGGCAACCACGACAAGGCCGTCACCGGGCAGGACTCGATCGAGACGTTCAATCCCATCGCGGCGGCGGCGATCTATTGGACCAAAAAAAAGATCCTGAAAAAGAACGCCGAATTCCTGGGCCACGTCAAAAAAGGCCCTCAGGTCGTCGACGAGCGGTTCTCCATCTGCCACGGCTCCCCATTCGATGAAGACTACTATATCTTCGGCGAGTTCGACGCCGCGGAGGCGTTCGACTATTTGAAACGCCCTCTTTGCTTTTTCGGCCATACCCACTTTCCCTTCGTGTATGCCAAGCGCGACGGCGCGGTGGAGAGCACTTTCCTCGAGGGGAATGCCAACGAAGTCAAGCTCGAGAAGGACGTGACTTATCTCATCAACCCCGGCTCCGTCGGTCAGCCTCGCGACCGGAATCCGCGCGCGGCCTTCGCCATTTACGACTCGGACGTCCACACCGTCAAGTTCCATCGTCTCGAATACGATCTCGACGACGCTCAAGCGAAAATCATCAAGGCCGGCCTTCCGCCCGCACTGGCCGAACGATTGTCGCTGGGGATTTGATTCTCGGTTTTACCCAAAAATCCCGCGGGGGGGGGGATCGCGCGCGGGGAATTCAAAAATCAACCCATTCGACTCCCCGGGCTGAAGCCCGGGGTATGCTCAGGGTTAATACTGAGCGGCGCCAAACCCCGATTTAAAATCGGGGTTTGGCGCCGTCGAACGTATCAATAATCCATAATCAGACGTATTTTTCCCTTTTCTGCAGGCGGAGCAGGGCCAGCATCGTCAGAAAAATCGAGGCGCTGATGAAATAAAGCCGGTTGGCGATCGTCGTTCGGGCCAGGAGCATGGTCTTGACTTCGTTCCCGGCGGTGAAAGGATTGTGAAAGAGGTACCAGGGGCTGTCCGCGAGGGAGTTCCGGAAAAGCCAGAACAGGAGGAGGACGACGACCATGATGACGGCGGTGGCGAGCCCGCTGCCCGTCCGGCTGGCGATAAAAAAGGAAAGGCTCCCCACGAAGACGACCGGGACCATGAGCTCCAGCATCATCTTGCCCAGGGGAAAGGAAGCCAGCCCTACCCGGCAAAAGACCCCCAGGAGAAAAAGAAGAGCGGCCACGAGAACATAGAGAGTGAAATAGCGAGCCAGCCAGATCTTGTACCGGTAGTCCGGAATGCCGAAAAGATTCTCGATCATCCCGGCGTCCTTGTCGTTCTGGAGGGCGAAGACGGCGGGATAGAAGACGAGCAGGATCCCCGGGACAAGAAGAAGATCGTATATTTTCTGGCCGGAAAAATCCCCGGAGCGGCTCAGGAGATTCAGGACGACGACCGCCAGGAAAACGGAGCTGGCCAGGATCATGAAGAGGATCGCCCGGCCGGCGAACACGTTGGCGGCGTTATAACGGAAAAAGATCAATCCCTCGAGGATCCCGTCAACCAACCCGCGGCCGATCCGGCCCTTGCCGTTGCTGTCCGTCATCGGATCATCCCTCCTGTCCCAGCAGCCACATATAAGAATCCTCGAGCGTCGGGACGACCGGCTGGGCGTCCTCCGCCGGCCTTTTCGCGGAGAGGATCCGGGCCCTGATCCTGTTCCCGTCGCGGAGATGATGGACGACCTTATGGACCCGGCGAATCGATTCGAAGCCCGCGTCATCCACGAAGATCTGCCAGACCGAGCCTCTCGTCAGATTGACCAGCTCGGTCGGGGTTCCGATGAATCGCACCCGGCCCTTGAGCAGGATCGCGAGCCGGTTGCAGGAGATGGAAATATCCTCGATGATATGGGTCGAGAAGATCACGATGCGGTCGCGGGCCAATTCCGAAAGAAGGTTGCGGAAAGCGATTCTCTCCGTCGGGTCGAGGCCCGCTGTCGGCTCGTCCACCACGAGGATCCGGGGAAGATGGAGAAGCGTCTGGGCGATGCCGAGACGCTGTTTCATTCCGCCGGAATACGTTCTGATCCGGTCGTCTTTCCGGTCAAAGAGATGGACGGAGCGCAAGGACGCGTCCACGGCCGCCCGCCGTTTCCGCCGGTTCCAGAGGCCCTTGAGCTGGGCCTGATAGTCCAGGAATTGGGCGGCGGTCATGTTTTCGTAGGTGCCGAATTCCTGGGGCAGGTATCCGATGAGCGCCTGGAGTTCTTCCCGGAACTCGCCGAGGTCCAGCTCGTTGAAATAGACTTTCCCCCGGCTCGGAGGAAGGATCCCGCAGATGATCCGCATCAGCGTCGTCTTCCCGGATCCGTTGGGACCGACCAGGCCGAACATGCCGCTGCCGATCTCCAGGCTAATCCGGTCCAGCGCTTGAAAAGGAGCGCGCCGGCCGCCAATGACCGGGATCTTCCGGACGAACCGATAAAAAATCGTCCTGGCTCTGCGTCCACGGCCAGTGACGCGGTTGATGTTGATGTTGCGCTCTTCGATCTTGCGCGAGGTCCGGTAAACGAGGAGGGCCCCGTACCACAGGACCATGACGACGAGCACGGCCCCCAACCTCTGCCAGCGGGATTGCAACCAAATGCCGTTGGCCAGAGGCAGGCCCCAGGCGATCAAGGCCGAGATCAGCTTCCATAGCCTCGCCCGTCCGGAAATCCCTCCGGTGGGTTTTCCGCTCACCGTCCGGATCTCAATGAGCCTCATGACGAGCAGATAGTCCAGCACCGAAAAAAGCAAAAGCCAGGCCGCCCCCTGCAAGTAAAAATAAGTGAAATAGATCAGGAATCCATAGATGGGGATCTCCCAGAGAAGAGTCTGCCTCCGCTCATGGCGGAGGACGGAGGCGGACACGTTCCGGTGTTCTTTTTCCCGTTGGCCCTTGCGCCATTCCTTCGTGAACCGGGCGAAATCGTCATAAAGCTTGCTGATGTTTCGGATGGTGATGGTCAAGGAGGTTCCCGGCGGGACCAGTTTCGTCCGGCTTCGCCGCAAGCTCGTCAAGGCGAAAAAAGTGAACGACGGAATGCCCACGAACAGGATCAAGGAGTACGCCACCTGCCAAAGGAAGGAATCGATTTCGGCGATGAGGAACCATTCCCCGGCGGCGAATATCAAAGCCTGGATCGCCTTGGTCTTCCAATTCAATCCGCGCCACCACTTCAGGGCGTTCTCGAGGCCGAAAGAAAACGTCGGGATCAGGACCAAGGTGAAAAGCGTCGCCACTCCCAATCCCCCGATCACCGTGATCGCGAACGGCGCGCCGATGAGGGAGACGTACGCCTGCTTGCCCATGGCGACCGGAAGCATGCCCAGGATGGTGGTGATGGCCGTGATCAGAATGGGCCTGACGCGGGTCAAGCCCGCCGTCATCAACGCCCGCTCCCGCCTCTGTTTCTGGCGCTCGAGCCGGCGGGAATAATCGATCAGAAGAACGCCGTTGTTGACCACGACGCCGAAAAGAATGAGAAATCCGATCAGGACATTAGCGTTGTAAAGCGAATTGGAGGTCAGGGCGAGTCCGGAAAACGCCCCGATCCCGGCCAGCGGCAGAGTGAACATCATGACCAGCGGCGTTCGGAAGCCTTCGAACGTCGAGGCCAGGACCATGTAGATCAGGAGGATCCCGAGAGCGATCAGGAAATAGAACTCCGACATGTCGCTTTCGTCGCGAACGACCTCGATGATCACCCCGGGCGGCGGCGTGATACTGGACACGATATCTTCCACGGATGTCCGGGCCGCCTCGAGAAGACTCTTGGATTGCTCGATGTCGGTGTTGAACCGGTAAGTCACTTGGACCTGCTTTTCCTGATTGACCCGGTTGATATTGGAATATCCCGTGGAATACACGAGACGCGAGATCTGCTGGAGCGGGACGAGCCCTCCGGTCGAGGATGGGAATTGGAGCCTTCGAAGGTCCTCGGTTTTTTTCTCCTTATCGGAGGCGCTCTTGAGGATGATGTCGAACTCATCGTTCCCGGCCTTGAATTTGACATCGGCCGTGGTTTCTTTCTGGAAGCCCGACAGCTCGTTCCTCACGTTCTGGAGGCTGACATCGAAATGGCTCATCGAGGCCTGGTCGAGAAGGAGATCGAGGCTCGGAGACTGGTTCGCGACGCTGATTTGCGCGCTCAGGACCGTTTCCAGGTTGGAGATGTTGTACTGGACGTCCTCGGCCACGGAGCGGAGGAGTCCCAGGTCCTGGCCCCGGACCAGGACTTTTTCCTGGGCGGCGCCGATGCCGAGCAGCCGGGTCAAGCTCACCCCGCTTTGCCGGCCGCTTCCACCTCCGCCCAGGCCTCCCGCGCCCCCCGATCCTCCCATATAGCGGGAGTTCTGCTGGGGCTCCGTCGTGGAGAAATCAATGCGCGGGTAAGCTTTGGAGAGACGGCCGATGATGTCGTCCGTGATCTCCGTGACGGTGCGCGAGGACGTTTGATGGAAATCATCGACGAGCTTGAACGTGAGCGTGACGTTATCTTCCTCGATCGTCGCCAGCCGCTCGGAGACTTCGGGGATGTTCTGGAGGAGTCCGTCCATGGTTTTGACCTGATCGTCGGCGGTCTCGAGGGTCGTTCCCGAAGGCATCACGGCGTAGATGTTGAACGTGAGCAACTGGACTTCGCGCGGGACGTTGACGCTGAGAGTCAAGCACAAGCCGAGGCTCAAGAAGAAAAGGGCGACCGTCGCGACGAGCGTCCGGGCCGGATAACGCAGGCTGGTTTTCAGCAAGACGATGTAAATCTGCCTCATCCGGCTCAGCGGGCGGACGGAGGCCGGCTTCCCCGCGTTTTTCTTTTGGCGGCGGGTGAAGAACCGGAAAGCCAGAACCGGGATCAGGAAAAAAGCCACGGCCAGAGAGATGAGCAGCGTCGTGATGATGGAGGCGCCGGCCTGCGCGCCCAGGGTCCGCACTTCGGAGTTGGTGGAAAAAAGGAACGGCAGAAAAACGGCGATCGTCGTCAGCGTGGAGGCGAAGACCGCGCGCGCCACTTCCGTCGTCCCGTGGACGACGGCGTGACGGACATCCGGCGTCCGGTCCGCGTGGCGCACGATGTTCTCCAGGACGACGACGCTGCAGTCCACGAGCATCCCGATGGCGATGGCCAGCCCGACCATCGTCAGCGTGTTGATCGTGATGTGCAGCGCGTAAAAGACATTCATGGAAATGAGGATGGAGATGGGAACGCTCGCCGAAACCGTCAAGACCAGGGACGCATTGCGCAGAAATAGCCAGAGGACGGCGATGGCCAGAAGCCCTCCCGCCACGATCAGCCAGAAAATGGACTGCATGTTGTCTTGGATCGTTTTGGCCGTATCATCTTCGATGACCAGGCTGACTCCGTCCGGCTTGACCGTCTCATCGAGCTTCGAGACGGCCTGGCGGGTTCGTCCGGCGAGGCTGATCAGATTGGCTTCCCAGCTCCGTTGGAGCGAGAGGGTGACGGCCTCCCGGCCGTTGATGCGGGAAATCGTCTCCTGATCCGCTCCGCCTTCTGAAATTTTCGCTATTTGCTTGAGGACGATAGGCCCCTTGTCCTTGACGATGAGGTCTCCGATCGCCGGAAGCGTCGAATATTCGCTGATCAGATTGACGAAATACTCCTTCCGCGCATCGTGGACCTGGCCGAGGTAAACGCGCTTGCCGGACTGTTCGGAGATTTTCGATTGCACCTGGCCCACGGTCAGTCCGTAGGATTTCATGGCGTCATCGTCCAGGAGGACCTCGATCGAGCGTTTCCGGCCGCCGTAGACCTCGACGCTCGCGACGCCGTCGATGCTCAACAGTTCGGGCGTGATCTTTTCGTCGATGATCGCCCGGATCTGGTCGAGGCTTCCCTCACCCCGCGCCTGGAGGACGAGGTACCGGTTGGAGAGCTGCTCGGTGTCGGACTTCGAAACCGTGAACGTGAACTCGGTCCCGATCTGAGTCCGGACCGTCGAGGCGCATTGCTGGAGCTTGAGGTAGGCGTATTTCAGGTTGACGTCTTTCCCGTAATAGACGTAGATCGTCGCCCGCCGCTGGTCGATCTGCGTCTCGATCCGCTCGATCTTGTCCAGACCGGCGATGGCGCTTTCCAGGGGGATGACGGCATGCAGCTCGACGTAGGCGGGATCCGAGGTCTGGCTGCCGCGGACGGTGACGATCATCCGCGGTGATTCGGACTGGGGGAAAAGCTCCATGGGGAGCTGCAGATAGGAGATGACCCCGAGGAGGCAGAAGCCGATCAGGATCATGGCCACGAAGACGGGACGCCGGATGAAGAACTCGATCATGAACGTTTTTCTCCGGGGGTCAGGGTTCGCTTTCCCATCAGGCGGTAAACGGCCGGGATCACGACAAGAGTCAGGAACGTGGAGCTGATCAGCCCTCCGGTCACGGCGACGGCCATCGGCGCCCGGAGCGACGCGCCCGCGCCGACCCCCAGGATGAAGGGGAGGAGGGCGAGAATCGTGGTCAGGCTGGTCATCAGGATGGGCCGGATCCTGTTCCGGCCGGCGAAGACGATCGCCTCGTCGAGCGCCATCCCGGCGCGCCGGCTCTGGTTGATCATGTCCACGAGGACGATGGAGTTGCTCACCGCGATCCCGGCCAGCATGATCAGGCCGATGATCGACATGATGCTGAACGGGACGCCCAGGAGGAGCATAAGAAAGATCGCGCCGACGCCGGCGAGAGGGATCGTGAGAAGCACGATCAACGGATGAATGAGGGATTCGAACTGGGCGGCCATGACCATGTAGACGAGAATGATCGCCAGGAGCAGGGCGAACTTGAGATTCTTGAAGGATTCGCGCCGGAGGAGTTCCTCGCCTGTGATCGACATCAGATAGCCTTCGGGCAGGATCGTGTCCTTGATCGCGTCCTTGACCCGGGCGATGACCCGGTCGAACGGTATCTTGCCGGCGAGCTGGGCCTGGACCTCGGCGACGCGCGTCTGATTATTGCGGATGATCTCGCGGGGGGATTCCGTCCGCACCAGCTTGGCCACATCACTCAGGGGAAGATGGAGCCCGGACGACGTGACCAGAACGAGATCCTGGAGTTTGCCGACGGAAACCTTCGGATTGCGGAGCATGATCTTGACGTATTCGCCTTTGTCTTCCAGCTCGCCCAGGTCGGTGCCGGCCAGGACGTTCTTGATCTGGGTGCCGATGGTGTCCGTCCGCAGGTTATACCGGGCCGCCTGCGCCTTGTCGACCTCGATATCGACCTCGGGACGGCCGGCCTGAAAACTCGTTTCGACGTTGGCCAGCTCGGGGAGACTCGCGAGCTTGGCCTTGACGCCGTCAGCCAGCTTGACCAAAGCATCCAGGTCTTTGCCTTTGATCTCGACGACGAGCGGGGCGTTTTCCGTGCCGAGGGCCGCCTGAAGCGTCGTCTGCTGCCTCACGAACTGGACGGTGAGGTCCGGAATTTCCGACATCTCCTTTTCCAGGCCGGCGATCAGGCCCGGCAGGGAGCGCTGGGTTTCTTTTTTGAAATCAATCTGGAGGACAGCGTTGTTCTCGTCCTCGAGCGCTTCGGCGGCGGTCTGGGCGGTTCCCTTGGGCCCGACCCGGGCGAAGATCCGCTCGATCTTATCGCCCGCCCGGTCCCGGACCATGGCTTCGAGATTCCGGACGGCGCCTTCCGTCCGTTCGAGGCCGGTCCCTTCGGGCAGTTTGACATTGATGATCAACTGGCTCTGGGTCTGCTGGGGCATGAACTCGCTGCCGATGAAACGGATGCAAAACAGCGCGATCCCGATCACGACCAGGGTCAGTCCGATGACGAGCCATCTCCTCCGCAGGATCCTCTCGAGGGCCCGTCCGTAAAAATGGAACCGGACGGATTTCGATGCGGCGAGCATGCTCCGGGGTTTGACCGTCCGGGAAAAAAGCATCGGGATGACGGTCATCGCCACCAGGAGCGATGAAAACAGGGAATAAGCGACGGTCCGGGCGTGGTCCTTGAAGAGCTCTCCGGCGATCCCATGCAGGAAGACGATGGGCAAGTAGACGATGATCGTGGTGATGGTGGAACTGGTGATGGCCCCGCCCACCTCTCCGGTCCCCCGGACGGCCGCTTCCGCCACGGGCAATCCTGCTTCGACATGGCGGAAGATGTTTTCTCCGACGACAATGGCGTCGTCCACGAGCCTTCCGAGGCCGAGGGCCAGCCCCCCGAGGGTCATGATGTTCAGCGTCAAGTTGTTGAAATACATCAAGCTGAAGGCCGCGATAATGGAAATGGGAATGGACAGACTGATGATGGCCGTGACGCCGATTTTTCGGAGGAAGAGAAAAAGGATCAGGATGGCCAGGAGACCTCCGAAGATCCCCGATTGCTGGACTTCGCCGATCGCGTCCTTGATGAAGATGGCCTGGTCCTGAATGATGGGGATGTGGTATCCCGGCAGAGACCGGCCCAACACATCCAGTTCGTCCCGGATGGCCTTGGACGCGGCCGTAGTATTAGACCCGGCTTCTTTGTAGATCTCCAGGGCGAGGGCCGGCCGGCCGTTGTAGCGGACGACGTTCTTCGCATCGCTCAGATCGAAGCGGACGTCGGCCACGTCCCGGAGATAGATGGGCGTGCGTTCCGCCGGCTGCTGGCTCGTCGCATCCTTGATTTTGTAGGCGACGATGAGGTTCTTGATGTCCTCGAGCGAGGTCAACTGGCCGACCCCCCGGATCGTGTAACGGATCCCCATCTCGACGATCGCCCCGCCGGTGAGGTTCCGGTTGAAGTTCTGGATCACCGCGCCGAGCTGGTCCATGGTCAGGCCGCACGACTCGAGTGTGGAGGCGTCCGATTTGACCTCGATCTCCCGCCGGCGGTCTCCCAGGAGCTCGACGGCCGCGATCCCCGGCAGGCGGATGAGCTCATTCCGGATGTTGTTCTCCGCCGTCATCCGCAGCTTGTCCAGGTCGGTAATTTCATCGTGGGTCAAGACAGCGGTGATGACCGCCTGAGCGTTGGGATCGAGCTGCGTGACGGTCAGGCTGTCGGCCCCGCTCGTCTGGCCGAAATCGGCGACGGCCTTCTGGAGATCCAGATAGGCTTCCTCCATGTCCGCGCTCCATTGGTATTCCACGGTGATCAGGGCCTTGCCGACCTGCGACAGGGAGATGACATTCGTGACGTTGCGTCCCCGGGAGGCGAGCGATTCGATGTTTTGGACGAATTGCTTCTCCATTTCTTCCGGAGGCCGCTCGCCGGCTTCGACCTCGATGAACAGCCGGGGGTTGTTGATGCGGGGCAGGAGGTCCATGCCCAGTCTCTGGTAGGAAATGTACCCGAGCAGGAGGACGGCGAGGACGGCCATCGCGACCGTCGTCGGATATTTGACCGCGAACCTGGCGAGTTTGAACATGGGGGCTTATTCGATGATCTTGACGCGGGCGTTCACGCGCAGCGTCTCGAAACCTTCGGTCACGACACGGTCCGAGGCCTTGAGACCAGTGACGACTTCGGCCTCATCGATATTTTCGATCCCGGTTTGAATCCTCCGTTCGAGAGCGATGCCCCGTTCGACGACGAACACGACCTTGACTCCGCGGCGATCGAGGATGATGGATTTAGGGATAACCAGGGCCGAGGCTTTTTCCTGGACGACGATGTCGGTCTTGATGAAGGTGCCGGGTTTGAGCCGGAGATTCTGATTGGGGATCTCGATCCTCATCTTGAACATGCGGCTTTCCGCATCGAGGGCCGGGGAGATCTGGGTCACGACTCCCGTCAGGGCGGTGTTGGGCTGGCTGTAATCGGTGACGACGACGCGTTGTCCTTGGGCCAAGCGCCCCATTTCTTTGCCGGGAAGGGTCAAGTCGGCATACACGCGGGAATAGTCCATGATCCGAATGACGGCCGTACTCGCGTCGATCCATTGGCTGTCGGTGAAATGAGGCAGGTCGACGATGACCCCGTCAAAGGGAGCTCGGATCTCCAGTTTCTTCAAAGCCAGGGCGGCATTATCGAAAGCGTACGTCGCATCGACGAAGGCTCTTTGCGAATCGGCCAGATCTTTGATCGTGATCCCGCCCTTTTCATAAACGCCCTGCTCCTTGGTGTATTCCCGCTGGGCGGATTCATGCTGTAATTTTTTGGAATCAAAAGCGACCTGATTGACGTATTCCGGATTCTCCAGGGAAATCAGGATGTCATCCTTCTTGACGGCATCGTTCATGCGGAACGCCTGGCCCGTCAAGGAGCCGGCATGGAGTAGATACCGGCCGGCCTGTTCGGTCTTGAGCTGGACGTCGCGGATGGGGAACGCCGTTCCCGTGGCGGTCACGAATTCCTGAATGGCCTTGGGCTGGAGCTCCGCGGCCTTGACCGGAATGGTCGATTCCGTATTTACGCTGAGCGTCTCCTCCTTGCAGCTGGAGAACGCCAGGAGGGCCGCTAAGCCGAAAAAGACGATCGTTGTTTTTTTCAAAGTCATGCTCCTATTGCTTGCTGACCACGGAAATATTGTTTTCAAAATCCCAGAGAGACCGGATTTTGATATCCAGAAGGGCCAGCTTATAGTTGATCAAGGCCGAGACCTGGCTGAGCTTCTGGGTGGAGAGCTGCTGCTGGTAAAATTGCATGTCCTTGGACGAAAGATCTCCGCTCTTGTATTGTTCCAGGTTGATGTCATAAGTCAATTGGGCGTTCTTCGTGTTTTTTTCGGCGATCTCGATCTGCAGCTTCTGGTTTTGTAGGTTTCGGTAAGCCTGCCGGACATCGAGCTGGATCTGATTTTTCTGTTCATCGAGGGAAAGTCTCTGGGTGTCCACCTGCGCCTGGCTGGCCGCCAGGACGTGTTTTTTCTGGCCCCAGTCGAAAACCGGGATATTCAGGGTGAGGGCGACCACCTGATCGACATTCGCGGAATCGTAGATGCTTTTAAAGGCTTGGTTGACCCCGGTCAAGCCCAGGGTGAGGTCCACCTGGGCCTTGAATTCGTTCTGCGCTCCGGCCTGGATGAGGTCGTCGAGGGCGGTCTGAATGGAGATGTCCTTCTGGCGGAGCTCCATCCGATTCTCCAGGCCGTGAGCCATGGCTTTTTGAAGATCGACGTCCACAAGATGCTTGCGGATATCGGTCAAGATCTCGATGTCTCTATCGAGCTGCATGCCGACCAGGATCTTGAAGCTGTCCATGGCGTTTTCGTACGTGATCTGCTTGTTTTCGAGATCGGACTGGCTGTTCAACCGGGTCAAGTCGGCCTCATAGAGTTCTCCCTGCGCGGAGATCCCGGCTTGGACCTTGCTTTCCATGATCTTTAACTGTTCGTCGGCATTCTTGAACTGTTCTTGGGCGATCTTGACGCTTTCCCGGTCGTAATAAAGGTTGAGAAATTGTTGGGTGACCTGCCGCTCGATCGAGAGCTTCTGGAGGTCGTAGTTCAGCTGGGCGTTTTCCAGGGACAGCTCGAGCTCCCTGATCTGCATCGTGGTCCGGTTATAAGTGAATAGGGGCTGACTGAATTTTAAATACAAGGAGTTGCTGTAAGCGCCCGCCTTGGCCCCGCCCACGAAAGAACTCGAGGACTCCTGCCAGTTGAAGCTATCGGTGATCGTCAGAGTGCCGTCCGTCCATTTGATGGGCTGGCGGACGGAAAAGCTGGCCGCGGTTTTGGTAATGCTCTGGGTATTGTAGCTGGACGTCAGATCGCTGAAGGTTCTCGTGTCCGAGATGCTGATCGGGTTGAGGGTGATGCTGAACTGGGACTTCAATCCGGCCTGCTGGGCCTTGAGGTTTTCCGCGCTGGTCTGCAGCCGGAAAGCAGCCTCCTGGATGGAAGGGCTGTTGCGAAAAGCAAATTCCAGGGCTTTATCCAGAGTCAGGATCTCCGTCGCCGGGAGCGGCAGGCGGAAGAGGAAGGCCAGGCCGCCCGCCAGGAACAAATACCGGAACCTCGCCCATTTGCGAGGCATAGAGGATCTTGCCGCTTTTAATATCATGTCCATCGCTCCTGATAGAATAGGAATTTCCTCGGCGGTCGCCTACCGCTGTTGGACCCATTTGACGGCATCCGCCAAGACAAAACGCTCCTCATTCTTGTCCGTCAATTCGATGCGGTTCTCGCCGGCGGCCAAGGTGTAGCTCCCGATCAAAGTCCAACCGATCGGCACGTCCTTGAGGTCGACGACGACCTCCTCGACCTTGCCGTCGTGATGAATCAGAAAATGCTTCTTCCCGGGCTGCATCTGCGGTCCGGCCATTCCGCGGCCCGACGCCTGCCCTCCGGCCGCCATTCCGCCTCCGCGCTGGCCGCCCGAAGGCTGGCCCCCGGCCTGCGGCGCGAAACCGCGGCCCGCCATCATGGAAACGACATTGCCTCCCCGGCCCATGCCCGCGCCCATCCCTTCATGATAAAAATAGATATTGTAGGTTCCGGCCGCGCTGAGATTGACCGTCCAGACGACCTTGCTCGCGCCTTGTCCGGATTTCTTCACATAAGCGGACCGGACGAACCGGCCGTAGAAATTCTGACTGATGATCGGCTCCCAATAATCCGGAGGATTCCTCAGAGTCGCGAGGGCGACGGAATCCCCTTCATCGGCATTCGGGACAAAGAGGCCGCGGACCATGTTCCGCAGCCAGTTTTCCCGTCCCTTTTCGGGAAGCATGAAACCCGCATCTACATTATCGACGGTATATTCTCCATCCGCTCCGGGCGGGGCCTGGACATAGGGTCTGGCCGATTCGCCGTCGAACGCCTTGATCCCGGGACGCGGCTGCTGGTTGCTGAAAGGCAGGGTGAAAACTCCGGGCAGATTCCTGGACATGGAGGTGTCGATGGTCGTCATGGCCGAGGCCTGATCGAGGACGATGCCGACCTCCTTGACGGTCTGCGGCGGAAGAAGAACGGTGCGCGTTTCCTGCGCCGAGGCCAACGCGCCCAGACCCATGCCCCCCCCCATTCCGCCGCGGGCGCCGCCGCCTCTCAACGCGAGATTGATCTTGATGACGCCTTCCACGTCCGTCGGATTGGCGACCTGGAATTTGATCTGGAATTTGGTTTTTTCGCCTTCAAGAACCCGGTAACTTTCGACATCGTCGAAGACGAACCCCGGCAAACCCTTGCCCAGATACCAGGAGGCGATCGTCTTGTCCAAATCCA
The DNA here is from genome assembly GCA_049515535.1 of Candidatus Aminicenantales bacterium. Lineage (GTDB taxonomy): Bacteria > Acidobacteriota > Aminicenantia > Aminicenantales > UBA4085 > JBEKTZ01. The sequence goes on along the minus strand of JBEKTZ010000015.1, from coordinate 10,189 downwards.
GTCGTCCCATTCTCGCGAAGAAATCCTCAACGGCTTTCCGCGAGATCGATTGGAAACGATGTTCTTTGAGAAATCCGAGAAGCCGCTCATCGAAGTCGGCCGTTCCGAGCTTGGCCCGGATGAGAATCAGGAGAGCTTTTCCTTTTTCCTGCAGAATCGAGGCCTCCGGCCAGGTCACCCGGCCCGAGGGCCGGAGGGCGTCGGAAAGAGAGTGATCCAATAGAAATTTATTGATCTCCTCCTGGACAGTATTGTTTCCCAGACCGATACGCATCAGGCCGCCGGCCTGCAAAATGACCCGCTCCCGGAGGTAGGTTTCCATCGAGTAACCGAAAAGAGGCCACTCCGCGATATCGAAGTGGGACGCATAGGTCAGAAAATTCGGATATATATTAAAGCCGGCATCGAAATTCGAGTCGATCCGGAGGCCCAAAGGGGCCCGCTGCAGCCCTCCCAGGAGGGCCAGGGCCGACTGCGTCGCGATCAGGTTACTCTGGACAAAAAGATTGAACATCTGACGCTGAATATCTTTCGGGCTGACGTCCGCTCCCCCCCGTCCGGCCCCGGCGCGACGGGCGGCGGCCGGTGCGCTTTGGCCGGGGATTCGCACCCCGGTCAGGAAATTGGCGTTGGCGCAAAAGACTCCCATCTCGGGCAGGAAAACGATCTGCGGCTGGACTTGTTCCTGGGCCATGGTCCAGGGCCGGCTCAAGCTCGTCACCTGGATCGGCGTTTCCACAAGGGAAAATTGCTTATAAGGATAGTTCAATCCCAGCTGGATCTCGTATCCGTCCTTGATCTGCTTAATGAGCTGAGGCAGGTCTCCGGAAATATCCTTGAAATTCGAAGTGAACCGATCATGCCCGGCGAGCAGATAGAGCCCGTAGCGGACTCCGTCCACGGTGACCGACTTTTGATCATAACGGCCGACCGTCAGCGAGAGTTGCGGGAGAGGCGTCTCTGGCTGAAAAACGAATTGCCGTTCGTTGCCCGCGTCGCTCGCCGTCGGCGTTCCTTGGGAAACGGCCGTGAGGGCCGCCGGCACGGTGACCGTCAGAGCGTACCGCGTGAAATCCCGCTTGGTCCTGGACGGAAAAAGCAGGGATTCGGGAAGACCCGGCCGGGGATACCAGCCGCATTCGGGCGTCAAGTGGACGAATTCCGGACTCACCACCGCGTACCGTTTGGGGATGGTGACGAACCAGATGCGCAGCGCTTCGTCCCGGATCGCATCGTCGATATCGAGATAGCAATAGCGTTCATCGATGGTCCCCGCATACGATACGGAGAGACGGATCCGGCCGCCCGGTTCGATAGCCGCGCCGGCCTCGACTGTCAAAAGATGATGTCGCCTTTTATAGGTCAAGGCGCCGGCGTCGCCTCGACATGCACTGACGAGGAGTCCCGGATTGAGAGAAAGAGTCGTCGTTTTCAAGGGAACGTTCTGGTTGTTCACCAGCGCCAGATCGGCCGTCGCCGCAATGCGTTTCCCTTCGTGCCGGAGCCGGATATTGCAGGATTCGAGCGTCATCGCCGGCGCGCCCGCGGGTTCGCGGCTCTCCGCCTTCAATGCCGCCCTGAAGTCCTCATCGGCGGCTTTGCCGCGAAGATAAACGGCGCCCAGGACGAAAGCGAGGGCCGCGCAGAAAATGGCCGCGAATCCAAAAATCCGGTTCTGACCGGAAGACTGCTTCAGCCTTTTCATGAGCAGCGTCGATCCGAGGGCCAGGCCCAGCCCCAGGAAAAGATATGCGCCCCGCAGCAGGATGAGATCGGGAAGATTGCCCAGGCCTATGAAATCGGAATAAAGGATCGGAGTGTGGAAGCCGAAACCGTCCAGAATGAAATGTCCGCTGGGTCCGACGACGATAAGCGAGATGAAAACGTAGGACAAGGTCAGAAGGTAGACCGCCGCCTGGCTTCGGATCAAGGAACCGATGAAAATGGTCAGGCCGATCATGAAAGCCAGGGTCGGCAAGCTCAGGAGGGCGATATAAAGAAGATAGGCGGATCCGGCGAAAAGGGAACGCGAAAAAAAGATATGGATCACGGCCGCGATGGCCAGGATCAGGATGTCGAGGACGGCGAAGATGCCGAAGATACCCGCGAACTTGCCGAGAATATACTCGCCGTTCGCGAAGGGATGGGCGTAAATCACCTCGGTCGTATCCTGTTTCCGGTCGCGCTTCAGGAAGTCCGTGCCGATGATGATGGCCATGATGCCCTGAAAGACGTTCAGCAGCTTGATGACGATCAGGGGAAAAGCTCCGGACAGCGCCCGGCTGAAGTAGAATCCCGAATAGGCGGGAATGGTGAGGGTCACCATGATCAGGGTCAGGGCGGCCAGCGTCAATCCGGAGAAAATCCGGAATCCCCAAGACCGGGAGATCAGCTTGGCCTCATAGCGGCCGATCGTGAAAATGGTTCGCGGGGCGCTCATCCTTGGCTCCTATCATCGACCGGAAAAAGTTCGCTTGAAAACGGAGAGGGACCGGCTTGTGAACGCATGAAATACACGTAGGCATCCTCGAGATTCGGCTCCAGGGTTTCCGCCGTCCCTTCGGTATATCGGTCAGCGACGATCCGAAGCTCGTATCCCAATTCCGAAGGAACCGCCGAGATCACCGGGTACTTGGTTTTGATCGCGTCCATCTCCAGGGCCGGAACCGAGGCCTTCCAGACTTTCCCTCTGACCTCGTCGGTCAAGGCCGTCGGCGATCCGTCGAAAACGACCCGGCCCTTATCCAAGAGAGCGATGCGCATGCACGTGGAGGAGATATCGCCCACGATGTGCGTCGAAAGAAGAATAATTTTGTCCTTTCGGGAAAGATCCGAGAGCAGGTTGCGGAACCGGACCCGCTCTTCCGGGTCCAGGCCGGCCGTCGGCTCGTCGATGATCAGGATCTTCGGATCGCCGAGAAGCGTCTGGGCGATGCCCAGCCTTCGTTTCATGCCGCCCGAAAGATTGGCGGCCTTCCGATCGCGCGCTTCGTAAAGGCCCACGTCCTCGAGGACCTGCTCCACGAGCGCGTGGCGCTTTTGCCGGGGCCGGATCCTTCTCAAACTGCCCACGTAGTCCAGAAATTCCCATGCCGTCAGCCGGGGAAACGAGGAGAATTCCTGGGGGAGGTAACCCGTCAGTTCCCGAATCCGCTTGCGGTTTTTTTTGAGATCCAGTCCGTTGATCGTGATCTGGCCGGACGTGGGTTCGAGGAGGGTCACAAGGATCCGGATCAGGGTGGTCTTCCCGGCCCCATTGGGGCCGAGAAGCCCGAATATCCCCTTGCCGATATCGAAATCGACGTCTTTAAGGGCGACCTGGCCTCCGCGATAACGATGAGTCAGTCGGCGGACCGAGATTTGCTCCATTCCACATCCTCTCCATCATGTTGTCGCCTAACTCAATTTTGACAAAAAAACCGGCTTTTCCTTTGCATTATTATAGATTTATTTTCCCATCGCCGTCGAACGATTTTTATCATGCCGGCGGGGGAGATCATATCGCGATATTCGGATTCGCGTAGCAATAAAGGCAGCCGTGCGGACAGGCCTGCGTATAGCTGCCGATATCGACGGATTCCGTGCAGCCGCATTCGTCGCGCTGGCTCTTGTCCTGGATCGTCGACGCCTCTTCCTTCCGCGGATGCAGATCCCGCAAAAGCTTCCCGTCGATGCAGGCCGAGGCCCGAATGCCGGGGACGCGCGTCAGAAAATTCTGGCTGCAGGCATGAAGAGAGAGCTTCCATTGATGGGCCGTCTCCGCCAAGCTCGAGGCCGCGTCGATTTTTTCGTTCTCGCCGGGGTCCACATAATCGAATCCGTTTTTTCGCGCCCGGTGCAGGCCCTTTCCATACCACTGGGCGAAACTGATCCGGATATCTTCGATGCCGGCGCAAGCCGCCCGTTCGGCGGCCTCGGCGAAGAAATGAAGATTGTTTTTGATCGCCGACTCTTCCCTCCAAAACACGACCGGGTCGAAGCGGAGGGAAACCCGCTTTGGATTTCCGGCCAAGGACACGAGCGCGGGAAGCTGGGCGAGGGCCGCGGCCGGCGATGGGGCGCCCTTTTCGATGAACGTCCCGCCGAGCCCGGTGACCGTGAACAGCAAATAAATCTGATCGTAGGCTCCTATAGCCCGGCGAATTCCGTGGGCGTCGCCGATCAAATGGGAAAAATCCTTGGACCAGAGGACGACGGTGTGGACGGCCGATGGCGTCAAGTCCGCTTCGTAAGCACGGCCGCGCGGCCCGATGATCCGCGCTTTTTCCTCCCGGAAAACGCGGGCCAGCCAGTCCGGGAAAAAGGCGACCAGGTCGGTCCTTCGGGAAGCGCTGACGATCTTTTTCATCTTTCCTTGACAGCCCGGACGAATGACTTTAGTATTTTAGCTTCCGAGGCCGCGTTCATCAATGCCGATCCTTGAAGCCCGAGAACTCGTCAAGAGCTATGGGAACCGGCTCGTTGTCAAAGGCGTGACCGTCGCCGTCCGCTCCGGGGAGATCATCGGCCTTCTCGGGCCGAACGGCGCGGGCAAGACGACGATCTTCCAGATGATCGTCGGGCTGATCAGGCCTGATCGCGGCGGGATCTTCATCGACGGCAAGGACATTTCCCGGGCCCCGACCCACAAGCGGGCGATCGCCGGCCTGACTTATCTCCCCCAGGAAAACTCCGTTTTCCTCAATGCGTCGGTGTCGGACAACCTCCGTCTCGCCCTTGAGCTTCAGCCCGATTCCAGGCGCGACTGGAAAACGCCGGCCCGGGAGATCCTCCGGGAGTTCGGACTTCTGCCGCTGGCCGCCCAACCGGCTCACAGCTTGTCCGGAGGCGAGCGGCGCCGGCTCGAAATCGGCCGCGCCCTGATCCTCAAACCGAAGTTCCTTCTCCTGGACGAACCGTTCACGGGCATCGATCCCCTGACCATTGCCGAGCTGCAAAAGATCATGGCGGCCCTCAAAAAACGGGGGATAGGGATCCTCTTGTCGGACCACAATGTGCGCGACACATTCATGATCGCCGACCGGGTCTATATCATCGACGAAGGGGAAATCCTGATCCATGACATCCCTCAAATCATCGCCGACGACCAAAAAGCGCGGCAGCGGTTTCTGGGAACGGAATTCGCCTTCGGCGAAGAGCGGAAGATTCACTCGCGCGGCGACGACAGCCTGCCGCCGAGCGTCTCGCCCAGGAAAAAGAAGAACAGGAATAAGTAGCCCACCAGAAGGACGAGATAAAAGATCCCGAAGGGAACGGGGACCGTCGAGACCAGCGTCTTGATCGGAACGTCCATCAGGCGCGCAGCCAGCCAGGCGGCGCCGAGCCACATGAGAGCGACGAAAATCAGGTCGAAAACGACGGCCGTCAGCCTGCTGAAAAACCCGAGCCGGGTGCGGGGAGTTTCAAAAGCCGGGGATTCGGCCTCTTGTTCGACGTCCTTTTCGATCTCTCCCGCCTCGTAGGGACGGCTCTCCAATTCCTCTTCGTCCCTGTTGAAAGGGAACGAGGTCTTGTCTTTCGTCACGGTTTCGGGAATTCCGATGGTCGATCGGGTCGCGGACATGCTTTTGGTCCGGCTTAAAACCTCTTCCTCGAAATCCACCGTATCACCGGGGGCGAAGTCCTTGTCGGGAGATTTTTCCTCGGGTTCTTCTTCGATGCCTTCCGACGACGCCGTTTCCCGGCCCATGGCCTCCCAGGGCGGAATATCGACCGCTTCCTCCAGCGGCGCCAGGATCTTTTCCTCGTCTTTGGACAGCGTCCTTTTTTTGTGCTTCTTTTCAAGCGCGGCGATGAGCCGGACGATCTCCTCCCGCGTATCGGTGTCGGGCTTGCTTTCTCCTTGTTGATCGTCCTCTTCTTCCTCATCCTCATCCGCTTCCGGCTCTTCGTCCATATCCTCAGGAGGTTCATCCGCGGCCAGCGCTTGGACTTCGCGCTCTTCGATGATCGGAGTTTTCGCCGCTCTTTTGGGGGGCTCTTCGACGGCTGCCTTTTTTTCTTTCGGTTTCGGTTTTTCCGCCGATTCCGCTTTTGTCTTCCCGATTTTTTCCAGCGTCTTGGGCTCCGCTTTAGGTTCAGGCACCGCTTCGGCTTTCGGTTCCGGTTTTATGCCGGTCTTGGGTGCGGCGTCGGGATCGGCCTTTTCCGGGACTCTTGTTCCCGCTCTTTTGACTTTCTTGACGGACGTCTCGACTTTTGTCACGGGCTCTTCGTCCCGGATCTCGTCCTCGGCCATTTTCTCTTCGCCGGGAAAAGACGCTCCGCCCTCCAGGACTTTCTCGAGATCGATTTCTTCTTTCCGGTCGTCGTCCTCTTCGCCGGCTTCCAGAGATTCATCGAATTCCGCTTCGCTATCCTTGAAGTCCTCGTCGATGATCTTCTCGCCCTTGATGTCCTCCTCGACAAGCTCGTCCTCGGGAAAGAGGAGTTGGGTGCCGCAGTTATTGCAATATTTCTGGGATTCGTCGATGATCGCTTTGCAGTAGGGGCAGCGTCGAATGGCCATTACTCTATTTATAAAAGGAATAAGGCGGAAAGTCAACTTGGAGGGGAAGACCCCTTCCAACGGGCACCGGGAAGACCCGGTCGCCCTGCCTCCCCTTCTCGCCCTATGCTCCGCATAGGACTGCGACCAAGGGGGCGGCTCCCCCTTGGATCCCTCTACGAGCGGTTTCACGCAGCAAGCCGCGGGAAACCGCTCGTCAACGCCGCTCGTCGATAAATTGACATCGTCGGAAATTTAATTAAAATGAGGGCCGCTGGGCGATTAACTCAGTGGCCAGAGTGCTACCTTCACACGGTAGAAGTCACAGGTTCAAATCCTGTATCGCCCATTCCCTTCTTATCAACAACTTGCACGATTCCATGACTCGGTAAAATGAGAGTTGTGAGCCCCACGATCGCAGAGCTCGGGGCCAAGCTGCATGCCAAGGCCTGGCGGAAGCCGTACATCAGAGGACAGCTCGCGGAAGACTTGAGGAATCTGGAAGCTATCCAGGTTCCGTTGCTGAAGATCCACTCGATCCCGCGATTCCCTGATTTGTACAAGAATACAGCAAATTGGCTGCTTGAAATAGACACGACTGCAAGGAAGCTCTGCGCGAAAGTTTTTCAGGATATAAGAGATAAATTAATCGAATTCACTTCGCCGATGCCCCGGATCGGCATAAATTCGTCGCTTCATCACATGTCAAGTACCTGTAGCCCTTTCGACCACCCTGAAACACCGGGAATCATGGGGCTTTGCTGAGGTCGGACTACACGACGGCTACTCCACGGCGGCGGGGGCCCCGGGCTTATCCCGGGGGTCTACTTCCGCCGTACTCGCCCGTGGTTAAAAGCCACGGGCGAGTGGCGAGCCGAAGGCTCGTCCCTTGACTCGCTGCCGGGGCCGCGTCGTGCCGGACCTATCTCGCCTCCGCCTGCGACCCCGAGCGGCCAACCGCGGATAGCCCCTGCTGCTTTGCCCGCGTGGCGAGCTCCACGTCGTATGCGAGAGCGGCCGGGCTGAGGAGCGGACGCGCCTCGGCGGGTCGCCCCAGCAGCAGGAGCAGGCTCGCCTTGACCGAGGGGCCTCGAGGCATGAGCAGGCGCTCCAGGTCGCGGGAGAGCCCCTCTTCCCAGAGCTTCACCGCACCCGGATGATCGCCGCGGGCCTGCGCTATGAGGCCGGCCTCCAGGGCGGCGTGAGCGGCGCTCAGGCGCTCCTGGGATGACGGGTCGGCCTTCTTCACCGCCTCCATCGCGCGGAGCGCCAGGCCGAGAGCCTCGGAGGGCCGGCCTCGACGCCTCAGGACGTCCGAGAGGTTGACGGCGACCTCCAGCGTGAGCTCGTGACCGGGGCCGTAAGACGACCCCTCCAGCGCGCGGAACGCCCGACTGAGGATCTGCTCCGCCTCCCTGTCGCGACCCTGGTTGCGGAGCGTCCACCCGAGCTCGGAGGCGGTCATGGCCAGGTCCGGGTGATCGGGACCCAGGGCCTTCTCCTGGATGGCGAGGGACCTCCGGAACAGCCGTTCCGCCTCGGTGTATTCGCCGCGATCGCCGGCGTTGACTCCAAGGTTGTGCAGGATGTCGGACACAGCCGCGTGGTCCGGACCCAGGGCTTTCTCCCGGATGGCGAGGCTCCTGCGGTACAGACGGTCCGCCTCCGCGTAGTCGCCGAGGTCACGGGCGTTGACGCCCAGGTTGTTGAGCACCTCGCCCACGGCCAGGCTGTCTGGGCCGATGGCTTTCTCCCGGATGGCGAGGGCCCTCCGATAGAGCCGGTCCGCCTCCACGTAGTCGCTGCGGCCGGAGGAGGCGATCACGCCCAGGTTGTTGAGGGTGTCAGCAAGGTCCGGGTGATCCGGGCCCAGGGCCTTCTCCCGGATGGCCAGCGCCTTGCGACACAGCCGCTCGGCCTCCATGTAGTCGCCGAGGTCGCGGGCGTTGACGCCGAGGTTGTTGAGGGTGGACGCCACCTCGGGGGCCTCGGGGCCGAGGGCCTTCTCCAGGATCGCGAGGGCTTTCCGGTAGAGCCGGTCCGCCTCCGCCCAGTCGCTGCGGTACCGGGCACCCACGCCCAGGGCCTTGAGGGTGATGGCCACGCGGGGATGGGCGGGTCCCAGCACCTTCTCCTGGATCCCGAGCGCCTGGCGCAGCAGCGCCGCCGATCGCTCGACGTCGCCGCGGCGCCCCACCAGGATGCCGAGCCCGGCCAGCGATTCCGCCACCTCGGGGTCCTCGCCTCCCAGCGTCGCCTGCCGGATCTTGAGAGCCCGCTCCTGGAGCGGCTGCGCCTGCTCGTAGAGGCCGAGCTCCATGTACACCTTGCCGACCGTGTCGAGGAGCCGGGCCTGGATGCGGGGCTGATCCGAGAGCTCGGCGTCGAGCCGCCTGGCACCGGCGTCGAGCAGCTCCCGCGCGGTAACGACGTTGCCGCGACTCCGGCCGGGATCACTGGTTTTGAAGAGATCCACGAGGAACTCGGAGATCCGCCGCGCCGTCTCGGCCTCGCGGTTCGCCCGGGCGGCCTCGCGGTTCGCCCGCCAGGAAGCCACCCCGAGGCCGGCGGCGAGCACGGCCAGGGCGGCGAAGGCCGTGACGGCGAGCCTTTTCTTGCGCCGCCGGGCCGGCGTGGAGCGGATCCAGCGGATGCGCTCGAGCGTGTCGCGCGCAGAGGGACGCGCCCCGGGCGCGATGGACTTGAGCCGCCCCAGTAGCGCCGTCAGATCGAGGTCCAGCCCGACGACGGGCCGAGTCCGACCCTCCCGCGCCTGCTGGAGGAGCTCGGGCGCGGGGAGGCCGAGGTCGATGGGAAATTGCCCCGTGAAGAGCTCCTGCAGCACGAGGCCAAGCGAGTACATGTCGCTCGCCGGAGCGACCGCCTCGCCGCGCGCCTGCTCGGGGCTCATGTAGGCGAGCGTGCCCATGAGCGTGCCGAGCTTCGTGACGACGTAGCCCGACTCGGACTCGGCCCGGGCCTCCGGAGTCGATGCGAGCGGCTCGCCAGAGGTTACGGTCAGGGTGGGGGCGGGCTGATCACTCGCGGCATGGGCCAGACCGAAGTCCAGCACCTTCGCCACCCCCTCGTCCGTCACCATGATGTTGGCGGGTTTAAGGTCCCGGTGGATGATCCCGCGCTCGTGGGCCAGGGCGAGGGCGCTGGTCACCTGCTCGGCCAGGGCGAGTCGTTCCTCGTGGCTGGTCTTGCCCTCCCGGATCACGTCCTTCAGGCTCTTCCCGGCGATGAGCTCGAGGATCAGGAAGTCCCTCTGTTCCCCTTCCACGTAGTCGTAGATCCGGCAGATGTTGGGGTGATCCAGCTGGGAGAGAACCCGCGCCTCGCGCTGGAACCTCGCGCGTGTCTCCGGGTCTAGCCGTTCCTGGTCGCGGATCGACTTGAGCGCGACCTTCCGGCCGAGCTTCTCATCATAGCCGACGTAGACACTGCCCATCCCTCCGTGCCCGAGCACGTCCACCACACGCACGTGCCCGACAAGCTTGCCTAGCCAATCGATGTCGCTCATCCCGGCTCACCTCCCGGCCCGCGCCACGGTCCGTTGCGTTGCTTGCGCTGGATAAGATAACATGATGATGTGATGCACCTCCTCGGGGAGTCTGGTAGACTTCCCGTTGGAAACATTTTATTAGGAGGTGCACAGATGAATTATCTTGGAATTGATCATCATCGTCAATACTCTCA
>JBEKTZ010000014.1:0-101382 GCA_049515535.1 Candidatus Aminicenantales bacterium | reverse complement strand
TGTGCGGACTTCAAGAATGAAGGGCACGGATAGAAGAATGGTCCCCAAGACCTAAGATAAAGAGAAGAAAGGAGGACAGAATAAAAATATCGCTTGCATCACATCATCATAGAAGAATTTGCTTTTCGGCGGCGTCCGCTCGCGTACCTGATTTCGTGTCGATTTCCCATCCCGCCACCGCGAACAAGCATAAATCCCGGCTCGGGGGATGTCAAGGACGTAAGGAGGACCACGCGGTACGGCTCGGCGGCTGCCGACGGCGACGGACGAGCCGGAAATCGCCCGGACCTCTCCCTCTGCGCTCGGGAACAATCAGGGAAAATATTCGGCTGGGGGATCGGCGGCCCAGAGACATTCCTGGAAGGCAGCCTGAGGTGGCGGGGGCCTCTCCGCAATAAAAGACAGTCGCAGATGATCGATAATCCGGTCAACGACGGCATACGCCGTCAGGAAGGCGACGACCTTCATCCGACTGCCGCATTTCGGGCAGACCATCGGGTCGACCTCGTAGACCTTCCGGATCATCTCCGCCCAGCCCTTGGAAGGAATGCGCCGAAACTTCTCCTCGGCCATCCGAAGCGCCGAAGGACTCAAACTCGCTTTCTTGACCTTCCCCCGGTGGGCGTTGGCGTAAAGTCCATAGTAACGAACCATGACCTGGCCTTTGTCGGGGATATGGGAGGTCGCCCGCGCGATAAACTCCAGGTAGTCCATCGTCTCTTGCTCGGCGCCGTCCCGGCCCCAGCGATAACCAACCTTGCCCTCGGGTTCCAGAAACGTCAGCCGCTCCAGCGCCAAAAGCGGCCGGATCATGTACTTCCCCACCCGCTCGGCCTCCGGCTTAGTCTTAGCCCGCACCAGGCTGTAAGAAAAGCCTTTGGGCATTGTAGATAAAGAAAAAAGAGAGCAGGAACAGCACAATGCCCAACCAGAAATAAATCCTCCGCAGTACCTTGGCCGGAATGAAATGCTTCATGCGTTTGAGGATCAAGGCCAACAGCAGTTGATAACCCGCCAGTCCCAGGGCACCGCCGGCGATGAAGAGCAATTTCTGGCCGCTGGAAAAATGATTGGCCAAGCCGAGATGCCTGGCCAAAGTCGTTCCGTACAACCAGGACAGGATCATCGGCGGATTGCTGGCGGCCAAGGAAAAGCCGGTCACGAAAGCCCAGCGCTTGTTATTCAGCGTGGCCTCTTCCAATCGCAGTTCGTGCGGCCGCCGACTCTGCCTGATGGTCCAATAAGCCAGCCCCCAGAGGAGGACGGCACCCAGGGCGTTGAAGCCGGCCATGACGCCGGGCAACTGTAACAGGGGAGCCAGGCCGAAAAGGGCAATAAAGCCATAGAGGACGTCTGAGGAAACGGATCCTAAGGTAACAACGACGGCGGCTCGAAAGTGCCCTTTTAGTGCCCGCTTGGCCACCTCGATCTGCGAACCGCCCACCGGGATGGCGGCGATAAAGCCAATGGCCAGAGCCAGCAGAAAAAGATAGAGGCGCTCCATCAGCGACCAGAGGCTACCCCGTGCCCCAAGGCTTTTTCGGTCGCCATTAAATCCAAGTACTCCCTGATCCGGTCGGCCATGCCGGCGACGTCCATTTCTTCAAAGCAGCGAACTTTGGGGCAGGTCTTGTACATTTTATTCAGGCAGGTGATGTTGCGGCAGGGACTCTTGGCGGAATAGCACCAGGAAGGGGCATCCTGGTTGGCCGGCAAATAGCCCGGCTGGAAGGAATCGTATCCCGACATGCGCGCCAGTGTAGCGCCGAAGATGGACAATATCGCGGTACGGTTACGGAAGGCATGGCGGCCGCTAGCGGAAAACTTTCTGGCGGCGGCGATGTGCAGCGGACCGGTGTCGCCGGAGATGAAAACGTCGCAACGGTCGATCAATGCCGAATAAGCATCCAGCGGCAGAGCAGCGGGAATGATGCTGACTTTTTCCTGTAGCGACGCCGGCAGGGCAGCTTTCAACCGTAAACCGATGCCGGCTTCGGTGTGGCCTTCACCGAGCAGGATCGAAACCTGGAATCGGGACAGCCTCAATAGGAATTCGACCTGGCGGTCGAAGGGTATGAGCGTGAAACGCGAGGCGGTATCTGGGTTGAAAAGGATGACCGGTTGATCCGGCGCCTGGCCGACGGTTGCGGCAAAGCTTTCCCCCTTCTCAACGGCTGAGTCGGAGAGGGTTAGGCCTACACCTTTAAAAGACTCGGCCCGAACTGGTATCGCAACCAGGGAGAGCCAGTCGCGGGTGAAGCGGTAATTTTGGTAGCTGAAGTGGTTGATCGGGCCGGGCTTGTGCTCATTCCTCAGGAGGGTAGGGGTATGGGTCTTGAAATTGAGCACGCCTCGGCCACCGGGCGCAATGTCGCGGTTGCGGATGAAGGGGCACATATTCAGGCACAAGTCGTACTTTTCTTTGGAGTAAAGCTCCTGCAGGGCCTTCAGGCTTTCGGCGGGTGGATATGGGCCGTCGCCGAAGAAGATGGGATAGATAGTGGTCGCCTCGGGGTTGCCAGCGATCAACGGATAGACGGTCTTACTGACCAAGTAATCCACCTGGGCATCGGGGAAAAAGTCGCGCAAGCCAGTCAGCACCGATTGCAGAAATACTCCGTCGCCGATGTGGATATCGGAAATCACCAAGAAGCGACGAAAAGACTTGATCCGGCGCACGATGCGGCGATTGATACGTTTTCCGATATTCGCCAGCAGCGGATTGCTCAGCAGGGGTATAATGATCGAATCGAGAAAGCTTGAGCCGGCGCGGGGGAAGTGGTTGGTCAGGCGGCTGGAGGCATCGGAGAAGATCTTTTGCCAGCGGTTGTCTTTTATATTTCTTGCTTCGTGCCGGTCGGACATCTCATTCTTGCTCTGGGTCATAAATGAGTTTTACACCACCGCGGCGGCAGGAGGACTCCCGGAACTGTAAAATGTGCTCCAAGTTCCGGACAGGTGCTAAAAAAATCCAAATTGAGAGCAAAATCAATTTGAGCCATTTTTTAATAATATTAGGCTATTCTTATTATTTTGGCAATAGTTCGACTAATCCTTTTCCTCACTGGCCGGTTTTTCGATCATCTTTCCGTAGGCATCGAAGGTAACCTCTTTTTTCTTGCCTTTCAACTATATATGCAGTTCGAAAAATTTCTGGCCGCCCTTGACGAGGCCTTCGGCCTTGAGGATCTTGTAGCCGGGATAAGCTTTGGCGAGAGCTTGCAGGACCGCGGGGAGAAGAGCCCCCGGAACGATGGCTTCCTCGACCTCGACGGCCTTGCCATCCGCTGTATAGAGGATGTCCCGCTGCTGTTTGTCGTCGATACTCTCGACTTCATAATAGGTTACACCCTTGTTGGTTTCCTTGCTCACAGTTTTGATTTCTGCCTTTGGATAGGCGGCTTTAAATGCGGACAGCACGGCTTCCGGCAGTACGACTTTGCCCTTTGCTTTCTTTTCCTGAGCCATGGCCAATGTTGCCGAACAAACGAAAACGAATACAAACAGCACCATATACGTACGTTTCATGAATTCCTCCTTTTATTGTAGTGCCTAGCGACATGCGGTGTTGGCCCGATTTGCGATCATCGAGCCGAGAACCGCTTTCGCTGACAATTAGATATTAGCAAAAGAAAGATAAACAGAAGATAAATTGCCGAGGAAGATGCGAATTTTAATTTTCGCTACTGTTGGTTCGTGGCAGGGTGATGGAAAAGAGGGAGCCCTGGCTGTCGGAGCGACTCAAGACGATCGTGCCACCATGGGCCTCGGCAATCCAGCGGGCGATCGGCAGCCCCAGTCCGGCTCCGGCGCCCATCCCTTTGTCGCGATGAGATCTTGCCTGATCACCGCGATAGAATCGCTCAAAGATATGGTCTTGCATCTTAGAAGGGATTCCCGGGCCGTTATCGGCCACTTCGATCCATACAGCCGTTTCAATAACCTGTAAAGTTACGATTATTTTTGCCCCGCTGGGAATGTATTTTACGGCATTATCCAATAGGTTCAACAACATCTGGCGCAAGAGAGCCTCATCGCCATGAAAGCATGTGCCCGGTATGACGACCGTTTCAATCGCGACCCCTTTCTCTCTGGCCAGGACTCCGATGACTTTGACTGTATCTTGAATGAGTTCATCCAAGTAAAAGTCGCTCGTTTGTAAGCGGCAGCCACCATCGGCAGCGCACCCGAGCAGGAAGAGGTCCTCGACGATGCAGGTTAGGCGCCGTTCCTGCTGGCTGACCATCTGCAAGGCTTCACGATATTCTGCTTCGGACCGCCGGGCTTGCTTGAGAGTGACGTCCACTGCCGTCCGCACCACATAGAGTGGGGTTCGTAATTCGTGGGCAGCGTCGGCCATGAATTGCCGCTCTTTTTGAAAAGTGGTCTGCAAGCGCGAGAGAAGATCATTGAATGTCAGAGCCAAACGGCCGATTTCGTCACGAGCGTGTGGGATCGGCAGCCTCTCCTCGAGATTGTCCGCATAGATATGTTGCACCCGTTCGGTCATGATCGCGACCGGTGCCAGGCTTTTTAGGGATAGCAATAGTTTTCACTCGCCATTCCAAAAGGTTGGAGCCGTCGAATATCGCCAGCCCGAGATAGCGCGTGCCTGGATTGATTCCCAATATTCTATTAGGTTCTCTGGTCATATCGTTTTAGGAGTTGTCGGATAGGTTTTAAACCATTAAAACCGTCCGTTCTGTTATTCTTGTTAATTAATTTTATTTCTTTATTATTGTTTATGTGATCCTGTGTCACATACCTTGTGATCCGTCCGTCACATGGTCTGTGATTTAAAATCACATTTGGCCTCAAAAGAAAATAAAGGCATCTTCCCTTCAGTCGCTTAACTCTTATAAGCCGTTTTTCTCCTAACAGCTTGACTTTCCGGTTGACTGTCTCCCGGCAGAGCCCTATCCGATCCGCTATCGTCTTCTGAGTCGGAAAACAAGTTTGGCTCTTGGAATTCGCATAAGAGGCCATAGACCCCGATCCCCGAGCTTCTAAGAATACGGCCGTAATGATTTATAACGGGCTTGCTTACCCAATACCAATTTCTATCTTTCAAGCTTCTTATTTCGTTTTCTCGTTTTTCGTTATTCATAGTTTCAGTAGAACTTCTTTCCCCAGACGTGTTCGCAGATCGCTTGAGCGACGAGACAAAGATTCCGCCTCATTTCGTCTATGGATTTACAAGATAGCCCCCGCATTTTGAGAATGCGGCGATACTTTTCATATATGTGAGCGAGGCGTTTGTTTTGAACAGATTGTGGTTCTATTTGAACATGGTAACGTGCTTGAAATTGTTGATAACCCTAATCAAACGAAATATCCCAAACAGAAAATAGCGATAGTGGAAATTGATGGATATGTATTCCTGGTGCCTTACGAACAGCACGGCAACGAAATTGAACTAAAAAACATCATTCCAAGCCGCAAGGCAACAAAACAATATTTAGGAGATAATCCATGAAAAAAATGATTCTTGATCCGGAAGAGAAAAGAATATTGGAATCCTACGAGCGTGGGGAGTGGAAGCCGATCAGAAACCAAGAAGAAGAAATGGCTAAATTGCGGCAGTATGCCCGCAATACTCTTCAGAAGAACAAAAGGATAAACATCCGATTGTCCGAACGGGATTTATTGGGGATTCGGGCCAAAGCGGTTGAAGAAGGTCTGCCATATCAAACGCTTATCTCGAGCATCTTGCATAAATATCTTCGCGGGATACTGAGAGAAAGAAAAAATGTCTAACAATCCGCTTCACCTTACGGTTTTGCCACAACCGGCAAAACCGAAGGTGAGCCGCCCCGTTAGGCAAAGAGAGCATATGGATAAATCGGTGCAGCGTATTCACGCCGTACTCGGTGACGACAACGAACGGACGCCCAAGAACGCGCGTCGCTATCTTGTGCACATCAAGAAACATCTCTCCCTTCCTCTGCGTGTAACCGGCATCGAGGACTTCCCGTGGGAAGAGCCATATGTGCTCGGAGGCTGGGCCCAGAATGAATATGAGGAAATGAAGAAGACAAACCCGTCCTATACGGACAAGTTTGACCTCATCGACATTCTCGATTTGGAATCCGACGATCTCATTGCCAAAATTCGGCGCGTCTCGGATGGCCAGACCTTCCAGATGGAACTCTCGTGGCTCAGGTGTGTTGACAAGAAATCACCGGACTCCGTGACGCTAAACGACTACTCTATATGGCATGTGAACTACTGACGAGGCGAAATGGAGATCTAAATAAAAGACATCGTGAAGTGCATTGAACGTTTGCGCGTTCAACTCGACGGGCACCGCAAGGATGGTCTCAAAGAGTACGCAACCCGCACGATCTTCATAGACCCGCTTCTCGCTGCTCTTGGCTGGTGTTCGGAGCCGAACCGTAGCGGCCCCGGCTCTCATTTTGAGACGAGGCCGTGACCTTCGGGTCATGGCCTCTTTTTTGCGGGGGATCTCCGCTTTTAATGAACGACGATCCGGGTTCGGCTGGTCGTCAGATTGATGGCCCCGCCGGCGGCGCTCATCGCCGAAACATTCGCGACGGAGAGGTAGCCTTCCCCCGGGGCTTTCGTCTCGAAGACCAGCGTGGCCAGCGTCCCCGCTCCCTTGAAGCCCTTCCCGCTCGCCGGGCTGGAATAGCCGATCGTGCAAACCCCGGAATTATTGTCGATGTTCTTGAGAAAAGGGGCCTTGTCGCCGGACTGGCGCGTCACCCCGCCCTCCGCGACATCTTTGAGGCTCACCAGCTTCGGATCGTAGCCGAGGATCACGGACATATTGCCGATCTCCTGGTCGCTGCGCAGATTGACCGCGACCCTGAATTCGACGTTGGGTCGAAGGTCGAAATTGGCCGGCAGGAGCTGGATTTGATTTCCCCCTTGGTCCTGCGGCCGTCTGGCCTGGAGCGCCCGCTCCGCATCGCGGACGTTGAGATCCCGGCCCAGCATCTCCTCCTCGAGGAGGCCCATGACCCCGTTTCCCGAGGGCGGCTCATCGACATCCACCCATAGGGGTTTTTCGTCGTTGGGCGTGACCGGGATGGTCCGGATGATGTAGGGCGTGATGGTCAGGATGACGTCGCTCTGATCGAGAGACGTGTCTTCGGCTCCGAACAGCCTGCCCAGCACGGGGATGTTCTTGAGCCAGGGAACGCCCTTGAGGGATTTTCTCTCTTCGTCCCGAAGGAGCCCGGCGATGAGGTTCGTCTCGCCGTCTTTGAGCCGCATGACGTTCTTGATTTCCCGATTGTTGATGATCGGGATATCCGCGTATCCCGTGCCGCCGAGGGAGGTGACCTTGATCTCGAGCGAAAGGGTCACATCCCTTTCGAAATGGACCTGGGGCTTGATCTTGATCTCGATGCCGACGTCCTGTTGATTGTAGCTCGTGATCGGCACGTTATTGACGCCGCCCGCGGCGTACGTCGAGAACGTCGTCATGGGCATCGGGATCTTCTGACCGACCTTATTATCGATTTCCTCGTCCGAGACGCCTCGGAGGCGGGGCTGAGCGATGAGCTTGGTGTCGGAATCCGACTCCAGGATTTGGAGGGACGCGCTGGGAAGATTGATCGAAAAATTCTCCGCTTTGGAAAGATCGATGTCCTTGAGGTTCAACCAACTCGAAGAGGTCGAGGAGGTCGACGAGCTTCCGTACATCAGTCCGACGGCGTTCGAACTGAAGCTGACGCCGAGCTGTTTCAGCTTCGTTCGCGACACCTCCATAATCTCCAGGTCGATGACGACTTCGCCCTTGGGCTTGTCCCAGACCTTGATGAGCTTTTCGGCGAGCTCGACGACCTGAGGCGTGTCGCGGACGGTGATCGAGTTCAGGTTTTTATCGGCGATGATGGACGGGACCTTGCCCGTCGAGCGGAGCATGGTCGAGAGCGACGCCACCATTTCCTGGGCCGAGACGTTGGAGAGGTAGAACGTCTTGATGCAGTTGATGTCGTATTGAATCCGGTTCATCGGATTGTCGGGGAGGATGAGCACGGTCCGTTCATCGACGATCCGGTAGAAATTCTTGGTCGCGTTGCAGAGCGAGCGGAGGGCCTGCACGAAGGTCATGTTGACGAGGTCGGTCGTGAACGGAACGTCGCGGAACTGCGCGTCGAAGACAAGGCTGACGCCGGCCGTCTTTCCCAGGACGAGGAAGATCGAGCGCAGGCTCGTTTCCACGGGGAATTTCAATTGCAGACTGTCCTCCTTGGCTTTGAGCTTGATGGGGAATTCGAACGGATCTTTCTTGGCCGCGGTCTCTTGAGGCGCCTCGGCGGCCGCCGCTCGCGCTTCGCCGGCGATCGTTGTGTCGCGCGGGTTGAAGAAAATCGCCTTGGCGTATTCGGCCTTCGCCTCCTCTTTTTTGCCGAGGGCCAGGAGCTTTCGCGCTTCCTGGACGTGGAAAAGACCGGCCGAGAAGCGCGCTCGTTCCAAGGCCAGGCGATAAACCGGCTCCTTGGGATTTTCCAGGCTCGCTTTCTCGTAGTAGGAAACGGCCTCTTCCCAGTGCTTGTTCATTTCCGCCTGCGCGCCCTGTCGGTAAGACGGATTCAGACCGACGCAGGCCCACAAACCCAGGGCTATGACGATCATGGCCGCGATTTTCTTCATTTTCGTTCTCCTTCCAGGGCGAAGGTCTGGGATTTTCCATCCTCCCCCTGGATCTCGATGAGGCCAGCCGAGATCTTGACGACCTTCCAAGCCGGACCGAGCGCGTCGCCTTCCGCCACGGCCACGGCCTGTCCCTCGAACAGGACCAGCGCGGTCATTTTCTGCTTGCTTTGGATGAAGCCGAGATACCGCACGTTTAAAGATAAGGCTTGAGGCTCCGCGGCACTCTCTCCGGCGGCGCCGGCCTTCGCCATTCGGAAACCAGGGGGAGCGGACAACGTCCCGCTGAGCCCGAGATCGCTTTGGGGAATGAAAATGTCCCGTTTCACGAAGGCAGCATCCCGGTCCCCTTTTTGAAGCAGGTCCATTCGGATCAGGGGTTTCGAAGCCTTGGCCGCGGCAGCCTTTTCGGCGGTGGGAGGCTTGTCCTGGCCGAAGCCCAAGACCAGACCGGCGCCGGCCAGCCCCCATAAAACCAGTCCCGTCTTAATTCTCATAGTACCCCGCGAGCCCGATCTTGAGGTCGAGCAAACCCGGCTGTTTCCCGATGCTCAAAAAGTCGATCTTGTCCGCATGAAGGAAGCGGGGATGGCGCTCGATCAAGTCCAGCAATCTCTTGAGCATCGAATAATTGCCGGAAAACCGGAAATCCACGGTCACTTTTTGAAGGCTGTCCTTCACGATCTCCTGGTAGCCGTAATTGATGTCCGAAACGGCAATCCCCGCGGCATCGAAGATCCGCTGAAGGTCGAGGCGCAGATTCCGGACGACCGTCCGGCCGTCATAGAACCGGCTCGCTTTGAGCGTCACCATGTCCTTCTCCGCGTCCGCCCAGGCTTGCCGTTCCTTTTTGACGTCCGTCCGCGATCGGCTGAGCGTTTCGTAATTGATGTCCATGGAGCGCAAATCTTCGGCCGATCTCAGGGCGCCGCGATGTTCCCGGACGGCCGCCAGCAGGAAAAGACAGGCCGCGGCGCCGAGAACAGCGCCGAGAATGGACGCCGTCCGGCGTTCCGCCATACTTAAAAGGCTAAAAAGTTCTTTCATGGCTGAAGGATATTTCGGCTGTCAATTGTCCCGCGAGCGGAATCTCGTTTTTCACGGAAATGCTTTTGAAGCCGAGCGCGTTCAATTTTTGGATGAGGGCGAAAAGGTCGCCGAGGCTCGGAAATACGACTCGGAGCCGAAGGTCGATCCTCGTCTCGCTGGCCTGGAGGGGAGCTATCGAGGAAATATAACTCGCGGGCGGAAGCGCCTCTTCGCATTTGGACAGAAGGTCGACCCAGGAAAAGCTCTTCAAAAGGATGATACCGTTGATGGCCCCGATTCGGTCTTTATCCTTCCGCGTCATCTCCCGGATCTCGGCGCTCCAGGCGTCCTTTTCCTTCTGCGCCTCCTGGGTCTTCTGTCGCAATTGCTCCAGGGAGACGCGGGCGGACGCGCCCCGGGTCCGATTCTTCAGGAAGGATCCGGTCGCGAGCGCCGCGACGAGAATAAAAGTTCCCGCCATCGCGGCGACGACGGCGAAAAAGAAACGGCGATTGCGAAGGGGCCGGCTGGCCAGATTCACGTTCGCTTTTCTCCCGTTGGTCATAGCACCTGTCCGATCAGCGGCGAGAGGACCTGCTGGTCCGGAGACGGCAGCGGCAAAGACACCGCAAATCCCCGGATTATCAGGGAAGGAAGCCTCTCGTTCAATGCGGCCGGGACGTCACCCTCCGTTTTCCGAATGGCCGTCCGGACACGGACCTCGAGGATCTTCTTTTTCTCCCGGTCCTCGATGAAGCGGACCGTGTTCTCGATCTCGTTCACGACCTGATCGATTTTCCGGGGAAGGGTCATCGGACCGAGGGAATCCTGGAGGAAGGGTTTGAACCTGTAAAACGAGACCTGGCCGTCCAGGACCGCGAGCAGGCTGACGTAATCTTCTTCAAAGTTGACGATCATCGCGTGGCCCGGTTTTTCGAGACGGGCAAGATCCAGCAGATAGAGCAGGGGGACGCCGACCGTCCGGACCTTCAGTCCAAGGCGGCCGAAAAGGTTTTCGTACTCCTTGACGACATCCGCCTTGGCCAGGGCGAGCAGGACCTTGGCCTGGCCATTCGACCTTAAAACGTCATAGGCCATCCGCATGTCCGCGGACTTGAAAGGCACGAGCTTGTTGAGTCTCCAGGTCAGGATCTCTTCCCGCTCCGCCGGGGATGACGGGAGGGAATCGAAGCCCATCACGAACACTTTGAGACAGGTCTCCGGCAGGAGCAGGGCCGCGGGGCCGTTGTACGAATCGATTTTCAAGATCCCTTCCCTCAGGGCTTTTTCCAGGGCCCCGGGATTCACGATGTTCCGGCGATCGAAAGAAGGCTCGATGACGCCGTCCGCAAGGGGCAGGATGAAATGGGAGGCGAGTTTCCTTTCTTTTAGCGACCGGCGCACGCCGCTGAGGCAGGTCCTCGATATCTGAAGAGCGGCGGGAGGAATAAGCGGTTCGTTAAAAAAGTTTTTGACCCGGTCGATGAACGCCGACATCATGTTATTCCACGAACGTCACTTTGTTGAGATCTTTCAGGCTCGTGACGCCTTTGAGAACCTTCTGAATGCCCACGACGCGGAGAAAGACCATGCCTTCGGACTTGGCTTTCTTCCTGACCTCGGACAACGGACGACGACCCAGGATCATTTCCCGGATATCGTCGGATAGATCGAGGACCTCGGCGATGGCCGTCCGGCCTTGATAGCCGGTGAAATGGCATTCCTGACAGCCCTGGGCCTCATAAAACGTGTATCGGTTATGGATGGCGGGGTCGAGTCCGGACTCCACAAGTTGGCGGTCGTCGTAGACGACAGCGCTCTTGCATTTCGGGCAGAGGATCCGGACAAGGCGCTGGGCCAGGATGCAGTTCAAGGCCGAAATGAAGCTGTAAGGATCCACCTGCATATGCAAAAACCGGCCGATGACGTCGAAGACGTTGTTAGCATGGACGGTCGTGAAGACGAGGTGGCCGGTCAGGGCCGATTGGATGGCGATCTGAGCGGTCTCCGGATCGCGGATCTCGCCGACCATGATCTTGTCCGGATCGTGGCGGAGGATGGAGCGCAGCCCCCGGGCGAAGGTCAGGCCTTTTTTCTCATTGACGGGGATCTGGGTGATTCCGTCGATCTGGTACTCGACCGGGTCCTCGATGGTGATGATCTTGTCCTCCGGCGACCGGATCTCGGTCAGCGCCGCATAAAGCGTCGTCGTCTTGCCGCTTCCCGTCGGTCCCGTGACAAGGACCATGCCGTAGGGCTGGGTGATGTAGCGGCGGAATTTCTTGAGGACCTCATCCGAGAAGCCGAGAACGTCCAGCTTGAGCTCGGAAATCGCTTCCGTGATCATCTCCTTGTCCAGGATGCGGATGACCGCGTCCTCGCCGTAAATGCTGGGCATGACCGAAACGCGGAAATCGATCTTTTTGTCCTTAATCCGCAGCCGGAACCGTCCGTCCTGAGGGACCCGCCGTTCGGCGATGTCCAGCTCGGACATAACTTTGATGCGGGAGATGATAGGCGCCTGGAATTTCTTAGCGAGCGGCTCCATGGCTTCGCTCAGAACGCCGTCGATCCGGAATTTGATCAGAACCCGCTCGCCCTTGGATTCGATGTGGACGTCGCTCGCCCGTTTCTGGACCGCCGTGAAAATGATCGTGTTGACGAGTTTGATGATCGAGCCGTCCTGGTCGGCCAGCTTCTCGATCGAAATGACCTCTTCTTCCTCGCCGCCGTCCTTCTCCACCACCTGCATGATGAACCCTTCCGTGGCGTCCTTGAGGACCTGGAGGGCGGTTTCGCTTTTGCGGAGGGCTTCGTGGATGGCCCGCCGGGGAGCAGCATGGACCTGGACTTTTTTCCCGATCATCGATTCGACGGCGTCGATCATGGCGATGTCCGAGGGGTCGGCGACGGCGATCCTCAGGACGTTCTCGTCCGCGCCGAAGGGAATGAAATTCGAGCGGTAGAGAAAATCGGGAGGAAAGGACAGAACGAGATCCCGGTCGATGGGAGCCGTCGCCAGGTCGATGAAGGGGACGCGGTACCGCGCGGCCAGGTTCCGGGTTTCCTCCTCTTCCGAGAGCCGATCTTTTCGCGGTTCCGGTTTTTCCATGTTATCGGGCGACCTTGATGATGTTGAAAATGGGAAGATAGACGGAAAGGAGCATGACGGCCACGAGAACGCCCATGAAAACGATGATGAGGGGCTCGATGAGCGAGACGAACGTATCGATCTTGGCCTGGATGCTTTCGTCGTAGACCTCGGCCGTTTCCCGGAGCATTCCGCCGAGGTTGGCCGAAGTCTCGCCGATACGGACCATGTCCAAGGCCAGAGGAGGAAAGAATTCGGCCTTGGTCAGCGCATCGGAGAGGCTTTCGCCGTTCTTGATGCCGGCTGGGAGATCGGACGCTCGGAACGCCAAATACTTGTTCGGGACGGCCTGGATCGCCAGCTCGAGCCCGGTCAGCAGCGGGATGCCCGCCTGGAGGAGAAGGGACAAGGTGCGGCTGAAGAGCGAAACGGCCGATTCGACCCAGATCGGACCGCCGACCGGGATCCTGAGCTTCTTTTTTTCCAGCCAAAGGAGCGACCGCTCGTTTTTCTTCAGGCGCAAATATCCGGCGAGGCCAAGGACCGCCAGGCCGATCCACAGCAGCCAATGGCCGCGGATGAACCGCGAGAAGTTGATCAACCCGATCGTGAGCCACGGAAGCTGGGTTTCGAAATCCTTGTAGAAGTCCGAAAAATTGGGAAGGACGAAATTGATCAGGATCGCCAGCAGCCCGCAGGAAACGGCGAGGAGGAGAGTCGGGTAGATCAGGGCGGAGCGGATCCGCGACTTCGTCTTGGAAATGATCTTGGCGTATTGGATGAACTGGCCGACGGTGTCCGGCAGGTTGCCGCTCTGCTCGCCGGCCATGAGCGCGGCGGTATAGATCTTCGAAAAGCGCTTTTCGAACGGGGCGAACGATTCCGAGAGGGAACGGCCGCGGCGGATGTCGCCTTCGACCTTGCCCAGGATCTCCTTGAGATGGGAGTTCTTGACCCGATGGGAAATGACCTCGATGCTCCGCAGCACCGGATATCCGGCCCGGACCAGGGCCATGAGCTCCTGGTTGAACATGATGAAATCCCTGTCCTTGATCTTCTTTTTAAACGAAAGCGAGGACAGCCGCTGCTTCTTCAGGTCTCTCTTGACCGCAAGGACGCATAGTCCCTGGGATTCGAAATGCCGCCGGCATTCGTCCGGAGAGGCGGCCAGGAACGATTTGGAAAAGACACGTCCGTCCTCGGCGGCCAGGCGGCAAAGATAATACGGCATCTTCTCGTTTCTTTCCCAGGCTAAATCTCGAACCTCACAACGTTGAAATCGGCGCTTTTCCAGGCGCTGGCCATCGGATATAGAATAATATCCTTTCCCCGCCCTTGATGTTAATCCATTTGACAAAGGCCGATGATCGGATTATCTTTATTCCAAAATGAAAATCGCGAAAATCAGCGGAATTGGGATGGTCCTGGTCCTCTCCGGCCTGCTCGGCTTGTCCTCGGGTCCGCAGGATCTCAAGCCCGGGCAACAGACCGAGCCCCCTGTCAAAAAAACCCCTAATGACTACATAAACACGGCCTTGGGGAGAAACGCGAAAGCCCTGGGGCTTAAAGACGACCAGACTTTATCCAGGATGTTCAAAGAACCGAGCATCAACTGGGCTGTCAGAGCGGCCGCCCGCCATATTTTGGACTGACCGGAAAGGGCATATATTTTTTGGAGATCGGATTCAATTTTTTGGATTTTGATCAAAAAAATCCTATAATACGGCTTTCATGAGCAAAAAGGCTTATTGGCTTTTGATTCCGCTCGTCGCCCTGCTCGTTCTCGGCGGGCTTAACGTCTTCCGGAAGATCGTCTGGAAAGAACCGACGGACGGCATCGTCTGGGGAAAAAAGACAGATGGCTTGACGGCCATCAAGGTCGATCCCAACGGCCCCGGATATATCTATGCCGGCATCAAAACTGGCGATATTCTCTATTCCATCAACAACGAACTGATCAATAACAATATCGATCTGCTAAAAAACCTGTGGAAAGCGGCGAGGTCAGGGCAGAAGCTCAGCTACGAGATCAACCGCCAGGGAGTACTCTTCTATCCTTCCTTAACGCCCGCCCTAAGGGGAGTCAGCCTCATCTACTTATATTTGTCCCTCATCGGCCTGACAACGCTGATCATCGCTCTCATCGTCTTTCTCAATTCGACCAGGCCGTTTTCCATGCCCAATGTCTATTTTTATTTCCTGTCCGCCATCCTGTATTCCTTTTATATATTCTCTCCGACCGGCCAACTCGATCTCCTGGACCAGGTTTTTTTCTGGCTGGATAAGATCGCCTTTCTCGTTTTCCCCCCGCTGCTGCTCCATTTCTTTATCGTTTTTCCCCAGCGCAAGAAATTCCTGCGCCGCAAGCCTTCTTACGTTTACCTCCTCTATATTCCGGGCGGGCTTCTTCTCCTGGCCAAGGTCCTGCTGCACCTGCCTTATTTCCATAACCTGGACAATAACCTGATGCTCGGCATCTATGGGGGCCTCGAAAAAGCGGACCTCTTCCATTTCGCCCTTTACACGTTCATCACGCTGGCAACGATCGCGCACAGCTACTTCCGCCATCCCAGCTTCCTGATCCGGAAGCAGCTCAAATGGATCGTTTACGGGCTCGGCTTAGGCGTCATTCCTTTCACCCTTTTGTATATCGTCCCGTTCCTCGCCGGCCGCGCCCCGACCCAAGTCGCGGAACTGACCATCCTTCTCCAGGCCTTCATCCCTCTCGCGTTTTCCTATTCCATCTCCCGCTATAAACTGATGGACCTGGAGGTCATCATCAAGAAGGCCGCGACGCTCGTCGTCTCGTATTTCGTTCTCGCCCTTTTCTTTCTCCTGATTTCTTCGCAGACGAAGATTTTCGCCGAAAACAAAGTGACCGCCATCGTTCTGGGCATTCTCGCCCTCATCCTGGGGGCGACGCTTTTTTCACCCCTCAAAAAGCTTTTCCAGTCCCTTTTCGACAAGGTCTTCTACCGCCGCAGCTATCAGTACCGGAGGACCCTGCTCTCGATCAGCAAAGAGCTCAGCCGCGAACGCAATCTCGAGAACCTGTCGCGCTCGCTGCTCGAGCTGATCGCCAACGCCCTGTCCCTGCGGAGCATCGCCCTTCTTCTGCCGGTCGAGGGCGAACTCGGCACATTCACGGTTTTCAGCTCCAAGGGCGAATTCGCGGACATTCCTCCTCGGCTGACGATCAGACCGGAACTCTACAATGATTTGAAGGAAAGCCAGTCGCTTTCGCTCAATTCCCTGTCCGAAAAGCGGGAACTCCAGGAAAAATTCGAGGATTACCGAGCGGCCGGGATCGAGCACATCCTCGCCCTTCAGGTCGAGGACAACATGATCGGCTGCCTGGCCATGGGCAAGAAAACGAACTCGACCTTCATGACCAGCGAGGACTGGGAACTTCTGACGACGATCTCATCGCCAGTGGCCCTGGCCCTGGAGAACGCCACCCTTTACAGCCAGGCCGGGTTCCGCGCTCAGGAACTCGAGCGGCTCAAGGACTACAGCGAGAACATCATCGAAAGCCTGAACGTCGGCGTGGCCGTGCTCGATCAGAAAGGGCGGGTCATCGGCTGGAACAGGATCCTCGAAGAGACGTTCGGCCGGAAAAAGAAAGAAACGATCGGGGACACGCTCATGAACGTTCTCGGGCCCGAGAAATTCGCGGCCATTTTCCCGCCCGATACACAGGAGGCCCTCCATCTCCTCAGCGAGATCCGCATGGACATGCCGACGGGAGAAAAACGGGTCTTCGACATCGCCAAGACGCCCCTTCTCGACAATCATCTCAGCCCCTACGGCACGATCATCGTCTTCGAGGACATCACGGAAAAGATCCGTCTCCAGCAGCAGCTGGTGACGTCCGAGAAACTGGCCTCCATCGGCCTTCTATCGGCGGGCGTGGCCCACGAGATCAACACGCCTCTCACGGGCATATCGAGCTATGTCCAGCTTCTTCAGAAAAAAGTCGGGGACACGCATTTCGCCCAGATCCTGGGAAAGATCGAAGCCCAGACCGACCGCGTATCGCGGATCATCAAGAACCTGTTGAACTTCGCCCGCAATCCGTCCGACCTCGCCTTCCACCGCGTCGACCTCAAAGAGAACCTCCAGGAGATCATTTCGCTCATCGATTACAAGCTGAAGACCATGAACATCCGGATGGAATTGAACCTCGCGCCGGTGAAGCCCATCTGGGGCCAGGGCGAACGGCTCCAGCAGGTCTTCATCAATATCATCCTGAACGCCATCGACGCCATGCCCCAGGGAGGGACCCTCAAGATCGACCTCGCCGAGACGGCCGGCGAGGCCCTGGTCAAGAT
Organism: Candidatus Aminicenantales bacterium; assembly: GCA_049515535.1. Classification (GTDB taxonomy): domain Bacteria; phylum Acidobacteriota; class Aminicenantia; order Aminicenantales; family UBA4085; genus JBEKTZ01. The sequence goes on along the minus strand of JBEKTZ010000014.1, from coordinate 84,306 downwards.
CGCGGACACGGGGATAGGGATCAAAGAACAGCATTTGCCCCACATCTTCGACCCGTTCTTCACGACCAAGGGCGTGGGCAAGGGAACGGGCCTCGGCCTGTCCATCAGCTACGCGATCATCAACGAACACGAGGGCCGCCTCACGGTCGAGAGCGAAGTCGGCAAGGGAACGTGCTTCACGATCGCGATCCCCAAGGACCTGGACAATCGAAAACTGATCGCCGCCAAGGACGGAAGAACCAAATGACGATAGAGACGACGCCATGAGCCGCAAAGGTTTGATCCACGTCATCGACGACGAACCCATCATCCATGAGGTCCTGAGCCAGCTTCTGACCTCGGAGGGGTACGAGGTCGAGATCTCCTCGTCCGGCGAGGAAGCCCTCCAGAAATACGAAGACCGCACGTTCGACCTCGCCCTCCTCGACCTGCTGATGCCGGGGATCAACGGCATGGACGTCCTCCGGGCGGTCAAGCGGATCCAGCCCCGGGCCATGATCCTCATCATCACCGCCTACGCCTCGGTCGAATCCGCGATCGAGGCGATGAAGATCGGAGCCTTCGATTACATCCAGAAGCCGTTCAAGCACGAAGAGCTCCTGCTGACGATCACCCGGGCCCTGGAGCACAAAAACCTCCAAGAGGAAAACGTCCGCCTCCGGGACGAGCTCAAGCGCAAATTCAGCTTCTCCAACATCATCGGCAAGAGCAAGGTCATTGAACACGTTTTCGATCTCATCAAAACCGCCGCCCCCACGCGGAGCACGATCCTCGTCCAGGGTGAGAGCGGGACGGGCAAGGAGCTTGTCGCCCGGGCCATCCATGAGAACTCCAACCGGGCCGGCTTCCCGTTCGTCGTCGTCAACAGCGGATCGCTCCCGCCGGACCTTCTCGAAAGCCATCTCTTCGGCCATGTCAAAGGCGCCTTCACGGGCGCCGTGTCCGAAAAACAAGGCCTGTTCGAGGCCGCCGACAAGGGGACGATTTTTTTCGACGAGATTTCCTCGATCGGCTTGGAGACGCAAGCCAAACTCCTGCGCGTCATGCAGGACCGGGAATTCATGCGGCTCGGCGGAACCAAGACGATCAAGGTCGACGTTCGGATCATCGCCGCGACGAACTCCGACCTGGAAGAACTCATCCGGCAGAAGACCTTCCGCAAAGACCTGTTTTATCGCCTGAACGTCATCAAGATCGAACTCCCTCCGCTCCGGGAAAGGATCGAGGACATTTCGCTCCTCGTCAAGCACTTCCTGGACCTTTACGCCAAAGAAAACGGCAAGGTCATCGAAGGCATCAGCGCGGATGTCCTTGATATCCTGGAAAAAAGCGCCTGGCCGGGGAACGTCCGCGAGCTGGAAAACCTCATCGAAAGGGCCGTCGTCTTCACCAAAACCAATATCATCACCCGCGAGAACCTGCCGGACTTCTTCCTCTCCCCTCGGAAGAAGAGCGCCGGTCTCGAGGACATCACGGGAGAGGCTTTGAATCTTCGCGACCAGACGATCGCCTTCCAGAAAAGGCTGATCGAATCAACGCTCAAAAAAGCGAAGGGCATCCAGAAGAACGCGGCCCGGATGTTGGACGTGAAGCCGACCACGCTCAATGAGATGATCAAGCGCCTCGGCATCGACGTCGGCGAATTCTGATAAAACCGAATGGCGGCGTCCGCCGCCGCCCGCCCCGTCGGTTTTCATCCTTTCTTGAATTCGGATGATCCGACGATCTCTTCCCGCCTCTTCCTTATTTTAAATGGAAGGGAGAGGATTCTTCCGCGTATTCCCGGTCGCGAATGGCCGCGAGCACCTCCGCGGCCGTCCGGCAGGATGTCAACGTCCGGAGAAGATGGCGGTTTTGCGCCGCTTTGCTGGCTAGGCCGAGGAGTTTCACCTGCGTCTCGGGCGCTTCAGCGGGAGAGAGAATGAGGAACACGATCTCGATCGGCTTTTCCGTGGAGACGTCGGACACGCCCGCTTTGGTCAGCCCAAGAGCAAGAACCGGCGCGGACAGGCCGTCGATGCGGACGTGCGGAAAGGCGACGCCTTCGTTGAAGAAGGTCGAGCCCTTGTCCTCTCGGGCCATGATCGCTCGGAACAAACCATTCGGATCCCCGAGACCGCTTTCTTTACTCACGGCCTCGGCCAGCGCAAGGAGGACTTCTTCCTTGCGAACGGGGACGTCCCAGAGAACGATTCGCCTGGAGGAAAGCCAAGGACTCAATAGGGCGCGCTCCGGCGGCGACGCCGGCTTCATAGTCGGTTGAGCGGACGCAGCGTCCTCCGGCATCTCAGAGGACGGCCGGGCGGGAGCCTGCGGAGCGTGGGCGCAGGTATCGAGAACGATCATCGTGATCCCCCTGGCGTTTTTCACCAAATTTTCGACGACGGCTTTATTTTTGCCGAGCCTTTTCCAGAACGGCTTCGGGTCGGATCTCCCGACGACGATGTGGCCTACCCGATATTCCCGGGCGAAACGGAGGATGGTATCGACGATGTCCTCGCCCTTGTACGTGAAAACCATGGCGCCCAATTGCTTGGCCAGCGTCAACGTCTCCGAGAGGAAACGCTGGGTTTGGGCGTCGATGACAGTGGCTTCCTCGGAGGGCGTCTGGACATAGAGGGCGTACCAGTTCCGGTTGAGTTTTCCCGCCAAGCGCGAGCCGTAACGCAGCAATTTTTCGCTGTTGGGGCCGTGCGAGCTCAAACAGACCATGACCTGGTCCGAGGGGGCTCCGTTCTCGGCCTCCCGAGTTTCCCGCCGGCGGTGGTCGATTTGCGCCGCCAGCTCCCGGAGGGTCAGTTCCCGGAGCTTTTCGAGATTTGAGGAAGTGAAAAAATTGGCCAGGGCGGTCGCGATACGGTCGGGAGGATAGACCTTTCCGTCTTCAAGACGTTTCCGGAGGTCTTCCGTAGCCAGATCGACGTCGACGATCTGATCCGCTTCGGCAAGGATGGAATCGGGAAGCCGCTCGCGGACCTTCACGCCCACGGTATTCTCGACGATATTGTAGAGGCTTTCCAAATGCTGGACATTCAGCGTGCTGATGACATGGATGCCCGCCGCGAGAATGTCCTGGACATCCTCGTATCTTTTCGGGTTCCGGCTGCCAGGGACGTTGGTATGGGCCAGCTCGTCGACGAGCGCCACCTGCGGCTTACGGGTCAGCACGGCGTCCATGTCCATTTCTTCCACGGCGATACCGCGATACTCCTGCCTCCGCCGGGGAACGACCTCCAAGCCCCGGGCGAGCTTGGCGATATCGGCGCGGCCGTGCGTCTCGAGCAGACCGATGACGACGTCGATGCCCTCGTTTTTCAATCGATGGCCTTCCTGGAGCATCTGATAGGTTTTCCCCACGCCCGCGCTGTAGCCGAGATAGATCTTCAGCCGTCCGCGCTGGGAGCGGCGGATCATCCGAAGGAAATCGTCGGCTCTATCTTCCGGCATTCGAGACTCCGTCCAAAGCCAGGTTCAACATCAGGACATTCACGCGCGGTTCCCCAAAGACGCCCAAATCACGGCCCTCCGTATGAGTTTCGACACATTTAATAACGGAAGCTACGCTGATACCCCTGACCTTCGCGACGCGCGGGGCTTGCAGAGAAGCGTTCTTGACCGAAATGTGGGGATCGAGGCCGCTGGCGGAAGCCGTGACGGCGTCGGCGGGCACAAGGACGTCGGGAGAAAGATCATTTTCCGCCCGGTATTCGGCGACGCGCCGGCGAATCGTTTCGAAAAGATTTTTCGATGTGGGTCCGAGATTGCTGCCCCCGGAAGCGGCGCCGTCGTAACCCCGTCCCGCGGCCGACGGACGGGAATGAAAGTATTTCGCGCCGGCGAATCCCTGCCCGATAAGGCTCGAGCCCGCAAGTTCTCCGTCCTGAACGATCAAGGAGCCGTTGGCCCGGGCCGGAAACACGCCCTGGGCCAGGATCCAAATCGTGAAGGGATAAATCCCGCACAAAAGGATGGCCAGCGATAGAACCGCCCGCATGGAGACTCGAAGTTCCGATATCCCGTTCTTCATAACCGTCCATCCTTTCCCATTTTAAATGAGATGGAGCGCGTTCACCAGCATATCAACCAGCTTGATTCCCGGAAACGGCGCGATGAGGCCGCCCAGCCCGTAGATCAGGAGATTCCGCCGGAGCAAGGCGGCCGCTCCCATGGGACGGAATCTCACGCCGCGGAGCGCCAGGGGAATCAGGAGGACGATGATGAGCGCGTTGAAAATGACGGCGCTCAAGACGGCGCTCAGCGGCGAGCGAAGGCCCATGATATTGAGAGGGGCGATGACCGGGAAAACGCCGACCAGCATCGCCGGAATGATGGCGAAGTATTTGGCCACGTCGTTGGCGATGCTGAACGTCGTCAAGGCCCCCCGGGTGATAAGCATTTGCTTGCCGATCTCGACGACCTCGATCAGTTTCGTGGGGTTGGAGTCGAGGTCCACCATATTGCCGGCTTCCTTGGCGGCTTGCGTTCCCGTGTTCATGGCCACGCCCACGTCGGCCTGGGCCAGGGCCGGGGCATCGTTGGTCCCGTCCCCGGTCATGGCCACGAGGTGTCCGGAAGCTTGTTCGGTTCGGATCAGGGTCAGTTTATCTTCGGGCTTGGCTTCGGCCACGAAATCGTCGACGCCGGCTTCCCGCGCGATCGCGGCGGCCGTGAGCCGGTTGTCGCCGGTGATCATGACCGTTTTGATCCCCATGGCCCGGAATCGCTCGAACCGGTCCTTGAGCCCGCCTTTGACGATATCCTTCAGATGAACGGCGCCCAGAATCTTGGCGTCGTCGGCGACCAGAAGCGGCGTTCCTCCGGAGAAGGCGATAAGGTTGACCGCGTCGTGGATTTCGAGGGAGAAGTCGCTGCCGGTGAAGGCCCGAATCGCATCGGGCGCCCCCTTCCGGATTCTCCGGCCGTCAATATCCACGCCGCTCATCCTCGTCGTCGCGGAAAAGGCGATGAAGACCGCGCCCGGCATCTCGGAGATGGATCGGCCCCGCAGGCCGTATTTCTTCGCCAGGACCACGATGCTCCGTCCCTCTGGGGTTTCATCGGCAAGAGAGGCCAATTGCGCGGCATTGGCCAACGCGTCGACGGTCACTCCCGGAGCCGGAAGAAATGCCGTGGCCTGACGGTTCCCCAAGGTGATGGTCCCTGTCTTGTCGAGAAGCAGGACATCCACGTCGCCCGCCGCTTCGACCGCGCGGCCGCTCATCGCCAGGACGTTTTTCTGGACCATGCGATCGATGCCCGCGATGCCTATGGCATTGAGAAGGCCGCCGATCGTGGTGGGTATCAAGCAGACGAGCAGGGCCACGAGCACGGTCGTCGTCAGCGTGACGCCGGAGAACGAGCCGAAGGGCTTGAGGGTCATGACGACAACAAGGAAAATGATCGTCAGGGCCGAGAGGAGAATCGTCAGGGCGATCTCGTTGGGGGTCTTCTGGCGTTCGGCTCCTTCGACGAGGCGGATCATGCGATCCATGAAGCTTTTTCCCGGCTCGGCGGTGATGAGGACCTTGATCCGGTCGGAAAGGACCCTCGTCCCGCCGGTGACGGCGCTCCGGTCCCCTCCCGCCTCGCGGATGACGGGCGCGGACTCGCCGGTGATAGCGGACTCGTCCACCGTGGCCGCGCCTTCGATGATATCGCCGTCCGAGGGGATGATCTCGCCCGCGGAAACGAGAACGAGATCGCCCTTGCGGAGGTGCTCCGCCGGAACTTGTTCGACCGATCCGCCATCCTTGAGGCGGTTGGCGACGGTCCGGGTCCGCGTCTTGCGGAGCTCATCGGCCTGGGCCTTGCCCCGGCCCTCGGCCATCGCTTCCGCGAAATTGGCGAAGAGCACGGTGAACCACAGCCAAAGGCTGATCTGCAAGGCAAAGCCGGCGGATTCGTGCTTGGAGGCGAAAAAAAGCCCAAGCGTGGTAACGCCCGCTCCGACTTCGGTTACGAAAATGACGGGATTTTTCATTAGGCTTGCGGGATTCAGCTTCTTAAAAGACTCGACCACCGCCCGGGCCAGGATCCGGCGATCCCAAAGAGAATGCGCGGTCGCGGGCATGGTTTGTCCTCCTCTAGAATGAAACACCCGATCCCGTCATCAATAAATGTTCGACGATCGGGCCGAGGGCGAGCGCGGGTAAATACGTGAGCGCCCCGACAATCACAACCGTCCCGATCAGGATGATAATGAACATCGGCCCGCTGACCGGAAAGCTCGCCTCGCTCGGCGGAACCGATTTCTTTCTGCCCAGGTTTCCGGCCAGGGCCAGGATCGGCACCAACATGACGAAACGGCCGAACAACATGTCCAGACCCAGCGTGACATTGAACCACGGGGTGTTCGCGTTCAAACCCGCAAAGGCGCTGCCGTTGTTTCCCGCGCCGGAGGAAAAGGCATAAAGGATTTCACTCAAGCCGTGTGGTCCGGCATTGTTCAGGCCGGCGACGCCCCGCGGGCTCGCCAGGGCCCAAGCGGAAAAGCCGAGAATGCAAAAAATCATGACGAGCAAAGAGAGGACGCTGACTTTGACGTCGTAGGCTTCAATCTTCTTGCCTAGATACTCGGGCGTTCGGCCGACCATCAGGCCGGTCAGAAATACCGCCAGCACCGCGAAAATGATCATTCCGTACAGTCCCGAACCGACGCCGCCGAACACGACCTCGCCCAATTGGATGTTGAACAGGGGAACCAACCCTCCGATCGGCGTGAAAGAATCGTGCATGGAATTCACCGCCCCGCAGGAAGCCGCGGTCGTGACCGAAGCGAACAAGGAAGAATTGAAAATGCCGAACCGGACTTCCTTTCCTTCCATGTTCCCGGACGCGGGATCCACGCCCAGGGCGCGCCAGCGGGGATTGCCGGCGCTTTCAGCCCGCCAGCAAACCAGTATCCCGGCGAGAAAGAGGATCGCCATGGCGCTCCAGACGGCCCAGCCGTGCTTCCGGTTCTTGACCATTCGGCCGAAATAAAACGTCAGGCCGCTCGGGACGAGGAAAATGGAGAGCATTTGGAGGAAGTTGGAAAGCGGGGTCGGATTTTCATAGGGATGGGCGGCATTGGCGTTGAAAAATCCGCCGCCGTTCGTCCCCAGCATCTTGATGGCGACCTGCGAAGCCGCCGGACCCTGGGCGATGGTTTGCCGCGCGGCGCCCGGGTCCCCGCTTTGAGCGGCCGAAGTCTCGACCGACCGGGCTTTGTCATAGGGTTTGAAGTTCTGGACGACGCCCTGGGACACGAGGAAGAGGGAGAAGACGAGGCAGATCGGCAGCAGAAGATAAAGGTTTATCCGGACAAGGTCGGCCCAGAAATTCCCGAGGGTCTTGGCCGAATGGCGGGCGATGCCGCGCACCAGGGCCGCCGCCGCGGCGATGCCGACGGCCGCCGAGATGAAATTATGGAAAACAAGCCCGACCATTTGAGAGAAATACGACAGAGTGGACTCTCCCGCATAATTCTGCCAGTTCGTGTTAGTCGTGAAACTGGCGGCCGTATTGAACGCCAGATCGGGGCTGAGGGGCCCGAACTTCTGGGGATTCAAGGGAAGAATGTGTTGGAGCCTGAGGACGGCATACGTGAATAAGAGGCCGGCAAGGCTGAAAACGAGAAGGGACCGAGTGTACTGCTTCCAGCTCTGCTCCTTATGGGGATCCACGCCGCAGAGACGATAAAACAGCCGTTCGACCGGTTTTAGGGCGGGATCGAGAATCGTTTTTCCATCGATTTCCAGAACTCGGACGAGGTAGAGACCGACCGGTTTCGTGAGAAGTAGAAGGATCCCCATGAAGAGGCACAGTTGAATCCAGCCGAATATATCCATGGTCAATTTCCTCGATCAGAATTTTTCAGGCCGCAGGACCGAGACGAACATATAAACGATCAACAGGAGACCGATGATGATTCCCAGGATATCGCTCATTTCATCACAGCCGTTCGCAGGCGCGGGCATACCTATCGCACGCCCAGAAAAAGACGATGACGACGATAATGAAAATTCCATCGATCACGTTGGCTCCTCCTCTTTGGAGATCCGGTCGGCCCTTTTGAGCTTGAAAATGAACGTGGCGCCCTTTCCTTCCTCGCTTTCCACGGCCATCACGCCGCCATGCGCCTCGACGATCTCCTTGGCGATGGCCAGGCCGAGTCCCGCGCCGGTCTCGATGTCCCGGTCGGGAACGCGGAAGAACGGATCGAAAACACGAGGAAGGTACTGGCTGGGGATCCCGACTCCCGAATCGGCGATGGAGAAGCGCACCATCTCCTCCTCGGCCCTGGCGGCAACGACGATTCTCCCGCCGGGAGGCGTATACCTCAGGGCGTTCGAGAGCAAATTGCCGAAAACGTGGCTGATCCGCGCCCTGTCCACCCAGACATCGGGGAGATTTCCGCGGAGTTCGACGTTCAATGTGATTTCCTGGTCTTGGGCGGTGCGGCGATAGGGTTCGAGAGCGTCCATCGCCAGCGATTGGGGTGAAAGGGATTGAAATTCCAAGGGGGCTTTCCCGGATTCCATCCGGCTGATGTCCAAAAGGTTGTTCAAGATGCCGTGGAGGTTGTCGCTGTCCTCCCTGGCCGCGATTAAGAGTTCGGCTTGTTTCTCCGTCAGAGGACCGACGTTCTCTTCCAGCAGGAGATGGATCGCCATACGAATGGATGTCAGGGGAGTTCTGAGCTGATGCGACACGGTCCGGATCACGCTCCTTTTGATCTCGTCCTGCTGCTGAAGCTGGGTGACGTCCTGGAGGACCAGGACAACGCCCGTCGCCAGCCGTTCGCGATCCAAAATAGGCACGGCTTCAGGGCAGAAGTAATGTTCTTCTCCTTGCACGAATTGTTGAATCACGTCGCGGCCCTTGAGGAACGTCGACCGGCTGTCTTTGAGCGCCCCTCGGAAAAGATCGGCCATCCATTCGAAAGGCAATTCAAAAATCATGGTATTCGGCCTCAGTCCAAAGACCGTTTTGGCCAATTCCGTGGCGACTTCCACTTTTCCCTCCGGATCGATGACGGCGACGGCATCGGGAAGGCTGTCAAAGGCTTCTTGGGTGGCGCGCTGAATGCGCATGAGCTTGGCCTGATCGGTTCGCCGGAATTCCCGGAGGCTCGCGGCCATATCGTTGAACGATTGGGAAAGATGTCCGATCTCATCCTGAGAACGGATGGGAACGACAAGGTCGAGATGGCCCTGCCGGATCTCGTCGGTGGATTGGATAAGGCTCCGGATGGGACGGAGGATCGCCGTCCCCGTGAAAAACACGAATCCCACGGCGATGGCCGTTCCGGCGAACAGCAAAACGATCATCTGTCGTCGAGCCGCGGCGGCGCTCCCGCGGGCCTGATCGTTGGCGTCGCTCATGTTCGTCTGGTTCATTTGGAGAATGTCATCCGCCGTGTTTTTGATCTGCCCGAACAACGGAAACAGGACGGTGAAATAGGCGTCATGGCGCTCGCGGATCGGCGCCCCCGGATCCCGGACGCTCTTGAGCGCGGCTTCATAACGGCCGAAAAGATCCCGAAGATGGGCGGCTTTCTCTCCTTCTCCCGGAAGGGTGATGGTGTTCAGCTCGACCTGGAGCGCTTTCTCGAAAACCCCTTCATTGGTCAGGATCAGTTCCGTCCCGCTCATCGTGTCGCCGAGAAGCGTAAAGAGCAGCCCGCTGTCGATGCGTTCCAAGGCTTCCTTCATTTGCTGGCAGGCGATGACGCTCCGGTAATTTTCCCTCAGGATTACGTCGATGGATTCGCCCAGTGTTGTCAAATACAGGATGCTCTGAACGCCAATGACTACCATGATGATCAAAAGCACACCAAAAGCCAGAGACAATTTTTGCCGGAGTCCTAACATGCTTTTCTCCTGTCATTAATGATTGCAAAAGACATGCCAAAAGAAATTAGGAGCTATCCAATTGATAATGAATATTTTAACGTCATCCCGTCTTTTTCGCGTTTTGCAGATCTCAAGACAATAGGTGAAAATGCATTGCAATTCGCAAGGCGAACGGCGTTCAGAAGAGAAGGGGCAGGGCTCCGTCAGGGCCTATATTCCATAGATTTTCCGCCGACGCCACAGGGTGGCCTGATCGATGCCGAGAATGTCCGCCGCCTCCTGCAGGGATTTCGCCGTAGCCAGCACGCGCCGGATATGTTGTTCTTCGATCTTTTCCAGGCTCACCGAATCGCCGATGTTCGGCTGGATGTCGCTCGACAGCAAATTGGCCGGGAGGCATTCGCGACCGATAAGATGCGACCGGCAGAGGATGGCGGCCCGTTCGATGACGTTGCTCAATTCGCGGACGTTGCCCGGCCACGCGTATCGGCCGAGCGCTTGAATGGCCTCGCTCGTGAACCCCCCAAATGACCGGTGATTATTCCGGGCATGGAAAGCGAGGAGCCGTTCCGCGAGCGCGGCCACATCATCCGGACGCAGACGCAGCGGCGGGATTTCGATCGGAATGACGTTCAATCGGTGAAACAGGTCCTCTCGAAATCGCCCTTCCTTGACGGCCTCTTCGAGGTCCACGTTCGTGGCCGCGATGAGCCGCACGTCGGCCTTTCGGGTCTGGCCGTCGCCGACGCGCTCATATTCCTTGTCCTGGACGAACCGCAACAATTTCGGCTGAAGAGATAGAGGCAGATCGCTGATTTCGTCCATAAACAGCGTCCCTCCCTCGCAGGCGGCGATCCGGCCGGAATTGTCGCGAACGGCTCCCGTGAAAGCCCCTTTTACGTGCCCGAAAAGCTCGCTTTCAAGAAGCTCGGAGGAAAACGAGGGACAGGAGACGATACCGATCGGTTTCGTCGCCCGATGGCTCCAGGCATGAATGGCCCGGGCGAGGACCGTCTTTCCGGTTCCGCTTTCCCCGCGGAGAAGGATGGTGGCCTCGGAAGAAGCCGCTTGACGGGCGAGGCTCACGGCTCGTTGCATCAGCGGATTGGCGCTCACGAAATCGATCTCCGGATGCGTCCGTCCAAGGTCCTCCTGAAGCGTGGCGACCCGCTGTTCCAGGCTTCGCATCTCGAAGATCTTGCGGACGGCCAGTTTGATTTGGGCCGGAGCGAACGGCTTTGGGATGTAATCGGTCGCCCCGCGCCGCATGGCTTCGACGGCCGTATCGATAGAGGCATAGGCGGTGATGACGATGATCTTCAGGCCGGGTGCCACGGCCAACAAAACCGGGATCAAATCCAGCCCATCCTCCGTGCCCAGCCGCAAATCCACGAACGCAAGATCCAGGGACCTCCGCGAGGCCTCCGCCACAGCATCCCTGGAATTGCTGACCGCGACAATCCTATGGCCGTCCGTCTCGAGGCAGACGGACAAGGTCTTACGAATGTTGACTTCGTCGTCGACGATCAGAATATTCAGGGGAACCGGGAATACGCGCTCGTCATCTTGGGAATTATTATGTCTATTCAACGCCACGGCCGTCCTTGGATCTCCTCCCTAAAAGATAGTCCCCGGCGCGAATCCTTGTCAATGGTTATTCGCGGCCTTTTCGGATCGGCGCGCGGCGGAGGGGCCGCGATCATGAGCACGATGGGGGAAAAACCGTCCGGATGAATTCTTAATGAAAATCCCCGGGGACGAATTTGTCGGGATTGATCCTGATCCTGGCCGGCCGGATTTTCGTCCGAATTTCAAATTCCTGGGTGGCCGAGCTGATGTCCAACTTTCGGCGGATCGCCGTGTCATTCTCCCGCCATTCGACCCAGAGCGGAAAGACAAAAACGTCCCGGGTCTGATTGACCCGGATTTTGAGGACGAAATCGTCGCCCTGCTTCTGGATATCGGTCGCGACATGGACCTCGGGTAGGATATGCAAATCGAACCAACCTTTGAAGAACGGCTGGAGATCACGGCCGGCGGCCTCTTCCATGCTACGGATGAAGTTGGGGGTTCGGGCCGAGCGGTACTTGTATTTCTCGAAAAATCCCCTAAGGCCCTTGAAAAATGTCTCTTCGCCGAGCAAATCCAGAAGCATGTTGAGCGCCAGCGCGGACTTGTCGTATACGATCGCTTGATACGCGTCGAAATCCAGATAGCTCAACCGCGAGCCCAGGGTGATCGGACCGCAGTCGGCTTTCCGTTCCGTCCATTGCGCGAACTTTTTCAAAATGGCGGCATACGTGCGGTCGCCCAGCTTGGTCTTGAGATAATACGCGGAGGCGAACTGGGCCAGGCCTTCGCTGAGCCATTGGTCGCGATAGCGCTCCCACGCCAGAGCTTGTCCCCACCACTGGTGGGCGATTTCGTGAGCGATATAATATTCTCTCCGTCGCGAAAGGTCGACCGGGCTGTTGCTGTTGACGATGATCGGGCTGTCGGGCGTCCTCGGCAGTTCATTGAGGACAATGAACGAGGCCGGGCTGTGTCCCCCGCTGATCGGCCAGAGTCGCTGGACGACGCTCAATTTCTCATAAGGGAACGGGCCGAACCATTTTTCGTAATTCTCGACGATGGCCCGGGCCTCCCCGAGCAGGCCCCTCCGCTGGACGCTGATCTCCGGGGAGGCATATCCTTGGATGAAGGGAGAACCAAGGGTATCTCCGACCGCGATCTTATTGAACTTTCCCACGATGAACGACAAATATTTGACGGGAAATTTCGTCTCGAATCTGAAAACCGCGTTCCCCACCTTATCAAGGGCCGATACGCGCTGGATCGAATCGATCGTTCCTTGTTCGACCAATTCTCCGTTGGCCACGCAGAGGAATCCCGGGGGGACGCTGAACTTGAGGCTCGCCTGGAAATAATCGACCTCGGGCGGCGCAGGATACCAGTAAGCCGACTGGCTGTAAAGATACGTATCGAAGGGAGGGGGGATCAGGAAGAACGATTCGTTGTATTGACCGGCGGCGACGACGTCCTGCGTCTGTCCGGAAGGGCTGAGCGTTCCGCGGTAATAGATATCGACCGTCTCCACGCTGCCTTTCGCCAGCGGGTCGACGAAATATATATAGAGGAGTTCGCGGGGCTTGTCCTGGGCATAAAAGAGCTCGCGGCCCTCCTGGTCGAATATACGCAGGATTTCGAAGCCGGGGTTGAAATTGAATCTGAGGTTATCGACGGCGTCGATCTGGGCCGCAACCTCGACCCTGGCCCGGGCCGAGAGATAGAGCTTGTCCGGCTGGAAATCCACTTCGAGATCGCAACGCCGGACGTCGAATCTCTCCCCGAACGACACGAACATGGACTTCAACCCCTCCTCGCCCTTCTTTTCGGGGGAATAGAGGTTGATGACCTGTTCGGGCTCCCGTTTGATGAGATGGATCTCATCCTCGGAAAACGGGGAATAGATATAAGCCAGATCGCCGGTCTTTTTTCCCTTCAACTCAAAGACGGCTTGTTCGCCCCGCGGGGCGAACGACAAGAGATCGTTCGTCAGGGAGTTCTCGATGGTGAACGAAGCCGGATAATATTTTTTGAAAAGCGCGGCCGCCTCGCTCGATTCCGCCGGAGACAGGGGCGGAGTCCCGTCCGGAGAAGCCTTCTTGATGGTGATATGGCTCTGGAAGAAAGCGTCGGAAAAACGAAAATAGCCATGCTCCAACGCCTCGTCGAGGAAATTCTTCTTGTACCTCAATTCGAGCTGATGCTTTTCCGTTTCGTTTGAGGGCGAGAAATGGAGCCGCCCCTTGCCGATCACCAGCAGGGCGATTTCCATGTCCGGGATGTTGTCGTAGAAAACCCAGGCGTTCTCGAACGTGACGCGTATGTCTTCATGCCTGATCTCGACGAACTCGGCCCGCTCGACCCGCGCCGAAGGAATGCGGATCTTGAAAAGGGAGGTGATATTTCCGGTCACCTCTTTTTTCTGGATGAGCCAGCGGTCCTCCGTTTCTTGGAGCCAGATATGCCACTTTTCCAGCATCGCGGAAAACTCATTCTGGTACAAGACCTGGAGATAGAGGCCGGTATCGGCCTCTTGTTCGGTCGCCAAGTTCGAGCGATGAATGAGGACTTTGTTCATTTTCCAGGCGTTCATGAAGGCGGACGCCGCGGCGCCCTCCCGCTCCCGAAGGTTCGGGACAAAAGCACTCGTGTAGGACGCCAGGTCCCTGGCGGCGAATGATTTTTGGAGCCGATCGAAAAGATCGTCGATGGTCTGGCCGGAAAGCGAAAGACTCAAGCTCAGGGCCGCGGCGCATCCCCAAAAGACCCTGCGGAGATTTCCCATGGCTACTTTATTATAACAAAAGCGGAGACTCGGCGTGAATCTCATCGGTCATCTCTACCCAATGAAAAGCATTTTTTGTGCCAAGAAATGCGCTCAAAAAACAGGGACGAGAGGCGGGGACGCGTTGGGTATTCGGGAAAAATCTTCGATCGGGCGTTTAAGGGATGTAAACAATATTTACTTTTTTGCCGGGGATGGCGGCTTTTTTCAGGGCGTTTTATTCAAATGCTTTTTAAAATCCTCTTCCCAGGTCACGAAGCTGTGGAAGAACTTCCAGTCGCCCTCGTCGATGCCGCGCGTTATCTCGGTGATGTGGGAGGTCGATGCGCCGAATTCCTCGAGCGCGTAGACGACGGCTTTCTCGGGATCCACATGGCTGCCGCAGGTATAGATGTCCAGCGCCGCGTAGCGCATCTCCGGCCAGGTGTGGGTCGAGATGTGCGATTCGGAGATCACCACCACGCCGCTGACGCCGTTCGGAGGAAACTTGCTGAATGAGATCGCCCAGACCTTGGCCCCGGCGATCTCCGCGGCTTTCACCAGGATGTTCTGGACTTTCTCGACGCTGCCGATGACCCTCGAATTGCAGCCGGACGCTTCGACGATATAATGATGTCCAATCGGCACATAGACTTTCTTGGGCATGGCGACCTCCGCTCGAAAAAAAATAATTATGTCACAAACGTGCGGCCTGTCAAGGAAAATTCGAGGCCCGGAATCAAGGAACGGCCCCGGCCTCGAATTTCGGGAATCTCGATGCGGTCGCTTGAGCGGCCGCGCCCCTTCAAACGGGAACGCGGCGCTCGTCCTTGACTTTGTTGAGGACGAGATGAGTCACGGTCCTGTCGATGTATTTCATGGCGTTCAGTTTTTTCAGAAAATCGTTCAGGTCGTCCCGCCCCCGGAAATACGCGATCACCAGGGAATCCCACTCGCCGGTGATGTCGTATACGGCCGTGACGTGCGGATCCCTGGCGATCTTCCTCTGGGTTTCCAGGAGCTTCCCCTGGGAGATGCGGAGCGCGATCGCGGCGATCAAATCCAGGCCGAAGCGGACGGGATCGATGACGGGAATATAGCCCTGGATGGCGCCCTCGCTCTCGAGTTTCTTCACGGTGTGAATGACCGCCGTCACGGACGTGCCGACGTCCTTGGCGATCTCACGGAAGCTTTTGCGTGCGTTCCGGTTCATGACCCGGATGATTTTCCGGTCGAGTTCGTCGATCGTGGGCAAACCTCCATGTTTTCATATTATCGAGATATTACAACGTTTGTCAACTTTTATTTATTATAACTTGACATTTATATTTTTTATTTGTTATTTAATGGTTATTAGCCTAACCACGGGAGGCCCGCCATGTCCATGAGAAGCGATTTATCGCCTAAGAATTTCGGGTTTTCGAGCGAAGAGGAAGTTCTGAAGACGGTTCTTGACCCGTCCCGGAAGATCGAATTCATCCGGATCGTCTTTCCGGACATCCTGGGACGGCCGATGGATTTCTCCTTTCCGAGCGCCGAACTCGAGTCCGCTTTTCGCGACGGGAAGGGGTTCGACGGGTCCTCGGTCGAAGGCTTCGTCCGGATCGAGGAGAGCGACCTCATCATCAAGCCCGACCCGACGACGTTCCGCGTCCTGCCCTGGGAGTACAAAGGCTTCGCCGAAGACACGTCCTGGCGCGAGGCCGTCATGTTCGGCGATATCCTGACGCCGGATGGAACGCAATACGAAGGCGACTCGCGCCACCGGCTCCGGCTTGCCCTCCGCCGGGCCAGGGAGGAATTCGGGATCGACGATTTCAAGGTCGGCCCGGAGTTCGAGTTCTTCATCTTCTCGAACGATAAGGAGGCCGTCCCGCTCGATACGGGCGGCTATTTCTTCGCCGGCCGGCACGGCGAGATTCGCAAGGAGATCCAACTTCTGTTGAAGAAGATGGGGATCATGTCGGAGTACGACCACCACGAGGTCGCCCATGGACAACACGAGATCGATCTCCGGTATACGAGCGCTCTAGCCATGGCCGACACGGGGATGCTTTTCCGCTACATCGTCAAACGCGTGGCCCGCCTGCACGGCCTCTATGCCACCTTCATGCCCAAACCCATCAACGGTCAGAACGGGAGCGGCATGCACGTCCACCAGTCCATGTGGAAAGACGGCAAGAACCTGTTCTTCGACCCCGCCGGCGCGTATCAGCTGTCCGATGCCGCCCGGGCCCACATCGCGGGGCTGATGAAGCACGCCCGCGAAGCGTCCGCGATCTTCAGCCCCTGGGTGAATTCCTACAAGCGCCTGATCGAAGGCTATGAAGCGCCCGTATATATCGCCTGGGGTCAGAGGAACAGGTCGGCCTACATCCGCGTGCCCCGTTATCAGCCCGGGAAAGAGAACGCCACGCGCATCGAGCTGCGGTCGCCCGATCCCGGCTGCAACATCTATCTCGCTTTCGCCGTCATGCTCGCCGCCGGTTTGCGGGGCATCCGCGAAAAATATCCCCTCCCCCCGGCCGTCGAAGAGAACATCTATCACATGAGCGGCGCCCGGCAGAAGAAGTTCAGCATCATGACCCTTCCGCGGAACCTCGAGGAAGCGGTGAAACTCGCGGAAAAAAGCGACCTCGTCCGCGAGACCATCGGCGAA
Source organism: Candidatus Aminicenantales bacterium (assembly GCA_049515535.1). Taxonomy (GTDB): domain Bacteria; phylum Acidobacteriota; class Aminicenantia; order Aminicenantales; family UBA4085; genus JBEKTZ01. The sequence goes on along the minus strand of JBEKTZ010000014.1, from coordinate 67,481 downwards.
CACATCTTCTCCAGGTTCATCGCCAACAAGCGGGAAGAGATCGCGGATTACGAGAAAAACGTCGGCTCGGAGTTCGACAAGCAGGTCAGCGACTACGAAACCAGAAAATACCTGCCTTTCCTCTAGGAACGGGCGAAGCCGCGTCCCGCGATCATGCGACCCTCCCCGGGGAGAATCCGCTCGGCCGCTCCCCCGGGTCCCCCCGGTTACTTAAATTTTGAAAGTGGACTGTCGTAAATATTAAAAGTGGACTAAGTTCAGGCAGTCTGCTTTGATCTTTCGGATGCCGACGAGGCGATCTTCAGACCAGAACCGGATCTCGGCTAGGCCGTGTCCCACGTCCGGAACGATGCGCAGCTGAACCCTATCGCGAACCGTAACACCATCCAGCTTAAACTCAAGGTTGTTGAACGATATTCTCCGGTACGGATCCACGACGCGTTCCGCCTTGAGAGAGAAGATGTCTTTGGTCGAACGGAAAGGGGGAGGGACTTCGAACGGCCGGAACAGACTTCGTTTCTCTTTTAGGGCTCTGCGGAACCTCACGATTGGGATCTCCCCGGTCGTGCTGTGGACCTGACGGTTGTTATAGCGGTGCTTCTCAAAACCGAGGACCTCCCGGGCATGCCCGATGGTTTTAACGTTTTCCCGAGAACATGTCCTGACGACTCTGTCCTGAAGCCAGCCGTAGGGACGTTCGATCTTCCCCTTGGCCTGAGGAGAGAGGGCATAGCGAAGCTCTATCCGGCATTCCTGAAGAACCTGTTTCCACTGTGGATCGATATCATCCGTCACGAGATAGTGCTTCCTCCAGATCGAGTCCCTGCCCTGAACGAAGCGGAAGATGGAGTGGCTGTCGGTGTAGTAGGCGTAAGGGACCCCATAGCGAAGGACCACGTTTTCCAGGGCTTGGATATGGTCCCAGCTGGTCTCCCGTTCGACGAAGTCGGCATGGAGGAGAAGCCGGCTGTGATCGTCCAGGCTCGTGATCAGATGCCATTTGACCTTGGCATCGGGGGCCCACTTATGCTCGGACGAGTCGTGTTGGATAAGTTCCCCCACATAGTTGGTCAGGACCTCCCGGTCATGAGCCTTCCTTTTGGGCTTGGAGAGATAATAATCGTGCTCTTTGGCCCGTTTGATGATCGTTGGAACCGAGACCTCTTGGCGATACTCATCCCGGAGCCGGTCCCGGATATAGCTGTAGTTATAGGTCCGGAGAGGAACCTCGGGGGCTTCAATCAGGCTTTTCTCCATCCGGAGCTCCTTGAGGATGTTCTGTTCAACCTCTGACGAGATTTTGTGAGGACAGTTTGTCCTTCGGTAAGCGACCGTAAATCCCTCGGGATCATCCCGATACTCTCTAAGGATCTTAAAGAAGCGGCTCCTCCCGATCCTCAAGACCCCCAGGATGTGTCGCAGCTCAACCTCCCGGTCATCATATCTCTTGAGCAGAACTCGAACCTGTTGATCGCTGAACGACTTGTGCAGTTGTTTGGCCATGGGATAACCTCCTTGTTTATCAGAACGTTAAACCACAGCCGAACCCCCCAGTCCACTTTTCATCTTTAAATCAGCTAAAAACAGTCCACTTTCAATCTTTAAATGACATAAGGCCAACAATAACTTGACAAAGACACATTTGATTTGTTATATGTCTCGTCTTATTTTATGCTCATCAAACGTTCCCTTTTTGTCGCGATAAATAACCGACGCCGATCGTTATCCCTCGATATGGAGGAAATATTTTGAACGTCAAAAAAGAAAAAATCCAATCCATTATCCATAGGCACAAGGGCTTGAAAAAAAATCTGATCGCCATCCTTCTGGATATTCAAGCCGAATACGCCTTTCTTCCTCCGGAATCCCTCCGCTATGTCGCGACCGATTTGGCCATGCCGTTGATCGATATCTTCGGCGTGGCGACGTTCTACCGCGCCTTCAGCCTCACGCCGCGGGGAAAACACACCTGTTTGGTGTGTATGGGAACGGCCTGTCACGTCCGCGGCGGGCCGAGGATCCTGGAAGAATTCGAACGGCGTCTCGAAGTCGCCTCCGGGGAAACGACAAAGGACGGCCTGTTTACGCTAGAAACCGTCGCCTGTCTCGGCTGCTGCGCCATCGGACCCGTCGTCACCGTGGATGGGGATTACCATGGACACACGACGATCCGGAAAGTCAACACGATCCTGAAGAAGTATCAAAAAGCGGATAAATCGGAGGCCAAGCCGCAAGCCTCGAAACAAGCCTAGGCCGCGTCGCCTTGATCGAAATCACGACAAGGCATTTCCAGCCCGGCAGGAGGAGGATCAGACGAATATGACCAAAATAAAGCGAACGTCCAAGGTGAAACAGAAAAAACTCAAAATCCAGGATTTGGCAAAAATCCGGGATAAGGCCAAGGCCCTGATGACCATCCGGGATGGCGAGGGCCGGGGCAAGGTCACGGTCCACATGGGCACCTGCGGGATCGCCGCCGGAGCCCGGGAGATCATGGACGCCCTCCTGGATCAGCTGAGCAAAAGCCGCGTCAAGGATATGATCGTCACGACATCCGGTTGCGCCGGGTTCTGCAATCGGGAACCGATGGCGACGGTCGAGCTCAAAGGCCAGCCGCCCGTCAAATACATCGATCTGACGCCGGCCAAAATGAGAAAGATCGTCGAGAAGCATATCCTGGACGGCCGCTTGGTGGCCGAATACGCCCTGGCGATCGGAAGCGAAACCGTATACTGAGAGGGATCCTTGAAAAAATATCGCACTCATTTATTGGTTTGCGCCGGGACGGGATGCGTCTCCTGCGAATCCTTCAAAATCAAAGAGGCCCTCGAAAAAGAAATCCAGAAGAAAAAGCTCCAGAACGAGGTCCTCGTTATCGCCACGGGCTGCAACGGATTCTGCGAGCGGGGCCCGATCCTCCTGGTTCAACCGGAGGGGATCTTCTACCAGCGGCTCAAAGTCGAAGACGTCCCGCGCCTCGTCGAAGAGCACTTGCTGAAAGGGCGTCCGGTCAAGAAGTTGATGTACGTCCCGCCCGCCGAAAAAGCGCCGGTCCCCAAAATGAAGGATATCGAGTTCTTCAAACACCAGCGGCTCCTCGTCCTTCGCAACCGCGGCCGGATCGATCCGGAAAAGATCGAGGAGTACATCGCCTTCGAAGGCTACGAAGCGATGGCCAAGGTTTTGACGAAGATGACGCCCGAGGAGATCATCGCCGAGATCAGCGCCTCGGGCCTCCGGGGTCGGGGCGGCGCCGGATTTTTGACGGGAAAGAAATGGGAGGTCTGCCGCAAGGAAAAAAGGACCCCCAAATACATCATTTGCAACGGCGACGAGGGGGACCCCGGGGCTTTCATGGACCGGTCCCTCCTCGAGGCCGATCCCCACGCGGTTCTTGAAGGAATGGTCATCGGGGCCAAAGCGATCGGAGTCGAAAAAGGATTCATTTATATCCGGCATGAATACCCGTTGGCCCTGCAGAGGATGGAGATCGCTATCCGTCAGGCGAAGGATTACGGCCTCCTCGGGAAAAATATCCTCGACACCGGGTTCAACTTCGACGTCGAGGTCGTTCAGGGCGCGGGGGCCTTCGTCTCCGGAGAAGAGACGGCCCTGATCGCTTCCGTGGAGGGCCGAATCGGCAACCCCCGACAGCGGCCTCCCTATCCCGCCCAAAAGGGCTACATGGGGATGCCGACGACGATCAACAACGTCGAGACCTGGGCCACCGTCCCCAACATCATCCGGCGCGGCGCGGCCTGGTTTGCGAGCCTCGGGACGGAAACGAGCAAAGGGACGAAAATTTTCTCGCTCGTCGGTAAGATCAACAATACGGGGCTGGTCGAAGTGCCGATGGGCATCAGCCTCCGGGACGTCATCTACGGCATCGGCGGCGGCATTCCCGACGGGCGGAAGTTCAAGGCGGTCCAGATCGGCGGCCCTTCGGGCGGCTGTATCCCCGCCAAACTCCTGGATTTACCCATCGACTACGAAAGCCTGACCGGGGCCGGGGCCATGATGGGTTCGGGGGGGATGATCGTCATGGACGACAAGACCTGTATGGTCGACGTCGCCAAGTACTTCCTCAATTTCCTCCGGGATGAATCCTGCGGCAAGTGCGTCTCCTGCCGCGAGGGCACGCAGCGAATGTGGGAGATCGTCAAAGCCATCACCGAGGGCCAAGGGAAACCGAGCGATATCGAGCTCCTTCAGGAGCTGGCGACGGCGACGATGGACGGCTCCATGTGCGGCCTCGGGCAGACGGCCGCCAATCCCATTCTATCGACCCTTCGCTACTTCAAACGGGAGTTCGAGACCCACATCAAAGAGAAACGTTGTCCGGCCGGCGTCTGCCTCGCCCTCATCCAGTACGAGGTCATCCCCGACAGATGCACGGGCTGCCTGGCCTGCAAAACAGCGTGCCCCAAGGACGCCATTCGGGGAACGCTCAAGGAAGTCCACACGATCGAGCAAGACAAATGCATCAAGTGCGGCGCCTGCTTCGAGGCCTGCAGGTTTGAGGCCATCGAGACGCTGCGCGACGAAGCGATCCGGATCGTGGAGAGAGCGAGATGATCACTTTCAAGATGAACAATTTGGACGTGACGGCGGAGGACGGCTGGACGATTCTCGACACGGCCCGCTTCTACGGCCTCGAGATCCCGACCCTCTGCTACAACGAAGGACTGACGCCCTGGGGCGGCTGCCGCCTGTGCCTCGTCGAGATCGGGGAGGGCCCGAAGACCAAGCTGGTCACGTCGTGCACCTACCCGGCCGAGGAGGGCCTGGTCGTCCACACCGACACGAAGCGGGTGATCAAGACGCGGCGGATGATGATCGAGCTCATGCTCTCGACCGCGCCGATGTCGAAGGAGATCCAGGACCTGGCCTCGAAGTTCGGCGTCACCCAGCAGAGGTTCAAGCCGCGCAACGAGGAATGCGTTCACTGCGGCCTCTGCATCCGGATGTGCGACGAGCAAATGGACGCCCGGGCGATCGGCTTCCAGAATCGCGGCTACAAGCGGAAGATCGGGACGCCGTTCGACATCCGGTCCGAGGAGTGCCGCCTCTGCGGAGCGTGCATGTATGTCTGTCCGGCCTGCGCGGCCCGCTGCGGCGGCCCGAACGCGGATACGGACATCTGCAACGCCTGCCTGCAGGTCGAACCGACGTGCCTGGACGAATACGGCGAGCTCACCTGCTGGATGTATGACGCCGGCCGCTGCGGCATGTGCGTCCAGGAAAAGCAGAAATGACGACGCGGGAATCCATGGCAACAGTCAAATTGGAAATAAAGACCATAAGGAGGTAATCATCATGTCTTATACGAAATTGAATCGGAGTGCGGCGACTTTAACCAAGAACAGGACCGAAGGATCGATCAGCTCCCTCAGCGGGATGTGCGTCACCTGCGTGGACGGCTGCATCGGGATGTGCGAAATCGGGAAATCGGCCTACCGGGGAGCGGAAGTCCTTTATCCCCAGCCGTTCGGAATCATCACGGCGGGTTCGGAAAAAGACTACCCCGTCGACCTTTCCCATTTCAGCGTCATGGGCACGGCCGTCGGCGCCTATGGCGTCGAAGCGGACAGCGATAAGGCCACGTTCGAGAAAGTGACCATCGAAACCCGCATCGGCCGCGATAAGTCGATCAAGCTCAAAGTCCCCTTCGTCATCCCGGGGATGGGCTCGACGAACGTCGCCCGGTCGAATTGGGTAGGGCTGGCCAGCGGCGCGGCCATCGCCGGAACCATCCTCACCATCGGCGAGAACGTCTGCGCCATGGACGAGGAATCGGAGATCAAGAACGGCCGGGTCCTCCGCAGCCCCGACATGGAATTCCGGATCAAGTCCTTCAAAGACTGGCAAACCGACGGCTACGGCGCCGTCGTCGTTCAGGCCAACGTCGAGGACACGCGGCTCGGGGTCCAGGAATATGCCATCAACCAGCTGGGCATCGAAGCGGTCGAGCTCAAGTGGGGCCAGGGCGCCAAGGACATCGGCGGCGAGGTCAAAATCAAGAGCCTGAAAAAGGCCCAGGAATTGAAGCGCCGCGGTTACATCGTCCTTCCCGACCCCGATGACCCGAACGTCGTTCAGTCCTTCGAGAAAGGGAGCTTCAAGGAATTCGAGCGCCATTCCCGCCTCGGCATGGTCGAGGAAGACAGTTTCATGAAACGGGTCGAGCAACTTCGCAAAGCCGGCGCCAAGTACGTCTTCCTGAAGACCGGAGCCTACCGGCCCGCGGACCTCGCCCGCGCCGTCAAATACGCTTCCAAAGCCAAGCTCGACATGCTGACGGTGGACGGAGCCGGCGGCGGAACGGGCATGAGCCCCTGGCGGATGATGAACGAATGGGGCATTCCCTGCGTCGAGATCTGGTCCCTGACCTATAAATATGCCCATCAGCTGGCCAAGCAGGGCGAATACGTGCCCGACATCGTCCTGGCCGGCGGCATTACCTTCGAAGACCAGATCTTCAAGGCCCTCGCCCTCGGCGCGCCTTACGTCAAGGCCGTCGGCATGGCCCGCAGCCCATTGGCCGCGGCCATGGTCGGCAAGACCATCGGCAAGCGCATCGACGAAGGCCAGATTCCGGTCTACGTCGAGCGGTTCGGCAACAGCAAGGAAGAGATCTTCGTGACCGCCCCCGAGCTCAAGAGGACATACGGGAAGAAATTCTCCCAGCTCTCGACCGGCGCCATGGGCGTCTATTCCTACTTCAAGAGACTGAACCAGGGCCTGCGCCAGCTCATGACCGGAAACCGCAAGTTCGCCCTGAACTACATCACGAGAGACGACATCGCCTCTTTGACCAAGGAAGCCGCGGACATCAGCGGTATTCCGTACGTCCTCGATGTGGACAAGGACGAAGTCGCCAAGATCCTCAAGGGATAACCGGACTGTATTCCAGGGACGAGGACCTCGGTCCTCGTCCCTGGTCTTTTATTGGCGACAAGAATCCCCCCTGTTTCCCTTTGTTGGAGGAGAGAGCGGGGGATTTTTTTAGATGGCAAGATCCCACCACCTTTGAATTTTATCAAATTCAGAAACGGAGCTTGACACCCCCCGACCGACCCAATATTATAGGAGGGAAAGGAGGACCGATGAAAAAAACCCTGGTTTCGCTTTTCGTCGTATTTTTGTTCTTTGCCTTTGCCGCCGCCACCGAGGCCGCGATCATCAAGGTCAAAGTCCAAACCGCCAATATTCGCCAGCAGCCCGACGCCCAATCCGCAGTGATCAGCCGTGCCACCTTGGGCACGATGTTCGAAGTCGTCAAAAAGACGGGCAATTGGTATGAGATCACCGCCGCGGACGCGACCGGGAAAGCCCTGACCGGTTATATCAACGCGGATGTCGTCGAAGAAATCGGCGGCACGCCCTCCTATGCAGCCCCCTCGGCCCCCGCCTATACCGCCCCCAGGGCTTCCTCAGGAGCATCGGCCGGGACGAAACCGGCCGGCGGCCTTTTCATCGGGGCCGGGCTCCTAATGTCGAATCTATCTTTCGATTCAGAGACGCAAAGCTCGTTGGATCAATGGGGCGTTAAGAAAAAGATGAAAATGGGCTTCCAGTTCGGGGGCGGATACGAAATGGCGCTGAGTCCGAACATCTCGATCATGCCGGGTTTGTTTTATTCCACGGCCGGGGCTAATTTGGATTACACGGGGAGCGACAACAAATCCTACACCGATTCTTATTCCCTCAGCGGCGTCATAATCCCCATCGATGTCAAGATCAGCTTCAACGGGCCGTTTGTCACTGTGGGACCTTATATCGGCTACCTGTTCTCGGCGAAATACATTCCGGCGGTAGGCGAGAGCGAAGACCTCTTCCAGGCGGATTCCAGCGGAAATGTTTATTTTAACCGATTGCATTTCGGCGTCTCGCTCGGGGCCGGCATCGACCTCGACCTGGGCGGGATGGTCCTGATGGTCAAGGCTGGCTATCAACTCGGGCTCTCGAAGCTCAATAAGCCGTACGATTCGACGGACACGTTTTCGATGAAGCACAACGCCATCACGATTCTCGCCGCCATAAAACTCTAAACGATCACGGCGACGCATTCCGGATGCGCAGTTTCGTGTCGGCGTCGCTCCTCGTCTTTACGTTCCCCGCCCTGATATGTTATTAATACGCCCTGGTTTTCCCTGAGCGCCATCGCCCTCCAGCTGTTCGTGCTCCTGTTCGCCATCACGGTGCATGAGGCGTCGCACGGCTGGGCGGCATATAAAATGGGCGACCCGACCGCCCACAACCTGGGCCGGGTGACGCTCAACCCGCTGGCCCATATCGACCCCATCGGGACGGTCCTTTTGCCCGTCATGCTCTCGCTCGTCGGCTTTCCCGCGTTCGGCTGGGCCAAACCCGTCCCGGTCAATCCGCACAATCTGCAGAACCCGCGCTGGGGAAAATCCGCGTGGTTTCCAACGACATGCCCCGAGTTCTCCTTCTTGCCTGTCGCCCTCTCTTATGCTATAAATACGGCCGGGTTTACCATGAATGTTTTAATGATCGTCATGCAGCTTTTTATCGTGCTGTTCGCCATCACGATCCATGAAGCTTCGCATGGCTGGGCGGCCAATAAAATGGGGGACCCGACCGCCCACAACCTGGGCCGGGTGACGCTCAATCCCATCGCCCATATCGACCCCGTCGGCACGATCATGCTCCCCGTCCTGCTCTCGCTGGTCGGGCTGCCGGCCTTCGGCTGGGCCAAGCCCGTTCCCGTCAATCCCTACAATCTGAGAAACCCCCGCCGGGACAATCTCTGGATCTCCTTCGCCGGGCCCGCCTCGAACCTCATCGCCGCCGCGACCGCGTTCATCCTCTTGTTCATCATGAAGCTCGTCAGCACGAGGGCGGCCGAATTCCTGAGAGATCTTGTCATAAGCTTGAAAATGCAGCGAGGGTTCTTGGTGCCGTTCCCCCTCGGCGGCTTTCATCCCGCTGAGAGCGCGGCGCTGTTTCTGTTCATGCTGCTGATCATGAACTGCTATTTCGCGATCTTCAATTTGATCCCGATCCCTCCCCTGGACGGCAGCGGCATCTTGATGGGACTGCTTTCGGACGAATGGGCCCAAAAATTCGATCGCCTTCGGCCCTTCGGATTCATCATCGTCATTTTCCTGGTCTATATGGGCTTTCTCAGCTTCATCATCGAGCCCTTGAAATTCCTTTTCTTCATTTTTCTCGGATGAACGAACAAAAAAAGAAGATCGTCCTCAGCGGCGTCCGGCCCACCGGCCCCCAGCATTTGGGCAACCTGGTCGGCGCCCTCAAGAACTGGCTGAGGCTCCAGGACATCTACCGCTGTTTTTACGCCGTCGCCGGCTGGCATGCCCTGAGCTCGGGATACATGAATTCCGCTTCGATCAAGGGCAACACCCTGGAAGTGGCCCTTGACTGGCTTGGCATCGGCCTCGACCCGGAAAAATGCGTCATGTTTCTTCAGTCGGAAGTCAAAGAGCACGCCGAACTCCATCTGATCCTTTCCATGGTCACGCCGCTCCCCTGGCTCGAGCGCGTTCCGACATTCAAAGAGATGCAGCAGGAGATCCAGGACAAGGACCTCAATACCTATGGCTTTCTCGGCTATCCCGTCCTGCAGGCCGCCGACATCGTCATTTACAAGGCAAATTTCGTCCCTGTGGGCGAGGACCAGGCCGCCCATCTCGAACTCACGCGCGAGATCATCCGGCGCTTCAACCGGATCTTCGGGCCGATTTTTCCCGAACCGCAAACCCTCCTCACAGAAATTCCCCGCCTGGCCGGCACGGACGGCCGCAAAATGAGCAAGTCCTTCGGCAACGCCATCCTCATCAAGGATCCGCCGGAAGTCATTCGTCGGAAGATCATGCCCATGATCACGGACACGCGCCGGATGCGCCGGAGCGATCCGGGCGAGCCGGACGACTGCCCGGTATTCACGCTGCACAAGGCCTTCGTCCCCAGGGAAGAGCGCGACGAGATCGCCCAAGGCTGCCGAACGGCGGGCATCGGCTGCCGCGAATGCAAAAACGCCATGCTCGAACATTTGATCCGGACTCTCGAGCCCATCCAAGAGCGCCGCAGGGCGTTTGAAAAAAACCCGGAAGCGGTCTGGGACATCCTCGAAGAAGGCAACAAAAAAGCGCGCCGCGTCGCCCATGAGACAATGGTCGAAGTCCGGACGGCGTTGGGCTTTTAGCGCATCATGCTAGAGGATATCCAACCAACCCCGGCCGACGACGGCTACCTGGTCAAGCTCCAGATCTTTGAAGGTCCGCTCGACCTCCTCCTTTTCCTGATCAAGAAGAAAAAGATCGACATCCACGACATCCCGATCGCCGTCATCACCCGGGAATATCTGGATTATCTCGGCCGCAAGGAGCGGATCAACCTCGACCGAGAGGCCGAATTCCTCCTCATGGCCGCGCTGCTTATCTACATTAAGTCGCAGATATTGCTGCCGCGCGAGCAGCCCATCGAGCCCGATGTGGACCCCCGGAAAGAGCTTGTCGACCGCCTCGTGGATTACCAGAAGATCAAGGCCGTTTGCTCCGTCCTGCGCGAAAAAGAGGACGAGATGTCCCAGATCTGGAAGCGCACGGCCCTCACGGCCCCCCTGCCCGAAGAGGACCTCGACCTCATCGAGGTCTCCCTGTTCGACCTGGCCGAGTCGTTTTTCACTCTCATGAAGCGGAAGCAGAACGAGAACCAGCGTGTCATCAAGGGCAAGGAAGTCTCCATGGCCGAAAAGATGGACGAGATCGTGGCCGTCCTCAAGGAGCGCTCCTTCCTCGATTTCCTCGAATACCTCGACGCCCAGGAAACGATCGAAGAGGCGCTGATCGCGTTCTTTTGCCTCCTCGAGCTCATCAAGGCCAGGCTCGTCGTCGCCATCCAGGAGCAGCTCTTCCACACGATCAAGGTCTGGCTGAGAAAAGACGCCCCGACGCCGGCGAAGGTGGATGATTAATGGAAAACCTCAAAGAAATCCTCGAAGCTCTGATTTTCATCTCGGTCGAGCCGCTGACCGTCGAGAAAATGAAGGAAGTCCTGACGGAAGTCCCCGAAACGGACATCGCCCAGACGATCCAGGCGCTCGTCACGACCTACGAGACGAGCGGCGGCGCCATCCGCATCATCCAGACGGCGGGGGGCTATGTCTTTTCGACCAAGCCCGAGCACGATCCATATGTCCGCCGCCTGCTCCAAATCGAACGGAAGAAGAAGCTCTCGGGCCAGGCCCTTGAAACTCTGTCGGCCGTCGCCTATCATCAACCCGTGACGCAGGCGGAGATCTCGGCGATCCGCAGCGTGGACTCGACCTACTCCCTGCACACCCTGCTCGAGAATAAATTGATCAAGATCGTCGGGCGCAAAGAGGCTCCGGGACGGCCTCTCCTCTATCGGACGACCGAAAAATTTCTGGCCTATTTCGGTCTGAACGCCGTCGAAGACCTGCCGTCCGAGGAAGAGCTCAAAAAGCTCATGCAGGAGGAAAACGCATGAGACGGGCAGCCGCGCTCGCCATGATCTCCTGGCTCTTCCTGGCCGTCCTTGCAGGGCTCTCTTGCCGGTCGCCGAAGGGAAGCCTGCCCGAGCCGACGCGGGACAAGCACGCTCCTTTTAATTATATCGGGACGAAGGGCATGGTCGTCGCCGCCCAGCCGCTGGCGGCCGCGGCCGGGCTCGATATGCTCAAGCGCGGGGGGAACGCGGTGGACGCCGCTGTCGCGACGGCGTTCGCGTTGAACGCGGCCGAGCCGTTCGCGTCGGGCCTCGGAGGCGGCGGGTTCATGGTCATTTATGTGGCGAGGACAAAGAAGGTCACGATCGTCAATTTCCGGGAAAAGGCCCCGGCCGCGGCCACACCGACGATGTTCACGGAAAAAGGCGAGCGACAGGATGAATGGCGGCAGGAGCGAGGCACGGCCGTCGGGGTGCCGGGCATGCTGGCCGGCTGGAACTACGCGCTCAAGAAATACGGGACGCGGAGCCTGACCCAAGCGGCCGCGTGGGCCATCGAGATCGCCGAGACGGGATTCCCCGTCAGCGCCACGTTCAGCCAGATCGACAAGGACGAATACGAGAAGCTGCTGAAAAACGCGGGAGAAGGCTCCCGTTATTTGAACGGCGGCATCCCCTTCGAACCGGGCGAGGTTTTCAAGAATCCCGAGCTGGCCGCGACGCTCAGGCTGATCTGCGCCAAAGGCCCCGACGAATTCTACAAGGGAGAGATCGCGAAAAAGATCGTCGCCGCGGTCCGGGCCAAGGACGGCATCATGACCCTCGAAGACCTGGCGGCCTACCAACCGGTCGAGGCCGATCCGATCAAGGGAACCTACAGGGGGTATACGATCTACACCCTGCCTCCGCCGGGAACGGGCGGGCTCCATATCATCCAGCTCCTCAACGTCGCGGAAGGCTGGCCGCTCAAGAAATGGGGGCCCGCTACGCCGGCCTCCATCCATCACCTGAGCGAGGCGATGCGGTTCATCTTCGCCGACAAGGACCGCTATGACGGCGATCCGGACTTCGTCTCGATCCCCATCGGGCTATTGACATCCAAGGACTACGCCCAAGAGATCCGGAATAGGATCGGCGCCGATCGAGTCGCCGGGCAATATTCCACCGCGAAATCCGATCCGGTCCAGGAAAAGAAAGAGAACACGACGCACGTCGGCGTCATCGACGAGGAGGGCAACATCGTCGCCCTTACCCAATCCATCAACGATTTCTTCGGCACGGGCATCGTGCCCGAGGGGACCGGGTTCCTGCTCAACGACCATATGGCCGATTTTTCAACCGATCCCGACTCGCCCAACGCCCCGCGGCCGAATCGCCGCCCCGTGAGCAACATGGGGCCTTTGATCATGTTCAAGGACGGCAAGCCCTTCCTTTCGCTGGGATCGCCCGGCGGGCCCAGGATCTTCCCTTCGCTCGTCCAGATCATCATCAACATCGTCGATTTTGGGATGTCCCTTGATGAAGCCATCGAAGCCCCTCGCTTTTTCACGTACTCGAGCGGAGGAAAGGCCCGGCCGATCGCCGTCGAACCGCGCATCTCCAAGGCGACTCTCCAAGCCCTGGAAAAATTAGGGCACAAGATTACGCTCAAGGATCCCTACGACAAATACTTCGGCGGAGCGCAGGGTCTTATGATTCTCAGGGGCGGCAAGCTCATCCACGGCGGCGCCGATTCGCGTCGCGACGGCGTCGGCGCGGGATATTGATATGAGCCGGGGTCTGTTCGACGGCACCCCGATCATCCGCCTTTGACCATGGACATCGCCGACTCCAGGAGGATCACATGAGAGAACGACGGGCCATGAAATTGTTCATCATCTGCGGCATCCTTGCCGCTTCTTTTCTCTCCGCCCAGGCTCCCCAGCCGATTTTCGAGCAGCCCTTGCTCATCACCTCGGCGGGCCAGAGCTCGGGTGACGCCCAGATCGCCCTGCAATTGGCCAAAAAAGCCGGGTTGACGGCCGTCCTTTCGAAAATGGCCGAGGGCAAAGACCTGGAAAGCCGGAAAACGCTCGTTCTCGTCCTCGGCGCGAGCATGAAGGGAATGGGCTCGGCCGGGCTGGACGCGAACAAGGAAAAGGAAAGGATCCGGGAGCTCCTCGCCGAAGCCAAGAGGAAAAATGTCCCCGTCTTGGCCATGCACCTCGGCGGCGAACAGCGGCGCGGGGAACTGACGGACGAGATCATCGGCGAATTCCTCCCGGCGGCGAAAATGGCCGTCATTCTCAAGACGGGCAACGCCGACGGGCTGTTCACGAAGATCTGCAGGGGAAAGAACATCCCGTTGATCGAAGTCGACAAATCGCTCGACGCCGTCGAGCCGTTAAAAAACATATTCAAAAGGTCATCATCCTATTGATCCGATCCGTTCAAATTGAAGCGGCGCGGGTCAAGGGACGAGCCTTCGCGGCGGAAGTGGACCCCCGGGTAAAGCCCGGGGCCCCGGCCGCCGTGGCGCCGACCGGACGCCCCGGAGTCCGAAGCGGACAGGACCTTCGTCGGAGTGAGGAACGAGGACGGCGGGGCCGGACGGCGGGGGGACCCGCGACGCATTAAGAATCAGCATGGCCGAACCCTTGATTCTTCTCCTCATGTTGGCCGCCTTCATCCTGTTCGCCGTTCTGTTCAAAATCCCCATGGGCGTGTCGCTGGCCCTGGCCGCCTTGGCCGGCGCGCTCGCCGGAGGAGAGGGGATCGCTCTCCGCCATCTCGTTGAAGGCGCGTTCGGCTTCTTCGACATCATCCTCATCATCGCTTCGGCCATGATCTTCATGAAGGTCCTCCAAGAGTCCGGAATCCTCGACGGCCTGGTGGCGGCGATTCTGAAAACGTTCCACAAAAACAGGATTCTGCTGCTCCTGACAGTCATGCTTTTCCTCATGTTTCCGGGCATGATCACGGGCTCCTCGCTCGCGGCCGTGTTGAGCACGGGCCCCCTCATCGCGCCCGTCCTGATGAAGCTCGGTCTCCCGCGCCTGAAAACGGCCGCCTTCGTGGCCATGGGCGCCATCCTCGGCATGATCGCTCCTCCCGTCAATATTCCGGTCATGATCATGGGCGGAGGCGTCGACATGCCCTATGCCGGGCTGACCGCGCCGCTTTTGATCATCGTCGTTCCCCTCGCCGTCATCATCGCCTTGTGGCTCGGCCTCAAAGATATCAAGGCCGTCTCCGCCGACGAGATGAAAGCCCTTTTGCCTCCGGGCGTCCCGGAAAAGAAGAAGTTTCGTCTCTACCTGCCTCTCCTTTTGGTTCTCGCTCTCATGATTGTCCAGGCCGTCCATCTTTCCTTTATTCCGGACCCCGGACTTCCGGCGATCTTTTTCGCCGGCAGCCTGGCCGGCCTCGGCTGCGGCCGCCGGTTCAATTTTTTAAAGGCCACCCAAAAAGCAGTTGAGGAGGCCATGCCCATCCTCTCTCTCCTGGCGGGCGTCGGCATGTTCATCCAGGTCATGACGCTGACCGGGGCGCGCGGCTGGGCGGTCTCGACTTTTCTCTCTCTTCCTCCGGCTTGGCTGTACGCGAGCATCTCCGTCGGCCTGCCTCTTTTCGGAGGCGTGTCCGCCTTCGGTTCGGCCTCGATTCTGGGCGTTCCATTCCTTCTCGCCCTCGTCAACAAGAACGCTCTGATCTCGGCGTCCGCCTTATCGGCCATCGTCGGGATCGGAGACCTGATGCCTCCGGCGGCCATGGCGGCGCGGTTCTCCGCCAAGGTCGTCGGCGAAAGGAGATTTTCCGGCGTATTGCGCCATTGCCTGGTTCCGGCCCTGTTCGTCCTGGCCGTAAGCCTCGGTGTCCTTCTTTTGGCGCCGCTGCTCGAAAAAATCCTATAAGAAACATGCGGATCATATACCAACTTTTCGTCGCTTATCTCAAGGCTCACGTTCTCTGGTGTCTTTTCCGCGAAAAGAGATTCTGGCGGCAGGCGGGCATCGTCCTTGTCTTGGTCATGTTTCTGCTGAGGATGTTCCTCGTTGAATAAAAAACCAATCCAACTTATGAGGACTTCCTTTTTCCTGGGACTGACTCTGGCCGTATCATTCTTGGCCGGGAGAGAGTTTCTCAGCATGCGCGCCGCCGATGTCGTCTTCCCCGGCCAGGGGCTGACCGCGTCCCGCCGCTTGAGCGATTATTTTCCCCCGCTCAAGAATACGCCCGGCGATACGCCGGTCTTTGTCTTCGAAGGGAAAGCCAAGGGCGGGAACGTCCTCATCCTGGGTGGGACGCACCCCAATGAGCCGGCCGGCTATATGACCGCCATTCTCCTCGTCGAAAACATCCGGGCTTCCCGGGGGAAGGTCGTGATCGTCCCCTGGGCGAACGCGAGCGGATTCACCCACAGCGACCCGCAGGAAGCCAGCCCTCAGCGCTTCGATATCGAAACCCCTTCGGGAAAAAGATATTTCCGGCTCGGTTCGCGCGTCACCAATCCCGTCCACCAATGGCCGGACCCCACGATCTACGTCAACCCCATGGGGCAGACGCTGGCCGGCGTCGAAGCGCGCAATCTCAATCGCGCCTACCCGGGAAAAGCGGACGGCCGTCTCACCGAGCGGGTCGCTTACGGGATCATGGAGCTCATCAAGACGGAAAGGATCGACCTGGGCATCGACCTCCACGAATCGGCGCCCGAATACCCCGTCATCAACGCCATCGTCTTTCACGAGAACAGCGCCGAGCTCGCCGCGACGGCTCAAATGGAGCTCCAGGCCGAAGGGTTCGAGTTCCGGCTCGAGGCTTCGCCGCCCAACCTGCGCGGCCTGTCCCACCGGGAATGGGGCGACGCCGCCAAGATCAAGGCCATCCTGATGGAAACGCCAAACGCATCCCACGGCCGGCTCAAGGGCAAACCCTCGGTTTCGCTCGTCGTGGACGGCAAGGACAAATTTTACGAAAAAGCTTCGCGCCTCGGCCGGCTGTTCGTTCCCTACGGGCCCGAGGGCATTCCCCTCAAGGACCGCGTCGCCCGGCACATCGCCGGTTTGGCCGCCGTTCTTTCGAGCCTCAAGGAGCTCGAACCGGAAAAGGCCGTCCTGATCGAGGGTCTGCCGCCGGCCGTTGAAGTCCGGGCTCGCGGGATCGGGGCGTTCCTCCGCGGCGGCCGGGGCCCCGGGCTTTAACCGGGGATCCACGGCGGCTGGGGCCCCAGGCTTTGCCTGGGGGTCCACTTCCGCCGTACTCGCCCGTGGATATAAGCTACGGGCGAGTGGCGAGCCCAAGGCTCGTCCCTTGACTTCCGCCGCGAAGGCTCGTCCCTTGGCTGAGATTTCGTAAATCAAGGTTTCATCGATACTTAGCATTGACAAAGGGCGGCCGATCATATAGGATAAACCATCGTTTTTATCCGAACATGGAAATCATCATCGCCAAGAACACGGGATTGTGCTACGGCGTCAAACGCGCCTTGAAGATCGCCCGGGAAACGCGGCAGCGCCGCTCCGGCAAGGTGACGACGCTCGGCGATCTCATCCACAATCCCCAGGTCATCGCCGACCTGGAGCGCCGGGGGATCGATTCCGCCGAGAACATGAACGACATTAAAAACGGCACCGTCATCATCCGCAGCCACGGCGTTTCGCCCGAGATCAACAAAGCCTTGAAGAAAAAAAAGATCGAGGTCGTCGACGCGACCTGCCCGATCGTCAAGAAGATCCAAAAGCTGGTCGCCCGCCTGGCCGAAGAGAGGCAGGAGATCATCATCGTCGGCAATAAAGAACACCCCGAGATCAAAGGGCTGATCGGATACAGCCGCGGCCGGGGCATGATCCTCGAAAACGAATCCCAAGCGGGGCCGCTTCCCTTCAAGAAAAAAAGGGCCGTGCTCGCCCAATCCACTCAGGATTTATACCTGTTCGGAAAGGTCGTGGCCGCCCTCATCGAAAAAACCGAGGAACTCCGGGTCTTCAACACCATCTGTCACTCGACCCAAACGCGCCAGCGGGTCACGTCCGAGCTCGCCGCCGAGGTCGAGGCCCTGTTCATCGTCGGAGGGAAGCGAAGCTCCAATACCCATAAGCTCTATCAGATCTCCAAGCGCATTCTTCCCAAAACGCACTTCATCGAGAGCGCCGATCAAATCACGCCCAGAATGCTCCGCGGAGCAAGAATCATAGGGATATCGGGAGGGGCGTCCACCCCGCCCGAGGCCATCGAAGCCGCTGTCGAAAAAATCCAGCAGAACTTCGAGCAACATTCAGATGAGGAGAGTCGGGTCCAATGTCAGAGATAACCAAGCGTCCAGAAAAAGATGAAAAAATGACGTCCGAGGATTACGAGCACCTGCTGGACAAGTACCAGTACAGCACCAAGGAAGTCTCCGTGGGCAAGCTCATCAAAGGGCGGGTGATCAAGGTCACCCCCAGCCACGTTCTCGTGGACATCGGTCTCAAGTCCGAAGGCGTCATCGCCATCGAGGAATTCACGGAAAGCGCGACCCCCTCGAGGCCCAAAGCGGGCGACGAGATCGAGGCGGTCCTGGAGAAGACCGACCCCAAGGAAGGATACTTCATCCTATCCAAGAAAAGCGCGGACCTGCAGAGGGCCCTGGATGTCCTGGAAAAGGCCTTTTCCCACGGGAACTTCGTCACGGGCAAAATCACGGAAAAGAACAGGAACGGCTACACCGTGAACGTCGGCCTCGACACGTTTATGCCGGATTCCCACGCCGATATCCGGATCGTCAAGGATCCCGACAAGCTCGTCGGCCAGACGTTCAAGTTCAAGGTCATCAAATTCGACCGGAAGAGCGAGAACGCGGTCCTGTCCCGGAAGCTCTACCTCCTGGACGAGAGGGAAAAGAAACGCCGGAAAGTCTTCAGCCACCTGGCCAAAGGACAGCAGATCAAGGGCCAGGTGAAATCCCTGACGAACTTCGGCGCTTTCGTCGACCTGGGAGGCGTGGAAGGCCTCCTTCACGTGTCCGACATGTCCTGGGGAAAAATCGCCCATCCCGCGGAGATTCTTCATGTCGGAGACGAGATCGAAGTCGTCGTCCTCGACTTCAACGAGAAGGAAGAGAAGATCTCCCTGGGTCTCAAGCAACTGTCTCCGGACCCATGGGCCAATATCGCCGAGAAGTATCAAGCCGGGCAAAAGATCAACGGCAAGGTCACGAGCCTCACCGACTTCGGCGCCTTCGTCGAGCTCGAAAAAGGCGTCGAAGGCCTCATCCACATCTCCGACCTCAGTTGGTCGCGCAAGATGATCCATCCCAAGAAACTCCTATCCTTTGGGGAGGAAGTGACCGTGACCGTCCTCGAGGTCAACCCCGCCTCCAAACGCATATCCCTCGGCCTCAAGCAATCCTCGCCTCATCCGCTCGAAGTCATCAAGCAGAAATACGCTCCCGGCACGCACATCCAGGGCAAGATCACGAGCATCACGGACTTCGGCGCATTCATGGAGATTGAGCCGGGAATAGAAGGGCTCATCCACATCTCCGACATCTCCTGGGAAAAAATCAAACATCCCTCGGCCAAGCTGAAGGTCGGCCAGGACGCGGAGGCCGTGATCCTCAATATCGACGTCGAAAAGCAGAAAGTCTCCCTCGGCATCAAACAGCTCGAGGGCGATATCTGGGAGGAATTCTTCGCCCGGCAGAAGACCGGGGATCTCGTCCACGTCAAGATCGTCCGTATCGCCGATTTCGGCCTCTTCGTCGAGATCATGCCGGGGATCGAAGGCGTCGTTTTTCTCTCGGAGCTCGACGACAACAAGATCGACAATCCGGCCGAAGTTTTCAAGGTCGGCGAGGAAAAGACCGCCAAGATCATCAAATTGAATCCCAAGGATAAAAGAATCTCGCTCAGCTTCCGGCAGGCCCAAATGGACATCCAGAAGCAAGAGTACCAGAGATATGTCGACAATCAGAACGACCGGATGACGCTGGGGGACCTCATGAAGGATCAATTGAGCAAAATGATCCGGACCCCCCAAGAAAGCCACCAAAAAAAAGGAGAAAACCGATGATTAAGGCTGATCTCATCAACAAGATCTCCAAGGAGCTGGCCATTCCCAAACAGGAAGCGGAAATCGGTGTGAATCTCTTTTTTGACACGATCAAGGACGCCATCCTCAAGGGCGAGGAGATCGAGGTCCGGGGATTCGGCAGCTTCCGGTTCCGCAACAGGCCGTCGCGGTCCGGACGCAACCCGCGAACGGGCGACCCGGTGAAAGTCCCCTCGAAAAAAGTCCTGTACTTCAAGCCCAGCAAGCTCCTCAAGGAGCTGATCAACAAGTAATGCAGTACATCGCCGCCCCGTGGCGCGGGTCCTATGTCCGGAACGTCCATAAGATGACCGGATGCCCTCTTTGCCGCGCCCTCAAGATCAAGGACGCCAGGCGATCCGGTATCCTCTATCGAGGCCGGAGCGCATTCGTCATCCTGAACAAATTCCCGTATCAGTCCGGCCATATCATGATCGCCCCCGTTAAGCACACCGCCGCCTTCGAACGCTCCCCGCAAGATGTAAGCCACGAAATCATCGATCTCATGCGGCTGAGCGTGGACGTCCTGAAGAAAGCTTACCATCCCCAGGGGTTCAATATCGGCATGAACCTGGGCCGGAGCGCCGGAGCCGGCGTCGTGGACCATTACCATGTTCACATCGTCCCCCGCTGGTCGGGCGACTCCAATTTCATGCCCATCGTCGGCCGGACCAAGATCGTGATCGAGGACCTCGATGCGACCTTCGACCGCCTTTATCCCCTGTTCCCCCCAAAAAAAGGCGCAAAAGACATGACATCCATTTCCCGGCAATATTTGAGGTGAACCGATGCTTAAAACAATGAGAAAAAATGTCCAATCGCTCAAGTGGGTCCTATGGCTCGTCATCGGGACCTTCATCGCTTCCATTTTCTTCATTTGGGGGCTTTCGGGCGAAGGTCTCGGAAGAAAACAGGATTCGAACGCGATCGCGACCGTCGGCCGGGAACGCATCACGCTGGCCGCGTATTCCCAGGCCCTCCGGAGCCGCATCGAGTCGGTCAAGAGCGAGTTCAAAGACATCAACAAGGCCCTCATCGAGCAGCTCAATCTTCCCCAGCAGGTTCTCGAACAGATGGTCGAGCAGGCGCTCCTCATGGCCCTCGCCGACGAGTTAGGCCTTCGCGCCTCGGACCAGGAAGTGGCCAAAAAGATCATGAGCTTTCCGGGCCTCCAGCAGGACGGGAAATTCATCGGCTACCAGGAATACAAACAGCGGCTGCAGTGGAATCACATCAATATCACCGATTTTGAGAACAGCCTCCGCAAGGAGATCGTCCTGGCCAAGACCGTCCAGATCCTGACCGCCGGCGTCACCGCGACGCAGAATGAGATCTGGGACAACTACAAAAAAACCAAGGACTCGGCCAAGATCGAGTATCTGGCCCTCGAAAAAAGCAAAGTCGAGCTCGATAAAAAGCTCGACGCCGCGGAAGTTCAGGCCACCTTCGAGAAAAACAAAGCCAAGTATAGGCTCCCGGAAAAGCGGGAGGCAGTCTACGTCTTCCTGAAGAACGAGGATCTGAAAAAAGAGATCGAACTCGGCGAATCCGAGATCGAGAAATACTACAAGAGCAACCCGACGCAATTCCAGAACCCCGAGAAGGTCAAGGTCAGCCGCATCTTCCTCTCATATACCGATAAGGACAGGGCTCTCGTCCAGGCCGAAGCCCAGTCCGTCCTGGCGAAGGTCAAGGCCGGCGAAGATTTCGCCGCGCTGGCCAAGGCGCATTCCAAGGACAAAAAGGCCCAGGAAGGCGGAGACTGGGGCCTCTACGATTGGCGAACGCTGAACCAGATGGAACAAACCGAGATCGGCAAGCTCGCGGCCGGAAAGACATCCGATCTCGTGGCCCTGGACAATGGTTTCTCGATCCTCAAAGTGACGGAAAAGGAAGTGGCCGCGATGACTCCGCTCTCCGCGGCCAAGCCCCAGATCCGTTCCATTCTCCAGGATCAAAAGGCCAGGGAGCTGGCCGCGCAGCGCATCACCCTGCTCGCGAAGGAGGCCAAGAAAGACAACAGCCTGGAAGCGGCCGCCAAGAAGGCGGGGCAGAAAATCCAGTCCAGCGGCCTTCTCAAGACCGGCCAGGCCCTCGGGGACTTCGATCCGTCGGGTTCGATCAGCGCCGCCCTTTTCCAGCTCAAGGAAAAAGAGATCTCGGCGCCGATCTACACCTACGGCGGCGTAGGCCTCGCCGCACTGACCAAGATCGAGGCGCCGCGGGCGGCGACGTTCGACGAAGTGAAAACCGAAGTCGAAAACGACGTGACCGAGGCGAAGAAAATGGAAACGGTCCTGGCGAAAATCAAGGAGGCCCGCGCCCGATTGACGGACAGGAATTGGGAGGATGTCGCCCAGAAGTCCAAGCTCGAGATCAAGACGGTCGATGCGCATAAGAAAGAGCAGTACATCGGCCTGATCGGGGAAAATAAAGAGATCGACAACCTGGCCTTCTCCCTCCCTCTCAAGCAGGTGAGCGAGCCTGTCGCGTTCGAGACCGGCTATTGCCTGATCCGCGTCCTCGACCGCAAAGAAGCGACCAAAGCGGATTTCGAAAAAGAGAAGGAGACCGAGACGAATTCCGTCCTCGAGCTCAAGAAGAACAAGTTCCTCCAATCGTATCTCACCAAGCTGCGGACCGATAAGGGCGGGAAGATCCGATACGACCTGTATCTCCAGGCCACGCAGGATGTCATCGCCCTCTACGATAAAGAGAAATAAGGGACCGGCTTTCCGGCGCTTCGGCGGCCGCCGCCTCTTTCGCTCTAAAAACTGAGGGGAGAGGAAAGTTCCTGATGTCATAGCCCCGTTTCCTCCTCAATAGCAAGGGAGGGGACGGAGGATTCGCGATAAATATCATGGCCATCAAGGCGAAGCTGACGACGTTCGACACGACGATGGTCGTCGTGAGCCTCGTCATCGGGATCGGCATCTTCCGCACGCCGGCCATAGTCGCGACCAAGGCCGGCCACAGGCCCGCCGTTTTCTTCGTCGCCTGGATCCTCGGGGGCTTCATCAGCCTGCTCGGCGCCCTAACGTTCGCCGAGATCGGCTCGCGCTATGCCCGGCCCGGTTCCTTCTACAAAATCGTGGCCGAACACTACGGCAGCGCCCCGGCCTTCATGCTCAATTGGACGAACGTCATCATCGTCAACGGCGCCGGCGTCGCGGCCGTGTCCATCATCGGCGCCGAACATCTCAACCCGATCCTCCTGCCCGCAAAACTCCAGACCCCGACGGCCGTCCAACTGACTGCAGCGGCCTTGACGCTCGTCCTTCTTGTCATCAACTGGCTGGGGATCAAGCCCGGCGCCTGGGCCCAGAACATTCTGACCGCGCTCAAGGTCGGTATGATCGGGCTGATCGTCATCGCCGCCCTTCACTACGGCGCAGGTCCGGCCCCAGTCGCGGCCGCCGCGACATCCAACGGCTCATGGTGGCCGGCCCTGGCCGCGGCCCTCATCTCCGTCTTTTACACCTACGGAGGATACCACCACACGATCAATCTGGGCGCCGACGTCAAAAACGCGCCAAAGAATATGCCGCGCGCGATCTTCCTCGGCGTGCTGATCATCATCGCCTGCTATTTGAGCATCAACTTCGCCTATGTCAGGGTACTGGGGCTTTCCGGCGTGGCTTCGGCGAAGCTCGTCGCGGCCGAAACGGCCAAGTCCGTCTTCGGAAATTTCGGCTACCTCTTCGTCTCGCTGGGCATCGTCATTTCGGCCCTGGGTTTCCTGAACGCGACCCTGATGCACATGCCGCGCATCTACTACGCCATGGCCGAGGACAGGGCCTTGCCGCCCCTGTTCAAAAAAGTCCATCCGCGGACGCAAGCCCAGGAATCCGGCCTCCTGTTCCTGGGAGGCATGATCCTCATCTCGATATTTTTTCTGGGGACATTCGAAAGCATTGTGAACTACGTCATGTTCCTCGACTGCGCGAACATCGCCGTCGTGGCATCGACGATCTTCGTCCTCCGGCGGAAAGCCCGGGCGACCGCCGCCTCCTATGACGGCTACAAAGCGCCTCTCTATCCCGTGCTGCCCGCCTTGTTCGTGATCTTCCTCCTGGGCATATCGTTGAACATATTGCTGACGCAAACGAAGCAGGCCTTGATCGGCACGGCTTTTTTCGCGACCGGGTTTCCCTTTTTTCTCTTGATGCGTAGGATCAATAAATCCCGCGAAACGGATCGCCGCTGAATCGGCGGGAGGACCGCGCCGGGCGGTTCGCGACGCCATTTTATGTAAGCGAGGCAGCCATGAGAAAAAAAATCGCGCTCGTCGGCCTGATCCTCCTCTCCGCCCTGGCCTGTCATCCGGGACAGAAGCTCGGCTTTAAGCGCGACGCGACGCCGGCCCCCTTGGCTCGCGAAAAGGAGGACGCGTTCAAGGCCGATTTCCGCTTCGCGCCTCCCTGGTGGCAGACGGCCATCGGACTGCCGGACGACTGGCAGAAGACGCTCGTTTCGAAAGAGGGAGCGCTGCTCTACGACTACCCGGGAGATTTTTCCGGCTTCGGGACCAAGGTCTCCGTCTCCTTGGAAGGGACCGGCGGAATGACCTCCGATCAGCGCATGGAAAACCCGCGCGTCCCGGTTGTCGCGACCGTCCTCTCGGACGCCGCGGGGAAGGAACGGCTCCGCTGGAGCGCCATGGCCGTCGTCCCGGGCGAGGGCCAGAACCTTCCCATCAACAAGAAATTCGCCGAAGCGAAATATGACAAACCGCCCCGGGGCGATTTGCTTCTGATCAAGAAGGCTCCGGGATCGAATTCGATCTCCCTGACGATCCATTCGAAGCAGCCGATCGAGATCGCGGACCTCATCGTGTTCCGCGGCCGGCAACGCTTCCTGAGCATGAGCGCCGCATGGAGCGGCCTCGCCCAGGTTAAAAACGGGCTCAAGATTATTTTCCCGCCGCGGGTCGAAGAACTGGCGGTCTATTGCGCATCCGGCCACGAAACGGGAAACGTTTCGCTCGACTGGGCCAAGACCCAACCCGAACGGGCGGTTCGCTACTGGACATCGCGGGATTTTCCCTATGATGTCCTCCGCGTTCCCGACCCCGCCGCGCAGGACATCCTGGATTCCTGCGTCCGGAACATTTATCAGGCGCGGGAACTCAAGGACGGCCTGCCCATCTTCCAGGTCGGACCGACCTGTTACAGGGGCTTGTGGATCGTGGACGGCGCCTTCATTTTGGAAGCGATGACGTTTTTGGGCCGCGGACAAGAGGCCCGGGCCGGTATCCAGCATCTTCTCACCCGCCAAAAACCCGACGGCTCGTTCGAGATCCTGGCGAACTACTGGAAAGAGAACGGGATCGTCCTTTACATCATTTACCGCCACGCGCTCTTGACCCAGGACACGGCCTGGCTTCGGCAGAACTGGGCGATCGTGAAGCGCGTCGTGGGGGTCATTCAAGAGCTCCGGAAGCGCAGCCGCTCGGCGCCGTCCGCGCCCGAGGCCGGGCTCATGCCGCCCGGATTTCCCGACGGCGGGATCGGCGGGGTCGTCCCCGAATACACGAACGTTTACTGGAACCTGGCCGGATTGAAAGCGGCGGTCGAGGCGGCGCGGCTCATTCGGGCGCCGGAGCTCAAGGCGTGGGAGGCGGAATTCAAGGATTTTTATGCGACGTTTCGGGCGGCGGCCAAACGCGACGCCAAGCCCGCCGACGGCGGACTCTTCACCCTTCCGATTTTGATGAAGCCGCAGGAAGGCATCGATCCCGTCCGGGGCCAATGGGGTTTCTGTCATGCGGTCTATCCGGGAAAGCTCTTCGCCGCAGGCGACCCGCTCGCCCTCGGCACCCTGCGGCTTTTGGATGAGCACGAGAAGGAGGGCCTCGTCCTCGGGACCGGCTGGATGGCCGGCGGCATCTGGAATTATTTCGCGTCTTTTTACGCCCACGCCCATCTCTGGCTGGGACACGGGCAGAAAGCCGCCGAAATCCTTTACGCGTTCGCCAACCACGCCTCGCCGATGCGGGCCTGGCGCGAGGAGCAGGCGCCCCAAGGCAAAGAAAACGGCGATCATTTCGTCGGCGACATGCCCCATAATTGGGCCAGCGCCGAGTTCATCCGGCTGACGCGGAACCTGCTCGTTTTAGAGCGCGGTTCCGAACTTCACCTGCTCGAAGGGATTCCGCGGCCATGGCTCGGCCCGGGCGCGGCGACCGAACTGAAAAACATCTCCACGGACTTCGGGCCCGTCTCGATGAGGCTTGAGGTCGCAGCCGACGGCAAGGCGGCGCATCTTTCCCTGACGCCTCCGGAGAACGAAGGCTTGAAAAGGATCGTCGTGCATCTCGGCGCCTGGGCCGCCGAAGGCAAGATCGCCCAACGGAAAAAAGACCGGACGTTCGAGCTGACGATCCCGCTCTTTAAATAAAAATGATTCGATATCCATGCGACATAAAGCGGGATTGTCAAACCCGCTTTTTCCTAAACGAAGTACTGGACTATGGTCAGCGCTTTTTCCTTTTTCCTTTTGCAAAGGCGGCCGAAAATATGTAAGCTGAGGAACACGCAGGTTTCGTCTCAAGGAGAGGCATGACCGGCAAAGAACGCGTCCTCCGAACGCTCGACCACAAGGAGCCCGACCGGATCCCCGTGGACTTCGGCGGCACCGCGGTCACGGGCATGCACGCCGCCGTCGTCATCGCCCTCCGCAAGCATTACGACCTGGCCAAGCGGCCGGTCAAGGTCCACGAGCCTTACCAAATGCTCGGCCTGATCGAGGACGATCTCCAACGGGCCCTGGGCCTCGACGTCGAAGGCGTCTTCGCCGCGGAGACGATGTTCGGCTTTCGCAACGAGAAATGGAAGCCCTGGCGCATGGACAACGGCGTCGAGGTCCTGGTCTCCGGACATTTCAAGACGACCAAAGACGGGAACGGTGACACGCTCATCTACCCCAAGGGCAACCTCGCCGCGCCGCCTTCGGGCCGCCTGCCCAAGGACGGCTTTTTCTTCGACACCATCGTCCGGCAAGAGCCGATCGATGAGGCCTCGCTCGACCCCGAGGACAATGTGGAGGAGTTCAGCCCGATCTCGGAGGCCGACCTTGCCTATTTCGACGAGGCGACGAAAACGGCGGCCCGAACCGGGCGCGCGGTCATCGCCACGTTCGGCGGCATGGCTTTCGGCGACATCGCCCTCATTCCCGCGCCGTTCCTCGAACATCCGAAAGGGATCCGCGACATCGAGGAATGGTATATCTCGACGCTGACCCGGCCGTCTTATATCCGGAAGGTCTTTGAAAAGCAGGCCGAAATCGCGCTGGCGAATTTGCCGAAGATCCATGCCCGCGTGGGCGACCGGGTCCAGGCCGTCTTCGTTTGCGGCACGGATTTCGGCACGCAGCAGTCCACGTTCTGCTCGGTGGACACCTTCCGCTCTCTCTACGCCCCGTACTATAAAAAGATCAACGACTGGATTCACGCCCACACCCCGTGGAAGACCTTCAAGCATTCTTGCGGCGCCGTCGCGACCCTCATCCCGTCGATCATCGAGTCCGGATTCGACATCCTCAATCCCGTCCAATGCTCGGCGGCCGGCATGGAGGCCGGAAAGCTCAAAGCCGAATTCGGCAAGGACATCGTCTTCTGGGGCGGGGGGGTGGACACGCAAGGGACGCTGATGTTCGGGACGCCGGCGGCCGTCCGCGAGGACGTGCTCCGGCGCTGCGATATCTTCGGCAAGGACGGCGGGTTCGTCTTCAACGCCGTTCACAACATCCAGGCGAACGTCCCGGTCGCGAACGTCGCGGCCATGTTCGCCGCGGTCCGGGAATTCAACGGCGCGAAAGGTTGACCCCATGAGCCAAAGAGCCTACGTCGTCTTCGTTTCCGTGATCGCGGCCATCGGCGGCCTGCTCTTCGGCTTCGACACCGCGATCATCGCCGGCGCGGTCCGCTTCCTCAAGGTCCGCTTCGCGCTGAGCTCGTTCGGCGAGGGACTGGCCGTCAGCATCGTTCTTGTCGGCTGCATGGCCGGGACCTGGATCGCCGGAACCGCCAGCGACCGCGTGGGGCGGAAGCGTTTTCTTCTCATTTCGGCCTCCCTGTTTTTCGTCTCGGCCGTCGGCTGCGCCATTCCCCGCCATCTGACGGAATTCCTCGTTTTCCGGTTCGTCGGCGGCCTGGCCATCGGCTCGGCCTCGATTATCTGCCCGCTTTACATCTCGGAGATCGCCCCGGCCCGCATCCGCGGAGCGCTCGTCTCGATCAACCAGATGACCATCGTGACCGGCATCCTGCTGGCCTATTTCGTCAATTGGATCCTCGTCGGCGCCGGGCCTTCGAACTGGCGCTGGATGTTCGCCGCGGCGACGGTTCCCGCGGTGATTTTCTTCGGTCTCGTTCTCCGCGTCCCCGAAAGCCCTCGCTGGCTGATGAAACAGGGCCGGGACGAAGAGGCGCTCGAAATCCTGTGCCGGGTAAACGCGCCGGGGCCGGCGGCGGCCGAGATCCTGAGCATAAAGGAAACGCTGGCCCTCGAACAGGGGAAGCTCTCCGAGCTTTTCAAGCCGGGATTCCGGACGGCCCTCCTCGTCGGCGTGGTCTTGGCCGTCTTCCAGCAGATCACGGGGATCAACGCCGTGATCTATTACTCGCCGCGGTTTTTCGAGACGGCCGGATTGGCCCGGGGAGCAGCCATCCTCCAATCGACGATCGTCGGGCTCGTCAACGTCCTCTTCACGATCGTGGCCATCGCGCTCGTGGACCGGGTGGGGAGAAAGCCCCTGCTGCTCACGGCCTGCGGAGGCATGGGCGTCTCGTTCATTCTCCTCGGCGCGGCCTTCAAATTCCAGCTCTTTTCGGGCGGGCTGGTCCTGGTTTTCACGCTCCTGTACATCGCCTTTTTCGCCATGGCCATGGGCCCCATCGTCTGGGTCGTCATCGCCGAGATCTTCCCGACGCGTATCCGCGGACAAGCCATGGCCATCGCCACCGTCGCCCTCTGGTTCGCGGATTTCGTCGTGTCGCTGTCGTTCCCGGTGATCGCCGACAAGCTCCATGAATCGTTCGCCTTCTGGCTCTACGCGGGCATGTGCGTCGTCGATTTCATCTTCATGCTCTTTTTCCTGCCGGAAACCAAGGGGAAATCGCTCGAAGACATCGAAAGGCGCTGGCTGAAACAATAAAAGAGCGGGTCCCCCTCCAAATTGACTTCCGTATCACCTGGGAATGATGACGATCGTCTGATTCAATTCCGGGGCGGTCGGCGGATAAACGATATCCTTCCCGTCAACTCTCGCCTTGATATAATACTCGATGTCCGCGCCAACGTCGGGCATTGTCACCGCGTAAACGCAGCGTCCGACTCGCTCCAGCGGGACGGCCCGAAATGGACCTTTCCCGAGGTCTCTCCAATAGAGGGCCGATTCGGAAGGAAGATCCTGGGCCAGGATGATGACCTTCAACATCAGGTTTTCGCCGGATTCGAGGCTCGAACGAACCGTCGGCACGATGATCCTCGGCAGTCCCTCATAGACGCTCGACAGCCTCGCTTCCGGCGGAAGCAGGGCCCCGCCCAGCATCTTTTGGAGCTCCTCCCCCGGTTTCTCGATCGAATCCGGCATATTGTGCTGTTCCCAATTGGCGATCGTCCCGAGTTCGCCGGTGTTGCTCACCGTGGCCAGCAGGTCGCGGAAGATCCCCTTCAGCGAAAGGACCATTTTGACCCTCGCCGGAAGGAGCGATTCCCGGATCAGTCTGCCCTTCTTGTCCGGATCCGTTTCGGCTTTGGTTTTCTCAAGGTCTTGATTGTACTCCCACCAGAGACATTGATAATGGGCGATCTCGCGCATGTCATCGAAATTGTTCAGCCAGTAATCGAAGCGCTCGAGATAGCCGGGGCTCGTGATCCGGGGCCGCAAAGCGGCCATCTCGTCCACGAATTGGAAACTCTTCCGGACCTCGGTCCAGGGCCTCTTGTCGGGAGCGATGCCGCCCGGCCCGTTGGTCCAGTTGACCGGGATCGGGAGTTTTCCGTCGACCTCCGCGAAAAGTCCGGCGATCTCGTTGGCCGCCGTCAAGCCGAACTGATTCATCGCCCAGTCCAGATAAAAATCGCGCGTGGCGAGATCGCGCGGCGTCTGCGGCCAGTCGGCCTCGTAATCCCGGACTTTAGGCCCGCCGCAATTGATTTTTTTGACGTAGGTTTCGCCGCTTTTCGCCGTGCCCTCGATCGCGAGCCCGGCGAGCGAAGGATAATGGATCCGGTCGCCGAAATCGACGGCCAGCCGGCCGCTGCTCACCTCGACCTTTTTGAAAACGAGATCGAGCGCCTTGTACCGTCCAGCGCGTTCGAAAATATCCAGTTTTTCCGCCACTTTCCTGCCTTGAATGATCACGTCGAAAACGCGCGCCCCTTTCCGGTCGAATTCTTCCTCGCAGAATTTCAGAGTGACGGAATATGTCCCGTCCGGGACGAGCAGGTGATATCCGTAAACGCGGTCCCGGACGTCTCTATAGACATCCGCTTCCGTGGTCCCCGCGATGTCCCGGTCCGCGGGAAGCGTTTTATATTCGCCGTTGATCGGGCCCACGACTTCTTTGAAACCGGTCGGCAGCGTGTTCCAACCCTGATCCCAGGCCGCCCTGGCCAGGGCCAGCGCGTTCGGCGACAGGATGCGCGTCCGCCAGTGAATGCCCATGAGGCCGTCGCAGCCGTACTTGAGCGCGTCCACGGCGTCGCGGCGCATCCGCCCTACCCAGAGCTGGGGAGAAGTGAGCGAGGGATCGTCCTCGAGCCATGGAATCGCCCATTTGGAACGGCCTTCGATCCCGGCGAAACTGGGGTCGACGGGCGCCTTCCCCACTTCCCGGTTGATCGTGCTGGCCGCCACCGTTTTCGGAAGGACCTGGTCGAAAAGCGTCCGGCGGCTCGGCGGGCCGAGGACCCAGCCGCACGTCGCCAGACCGAACGGGCTGTTCGTTTCCCGCGCCGCCTGCACGGCCATGTCCAGGTCCGTCGTCACGGCCTTGATCGATTCATCGCTCGCGTCCGACCACGTCCAGTTTTCCGACGTCCAGAACCAATAATAATCCAGCGGATAGGACGCCGCGATTCTCTGGAAAATCCCCTTATAGAGCTCCTTGGTGACCTTCGGATCTCCGGGGTCCAGGCCTTTTTTCTTCAAACGCTCCTGGACAAGGGCCGGAACGACAAGCGGCGTCTCGGTCCCGACGCACGTCCGGACGCCGAGCTTCCGGCCGAAGGCGAACGCGCCGCGCAGCATCGCGGCCGTCCGGTTGAAGAGGTCGTTCGACTCCTTGGACGTCTTCGGCTCGGGCATAAGGCCGCCCATGACTTTCGCCCCGTATTCGTCGCGCTCGAAAAGCTCGCCCGCCCCGAAATGAAAATCGCCGGTCTTTTTGGGCTGATATCCCCAATTGTGGGACCACGGGTTGGCCCTCATCGTGTTCTGATAGCTCGAGGGATAGGCGAACGACACACGGCCGTCCTCGACGAAGTCCCCCGGCAGGCCGATCCAGACCGTCGGCTCGGCGTTCGGGTTTTTTTCCGGATATGTGTGGAGGCCGAAAAAATTCATCCGGAGTTTGGGAAGCTGGCCGAGGACGGCTTTGTAGGCGTCTTCGTCCCACCAGTCGGGGCCTTCGGCAAAATCATGAAAGGGCTGGATGCCTCTCAGGGCGAAGAGGGGCCGGGCCGGCTCATCCAGCTCCGGGATCTCGAATTGGGTCTTCTCATCGGGGACGACGTCGCCGTCCAAATAAAAGCGGACGCCCAATTTCTCGACGAAAGCGTATGTCCCATAAAGGACGCCGGCCCCCTCGCCGTAAGCGATGAGAAGGTAACGCCGGTCGTTCCGCAGGAGCGTCTTCAGCCGGTAATCCTCGGGTCCGAGTTTGAGGAATATCTCCGGCGGGACTTTCTCGACATCGCTTTTTTGGGTCGTTCCGTCCTGAAGAAGCCTTCCTTTTCGCGATAAAATGACGCCCGGCCTTTTCAAATCCCTCGCGGAATCGATTTTGACGACGGCGGCAAGTTCGCCCGTGGCCAAATAGATATAGCGCCGCAATTCGGCCGCGGCGAAATTCTCGAGGGCCGCGGCGTCTTTGGCGACATAGATCGCCGGCGCGGGTCGCAATCGGCCGCAGCCGGCCAGGAGCGCGGCCGCCAAAACCAGCGTCAAGAGTTTGGCCTGCTTCATGATGGCTAGGCTCCCTGCGGCCGGATGAGTTCGAGGAAAAGCTTATTGACGGCCGCTTCCAGCGCGTCCTTGAAGCGCGCCACGGACTCTTCGAAGCTGCCTCCGATATAGGCCTCGATATGCATCGGCTTACCGACGTTCACCAGAATCTTGCCCGGAATGAGGAAGGGAAGCTGGGTCCCGTAAAACGCCACGGGCGTCACCGGCACGCTGATCCCGTAGCGATCGCGCAGATTGGCGGCGACGATGGAAATGCCGAGGCCGAAAGCCTTAACGTAGGGATTCGGGTCCCCGGGAACGACCCGGCCTCGCCCTTGGAGGGCGACGACGACCCGGCCGGCCTTCAAATATTCCTGGCAGCGCTCGATGGCTTCCCGTTTTCCATGATTGTCGAGATCCACGGGGATGGTCCCGATCTTGGCGATATTGGAAGAGACATACGTGACGAACAGCCGTTTGAAGGGCAAGAGCAGAAAGTTCAACAAAACGCCAATGTTACCCACGTGCCGATGGAGGTGCTTTCTGACGAGACGATTCAGTTCTCTCTGATCGAAGATCTGCCTGTTGGCCGTGAAGAACACCGGCCGGGGGACGATGCGGAAGACCGTGGCCACGTCCTTGAAACTCCCGCAATGATTGCCGACGATGATGTTCGGACCGTCCTTGACGAAATTCTCCTCGCCGCAGACGATAACTTTTTTGCCGAGGAGCGACACTCCGCTGACAAGCCGGATGAAACGGTCAAACCTTTGGAGCTCTTCCTCGAAGGTAGGCATCGATGGTCAGTGTATTTATCTCAAAAAAGGCCGGAACAATCAAGTCAAGGGACGAGCCTTCAGCTCGCCACTCGCCCGTGGCTTATATCCACGGGCGAGTACGACGGAATTGGACCCCCGGGGAAAGCCCGGGGCCCCGGCCGCCGTTTCCTCTCAGAACCCGGAGAGGCCAGGCGTTCACCGCCTTGAAAATCCCAAGAGAACGTGCTAAGTTGAGAGCTTGGCTTGAGCCAAAACCCTCAGGTCAAAATAGGGAGGCTCTCGTGATCATCCTCGTCCGCTCCGGGCTTCTTCATGCGCCGCGGCCGCTCGGGCCGAAAGACGTTCTGATCGCCGGCGGCCGGATCGAAGCCGTCGCCGAGCCGGGCGCGATCAAAGTGCAGGGTTTCGACATCGAGGTCATCGAGGCGCGGGGGAAATGTCTTCTGCCCGGCCTGATCGACAGCCACGTCCATATCCTCGGAGGAGGCGGCGAGGGCGGGCCGGCGACGCGGGCGCCCGAGATCGCCATCGAGGATATCGTTGCGAGCGGCGTCACAACGCTCATCGGCTGTCTGGGAACGGATGGGATCACGCGCCACATGTCCTCGCTCCTGGCCAAGGCCAGGGCCCTCGAGATCGAGGGCGTCACGACGTTCATTTTTTCCGGCTCCTATGAAATTCCGGTGAAGACCATCACCGGAAGCGTCCGGTCGGATCTCGTCCTTATCGACAAGGTCGTCGGCGCGGGCGAGATCGCCCTTTCCGACCACCGCTCGGCTCAACCGACGTTCGAAGAGATCGCCCGCCTTGCGGCGGAATGCCGGGTCGGAGGCATGCTCGGCGGCAAAGCGGGCGTCCTGCACCTGCATCTGGGAGACGGAGCCAGGGGGCTGGAATATCTATTTCGCCTGATGAAAGAGACCGAGATCCCGGCAAGCCAGGTCATCCCCACCCATGTCAACCGGAACCGCCGTCTTCTCGAAGAAGCCTTGGAATATCTCCTGGCCGGAGGCTATGTCGATTTGACCGCGGGAGTGGATCCCGAAGACGAGAGCGATTCCGGCGTCAGCGTCGAAACGGCGGTCCGTCTTTGCTTGGATAAAAAGGCTCCGCTCGACCGCGTGACCGTGACCTCGGATGGAAATGGGAGCCTGCCCAAATTCGACGGCCGCGGCCATTTACTGGGCCTGACGATCGCCGCCCAAAAGACGCTCTTCGAGAAATTCCGGTCGCTCGTCCGGAGAAACATCTTGAGTCTGGAACAGGCGGCGAGCCTCTTCGCGACGAACCCCGCGCGCTTTTACAAACTCGAACAAAAAGGAGAGATCGCGCCGGGTAAAGACGCGGACTTGGTTCTTCTCGACCGGGACCTGAATTTGACGGACGTCATCGCCAAGGGCCGGATCATGATGCGCGACGGCAAGCTTCTCGCGCGGAGGACGTTCCGAACGGATTGAGAACGGGCACGGGTCGCCGCGAGCCAAGGAGCGTCGCGGCGATCATAAGGGAGCGATTCATATGGATCATCAGAGAGAATCGACGGATGCGCTTGAAAAGAGGCCGGCCCTCTGGATCGCCCTTCTCCCCCTCCTGGCCATGGGCCTTCTCCTCGGCGTGGGCTACGGCATTTATAAAATCCCGCCCCAGGTCTTGCTCGTCTGCGCCGCCTTCCTGACGGGAGGCCTGGGCTTTTTGCTCCGCTTCAAATGGCAGGACATGGAGCAGGGCATCGTCGAAAGCATCAAAAAAGCCATGCCCGCCATCCTGATCATGCTCGCGGTCGGCATCCTCGTCGGCACCTGGATGGCGAGCGGCACCATTCCCATGATCATCTACTTCGGCGTGAAGCTCATCTCGCCGAAATTGTTCCTCATGACGACCTGCCTCGTCTGCACGATCACGGCCCTAGCGACGGGCACGTCCTGGGGGACGATCGGATCCGTGGGGGTGGCGTTCATCGGGATCGCCATGGGCCTCGGAATTCCGCTGGGCATGGCCGCCGGGGCCATCGTCACCGGCGCCTATTTCGGCGACAAGAATTCGCCGTTTTCGGGAATTCCGAACCTGGCCGCCGTCACGGCCGGCGTCGACCTCTTCGACCATATCAAGCACACACTGCTGTCGGCCATCCCCGGCTGGCTGCTGAGCATGGCCGTATTTTTTTTCGCCGGCCTCAAATACGGCGCCGCATCGGCCCAGTCCGAAACGATGACCCTGATCCTCGACACGCTCAAGAAGAATTTCCGGTTCCATGTCCTCCTGCTCCTGCCGCTCGCCATCGTCCTCATCCTGGCCATCAGGAAAAAACCGACGATCCCGGCCATGCTCGTCGCGGCGCTCGTCGCGGCCGTCCTAGCCGTGATCTTTCAAAAGGCCTCTCTCCGCGAACTCGCCCAGGCTGTAAACACGGGCTATCCCGCGCATACCGGCGTCGAGATCGTCGACAATCTCTTGGCGCGGGGCGGCCTGATGAGCATGATGGAATCCCAGCTGGTCCTTTTCACCGCCTTCAGCTTCGGCGGAATCATGCAAAAGACGGGATTGCTTTCGGTCATCCTCGGAAAAGTCATGAAGGCGGCCGACAGGGTCGGAAGCCTCGTGCTGGTGACCATCGGATCGTGCCTGACCACGGCCCTGGTCACGGGAAGCTCCTATCTCTCCGTGATCCTTCCCGGGGAATTGCTCTCGCCCGTGTACAAAAAGAAGGGATTGGCCGCGAAGAACCTTTCGCGGATCATCGACGAATGCGGGGGGATCATCGTCCCGCTCATTCCGTGGAGCATCGCCGGCGTTTATATCACCGGGGTCCTGGGCGTCCGCGTTCTGGCTTATCTGCCCTGGGCCGTCGGCAACTACGCGGCGATCTTCATCCTCGCCCTTTACGGATTCACGAAATTCACGATGGCGCCGAGCGTCCCGGACGATGAGGCGGCGGCCGGCCGCTGAGAATAACGGCCCGGAACTTCCGGTCTATTCCTCGTCCGGCTTCTCGAACGCCCGATCGAATTTTTCCTTGGCCTTGGCCAGCTTTTGTTTTCCGAGATCGGCCGTCGCCTCCAGCTTCGTGGCGAACTCCTCTTTCTTCTTTTTTTCCTTGAGGAGCAGGTCGTCGAACGACTCTCTCGCCCTCACGGCTTTTTCGGACTTCACGACGTTGCCCGTCGTGGACTCCACCCAGAGAACGGTCCGGCAGCAGGGACAGACGGCCTCGACGACTTTTCCTTTTTCGGAACTCATGACGTCAAAATAGCAAAAATGGAAGCGGGAATCAAATGCCGGGGATTACGGCTCCTTTTCGAGATCTTCCCGGTCTTCCTCGATCTTGTGCTTCTTGATGAGTTTGAACAACCCCTGCCGCGAAATCCCGATTTCCTCGGCCGTTTTCGCTTTGTTGAAATCGCAGCGCTGCAAAGCCTGGTTCAGGAAACGGCGCACGAATTCGGCCTTGGCCTCGAAAAAGTTGTAATCCGAGCCGGTCGACGTCTCCCGCTGCGGGTTGATTCTCGGCGACAAATATTCCTCGCGCAAGAAACGGTCCTCTCCGCAAAGGATCAGACAGCGCTGAACCTCGTTCTGGAGCTCGCGGACGTTGCCGGGCCAGCGATAAGTCATCAACAAGTCCAGGGCGCGCGGAGAGAAATAAGGCCGTTCCTTTTTCAGGTCGCCGCTGTATTTCTCGGCGAAATGATCCAGGAGAAGGAGGAGGTCGTCCTTTCTCTCGCGGATCGGGGGAATCTCGATGGTGATGATGCGCAGCCGGTAATACAGGTCCTCGCGGAAATTTCCGCGCCCGATCTCTTGCTCGAGGTTTTTGTTCGTAGCGCTGATGAACCGGACGTTGATCGAGCGGGTCCGGTTCTCGCCGATCCTCCGGATCTCCCTTTCCTGGAGCAGGCGGAGGAGCTTGGCCTGGAGGGGAAACGACAGATCGCCGACTTCGTCCAGGAAAAACGTCCCTCCGTCGGCTTCTTCGATCAGCCCGGATTTGTCTTTGAGGGCGCCCGTGAACGCTCCCCGGGCGTATCCGAACAGTTCGCTTTCCAAAAGATGATCGGGGATGGCTCCGCAGTTCACCGCGACGAACTGGCCGTCTCCCCGCGCCCCCGTTTCATGGATGGCGCGTGCGATGAGTTCCTTGCCCGTCCCGCTCTCGCCGTAGATCAAAACGGGAGCAATGAGGTCTTTGACCTTCTCGATCAGCGCCCTGACCTGGCCGATCGCGGAGGATTTGCCGATCAAGGCGATTTTGTGGTCTTGCATGGATGACGATTGCCGGGACAAAGAGGATAACGCTCCAAATCCCGATTTTTCTCATGACCCGGAATTCGAAGGACGTGAAACAAGCGGCGAAGAAAATCGATGATCGATTCCCGGCTGACTCCGGTCCGGCCGCCCGGCTATCTTCTTCCGCCGCCCAAGATCGAACCCATGATGCCGCGAATGATCTGCCGGCCTACCGAGCTTCCGATCGCTCGGGCGGCGCTCTTGGCCATCGACTCGAGCATTGTATCGCGCGGCCGGCCCGCAGGACGGGGTCCGCTCGGCTCCCGGGGCAACGGGATCCGGCCCGGGGGCGGCTGCGGAAAATTTCCGGGATAGGACGGCTGTTCCGTCCCGGGCCGGGGAGCCGGCTGCGGCTGCTGGGTGAATCTTTCCCCGCGCTGTTTCAATATCTCATACGCCGACTCTCTATCGATCGCCTTCTCGTAGTGGCCGTAAAGAACCGAATGGGAAATGATTTGGGCGCGGACGTCAGGCGCGATGGGGCCGATCTGGCTTTTCGGCGGCAAGACGAACGCGCGTTCCACGATCCCCGGCTGGCCTTTTTCGTCGAGGAAAGAAACCAGGGCCTCGCCGACGGCGAGCTCGCCGATGGCTTTTTCGACATCGACCTTCGGATTGGCCCGAAGCGTCGTGGCCGCGGCCCGGACGGCCTTCAGATCGCGGGGCGTGAACGCCCGCAGCGCGTGCTGGACACGGTTCCCGAGTTGGCCGAGGACAACGTCCGGGACATCGAGGGGGTTCTGGGTCACGAAATAGACACCGATGCCCTTGGACCGGATGAGGCGGAC
This sequence comes from Candidatus Aminicenantales bacterium, assembly GCA_049515535.1. Lineage (GTDB taxonomy): Bacteria > Acidobacteriota > Aminicenantia > Aminicenantales > UBA4085 > JBEKTZ01. The sequence continues at coordinate 29,956 of JBEKTZ010000014.1, read as the reverse complement.
GATCTGTTCGATCTTCTGCAGCAGCACTTCGGGCGCGTCGGCGAACAGCAAATGCGCTTCGTCGAAAAAAAAGACGAGCTTCGGCTTGTCCACGTCCCCGACCTCGGGCATGCGCTCAAAAAGCTCGGCCAGCATCCAGAGGAGGAAGGTGGCGTACATCTTGGGCGACGACATCAGCTTGTCCGCGGCCAGGATATTGATCATCCCTCTTCCCCGGCCGTCCGTCTGCAGGAAATCGTCCAGGTTGAGCGCGGGTTCGCCGAAGAGGTGGTCCCCGCCCTGGTTTTCGAGCTCGAGCACCGCTCGCTGAATGGCGCCGATGCTCGCCGCGGAGATTCGCCCGTATTCGGTCGTGAACTGGTCGGCGTTGTCGCCGGCGTATTGGAGCATGGCCCGCAGGTCCTTGGCGTCGAGCAGAAGAAGGCCGTTATCGTCGGCGATCTTGAAGACGAGAGAAAGAACTCCGCTCTGGATATCGTTCAGGTTGAAGAGGCGGCCGAGGAGCAGCGGCCCCATTTCGCTGACCGTGGTCCGGACCGGATGGCCCTGATCGCCGAAGATATCCCAGAACGTGACCGGACAGCCGTCGAACGCGTAGTCGCCCAGATTCAACGTCTTGATGCGCTCCAGGATTTTGGGCGTAGCCGTGCCGGGGCGGCAGATGCCCGAAAGGTCGCCTTTCACGTCGGCCATGAAAACGGGGACGCCGATGGCGCTGAAGTTTTCGGCCATGACCTGGAGCGAAACCGTTTTTCCCGTTCCGGTCGCGCCCGCGACGAGCCCATGGCGGTTAGCCATGCGAGGCAGAAGATAAAGCTCGCGCTCGCCCTTGGCGATTAATAAGGGGGATGCGTTGGCCATGTTCTCTCCTTTTCGTTTCTGAGTTCGTTATATAAGGCTAAACGCGGTCTGTCAACCATCAGCTTTGGCAACAATTTCATGGTCAGATGGCGCAGGCTGAGCGACGCAAGTCGGGGTGAGCAGAAAGCACGTTGCTGTCGCAGGGGCGAGTTGGTGGTTGCTTGACCTCAAGCTCATCATCTTGCACATATCTCTTTACACAAAGGTAAGCGTCTAACGGCAGCGGCATGAGCCGCGCGCGGCGTTGGCAAAGCGCCCCACGTTAACCAAAACGACCAACCGGCAAAGCGCCACTCGTGAGGTCGCGCGAAGCGCGTCGGCTCCATGCCGTTGTTAGGCGCATTTCTCGTTTTGGCCTACCGATACTTGTTCATTTCACGACAAAACCGATGGGGTGTTGTCGAATAGCCTCAACGGCTCTATTTATTGGATAAGCGACCATAATTCCTGTACTAATTGGAACTGTCATTGCGGAGGGCCTGCCTGCTACAACGACAGGCTCTTGAATTAAATGACGGGCAGAAACCACAGCAATGATGGTCATTTGGTTGGGATTTTGACCTCCCCTAACGACAGGGCCACCTGAAAAACCGGGATTATTGAAGCCATCCAATAGATATCGATTAGATAACCCCAAACCTTCGAAGGTAGATATTATTGCATGTTTTACAAATGGTAACGGTAACCCGTTGTTGATTGATGTAGCGTTGTCTTCATCCATCTTTAATCCGTAAGGGAAACCTAGAAAGTAAACTTGTTCAGAGAGGTGGCAACTGCCGTCAACATTAATTGGAGGCGTGGGGGTTAGCTGTATTGGCGCAGCAAGAACAGAGATGTCAACGTCATCAGGAACAATTAGGATAGTGGTCACATTAACTCTTGACCATTGACCATTAGAAAAAACATCAATTAATAGAGGATTCGATTCTGGAGGAACGAGATGACGGGCAGTAATTAAATACTGACGTTCATCAATTTCAATTGTGAATGCGGTGCCCACCTGATCTCCATTTCGGATAAAGAGAACGCGTTGTAGCACGTTACCAGAAATCACCGGATTTGCCTCCATAAAATGCTTTGTATAGTCGGGCAACCTAATGGCAAGCGCATGACAGCTCGGCTATTGAAGGACAATAGTTCACCTTCATTAGGTACAAGAACCTCCCGCCGTGGTGTGCGCGGGCGCGTCTAACGGCGCGCCTCAGCGGTTGCCGAAAGCGCGCCAGCGTTGTAGGCAATCCTACTGCTGGCGCTGGTTCAGGCTTCCTACTTCCTCAGCAGCATAAGATCAAAGAGATCGGCCCCGGCCGCCGCCTTGACGGCCGTTCGTTTCTCGATCATCTCCGATAGAACGTCTTTTAGTCGGTGGATTGTGACTCCAGCTTGTCTCAGCAGATCGAGTTCCTCCTCGTGCTTGATGCTCCCAACCACAAGTTCCCTTGACCATGAACCTGGGCAAAGGGATTTCCTCAACTGCACCTTGCGAGGCAGGTTGAATTTGGCCTCGATCCATTCATAAACGCCTTGCCTCAACTGCGCCACATCTCGCCTCTTCGCGTTGTGAGGGCCGATGCCGGTCTGTTTCCGGATGGCCGCGGGCACCTTTGTGATATAGGAGATTGGGTTGATCGAGACTTGGACCTCGATATGCCGGCACTCGTACTTGCCGTCGGGGCATGGCCGGATGGCCAAGATATCGATTTCGTCCACTCCGATTTTGATTCCACGAATGGTGAAGTAGCCATTCCGGTTCAACCACTCTTCCACAACTTCTTCACCGAGTAGAGACATGGTCATTCCTCTTCATGCCCGAACGCCTGAATTAAGCCGCGCCGCAAAGCGGCGTCGGCTTGAATGAATTGTTAGCACCCATGCCCTGGAAGCATCTTCCTGTACCCTATCGCAGAGAATCGAGTCGGCTCTGCAGCGAGGACGACAAATCGCCCACCTTGTCCCATATGACCGATGAGTCCTGGCAAAAGCCCGCGGCTTGAGCCCCGATCCATTGTTCGTAACCCGACGTCTTGATCGTCGCGAAAGGCGTCCACTCAGCGTTGCCTCCTTCCTGCGCTGGCAGAAACTGGCCGCACAACATGTATTGCTCTTCTCCACTGGGAGTCATAACGTGCCCAATGCGCACATCACGAAAGCGGACAGGATCTGGTGGGCGGTGGGTATGAAAATCAGTAGCGGCTGCTGTAAGCAAGAATTGTACGACTGAATCTACTGACGCTTTCTGCAGTTCAGGAGCAAGTACATGAGTGGCCCTCACCGCCGGGGGTTCACTGCGCGTGACTGGAGCCGTGCTGCAGGCTGCGAGAACTAATGTGGCAAAAAGGACTGCAAGATATCGCATGATTCTCCTGGGGTGCTAACAATGATTATACAGTCTGTATAATTCTGGAAATACAGACTATCCCTTTCCGTATAAGAAATCTCTCCCTTTTCCTGTCTTTTCGTCCATTGCCTTTCATTTCAACTGCTTACCTCCATCTTTTAGCACCGAGCTTCCCGGTTTATACAGACCGTATAAACCGAGTCAAAGCCTATCAACCGGGCTTCGGACTCCGCGGCCTCCCTTTATTCAAGACATGGGTGTAAATCATGGTCGTGCTGATGTCTTTATGTCCCATCAACTCTTGGATCGTTCGAATGTCATAGCCTGCTTCAAGCAGGTGGGTGGCGAAAGCATACCGGAATACATGACAGCCGACATGTTTGACCACGTTGGCCTTATGAACAGCTTCCTTGACGGCCCGCTAAAGAATGGTCTCATGGACGCGTGTAGATTAGCACTCTGATTCGAAAGATGTCAATTTTTTATAATTCGGGAGGGGCAATACCTCGGGCTTAACAATCCCAGGGGAAAGGGGATATACTCTTGTGTGGAATGGATGAAAAGGAGAAGGATTTGGTCGAACGCGTGTTGAACGGCGATCTCTCGGCGTTCGAGCCCTTGATCGCGCCCTACCGCAAGCCTCTGTTGGGCTTGGCCTACCGCATCACACGCAACCCGGAAGACGCCAAGGAAGCGGCCCAGGAGGCGTTCCTCCGGGCCTTCAAATATCTGAATCGCTTCGACGTGGAAAAGAGCTTCAAGAGCTGGATTTTTCAGATCCTGGTCCACGCCGCACGGAATGATCAGATAAAAAAACGGAAGCGCGAAAGCCTGCTGATGTCGGAACCGCTCAAAACGTCGGCGCTCGCGACGGGCGAGGACCCGGAACGGGGGCAGGCGGACGGCGAAATCCGGTCGCGGCTCATGGATTGCCTCGACGTCTTGAGCCCGCGGGAGCGGGAAGTTTTTCTTCTGCGCGATATCGAAGACATGGACATCCGGGAGAGCGCCCGGATCTTGAAGTGCTCCGCGATATCCGTCAGGGTCCACCTGTCCGCGGCGCGAAAAAAGCTCAGGGTCAGAATCAAGGATCGCTACCCTGAGCTGTTGGAGGGCAAACGATGAGATGCACAAAAGTCGGGAAACTCGCGGCCTTGCTGGCCGGAAACGAGCTTTCGGCGAAAAAGGCCGCCAAGGTCCGGACGCATCTTGAAAAATGCGCGGCCTGCCGGCGGATGGCGGACGAGACGGAGCGCGCTCTGAGGGCCGCCAAAGCGATGGCCCGGGCCGAAGAGGCCGGGGATTGGACCGCCGCGGAATGGTGGACCCTGTTGAAAAATATCACGGCCGAAAAACCCGCGAGAAAGACGGCTTGGGCGGGAGGGCCGCTCAAGCCGGTCCTGGCCGGGGCGCTGGCGCTTTTCTTCATCGTCGCGGGCGCGTTTCTTTTTCTCGGACGATCGCCCGTGAAAACCGACGCGCGGGCCGGCCTCCGCGCGTCTTCCCAAAACCCCGCCCAACCGGCCCTCCCCTCCGGCAATCCGGACGTTTCGTCCGTGACGATCGTTTCGAAAAAAACCGGCCTCAAGATCATCTGGTTTTACAATAAGAATTTCGAGGGCGAAGGCTACGGCAAATGAACCGGATTCTGGGCGTCGCCTTGATCGTTGGAATGGCCCTTCTTCGGCCCGCCGCGGCCCAGGCCCAAAATCCGGGTTCTCCGAAGAGCGAAGCGGCCGACACGCTCCAGAAAGAGATCATCAAGCTGAAATACATCGACGCGGCGGACGTCCTGGTCCTCCTCCAATCCTACCGCAGCCCCGAGGGCAGCCTCGGCACGGCTCTCGACTCGAACAAAAACAGCTTGATCGTCATCAGCGACCATCCGAAAAACGTCCGGAAGATATTGGCTTTGATCAAGGAGATCGACGTGAAACCGGTGGAGCTCCTGTTCACGGTCCAGCTCGTCCTGGGATCCGCTTCCGGAGAGGAAAAAACGGACGAAGCTCTGAAAAACGACCCCGTCATCCAGGAAATCAAAGAGCTCTTGAAATACAAGAGTTTTTCGCTCCTCGACGCGAATCTCGTCCGGACCATGGAACGTCAGACCGCGCAGGTGACGCTCGGCAAGAATGGCGAATACGCCCTGACCCTCAAGCCGAAATACGTGAAAGATGAAAAGGAAGAGACGATCCAGACGGAGATTCAGTTCGGATATCACTTCTCGGGGCCGCCGAAGACGAGCCTCATCCAGAGCACGCTCGTCATGAAACCGGGCGAAAAGACCGTCGTCGGCGTTTCAAAACTCCAGCCCTCTCAATCCCCCCCGAATCTCGACCGCGGCCTGATCCTGATCATCTCAGGAAAAATCCTGAAATCATGACGAGGAAAAGAGCTTTTTCTCCGCCTGAAGCTTAAAACTCTTCCTGTGCAAAGGCGTCGGGCCGAGCCCCTCGAGCGCCTGGAAATGCGCCTCTGTCCCATAGCCCTTGTTTCGTCCCAGCGCATAGCCCCGATATCGCCGGTCGTATTGCGACATCATCCGGTCGCGCAGGACCTTGGCGACGATCGAGGCCGCGGCGATCGAATAGCTCTTCCGATCGCCTCCTGGAATCCCCTTCTGGGGCAGGGGACAGTCCCGGATTTCGAATCCATCGACGAGGACGAAGTCCGGGGTTATCGGCAACCGCGCCACGGCTCTCTTCATGGCTTCCAGGGAAGCCCGGAAAATATTTTGTTGGTCGATTTCGAGGCTGGTCGAAAAGCCGGAGGCGACGGCGACGGCCTGGGCCCGGATGAAGCGGGCGAGTTCCATCCGTTTCTTGGGCGAGAGGAGCTTGGAGTCATTGGTCTGGCGGAGCCAGAGCGGTCCTTCACCCGAGATCCAGGCGGAGGGAAGAATCACGGCCGTGGCGACGACCGGTCCGAACAAGGCGCCCCGGCCGACCTCATCGACACCCGCGATAAGCCGATATCCGCGGTCGAAAAAGGATTTTTCGATCTCGAAATTGGCCACGAGGAGGGATTATTTGGTCTCCCGGAGCCGGGCGGCCTTTCCTTTGAGGTCCCGCAAGTAATAAAGCTTCGCCCGGCGGACCTTGCTCGTCCGGACGATCTCCACTTTTTTAATGGAAGGAGAATGGAGCGGAAAGATCTTCTCGACGCCGATGCCGAACGAGATCTTCCGGACGATGAACGTCGCGCTCATGCCCCGGCCGCGCTTGGAGATCACGTCGCCCTGGAAGATCTGGATGCGTTCCTTGTCGCCTTCCTTGATGATGACGTGGACCTTGACCGTATCGCCGACCCCGAAGGGCGCCATGTCCTTTTTCATTTGCTGGTCTTCGACCAATGACATCAAACTCATCGTTTGTTCCTTTCGTGAGGGTTTCGATCCGGAAGCGTCCTATCATCCGGCTCCGGTTCGCGCCCGGCCAGGAGGTCGGGCCTCCGCCGCAGCGTCTTTTCCAGCGCCTTCGTCCGGCGCCAGGCTTCGATCTTTTTATGGTCCCCGGAAAAGAGAACCTGCGGGACTTTCATTCCCCGGAAATCGCGGGGCCTCGTGTACTGGGGAAAATCCAGCCGGTCCTCGAAGAACGAATCGTGCCGGACGGATTCCTCTTTGCCCACGACGCGCGGGACGAAGCGCGCGGCCGCGTCGACGACGACCATGGCCGCCAGCTCTCCGCCCGTCAGGACGTAATCGCCGATCGAGATCTCGTCCGTGGCCAGATGTTCCGCCACGCGCTCATCGACGCCTTCGTAGCGGCCGCAGATGAGGATGACCTGCGGCCGGCGGGCGATCTCCTCGGCCAAGCGCCCGTCGAATCTCCTCCCTTGCGGCGAGAGGAGATAGACCGGGGCCTGCTCCATCGCCGGCCGGATGCTCTCGACGGCCGCGAAGATAGGCTCGGGCTTGAAGACCATGCCCTCTTCTCCGCCGAAAGGACGGTCGTCCACCTGCCGATGCCTGTCCGTCGTAAAATCTCGCAAATTATGCACGTTGATCTCGATCAGGCTTTTCTGGATCGCCCGTTTTATGATCCCCCCCGATAGAAAGCCTTCGAACATCTCGGGGAAGATCGTGATTATATCAAATCTCATTCAAGTCTAAAAGGCCGTCCGGCGGGTCGACGACGATCTTCTTGCCGGCCCGGTCGATCGCGACGCAAATCTCCCGGCTGAGGGGAATCAAGACTTCTTTCCGGCCGGGGTCGCCTTCGACCGTCAGCAGTGTCGATTCTCCGATGGCCGTCACGTCCGTCACGATCCCCACGCGCTCCCCGCCGATCGTCTCGACGGCGCAGCCGATCAGCTCAAAATCATAAACCCGGCCATCCTCGACGGGCTTCAACGCCTCCTCGGGGACAAAAATATCCCGGCCGGCGAGATCGTCGGCCCGGGCCAGGGAATCTATTCCCCGAAGCTTGAGGATATGGGAATTTTTATGAGGGAGAAGGTGTTCAACCTCGAACTCCCGGTTTTCCCCTTTTTCGATCAGAAAAATCTTAAAAAAAAACCTTCGGGCAGAAGCTCCGTCCTCAGCTTGACCTTGAGCTCTCCCTCTCTTCCGTGACTTCTCTGAACTCTTCCGACGCTCCGCACCTCAGCTTTTCTCGATGATTTCGAGGTTGAATCTCCGCTTCAGCTTCATGCCCGCGGCGCCGAGGATGATGCGCATCGCCCGTGCGGTCCGGCCCTGTTTTCCAATCACTTTGCCTAAATCTTCAGGCGCCACTTTGAGTTCCAGGATGGTGGTTTGTTCTCCTTCGAGCAGGGAAACGACCACTTTTTCCGGCTGGTCCACGAGCGCTTTGGCAATCAATTCTACGAGCTCTTTCACAGTAACCTCCTTTAAGATTTAGAGTAACATCATTTGGAAAGTTTCGATGTCTTGGAGACCTTTTCAATAAGGGATTTCACGGTCGGCGAAGGTTTCGCCCCCTGGCCGATCCAAAACTTAGCTTTCTCCAGATCGACGGAAATCTCCGCCGGATCCTTCAAGGGGTTGTACGAGCCGATGTAATCCTTGGCCTTGGTTTCGCGCGGTCTCTTCGAGTCGACGACGACGATCCGGTAGCTCGGCCTGCTCTTGGCCCCAAATCTCATCAAACGCAGTGTCATCATGGTAGGTTAATCCATTCTATTAAAATGAGTTAAGATCATAGCCGAATTTTCAGGGCAAGTCAATACAAAAAGGAAGAAAAAATAGGGGCGCCCGCCCAAACCATAAGCCCTTGTCCGACAGAAAACAAGGGCCGCGCCGCTCTTTTTCAATCCCCCTTGATCTTGATCGCGACGAAGTCATGGCTATTGACTCGGAACGCCAGCTGGAATAATTCATTGCCCTTCCGGCTTATTCGGGCTCCCGTTTTCAGGTCGGTGACGCTGTATGTCCGACCAGGCTCGAGGCTCAACGGGAGGATCGACACGTCCACGGGTCTCGGCCCGTAATTCATGACGGCCGCGGCCGGCGCGCCGCCCCCCGTCGTCATCGCCACGTCCATGTCTTCCGCCAGACCGTCGATATCGAAGGGCTTCTTCAAACCGTGCCGCGCCAGAGCGAAATCAAGGACGTCTCGGACAAAGGCCGGCATGATTCTCGCGGCCGACGCCAGATCCAGGGAGATCGTGACGACCGCTCCCTTGCCGAAGGCGTTGACGAGGGCCGCGGCCGAGCCGTCCTCGAACGCCGCGACGATCTTTCCCGTCCCCGGCTTCCATGAAGGCGCGTCCGCCGGGCCGAAAGCGAACCGCATCCCCTTTTTGACACGGGCGAACAGAGGCTCCCCCATCTCGATCAGCGCATGCCGTTTGGCCTTCTCCTCGACCCCTCCGACGAGCGCCTGCCGGTCGAAAAGATCGCCGTAGGGAATGCGGGGGCCGAACAAAAGCGCGGTCCCTCCCCGTTCGATGAAAGTTTTGAGCAAAAGACTGTCCGTGTCCTGCATGCCGGCAACGTCCGGGAGGACGAGGATATATTTCCGGGAGAGGAGATATTCGAGCTGTTCCTCGTTCATATGGTAAGGATAATAGGGCAGGATCTCTTCCCCTTTGGGCGGAATGAAGGGAATGATCTCGGCCGCGAGGCCCAGCCGCCGGAAAGCGTCGAGCGCCGGAACGATGCTCTCCGTCCATCTCTCCGCCCACCAGTCGCTGTAAGGAATATAAACGCCGATATGGCCGGATTCGTCCGCAACCTCCCTGGCCAGGATGGAATAGGCTTTCAGCCCGCTTTCCACGGCCGCGCCCGTCTTGCGGGCGTCGGCGGTCTTTTTGCCCATCGCGTGGATATTGCCATGATATGTGAACAACGTGAGACCGTCCGGCCCGAAGGCGGAGGCCGCGCTCAGGAGCTGATCGGAGGCGTCCTCGGGCCCGGCCAGATATCGGCCGCCGAAGCTTTTTTCCAGGTAGCCGAAAAGTTCGACGTGGGAGAGGGCCATCTTCCCTTTTGGAAGCATGGCCCCGGCGGACAGGGCGGCGAAATCTTTCGTCCGACGCGCCGGAAAAAGCTTCCGGTTGTCCGGCCGGTAGGAAGCCATGACCGCGCCCTGATAGACGACGATATCGAGGCTGTCGATGGCCGCCAGATAGCCGGCCAGTAGAGGGTCGTCGATATAGGGCGCGCAGCCGGAAAGGAGGCCCTTGTTCAGGGCTTTGACGGCGTCGCAAAATTCGCGGACTTGGCCGGCCAGATACGTTCCACTGCCCTCTTGATAATCGTAAAATCCGATGAGCGAGGGGTGGCTTCCGTAAAGCCTCCACAGTTCTCTCATGACGACTTTCATGCTGTCCATGTAATCGGCATAGGGCATCTTCTTCGTCGTGTCCCAGACGACCGTGACGAGCGACGGCAGCCCGAACCGGTCGGCCAGATCGAGGGTCAACCCGACCCGGTCATCGGTCGAATGCGGCTGCGCGGCGACGGCGCAGACGGTCGAAGGATACCAGGCTTTTTTGTTGATGATGTCGTGGACGACGAGCATGTTGCCGCCGATGCCCGTGAATTCGCGCATATAGTCCGCCGTGTCCGCCTCGGCCCCCGTCTCCGGCATGGCGCTTACGATCATGAAATCGCCGACGACCTTGCCGACGACGAAGCTCGCTTTTCCCGCCACCGGCGCGGACGGCTTCGTTGAAGAGATGGTGATCCCGTAGAACCCCTGGGGCGCGTCCGCCGCCAATCGGATCTCTCCCTTGAAGAGGCCGAGCGCGCGGCTGGCCAGTTTGAGGGTCAGGTCCCGCGGGCCTTTCGTCGGGACGAGGAATACCGCCTTGAGATCGACCTCGTCGATGGAGTCGGATGTCCTGACGACGGCGCTGACCCGGACGGTCTCGCCGGGCTTCGGCCGCGTCTTGTCCACGGAGACCTCGACGCGCAAGCGATCGGCCTCGGCTCCGCCGGGATTCCCGCCTTGACAGGAGAACGTGAGCGCCGCGGCGAGGACGAGTCCGGCGCCTAAAAATCGGAATGACGTCATGTTTTATTTGATCGAGTAGAGAATTTTCTGGAAGGCCGACTTCTTCATCATGTTCCGCATCTCGAGGAACTGCTTGAGGAGCCGGTTGACCTCGTGAACGGGCCGGCCGCTGCCCCGGGCGATGCGCTGGCGGCGGCTGCCGTTGATGATCTTCGGATCGCTCCGCTCCGCGGGCGTCATGGAGTTGATGATGGCCTCGAAATAGAGGAGGCTGCGGTCGTCGATCCCGGCCTGCGCGAGATTTTTAAAGGGCCCGACATTCGGCAGATGGCCGAGCATGCCGGAAAGCGAACCCATTTTTTTGAGCTGGCCGAGCTGCTTCTTGAAATCCTCGAGCGTAAAGTCCTGACGGCGGATCTTGCGGGCGAGCTCTTCGGCCTCCTTGACATCGGCTTCGGCTTCGGCCTTTTCGATGAGGCTCAGCATGTCGCCCATGCCCAGGATTCGCGAAGCCATGCGGTCAGGATGGAAAATTTCGAGCTTGTCGAATTTTTCGCCCACCCCCACGAATTTGATCGGCTTGCCCGTGACCGCGACGATGGAGAGCGCGGCCCCGCCCCGCGCGTCGCCGTCGAGCTTCGTGAGGATGATCGAAGTCAGTCCGATCCGGTCGTTGAACGCCTGCGCGCTTTTGACCGCGTCCTGACCGGTCATCGAATCGCCGACGTAAATCACTTCGACGGGGTTGAGGATGTTTTTGACGAGGAGCAGTTCATCCATGAGATCCTCGTCCACGTGGAGCCGGCCGGCCGTGTCGACGAGCAGGAGGTCGTGGCCGCGGTTCCTCGCGGATTTCACGAGTTCACGCAAGGCCGCCTCGGGCGCGGACATCTGTTCTCCGGTCATTTCATAAAAAGGAAGGCCGAGCGAGCCGGCGATCATCTTGAGCTGGTCCTGAGCCGCCGCCCGCTTGAGATCGAACGAGACGAGGAGCGGATTTTTGCCGCGGCCCTGCGCCCACCTGGCGAGCTTGCCGCACGTCGTCGTCTTGCCGCTGCCTTGGAGCCCGACGAGCATGACAATGGACGGAGGCGCGCCGGCGAACGTCAGCGGTTTATCCGTCGTCCCGAGGATCGCCGTCAGCTCGTCCCGGACGATCTTGATCACCTGTTGGGCGGGCGAGAGGCTATCGAGAACCTCCTGATGGAGGGCCTTGGCCCTGATCCGTTCCTCGAAGTCTTTAACGACCTTATAGTTGACGTCCGCTTCGAGAAGGGCCATGCGGATCATCTTCAGGGCCTCGGCCATGTTTTTTTCGGTGACCTTGACCTCCCCCTTGAGGAATTTCACCACCTTTTGAAGCCGGTCCGATAATTGATCAAACATGGGGAAGCATTTCCGATTAATCCATTGCGCCGCGACAATCATAAAGAAAACGCGACAGACAGTCAATTTGGAGGGGGAACCCGCTTCGCGTTTCCCCCTTCCAACGGGCACACCGTTTTGTACTTTAGGGTACAAAACGGCGTTGCCCTGCCTCCCTTTCTCGGGCGGGGCATGAAACCCCGCCCTGCGACCAAGGGGGCGGCTCCCCTTTGGATCCCTCTACGAGCGGTTCCCCGTTGAAAGCCATGGGGCATATCAACCGCTCGTCAAACCGAGCCGTGTCTGACCGTGAGGGCAAAGGGGTAATGGGTATTGTGTCTCCCCATTAAAATCATATAATAAAAGAAGAAAACCTGATGAAGCTCCTGAAGATCGGCATTTCCGGCGTGCGCGGCATCGTCGGCGACTCCATCACGCCCAAGCTCGTCATGGATTTCGCCGCCGCGTTCGGCACTTACATCAATTCCAAACCCGTCCTTCTCGGCCGGGATACGAGAATCTCGGGCCCCATGCTTCAGGCGGCCTGCCTGGCCTCGCTCCTGTCCACGGGATGCGACGTCCTGGACCTGGACATCTGCCCGACGCCCATCCTGCAATACGCGGTCAAAAAACTGAAAGCCAAGGGCGGCATATCGATCACGGCCGGGCATAACAACATCCAATGGAACGCCCTCGCTTTCATCAATCAGGACGGGACCTATCTCAACCCTTACCAGGGAGCGGAGGTCCTGGATACCTATCATCTCGGCCGATTCAAAAAAGCCTCGACGGACGGCCTCGGCGAAGCGAGGCGGGTGGAAAAATGCGCGGACGAATATTTTGACGGCTTGCGCGCTTTCCTGGACGCCGAAGCCATCGGCAAGGCCAGGCTGAAGGTCGTCATCGACGCCTGCAACGGGGCCGGGGCCTATTTTCTCGAGGGACTAGCGCGCGCCCTCGGCTTCGAGCTCATCCCCGTCAACAACGAGCCCAACGGCTTCTTCCCGCACGACCCCGAACCGCGGCCGCGCAACGCCCAGCAGGTCGTCGCCATCATGAAGGTCGTCGGTGCGGACATCGGCTTTCTTCTCAACAGCGACGTCAGCCGCGTCTCCGGCGTGACTGAAACGGGCGAAAGCCTGTCCGAGGAATTCACGTTTCCGCTCGTTGCCAACGAATACTTGAAGGACCATCGCGGACCGGTCGTCGCCAACCTCTCGACATCGCGGATGATCGAGGATGTGGCGCGGGACCGCGGCTGTCCGCTCGTCCGGACGAAAGTCGGACAATCTTTCGCCGTCCATGCGCTCCTCCAGGAGGAGGCCGTTCTCGCCGGGGAGGGCAGCGGCGGCGTGGCCATCGCCGATTTCCAGCCGGCCTTCGACTCCTTCCTGACGATGGGATTCATCCTCCAGACGATGGCAAAACGGGGCCAGAAGATCTCGCGTCTCGTCGCGGAGCTTCCCCGATATCATATCGTCAAGGAGAAGATCTATTGCCCGCCGACGAAAGTCCATTCCGTCGTCAGCGAGGTGAAAAAATTCTTTCGGCGGCACGAGATCGACACGTCGGACGGCATCCGCGTCGAGGACAAGACCGGCTGGGTCCAAGTGCGCACATCCGGCACGGAACCCATGATCCGGATCATCGCCGAAGACCAAAACAAGGCCAAAGCGCGCGAGCGGGCCGACGAAGTCATCCGTTTCATCGACGTCTTGATCCAATGAAGAAAACATCGTCCTTGAAGATCAGCATTTCCGGCATCCGGGGGATCGTCGGAGACAGCCTGACCCCGCAGCTGGCCGGCGCTCTGGCCCAGTCCTTCGCCACGTATATCGGCGTCGGGCCGGTGATGGTCGGAAGGGACGCCCGCCCCTCGGGCGCGATGATCAAGCCGGCCGTCATCTCGGGGCTCCTGGCCTGCGGTTGTCAGCCCGTGGACGTGGGCATCTGCCCCATCCCTTCGTTTCTCCTTTTGACGAAAGAATCCAAGGCCGCGGGCGGCATCGCCGTGACGGCCAGCCACAACCCCAAAGAGTGGAACGGGCTGAAATTCATCAGCCGCGAAGGGCTCTATCTCACGCGGCACCAGATGGAGGAATTTCTGGACATCTATCATCAGGGGGAATTCTCGTTCGTCGAGCCCGAACGATATAAAACCCTCAAGACGGAATCCCGGCCGACGGAACCGCACCTCAAGAAGCTCCTCGCCCATTTTAACGTAAGCTTGATCCGCCGGAAGAAATTCAAGGTGGCCGTCGACTGCGGAAACGGCGCCGGCGCCATACTCGCGCCGCAGCTTCTCGACGCCCTGGGCTGCGTGACCGTCCTCATCAACGCCGTCCCCGACGGCTCGTTCGCGCATCAATCGGAACCGCTGCCCGAGAACATCCGCGAGCTTTGCCGGGCGGTCGTCAGGAACAAGGCCGATATCGGCTTCGTTCAGGACGCCGACGCCGACCGGCTGGCCATCGTCAACGACAAAGGCGAGCCGCTCGGCGAGGAAATGACCCTGGCCCTCGCGACGCGATACGTGCTGAGCAAAAAAAGAGGATCGGTCGTCTGCAACCTCTCGACGACGCGGGCCATCGACGACATCGCCGCGGCGCGGAAAGTTCCGGTCTTCCGGACGAAGATCGGCGAAATCAACGTCGTGGAAAAGGTCCTCTCGGCCGAGCCGGAAACGGCGATCGCGGGCGAAGGCAACGGCGGCGTCATCCTGCCCCGGATTCATCCATGCCGCGATAGTTTCACCGCGATATGCCTGACCCTGGAGTCCATGGCCTCATCGGGGAAGACGATCTCCGCGCTGCGGAAAGACATCCCGCGATACGTCATGATCAAGGACAAGATCGAAGGATCGGCCGAACGGGCCAGCCGCCTGATCGGAAGGCTCAAGAAAAAATACGAGGGCGAAGGCCGGGTGAATCTGCTCGACGGGCTGAAAGTCGATTATCCGGACCATTGGATCCACGTCCGACCGTCCAATACCGAGCCCATCATCCGGGTGATCGCCGAGGCCAAAACGGCGGAGACGGCGAAAGCCGCGATCCGGCGGCTTAGAAAAGAGATCGCGGAATTGCAGAAGAAGATCTAGGGACAATGAAAAAGAAAGCCACGCTCCTCGCCAACGTCGAGATCCATACGCCTCATCGGCATTTCCCTGACGGCGCCATTTTGATCGAAGGGGAAAAGATCGCCCATGTCGGCCCGATCCGGGAAGCCTCCGCCTCCATCGCTCAATCAAAATCGATGTCCCGGGAATTCGAGACTGTTGATCTCAAGGGTCTCACCGCCGTGCCCGGTTTCATCGACATCCATCTCCACGGCGGCGGCGGCGCGGATTTCATGGACGCGAACCCGGCCTCGATCGAGCGGGCTCTCAGGACCCACCTCGTCAAAGGCACGACATCAGTCATCCCGACCCTGATGACGGCTGCGCCGGAGGATATCCTCCGGGCCATCGAAGCCGTCATCAAGATGCCAAGCGCCGGTCTGGAGATCCCGGAAATCCTCGGCCTTCATTTGGAAGGTCCCTGCCTTGCCGGGGAAAAGCGGGGGGCCCAACCCGAGAAGCATATCCGTCCGTTCTCATCGGGAGAGCTGAGTCGTTATATTAGGGCATCCAAGGGGGGAATCAAGATCATGACGCTGGCCCCCGAAATCCCCAAGGCCGGCCCGTTGATTCGCTATTTGCTGAAGAACAGGATCATCGCCGCGGCGGGCCACTCGAACGCGGCATTTGCCCAGGCCATGGCGGGCCTCCGGGCCGGGATCTCGCACGGGACGCATCTCTTCAACGCGATGAGCGGCCTCTTTCATCGCGACCCCGGGCTCGCGGGCGCATTACTTTTGGACGACGGCGTCTCCATCGAGCTCATTGCCGACGGCATCCATCTCCATCCGGCGATCCTGAGCCTGGTCATGAAGATCAAACCCCTTGAAAAGATCATCCTCGTCACCGACGCCACGAGGCGGACGGGGCTCAGCCGGACCCCTCTCCGGACGCCCGACGGACGTCTCTACGGAAGCGCGATCACCCTCGATGTCGCCCTCAAAAATGCGGCTCGCTGGACGGGCCGGCCCCTGGCCGAAATCCTTCCCATGTTGACCCTCAACCCGGCCCGCCTCCTCGGCGTCACCGGCCGCAAGGGCCGTTTGGCCAAGGGCGCCGACGCCGATATCGTCATCTTGGACAAAAAGCTCAGCGTAACTCACGTCTTTCGCAAGGGAAAGAAAGTCCTTTAGAACCCGACGCCGGCAGCCGTCCACCGCGCTTGACAGCTTCGCCCCTTTGCTGATAAGGTAATACTAATTTTCGCGGAAAAGAAGATAACATGAAGAAAATAAATAACTTTTCCGAAGAGAGCGAGGAGATGATCATGTCCTCAAAGATCGATCACGATGAAATCGACAGGCTGGTCAAGCTGTTGGAGGATAAAAATCTGTCCGAATTCGAGCTTGAAGTCGAAGGATTCAAGATCAGGATAGCGCGCAATGCCCAGGTCGTCTACGCTCCTCTGTCGCAGCCGGCGACCGGCAGCGGCAAATCGGCCGTGCCCGCGGGAGAGCCGGCCGGCGGCGGCGCCGCGGAATCGTTCATCCAAGCCGGCCAGGCCCAACTCCATTTCGTCACTTCCCCAATGGTTGGCACGTTCTACCGGGCATCCGCTCCCAACTCCCCGCCGTTCGTCGAGATCGGGGAATCGGCCAAGAAAAAACAAACCCTCTGCATCATCGAAGCGATGAAGCTTATGAACGAGATCGAGTGCGACATGGACGGCATCGTCAAGGACATCTTTGTCGAGAACGGCAAGCCCGTCGAGTACGGACAAAAACTCTTTTCCATCCTGCCCACCCCATAAGTCGTCATGATCTCCAAGATTCTCATAGCCAATCGCGGTGAAATCGCCCTCCGGATCATCAGGGCCGCCAAAGAACTGGGCATCAAGACCGTCGCCGTCTATTCCGAGAGCGACCGGACCTCGCTTCATACTCTGCTCGCGGACGAAAGATTCTGCATCGGCCCGGCCAAAGCCCAGGACAGCTACCTGAACATTCCCAACCTGCTGACCGTGGCCGAGATCACAAAGGCCGACGCCATTCATCCCGGATACGGGTTCTTGGCCGAAAATCCCCGGTTCGCCGAGATCTGCGAAACGTCCGGGATCGCCTGGATCGGCCCGCCGGCCTCGATCATCCGTCTCATGGGCGACAAGAATCGGGCCCGCCAGGAAATGGCCAAGGCCAAGCTTCCCATCATTCCGGGGAGCGAAAAGGTCATCGACGACGTCAACGAGGCCAAAAAGGTCGCCCTGAAAATCGGTTTTCCGGTCATCATCAAGGCCGTAGCGGGCGGCGGCGGCAAAGGCATGCGGATCTGCCGCAACCCCCAGCACGTCGAGGAGCAGTTTCCGATCGCCCAGAACGAAGCCAAGTCCGCGTTCGGCGATCCCTCCTTATATATCGAAAAATATCTCTCCGACGCCCATCACATCGAGATCCAGGTCGTCGCCGACAAAAAAGGCACGGTCATCGTCTTCGGAGAGCGGGACTGTTCGGTCCAGAGAAAATACCAGAAGGTCATCGAGGAGACGCCGTCTCCGTTCGTCGACGAGCGATTGCGCAAGAAAATGATGAGCGCGGTCGAAGACGCGGTCAGATACATCGGCTACGAGAGTCTCGGGACGTTCGAGTTCCTGGTGGACGAGAACAAGAAGTTCTACTTCATGGAAGCCAACACCCGCGTCCAGGTCGAGCATCCCATAACCGAAATGGTTTATGGGATCAACCTGGTGAAGGCCCAAATCCGGGCGGCGGCGGGCGAGAAAGTGACGTTTCCGTTCGAGCTCGTGATGCGCGGCCACGCCATCGAATGCCGGATCAACGCCGAAGACCCGGTCACGTTCGCGCCCTCGCCGGGAAAGATCGATTTTCTCGTCCTGCCCGGCGGCGAAGGCATCCGCGTGGATTCTGCGGCTTACGGAGGCTGGCAGATCCCGCCGGATTACGATTCCCTCGTGGCGAAGATCATCGCTTTCGCCCCCAACCGGCAACTCGCGATCAAAAAAATGCAGACGGCCCTGGAAATGACCACGATCGTCGGCATCAAAACCAACATTCCCCTGCACCTGGTCATTCTGGCGAACACGGATTTCATCCGCGGCGCGTACAGCACCCAGTTCCTGGAAAGGCTTTTGCAAAACAACGGCGCGTCGAAATAAGACGGATGAAAAGCCAAAATCCGAGCTGGGCGTCCCGCCCGGTCCCGCCCGGCGCAACCCCTGCTCTTTTCGGGCGCTAGAAGAAACGGGAAGAGAGGAGGGGCGGATTTTTACGGATCCGCGATCCTCCGCAAATAGATCTTGACCTCGAAGCCGCCTTCGTTGTCCCCCGTCACGTTCTCGTTGAGCCCGAGCATCAGTCGGCCCGACGAGAACAGGATGATCCTATTGCTCTTCCCGATAAACAGGATTTCGCCGAAATCCCGGCTCGTTTTTTCGCCGGTCTGTTTGTCTTCGGTAACATCGGTTTTTTCCCGGATTTTGCAAAGCAGCGCGCCCAGGTTCTGATCGGACAGCGGCTGCTGCATCGTCCGTAGGTTGAGCCCCTCGGGACCGCAGGTCGCCATGGGATTGTCTTTCTGGAGCGAAGCCGTCCCCGTCGCCTCGAAATAATATTCCTGGCCCTTTTTGACGTCGAGCGCGGTGTCCGTCCAGGCCGTGCTCGCGACGACGAGAATCGTTTTGACCAGCTCGAAATCCTGCGGCGCTTCCTGCTGACGGCCGGAGCGCGAGGCCGCCGAGGCCGCCGAAAAGGCCAAGGAGAAAAAGAAGAGCATGACCAGGATCGATTTGGCGGATATGCACTTCCTCATTTTGAATTCAGCACGCCGAGCATCGCCTCATGGATCAGGCCGTTGCTGGCCACGACTTCGGGATGATAGATGTCGACCGGGACGCCTTGGAAATCCGTTATCCGGCCGCCGGCTTCCTCGACGATCACGGCGCCGGCCGCGGTGTCCCAAGGGTTGAGCTTCATCTCCCAGAAGCCGTCGAACCGGCCGCAGGCGACGTAGCAGAGATCGAGGGCGGCCGAGCCGCAGCGCCGGACGCCCTGCGTCCGGAGGAGGAAATTGCCGTGATGGCGCATATTGGCTTTTGTTTCGCGGATATCGTAGGGAAAACCCGTGGCCAGGAGACACCTGTTCAGGTCATCGATGGCTGAAA
The DNA here is from genome assembly GCA_049515535.1 of Candidatus Aminicenantales bacterium. GTDB lineage: Bacteria > Acidobacteriota > Aminicenantia > Aminicenantales > UBA4085 > JBEKTZ01. The sequence goes on along the minus strand of JBEKTZ010000014.1, from coordinate 10,739 downwards.
CCCTGATTTTTTGACCGTTGAAATAGGCCCCCTCCCCGCGCCCGGCCCAGAACATCTCCCCGTTCATGGGATTGAAGACCACGCCGCAGACCAATTCTTTTCGGCGTTCGAGGCCGAGCGAGACGCAAAAGACGGGGAAGCGATGCGCGAAATTCGTCGTTCCATCGAGTGGATCGAAAACCCAGCGGAACTCGGCGTCCGTCAATTCCCTGAGCCCCTCTTCGGCCAGAAAATCGTGTCCGGGAAAGAGTCCTGAAAGACGCCGGAAAACGAGGTCCTGGGAAGCCGTATCGGTCTTGGTCACGAGATCGACCTTGCCTTTGAAAAAAATCTCGCCGACTTCGAAAAAATCTCTCCGAAGAAGGTCTCCGGCCTCGCGGGCGACCGTCTTGGCCGCTTCGAGATATATCGAATACTCGCCCATCGTGTAAATATCATACCAACTCCATCACTTTTGGGCAACTCGAGAAACGCGGCGACTCAGCCCGAGACGCCTTTGAACTTTTTGCCTTTTCATTCGTAGTATATTATGATATTGCGACCTGAAAGGCGTGAACCATGAAGAGAAAAATCATTATCATCATCATCGCCGTCGTCATCATCGGACTCATCGTCCTCCTCAACTACAACTCCCGGCGTGAGAAATCGGTCAAGGTCAGCATCGAAAAGGTCAAAAAAACCGATTTGACCTCCATCATCTCCGCTTCGGGCGAGATCAAACCCAAAAAGAGCATCAACATCAGCGCCCTCATCATGGGCAGGATCGAAAAAATAGGAGTCAAGGAAGGCGACGTCGTCAAGACCGGCGATTTTCTCCTGAAGCTCGACGCCACGCAATACGAAGCCAACGCCGAGCGCGATCGCGCGTTCATCCAATCGTCCCAGGCCGAGCTCATCAAAGCCCAGATGACGCTCGAGAAGAACAAGAGCTTTTACGATCGGCAGAAGAACCTCTACGACAACGGACTTATCTCCAAGGAGCAGCTCGAGCAGGCGAAAGTCCAGCTCGACATTTCCGACGCCGGCGCCAGGTCCATCAATTTCCAGATTCAACAGGCCCAGGCGTCCCTCAAGAGTACGATGGACATCCTGGGCAAGACGGCCTTCACTTCTCCCATCGACGGCATCATCACGAGCCGCCGCGCCGAGGAGGGCGAAATGGCCATTATCGGGACCATGAACAATCCCGGGACCGTCCTTATGACCATTGCGGACCTTTCGGTCATGGAAGTCGAGGTCCAGGTCGACGAGACCGACGTGGTCGGCGTCGAGCTCGGCCAGACGGCCAACATTCGCGTCGACGCCTTCCCGAACCAGGTCATCAAGGGCAAAGTCACAGAGATCGGAAGCTCCGCGCTGCCAAAAGTCGGAGCCACTACGACGACGCAGGAATCCAAGGATTTCAAGGTCGTGGTCACCCTCGAAAATCCCTCGAAGCTCCTGAAGCCGGGGCTATCCGCCTCGGCCGACATCATCACCGCCGAGAAAAAGCAGGTTTTAGCCGTCCCGATCTCGGCCCTCGTCATCCGAGAGAAGAAAGCGGACGCGGCCACGGCCGCGCCGAGCACGAGCAAGGGCGCCGGGGAAGAGGAGGGCATCTATATCGTCGAAAACAGCCGGGTCAAATTTGTCCCGGTCAAGAAAGGCATCACGGGCGAACTGACGATCGAGATCTCCTCCGGCCTCAACGAAGGGCAGGACATCGTGGTCGGCCCCTACGACGCGCTCCGCCAGCTCAAGGACGGCGTCCTGATCAAGACCGAGGCTAAAAAACAAGAAGAGAAAAAATGAGCGGCGCGAACAGCCCCATCATATCGATCGAGAACATCGGCAAGATCTATGAGCTGGGCAAGACCCAGGTCAAAGCGCTCTCCGGGGTCACGTTCGACGTCCAGAGAAACGAATTTATGGCCATCATGGGGCCGTCGGGGTCGGGCAAATCCACGCTGATGAACCTCCTCGGCTGCCTCGATACCCCCACCGAAGGCAAATACGTCCTTAACGGCAAGCTCGTGAGCACGATGACCGAGAACGAGCTGGCCTATATCCGGAACCGGGAGATCGGCTTCGTTTTCCAGGTGTTCAACCTCCTGCCCCGGGCGACGGCGCTCCGTAACGTCGAGCTTCCTCTCATCTACAAGGGCATGAAAAAGAAGGACCGGGAGGAGAAAGTCCGCCGGGCCCTCGAGCGCGTCGATATGAAAGAGCGTATGGATCACCGTCCCCCGGAGCTCTCGGGCGGCGAGCGCCAGAGGGTGGCCATCGCCCGGGCGCTGGTCAACGAGCCTTCGCTCATCCTGGCCGATGAGCCGACAGGCAACCTCGATTCCAAAACCGGCCAGGAAATCCTCAATCTTTTCCACAAATTGCACGAGAGCGGCAACACGATCATCATGGTGACCCACGATTCGAACGTGGCCCAACAGACGGAGCGCATCCTCTTCCTCAAGGACGGGAAGCTCGAAAAGGAAGTCCGGAAGGGACCCTGATTTTGGTTTTTTAAAATCGCTTCCTCCAGGTCGGTTCATCGCCGATCTTCTGACCGAAGTACAGTCAGGCCGATCTTCAATTGACACAAATCTGGTCTCAAGCTACATTAAAGCCATGACCCGCTCCCTCCTCCCCATTGACGGGACATTTCTCGAAACGCCGTTTCCCCGTCTTCTTTTCAGAATCTGGCGGCAGGAAGGCTCTGGTCGGCTCAATCTCCAAAAAGGCGAAGAGGCCAAAAGCCTCCATATCGAGAACGGCCGGATCGTCATCGAAAAGACCGCTCTCTCCGAGAAGGAATTCCTCTCCGCTCTCGTCAAAAAAAAAGTCCTCCCCGCGGAAAAAGTGAGGCAATGCGACCGGTTCGCGGGCGCTCACATGATCTCCCGGATCAAAGCCCTCAGCGATCTCGGCCTGATCTCGCCCCTCCCTCTGTGGAATTTGATCGAATCGTTCTTCGTCCGCCGGCTCTTTTCCTTCTTCGACTGGGAGGAAGGACGCTTTTCCTTCGAATCGGGCGCATCGCTCCCCGGAGGCGAACGGCTGGGTTTTCTCCAGACTCACGATCTCATCCTGCAGGGCGTCCGCCAGATGCGGAACGTCCGCCTCATCGAGCAGCACCTCCCGGCCGAGGAGGATCCGATCTATGTGTCCTCTCCCTATTTCCTGCACAGACTGAACTTCGAACCGCATGAAAAATACGTTCTCGACGTCCTTCACCATGCCGTGAATCTCAAGGGGTTTCACGGGCTGTGCGAGATCGGGAAAAAGGAAAGCCAAAAGACTCTTTTCGCGTTCGTCTGCATGGATATCCTGGCCGTGCCCGAAAAAAGGGGTAAGGGCCGGCCCGACGACCAAGCGAAGGAACCACCGGCCGCGGAGCCGGAAAGGATCCTGGACGCCCTGAACGAAAAATGCGCCTATATCCACAAATACATCACCAAGCAAATCGGCCCTCTCGCCCACACGATTCTCGGCAACTGCCTCGAGGAGATCAGGCTCGGGCTGGGACCGCTGTTCAAAAAAATGAGACTCCTTCCGGACGGCCGGATCGAGGTCGATTCCGCCGTGACCGCGACCGCCAGTCACCTTCCCGAAGAGCTGTTCAAATCCCTGCGCAAAGGCTATGATGAGATTCTCGTGGCCGAAGTCCTTGCGGTCAAGAAATCCCTGGGCGGCGCCCACGAAACCACCCTGGTCAAAAACATGGAGAAGATCGGATGTCTATAAATCGCAAGCAAATATTCTCGTTGCTCATCCTCCTCACGCTCTTGGCCCTCTATTTTCTGATCAAAATTGTTGCCTGACAAAAAAATCATCATCCTCATTGTCGGCCCGACCGGCGTCGGCAAAAGCTCCGTGGGGCTCGCCCTGGCCGAAAAAATCCGCGGCGAGATCATCAATTGCGACTCCATACAGGTTTATAAGGGATTCGACATCGGCACGGACAAACCGTGCGCCGAGGATCGCCGGAAAGTCCCCCATCATCTCCTCGACATCATCGACGCTTCGACGCAGTTTACGGCCGCCGATTTCGCCGGCCTGGCCTTCGCCGCCGTGACCGCCATCGGACGCCGCGGCAGCCTCCCCCTCATCGTGGGGGGAACAGGGATGTATTTCAAAGCCTTGTTGGACGGGCTTTTTCCCGGGCCAGCCAAAGACGAATCCCTGCGCCGGGCCCTTTCCGAGGAAGCTCGGGAAAAAGGGTCCGCTTCTCTCTGGCACCGCCTCGAAACCGTGGACCCCGCCTATGCGGCGAAGATCGGACCGAAGGACCTCGTCAGGATCATCCGCGGGCTCGAAGTTCAGGCCGTGACCGGAACGCCGATCACGGAGCATTTCCGCCGCACGCGGAGCCGGTTCGGGGATTTCGCAACGCTCAAAATTGGATTACAATTGGAGCGGGAAGAACTCTATCGGAGGATAGAAATGCGCGTGGACGGCATGTTCCAACGAGGGCTGATGGACGAAGTGAAAACGCTGCTCGCTTCCGGCATCCCCGAAAAGGCGCCGCCGTTCCGCGCCCTCGGATACAAATATGTCCTCGAATTCCTCAACGGCCGGATGAGTTTGGCCGAAGCCTCCCGGCGGACCAAAATCGACACGCGCCATTACGCCAAACGGCAGATGACCTGGTTTCGGAAAATGGACGGCGTCCGATGGTTCTCACCCCATGATTTCGCCGCTATCCTGAGGCATGTGAAAAAGGATCTGAACTGACATGGAAAAAGCGATCCTCGTCAATCTCGCGATCAACAAAAAGCAAAAACTCGAAGCCGAAGAGTCCATGGACGAGCTTGCGGGGCTGGCCAGGGCCGCCGGCGCCCGTGTCGTCGAAAAGGCCTTTCAGGTCCGGCCGGCGATCAGCCCCAAGTACTTCATCGGCGAAGGCAAAGTCGAGGAGATCAAGCGGATCGCGAACGAGATTGACGCCGGCCTGGTCATCTTCGACCACAGCCTGCGTCCCGCCCAATTGCGCAGCCTGGAAAAAACGCTGGATCTGAAAGTCGTCGATCGGACGCAGCTCATCCTGGATATCTTCGCCCAACGGGCGAAGTCGAACGAAGGCAAGCTCCAGGTAGAGTTGGCCCAGCTCAGTTATCTCCTTCCGCGCCTCGTCGGCCAAGGCGCGTCGCTTTCCCGCCTCGGAGGCGGCATCGGGACCCGCGGCCCCGGAGAACAGAAATTGGAGGTGGACCGCCGGCGCATCCAGGACCGCATCGCCAGGATCAAGCGCGCGATCAAAAACGTCCAGAAGAGACGGTCGGATCAGCGGCAGAACCGGAAGAAAAGCCTCATTCCGCTCGTGGCCCTGGTCGGCTACACGAGCGTCGGAAAATCGACGCTCTTCAACCAGCTGGCCCAGGAAAACGCCTTCACCTCGCCACAGCTTTTTGCGACCCTCGATCCGCTGGTCCGCCGCGCTTATTTCTCCGATGGGTTGTATTATTTCCTAAGCGATACGGTCGGATTCATCAAAAAGCTGCCCGTCGAGCTCGTCAGTTCATTCAAGGCCACTCTTGAGGAGGTCAACGAGGCCGACGCCATCCTCCACGTCATCGACCGGGCCTCCCCGGGCTCGGAGGGGCAGGAAGAAGCGGTCGCCCGGATCCTGGAAGATATCGGAGCCGGCGATATTCCCCTAGTCAAAGTTTACAATAAAATCGACCTCCTGCCTGAAAAGGAAGAGCTTCTGAAGAGAAACGGCCAGGCCGGGACGGAAGGCTTCAACATTTCCGCGGCGACGGGGGAAGGGATTCCCATTCTCAAAGATCAACTCCGCTCTTTACTTTTCAAGCGACTCCAATTATTTTATGTGCGTATTCCGAAAGACCAAAAGGATGTGATCGATTCCATGCCGAAATGGACGCTCGTCATGAAACGGCGGGAGAACGGGGATTTTTTCGAATGGCAGATCATGGCCGATCCGGAACTCATGATCCCCTACGCGGCCTATCTCGAACGAGGAGAAAAACCGTGGTGAAAAAAATAGGCGCGGTGGGCTTTCTCGTGATCGGATGGACGGCGTGCGCGACCGTAGCGCCTCCACCGCCCTCGACATATATCGAGAGCCCGACGCCGTCCTATTCCGCGGAACTCTCCCTCGACGAGCGCCTCGCCGTCGAGGAGGCATGGACGTATCTCCGGGAGGACAAATCGGCCAAGGCCGAAAAAGTGCTCCTGAAGCTCGGCCCCACGAACTCCTTTTATTCGGCCGGTATGGGCTACGCCGCGCTCCTGGCGGGCAATCTTCAGGCGGCGGAACAGCATTTCTTGCGCTCCGTCCGGGATTATCCCGATCTTCCGCTGGGCCATCAGGGACTCGGCCAGGTCTACAAAAAAACGGGGCTGCTGGAATCGGCCTACAATGAATATCTCGAAGTCCTTAAAAGAGATCCCGAAAACTCCTGGGCCCGGAAGGAATCCGAGGCCATCGGCCGCATGAAGACCGAGGCTCTCATGGCTGAGGCCAAGAATTTCGCGGCGCTCGGCAACTTGACGAAAAGCAAGGAGGCCTATCTCAGGGCCCTCGAATATTCGCCGAGACTCCAGGAAGCGCACTTGGCCCTCGCCCGGATTTACATCAAGGAAAAGAATTATCAGAACGCTCTCTTCCATCTCAAGACGGCGAACGCAAACGAATCGAAGAACAAAGACATTCTCCAGGATTATGCCGACGCTCTTTACCAGGCGGGGCAGATGTCCAAAAGCCTGGATGCCTACGCCCGCCTTCTCGAGCTCGATCCCCAGAATAAAGCGGCCAAGGACCACGCGGACGACATTAAAAATCACCTGGGCGTCGCGGAGCTCCCCAGCCAGTACGCCAACATCGCTTCCCTCGGCGCCGTGGCCAAAGAGGATGTGGCCGCCCTCATCAGTGTCAAATTCAAAGACATCCTGGATGAGGCGCAGCCCAAGCCTCCGGTCATCGTCGATATCGCGATGTCCTGGGCGTTCCAACACATCATCCGGGTCGCGACCTATGAGATCATGGATGTCTATTCCAATCGCACCTTTCAGCCCAGAAAAACGATGACGCGCGCCGAAATGGCCGAAACCCTTGTCCACCTGGTCGCGTTCCTCAACAAGCGAGGCTACCAGGTCGTGGAGCAGATCCCGCTCGACCGGATCAAGATCGCCGACGTCCCTCAGGAGAATTTCAATTACCAGCCGATCGCCCAGGTTATATCCTGGCAGATCATGGACCTCGCGCCCGACCGGACGTTCAAGCCTGAACTCGGTGTCCCCGGACCGGAAGCGATCAGAATTCTGGATCTCCTGCTGAGCTTGATAAAGTCGACCCCATGAACGACGGCATCGGCAGTGACAAAGCGAAGGACCTCAGATCCGATATCATCACGGTTCCCAATCTTCTGAGCATTTTTCGCATTCTTCTCGTGCCCATTTTTCTCTGGTCCTTGTTGAAAGGGATGTCCTTGGAAGCCCTCTTGATCTTTTTCCTCGCCGGGCTCACCGACCTGCTCGACGGCTTCACGGCCAGGGTCTGGCATCAGCGATCGAAACTCGGGATGGTCCTGGACCCGGCCGGCGACAAGCTGTTGATGGCCACGTCGTACGTGATTCTGACGCTGCCCTTGGTGGCGAAGCCGAATGCCATCCCGCTGTGGTTGACCGTGGTCGTTTTCGCCCGGGACCTGCTGATCGTGACCGGGGCTCTGATCGCCTTCCTGTCGTGGGGCGAAAAAACATTCGCGCCTTCGATTCTGGGGAAAATCACCACGGTCGGCCAGGTCGGAACGGTATTTCTCGTTCTTTTGTTGAACTATCTCCGGGTCTCGCCTTGGTACATGATCTGGATATATCGGCTCACTTTATTGGTCACGCTGGCTTCCGGCACCCATTATTTCGTCTATGGCTTGGCCACACTCCGCCGGCACCGGAGGATAGGACGATAGCACCCCGGAAGAACGGATTTCCTCTCGAAAATAGACGCGCTACTCGATGCTTTTGTCGATGAACCCTTTGCGGAAGGTCATCCAGAGGATCTTGAGGTCGAGGGCGAACGACCAGTTCTGAATGTAATAGAAATCGTGCTCCAGCCGCTTCTCGATGGACGTGCCTTGTCGGAGACCGTGGACTTGCGCCCAGCCCGTTATGCCGGATTTCATCTTGTGGCGGAGCATGTACTTGGGGATCTTTTCGGTGAATTCTTTGACGAACTCGGGGCGCTCGGGCCGCGGTCCGACCAGGCTCATCTTACCGCGGAAAACGTTGACGAGCTGGGGTAACTCGTCGAGGCTGTATTTGCGCATCAGCCTCCCGATCCTGGTGATCCGCGGATCGGTCGGCCGGGACATGACCGGGCCCGTGGCCTTCTCGGCGTCGCAGATCATGGTCCGGAATTTGTGGATGATGAAATGCTTCCCGTCCACGCCGACGCGCTCTTGATGGTACCAGATCGGCCCTTTCGAGGTCAGCTTGATGAGCGCGGCGAGGATCAGGAAAAAGGGGGAAAGGAACAGCAAGCCCAATCCCGAAATCACGAAATCGGCCATCCTTTTGACGATCCGTCGCACGCCCCTGAGAGGCACGTCATCGATCGAAATGACGGGGAAGCCGTCCAGGTCCTGGATATTGGCCTTGAGGGTCAGGAGCTGGAAGAGGTCGGGAATGAGACGGACGCTGACCGGGTACTTGTTCATGATCTGGATCGTTTCGAGGATCTTCGGATAATTGCCGAGGTCCAGGGCGACATAGATTTCCTGCACGTTGTGATCCTCGATGACCTGGGAGATGTCGTCGATCCCGCCCAGCACCGGCACGAACTCTCCGTCGATCCTGATCATGTCGCCGGCCTTCCGTTCGTCGGCCAAGAAGCCTTTGACGACGAACCCCAGGTCTTTATATTGGTAGAGCTTTTGGGCGATAGAAAGGCCCATCTCTCCGGCTCCCACGACCAGGACGTTTTGGAGGTTGATCCCGCGGGCATAGCGCCGTTTCATGATGTAATAGATCTGGTTGCGAAGGATCGAAATCGCGAAGATGACCCCGACGAAATACAGGATCAGAAAAAAGAGGGACGGCCGCTCGATCCTGAAGCCGAAAGCCGACGGCCGGCCGCCGCGGCTGTAGCCGATGACGGAATTCAGGATGGCCATGTCGACCAGGATGGTGAGGATCGCGTTGAGGCTGATGAAGAAAAAGTCGTCGAGCTTCGTCCGTCGCAGCCGGCTTTTATAAAAGCCCTGGAAAAAGAAGATCGCCATGTGCGTGCCGATGAACAGGGGCAGGACGAGGAGGTACGAACCGAAGGCGGGGACTCCTTTGGCCGGATCCACGGGGAAGAGATAGGTGATCGTATTGAACCGGAAGAGATATGACCAAAGATAGGAGAGAATGATGGCGAGAACATCGCTGGCAATGAAGAGCCCGACCACCCGGGCCCGGTTCTTGGCGATCACGTCGATTCCTTAAACGCCTGCCATTTCTGACGAATGGAAGCCGCTGCCTTTTCTTTAAAAATGTCCCGCGAGAAGCCCAACGCGTGGGAGCGAAGGGTCATTTCATTAAATTCCAAGGCCTTGAATTTGTCAAGCGCGTCCACGAGACTGGAGGTCTTAAGCTCATAGAAAAACAGGCCGGTTTTCCCATCGAGGACCGTTTCACGCGCGCCTCCCCGGCCATAAGCCACAACGGGAGCGCCGCACGCCTGGGCCTCGAGGGCGGTAATGCCGAAGTCTTCCTCGCCGGGCAGGATAAAGGCCCGCGCGCCCTGGTAAAGGCGGCGAAGATCGTCCGCGCCGAGGGACCCGAAAAATTCGACGTTCGGCCCCGCCTGCTTGCGCAGCTTTTTGTATTCGGGGCCCTGGCCGACGACCTTGAGAGGCCAGCCGATGCGGTTGTAGGCGGATATGGCCAGGTCGATCATCTTGTAAGGCACGAGAGCCGAAACGATCAAATCATAGTTTTTGGCCGGGGCCGCGTCCGGCGGCCGGAAAAATTCCGTGTCGACGGGCGGATAAATGACATCGGCCCGGCGGCGGTAATATTTTTCGACCCGGCGGGCGACGCATCGGGAATCGGCGACGAAATGATCGACCCTGGCGGATGAGGTCACGTCCCATATCCGCAAGTAATGGATCAGCGGCGGGATGAAAAGATTGGAGAAAAAAGAGAGCTTGTTGCGCGAAAAATACGAATCATATTGGTTCCAGGCGTAGCGGACGGGGGAAAAGATATAAGAAACATGGAGGGCGTCGGGATGCGGAATGACGCCTTTGACGACGCAGTGCGAGGTCGAAATGACAAGATCATATCTCTGGAGATCGAAAAGCTCGGCGGCCATCGGGAAAAGAGGCAGGTACCAGCGGTAGTGTCTCTTGAGAAACGGCATCCGCTGGAGGAAGCTCGTTTTTAGGACTCTTTTCTCGACCGCGTCGATCTGGCTGCCGGGAAAATGGAAGAGCGTATAAATGGGGGCTTTGGGGAAAATCTCGGCCAGGGCCTCGAGAACTTTTTCTCCCCCTCGCTGGCCGGTCAGCCAGTCGTGGACAAGGACCGCATTCACATTATCCATCGTATTGATTATACAAAATTTCTACGGAAGAAAACAGATATTATCAAATGGGAAGCCTCTCGCGTTTTCATAAAAAAGCGATCTTTCTCCGGCCGGGCGCGTTCAATTTGGAGGGGGAACCCGCTTCGCGTTTCCCCCTTCCAACGGGCACACCGTTTTGTACTCTAGGGTACAAAACGGCGTCGCCCTGCCTCCCTTTCTCGCCCTATGC
>JBEKTZ010000013.1:0-105818 GCA_049515535.1 Candidatus Aminicenantales bacterium | reverse complement strand
CTTCCAACGGGCACCGGGAAGACCCGGTCGCCCTGCCTCCCTTTCTCGGGCGGGGCATGAAACCCCGCCCTGCGACCAAGGGGGCGGCTCCCCCTTGGATCCCTCTACGAGCGGTTCCCTATGGCGAGCCATAGGACTTATCAACCGCTCGTCGACTATTCTCGAAAAAATTTTTATGTCCCGCTCGCGGTCCGTTTGGCTTCTCTTGTCCGCTCGGCGAGGTCTTCGAAGGTCGTCCGTTCCAGGATTTGAGCGATCGCGTCCCGGACTTCTTTCCAAAGCCCCTTCAATCCGCAAAACCGCTCCCGGGAGCAAAATTCCCGGGCGGTCACGCTGACGCAATCGATCGGCGCCAAGGGACCGTCCATGACTCGGATGATTTCGGCCACGGAGATCCTGGTTGGAGGCTTGGCCAGAAAATAGCCGCCGTTCGGACCTTTCTTACTCCGCAAATACCCTGTCCTCTTGAGCAAAAGCAGGATCTGTTCGAGAAACCGTTCGGGGATATCCTGGGCGGATGATATGTCGCGGATATGGCGGGGTCCTTCGGCATAATGAAGGGCAAGCTCCAACATGGCCCGGCTCGCATATTCGCCTTTGGTCGAAAGCCTCATTGGCCGTTTTCCATAATAGTCGATAATGTCAATAGACTTTATTAATTATCATTCCCGACAATGATATGTCAAGCGGTTTTTTGCTGACCTTAGTACAGTTTCCAAGACGAGGCAATGATATTTCAAGCGGTATTTTTATCCGAAATCCGCCTTCTTTTCGCGCGGCCGAACGATCGAATTTTGGTCTTGTATCCCCTTCTCTTCCCCGCTATGATATAAGCCCATGCCGGAAAAATTCGCCCGCGCGGAAAAATGCCCCATCTGCTCGAGCCGGCGCTTCCGCTTCTACAAGCAGGGCACGTTCGATTATGCCCTGCTCGACACGGAACAGATCAAGATCACCGACAGCGAATACGGAAAAATCTGGGACCTGAAAGAATGTTTGGACTGCGGGCATATTTTCGCCGATCCATATCCCAAGCCGGAATTCATCTTCTCGCTTTACAGCCGGGTCGAAGATCCCGCGTATGATCAGGAAGCCGAAGGCCGGTCAAAAAACTTTCTGGGGATCCTCAAAGAGCTCGAAAAACGGCTGCCGGACAAAGGCCCTCTTTTCGATGTGGGCGCGGCGACGGGGATTCTTCTCCAGCTCGCCCGGGCCAGGGGCTGGACGCCCTCCGGCATCGAAGCGAGCGCGTGGGCCGTGACGTTCGCGGCCGAAAAGCGCGGAATCAGCCTGGTTCAGGGATTCTTCGAAGAGACTTCTCTCGCTCCCGGATCTTTTCGGGCCGTGACCATGGTCGATTTCATCGAGCACACGCCGAAGCCTCGGGAAGCCGTTCGAAAAGCCCATGAAATCCTCGCCCCCGGCGGAATCCTGTGTCTCGTCACTCCCGACGTCCATAGCCCGGCGGCCCGCATCGCGGGAAAACGCTGGTGGCACCTGCGGCCGGGCCATCTGGCGTATTTCTCGGAGAAAAGCCTGATTATGCTCCTCGAGGACGCCGGTTTCGAGATCGTCAAAAGAAAAAGATACGCCTGGACGTTCAGCGCCCATTATCTCCTTTCCCGAAAAAAAATCTTCGATGTCTTGGCCAAAAAAGGGCGCTCAACTTCTTTTTTAAAACGGATTCCGATAAAATTAGCGCTCCGGGATTCGTTCGAGATTTACGCGAAAAAGGACGCGCGCCCGTGAATGCCTACTTGCGAGCCATGCGCCTGGAACGATGGCCCCGGAGTTTGGCCATTTTTCTCGGGACGGCCGCCTTTTTCTTTCTCAACCGGGAAGCTCTCTCTCGTCTTTCCTTGATCGAGCTCGTCTGGCGCACGGCGGCCGCTTTTCTTTTGACCTGGGCGATCTCGACCGCAAACTACATTCTGAACGAAATCGTGGACATGCCGTTCGACATTCACCACCCGACCAAGCGGACCCGGCCTCTTGTCCAGGGCGAGATCCAGAAGCGCCCATTTTTTCTCCTCGGCTCGATCATTACGTTGATCGGCCTGGGATCTGCGTACGCTCTCTTTTCCAAAAGGTTCTTTTTTTCGCTCTTCGCGCTGTTTATCGCGGGGATTGTCTATAACGTCAAGCCCATCCGGACGAAAGACATTCCCTTCCTCGATGCGATCTCGGAATCCGCCAACAACCCCATCCGCTTTCTCATCGGCTGGTACGCCTTCGCGCCGCTCCGCGATTTTCCGTCCTTGAGCCTTCTCCTCAGCTGGTGGTCGTTCGGGAATTTCCTCATGGTGGCCAAGAGGCTTTCCGAGTTTCGTCTCCTCAAGGAAAAGGCGAGTCAGTACCGGACATCGCACAAGAAATATACCGGGAATCACCTCTTGTTCGGCATGGCCGTCAGCGCCGCCATCTGTCTTCTCGCCTTTCTGTATCTCGGCTATTCCCTCAAATTGCAGACGTTCTATGCCATCGCGCCTTTTCTTCTTTTTTTCTTCTTTCTGATTTTCCGGAAAACGTTAAAGGAAGCCGAGGTCATGGAAGAGCCGGAAAAGCTTCTGGCCAGCCCCAAGTTCGCGCTCTACGCCCTCTTCCTGATTCTTCTCTTCGTCCTGGCCTTTTTCACGGACACGATCGGACGATAGAATCTCCGTGGGCCCAAAAAAAATCACTCTCGTTCTGGCCACGACGAACGAAGGTAAGGCTCGTGAAATCCGGACCGCTCTGCTCGGCTTGCCGGTCAGGGTCATCACGCTTGCCGGGGCCCGGATAGACGCGCGGTTTATGGAAACGGGGACGACGTTTAAAGAAAACGCTCTGGGGAAAAGCCGGTTCTACAGCCTGAAAACCGGGTTTCTGACTCTGGCCGAAGATTCCGGGTTGGAGATCGAAGCGCTGGGAGGCGCGCCCGGCGTCATCTCGGCGCGATTTTCCGGCAGAGGAGCCACGGACGCGAAGAACATCCGAAAGGCCCTCGGGATGATGAAAGACATCCCCGCGGAAAAACGTCGCGGCCGATTCATCTGCTCGATGGTCCTTTCGCTCGACGGCAAGCCGCTCAAGGCCGTGACCGGGCAAGTGCGGGGCACGATCACTTTCGAGAATGAAGGGCAACGCGGCTTTGGCTATGATCCCATTTTCTATTATCGGCCGTTGCGAAAGACGTTTGGACGGCTCAAGCCGCGGGAGAAGAACGCCGTCAGCCATCGTGGTCGCGCCCTTAAAAAGATAAAAGCCTTTCTCCTCGAATTCCTTGATAAATAGAGGGGCCACCCCCCTTCCGGAGGAAGAGGGATGGCTAAGGGCGGAGGGGACACCCTTGGAAGGCTTTTGGGACCAGCGCCTAGACCGTCAGCATGTCTTTCATCCGGGCGAACGTCTTTTCCCCGATGCCGCGAACCTTCATGATCTCTTCGATCTTTTTGAAGCTCCCGTTCTGCTTCCGGTAATCGACGATCCGCTGGGCGACCTTCGGGCCGACCCTGGGCAGCTTCTGGAGCTCGTCGAGCGTCGCGGTGTTGAGGTTGACCTTGTCGCCCGTGGGCTTCTTGGTCTGAGCCTGCTGGGCAAGGAGAGGAAAAACAAAAAGGCCGAGGATGAGGCTGACCGCCACTCCTTTCGTGATGAATTGTTTCATGATGACCTCCTTTCGCCCCATCCTATTGCAAACCCTATGCCAAGAATTACGCGCCTGCATCTATTTTGTTATCATATGGTTATTAAATAATTGGGCGCGGCCAAGTCAACCCGTGTTGACATCTTGGCCTCGACGGCGCAAAAAAAAGTAAACCCCTCGACTCCCCGGCATGGATGCCGGGCCTTGTTCGGGGTTAACCCTGAGTCTCGCTTCTCGTCCCCGCCTTGAAAGGCGGGGCTTAGCAGAGGCGAACGGGTCAACGTGAGTTAAAAAAAAGTTTTTGGGCCGATTATTTCGCGCTTCCCGCGCGGGGGTGGGCTTTGCGATAAACGTCGAGGAGCTGCTTGACGTCCATGTGGGTGTATTTCTGGGTCGTGGCCAGGCTCTCGTGGCCCAGGAGCTCCTGGATCACGCGCAGATCGGCTCCGCGGCCGAGAAGATGCGTCGCGAACGAATGGCGCAACGCGTGGGGACTGATCTTTTTCCGCAGCGCGATCCGGCTGAAATATTTCGTCACGAGTCTTTCGATGGAACGCGAGGTGAGCCGCGAGCCCCGATAATTCAGGAAAAGCGCCTTCTGTCCCAAAACCAAAGGGAGCGAGGGGCGGGCCCGGAGATACGTCTGCAGGCTTTCCGCGGCTTTCCGGCCGAAGGGCACCAGCCTCTCTTTCTTTCCCTTGCCCCGCACGCGGATCATTTTCTCGTCCAGGCTCATGTCGTCGAGTTCGATCCCGACCAGCTCGCCGACCCGGATGCCCGTGGCGTAGAATAACTCGAGAATCGCCCTATCCCGGAGGCCGATGACATCGTCCGTCGGCGGGACCTCGATCAGCTTTTTCATTTCCTCTTCCGACAGGAAAACCGGCACATGGCGATCGAGGCGGGGCGTGGACACGATCCTGGCCGGATTGTCGTCGACCCATTTTTGCCTGATGCCGAACTCGAAAAAAGACCGGACGGCCGCGAGCTTCCGGGCCACGGAGGTCTTGGACAGGCTTTTTTTATAGAGGTCGACCAGGAAACCGCGCAGAACGACATTGTCCACGCGGCCGAGCTTGATCTTCTTCGCCTCGAGATAGTTCGCGAGCTGGACGAGGTCGATCCTGTAACTCGAGATCGTGTGCGGCGAGGCGTTCCTTTCGTGCCGGAGGTAAGCCATGAATTCGTCCAACTCTTTTCTCATGACGATTTCATTCTAGCGTTTAGAGAGAGGGGGCACAACAGGATTCTCCCCTTTTCTCAAAGGGGCCAAGGGACGAGCCTTCGCGGCGGAAGTGGACCCCCGGGCAAAGCCCGGGGCCCCAGCCGCTGTTGAAAGCGGATGATCTCGCCGAATTATGACGCGGCGCCGGAGGCGTTCCCGCCCTGCGGTTCGTCCGGTCCCGGCTGATGAGCGTCGGGCGGATTTGGCCCGGCCCCGTCTTTAGCGGCCTTTTCTTTTTTGTGGGGCGCCTCCGGTTTCGCCGGGTCCCTGTACCCGCATTTTTCATCCCAGCAATGAACGAACGTCCCCTCTTTTTTGGACGTTTTCTGGAGCAGGAACGGCTTCCCGCATTTGGGGCAGGGCTTCGCGATCGGTTCGTCCCACGTGGCGAACCGGCATTTCGGGAAAAGGCTGCAGCCGTAGAAGAATTTTCCGCGACGCGTCTTGCGCTTGAGAATCGTCCCGCCGCAGGCGTTCGGGCAGGCGAGACCGGTGTCCGTCTGCTCCTTTTTGATATATTTGCATTTAGGATAGTCGGAGCAGGCGATGAATGGGCCGAACCGGCCCCAGCGCTTGACGAGTTGGGCGCCGCAGGTCGGACATTTCTCATCGAGCGGGATGACTTCCTTTTTGACCATGCTTTCCTTGAAGTCGCATTCCGGATAACCGGAACAGGCCTTGAACTGGCCGAATCTTCCGCTCTTGAGCACGAGCGACTTGCCGCATTTCGGGCAGGCCCCCTCCAACGGGATCCCCGTCGCTTTCACGCTTTCGACCTTCATGCCCGCCTTCAAGTCCTTGTCGAGCTTGTCGTAATAGTTATGGAGCGACGCATGCCAGTCCTGTCCGCCCTCGCTGATACGGTCTAGCTCTTCTTCCATCTGCGCCGTGAACCGGATGTCCATGAGATCGGGAAAATTCTGGACGAGGAAGTCGGTGACGAACAGGCCCAGGTCGGTCGGGACGAATTTTCCCTGGTCCTTGACGACGTAGACACGGTTCTGCAGGGTCGTGATGATCGGGGCGTAGGTGGAAGGCCGTCCGATGCCCTTGGCCTCGAGCTCCTTGACCAGCGTGCCTTCGGTATAGCGCGACGGCGGCTGCGTAAAATTCTGTTTGGGTTCGAGTCCGGCCTCGACCAGCCGGAGCTTCTCGCCCGCCGCGGCCGGGGGCAGCGTTTCCTTCTCCCCGTTCTCCCGGTTGGGATAGAGCGCCAGATGTCCGGGGAACTTCAGGACTTCGCCCTTGACCGTGAAAAGATATTTTGACGCGACGATTCCGAATTCCGTTTCCTCGATGATCGCCGCGTTCATCTGGGAGGCGAGGAACCGGTTCCAGATGAGCTGATAGAGGCTGAACTCCTCTCTCTTGAGATAAGGCTTGACGGCCTCGGGCGAAAGGTCGGGGAGCGTGGGACGGATGGCTTCGTGGGCGTCCTGCGCCTGGCTTTTGTTCTTATAAAATGGGGGTTTGGCCGGCACGTGCCTGGGGGAATAATTCTTCTCGATGTACGTTCGCGCCCAGGCCTGGGCCTCGTTCGACACACGCACCGAATCGGTGCGCATATAGGTGATCAGACCGACGGGCCCGCGCTCGCCGATGGGCATGCCTTCATAGAGCTTCTGGGCGATGGACATCGTCCTCTTGACGGGATAATGGAGGCGCTGGTACGCGTCCTGCTGGAGCGTGCTCGTGATATACGGCGGAGGCGGGTTTTTTTTCTTTTCGCGGACCTGGACCTTGTCCAGGACGAAATCCGCGGTCTTGAGCTCATTGACGATCCGTTCCGCAGCCGCCGCATTCTCGACTTTCGCTTTTTTGCCATCGATCTTCGTCAGCGCGGCTCTGAAAGGCGGCGGGCTGACCGACGCAAGATGGGCGAATATCGACCAGTATTCTTCCGGAACGAAGGCCTTGATTTCCTTTTCGCGCTCGCAGATCAAGCGCAGGGCGATGGACTGCACGCGCCCGGCGCTCAGCCCCCGGCCGACCTTCTTCCACAGGAACGGGCTGACAAGGTAGCCGACGAGCCGGTCCAGGATCCGTCGCGTCTGCTGGGCATTAAACATGTTCTGGTCGAGCTTGACCGCGTGCTGAATGGCCTGCTCGACCGCGAACTTCGTGATCTCATGGAGCATCACCCGGGAAATGTTCTTGTTCGCGTCGGCGAACAGAGCGCTCAGATGCCAGCAGATGGCTTCGCCCTCCCGGTCCGGATCAGCGGCCAGGATGATCGAGCTGGAGCGTTCCGCCGCTTTCTGCAGCTCGGCGACGACTTTGCGGCGTTCGGGGATGACGACGTATTGGGGCTCGAAATCGTGTTCGACGTCGACGCCCATTTTGCTCTTCGGCAGGTCGCGCACGTGTCCCATGGATGCCAGGACTTCGTAGTTCGGGCCGAGATAGCGGTTGATGGTCTTCGCTTTAGCCGGGGATTCGACGATGACGAGCGTCTTGTCCATTCACATTCTCCTCTGGAAATACTTGCCCGGGCTCTGCGTGATCAAGCCCTTGATCTCGAGGTTCAGCAGAAGGGCGAGCAGCTCGGAAATCGACAGCCCGCTCTGGTCCATGAGATCGTCGATGTGGGCGAGCTCATCGACCTTTAATAATTTATAGACGGCCGCCTCTTCGTCGGTCATCAACGGAAGGGGGCGAGTTTCGCCTTCCCTTTGGGACAAAAGCGTCTCGCGGAGCGGAGACGACAGCTCTTCGGCGATGTCCTCCCAGCCCTCGATGAGCTTGGCGCCCTTTTTGATCAGGCCGTTGGCCCCCCGGCTGAGTTCCGAGGTGATGTTGCCCGGAACGGCCATGATCTCCCGGTTCTGGTCGAGGGCGAAGTGGGCCGTGATGAGTGCGCCGCTTTTCTCGGCGGCCTCGACGACCACGACCGCCCGGGCCAGGCCGCTGATGATCCTGTTGCGCCGGGGAAAATTCTGAGCGAACGGCTCCGAGTCGAGCGGAAATTCGGTGACGACCGCTCCGTTTCCCGCGATCCTGTCCGCGAGCTTGCGGTTCGCTTTCGGATATAAATTTTCCAATCCTGAGCCTAACACGGCGACCGTTCGACCTCCTTTTAAAGCTCCCCAGTGGGCGATCGCATCGATGCCCACGGCCAGCCCGCTCACGATCACTACCCCTCGGGAGGCAAGGTCTTCGGCCAGTCTCTCGGCGACGGCCCTTCCGTAGGGGGAGGGCTTCCGTGTGCCGACGATAGCGACGGCCGGGCCCTGCAACGCCTCCGCACGCCCCGCACAATACAGGACGCAGGGAGAATCGAAGACTTCTCTGAGGTAAGCCGGATATTCGCTGTCCTCAAAGGTTACAAGAGAATAGCCTTTCTTTTTCAGTCTGTCAAATTCTTTGTGGGCTTGCTCGACGAGCTTCAGCGACAGGAAGCGCTCCACGCGGTTTTCGTCGAGACCGAGGGCATAAAGCCCGGGGCGCGGCGAACGGAAGGCTTCATCCGGCGAGGAAAAGCGTTCGAGAACCTTCCGCAGGAGCTTGAGATTGTCGCCGAGGGCGAGGTTCAAGGCCAGCCAGGGGATCTTCCGCTCGTTCATCTTTTCCTTTGCCCCACGCTCAGGCCCCGGGGAAATCCCGCCGAGGATTGACCGCAAAGCCGCGAATAAAGAATAGACGTCCGCCGGGAAGATTAATTTTCAACACAGGGGAAAAAACGACGAAAGAGCGGCCTTTCTTTTAACGAAAACGGGGTCGCGTCTACACTTTGCACTTTTCAGCCGAAAAGAGATTTCTCGATCACTTCGAGGGCATTTTCTAGAGCCTTATTACAGGCTAGCCTTTCTTTCATTTGTCGGCTAATTTTCACAATGGCCGAAGGACTAATTCTGTAGAATGCCGCGATTTCCCTCAAGGGATAATCGGTTTTTCCTCGACACAGAAAAATAGCCATGTTTCTTGTAAAACGATTTTTTCCCCCCAATTCCCTTTCGACTATGCGAAGTATCAATTCAAGAGCGGGTTTTTCTTTCAACGATCGAATCGCCGGGACTTCGCGGTTCTCGGTTTTATGAAGAAGGAACTCCTTTTTTATCCTGGCGAGGAAATCTTCGCTCCCTAAAATTAAAGACGGCCCTGCTTTCTTTAGAGGGCTCTCGATCCTTTTGTCAATGGCATCATGGACATACTCCTTATAGCGCTTCTTGGCTTTCTCGATGGTATCCCCGAAATATCCGAGCACTAAAGCTGTATTCAGCCACGGCGTGGCCCCTCTTTGGCCAGCGTATTCTCTGTAGCTCGACCAAGGATATTCTTCCGGTAAGGCGACGATTTCGGCTCGTACGGGATTCAGATGCATATATCGTGACAATTCTTGGGCATAGGAGTCTGTTTCTATTAAGATAGCTTTAAAACGGCCTTGAAAAAGGTGTCCGACTCGATCATGCTTTTTATTGAAATAAATAGTATAGGACGTGTTAATGAAATGCATGATCATTGATAAATTCCCGTGGGGCGTTTCGATAAATAGGTGATAATGATTTTCCATCAGGCAGAAAGCATGAAAAATCGCTCTGAATTTTTCGTTAGCCCTTGAAAGATAATTTATAAAAGCAGCTTTATCGCTGTCGTCTTTCACGATAGGTTGTTTTTGATTACCTCTCGATACGACATGATAGAAGGCCCCCGGATACTCGATACGAAGCTGTCTAGCCATTAATGAGCTCTCTTTAGATAAATGGCTTCCTTTGGATGAGACGGGGATGGGGTTGAAACTTCTCAAAAGGGAATAGAAAAAGTGCAAAGTGTAGACGCGACCCCAGTAAGGGTTTTTATTCGATGACGATTATTTTTGTGCGCGATATCGCGCCGCGGACGATCTTAATCCGGGACGGAGGGACGTCGAAATGTTCCGCCAGGAGCTCGATGACCTCAGCGTTGGCCCGGCCTTTGTCCGGCGCGGCTTTCACCCGGACTCTGAATTCCCCCCGGCCGGTCTCTTCGACGCCGGGCCGGGAGGAGCGGGGCTGAACTTTGACGCTCAGGTAAATTTTCAAAGGGCTTTTTTCAGGATGGTCTTGTACTTTTCGATGATTTTTTTGAGCTGGTCTCTGGTGACGACATAGCCGTTGAGGTTCATCGAGATCGTGGAGCGCAGCGGGTCGTTGGATTTGAACAACATGAACTCCCGGACCAGGCCGACGCGGCCCGCGAGGGCCAGCTTGACGACGACCTCGACGTCCTTTCCGGCCGCGACTTTGATGGGAAAGCGGGCGGGCTTGCCGCCGACGAGGAATGTCGCGGGCTGGAGGGCGCATTCGAATCTCAGCTCGAGTTCTCCCCTGTTCTTCACGACGACGCTCGCTTCGAGGTCATCGCCCTCGACCAGGAGGCCGGCGTCATAGGAATAGCGGTCGAGGTCGATCCGGGGCTGGGGAGGCACGTCCACGGCGGCCGTGATCTTGAGTTGGATGCGCGGCGCCAGCGGATCGTCGGAATCGACGTAGACATATTTCGTCACCTCGCCCTGGTAGCCCCGCGAATCGAAGGTGACTTTGATCTTGCCCGTCTTGCCCGGGTCGATCTTCTTTTCCGAAATGATCGCGGCGGCGCATCCGCACGAGGTTTCGACATCCTTGACGTTCAAAACGTCATCGCCTTCGTTCTTGAAAACGAATTCGTACGTCAGCGTTTCGCCCTGCTTGACCTTGCCGAAATCCTTGGCGTCATCCTTGAAGACGATTTTCGGCTGCTTGGCGGGCAGGGCGAAGGCGCCCGCGATCATCAGGCTGGTCAAAACGCCCGTCATAACCATCGTGAAAATCTTTCCGGCCCTTTTCGTCATGGCATCCTCCCGATTTTCATAAAATATCACTTATGCGGACAAATGTGCAAGACCGTCCCGGCCGCTTTCGCCGTCCTTGCAATGCTCGCGACGATGCGATATAAAAAACGCGGCCCCTCCGTAATTTTCTCACGGGCCGGCGCAATAAACGCATGAAGAAAAAAAAAGTCCTTATTTTCCTGGTGCCGGCTCTTCTCGCGGCGCGGGCCTTGACCTTCGCCGCCCAGGAAACGCCCCGGAATCGGGTCGAAGTCAGCCTCTTCGCCGGCTATGGAAAATCGATGGCCGAGGTCGGATCGGCCTATCACAATGAATGGTCGACTCCGGGAGGCCAGCGCATCGCCGAGGATGATAACATGGCCCTCGCTCCCGCCCCGGCCCTTTATGCCGGGGGTTTCTGCTCTTTTTTTATCGGCCGGAATATCGGCATCCAGGCGGGTTTCGGCTACCTCAGATCTCCCCTGTCCGGCCAAACCCAGTTCGAAATGCGCGCACTCGTCGGCCCGTATGCTGGACGCGGGAACAGTTGGAAGGGCAAAGGTGAAATCACCGCGGTCCCGCTGTGCCTTAATGTGGTCGGCCGGGTCGGGACGTCGGGATTCCAGGCGTTCGCCTCGGGCGGGATCGCTTATTTTTTGAATTCTTTCCTGGCCGATTCGTCCGCGGGCGCCGGAACTTTCATCAAACTCGACTTCGGAACCGAAATGGTCACGGCCTTTAAAGTCCCGGTGACCGTCGCGGACACGACGTGGTCGTCGTTCGGGGCCGACATCGGCGGCGGGTTCGACGTCAAGATCGGTGAAACCCTGGCCCTCACGGCCGAAGCGCGCTATTTTTACTGCCCGGCGAGAACGCTCCGCTGGACATGGACGGATGGCGTGGTTGACGACCTGGGTCAAAATATTTTCAGCCGCGAATCGGCGCAGCTGGCCGGGCAGAGGACGACCGCCCTGCATATCCACCCTTCGTTTTTCCAAATCTCGGCCGGCCTCAAATTCTTCCTCCCCGGAGTCATCCGTGTCTCGGGGGGAGGCCGCAGGTGACATCCGGCCGTAACTCAGGGTATTGTCTCTTTCGTTTTTCATGCTATAATCCGGAATGAAAAAAGGGCGTCCCATGAAAAAGAACCTCGGCCTGTCATTCGGCTTCCTTGCGGCCCTGGTCTTGCTCGCGGGGACGAGGGCCTTTTCCGCCGCTCCCTTGAAATTGAAGGTCATGGCCGAGCTGGCCAATATCCGGCTCAAGCCGTCGATCAGCAGCGCCATCATCCGCCAGATCCCCGAGGGCGCTATCCTCGAATCCATCCGCAAGGAAGGAGAATTTTATCTGGTCAAGCTCGAGCCGGACGAGAGCGGCGCGGCTTCTGGATATGTCCACGAAAGCCTGGTCCTTCCGCTCGGAGAAACCCCGATAACGGAGCGCAAGCCCCAGATCGTCGAGGTCCCCGTAAAAAAGAACATCGAACAGCCCCAAAGAACGGACGTCGTGGTCCAGGAGACGCCGCCGGAGGAAACCGGCGGAGAGCCGCCTGCCTGGCTTTGGGCCGTCACGCTTTCGGCCGGCGCGAACTACGCCCTCGGCGGCGATCTCAACGCCGGAGCGCAAACCCTGGCCGATTACAAAGGGACGCAATCCGGAGCTGCCGGCGATACGAAAGTGACCCCCGCGCATCTGAGCTATATTTTCGGCGGCGAAGTCGCCGTTTACCTTTCCCAACGCATTCACCTCACGGCCGGCGTGGACTTTTTCAACACGGCGAAAAACTCCACGGTCTCGTACTCCCTGGGCACGGCCGCAGCGACGTTCATGACAAAGCCCCAATTCCAAGCCGTTCCGGTGAAACTGGCGATCGTCCTCTATCCCACGGACTCCTTTTACATCAAGTTCGGCGTCGCCTTCTATTTCGCCAAATGCGGATACTATTACCGCTATCAAAACGAAAATTTCTTCTGGGAGTGGCGGGGAGACGCCACCTCTCAGGGCCTCGGCTGGATCGGCGGCCTGGGCTACGAATGGGCCATCGCCGACAATATCGCGCTCGTGTTCGAGGCCCTCGGACAATACGCTCCGCTCAAAGCGTTCGAGGGTACGGGGACATATCTCATCACCGGATTGTCGGACCCGATCACGGAAACCGGCAAGCTCTACGCTTACGATTATCGCGAATCCGGCAAGTCGTTTTCCCCGTTTCTCTTCATCAGCAACCAAAAGCCTTCGGACGCCTACATCGAAAACGTGCGCGAAGCCACGGTCGATTTCTCCGGCATCTCGTTGCGGTTCGGCGTCAAGATCAAATTCTGATTCATCAAGGGACGAGCCTTCGCGGCGGAAATCAAGGGTCGAGCCTTCGGCTCACCACTCGCCCGTAGCTTATATCCACGGGCGAGTACGGCGGAAGTGGATCCCCGGGCAAAGCCCGGAGCCCCGTCCGCCGTCGAGGGGGCGTGCTATCGCGGCCCCGCCAGGGGCTCATGGAATCCGGGAATCGAGACTTGTGCCTTCCTCTTTCCTTCCCTATTTTTTATTTCTTCAGCAGGGCCAGGTGATAGGCGTGGAGGCCGCGAAAAAGAGGTTTCACGCTGACGGGAGTCAAACCCGCCGCTTTCGCCTCCTGTTCGAACCGCCCGCGCTCGATCATCCGGATGTTCGTCCGGCTCTTGTTCAACATCCTCCGGATCTTGCGCTGGAGCCGATGGAAGCCGTTCATCCGATAAAATGATATGACGACCCATCCGGACGACACGCGGGAAAACTCGCGAAGCACGGCGTCCCGGTCCTCCGGGTCGTGGAGGTGATGGAAGAACCGGATCGAAAAGACGATCCCGAAAACGCCGTTTTTAAAAGGCAATCCCTGTTTCGCGTTCGCCACGACGCCCGGGATTCCACTTTTCGCTCCGGCCCGCCGGACCATCTCCTGGGACAGATCGCCGTCGACGAGGGCCGCCCCGCCCGAACGCAACAATTCCGTGAACCGGCCGTAGCCGCACGGCATATCCAGGAAGGGGCCGAGCGCTTTCCCGTTTCCGGTCTTTCGAACGATCGCGATGAATTTTTTGATCAGGCGGACTTCCCGGGCGTGGACGATCCGCTGGTCGATCCCGCGGTAGCGCCGGCGCTCGTATTCGCGGACGCCCTGCGCGGTGAATTTCGAGCCTGGGCCGTCATGATTTGAAGAAGACATATTTCGGGCTCCCCTCGATTCCGACCCGGTTGCCCCGGGCCTCCAAGGCGCTTCCGTCCCGCCCCACGATCCCGGACACAGGATCGGCGAACTCATGTTCGAACGGAGGGCCGTTCGTCCAGCACACGGCCAATTTATTTCCGTCTTTTTCGAAATGAAAGATCTCCGCTCCGCGCCGGCCGGGACAGCCGGCCTTTTTCGTGAACGATCCGCCGGAAAGGATCCCGACCATCGTTTTGAGAGCGAAAAAACTCGGCCGCCGCCGCCAGGCCGTCTCCCGGCTGTCCACGAGACCGTAGCCGGGGGCGACGAGCTGCCACCAGAAAACCCGCTCGATCATCCCGCCAGCCAGGCAGAGGACATAGAAACGCACCAGATAATCCGCCTGCTCCTCTTCCGTGACATTCGGCGTTCCCGACGCGGGCGAATATTTTCCGGTTCCCCGGAGCGGCCAGTTGGTTTCCGTGATCCAGCAGCCGCGCGGTTTGGGCGCGGAGCCGTCCGCCACCGCCTTGAGCAAAGCGACCTTCATGGCCGTGGTCCAGCCGAACTGGGCGTTCTCGGGCGCTCCCATGCGGTCCACATACAGAAGCGAGCTCACTTTATCGAACGGAAGGGCGCGGAGCGTCGGCGGATAGAGATGGAACTCGAAATCGATCACGGCCGGGCCGACGAGCTTCACGCCGTATTTTTCGCGGAGTGCGAAAGCGGGCCGGGCCAATTTCAGATATTCCGTATAATCCCAGACTCCCCATTTCGTCCGGTTCCAGGCGTGCCCGATCTCATAGAACGGAGAAAAGGCCCGGAAACGGGCGAAGACGTCCTCCAAAAAACGCCTCCAGGACGCCGGCTCGAAGACGTCCTCGCGCCGCTGCAGCAGGGCGACGGTCAGGCCGATGTCCCGGGCGCGGAGAAGTCCGGCGAACTTCGCGTAGGCCTCGAGGTTTTCCTTTTCCCAAGACGGGATGCGGATGAGCGTTTCGCGGACGCCCGTCTCCCGCAAGAGCGCGACGACGTCTTCGTTCCGTCCGGCCTGGGGAGAAACGGAGACGGCGAACATGTCCCGGCCGATTTTCACGGGGCGGCGGTACATCCTTTTCCGGTAGCGGCGGTAAAGGAACAGGCTGGGAACGCCGGACAGGATGTCGGCCCAGGCCATGGACACGTAGGTCCGCCAATGACGGAAATGGTGGCGGGTCCGTTCGGAGCGCGGCGCGACGTTGTGCGGCTGGTCCGCGAACTCGTTCCACTCGAATTTGTATGTCATCCGATCAGTGCCGGTCAAGGGACGAGCCTTCGGCTCGCCACTCGCCCGTGGCTTATATCCACGGGCGAGTACGGCGGAAGTGGACCCCCGGGTAAAGCCCGGGGCCCCGGCCGCCGTCGAGCACGAGTCCCGCCGGGGATTCCGAGCGCTTCTCCTTGGAAATCTATTGCAGTTTCAGCTTCTTGGCCAGGGCTCTTAGGCGCAGCGCTTTTTTGAACCGGAGCCGGGCCGAGAACGTGCTCTTCGACAGTTTATACCAGAAGACGAAGGATTTGCGAAGAGGGCGATCGGCGGCCGCGGCATACGAATTCAGGAAATCCATCCGGAGGGCCGCCGGCACTCCAAGGCGGACGAGGTTCTTCGCCCGGCCCGCCGCGCCGATCTTCCCGCGCCGGCGGACGCGGTTCGTGTCGAGAAAATAGAAATGCGCATCGCCGGCCCCGCCTTCGACGAGGATATTGCCGTCCGAGAGATCCAGGTGATAGATCCCTTTCTCATGAAGACGGAAAAGCACGCGGGCGAGAGCGGCCAGGAGCGGCCTGAGGTCCTCCGCGGAAAGCTCCCTGAAAAGATGCCGGATTTCGCGCGCGCCGATGATCCGCTCGGCGATGAAAAAGCTTTTGTCGACGAAGCCGCGGTCGCGTTTTTCGAGAAAGGCGACGGGGAAAGGCGTTTCAAAACCCGCGTCCTTGAGGGCGAGCGCGCCCCGCCATGCCTTCTCGGCCTTGGACGGACCGAAGAAGCTGATGAGCTTCTTGATCCCCCGTGAAAAATATTCCTTGACCACGACCTCTTTGGCCGCGGCCGCGCCGACCGCGATCGTCACCGCGCCCACACGGTTCCGGCTATCGAGCAGGATCTCCGCCGCGGGCGCGTCCAAGAGCTTTCGCGGATCGGCAAGAAGGGCCAGAACTTCGGGCCTCGCATAGGCCGCGGCGATCTCGCCTTTATAAGGCGGCAGGCTCAATATTCGCGCGTCCTCGCGGGGAACGGAGCGGCGCGGCGATGTCATGGTCGTCGTCCCGATCCAAAATGCTTCGCGGATATTTCGAGCAGGCGGCGGCCGATGGCCCTTGGAGAATAGTTCTCCGTGACCAACTCATGCCCGCGCCGGGCGATGCCGTTCCGAAAGGTCGCGTCCTGTTTGAGGGCAAGAACGGCCTCGGCCAGAGACTCCGCGAGGGGGTCATCGCAGAAATAGATATTTTTCCCGTGCTCGAAAAATTCCTCGACGGCCGGCGTCCGGGCCGTGATGATGGGCTTGCCCATGCCCATGGATTGAAAGATCTTGTGCGGGACGACGCGCCCGGCCTTTTCCGTGCGCCCGAAAATGCCCAGGCAAACGTCCGCGGCCCCGATGATTTTCGGAAGCTCCCGGGCCGGCATCCATCCGATGAACTCGACGTTGTTCAACGCCGCGGCCGCCGCGGCCCCGCGGACGTCGGCCAACGTCCGGCCCGAACCGACGAGCTTGAAACGAACGGACGGATCCTTGGCGGCCAGGATTCGGGCCGCCCCGATGATCGCGTCCGCGCCGTGGAGCGGCAGGAACGACCCGTAAAACAAGACCTCGAACGAGCCGCCGGATCTTCCGGCCGCCGCGTCCGCGCGCCAGTCCCTCGGTTTGAAAAGCCCGTCGTCGTATCCGAGCGGCAGGACCTCGACCTTGTCTCGCCTCAAGCCGTACGTCTCGCAATAGTAGGATTTGTGCGCCTCTGTGTCGGCCAGGACGAGCCCGGCCGCGGCAAACGCCGCCCTGTCGATCCGGCTATTCCACCACGCCGCGGGCGAGTCCGCCGGCTTCCATTTCCAATCGACGATCTTGGTCTCGTAGCGCGCGGCGAGCGGATCGAAGATCACGGGTCTCGCCGTCAGCAAGCCCATGAACGCGGCGAGCGGCACGTCTTTCTGGCAGAACTCTGGGACGAAAAGAAAATCCGGCAGGCGACGCCAGCGGCAAAGAAGGAGAGGGTAACGCGCCCAGAACTTGAATTTCTGCGCCACGCGGCATTCCCGCACGTCCACGCCGTTCAATCGCAGTCCCTTGCGGATGACGGCATTCCGTGGATAAGCCGGATCGTAGGCGCCGAAAAACGTGATGAGCATGGAAACCTGTCGTATCCTGAAATTAAGCCCGTTCTACCACGGGACGAACGGCGAAGTCAACTTTGGGGGGGACCGCTTCGCGTTCCCCCTCCAACGGGCACCGGGAAGACCCGGTCGCCCTGCCCCCCTTCTCGCCCTATGCTCCGCATAGGACTGCGACCAAGGGGGCGGCTCCCCCTTGGATCCCTCTACGAGTGGTTCCCCGCGGCAAGCTGCGGGGCATATTCGCCGCTCGTCAAGGCGGCCGGGGAACCGCCGGCCAGGGTTGACGGGAGGGAGGATGTGATATATTCTACACGAGAAACGAAGTCACGTCCTTATGCTTCCCCTTCGGAAAAAGGGAAATAGGACGGAGGAGAGCCGACATGGCGCTTGATCCCCTGCTTCTCGAAATCCTGGCCTGTCCCCAATGCAAGACGGACGTCAAGCTCACCGCGGACGGGAAAGGCCTGAAATGCGTGAAATGCCACCGCGTCTACGCGATCAAAGACGAGATCCCCGTCATGCTGATCGAAGAGGCCACGATCGAGCCCGATCGTCCGGTCAAGAACTGACGACAGGTTTGACCCCCGCAAAAATCCTGCTTATCCGCCTCCGGCGCATCGGCGACGTCGTCATGACGACGCCCGCCGTGGCCCTTCTGAAAAAACACTTTCCGGGCGCCTCCCTGCATTATCTCGTAGAAGAGCCCTTCCGCCGGCTCGTGGACGGGAATCCCGGCATCGAGAGGACCATCGCCATCCCCGCCAAGCAAAAAATCAAGGACGTCGTCCGGCTCATCCGCGAAATCCGGAAGGAAAAATACGACGTCATCCTGGATTTTCACGGCGGGCCCCGGGCGTCCTGGATCACGTTCTGGAGCGGAGCGAAGCTCAAAATCGGCTACGCCGTCAAAAACAAGAGTTTCCTTTACGATATCCGGATCTCCCGCCGGGGCGAAAACAGCCCGATCCACAGCGTGATAAACCACGCCAATCTCGTGCGCGCGCTGGGCGCAAAATTTGACGACGCCGACATCCCGCCTCTCTTCATCCCGGAGCCGAGACCTGAGGAAATCGAGCGCGTGAGCCGCCTCCTGCGCGAGGTCGGCGCCGGGGCGGCGAAGCTCATCGCGCTTCACATCGGCGCCGGCAACCGGTTCCGGGACTGGGGTCCCGGAAATATCGCGAAGCTAATCGATCTTCTGGCGCGCATCACGGGCGTCAGGGTCGCTCTCATCGGCGCGGACGGCGATAAAACGGCCGAAACCGAAATTCTCAAAACGGCCAAGGCGGCCGCCGTCCCTTTCGCCGGCCGGCTGAACCTCGCGGAAACCAGGGTCATGATCGGCCGCGCCGCGCTCTTCGTCGGGCCGGACAGCGGCCCGATGCACATCGCCGCTTCCACGCCGACGCCGATCGTGGCATATTTCGGCCCGACGCTGCCCGCTCATTTCGCCCCGTGGCGCAAGGACGGCGGCCGGACCGTCCTGCTCCAAAAAGACCTCGCCTGCCGGCCGTGCCGGCAGCGGGAATGCCTCACCGGCGACTTCCGCTGCCTGCTCGGCATCACGCCGGAGGAAGTTTTTGCGGCCTGCCGGCCGTTTTTGTTGTGATATAATACCCCGGATGAAATCTTCATTGAGCGCGTTCACCGACGGCCAAAGCCTGGCGGAAGTCCTTCTCCTCCTCTCGCTCGCCCTCGGCCTCCTCTTTTCGCAGATCTCGATCTCTGTCGTCCAGATCTTTTTGGCCCTCGGATTGATCGGCTGGGTCGTCCTTCTCGGCCAAAAAAAAATCCGCTTCGCTTTCCCCGATTTTTTCTGGCTGCTCCTCGTCTACGCGGCCCTGTCGCTCCTCTCGTGCGCGCTCTCGGTCAATCCCGGAATCAGCTTCAAGGACGATCGGAAGCTCGTTCTCTTTCTCCTCGTGCCCATCGTTTATACCGCCCTCAAGCGCAAAAAAGAGATGTCCTTCCTGTCCGCCGCGCTCCTCGGCTCGGGATTCATCAACTCCGCTTACGCCATCGGCTATTATTTCCTCAAAGCCTATCCCGGCGAGCGGGTGAAGGGTTTCATGGGCCACTACATGACCCAGGCCGGACTGCTTGTTCTCTTCGGCTCGTTCGCCCTGGGCATGATCTTCTTCCGGCGGGACAAGACGAGGATTTTGTGGGGCCTCGCTCTCGTCCTTTCCGGAGTGGCCCTCGTCCTGACCATGACCCGAAGCGCATGGATCGGCCTGGCGGTGGCGCTGTGCGTCATCCTTTTCCTCTGGAAGCCCAAAGCGCTCGTCCTCGTCCCCGTCATCGGCGGGCTTGTCTTTTTCGCCAGTCCGCGGCCGATCAAAGACCGCGCGCTGAGTATCTTCAGCAGCACGGAATTCTCCAACATGGCCCGTGTCGAATATTTCCGGGCCGGGATCAAGATCATCAAGGACTATCCTCTGCATGGAACGGGGCCCAAAACCGTGGACATGGTCTTTCAAGAGTCCAAGTACGGCCTCGACGAGCTGGCCAAGAAAAACGTCCATCTCCACAATAATCTCCTTCAGATCGCGGCCGAACGGGGAATCCCCGCGCTCCTGGCTTGGCTGGCGTTTATCGCGATGGCCTTCATCGCCTTGATTAAACTGGTCAAAGAAAAAGACGCCGACTATCGAGCGCCGGCGGCCGGCGCCCTGGCGGCACTGGCGGCGTTCTTCGTGGCCGGGTTTTTCGAATACAACTTCGGCGATTCGGAAGTCTTGACGCTCCTGCTGTTCATCGTCACTATGCCGTTCGCCCTGGCGAGAATAAAAAATGAAGATTAGAAAAACGATCGGCCGCGTCATCCTGGCTGCGCTGCTCGTCTATATGATCTGGATGGGCTGGCAGATCGTCGCCTACAAGCGCTACCAATCGGCCCCCCTGCCCGCCCTGGCGGAGGCGTCCAAACCCTCCCTCTTTGAATATGTGGGCGCCTACCACATGCATTCGCGCTTCTCGGACGGCCGGAAGACCGTCGATCAAATCGCCCGGGTCGCCGCCGACGCCGGCCTGGACTTCATCATTTTCACCGACCACGGCAAGCCGAACTTCCGTTCCCTCGACGCCCAGGGCTGGAAGAGCGGAGTTCTCGTGCTGGCGGGCTCCGAGATTTCGTCCAACCGCGGACATCTCGTCGCCCTCGGGTTCGACCGGCCCGCCGACTCGGTGAGGATTTCCTCGGACGCGGAAGCCGCGGCCCGCGAAGTCGCCGCGCTGGGCGGCTTCACCGTCATCGCCCATCCCTATGCAAAAACAAGCTGGTCCTGGGGGCAGATTTTTGAATACGCGGGGTTGGAGATCCTCGACGCGGACAGCATGGTCAAGAGCCATATTCTCCACTCGCTGCCTTATTATCCCGCGTTAGCCGTCAAGCCGGCGTTCGCCCTGATGAAGATGATCGTCCCGCCGGAAAAAGCGCTGCGCAAGTGGGATCAGCTTCTCGCCCGCCATCAGGCCCTGGGCTTTTACAGCACCGACGCCCATTTTTTTTACAGCGCCATATTCCAGGTTTTTCACCTGCATGTCCTGCTCGATCAGCCCCGTTCGTCCGACTTCGACGCCGCCCGCCGGCAGCTCTTTGACGCGCTGCGCCGCGGCGGGTTCTACAGCGCGGTGGACGCCGCCGCCGACGCGCGCGGCTTCCGGTTCGGCCTCGAAGGCGCTTCCCTCCGCCTCACCGCGCCCTTTTCTTTCGCTCACGAAACGGTTATCATTCATGACGGTAAGGTTATCCATCGGACCCGCGAAAACGACGTGACGCTGCCGCTCGCCGGGCCCGGCGCCTATCGCGCCGAAGTGTATCTCCGCGAACGGACGCCCCTCGATCCCGGCGTGCCGTGGATCATCTCCAACCCCGTTTATCACTGACATGAACTTATCAAAAGGAAAGCCGATGGCCACGCTCTCAATGGATACGCAAAAAACGCGGCGCCTGATCCGTAAATTCAAGGGCCGGCGAATGATCGTCCTCGGCGATCTCATGCTCGACCGATATATCTGGGGCGACGTTTCGCGCATATCGCCGGAGGCCCCCGTCCCCGTCGTCGAAGTCCGCAAGAGCACGTCCTGCCTGGGCGGCGCCGGGAACGTCGGCCAGAATCTCGAAAGCCTGGGCGCGTCCCCCCTGCTCGTGGGGATCGTGGGCGCCGACGATGAAGGAGCCTGGATCAAGCGGCGCGCCGGAGAAAACCGCGGGATCTTCGTCGACGCCGCGCGGCCGACGACGGTCAAGATGCGCATCATCGCCCATCACCAGCAGGTCGTCCGCGTGGACCAGGAGAAGAAGAAACCCGTCTCCCCTGGGATCGAGGACCGGATCGTCCGCTTCATCGAGAAGGAGAATTTCGACGGGATCGTCGTCTCGGATTACAACAAGGGCATCGTGACGCGGACCCTGATGGAGCGCGTCCTGCCGTTCGCCCGGGCGCGGAAAATCCCGGTCTTCGTCGATCCGAAAGTCGAGAATTTCGCCTTCTACTCGCCCGTGACCTTCATCTCGCCCAACCACCACGAGGCCGAACTCATCGTCCTGCATCCGTGCCATTCGGATACGGACATCGAGCGCGCGGGACGCGAGATTCTGGCCCGGACGAAGAGCCGCTACCTCATCATCAAACGCGGCGAGCAGGGCATGTCCATTTTCGAGAAGGGCAAAAAGCCCCTCCACATCCCGACCCTCGCCCGCGAGGTCTTCGACGTCACGGGCGCGGGCGACACCGTCATCGCCACGGCGGCGCTGGCCCTCGTCTCGGGAGCGACGATCCGGGAAGCGGCGGCCATGGCCAACGCGGCCGCGGGCGTCGTGGTCGGCAAGATCGGCACGGCCGTTTGTTCGCCCGAGGAATTGATCAAGGCGCTCGAAAGAGAAAACGAAAAAAAATAGGCCCGGCTTTCAACTTGGAGGGGAAGACCCCTTCCAACGGGCGCCGGG
This sequence comes from Candidatus Aminicenantales bacterium, assembly GCA_049515535.1. Lineage (GTDB taxonomy): Bacteria > Acidobacteriota > Aminicenantia > Aminicenantales > UBA4085 > JBEKTZ01. The sequence continues at coordinate 83,672 of JBEKTZ010000013.1, read as the reverse complement.
AAGACCCGGCAGCCCTGCCTCCCCTTCTCGCCCTATGCTCCGCATAGGACTGCGACCAAGGGGGCGGCTCCCCCTTGGATCCCTCTACGAGCGGTTCCCCGTGGCAAGCCACGGGGCATATCAACCGCTCGTCAAGTCTTCCTGAAGGCCTGAAGGGTTTCCAGGTAAGAATCCGGCAGGCCGATATCGAAACGCGTCCCGTCCATGACCAGGCCCATGAACCCGTCGGTCCGGCGCAGGCGGTCGAGGGCGCTCGTCAATTGGAACTCCCCGCGCTCGCGGACATTGTTGGCGATGTTCTCGGCCAGGATTTCGAAAATCTCCGGCTTGATGACGTACTGGCCGAAGACCGTCAGATATTCTCCCTCGGGCAGCCCGGGAACGCGCAGGTTCGTGCGCGCGTAATCGATCGTCGGCTTCTCGGCAAATTCGTTGACGTTGAGGAGATGGAGTTCCTCTGTCCAAACGCCGGTGACGGTGCCGAAATTCGCGATGGCCTCTTCCGGGGTTCGGCGGACGCCGAGGATGCTGACGCCGTATTTTTGGAAGGCCGCGAGCAATTGAGCGGCGCAGGACCGCGGTCCATCCGAGCGGTAGATGTGGTCGCCGAGCATCAGCAAGAACGGTTCGTCGCCGACGGCGGTCCGGGCCGCATGAACGGCGTGGCCGAATCCTTCCTGCGTCGTTTGGACGGCGAACTTCACCCGCCGCCCCATATCCAGAATGCGCTCCGCGTATTCCTGAAAAGGGCGCGACAGCTTGTTGAAGTTCTCGATCGTGATCCGCTCATTGAAGAGCGCCTGAAAATCCCTGAGGTCGTGCTCCTGGACGATGATGACGACCTCTTCGATGCCCGCGGCGAGGGCCTCTTCGACGATCAGGAGGATGGCCGGCTTGGCGATGCCGTCGCGGTCGACGATTGGAAACAGCTCTTTTTTGGCGGCTTTCGTCGCCGGGAAAAGCCGGGTCCCGAACCCGGCGGCCGGGATGACCGCTTTCCTGACTTTCGGGCCGGTCGACAGGTCGAGCCTGTAACACGGCAAATGAAGCTCGCTCTCGATGATCCGGATGATTTCGTCCCGCGCCTCGGGGCTCCTGGCCAGGAGCTGCGCCGTTCCGTCTCCCTGGGAGCCGACGCCCTTGCCTCCATAGACGAGGGGCTCGAGCGGCTCATAACCGAGGACGCGATGAAGGACCGGGGCCGTCAGCTCTTCCGGACAAAGCGGCGCGGCGTACCGGTCGAAATTTTTCTGGGCTTGGATCATGAGTCGGCCGAAAGACGCGGCGTCGGCCTTTTCGAGGCTTTCGATCGCCTGGTGGACGACCTTTTTGTTGATGGGGCCGAGGAGATCGTGAACGCCGCGCTCGGCCTCGGTCTCGGCGACGGGATAACAGCGGTTGAGGCGGTTCAAGATTTCGACGGTATCTTTCCGCGCTTTGAGATCGACGATGACGATAGGCATGTCCCGGCCGGCCTGGAGTTCCTTCGTGTCGAGGCGATCGCCGTCAAAAACCATGAGGACCGGCCGGTTGCCGAAGGCGCAGCCCTGGTCCATCCGGCCGCAGCGCGACGGCGTCGTGATCTCGCCCTGGTAAGCCAATTCCATTTCGCCGCGCACCGTCAACTTGAGATCATAGACGCGATTGAAGGCGCGAACGGTCAGGACGCAGACCGCGGCGCTCGACGAAAGGCCTTTTTTGATCGGCAGGTCGGTTTTGTAGTTGTCGATGACGAGGCCGCGGACGCGATAATTCGTCAGCACCTGATAGGCCACACCGCATATATAGCTCCAGAACCCGCCTTTCTGCGCTTCTTTATAGAGCGCGTTGAGCTCCATGGGGATTTCGGCGGGGCCGATTTTTTCGCCCGCCGGCGTGACGGAGCTCAGGACCAGAGCGTTGGGATGGGATTCGACTTCGGCATAAAGGCCTTGGTTCGTCCCGCAAATCAGCGTATAGCCCTTCTCGATGTCTGCGTTCATGCGGCGGTAGCCGCCCGCCCAGTCCGAATGCTCGCCGAAGAGGCAAATGCGTCCCGGAACGAAGAGTTTCATGCGGCCGGCTCCTTTCGCGGAACCCGCGGACGTGCGACGGCGGACGCCCGCGAATTCCCTGGCTCCATGGATATTTTATTTGGAGGGGCGAAATTTAGCAAATGCCCCCCGCCGTCTCTCCCCGTTTTTTTTCTTTTTTAAGAAGGCAAAACATATTATAATTGAAACCGGGTTCCATCATGTGCGGCGTATTAGGACTCTATAGCAACAGCGAGGTCTTCCACGAACTCTATCAAGGGCTGCTCGCCATCCAGCACCGCGGCCAGGATTCGGCCGGCATCATCACCTACGACGGCCGCTTCCATACGAAAAAAGGCAACGGCTTGGTCCGCGACATTTTCACGGCCGAGCACGCCAAACGCCTCCGGGGCAATATCGGCCTCGGCCACACCCGCTATCCGACGATCGGCGGGGGCTTGGGCGAGGACGCCCAGCCCTTCCAGGTCAACTCCCCTTTCGGGATCATCATGGCCCACAACGGCAACGTGGTGAATTACACCGAGCTCAAAAAGCTCCTCTCGGAAAAATACCACCGCCTCCTCAACTCGGACAACGACGTCGAGAGCATCCTCAACGTCTTCGCCCAGGAGCTCGCGAGCCAGAAGGTCCGGGAGCTCCGCCCGGAGCACATCTTCAAAGCGGTGGCGGGCGTTTATAAAAAAGTCGTGGGCAGCTTTTCCGTCGTGGCCTACATCGCCGATCTCGGCATGGTCGCCTTCCGCGATCCCTTCGGCATCAAGCCCCTCGTCTGGGGCGTCCGCCGCGACGGCCTCATTCCCTCGTACGCCATCGGCTCGGAGAGCGTTTCGCTCAATATCATGAATTTCGGCGACATCAAGAACGTCGAAGCCGGGCAGGCGATCTTCATCGACAAAGACCGTAATTTCCACTCGAAGCAGATCGCCCATTGTCCCCACTCGCCCTGCCTCTTCGAATGGGTCTATTTCGCCCGGCCCGACTCGATCATCGACGAGGTCAACGTCTACCGCTGCCGGATCAACCTCGGCCGACTGCTCGCCCGCGAAATCAAAAAACTCGGGCTTCCCATCGACGTCGTCGTGCCGGTCCCCGATTCCGCGCGCGACGCGGCCATCGAGATCGCCCGGGCGCTCGACCTGAAATACCGGGAGGCCCTGGTCAAGAACCGCTACATCGGCCGGACGTTCATCATGCCCGCCGACGACGAGCGGAAAAGCTCGGTCCGGATGAAGCTCAATCCCATCGCGGATGAGTTCAAGGACAATGACGTTCTCCTCGTCGACGACAGCATCGTCCGCGGCAACACCTCGCGCGCCATCGTCCAGATGGTCCGGGATTGCGGCGCCCGTCACGTCTATTTCGCGGCCTACTCGCCGCCGCTCCGCTTTCCCTGCGTCTACGGGATTGACATGCAGACGCGGACCGAGTTCGTCGCCCGGGACTCCGATTTCGCCCAGATCGCCAAGAAAATCGGCGCGGACAAGGTCATCTACCAGACCCTCGACAACCTCAAAAAGGCCGTGCGCATGGAGAACAAGAAGCTCAAGAACTTCTGCGCCGCGTGCTTCGACGGGAATTACATCACGGGCGACGTGACGCCGGAGATGTTGAAGACGATCGAAAGGGAGCGCAAGGGCGCCCAGGAACGGCAGCTCGAGCTGAATATCTGATATGAGCAGGGGCCCGTCCCAAATTCCGCGATTCGGTTCATGTCCCTGTTTTTCAAGGAAAATTGCCGAGGAGGTCCTATGCGCGTCTTGATCACGGGCATCACGGGTTTCGCCGGCAGCCATCTGGCCGAATATATCCTGGCGAACCACCCCGGCGTCCGCGTTTTCGGCATCATCCGATGGCGGAGCCGGAAGGACAACATCGTCAACATTCTCGACAAGCTGGAACTGTGCGAGGCCGATCTCAAGGACATGGTCTCGCTGAAAAAAGCGTTCGCCGCCGTCAAGCCCGACCGGATCTTCCACCTGGCCGCCCAGAGCTATGTTCCGGCCTCCTGGAAGCTCCCGGCCGAGACGTTCGCCATCAACGCCATCGGCCAGATCAATCTTTTCGAGGCCCTTTTGAGCATCAAGGCCAACCCTAAGATCCTCGTCGCCGGATCGAGCGAGGAATACGGCCAGGTCTTTCCCGAAGAGATCCCGATGAAAGAGACGAATCCCTTGAGGCCCCTGAGCCCCTATGCCGTCAGCAAAGCCGCCCAGGGTCTCCTGGCCTATCAATATTTTAAGAGCTACGGGATGAGGACCGTCCGGACGCGGGGGTTCAATCATACGGGACCGCGTCGAGGCGACGTCTTCGTCACGTCGAACTTTGCCAAACAGATCGCCGAGATCGAGAAAGGCCTGAAAGAGCCGGTCATCCATGTCGGGAACCTGGAGGCCAAGCGAGACTTCACGGACGTGCGCGATATCGTCCGGGCCTATTGGCTGGCCGCCGAAAAGGGCGAGGACGGAGAAGTCTATAACGTCGGCACGGGAAAAGCGATGGCCATGAAAGACATGCTCGACATGCTGCTCGCCCAGAGCCCGGTCAAGGTCAAAGTCAAGGTGGACCCCGACCGGCTGCGGCCCTCGGACGTCCCCATCCTGCTCTCGGATTGCCGCAAATTCGCCAAACTCACCGGCTGGAAACCCAAGATCCCGCTGGAACAGACCTTCAAGGACCTCTTGAATTATTGGCGCGAAAAAGTCTGATGGGGAGGATTCCCAAAAACCTTGACGCAACCCCGTCGATTCAATAGAATAGGCTTAAAAATTGTTGAGATTATTGCCTTTTCATAAAAGAGCGGCAGTCAAGGGACGAGCCTTCGGCTCGCCACTCGCCCGTGGCTTATATCCACGGGCGAGTACGGCAGAAGTGGACCCCCGGGCAAAGCCCGGGGCCCCGGCCGCCGTCGAAGGAGCACGCCACGATGAGCAGTTCTAAAAAAGCCCTTGTCACCGGCATCACCGGACAGGACGGCTCTTACCTGGCCGATTCCCTTCTCTCCAAAGGATACGAAATCCACGGCCTCGTGCGGCGATCAAGCTCCTTTAACCGAAGCCGGATCGACCATTTGTACCGGGATCCCCACCTGCCCGGTACGAAGCTGTTCCTTCATTACGGGGACTTGTCCGACTCTTCTCAGCTCACGGACCTCATCTACAATATCAAGCCGGACGAGATCTATCATCTGGGAGCCCAAAGCCACGTTCGGGTGAGCTTCGACCTGGCGGAATACACGGGAGACATCACCGGACTCGGGACCACGAGAATTCTCGAATCCGTCCGAAGAAGCGGAATCCGGACGAAATTCTACCAGGCCTCGAGCAGCGAATTGTTCGGAAGCGCCCCGGCCCCTCAAAATGAAAGTACGCCCTTCCATCCGAGAAGCCCTTATGCCGCCGCCAAAGTCTATGCCTACTGGATGGCCAGGAATTACCGGGACGGTTACGGCCTCTACGCCAGCAACGGAATCCTGTTCAACCATGAGTCGCCGCGGCGGGGGGAAACGTTCGTGACCCGGAAAATCACCCGCGGGCTGGCGGACATCATCGCCAAGAAGGAAAAAAAGCTTTACATGGGCAACCTCGAAGCCCGGCGGGACTGGGGATACGCCCCCGAATTCGTCGAGGCCATGTGGCTCATTCTCCAGCAGGAGCGGCCGGACGATTATGTCATCGGCACGGGCGAAACGCACTCCGTCAGGGAATTCCTAGAGGAAGCGTTCGGCTACATGGACATGGACTGGAGGGAATACATCATTATCGATCCTCATTACCTGCGTCCCACGGAGGTGGAAGAGCTCCGGGCGGACATCACAAAGGCGAAGAAAGAATTGAAGTGGTCGCCGAAAATCACGTTTAAAGACCTCGTGAAAATCATGGTCGATTATGATTTGGAACGAGACGGCCTCCCTTCTCCCGGAACAGGAAAAAAAATCGTCGAAAAGAATAATTTTCCGAGAAATTGACCCCGGCAGATATATCGTGGTTGCAAGAGTACTAATCATAAGCGTGGGCAAGAGTATCCAAACAGAAAAATTCATATGATTGAAAAGATCCTCTATAACGGAGTTCTTATCGCCCTGATCATCGGCAAGGAATATCGTAAAGAAGGGATCGATTTCCTTACGCCGAACGATTTTTCGCTGCAGCTCGGTCACATGACCCGACCCGTCGGGTACCGCGTCATCCCTCACGTCCATAATCCCGTGGAACGCCACACGATCGGGACCCAGGAAGTCTTGTTTATCAAAAGCGGCAAGGTTCGAATCGACTTTTATTCGTTCGATCAAATATATATCGAAAGCCGGGAGCTCGCGGCCGGCGACATCATCCTCCTGGCCGGGGCCGGCCACGGCGTCGAAGTCCTCGAAGAGGCGACCCTCGTCGAAGTCAAGAACGGCCCATTTATTGAGGGTTTTGATAAAGGCCGTTTTGAGGGTCGAAAAAGACGGCCGGAATGATCCCTGTCAACCAACCCCTGCTCGACGGCCGCGAAAAGGAATTGCTGGTCCGCTGTATCGAGTCGGGCTGGATATCTTCGGACGGCCCGTTCGTCGAGGAATTCGAAAAAAAGTTCGCCGCGTTCATCGGCGTCGAGCGCGGCGTGGCAGTCTCAAACGGAACGGCGGCCCTCGAGGCCGCGGTATTCGCCGCGGGCCTCGGCCCCGGCGACGAGATCATCATGCCATCCTTCACGATCATCTCCTGCGCCCTGGCCGCCGTCCGGCGCGGCGCCGTGCCCGTCCTCGTCGACGCGGAGCCCGTGACCTGGAACATGGATGTCGCCCAAATCGAAGCGCGCGTCACGTCCAGGTCCAGGGCGATCATGCCCGTGCACATTTACGGCCATCCCGTGGACATGGACCCCCTCCTCGACATCGCGAAACGACACAACCTCCTGGTCATCGAAGACGCGGCCGAGGTCCACGGCGCCGAATATAAAGGGCGGAAATGCGGCGGGCTCGGTCATATCAGCGCCTGGTCTTTTTACGCGAACAAGATCATCACCACCGGGGAGGGAGGCATGGTCCTCACGTCCGACCCGGAAATGGCCAAACGCGCCGCTTCATACCGCAATCTCTGCTTCCGCCCCGAACGCCGGTTCTATCACACGGAGCTGGGCCAGAACTTGCGCATGACGAACCTGCAGGCCGCCCTGGGCGTCGCCCAGATGGAACGGATCGAAGAATTCATTCAAATCAAACGTCGGCTGGGGAGCTATTACCGGGAACGGCTGTCGGACATCGAGGGAATCAAATGCCAGGTCGAAATGCCCTGGGCGAAAACGGTCTATTGGATGTACTGCCTGGAGATCGACCCGGCGACGGGCTGGAACGCGGACATGCTGATGAAAGAACTCGGGAAAAGAGAGATCGGGACCCGGCCGTTTTTCCTGGGACTGCACGAGCAGCCGGTCTTCCACGAACGCGGCCTGTTCAAGGGCGAACGCTATCCCGTCACCGAGAGAATCGCCCGCCAGGGATTGTATTTGCCCTCCGGTTTGGCTCTGAAGGAAAAGCAGATCGACATCATCACCGACGCCGTCAGAGCGATCATGGCCGGCCGAATAACGGCCTGAATTTTTAACTCAGCTCAGGGGAACTATTCGAAAGACGAGATCGCCCGGCTTGTCCGAAAATACGTCCCCGGCCTCGAGGTGCAATACAAGGATCTCCACTTCGACGGCGACATGCGGGACATCAAGGTCTCATTCGACAAGATCGCGCGGGTGCTCGGATTTAAAGCGCAGATCAGCGTTGAGGAAGGGATCCGGGAGATGGCCGAATTCCTTCGATCCGGATTGTTGAACGATGCGGGAATCGTCCTGAAGAACGCCGGTTCCGGCGATTAGGAGAAGCCTTCATCCCCCTTTTCTAAAGGGGGGCTGGGGGATTATTTCCTGTCTTTGTAATATTCGCCGTAGAACGACTTGAAGTCAGCGCTGCGCTCTTTGATCTTCCGCCACCAGTCCTCGTTCTCGACATACCACGTCACGGTCCGTTCGAGACCGTCGTCAAACTCCACCCCCGTTTTCCAACCCAAGGAGCGGAGCTTCCGGCAATTCAGCGCGTAGCGCCGGTCGTGACCGAGCCGATCGGGCACGAACTTGATCAGATCGCGTTTTTTCCCAAGGATTTTCAGGATGCGCCGGGCCACATCGATATTGCGCCATTCGTCGTTAGCCCCAATGTTGTAAGCTTCGCCGATCGCTCCCCGCCTGGCCACAAGCTCGATCCCCCTGCAATTGTCTTCGACGAAAAGCCAGTCGCGGACGTTCAGTCCTTTTCCGTAGAGCGGCAGCTCTTTTCCTTCGAGGGCGTTCGTCGTGAACAGAGGGATGAACTTCTCGGGGTATTGGTAGGGGCCATAGTTATTGCTGGGCCGGACGATGATGATCGGAACCCCGTAGGTTACGTGATAGGCGTAAGCCAATCGGTCGGCCCCCGTCTTGCTGGCGGCATATGGGGAGGATGGGTTAAGCGGATCGGTCTCCTTGAAAAAGCCCTCATCGCGGCTGCCATAGACTTCGTCCGTCGATATATGAAGAAAGAACTCAATATGCGGAGATCGCCGTAGCGCCTCCAACAAAATGTAAGTTCCAAAGACGTCGGTCAGCACGAACTCTCCGGCGTCGACAATCGAACGATCGACGTGGGTCTCAGCGGCAAAATGAAACACGCCCTGAACCCTCTCGAAAATCCCGGTGACGAGATCCTTGGTGCGAATATCTCCCTGGATGAATTCGTGGCGCGGGTCGCAGGAGAAATCGCGGAGATTGTCCAGGTTCCCGGCGTAGGTCAATGCATCGAGATTGATGATTCGAATACTCGGAAATCGCGCCAACATCATTCGGACGAAGGTGCTGCCGATGAAACCGGCTCCGCCCGTAACGAGGATCGTCTTGCCGTCGAAAACGCGTTCCGCCTGATCCCCCGCTGGATTTTTCCTTTTAATTTCGTTTTTGGAGATTGCCATGTCCGACCTTTCAATCCCCCTGAATTGCGTCAGGGGGGAGGGGGTTTAATATTCTAATGAATTCTTTAACATGCCTCATCTCGATCGCAATGACAAAATGAGTTATCCGTCTTTCCTCTTCCAGTCGTAGGGGATCTCACCGCCGTGAGGGTCCAGGCGCTGCTCGTCCGGGTTCTTATAGTCGTACATCTCGGTCGGCGCGTTGACGACGATCGATTCCGTATCGCTTGCGCACATCCAACCGTGGTAGATCCCGGCGGGGATATGGATCAGGATCGGATTGTGGACGCCCATATAGAACTGGTCGATCTGGCCGCGCGTGGAGGATCCGATCCGCGCGTCATAAAGAGCCAGCTTGACCATGCCCGCCACACAGGCCATGTTGTCAGCTTGCTTCTCGTGCTTATGCCAGGCCTTGACCACGCCGGGATAGGTCGTCGTCACATAGACCTGGCCGAACTTCTCGAAGAATTCGTCATCCGCCCGGAATATCTCCATGAGCCGGCCCCGCTCGTCGGGGATCACCTTGAGCTTCTTGACCTTCACGCCGTCGATCATGTTCGACTCCTTCCTTAAATGCCCTCTTCGGCGATGCGCGTTAGATAGTCACCGTAGGAATTGGGGATCTCTTTGGCCTGACGGAGCAGTTCGGCTTTGTCGATATATCCCTGGTGAAAAGCGATCTCCTCCGGACAGGCGATCATCATCCCTTGCCGATCCTCGACGGCCTGGACGAAATTAGAGGCCTGAAGCAGAGATTCGTGCGTTCCGGCGTCGAGCCAGGCCACGCCCCGACCCATGATTTCAACCTTCAATTCTCCTTGCCGCAGGTATTCGCGGTTGAGGTCGGTGATCTCGATCTCCCCGCGCGCCGAGAGTTTTATCTGGGCGGCCAAATCCGAGACCCGGCCGTCGTAAAAATATATCCCCGGCACCGCAAAGTGGGACCGCGGCCGTTTTGGTTTTTCTTCGATATTGACGGCCCTCATGTCCTTGTCGAACTCGACGACGCCGTAGCGCTCCGGGTCCTTGACCGCGTAGGCGAAGATCAGGGCCCCGGATTCGAGACGGACCGCATTTTTCATTTGATTGGCGAGGCCGTGGCCGAAGAAAATATTGTCGCCTAAAATGAGGCAAACGGGCCGGGCCGCCACGAACTCCCGACCCACAAGGAACGCGTCGGCCAGGCCGCGCGGCTCGTCCTGGACCTTATATTGAAAGGACAGCCCCCACTGCCGGCCGTCGCCGAGCAATGCCCGGAACGCCGGAATGGCCTCCGGCGTCGAAATCAACAGAATATCCCGGATGCCCGCCAGCATGAGCATGGACAGGGGATAATAAACCATTGGTTTATCATAGACGGGAAGAAGTTGTTTGCTGATACTCAAGGTGAGCGGATTGAGCCGGGTCCCCCGCCCGCCCGCCAGGATGATGCCTTTCATGTCGTTCGTCCTTTGATGTGTCGAAGCGGCCTAAAAATTAACACAATCCAGGGCTCAAATCAACCCACCCTGATTTGCCCCGCTTTTATGACGCAGGCTCCGGATTCCCTATTTTCGGAAAGTCACGGTCCCGACCGCCACGCCCAGGCGGCGAGGATCCGGACTGCCGCTCGTCTAGAGCGGGATCCAGGGCCGACTGACGGCGAGGAAAAGGATGCCGTCCCCCTGCTTCACTCTCGCTCGCCCACGGAGCGGACTCTCTCTCCGGTCCGCGCGCTTGACATGATCCGGATTTTATCTTAAGGTGTCAAAGCGCGGCCGAAGGTTTATTCCTGCCGGTTGTAGTCCTGAGAAAAAGGAGAAACGAATGAGGCGCATTTTCCCGTTGGGCCTGGCCCTGCTTATCATAGCCCCTGTCATGTTCGCCCAGGACGCTGGAGCAACCGTCAACCGAGCCCGGCAAAAAGGATTGTTGTTCACGATCGAGGGTCTAGGCAATTTCGGAGTGAGCGGGAATCTTCTGGGCGTGGCCGTGCCGTCCGGGACGGCGACATCTCAAACCCTGGCCGGCCTCGGCTTTAAATATTATCTTTCTCAAAAAATAGCGATCCGAGGAGCCCTGCACTTCGGCTTGGTCAAAATTGACACTCAAACGGCGGAGGGCACGGTCACGGCCAAAGTGACATCCATCGGCTTCGCTCCCGGCGTGGAGTATCATTTCGTCAATACTAAAGCCGTCACGGCCTATTTCGGCGGAGCGGCCGCGTTCGGTTTATATGACAGCTCGAGCCCAGCCAATCTAGATCTCTTTAGCGTCGCTACGACATTCAAAGGAATGGTCTATTCCCTCGCCCTATTATTCGGCGCGGAATTTTTTCTCGCCGAAAACGTAAGCCTCGGAGCCGAATACCAATTGGGGGCAAATTTCACGTCTGGAAAAACGGAGATGGGGGCGACTGTGCGAGACTTGCCGAAGACCCTCAGGCTGGGGATTAGCGCCCTCGCTGCCACCTTGGCCGTTTATTGGTAACCTTGGTGCGTCCGAATCCTCGTCTTCTCCCGCCAATCGAGGTACCGTCTTCGTCATGACCGACAGTCCCAAAGTTTTGGTCACCGGCACGGCGGGATTCATCGGCTTCCATTTAGTGAAGCGTCTTCTGGCCCAAGGCGATCAAGTCGTTGGCCTGGACAATATCAACGCCTATTATGATGTCGGCTTGAAATTCGCGAGGCTGGAACAGACGGGTATCCCTAGGGACGCGATTCAAGACAACCGCCTGATCCAGAGCGAGACGTTCCCCGGCTACCGATTTATCAAACTCGATTTGGAAGACACGACCAACATCTTCCGCTTGTTCCAAAAGCAGAATTTCACCCACGTCTGCCACCTCGCCGCCCAAGCCGGTGTGCGCTACAGCCTGGAGAATCCCTATTCCTATGTCCAAAGCAACATCGTCGGGTTTCTAAATATCCTCGAGGGCTGCCGGCACAATCATGTCCAACACCTTGTCTTCGCCAGCAGCTCGAGCGTCTACGGACTCAATGAAAAGCTGCCCTTTTCGGAGAAGGACCAGACGGACCATCCGACAAGTCCCTACGGCGCGTCCAAAAAATCGAACGAACTCTTTGCCCATTCTTACAGCCACCTCTATCATTTGCCCGCTACCGGCTTGCGCTTTTTTACCGTATATGGTCCCTGGGGTCGGCCGGACATGGCCCTCTTTAAATTCACTGAGGCCATTCTTCAGGATAAGCCGATCGACGTCTACAGCGAGGGACGGATGACGAGAGACTTTACCTACGTGGATGATATCGTCGAGGGGGTCTGTCGGGTTTTACCCCATCCTCCTCAAGCCGATCCGACCTGGTCAGGCCTAGCTCCTGATTCCGCCTCGTCCAGAACTTCTTATAGAATTTACAATATCGGCAATTCCCGACCGGTTCAACTGATGGATTTTATCGATGCGATTCAAAAGGCGCTCGGGAAATCGGCGAAACTCCGTTATCTTCCGCCTCAACCGGGGGATGTCGTCGCCACCTTCGCCGACATGAGCGGGATCCAAAGAGATTTCGGCGATTTGCCTCACACATCGATCGAGGAAGGGATCCGGAGATTTCTGGAGTGGTATCGGAATTATTACGGCACAGACAAGCGTCTTTGACCGGCCTTCTTGACCTTAGGATCGGTCATTAGGTCTTCTCCCGATAATAGGATGGGGAAAAATCTTATCCGCTGAATTTCCAGGTGAGCGCCCGGATCAAATCGGCGAAATCTCAATAAATATATCGACGATCGATCTCAAAAACCGCTGTTTTATCCGCTCCGGTGCCGGTCAAGGAAATTTCTCCGATTTCAAACAGCTGGGTTTTTATCAGATCCCGGATGCCGACGTAAAGCGTTTCATCCTTCGGGTCATCCCGATAGGTCATTTCCAGCCGTGTGATCGTCTTTTCGTCCGGAGATAACGACCGGTGGGGTAAATGGATATAGGCATATTCATAGGGGTTTAACGTCAGGACCCTAAAACCCAGCGGACCGTTTTTCCAATTCTGAAGTGACGCGTTGGGAACCGAAAACCATTCCTCGGATCGGGGGAACGTCACGGCCGCGCCGCCCTGAATAAGCTTGAATCGAACTGGCAGCTCGATCTTTTTATTGTTTTTGGCATAGACCACAAACGTGTGCTTGTCCTTAGTATAGACCGAATCTTTCCATGTTTCGAGCCAGGGCTGAAAGTCGTTGACCTTGAGGAGGTTCTGAACTGCGGTCAAGGCTTGGAGAGCCATCGTCGTTTTTTCGGCATGACTGCCTTCATATAAAAAATATTTGCTGGGAACGATAAACCGGTCCGTCTTCCATCGGCCATCCGCGACATTCCGTAAAATTCCCAAAGCATAATTGGCCCCGTTGAAGACGTTGAAAAAAACGGTCCGGGAGCTCGTATCCTTATACGTCACATCAAAGACGACGTCTTTGGAATCTCGAAATTCCGGAATCATGAAATCATCGACCCGCCACTTCAGCCAATTCCCGCTCCATGCCTCCGCTTTTTTTCTGAAATCTAAGGATTGAGCCCGCCGCCCATCGTACGATTTGACCGCGAGAAAATTCAGATACAGGTTGTAGTGAGCGAAATCACCGGACCGGGGGATATAAAATTGTTCGATCTTCCATTCCTGACTGCCGCTGTTTTTTAAAAAGCCGACATCGATTTTGTTCGGGGAACCTATGAAGACCGGCACGGAAAACGCATTGGTATCCTGATATTTGACTTCCAAGAACAAATATTGATCGGGCGGAACGCTCCGCGGCAATTCCATGATAAACCGCCCTATCTTATCGGAATCGGAGTAACCATCCCCGGTTAAAAGATAGTCCCGAACCCATTTTCCCGACATTTCGTAGGCCGGGCTCCAAGCATTATAAAAAGCCTTCCCGTTCATCTCCATGGCCATCACGACCTCGCCGGAGGACGTGATGAGGCGCAAATACTCCACGGGAATCTTGGCTTCCGGGTGTTTCTCGTCGGTAGAAAAGAAAAAATCCAACTTATCCCCTTGGCGGAATTCTGCGTAGGGATAGCCGGCACTCCCGCCCGTTGACCGGATCACGCGTAAGAGCCTCCCCCGGTCGCTGGAAATCCGAATCTCATAGAGCGGCAGGACTTCCGACGGTGCGTCCACATCGGTTTCAAAATTTAAAATACTGTTGAAGACTTCACACCTTAATAAGCTGTACGCAGGACTTACTCCGGGGATATCATAGCGCGCGATATTTCTTCTCAAAAAGTTCAATATTTTTGGCTCGATCACGCCGCGCAGGTCCGACCGCGTGTATTGGAAGTATTCCAATAATCCATAGACGCCGATCAGACCGCCGTTCAGGACGCTCGACGACATGAGCTCATGATTGAGGATATGAACCGGCGGGTATTCTTCGATCCAGTACTCCGTCGCAGTCTCACTGACTATCAAATTTCTGACGGACGACGGTTTGACAAGCGAGTTGAAAGCGCAGGTCATCGCCTCCCGATACTTTGGCTCTTGGGTTAGATCGTAGGCTCTCATCATTACCGAAAGGATCATCCCTTGAGCCATTCCCGAAAGCCACGGTTTTGGAATCGTCGTTCCCAGATAATCCCAGTCAAAGTTGTAAAACCACAGCCCGATTTTGGATCGATCGTCCGAGTTCCGTAAAACCATGGCGGCTAGGAGACTATCGGCCGTGTCCAAGAACTCGCTTTTGAACGCCCCGCTTCCGGTATTCAGATATTTTTGGTAATTGTCAAGGGCGTAGCCGGCCGCCTCCACGGGATGGATTTCGACGGAATTGAGGCTTTTATAAAAGCCTTTTTGAACCTGATAAAAGCGTCCGCTTTCAAAATTCAAACAATAGTTCTTCAGGAGGCTTTTTCCCCGGGCTTGGCACCTGTCCGTGCCGGCGGAGGTCAAGAGCCATAGGGATAGGCCGCATAGAACGGGAATCGTACTTCTGTTCATCCAGGCCTCCGAATGATCGCTGTCCTCATTATATTTCTTGAAGCATAATCCGACAAATCCAAGAAATGCACAATGATAATTTTATCGTTTTCAGGCTAAAAAACCAATCAACCTTTTTCGGGGGATCAGCCTCTTAGTCCGGATCATCTCGCTTTCGTTTCCCCGATCCGATCCCTTTTCAGAGGCACCTTGATATTTTGAAAGAACTGCTGTATTTTATTATAGAATTGAGGATCCGATGGAAGAACCAGGGCCGGAGCTAATCGATTATCTTGAAATCTGTTGGAAAAGAAAGCGGCTGATCCTTATCCCCACGCTGTTCCTTGTTCTCGCTGCTGCCGCCATAAGCTTCGTCTTGCCAAAAGTCTGGGAGGTGAGCTGCGCAATTCTCCCGAGCAAAATCCTGACTCAGAACCCACAAGGCTTTTATGGCGAAGCCGTCCTTTTCGATGCCAAGCAAATTGCGAGCCAGATCAGTGAATCGTCTTATAACAGCAAGATCGCCGACGAATTGAAGCTGGACCTCAAATCGATCCCTAAGTTCAAGGCTGTAAACACCAAGGACACAAACCTGGTCCTGATTTCTATGAGACATAAGGATGTCGAAAAAGCCAAGTTGATTTTACAGGCCCTCATCAAATTCCTGAAGGCAGAGTTTGATGCCAAGGCGGAAATCGAGATCAACGCCCTTGATATCAAAATCAAACAAAGAGATATGGAAATCAAAGTGTTAGAAACGGATATGGAACAAGTCCAAAAAAGAATAGAATCTTTGGAAAATGATCAGCGCCAATACCTGAAGACCGAAAAAAGAACAGAATCGGAAAGCCTGGCGATGCTCTTGTATTCCACTAATATCCAGCTCAGCCTGAGATATCATGAAGAAATGAAAGAGATGCTCAACACCAAAAAAAATGACATGAACAGTTTTAAAGATCAAAAAGCAAGGATCGATTTCACCCGAGTCGTCAAACATCCTTCCGTCTCCCCTGAACCGGTTTCCTCGACGAGGGGGACCCTCATCCTTGCGACGGCCATCATCAGCTTTTTTATCTTTGTCTTCGTCGCATTTGCCCTGGAAAGCTTTGACCGGAAAAAGTCCCTCCGGGCATAAAGTGAGGACGTTTTCTTATTTTCCGCAATGATTCCGAGGGACTCCTTCATGATATCGAAAATGACCCGTATTTTTTAGAAGAAAAGAGCTCAAAAAGCAGGAGCGTGGCGTGAAAAGAGTCAGCTTGATTCTGATCATTCTGAGCCTCCTGAATGGCGTTGAAGCGGCGACCCGCCCGACCTTGACGATTGAAGGCTCAAAAATTCACCCCACGGTATTTCTAACGCCCGCCGATGTCCAACGCGGCAGAGAGAATATTCGACGTTATGCCTGGGCCAAAGAAATCGCCGAAGCCGTCCTCGGGGAAGCCGACGTGTGGCTTAAAAGGGAAGATGCCTGGCTGATGAGCGCCGTTCCGGCGCCTGGCTCGGCTTTTGCCTATGGGATTACAGGCTGCCCTATCTGCGGAGCGAGCTGGGGGCCTTTTGGCCGCGACGGAGCTTCTTTTCTTCGTCCCCGACAAGTGACGTGCAAAAACGGCCACACGTTACCCGATAAAAATCATCCCGACCCCGGCACAGGCTATATCGCGCCCGACGGCCGCATCCACTACTTCATCGGGACTTATAATGCCTGGGTCGTCGAAACGCTCACCTTCAAGGCTCTGGAAAATCTCGCATGCGCTTATAGTTTGACCGGCGATGAACGCTACGCCGTCAAGGCCGCTTTTATTCTTGATGCCCTCGCGGCGATCTATCCCGAATGCCGTAAGGGATGTTGGGACTATCCTTCCAATGCGTTGAGCGGTCGCTTTGATCGGCCCTGGTATCAGGTTTCGCGGATGCTCATCCACTATGTCGACCAATACGACCAGCTTTATAACAGCAAATCGCTGGAGACACCCTCCGTCAAGCCGGGGCTGACGAAGCGGCAGAACATCGAAAATAATCTGTTGATGGATGGCGGCGAATATTGCTACGAAGAATCAAAAGCCGGGAGGCTTCACAATGGCGAGGCCGATTACGAGCGCGGTGCTCTGGCGGTCGGCGTCTGCCTGGGGATCCCCGAATATGTCCGTTGGGCCGCGGAAGGACCATTTGGAATTCTCAACCTCCTCGAAAACAATATCAGTCGCGACGGCGCTTACTTCGAGGTCACGTCTTTATATGCGGACCATACCCGCGAACTCTATTTCACCTTTGCCGAACCGCTGTTAAATTATCGAGGCCGGGCGTATCCGAAGGGTTTGAATCTATATCAGAATCCAAAATTTCGGCAGATGATGCTGCCGCAAAACCTCATCCTGCAATGTGCCGGACACATTCCCCGATACGGAGACGCTCCGCCCGACCTGCTCAAGCGTCCCGGTCTCTCCCGTCCGTTTGATCGCAGCGATTATGATTTCATGGAAAAACTTTTTTCCAGGACGAACGATCCTGCCCGGCGTCTTGAAGCCGGGACCATTCTAAACTGGTTGAGCAATGGCCGACTCGACGATCTGCGTGGCCTGAAAAGCAGCGGCGACCCAACCGGGCTTTTCATCTCCGACCGCCGAATTTCCGCCGGTTTCAGCATGTACCGAGATCCCGGCGATCTCCTCGGCGGGGGGCTATCAGATCGAATTTGGATGCTTTTCCATGCGGGCGAAGCTCCGAAAGGCGATGGGCCGCTTCCCGCCGAATGGGCGCGACGCCTGACCGCCAGCTCCTTTCTCGGCCAGAAAGGTTTCGCGGTGTTGCGCGCGGGCGAAGGTCAGGACGCGCAAGGTTTAGTCCTGCGATTCGGGCCCGCTCTCAATCACAGCCATCTCGATGACTTGAACATCAATTATTTCGCGCGGGGCTATGAGCTGACCTATGACCTCGGGTATGGTTTCACCGCGGCCAGCCATACCCAGGCCGGGTGGGCCTGCCAAAGCGCGAGCCATAATCTCGTTGTCGTGGACGAAACTTCGCAGATGAAAGAGGCGGGAACAGGAGGAAGTCTCAACCTCTTTGCCGACTTGCCCTTCATCAAATTGGCCGAGGCTTCGAGCGAGTCCTCCTTGGCCGCCCAGGGGGTTTCTGTCTACCGCCGTTTGAATGCCCTTATCGGCCAAGGAAAAAACACATATCTTCTGGATATTTTCCGGGTTCGGGGCGGCCGTCAGCACGACTGGATTTTCCACACCCCCGGCACAAAGATCGATTTTTCGGGGGTCACCTTGGGTCCCGAAGAAAAAGGCTCACTCGCTGGACCCGATATTTCCTGGAGTGACAAACAGCTCAACGATGGGGATATCCAAGGCCATCCCAATGCTCCCTACTGGATTCCTCCTCCGGGGAATGGCTATGGCTTTTTGAGCCGACCTCGCCGCGGGAAGGCCGACATCCCTTGGAGCGCGAATTGGACGATCGACCAGGCCACACAGGTTCAGGTCATCATGCCCGCAACACCGGGGACAGAGGTCATAACAGCCGTCGCCAGCGGGCTCTATCCGGATTATCCAAAAGCCCGATATGTTCTCGCCAGGCGCCGCGGAGAGCGCCTCGCTAGCGAATATGTAGCCGTCGTTGAACCTTATACCGGAACTCCCTCTGTCCGCGAAATCGAACGGATATCTCTCGGGGAAATCGACTCCCCGATCGTGCCTGTCGCCGTAAAAATCAAACACGACGACGGAACCACCGATTATGTCATTTCCACGGATGATGACGTGCGGCGGAAAGCGGGCGATATTTCTTTTGCCGGCCGGTTTGCCCATGTTCGGATCAAGGCCGGAAAGCTATTCTCGTTAAGCCTGGTTGGATCGGAATACCTGGCCGGATTTGGCTGGGAAGTGAAGCCCAAAGTTAACAAATGGAGCGGGAGAATCGTCTCGGTCGATTTTGAGAAGAACGCGATAAACACCGAGACTCTCCTGCCCGTGGATGGCAGTCTCAACAACCAAGTCATCGTGTTCAGTAATCCAGTTTATTCGCGCACCACAGCATATCGTATTGTTCGCGTTGAAAAAGACGGGTGCGGACGGCGAGTTCTTCTTGACGGAACACCTCAGCTTGGAAAAGGAAATGTGGAAGCCATGTCCGAGTCCCAGGAGATTCTCAGCCTTATTCCCCATGAATACGCCATTGGCGTTAGCGGGGCCGGGGATACGGGTTTCTTCCGGGGAAAAAGGATTACGACGATCTCCGGTGTCAGCACCCGTATCAGCAGCGTCCGCCCCGGAAAGCCGATGGCCGTGACGGTGCAGAATCCGGCGGGCTTTAAACCGGGGGATGTTTTTTATTATGAGGACCTCCAGCCGGGTGATGACTTTGCCATTATGACAAACATCTCCCTCATCGATCGCGGGAAGGATGAATACCAGATGTCCGGAAATAGCGACGCTGCAATCACAGCTCCCAAGGGAGTTCAAATCAAGCGGTAAACCGATCATTGGGCCGATTCCCGGGATAGATTTCGCTGCCGCAGTTTTCGAAAATCCCTCCCTTGAAACGTAAAATGCCTCCTTTTTGCCCCCTTTTTGGTCGACAGCTGCAGCGCAAATAGTTATAATGAACAAGGAGTATGTGGCAGGTCACACGACCCTCCTTTACTTAAAGGCGGTAGCATATGCATTATGCTCTAATGTCGATATTTTATTGTGGTATGCAGCCTCATTACCATTAAATCAGAAGGAGTCATTATCATGATTCATCTCGGTGTCATCGGCTTTGGATATTGGGGTCCTAATGTCGTCAGGAATTTCACCCTATCCGAAGGGGTCCAAGTCGTTTCGATTTGCGACATGAATCCGCAGGCTCTTCTGAAAGCTCACAAACAGTACCCCAATACGAGAGTGGTCGCAGATCCTCGGGAGATTTTGACGTCCCCCGACATCGATGCCGTCGCCATCGTCACTCCCGTTTACACCCATTTTGAACTGGCCAAATCAGCCCTCGAGAACGGCAAACACATTTTTGTCGAAAAGCCCTTCACCGCATCGACGGTCGAAGCCGAACGCCTCATCGATCTGGCCCTGAAAAAAAACCTTAAAATCATGGTCGATCACACCTTTTTGTTCACCGGCGCCGTCCGGAAGATCAAAGAATTGATCAATCAAGGCCTCCTGGGCAACTTGTATTACTATGACTCCACCCGGGTCAACCTGGGGCTCTTTCAGCATGATGTCAACGTGGTCTGGGACCTGGCGCCCCATGACTTTTCGATCATGGATTATCTCATTCCGGGAAAGCCGGCGGCGATCGTCGCGACGGGCATCGGCCATTTCGGCCGATCGCTCGAGGATATAGCCTATATCACCGTCTATTTTGACGACAACAAGATCGCTCACTTCAACGTGAACTGGTTGTCTCCGGTCAAGATCCGGATGACGCTGATCGGCGGCGAAAAAAAGATGATCGTCTGGAACGACCTGGAATCCGACGAAAAGGTGAAAGTCTACGAAAAAGGCGTCAACATCGAAACCAAAGAAGGCATCTATGACCTTTTGATCAGCTATCGGTCCGGCGACATCTGGACGCCGACAGTGGATAAACGGGAGGCGTTGAAACTCGAGGCCGACTACTTCGTCGACTGCATCCTTCAGAACAAGACCCCTCTCAACGACGGCGAGGCGGGTTTGCGCGTCGTCAAGATCCTCGAAGCATCCGACTTATCCATAAAAAACAACGGAAGAATGGTGAAATTATGAACGATTATCAAGCGATCGCCCCGGATGTCAAGCTCGGGACCCACGTAAAACTCGCCCGATTCATCAACCTCTACGGGTGTGAGATCGGGGACCAAACCAAGATCGGAGCTTTTGTCGAAATCCAAAAAAACGCAACCGTCGGCAAAAACTGCAAAATCTCCTCGCATACGTTCATCTGCGAAGGAGTGACGATCGGCGATAACTGCTTCATCGGACACGGCGTCGTATTTATCAATGACAACTATCCCCGGTCGGTGAATGCCGAGGGCGGGCTGGAAACCGAAAAAGATTGGGCCGACCGCTTCGTGACAACCCGGGTCGGCCGGAACGTCTCGATCGGGAGCGGAGCGACCATTTTAGGGGGGGTCAGCATCGGCGACGAGGCCCTCGTCGGAGCCGGCAGCGTCGTGACCAAGGACATCCCGCCTCGCGAAGTCTGGGCCGGAAATCCGGCCAAAAAATTAAGATCCTTGTGAGACTCATCATGAAAGTCAACTTTGTCGATTTAAAAGCGCAATACCTGACAATCAAGGACGAGATCAACCACGCCATCCAGGAAGTCCTTGATAAGACAGCCTTCTCCGCGGGCCCCTTTGTTAAGTCCTTTGAGGATCATTTCGCCCAAGCGCACGGGGCTACATATGCCGTAGGCGTGAATTCTGGAACGGCTGCTCTGCATATCGCCCTCTGGGCCCTCGGCTTTGGGCCCGGGAACGAGATCATCGTCCCGACCAATACCTTCTTCGCCACCGCCGAGGCGGTGAGTTTGTGCGGGGCCAGCCCTGTCTTCGTCGATTGTGAAGCCGACTACTTCAATATCGACCCCGGACAGGTGGAGCGCGCCATCACATCGAAGACCAAAGCCATTATCGCCGTTCATCTCTACGGCCAATCCGCCCAGATGGACAAGATCCTGGCCATCGCGAAGCGGAACAACCTGCTCGTGATCGAAGACTGCGCCCAGGCCCATCTGACGGAATTTCGCGGGACGCCCGTAGGGACTTTCGGCGTCGCCGGGTGCTTCAGTTTTTATCCGGGGAAAAACCTCGGGGCCTATGGGGAGGGCGGGGCCGTCCTGACCAACGACGAGACGCTTTATCGGAAGATGATGGCCCTGCGAGATCACGGCTCATCCCAAAAGTATTATCACGACGTCGTCGGTCATAATTACCGGATGGAAGGAATCCAGGGGGCCGTGCTGGACGTCAAGCTGAGATATCTTCCGCACTGGACGGAGATGCGCAGAAAAAACGCCGCGCTCTACCGCAAGTATCTGGTCGGCATACCTCAAGTGATCTGTCCCGAGGAAATGCCGGACGCCCGGCACGTCTATCATCTTTTTGTCGTGCGCGTCGACCGGCGCGAGGCTTTGAAGGCGTTTCTCCAGGACAGCAACATCTTCACCGGTATTCATTACCCCGTTCCGTGCCATCTCCAGAAAGCCTATGCCTCTCTCTCGCCGAGGCCATCCCTGCCCATTTCCGAGATGCAGGCCGATGATATTTTGTCCTTGCCGATGTATGCCGAACTGAGCGAAGAGGAAATCCGGTTCGTCTGCGATAAAATCAGGGAATTTTTCGTCACATGATGATGGGCACGAGGGCCGCCGGCGGCCGAAAGGAATGAGAAAAGATTTTCTCCGGACGTTCATCACCGAATTCCTCGTCCTGGTCAGCGGGCTCGCGGTTTTTAGGCTCGTCGCCCAAGTCTTTGGACAGGACCATTTTTCCGAATACGCTCTGATCCGACGGGCCCTTTCTCTCCTTCTCCCCGCGCTCCTCCTCGGCCTCAGCGTCGGCATCCCCCGCTATATGTCCTTTTCTCTGAAATCCGAGCGTCCGGAGACCGCGAATGCCTTTTTTGCCGCCGCTGTGGCCGTGCTTCTGCCTACGACCCTGACGTTCGGGATCCTCTTCGTCATATTTAAAAAATTCTTCGCCTATCTCTTATTCGGAGATCCCGCCTACGCCTCGCTCATTCTGCCGATGGACCTGATGCTCGCCGGCATGATCCTGAACGCGGTCGCCTACAGTCATTATCGGGGTCGGCTGCAGATGGGAAAGGCCAACCTCCTTCAGTTTCTCAACATGGCCGTTCTTCCCCTCCCCGCGCTTCTCGTCGCTAAAGATTTTCGCGGCCTCTTGACCATGACCGGCGTTGCTTGGATCATCTGTTCCACTCTGTTCTTCGCAACGATCCTGAAAAGCCTCTCCTGGCATCGGCGAGAGATCCCAGCCATGGCCAAAAAACTCCTGGCCTATGGGCTCCAGCGTGTTCCAGGCGATTTCGGATTAGCCGCGCTGATGTCCCTTCCGGCCATCTTCACGACCCATCTCGCCGGCGTCCGGAAGGGCGGAGCGGTCGCCTTCGGAGTGTCCCTTCTCAACATGGCCGGCTCGGCCTTTGCCCCGATCGGCCTCATCCTTCTGCCCAAGGCCAGTCAGATGCTCGCGGAAAGAAACGCGCCCCTTCTCCGATACTATGTCCGCCGCATCATGACGGCGACCGTTTTTATAACCGGAGCCGGAATGCTCGTTTTCGAACTCTTCGCAGAACGGTTCATCACCTTATATCTCGGCAAAAGCTACGATGATCTTATCGTCGCAACGAGAATCATCGTTATCGGCAGCCTGGCTTACACGGTCTATGTTTCATTGCGCAGTCTCATCGACGCTTATTACGTCAAAGCGATCAATACCTTGAACATTTTCATCTCCCTTCTTGTCTTCGGCCTTTTCGCTCTCTTGGCCGTCGTTTCGCCAAGAAATCCTGTTCTGATCATGATCGGATTTGTCCTGGCTTTATGGGTGCTCGGCTTCCTAACGGTCCGTCAGACTCGGAAAATCCTTAAAAACGATGCCGCATTTTCCTAAGACCCGAAAGAACGGAAGTGTCTCCGGATTCATCGGGACGGAGCTCAGGCCGGTCGCGAGTCGACCCTCGCTGCCGCTAAAGACAATATCATGCTGACCGTCTTCGCCGGCTTCGCCTTTTGTATATCCGTTCCGCTGATGCGGGCGGCGACCGGCCTCAGCTTGAGGCGGTGGACGATTCCCATGGTGTTCTGGTGGACGTACGTCACCATGATTTTCGCCCCCTCCTTTTTTGTCTTCGCCAACCACGTCCATCCCGCCAAATCCCATTATTTTCTTTCGGTCATGAGCGTCCTGCTCACCGTGCCCCTGGGCGTCGCCGCCATGAATATCATGACGAACTTCCGGAAGAATGAAATTAAGGAGTTTTGGGATAAGCCCGTTCAAGGCACAACAGCCGGCGTCTCATTCGCCCTCGTCTATGCCCTGATCCTGGCCGCGGCCATCGGTTTGATCATTCTGTACATTCGGGAGGTGAAAAGCATCCCTCTCTTTTATATGATCCGCAATCCCGGAAGCTATCCCGAGCTCCTCCAGCTTCGCGAAGAATCCTTTAAGCTCCTCAATTCCCCGTTCTCTCACGCCTATTTTGTCTTCCGCGGCCTCGTTTTCCCCTTTCTCGTTCTGTTCGCCCTCGGCAATTTCCTTATTTCGCGCCAAAGGAAATGGCTGATTTTCTTTCTCGTCTCTTTAGGGTTCGGCCTTTTTTACGCCGCCCTCTCCACCGCGAAAATGCCCGTGGCCGCCATCCTCCTTATGTCCCTTTTGTTTTATGTGTTTTTCAAAGGCCGGGTCAAAAGAAAGTTTTATGTCACGGCCGTCATCCTTCTCCTGGTTTGGCCGGTGGTCGTCATTTTATCCTTACAATTCGGCCAAGGCGTCACGACTGGCAGGGCATTGCTCAGCATCGGCCAAAGGTTATTCTATTACCCCACCGAGGACATTTACTACTATTTCGAGTACTTTCCCTATCAGCATGACTATCTTCACGGACGCTCGATGGGAAAAATCGCCTGGCTGACAGGCCAAGAATATTTCGACACGCCTAACACCATCGGCCGCTATGCTCATCCGGAGTTCGTGGAAACGATCAACATGAACGCGGGATTCATCGGCGATCTCAACGCGGATTTCGGCATTCCGGGAGTTCTCGCCGGGGGGATCCTTGCCGGCCTGATCATGCAGGGCATTCAGATTTATCTTTGCCGGCGCCGGAAAACGATCCTGACGATGGTCTTATTCGTTTTTATAACCTACACGTTTTGGCTCCTGCACTCCATGAGCCTGCCGGTCGTTCTCCTGTCCAACGGCGTCGTGTTCGTCTTCATCCTGGTTTGGCTGGTGAACCTCACCAGCCGATTTTTATCCGCGGCGGCGAAAAGGCTTCCGCCGCCACAGGCTTCGTGATACAGCATGGCGATGCCCCTAACCTGCCTCCTCAGCAGCGTCCATACCTCCCAGGACATTCGCATCTATTACAAAGAAAGCCGGACCTTGATCCGCGCCGGCTACTCCCTGACTCTCATCATTCAAAATGATCGCGACGAAGTCCGCGAGGGGGTAAAGATCGTGGCTCTGCCTAAAGCCACAAATCGTTTCCAGCGGATGGCTCTCTCGAGCCTGAAGGTTTTTCAACGGGCGCTCCGCGAACAAGCCGACATCTATCATTTTCACGATCCCGAACTCATCCCCGCCGGGATCCTGCTGAAGGTTTTGACCCGGAAGAGGGTCATCTATGACGTTCACGAGGATTTGGCCAAAGACATCATGTCCAAGGACTGGATCCCGTGGCCGCTCCGGAGACCCATAGCGTGGGGCACGAGAATAATGGAACGCCTGGGGTCCCGCTTTTTCGACGCCATCGTTGCAGCCACGGATGACATCGCAAACAACTTCAAGAACCATAGAAGAAGCGTAGCCATACGGAATTATCCGGCCTTGAATTTTCCCGACCTTCCCCCGCGGAAAGACGACGGACGATTCACCATGATCTATGTCGGCTTGCTGTCTCCCGAACGGGGGATTACTGAAATTGTCAAAGCGCTGGAATATCTTGAAGCTCCGGAATCGGTCCGGTTAATCCTTTGCGGCGAATTCAGCCCGCCGTCTTATGAGAAGAGCCTCCGCAGTCTCGTCGTATCCGATCGGGTCGAGTTTGTCGGTTGGGTGAATCCCATGGAGGCCCGTCAGAAAATGGGTCAAGCGGATGTCGGCCTCGTCTGCTACCATCCCGAAGAAAATCATATGAAGGCCATGCCCAACAAGCTTTTTGAGTACATGATCGCCGGGATCGCCGTCTTGAGTTCTGATTTTCCTCTCTGGAAAGAGATCGTCGAAGGGAACCGCTGCGGGATGACTGTCAATCCGCTGAAACCCAGGGATATTGCTGCGGCGCTTTCCAATCTTCGGTCGAATCCCGGCCTACGGCTGGAGATGGGGATCAACGGGAAAAAGAGCGTTCTCGAGAAATACAACTGGGACAATGAAGCCAAAAAATTGTTGAACCTCTACCAGGATCTCCTTATAGAGAAAAGGGTCTGAACGGATGATGACCGAGCCGTCCATCGAACGCCCCGGCCTCCCGAAGGTCTCTGCCCTCGTCCTATGCCGCAACGAACGGGATTTCATCGAAGCCTGCCTGGAATCGATCATCGGCCAGGATTTTCCGAGCGAGCGCCTGGAAGTCCTGGTCGTAGACGGGATGAGCACCGATGGAACGCGCGAGATCATCGATGGATACGCCCGGGCCCACGCTCACATCCGGCGCGTGGACAATTTGCGCAAGTTCATCCCCTTTGCTTATAATGTCGGGATTCAGAATTCCTGCGGTGATCTGGTCATGATCATGAGCGCCCACGCCACCTACGACCGGCACTACATTCGCCGCTGCGTCGAAGCGTCGATCGCGTATAACGCCGATAACGTCGTCGGGGTCATGAAGATCCAGCCCCGCACGCCGACATGGCCGGCGCGGGCGATTGTTTTGGCTATGTCCCACCCCTTCGGCGTCGGCAATGCTTCCTATCGAACGGGCCTCTGCCGCCGGCCGACGTGGGTCGATACGGGGGCTTTCGGATGCCTGAAGAGAAAAGTCTTCGACGAAGTCGGCCTGTACAACGAGCGCCTGCTCCGCGGCGAAGATATGGAATTCAATTACCGCTTGAAAAAGAAGGGCTATAAAACACTCCTCATCCCCGATGCCATCGTCCATTATTCCGCCCGATCGGATCTGCAATCGTTCGTCCGGCATAATTTCTTAAACGGGATGTGGGTCATCCTCCCTTTTCAACACACGACCACCCTGCCCGTGGCCTGGCGGCATCTGATCCCCCTGGCCTTCGTCACGAGCTTGATGGGATCCCTGCTGCTGACGGTATTCGTCCCGGCCCTGGCGATCGCACCCCTCCTCCTCACCGCGGCCTATGTTCTCGCCGATCTCTTTTTTTCTGTCAAAATCGCGCTGAGGGAACAGCAGCCTCGCTTCCTGTTCCTGATGCCGGTCGTCTTCGCCTCGTTCCACATCAGCTACGGTCTCGGCTCTCTCTGGGGGATCGTCAAGTCCGCCTTTGTCGGGTCGTTTTGGGCCAACCTTAGGACCATGGTCAAAAACCGATAACAGGAATCAATAATCCAATGCAAAAGCCTCACGATAAAAATAATCGAATTGCTCCTTTTTTCAAGGGCGATTTTGTTTTTATCGTTTTGATCATTCTCTACGTAGCCCTTTTCCTTTACCAAATTAACCTCCCTCCTCTACAAAGGTATCCTGGATGGGATGCTTTTTGGGAAGATTCACGGATCGCAGGGAAACTCCTAACCTTAAAGCAAGCGCTGACCAGAGGGGAATGGCCAACCATCAGCCCTTATAACGAGTTTGGATCCAATATTGCCGGTGATATAAAAGACCCGGTTTCTTTGTTTTCCCCGTTCAACTATTTGATACTCGTATTCCCTGTTGAAACAGTCATGCTGATCCGTTTGGCCGGATTTTTAATTTTAGGCGCAGTTGGGGCGTATTTCTATTTAAAGAAGATCACAAAGGATCGTTTTATTTCTTTCTTCGGCGGGCTGACCTATATTAGTCTCCCGATTGTAATTATGCCGGAGTTTCAATTTTTTGAAGAGTTTTACGTGTTCTATTTAATCCCTATTTTGCTCATTTTAATTCACAGAACGATGGAACGCGTAACGGCAAAGAACATCGCCATCCTTTTAGCTATCACCGTGTTAGCCATTAGTTCGGGCGGCCTTTACTCGCTGGTCGTTGTGCTGCCGACAATTTTTTTCTATTCTCTATTGATCGGTTCGGGCTATTTGCGGCAGCGGTTTTGGCTTGCTTTTAAAAAAGCAATCGCCATAACAATATTGGGTATTCTCGCCGGCTTCTTTTATATTATTCCATTGTTTGCCAATCTCAGGGAGATCTCGACAACCCTGGAAAGCTTGCGAGCAGCTGGCGTATACCAGCCCGGCGCAGGCTTTAAGCTCACGAATTTTTTAAATTTTTTTCAGACCAACAATTTAGGCAGCCTTTTCACCCCTAATCAAAGTCACGGATTACTCCTCTATGTACCTTGTTTTATCTATATCACTCTTGCCATTTCGCTGGTTCTAGGCAAATTTACTTTTAAGACAAACCCGAGAGAGGCATTCGTGCCGGCATCACTTGTCTTCCTTGGGCTGCTTATGTTCGCAGGGAGTGTTTTTTATTATTCAATTCCCGGGCTTTCGGGCGCAAGCAGCGGTGAATCTTTTTTCCGGCATCACATCAACCTTCTTCCTTTCACAAGCATCCTAGCCGGTTTTATCTGTTTGGCGGCAATAAAGCGACAAAAAGAAATGAGGATGCGTCTTTTCGTCTTAATAGCTATGATCTCTGCTGTCGTTGATCTATGGCTGTTCAGTTTACCCCATCCTCAGCCAGCGAATTCCAGAGATCTGATCAGCTATATCAGCCATGCCGTCACGGCACCGTTTTCAAGCTCGAACCGAATTTCCATACACATGATAAGTGACATGTGGCAACTTTTGCCATGGGTGAACCAGATGTTCATTCTATTGACGATCGCATCCGTATTTATTTTCGAAATGAAGGGACGACGTAATAAATTATTAAAGCCGATGGTTATCTCGATCGCTATTCTTGTGCCGTTATTTAATATCTCGCTGCACAATGACTTGCGATTGTATCAACATCGTAGCTGGCAATGGTTAACACAAAGTAGCTACCGCCTAAGAACGTATGAAAGTCGGAAAGCCTGTCTCGATCAAATCATACAACGAGGAGACGCCAACTATAGAACTCTTTATGTTGGTATGGATTCCTTGACTGATGGCACGGGAAGAAACTGGAAAACTATCGCTGAACTGGAATTGGGTGTACGCGATGGAGAGAAAGCCCTCTTTTCGCGTAAACAGATGGCCCATCCATTCACCGGTCTTCTGCGCGGGACATTTGATCAAAGATATTGGCGGGACAGCTTTTGGCCCCCCTTGAGCGGAGCCGTGACTTCAAATATCGAAAATCTCCGGCTCATGGGTGTTCGTTATATTGTGAGTGGCGATGAAAAAATCGAAGATCCGCGTCTCAGCTCAAGAGGAGTATGCCAAACTAAGAAAGGGCCATTGGAATTAGCCGATGGGTTGGAGGGACGTGAAGGTGGTCCCGTTTATATCTACGAGCTAAAGAACCCAACGGGCATTGCCTTCTTAGCGGAACGTTTCGAAATCCACAGCCAGATCAAATCATTTCAAACGTTATTCAAAAAATCAGACTTTCCCTGGATGCGTGGGAGCGTCTATCTAGAAAAGGATCCCGAAATCCTGACCCCATTTCAAAATAGGTCGTCAGGCAAAAGGGCGGAAGACGGATTTATAAGTCATGCTGAAATTGTCAAGGAAGCTTTCAATTCATTTCAGGTTTCTGTGCGCGCACCGGCAGATAAATTTCTAGTGCTAAGCTATTTATATCGCCGACATTGGAGGGCACGCCTTGATCATCAAATGAATTTGCCGGTTTACCGGGCCTATGGAGGATTCATGGCGGTGCAGGTTCCTTCGGGGCAACATTCTATCACCTTCAGATATATACCTTTGGATGTTTATATGGGGATTGCGCTAACCGCATTAGCCTTCATAATTCCCATTTTTCTTTTCACGGTTTGTTCGCGCTACAATTTAAAAACAATTCGCCTAAAAGATTTTATAAAAAAACACGGAAGGTTATTTTTTTTGATCATCTTCATCTTGTTGAGCGGAGTCCTCGGGTCGATGATCTTCTTCAAGCCATCTTTTAGATCCAGGCTTTTATTGAAGGCCCAAATCCTTGCCGAAAGAGGTGATTGTCAAGAATCAGCATTGCGATATGAACAAGCGCTTGGTTCAGGGGCAAAAGAAACTGGCATTTTTTGGCTCTGGTTGGGGGCATGTTATGAAAGCCAAGGAAATTGGCAGAACGCGCTCGAAACGTACAAAAATTGGATAAAGGCCCAGCCAAACAATATTCAAGCCTGGCTTACAATGGGAAGGTTGCAATCTCGAACTGAGAAATATGAAGACGCCGTAGTGTCTTTTATAAAAGCCACCGATTTGGACCCCAGAAGCACCGATGGATATTCAGGTCTGGGACTGGCACTTTTTTCCCTGAGACGATACCAGGAAGCCGTCGATCCTCTCCGGATATGGTTAGGGTTAGAACCAACCAACCCTAGGGCAAACTTCCTTCTCGGCTTGTCTTATATGAGAACCGGACGGGCCTCCATAGCGATGTCTTGTCTCCAATCGGCTATGGAACAAGGCTCTCGCTTCACTACGGCTGAATTGGCTCAGATTTACTATGCGTTAGCGCAGGTCTCTCTCGAACAAAATCAATATGCAGGGTTTAAAGAAGCTCTTGGTCGAGCCGCCGTCTTAGATAGAAATGATAATTTACTTGGAGAAGCTGTGCATCAAAACTTCGATTCCACGTTAGTTGAATACGCACTCCGGGATGCATTGATCATCTTGGATTGCCAAAAAATCGTCGAGGAAAGTCGTGACAAACTTATATTGACAAAATCCGGAAAGAAAATAAAAGCTGAAGGACCCATTCGTTTAGAGAACGGGCCGCGGCCTGGAATGAAAGCCGTCTTCATCGAAGGAATGGCGCCCATAAAAACGCATCTGTTCCTGCCTCGTGAATCTTTTCGATCAGCTGAAGGTTCCTTTTCGGTTTGGGCGAAACTCGCCACGCCATCCAAGACTTATGCCGATTTGATTGCCGTCCATGGGGGTTCGCCACCTTATTCGAGCTTGACGTTTCACATCTATATCTATCATGAAGCCAGCGGCAGATTCATGGTTTCCTATAACTCAGGATCCCAAGCTATCCCGACGTCACAAACCATCACGGATGATGGCTGGCATCATTACGCGCTGACATGGCGAGCGGACGCTCAGCAGTTTTATATCGACGGCAAGCTTGCTTTATCCATTCACCGACCAGCGGACCAGAGTCGGATCGGCCTGGTGTCATTGGGATGGATCGGTTACCCTCAGGGTGAAGAAGAAACGTGGCATGGTTCCATGGCCGAGTTCATTTCCTTCAGGCGTGCATTGGAACCGATAGAAATTTCTGCTATATTCCGACATGGAGCTTCAAGCGATAACGGACTTAAGAATGATTTTCCAGGCGTAAAACGAAAGGACTTGAATTTTCAATGATCCATGTCAATTTTTATCCTTTCATTAAGCGCCTCTTCGATCTTATATTTTCTTTTATGGGCTTGCTTGTGTTATGGCCCTTCTTTCTTCTCATCGCTTTCCTCATCCACCTCGATTCAAAGGGTCCCGCTTTCTATCGTGGAACACGCGTGGGGAAGGACGGCAACCTGTTCAATATGCTTAAGTTTCGGACGATGTTTCTAAATGCAGATAAGCTCGGCCCGGCATCGACATCGAATGATGATCCGCGAATCACTCGGGTAGGACATTTCTTGCGCAAATATAAGATCGACGAGTGGCCGCAACTCATAAATGTTCTGAAGGGGGAAATGAGTTTTGTCGGCCCTCGTCCGGAAGTTAGAAAATTCGTCGACTTATTCACAGATGAAGAAAAAAAAATCCTAAAGGTGCCGCCAGGGATTACGGACTGGGCATCTTTGTGGAATACAGACGAGGGAGCTGTTCTAGCTGGAAGCCAAGATCCAGATAAGGATTATTTTGAAAAAATCCGGCCGGAAAAAATTCGATTGCAGCTTAAATATATAAATGAACGATCATTGAGAAACGATCTTTCCATCATCTGGCGGACACTCATGAAGATATTCCTGAGAGAAGGCCGATGAAAAATAATCATTCTAAGACTGATCTCGCCAAACTGCGTTTATTAGCCTATCGTATCCGCTATCATGTTCTTATGATGACGAAACGTGCTAAGAGCTCCCATATAGGGTCTAATTTTTCGATTACGGAAATACTGGCGGTTCTTTATGATCAGATCTTGCATATAGACCCCGCGCAGCCAGAATGGGCAGACCGTGACCGTTTTATCCTAAGCAAGGGCCACGCTTGTGCAGCCCTCTATGCCATATTGGCAGAAAAGGGGTTTTTCCCGGTTGAATGGCTCGATACATTTTGTCTCAATGGTTCTCCCCTAGCCGGGCATGCCACTCATACCGTGCCCGGGATAGAAGTCTCGACCGGTGCGTTGGGGCATGGTCTATCGATTGCCGCGGGAATGGCTCTTGCGGCAAAACGCGACGGCAGGTCATATCGAGTATTCTGCCTACTTAGCGACGGGGAATGCAATGAAGGATCGACTTGGGAGGCTGCCCTATTCGCCCCTCAACACAAACTGGATAAT
Organism: Candidatus Aminicenantales bacterium; assembly: GCA_049515535.1. Classification (GTDB taxonomy): domain Bacteria; phylum Acidobacteriota; class Aminicenantia; order Aminicenantales; family UBA4085; genus JBEKTZ01. Next base: position 51,279 of record JBEKTZ010000013.1, on the reverse strand, counting down.
CTAACGGCAATTGTAGACTACAACAAAATCCAAAGCTTGGGCACGACACGGGAAGTTATCGATCTTGATCCTTTCGGAAAAAAATGGACCGATTTTCGATGGGCGGTTCAGGAAATTGACGGACATGATATGAATCAGATCTTCAGCGTTTTATCGGAAGTCCCGTTTGAAGTGGGACTCCCAAATTGCATTATCGCCCATACCGTAAAAGGAAAAGGTGTGAGCTTCATGGAGAATAACCTTTTATGGCATTATCGTTATCCGCATGAAGGCGAATTCGAGCTTGCCTTGGCGGAGTTGGAGAAAAAGGCGTGAGAACCGCTTTTATCGAGTCGCTTTTTAAGCTTGCCCAAAGCGATGACCGTATTATGCTGATCGTGGGTGACTTAGGCTTCGGCGTAGTTGAGCCTTTTAGGACTGCATTCCCTAAGCAGTTTTTAAACGCAGGTGTCGCCGAACAAAATATGACTGGGTTGGCGGTCGGTATGGCCCTTAGCGGCAAGATCGTATTTACATACTCCATCGCTAATTTCCCTATACTGCGTTGCTTAGAACAGATCCGAAATGATATTTGTTATCACAATGCCAATGTCAAGGTTGTCAGCGTCGGGGGCGGAATGGCATATGGCGCCGTGGGAGTGACCCATCACGCTACTGAAGATTTGGCAATCATGCGAGCGTTGCCTTCGATCAAGATTATTGCGCCAAACGATCCTGTGGAAACAAGACTAGCAACCCGCACTGCAGCTTTGAACGCAGGCCCCTATTATTTGCGGTTGGGCCGGTCTGGAGAACCAACTATTCATAAAACCGACTCCCTTCTGGACATCGACAAACCCATCCTGATGCGAGAGGGAAGAGACCTCACTTTAATGACGACGGGGGGTCTTTTGTATAACGTTTTGCAGGCTGCGGATATTTTAGCCCAAAAAGGCTTAAAATCGCGCGTTCTGAGCATCCCGACCATAAAACCGCTGGATGCTACTGCGGTCATTGCCGCGGCCATGGAAACGAAGGCTATAATCACGGTGGAAGAACATACGATCTATGGTGGACTTGGCGGTGCCGTTGCCGAAATTCTTCTCGAAAGCCAAGCCCGTGCTTTTCGTTTCAAGCGTATCGGTCTCGATCAAGGCTTTTCTTCAGTTGTGGGAGACCAAACTTACCTACGTTCGATCTATGGTCTAGACGCAACCGGGATTGCCGCTGCCGCTGAAAGGGTGCTCTACGACAAGTGAATACCCTGCGGCAAGTCGCGGTGTACTCTGCAAACGTTTTCACAGGGGCGATTTGACTCTGGCCGCCATGTCGAATATGGTAAGTGAATCCCTCCGGGCGGCCAAAGAGATTAATTGAAGCGCGGCTGAGAGGAAAGGACGGCAGTTATGGGCTATAAAGTTCCATTTGTGAACCCTGCGAAGAATTACGCCATGATCAAGAAAGAGATCGATGCCGCTTATCGGGAGGTCATGGCCAAAGGAGATCTCATCGATCGTGCCCAACTCAAGCGCTTTGAAAAAAATCTGGCCGCGTTCGTCGGGACAAAATACGCGGTCGGCGTCAACAGCGGCTATGATGCCCTCCACCTCTCGTTGCTAGCGGCCGGAATCGGTCCGGGAGACGAGGTGATCGTTCCCGCACACACATTCGTCGCCACCTGCTCCGCCGTCGCGAACGTCGGAGCGACGCCGGTTCTCGTCGATGTGGCCAAGGATTTCAACATCGATGTCGATAGAATCGAAGAGGCCCTCTCGCCCAAAACGAAAGCCATTCTTCCCGTCCATCTCAACGGCTTTATGGCCGATATGCCCCGAGTGATGGAGATTGCCCGGAAATACCGTCTTCAGGTCATCGAGGACGCCTGCCAGAGCCTCGGCAGCCATATCCAGGGGAAAAAAGCGGGTGCCTGGGGTTTGACCGGCTGCTGGAGTTTCTATCCCTTTAAGATTTTAGGCGGATACGGAGACGGCGGCGCCATCACCACGAACGACCCTGAGGTAGTTGTGTTTGCGACTCGGATGCGCTACAACGGTGAAGACCGCGAGACGGGCGAATACCACGGCCACGGGTTCACCTGCCTGCTGGACAATCTTCATGCGGCCTTTCTTGATGTCAAGCTGAAGCATCTGCCAGCCTGGATCGTCCGGCGCAAACAGATCGCCGAACGCTATCGAGCCGCCCTGTCCGGAATCTCCGACCTCGTCCTGCCGCACTACGACAGACCGGGCTTCGACCATGTCTATCAGAATTACGTTGTCCGGTCGAAGGAGGGGGATCGCTTCTCGGACTATCTGAAGGACAACGGCATCGAAGTCCTTGTCCAGTTCCGGAAGCCATATTATCGGCATGCCGGGCTCCGCCTCGTCGATCGGGGCTTTCCCGAAACCGAGACCCTGAGCCGGGAAGTGTGTTCGCTGCCGATGAATGTCGAGCTGGAGGACGCCGAGGTCGAGTTCGTCATCCGGACGGTCCGGGCCTTCTACGGGCTGAGATAAGCGCGCCGGCCAAAAGGAACAACCATGACGCTTCACATCAGCGAACGGGTCGACCGCATCGTCCAATCCGAAATCCGGGCGATGCACATTGAATGCGAAAAGGTCAAGGGCATCAATTTGTCCCAGGGCGTTTGCGACACCGAAGTGCCCCTGCCGGTGCGGCGCGGAGCCCAAAACGCCGTCGAAGACGGAGTCAACAGCTATACGCGCTATGACGGCCTGGCCGAACTGCGAGGAGCGATCGCTCAAAAGATGAAGTCTTACAACGGCATCGCCGCCGACCCGGAAAACGAGATCGTCGTCAGCAGCGGCTCGACCGGAGCCTTTTACTGCGCCTGTCTAGCCCTTTTAAACCCCGGGGACGAAGTCATCCTGTTCGAGCCCTATTACGGATACCATGTCAATACGCTGCTGTCCCTGGAGGCGCGCCCGATCTATGTCCGCCTCCAGCCTCCGGAGTGGAGTTTTTGCCTCGCGGATCTGGAGGCCGCGATCACGCCGCGGACCCGAGGCCTCCTTGTCAACACGCCCGCCAATCCGTCCGGGAAAGTCTTCAGTCGCAAGGAGTTAGAGGCAATCCGGGATATCGCCGTGGACCATGATCTTTTCGTTTTCACCGATGAAATCTATGAATATTTCTTATATGATGGACACCGGCATATCAGTCCGGCGACTCTCCCCGGCCTCGGGGAGCGAACTATCACGATTTCCGGCTATTCCAAGACTTTCAGCATCACCGGCTGGCGGATCGGCTACTCCGTCAGCGATGCCCGATGGGCCCAGATGATCGGTTATCTCAATGACCTTATCTATGTCTGCGCTCCAGCTCCGCTTCAGGCCGGCGTTGCCAAGGGCATCCTCGAATTGCCCCCGACTTATTACCACGAGCTCCGCACCCAGTACACCGTCAAAAGAGACAAAATTTGCGGCTCCTTGCACAAAGCGGGCCTGATGCCCTATATTCCTCAGGGAGCCTATTACGTCCTAGCCAACGCCGCGTCCGTCCCCGGCGCCACAAGCAAGGACAAGGCTATGACAATTCTGGCCAAAACGCGAGTGGCCGGCGTTCCCGACGAAGCCTTCTTCCATGAGCCTGCCGATCCTCCTCTCGTCCGGTTCTGCTTCGCCAAGGAGGATCATGACCTCGACGAAGCCTGCCGGAGACTGGAGACGCTGCGTTGATCCCACAGACCGCGGAATTCGTGACGGTGACGGAGATCCCGGGAAACAAAGCGTCCCGGGAACAATTGGAACGGCTTTATGACCGCTACCATTTCGCTGCCGCTTTCTGCCGCGACCGGGATATTTTGGAAGCGGCCTGCGGCGCGGGCATGGGCCTTGGTTATTTGGCCCGCACCGCCCGGACGGTCGTCGGGGGGGATATCAACGAAATCGTGTTGGCCATCGCCCAAAACCAGTATCAAGGCCGACCCAATATCATCGTCAAAAAATTCGATGCCCAAGAATTGCCCTTTCCCGACCAAAGTTTCGACGTCGTCCTGCTGTATGAAGCGATATACTATTTAGCTAGCCCGGAGAAATTCGTCCAGGAAGCCAAACGCGTCTTGAGGCCTGGGGGCCGGCTGATCATCGGCTCGGTCAATAAGGAATGGCTGGATTTCAACCCCTCGCCGTTCAGCCGGAAATATTTTACGGCCGCGGAGGTCGCCGAACAGCTTCGACCGCATTTTCGCGAGATTCGGGCTTTCGGAGCCTTCTCCGTCCGGGCCGCGACGCCGCGAGACCGGATCGTCTCGCTCTTCAAACGGATCGCGATTAAGCTCCGCCTGATGCCGAAAACGATGAAAGGCAAGGAGCTCTTTAAAAGAATCTTTTTCGGCCGGCTGGTTCCGATCCCGCCGGAGCTCGCGGTTGACGGCGCCCTAGACACCCCGCAGGCGCCTCTTGCGATCGATACTCCGAATCCTCAGGTCAAGATCTTCTATGTTATAGCGCGCCGCTGATAAAATGTGGTAAAGTATATGAGAACGCAACGACAACCAGGTATGAGTAAGATGAGGAATGATTTCGCAGGCACTGAGGGGATTTTTTCGCAAAAAATCAATCAAATCCTGATCGATCTCTCGATTTTTATTTTTTCGTTTTTCCTCGCTTTTTTTATCAGGTTCGAGGGCCTGCCCGATCCAATCAATCTCAAACAAATGCTCATCTTTTTCCCCTTCATCGCCCTCGCCCGTCATTTGAGTTTTCAGATTTTTTCCGTGTATTCGATCGCTTGGAGGTATATTTCCATCCTGGACACGGTCTCCGTCTTCAAAGCCTGTCTTCCCGTGCCGTCCCTCCTGTTTATCGGACGGCTCGTCCTTCCGCGCCGTCTCGAGCTTTTCCGCTTCCCTTACAGCGTCATCGCCCTCGATTTCCTCCTCGTCTTGCTTGCAACCCTAAGCATCCGGATGATCCGCCGGCTTGTTTTTGAGCACTCTGAGCGGACCCATTTTGAGGACAAGGGGATCCAAGTCCAAAGAAAAAGGGCGATCCTCATCGGCGCCGGAAATGCCGGGAACATGGTCATGCGCGAGCTGCGTCAACGGGCGGATTTGGGACTGGACGTAGTCGGATTCATCGACGATGATCCGGGGAAGCGCCAGACCTTCGTCCAGGGCGTTAAGGTTTTAGGCAACACCGACCATATCCCGGCGATCGTCTCGGCCCTGAACATCGATGAGGCGATCATCACGATCGCCAATGCTTCGTCCAAGGACATTCGGCGGATCGTCGAGGTCTGTGAAGGGACCCAGGTCAAGGTTAAAATCGTCCCCGGGCTGTTTGAAATGTTCGATGACAAGATCAAGATCACAAAGATCCGGGAGATCAATATCGACGATCTTCTCGGCCGGAGCGTCGTCCTTTTTAAGAACTATCTGCCCGAGATCACGTCCCATTATCTGAACCAGAAGATTCTGGTGACGGGCGCGGGAGGGTCAATCGGTTCGGAATTGTGCCGCCAGCTCTCCATGTTTCCGCCGAAGGAACTGATTCTGCTTGACAAGGACGAAAACAGCGTCTACGAGATCGATCATGAACTCCGCCAAGATCATAGGATCCCCATTCGCCCGCTCGTCGCCGATGTCCGGAATCTCGTGAGAATGAATTCCATTTTTGAGCGCTACAGGCCGGATATCATCTTTCACGCGGCCGCTCATAAGCACGTGCCTCTCATGGAGTACAATATTCCCGAAGCCATCCTGAACAATGTCGCCGGAACCCAGAACATCTCGCGGCTCGCCGAACGGTGGGGCGCCAAAAATATGATCTTCATTTCCACGGATAAGGCTGTGAATCCGACCAGCGTGATGGGCGCCACGAAAAAGATCGGCGAAATCATCATCCAGGACATCGCCGCCGGAAGTTCGACCCGGTTCTCCTGCGTCAGGTTCGGCAATGTTCTGGGTAGCCGGGGCAGCGTCGTTCCGCTCTTCCAGAAGCAGATTTCCGAAGGCGGGCCGATCACGGTCACCGATCCCGAGGTGATGCGCTATTTCATGTCGATCTCTGAGGCCGTTCAGCTTATCATCCAGGCGGGCACGATCGGCCATAAAGGAGAGATCTTCGTCCTGGACATGGGAGAGCCGATTCGGGTCCTCGATTTAGCCAAAGACCTGATCAAGCTTTCGGGATATTCCGAAGATGACTTTGAGATCGAGTACATCGGCCTAAGACCCGGGGAGAAGCTCTTCGAAGAGATCCTGGTCGACGAAGAGAGGGCCAAGGTCACGCATTTCAAAAAGATCTTCATCGCCCCTCCGCTCGAAGTCAAAACTGCGGAGTTCGCCAAGAATCTGTCCGGGCTCATGCGGGCCGCCGAGTCCGGCGATGAAAAACGAATCATCGAATTCCTGAAGGCGATGAACATTGGCTATCGCGACAAAAACGCAACGAGAGAGCTTCCGCCCAAATTCGTTCACTGATGGCTCTCCGGCCAACGCCCAGCAACCGGATATTTCCTGGCGAAAGGCTCCATCCCGAAATAAATCATTATTGACCCATGGCTTCTAAAAAAGCGTCCTGGCCGACGATCGTCCTCACGGCGGTTTACACTCTTGCCCTGGCCAAATTTTACTTCATCTATGTGCCGCTCGCCGGGCCGTTCCAAGCCGTCCTCGCTCCGCTGTTGGCGCTGACGGCCGTCCTCACCGCGGCCGCGCCGCTCTGGGGAACGGCCGTTTTCTGCTTTCTCTTTCCCCTCATCAACAGTCTTCCGTATTTTTTCAAGATTTTCGAGTCAACTCCCCACGCTCCCACGGCGCTCGTTCTGTTCCTATTTTTTTTCCTGGGCTGGCTCATCCACCGCTGTTTTGACCGAACCGAACTCCCCGACCGTCCCGGCATTCTGAAGCCCATGGCCCTCTTCGCCCTGCTCGTGAGCGTGTCAGCCGTCATCACGATCCTTCGCTTCGCGAATTTCCCTCCCTTTCTATCGGACGCCTTCTATGAGCTTGTCACGAACGTCGTCCACGTAACGGCCGGCGGAGCGGTCATGAGCAGCGTCTTCTACGCCCTGAATTATTTAAGCGCAATGGCGTTTCTGTTCATCCTTCTCCATTTGACGTCCTCTTTTAAAAATCTCCGTCTCCTCTGGGCCGCGCTGTTCTCGGGCACGGCCGCGGCCATTGGCGTCGGGCTTTATCAACGTCTCGGCCATATCGATTTCGGCAACACGCCGCTCCGGGTGAGCATGGGGACGCTCAACGCGACATTCAAAGACCCCAACTCCTTCGGCGCTTTTCTCGGGATGATGCTTCCCCTGATGCTCGGGATTCTTTTTCTCCGCAAGCCGGCGGCGAAAATCTTTTCGGGTACGATCCTCGTCGCCAGTCTGTTCCTTCTTCCTTTTACGGGATCGGGCAGCGGCTTCCTGGGAATCCTCGTGGCTCTTCTGGCCTTTTTCCTGATGTATCTCGAACAAATCAGGAAAAACCGAACGGCCGATCCGGCGCACCGGCGAAAGCTCATTCGACTGGCCGCCGTCGTCCTCGGCTGCGTTCTCCTCCTCACGGCGAGCCTCATGATCTCAAAAGACTCGAAGCTCTTCTACAAGCTCAGGCTCAAGGTCAGCGACCTCCAGAAGAAAAGCTCTTTAGATAATCTCATTCACAAGCGCTGGGCGGACAACTGGGAAAGCGCCGTCGTCATGATGAAAGACTATCCCTTGACCGGCGTCGGCATCGGAGCCTACACCGTTGAAATCTCGAATTACGCCGAAACCCTCAAAAAAAGCTGGCCGATCGGGGAATCCGCCGAGAACTACCTTCTCCAGACCGGTTCGGAGCTTGGCTTGCCCGGTGTCATTCTCGTCCTCTGGATTTTCTGGGAACTCATCCGCCAAATGAGGCGGGCGTATCGTTCCAATCCTTGGTCGGGCCGATGGAGATTCGTGCAGCTTGCAGCGATCGCCGGCCTCATCTCCTATTTCGTGAACATCCAATTTCACACGTATATCGGAAGCTACGAAGTGAAATATATGTTCTGGCTCTTAGCCATAAGCATGTTCGTCCAGCCCGGGCCGGATGACACTCCGGCGCCCGCAGAGCCCCCGCGGAAGGCTGGGCTTTCCAAACGAGTCCGGGCCTGGACGGTTGTTCTCGTCGTGCTCCTGGCGGGTATCCACCTCTGGAATTCAGCCCATTCTTTGTCCTTGCAAAGCCGAACCGAAAGGTTTCATTTGAAACAAGATTTCGGTCTTTATCCCGCCGAAAAGGACAATGAGGGGCGGGAATTCCGCTGGACGCGAAACTATGGAGGTTTGACCCTCAAGATCGAAAAGCCGATTCTCGTCCTTCCTCTCCATGCGTCCCATCCGGACATCCAGAAAAAACCCATCACGATTCGGCTTTATTTCGTGAAAGATCTTTTCCGGCAGAAAAGGCTCGTCAAAGAAATCACTCTTGCCCGGAACGAATGGCAAGACGTTGTCCTGGCCGTCCCCGAAGAGGTCGGCCAGGATGTCATCCTGCTCATCAAGATCGACCGGACTTGGAATCCCCTGAAAACGGCGGGCGTTCCAGACCCACGCGATTTGGGCGTCGCCGTCGGAAATATCACCTACCAAGACCGCTGACGACCAAATAGCAAGGCCGGACTTCATCATATTGCGCTGATACATCCCTATTAACTGACCGTCAAGGGACGAGCCTTCACGGCGGACGCGGACCCCCGGGCAAAGCCCGGGGCCCCAGCCGCTGTCGAACAGTTTTCGGGGACGCGGTCCCCTGTCCCCAATGGGGTCTCCAGATGCCCAGCCCGAAAGCTGGCATACGGTAGCTATACCAGAGGAGAACCTGCATGCATTATGCCAAAACCGCCCTAAAATTACGAGGGCAAATCCTTGACTTTTTTAATTTTAAAGATTTATTATTATTCCACGCTGTTTTCTTCTGCGATAGTATTTTTATCTGGAGGAGGGGGAGATGAGAAAGACGCTTTTTGTCCTCTTCATTGGCATTCTGCTCTGTGCAGGCATGACCGTGAGCCCCGTCGCGCCCCATCCAGGGTCATCTAGCCCGCGGACTTTCCCCCCGGGGCGGCCAGCCCAAGTCCCCGACCTCAAGCCTCAGCCGACCGGGAATCCCTCCGGTCTTCACCTCGATTTCGGGAGCCTTCCCCTTTATTTCACGGCTAACCGGGGTCAGGTCGACGGCCGGGCGCTCTTTTATGCCAAAGCGGCCCGCTATACGCTCTGGCTGACCGAGAAAGGGCTTGTCTTCGACAGTTTCAAGTCCGAGCGCGCGGAGGCTCCGGCCGCCGGAAAAGAGCCCTCTCTCCGGCCGGAAAAGCGTGAGGATCGCCGATACGAGCGGGATGTCTCCAGGCTCGTCTTTCTAAATGCCGCCAAACATCCGGAGATTGTCCCCGTGGATGAGACCGCCCTCAAGGTCAATTATTTCATCGGCAACGATCCGGCGAAATGGCACACGGCCGTGCCCACGTCAGGGGCCGTTCTCTACAGGAATATCTATGATCGGATCGATCTGAAGGTTTACGGGATCGAAAGCCGGATCGAGTATGACTGGATCGTCCGTCCCGGGGGGAATCCCCGGGACATCCGGTTCGAATACAGGAATATGAAAGGGACGCGGGTGGATGAGGCGGGTAACCTGCTCGTCGAGACGGGGTTCGGGGAGCTCGTGCACAAGAAGCCGGCGGCCTATCAGGAGGCCGGGGCAAAGCTGTCAGTGGAAGGCCGATCGGGGAACGGGACACGGGTAGCTGTCGAGTCGGCCTTCAAGATGATCGGCGAGAACGCCTACGGGTTCGAAGTCGGGGCCTACGATGCGGGCCTGGAGCTGGTCATCGATCCCGTGGTCCTGGCCTACTCCACTTACCTGGGTGGGAATAGCGACGATTATGGCCAAGGAATAGCGGTGGACGGCAGCGGCAATGCCTATGTGACCGGATACACGTTAAGCACGAATTTTCCCACCCTGAACCAGTACCAGACAGATAAGGCGAATACGGATGTCTTCGTGACAAAGATCGACACGACGAAGAGCGGCAATGACAGCCTGGTTTACTCCACCTATCTGGGCGGGAGTAGCCAGGATTATGGCTATGGAATAGCGGTGGACGGCAGCGGTAATGCCTATGTGACCGGATACACGTCTAGCACGGATTTTCCGACCCTGAACCAGTACCAGACAGATCCAGGAGATGGAAACTACGATGTCTTCGTGACAAAGATCGACACGACGAAGAGCGGCAATGACAGCCTGGTCTACTCCACCTACCTGGGAGGGAGTGGCACCGATTATGGCTATGGAATAGCGGTGGACGGCAGCGGCAATGCTTATGTGACCGGATGGACGCAAAGCACGAATTTTCCGACCCTGAACCAGTACCAGACAGATCAGGCGAGCACTGATGCCTTCGTGACAAAGATCGACACGACGAAGAGCGGCAATGACAGCCTGGTTTACTCCACCTACCTGGGTGGGAGTGGCACCGACTATGGCGAAGGAATAGCGGTGGACGGCAGCGGCAATGCTTATGTGACCGGATGGACGCAAAGCACGAATTTTCCGACCCTGAACCAGTACCAGACAGATCAGACGGGGTGGGACGTTTTCATAGCCAAGATCTCCGCTGATATCCCGACGGTGACGACGACAGCCGTTTCTGACATAGCCTTCTCCACCGCCACTAGCGGAGGGAACGTGACCGCGGAAGGCGGAGCGGCGGTGACGGCCAGGGGTGTGTGCTGGAGCACCTCGGCAAACCCCACGACCGCGGATAGCAAAACGACAGACGGCTCAGGCTCGGGAGGGTTTACGAGTTCGATAACCGGATTGACGTCGAGCACGACTTATCATGTGAGAGCTTATGCCACCAACGCGGCGGGAACTTCTTACGGCGATGATTTGACCTTCGGCACAAGCGCGAGCACCTTTACGATCTCGGGGAAGATGACGGACGGGCCAAACCCTGTCCAGAATGTGACGGTAACGTTCTCGCATGACGGCCACACGGAGAGTACTGCGGCGAACGGGACGTACTCGTATACGGTTCCCCGGGGGACGACGACGACGGTGACGCCGTCTCATGCGGCCTATCCCTCGTGGACCCCGGCCAGCCGGACCATAACGAACATCACGGCCGATCAGCCGAACCAGGACTTCCAGGGCACGCCCATAATGTACCGGATCTCGGGCACGGTGACGGACGGGACAAACCCGGTCGGGGGCGTAACGATCACGTTCTCGTTCTACGGGCATACGGAGACCACGGCGGCGGATGGGACCTATTCCTATAATGTCCCTCCGTATTCGAGCACGATCATTACGCCGAGCAAGACGGGCTACGGCTCCTGGATCCCGGCCGTCCGCGAGCTGGCCCACATTACCTCGGATGAGCCGAACCAGGACTTCCAGGGGACGAACCTGACGGCGCCGAGGATGACGCTCGTCCAGGGCCAGACGACGATCCCCAAGGGCGGGACCTATGATTACGGCACGCAGATGGTGAATCTAGGCTCCCAGGCCGTCTTCACGATCAACAACACGGGGCATTCCGATCTGACGCTTCAGACGAACCTGGTGATCAACGGAGCCAACGCGGACCAGTTCAGCGTCATCCAGGCGCCGACATCGCCGGTGGCGCCCAACCAGAGCACGACGTTCATCATCGAGTTCAAGGCGACCTCCGTGGGGCAAAAGACGGCGTCGATTTCGCTGCTGAACAATGACCCGGCCAATAACCCGTACGACCTGAACTTGCAAGGGAAGGGCGAAACATCGCTGGCCTTCGTTTACTCGGGGAGCTGGACCGGGGCGGGAAAAGCCGGCGCCGGCTGGTTTATCGGCGATTTCAACGGGGACGGGAAAAAGGATATCTTCCGCTATTATCCTGGGGTCTCGGGGGCGGACATGTTCCTGTCCGACGGGACGAAGTTCAACTCCGTCGGCACCTGGACCGGGGCGGGATACGGATCAAACGGCTGGTATGTCGGCGACTTCAACGGCGACGGGAAAGCCGATATCTTCCGCTATCTCCCGGGGATCTCGGGGGCGGACATGTTCCTGTCCGACGGGACGCAGTTCAACTCCGTCGGCAGCTGGACCGGAGCGGGATACGGATCAGACGGGTGGTATGTCGGCGACTTCAACGGCGACGGGAAGGACGACATCTTCCGCTATCTCCCGGGGATCTCGGGGGCGGACATGTTCCTGTCCGATGGGACGCAGTTCGTCTCGGTCGGCAGCTGGACGGGCGCCGGGAACGGATCAGACGGCTGGTATGTCGGCGACTTCAACGGCGACGGAAAATGCGATATTTTCCGGTATGTCCCCGGCGTGGGGTCAGAGGTCTTTCTCTCGGACGGGATGCAATTTGTCTCAGCCGGGATCTGGACGCTGGAGACGAACGGGACAGACGGCTGGTACGTGGGCGATTTCAACGGCGACGGGAAGGACGACATTATGAGATACACCCCCGGCGTGGGGTCAGAGGTCTTTCTCTCGGACGGGATGCAATTTGTCTCAGCCGGGATCTGGACGGGCGCCGGGAACGGGGCTGACGGCTGGTATGTCGGGGATTTCAACGGAGACGGGAATGACGATATTTTCCGCTATCTGCCGGGTGTCTCCGGGGCGGATGTTTTTCTTGCCGGAAGCGTTTCCGGACCGGTCTCCGAATTCGACGCTTTTCAAAGGAATGTGTCTTCCAGTGTCGGGATCCTTCTTGATGCGGCCTATTGGATGGAAGAGAAATGGCTGGAGCCGTTCCGGCAGAAAGCCGCTAGGGGCGAGCTCGTCTCGTTGATGGATTTGAAGCAAGCCTATGAAAACGCCACGGGGGAAAAACCGACTCGGGCCGTCTTCCTCCGTTGGCTCAAGAAACATGATTTTCAATTGATCTCGAAGGAGTGAAGGATTCCATGAGAAGGGACTTCCCCGAGTCGAAGCATTTTGTATAATGCCGGTTTCAGGGGAGGCGTTTTGTCTCCCCGAATCCCGGCTCATCGCCTCGAACTTTCACGGCGGCCGGGGCCCCGGGCTTTGCCCGGGGGTCCGCTTTCGCCGCGAAGGCTCGTCCCTTGACTTCACCGGTGGTAGAGGAAATGTGGGGGGAGGTCAGTCAATGACCCCGCGGCAAGCCGCGGGGTCATTGACTGTTTTTTGCGTTTCAATCCCGATACCATAATTTCAGCGCTTTTAGTCACATTTTGGCACACCGTTGGCACACGGGGAGTAGTCTGTCATTGAAGGATCACTATAGTCTCAGTTGGCAATCGGGGGGTTAAAAATGAAAAAATCGTATGAGAATCGATTTGTGTTACTGAGATTTGTTGATATTGTCTGATCTGAGAAAATCTTAGAGACTCTTTGCTGTAAAGATGAAATATAATTCATTAAATCAAATCGTAAATTGAATTTTGCTTAAGAATAAAACAGAAGTGTTCATATATTCTTGAAGTATTCCTACAAGGGTCAAACGCGGCTCAAGCAAAACATTTGACATTCTTGCTTCATCGGCGTGATAATTTAGTCAAATAAGTTCGATTAAGATTCGATTCAAATCGATTGGGGAATAGATATGAAACGATTGGGAGATCTAACGCCTTTCTTGACAAGATATATATTTGGCGTCAGATTTCCACTCCAAGATAATGGATCAATTAAAGGGAGGTTGGCCAAGTCATATTCAGCCGGCAACATCGTTCCTGAATCTGGAATTTACCAATGCACTAGATGTGGAAATGAAATTACTTTTGTGAAAGGGGAACGCTTTCCGCCGTGTTCTAAATGCAGTGTTACTGGCAATTATGTTCTTATTATAGAGGGAAGACAATGCTGAACAAATCTAAAATTATTTTCTTTCTGGCTGTCTTTTTCGTTTCATCGCTCTGCGCTCTTAGCCAGACGAATGTCTGGACGCCTTGCGGACCGGAAGGGGCTTCGATGTCAGGATTAGTGATCGATCCGGGCAATCCTTTAATCCTCTATGCCGCCACGAAAACAGGCGGAGTCTATAAGAGCACAAATGGTGCTGCAACTTGGAATACGATTAACGAGGGTTTTCCTTACTTGTCCTTTGACGGAATCGTCATAAATCCCAAAATGCCTTCCACTCTCTACGTTTGGTCAGGGCTGTCGGCCAACGCCGGTGTTTACAAAACAACCGACAGCGGCTCAACATGGACTTTAACCGGACTCAGCGATCCTGTTTACAGCATGGCGATCGATCCCCAAACGCCCGATAATCTGTACGTTGTCTTATCGTCATATACTGCTGCAATGAAAAGCTCGGACGGCGGAGCGACCTGGACGGAAATCGCTGATGGATTTGCTAGCCCCGGTTTTTTTGTCGTCGATCCAAACAATTCTTCCGTTGTCTATCTTGAGGAAAATGATCTGGGATTGTTTAAGAGCACGGACGGCGGCGTATCTTGGAATCCCACAGGCCTCGCGGGAAGCCCGCCGGTAGACTTTATCCCCCACTGGGAAGCCGTCGCTATAGATCTCCATAATTCCCTCATCATTTATGCCGGCGGCTATAATGGAGATTTATGGAAGAGCATAGATGGCGGAGCCCATTTCGCATCGATCAAAAGTTTTGGACTCATTTTAGGCCGGGTCTGGCTGGATCCGAATAGCCCGGGCACGATTTATGCTTCTTATGGACGGCTCGTCAAGAGCGCGGATGGCGGGGAAACCTGGACGGATCCCTTGGGTACCGGCCAGCCGCCCTCGGTATTATCTCTTGCTCTGGACCCGATTTCTTCTTTGAATCTCTATATCGGCGCCCAATACATGGGAGTGTATAAATCGGTGGACAGCGGTAATTCCTGGCAAGTTTCAAACACAAACATGAGGGCAACGCCGGTCTATAAACTGGCGATCGATCCCCATGCCGAATCGACGATTTATGCCGGGACTCTCGGTGCCGGAATTTATAAAAGCTTGGACGCGGGAGCTTCGTGGGAAAAATACAATAACGGAATTCCCGAGACGAGTTTCATGATCAACAGCCTGGCCATCAATCCCCAGAATACATCCATCGTCTATGCCGGGACACAGGCTAAAATTTATGACCAGGGCCCTATATCAAAGGGCGGAGTTTATCGAACCGTGAACGGTGGGGCAAGCTGGACGGCGATTAACACTGGCTTGCCTCGAGGAAAGGATGACACCTGGGTGGTTGTGGTTGATCCACAAAACCCGTCCACTGTCTATGCGGGCTCCAGCCTGTCGATATATAAGAGCATAAACGGCGGCAACAACTGGACGGATATCAAAGGCAACCTGATTTATCGGATTGCCGCTATCGCCATCGATCCTCAAACATCGACGACCCTATACATCGGCGCAAATAGTATGAATCATACGACATTGTACGGAGTTTTTAAGAGCCCTGACGGCGGAGCGACCTGGATCCAAACAGGACTCGTGCAGCAAAATATTCGCGCCGTGGCCATCGCCCCGCTGACTCCTTCGATTGTTTATGCCGTCACTATGAATAATGGAATCTATAAGAGCACAAACAGCGGCGACAATTGGGGGCAAATAAATAATGGCATTTCAGGCACGCCGAATTCATCTTTTATCATCGATCAGGATAGTCCGGCGACGCTCTATGTTGGAACGGATCAGGGGGGGGTATTCAAGAGCGAAAACGGAGGGGCAAGCTGGACATCCATAAACAACAATCTGGTGGCATCGCGAATCTGGAGCCTTTGTCTTGCCCGTCAGGAGTCTGGGGCGATGAGTCCGTCGATAAGAAAACCTGGTTTGTTCGGCCAAGGCGTTCTTTCGAAAAATTATCTTCCAGTAGCCGCGCAAGAAACCAGAAGGCTCTATTCAAGCGCATCAGCTGACGGCTCGATTTTCTACCTTGATTTCGCACTGCCACCTGATACGCTAACGATCTCGGGGAAGGTGACGGACGGGCCAAACCCTGTCCAGAATGTGACGGTAACGTTCTCGCACGACGGCCACACGGAGAGTACTGCGGCGAACGGGACGTACTCGTATACGGTTCCCCGGGGGACGACGACGACGGTCACGCCGAGCCATGCGGCCTATCCCTCGTGGACCCCGGCCAGCCGGACCATAACGAACATCACGGCCGATCAGCCGAACCAGGACTTCCAGGGCACGCCTATAATGTACCGGATCTCGGGCACGGTAACGGACGGGACGAACCCGGTCGGGGGCGTGACGATCACGTTCTCGTTCTACGGGCATACGGAGACCACGGCGGCGGATGGGACCTATTCCTATAATATGCCTCCGTATTCGAGCACGAGCATCACGCCGAGCAAGACGGGCTACGGCTCCTGGACGCCGGCCGTCCGCGAGCTGGCCCACATTACCTCGAATGAGCCGAACCAGGACTTCCAGGGGACGAACCTAACGGCGCCGAGGATGACGCTCGTCCAGGGCCGGACGACGATCCCCAAGGGCGGGACCTATAATTACGGCATGCAGGTGGTGAATGTCGGCTCCCAGGCCGTCTTCACGATCAACAACATGGGGCCTTCCGATCTGACGCTGCAGACGAACCTGGTGATCAACGGAGCCAACGCGGACCAGTTCAGCGTCATCCAAGCTCCGACGTCGCCGGTGGCTCCCAACCAGAGCACGACGTTCATCATCGAGTTCAAGACGACCTCCGTGGGGCAGAAGACGGCGTCGATTTCGCTGCTGAACAATGACCCGGTCAATAACCCGTACAACCTGAACTTGCAAGGGAAGGGCGAAACGTCGCTGGCCTTCGTTTACTCGGGGAGCTGGACCGGGGCGGGAAAAGCCGGCGCAGGCTGGTTTATCGGCGATTTCAACGGGGATGGGAAAAAGGATATCTTCCGCTATTATCCGGGGGTCTCGGGGGCGGACATGTTCCTGTCCGATGGGACGAAGTTCAACTCCGTCGGCAGCTGGACCGGGGCGGGATACGGATCAAACGGCTGGTATGTCGGCGACTTTAACGGCGACGGGAAGGACGACATATTGAGATATGCCCCCGGCGTGGGGTCAGAGGTCTTTCTCTCGGACGGGACGCAATTTGTCTCAGCTGGGATCTGGACCGGGGCGGGATACGGATCAGACGGCTGGTATGTCGGCGACTTCAACGGAGATGGGAAGGACGACGTTATGAGATATACCCCCGGTGTGGGGTCAGAGGTCTTTCTCTCGGACGGGACGCAATTTGTCTCAGCCGGGATCTGGACGGGCGCCGGGAACGGCGCTGACGGCTGGTACGTGGGCGATTTCAACGGCGACGGAAAAGACGACATTATGAGATATGCCCCCGGCGTGGGGTCAGAGGTCTTTCTCTCGGACGGGACGCAATTTGTCTCAGCCGGGATCTGGACGGGCGCCGGGAACGGCGCGGATGGCTGGTACGTGGGCGATTTCAACGGCGACGGAAAAGACGACATTATGAGATATACCCCCGGCGTGGGGTCAGAGGTCTTTCTCTCGGACGGGACGCAATTTGTCTCAGCCGGGATCTGGACGGGCGCTGGGAACGGCGCTGACGGCTGGTACGTGGGAGATTTCAACGGAGACGGGATGGACGATATTTTCCGCTATCTGCCGGGGGTGTCCGGAGCGGATGTTTTTCTTGCCGGAAGCGTTTCCGGATCGGTCTCCGAATTCGACGTATTTCAAAGCAACGCGTCTTCCAGTGTCGGGATCCTTTTTGATGCGGCCTATTGGAGGATGGAAGAGAAATGGCTCGAGCCGTTCCGGCAGAAAGCCGTTAGGGGCGAGCCCGTAGCGTTGATGGACTTGAAGCAAGCCTATGAAAACGCCACGGGGGAAAAACCGACTCGGGCCGTCCTCCTCCGCTGGCTCAAGAAACATGATTTTCGATTGATCTCGAAGGAGTGAAGGATTCAAGGTCAGTTCAATTAATCCTTGACAAGAAATCAATTTATATATAAATATACCTCATCGTGTTTCAGTTTATCTATAACCAGTTATGGTTCATTTAAGATGGCCTTGTCAGTGAAAGAGAGGATAGCCTTATGAAGAAACGAGCTTTTCGAGTCATCGGCGTTTCGAGCCTACTGCTCATCTTTATGCTCCTCGGCACTCTGACGGCATCCGCCCAGGATTCAGCGCAGGAGACAAAAAGATTCGGATTCGGATTCGGATTTAACCTCTATAGAGGAATGGACAGCCGCTTTTCCGGAAACGGCAATCTTTTTCTTCTGACATTTAAACTCTCCGAGGATTTCGACATCTCACTCCTACGGGAAGAGATCAAAATGAACGGGAGCGGCGTGCCGGCGACAGGGGGCAGGGTCGAGGTCGACGTCGACTGCAACATCACGGGAATCAGGATCATGCGGAGGATCTCGAATTTCCTTCATATCGGGATCGATATCGGCAACGCCAGCTATTCGAACGGAATCGAGGACAGCAGTCTCATGGCCGGCTTCTTGGCCACAATCACGACTATTGAGAGCCGAGATAAGCTTTTCCATTCCAAACTGGATATCGATCTCGGATACAGAATTCTCAACACAAACAACGCGAACGTCTTCAATAATCCCAATAATCTCGTGACGAATCTCGACGGTTTTTCGATCGGGATGAATTTTAAGGTGCTGTTTTAAACTTCCCACCGTGACCAGATCGGGAAATTTCAGGGGGTTATGAACTAATTTTGTCTTAGCGCCGGTTCACGCAGGATTCAAGATCCCTTCACATTTGCCGACGCTTCTCTGGAGACAGAACTGACGAAATATGAGTTGTGCCGCCCTTGGCTTATTTTATTACTTCGTTCAATATGATGACTCGCTCAAAGAGTTTCCAAAAGCCATGCCTGAAGAGCAATTGATGGATGACTGCTTTTCGGACATTCCTCCCCAACGTATCTTCATAGGCTTTTTTGACCTCAAAGATCGAGACCTCTTCACCCCGGAGCTGCCTCATGAGAAAAGAGTTTAGAAAAACTTCTTCTTCCTGATAAGTCATTTCTCTCCGGACATTTTTTTCTGAGATCATCTCCTCATCGAGCGCCGATAGACTGAGGGCCAGAACAGAGAGAGGAGTGCCGACAGCGGCAGAGTTCGAAAGAAAGACATCCGCCCCGGAGACTCCGGGGAGATAGCGAAAAATATCGTCCTTCCCGTCTCCGTTAAAATCCCCGACATACCAGCCATCGGTCCCGTTCCCCGCCCCGGTCCAGCTCCCGGCTTCGACAAATTTCGTCCCGTCCGAGAGAAAGACCTCTGACCCCACACCGGGGGTATATCTCATAATATCGTCTTTTCCGTCACCATTGAAATCGCCCACATACCAGCCGTCTGAGCCGCAGCCCGCCCCGGTCCAGCTCCCGGCTTCGACAAATTTCGTTCCGTCCGACAAAAAGACCTCGGCTCCGGATACCCCGGGGCGATAGCGGAAGATGTCCGTCCGTCCGTCGCCGTTGAAATCTCCCAAATGCCAGCCGTCGGCCCCGTTTCCCGCGCCGGTCCAACTCCCCGCATCGACGAATGAGCTCCCGTTCGAGAGAAAGACTTCGGCTCCGGATACGCCGGGATTATAGCGCATGATATCGGACCGCCCGTCGCCGTTGAAATCGCCCACATACCAGCCGTCCGAGCCGCAGCCCGCCCCGGTCCAGCTCCCGGCTTCGACAAATTCCGTTCCGTCCGACAAAAAGACCTCGGCTCCGGATACCCCGGGACGATAGCGGAAGATGTCCGTCCGTCCGTCGCCGTTGAAATCTCCCAAATGCCAGCCGTCGGCCCCGTTTCCCGCGCCGGTCCAACTCCCCGCATCGACGAATGAGCTCCCGTTTGAGAGAAAGACTTCGGCTCCGGATACCCCGGGACGATAGCGGAAGATGTCCGTCCGTCCGTCGCCGTTGAAATCTCCCAAATGCCAGCCGTCGGCCCCGTTTCCCGCGCCGGTCCAGCTCCCCGCCGAATTGAACGTATTTTGTATAGCGATGGAAACATCATCGATATACCAGGCATCGAAATTATACAAGTCGCCCGTGATAACAAAGGCCACATAAGTTGCCGAACTATTCAAATTGTGCGTGAGCACCGCGGACTCTGTCTTAGGCCCTATATTGGCAGTCGATGTCAGCACAGACCACGATTCATCGGTCCAGGTCGTCCCGTCAGGACTGGTTTGTACTTTTAACACCAGACCTCCCGTATCATAGGAATCCAAAAAATGTTTGAAGCTCAAATAGAGAACCGCATAGCCTGTCGTATTCAAGGGCGGCGTCACCAACCGTGACGTGCCCGGATTCACACTCTGCCAATCGCATCTCATCTCATTAGGAGAGCCGCCCGCAAGGCTTGTCAACGAAATAGACCATCTATTCGTTATTCCAGTGCCTATGTTCTGTTGGTTCCACCCGGCAGGAATCGTTGCGCCCAAAAAATTCTCGTTAAAAAGTATGGAAGAAGACGATGCGGTTATGAAGCTCAGGTCGTTGCCATAGGCCGTGCCCGCCGAATTCGTGGCGTAGGCGCGGACGTGATACGTGGTGCTCATGCTTAAGCCCGCGATGGCGCTCGTATAGGACCCCATCCCCAAGCCGTCCACTGTCTTGGAATCGGCCGTCGTGGGGTTTAGCACCGTTCTCCAGCAGACGCCCCGTGCCGTCACCGGCGTCCCCCCTTCCGAGGCTACCGTGCCTCCGCTCTGCGCAAAACTCCCCGATATGTTCGTGACGGCCATCGTGCTGACCGTCGGAAGCAAAATAATGGAAGGAGTTGTGAAACTCAAGTTACTACCGTAGGCCGTGCCCGCCGAATTCGTGGCGTAGGCGCGGACCTGATACGTGGTGCTCGGGCTTAAGCCCGTGATGGCGCTCGTATAGGACCCCGTCCCCAAGCCGTCCACCGTCTTGGCATCGGCCGTCGTGGGGTTCAGCGCCGTGCTCCAGCAGACGCCCCGCGCCGTCACCGCCGGCCCTCCGCTCGACGTGACATTGCCCCCGCTCTCCGCACTCGTCGCTAATATGTTTGTGACAGCCGTTGTCGTTACCGTCGGAACTGTAATAACTGGAGTCAGCGATACATAAAAAGATATCGAGGAAGGGGCATAGACTATATCAGATATTTCCGGAGCGCCGCTTGGCGAGCCGATGTTCGAAATGTTCAAGCCCCCCGGGTCGCCGGCAGTTAAAAAGCTCGACGGGTTGGTCGCGTCATTGATGGCTGTCCGGCCGACATGCGAGCCGAAATTGGCCAGCCAGGGAGAGCCGTTCACGGTCTGGGTTCCGTCGGGCCGATAGACATAGACCTCATCGGGCGGGCCGTTGGCATTTCCCATAACCGCCGGATTGATCCGGTAAATCAGAAGGCCGGACCCGGGCAACGAATTTTCAAACGTTCCCCGCTTATACCTATGTTCGACGACAAAGTATTCCGTCGTCGAGTTCGGAGAAGCGATTTTATAACAGTTGTTGGCGGCCGAGATCAGATCGGTCAGCGAGTAATTCCCCGCCAGGGTGATTTGAGGAATCGAGGCGATCCATTGTCCGTATTTGAACTTCATGTATGCGCCCATATGCTGAGGCGGATTTTGATCATCCTCCATGATATCCCAGGAGGACACGGGAGTAAGGCCATCGTAGTTATAATGGTAAAGGTCCGGAGCCCCTAAGCTGTGGAACATCTCGTGGCATAAGACGCCGACGCCGCTGGCCGTTAAAAACGTCTGCAGTTGAAAATTGTATGTCCAGACGCGTTTGCCGTTGATATAGGCCGTCTTGGTGTAGAGAGACCACTGGTGCGGCCAGAGCAATTCCGCCCAGCCCCCCGAGCTCCCGTAGACAATGAAACAGACGTTGTCCACATTGCCGTCGCCGTCGCCGTCGATGTTCAGCCCAGCTGGAATCTGCGAGCCGACGGCATCGACCGCGTCTTTCAAAAGCGTGTGCTCTCTATCCGTCATATTGGATGAGGTATATCCATTGGGGTTGGTCGTGGCATTATAGGGCTGGTAATAGCTCCGCGGACGGGAATCCTGATAGGAAACGACCGTCGTCGCGGCGTTCGGATAAAAGGAGGTCGCAATCGTTAATTGATTGTAGGAGACTTCCCGGTAATAGTTGAGCATCGAGTTCGCGCCCGGCGCGCTGTTGTTGAACATGTCGCCGTAGAGCGATAGGAGATCCGTAAATTCGCTTTCATCGCTGAACCGGATGAATATGGCGATGTTATTCAGAGTTCCCGTTCTGGGAGCGCGCAGGATTTTTTCAGGAGTGGCCGGCGAGCCGCCGGGCCTGATATCCCGGGGTTTTGCTCGTTTGTCCCAAGGCTGGATCAAATACTTGGGGATATTCAGATAACTGACGCTTGCGTTGTTGACCGCGGAAAGAGAACTCAGGGGAAAGGCGGATGATGCGAGCCGTCCGTTCTCTAAAACAGCATAAACATAGTAGCCCGTCTCGGGGTCCTGGATGATCGTGTAGCCGTTGGCGTCGTGGAGCCAGTTGTAAAATTCGTCGCCGGTGGCGAAGAGATTGAGCGGCTCTCCATTAGGCTGGACGACCTTGACCGGCATATTTCGGAGAAAGGCCGCCGTTAGCGGCAGCGAGACGGCGAAGCAGAGTAAAAGCGCAAAAAACGCCTTTCGCCAGATGGAAGGAAACCATATTTTTTTTATCATTTTTCCCCCTTAAAAATCCTGTCATCCTATGACAACGTGGTATCATAAAGGGAGGAAATAATCAAATGTCGAAATTGTCAAGGGACGAGCCTTCGCGGCGGAAGCGGACCCCCGGGCAAAGCCCGGGGCCCCAGCCGCTGTCGATAGAATAAATTATGAAATGGGAACCGCTCCAAGGCAGATCTCCGGATATAAAAGAAAGGGGGGAGATTTTGGAGGGAAGGCCGGGGTCAGGGTTTTTCGAAGATAAACTGGTTGTTCCCCAGGCCGCGGGCGGGGACGAATTTCTTTAGCGCCAAGCTTTTTTGGCAGTAAAAATCAACGATTCTATCCGGCGTGGCGACTTCAAAAGGATAGCCGCCCAGCCAGTCGATCCAGTCATAGAGAACGGACATTCCCCTCTGTTGTTGATATTCGCGGTACCGATGAACCGGGTTTTTCCCGCGGCTGATATCATGGAAAAGTCCCTCGATGAAGAACGCGGGAAGAAAGGCGCTTAAAACAAAGATTCGACCCAGCCGGCTTGAGACATAAAGCTTCTTAATCCTTTTCCAAATCCTGGATCGGAAGCCTTGATCGTTATAAATGGCGACGAACAAAAGGCCTTTTTCGGCCACCGGGACCGCCGCATTCGCAAGCGCCAGCCAGAGATTTCCCGTGTGATGGAGAACGCCCCAGGAATAGACGATGTCGAACTTCCTGAGCGACTTCATGAATTCGAGGTCAAGAACGGACCCTTGCCTGATGGTCCAAAGGTCATCTCGCGGATAAAAGAGGCGTTTCAATTCTTGAGTGCAGGCGACACTCTGAGGGTCATAATCGAAGGAATAGACCTGCGCTCCCAGACGCTTGGCCGCCAGACTGAACAACCCGCTCCCCGAGCCGATATCCAGGAAGGATTTTCCTTCAAGGCGCCCGATCGCAAGCATTGTTTGAAGGGATTTTTCCGCCTCATGGATTCTGTGTTCGTTAAGAACTTTAAGAAACCGGCTCCAGTTCTTGCCGAACTTGAAACGGCGATCCGAACTCGAACCTTTTGAATCCACGATCATTTCGTCCTAGCTGGGCTCTATTTGATGTGACTAGGATATTTCATAGATGCGGTAGGGGCCATATTCCTTGATGAGATTATAAGGGATCTCCTCGATGAAATGCGAAGGAAGGTAGCCATCGAGAGCGACAATATAACGGACATGATATTTACGAACGATATCGCCTACGGAAAGCAAAAACCTTGGGAAGAGCGGCTCCAGTCTTTTGAATCCGTAGCCGTGGCCTCCATAGAGCACGGATTGATCTGTTTTATAAGCGATCACGTCGTACCATTGTTGAGGGAGACATAAAACGACGCCTTTGGGAGCCTGCTTGAGATCGGCAAAAACCGCTTCCAAATGGACATCGGCCGCGAGGGTTTTAGAGCGAATGATTTTGCGATAGAAGAAATAAAGAGCGAGAAGACAGGATCCAAGGCCGGCGCCGAACAGGAGCCATCCTACCGCGTCGGCTTTATTCCGGCTCAAGGTTAAACCCCAGAGGACCGCGACGGGGAATGAGATATTATAGAGATAAAGATAGGCCGCTCCAAGGCCTTTGAAGACATTGACAAAGGCCGTCAGAAGGACAAACAAAATTGTCAATAGGGCAGACCACAGAAAGAAGCTTTCCGCCGCTTCCAGCCGGAGACTTCTGAAAAACAGAACGGCTAAAAATCCCAGGAGGCTCCAAGCCATTGGATTCAATGCGAAAAGCGAAACGATATGTTTAACATTTCCAGTCAAGCCTTTTCGATAAAACTTTGTGGGTGTTTCATATCCGGGATCGCCGTAAATAGGAGATTCCTTCACGGGATGGGCTTGGAGCCATCTCCAGTTTCTATGCCAAAAAGAGACGATATCCCAGTGGGCGCGCATGACGTTCCAATAAAATCCTTTGCTCAGAAGAAGAGCCGCTAAAACCGATACGGGGATCATCGCTAAAAACCGCCAATCCCCGGTTAGGATTCCGGCTCCCAGGCATAAGAACCAAAAAATCTGCGTCGTCATCTTATGCGTGAGCAGGATCAAGCCGGAGAGAAGAATGATCCCAACCCAGATCCAGACCGGTCCATTGAACTGGAAAAGCCAGAGCCATAAAGCCATCAACCCGTCTAAAAAAAGGGCTCCCAATCCGCGGGGATTGAGTTGAATATTGTACGTATTCAAGATAGGTACCGTGGCATAGACAAGCCCGGCCGCGACAATTGCATAGACGCTGCCTTGCGAGAGCCAGGATGCGACTCCTAAAAGAAGGATCAATCGCAAGCCGTCGATCAGGACGGAGAAAGTATGGCAGAACCGGTCGAAAAGGGATTCCGGAATCCGGGCCAGGAGAAGTGGGAATACGGGGGGATACCATTGATGTTCATCCAAGACATATTGTGGAAGTGAAGGAGGGAATTTCCGGTCGCGCCGATAAGTCTCAACATACGATTTCCAGAACCAGTGATCGACCCCGAGTTCCCGTTTGGATATAAGACGAGGGAATAATCTTATGACGAGGGTCAAACCGATTATAGCTAAAAAGCATATCATCTGCATCTCTGGATTCACTCGTTTCAATCCTTTACAAAAAAACGGCGGGAGAGATTCTCCACTCGAGAATGCCGTCCCGCAAATATCGTCGCCAGAACGTCGGCGTCGACTAACGAATATTTTCTAATCACATGAATCAATGATATCGCCGCTATCGCGCCAAGGGAGATTCGGAAAATCAGGTTTGTTGGGACAAATATTTGGCTCAGGGTGTAAATGATTACGATGCTCGTAAGAATGGAAATATTTTGAATTCGAATTCTGTAATACCGATGTTGATCAAATAAGTACATGGCTTGTGTCGACAAATAGCCCATCGCTGTCCCTATCGCGGAAGCGATGATCCCCATTTTCCGAACGAAGCAGAAAGAAAAAGCAAGGTTGATTCCTGTTCCAATAGCATTATAGATCATGGCACGACCCAAGCGCTTCTGAAGACTGAATAAGACGCTATACGTGCTCGCAATATAAGAAGCAGAAAAGGAGAAAGACATGATAAGAACAAGAACGAGCGCCCCTGCGTATTTTTTCCCGACGACCAATAAAAAGATATAAGGAAGAAACGTTATGACGAAAACAATTCCCAGTGACCAAAAAGACCCAAACGTGGGAACAATCCGTTCTAGATACCTCGGAAAAAATTTTCCATCGACATTTTCCTCGTGGATCAACTTCGGCAAGAGAAGAATAATGATCTGGGAAGATATGCCGAGGATCGCAAACATGACCTGGTAGGCGACTTGAAAAAGACCGACTTCATGATTTGAATAAAATATCCGGATCAGAATATGATCGCCCCAATCAGATAAATACGCGACGAAAATGCTTAATAAAAGCGGATAGGAATACTGGAAAATCTGTTTGATATAGTCTGTTTCCGGCCGTAAAAAAAAGATCTTGCTTTTCCAATATTTCGTGTAAGCGGAGCCCGCCCAAAGAACGAACGCAAAAATCGCGGGGGCGATGAGAACCAAGATGATTTTTTCATGACCGGAATCCAGGGCAAGGAGGGCTCCATAAAAAAGAATTACAACCGCCGCATTCATAAACGGAAGCGTAACGAGCGACTTAACGTCTCCCGTCGCTTGAAAAAGGCTTTGGGCTTCCGGAATGATCCACTTCGATAATAAGAGAACAAAGAGGATGATCCACCAGTTCGAAGGAATATTGTAAATTTTCTCAAGGAAATGAAAGGGCTGCAAATACAAAAGAACAAACGCTAAGGCCAATCCGGGGACGATGAACGTCTGCCGGGCCGTCCAGGTTTTCGCCATCGTCCCGCTTTTCTTTATTTCTTCGCATCCAAAGCGAACATTCGCGTTGACCATCCAGCTTAAGAACATGGAGTAAAAGAGGGCGACGACAGCATTCGCCATAGAGTATCGCCCCATCTGATCGGGGGAAAGCAGGCGCGAGAGCAAGGTCAAAGCGCAGAGGTTTAAGATCGATGTCGCCCCATACGAAATAATCAAATATAGATAATTTCGAATAATTTTATGCATTGTTATTGAACCGGATCGGTCTTATTTGACCAAAATCACATGATATTTCGTCGTTGCGCTGCTCCACGGAAGCCGGCAGGGGTAAAAAGCCAGATTCGAAAAACCAATTTCATCATAATCCCAAAAAGAAAATTTTACTCCCATCAGATGAGGCTGAGTTTTGGACGCCGAATCTCTAACCATAACGAATTCGCTATGTAATAACCGTTATGCGGACATCGAACCTGAAAGGCGCGTAAATATCGCCTTCAATTTTCCGTTCGAGTATTTCACAATTCAGTTTTTTAGCTGCGCAATAATCTTCAAAAATACTTGCCGGATAATAGATGACATTTATGGCAGGCACGGTTACCCAGTTTTTGATCATTTTATTTCTTACTCGCCTGATTAAGTTTGATAATTTTCGCCACGCCGCGGCTAAACCATCTCTATTTGGCGAAGTTGCAAATTTCAATTGCTGCAAATCAACATATTTCAAGAATTCTTCTTTCTTCTCCAAAGAGGGGTTATTAGCTATCAAAATGATACCCCCAGGCTTGGTAACCCTTACCATTTCATTTAAAACCGACCTGGCATAATGATAATCAGGAAAATTCATAAAGACAGAAAGGCTTAATATCCTGTCAAATGAATTTTCTTGAAATGGCAAATTGTGACCTGCGCCACAGATAAAAGTTGCGTTGGGAATCTTTTGCTTCTTGGCGATTTCAAGTATTTTCTTCGACATATCAACGCCGACAGTTTCTCTAATAATATTTGCAAGGCGTTTTGTCCAAAAACCACTCCCACAGCCCAAATCCAGCAAAGACGCTGCAGGGTCCAATAATAATTTATTAATTACATCGCTTATCGTATTCTCTACGACTTCCTCCGTCAAATAACCCTTAGAGCATGGGGACGCATATGCATTTATTATAAGTGCGTCATTATATTGTTCGGCCAGTTTATCAAAATGGACTTTTAAATTTTCTATTGTATAATGCATACTGTTTTGAAAATTATATTTCCGATGCAAATAAATATCCTAATGTTTTTTATTTATCTTACTTTCCACATATTTTAAAACTTCCAACATATAGTTAATCTCCTCGCTTGAAAGATCTTGATGGACTGGCAAAGCAATAACTTTTTCATAACGGGGGGAAAAGATATTTCGATTCATATCAAATTGGTTAACTCCGGTCAAAATGTTAAATTTTCCCATTTCCTCACATATCCTTTCCGGCTCTCTGCAAAAATAAGGGACCGCAAAGGGAACCACCTCACATTCCTCTTCAAGTTTATCGAGATACTGACAATCTTTAAGTCTCTGTTTAATAAGTTTGAGATTAGCTTGTCTTTTTTTGGCATGGTATTCAACATCTTTAATATTTTCTTCCAGAAGATGACATACTAATTCGTTGGGATTGGGAAACTTATGAAATAGCTTCCAGTTTTTTGCCACCATTAGAGCGGCGACATATTTAATCCAACGATTTTTAACCGCCCCATTTATAAATGTAGGGATTAAAATGAAATTATGATATATTTCTTTCCAAAATGACTTATTGCGTCTTAAATAATTGTAGGCATAATTCAATATTCGTGTATTATCTGTTATCAGGCATCCGCCCAAAATAGTAGGAAAGATCTTGGGGAAACTAAAAATTGCTGCTTCGCCAAATAAGCCAATCCGTTTGTCTTTATATCTGGAATAAAAAGAATGGGCGCAATCCTCAATTACCAAAATATCCTTTCCCCCAATAATTTTATATATTTCATCCATTTTCTGCGGATAACCAAATTGATGGAATAGAATAATCGCTTTCGTCTTATCCGTTAGTCGGTAAACTGGTCTGCAGACCTTCTTAACAATATCAATTACACAATGACTTATATATTGGGGAACCAACACTTCGTCATCTTTCCTAAAATTGTATGCTTTTAAAACTAGATATATACCGACTCGAGCAGAGATAAGCACTAGAGCGTCTTTATTAAACTCGTTCGTCAGGAAAAACTGGGCATTTTCTATATCGTTTTTCTTGGCCCCCAGAACCTTGTTCAACTCTCTCATTTTGAGGGTTCGGACATATTTCACGGCCTTTTGATTATTTATTGAGCAAATCATATCTTGTCTTTCTTTCTAACTTTTAATCTTAATCTAGCGAAGTTTTCTTCTAATTCTTCGCCTAAGGTTGTTCTTGCCGTGACGGAATATATATTTGCGATATAGGATCGGCATTCATTCTTTTGAGGATTTCCCCCGTTCCACATCCAATCTCCAAGACCGCGTCGGAAGGTTTTATGCAAAGAAGAAGTTGAATTTCCTCGACGATGGGATCATAAATGCTGTTCTCATCGAGATCCATGCTCGATGCATAAGCATTGATAAAAGCCGGATTTTTTGAGATCGTATTGCGCTGATCAAAATACTTACTCAATGAATTCAATTCCGTTTTTATCATTACGATTTTCGACCCCATTTTGCTTTTTCTATTTGAAGAATTCGTCTTGCTGAATTGGGAAAAATAATTCTGAGGAGATAAGCCAATTCATTAACAACCAATTCTCCCGCTAAAATTGGCCATTTTTCACCGCCAAACGTCCCTTTGAATTCACCGATCTTCCCCATCTTGCTTTCTTTAATCGAAGGATACGATTGCCCGAGCTCATAATACTCGTATCCTCGATTCTTGAGCTCTTTTATCGTCAGAAGGTGGATATAAGTTCCGCAATGTCTTATCTCCTTATTCTCCCGAATACCGCCCGCCAAATAAAAAGCCCTTTTTTTATAAGTTACTAATAGAACACTGGCGATGCATTCCGTGCCGATGTAAAGATTCCCCAGCGCCATCAAGCCCCGCTCTATGAATGAACGGAGACGGTTCAAATATTCGCGTGAAAAAGGTTTCGTTCCCGTCCGCTCATAGGTTTCGAGATGAATTGAAATATAATCGTTCCATAAACGGTCTTCAAGATGGCCATCATGATATTCGTATGATGGAGTCATTTTTTCACATTTATGACAGTCCCACTTGTGCCCCTTCGAAAATCCAGAAAAAATGTCCTCGACGGTTCCTCTCAGATCCAACACATTCGTGTAGGAGGGAAGATAATGAATTCCGTAACCCCATCTCAACGAGGAAGAAAATCCCAAATTGAGCAGATGGGAATTCAGAAATCCCAGCCTGGAAAAAGCGGGAGCAAGAATAGGGAAGGAAAATTGAATCGCGCAACATCGATTTCGATTCGCCAGGGATTTCAGATAATCTTTGATAATCGGATAGAGCTTTTTCTTTGACACGGAATTATCAAGCGACAAGCCCGGACCCCTCAAGATTCGTCCAAATCTTTCCCGTCCTGAATAAAGCACGCAAACCCCGCACATTTTCCCCCCTTCGAGAATGGCGAAGGAATGGGAGTTGGCGATATCGACTTGAATATACTCGGCTTTATGATAGGCCCAGCATTCGTCGCATGAATCCACAAATGTGTTCCAGATCGGTACGGGAATATCATGAAAATCGACAAATTGAACATCCATATTAGGAATCCTTTGGAGCAACAACGAGCGCGATCCTTGGCATTTCGCTATCTCAGTATACTATGTTTCAGCAAACGACCGAGCTTAATTTCCGGGGGCGAATTCCCTTTCCAACAGAAAATTATCCGTCGTCCGCTCTACCCTGCGCGATCATAATCGGCATGGAATATATGATTTAATTTTTCATAGACGCCGCGAAGCGTAAATATGTCGTATCGCTGCTCCTGAATGAATTCGAGGATCTTTTTGAACCATGCGATGCATCCCCCCGGCGCGAACGTGGGCCGCAAGGCATGGGCCGGGTGAAAATTTAGAGTGAAAACAAAATACGGAAGGTCCAACTCTTCCGTCTGTTCGATCATTTCCATGAAGGCCTCGGGAGCAACTTCCATCACATGGGCGCTTTCCCAGCCTCTCAAAGGCCGGCCCTGATATCCGGCATGGGCCAGCTTAAATGGGAACCACAACGGAAATTGGACTTCGGATAATGGAGGCAGGGCTCCATCCCCGTTGGCTAGATCCTCTTGTCCATATCTCAAAAGTCGTGATCGAAACAAGGAGGAGGATCCTGAAATATCCGGATTCTGGCTGAAAACGTGATCCATGGCGTCGATCCATTCTGGATAGATCAGAAAGGGGCCATGCCGATGGAGTGTCTGAACGCCGATTCCTTGTCTCCTGGCCCAGCCGACCTGACGGAGGATGCCTTTTCCGGCGATTTGGCGACGGGCCGGATGATATGTATTCGTCCGCTTCTGGAACCTGCGGGCGATTTGCGAAAAGAGATCGTTCTGAATCGTATTGTAATGAAGAGCGCTTTCGGCGGTAGAGGAAGCTTTGAGAGCCCGTGTCCAAAAGCGCGTGTGGAGATCTTTGAGAATCGCATAGGTCGCGGGGACGTGGGATTTTTCTTCGACTTCCAAATACGTCCTGTCCTTTGACGCATCGACGTCGTGGCGAAAAACGATCGAAATCCGCGAAAAACCCTCAAGTTGTTTGGGCCGCACCAAGGATAAGATGCCCGCATCCAGAAGGAGTTTTTGAAGGTCCGCGACCCATTGATCAAGCCAGAAAAGCCGATGGCGCCACCCGAGCCAGGAAGAAAGGTCTGATTGGCCCTGGAGCCAAGCTTGAAATCCGGCGAAGGGATTCCCGTTCAAATAGAAAGCATTGCCGTTTTGCCATAGGACCGGAACCCCCAAGTCTGTCTTGAGCGCTCTTTTAGGGGAAGATCGCTCCCCTAGGATCAAGAGTAGACGTCCATAAGGTTTGACTCCGGCTGGCAATTCCTCCCATCCCGGACGAAGATAAGGCTGTTCGGCCGGCGCCCAAACGGAAGCGTCCCCCTCCTTGCAATATTGGACTCCCAAAGCGCCCTCGGGACGCCCGATGGTCTGGAACGACGCCCTCTCGGCGTCGAAACCCCAGAATTCAAACCAATGGGGGGAAACCCCGGCCGCGAGAAGCGTCCCTCCGTTCCTCGTCCATTGCTGAAGCGCAGTGACTTGGGTCGATGTCCATCGCCCCAACGAGGAGACGACCAAGAGGTTTTCGGCAGGCTTCTCTGCGGCGAGCGCGCTCCAAGTGATCCATCGAGGCCTATAGCCAAGTCTCAAAAAGAAATTCCAAGCTCCGACGGGACCTAAATGGGCGTGAAAATCTCTCGGCCACGAGATCAAGCCGCCGGCTCCATGGAATTCATATTGGGATACGCCAGGATCCATAACCCCTAGGGCGTCTTTTGGGGCGAGGATGAGGACGTCCATTAGATCTTGTCGGGTTCTTTTTGCGCCAATAAGATGATCCGCGTTTCGAAGACGCGGAATAAGGGACAGATGTTCATCAAGGCGTCCAGAAATCGGTAATAGGATTCAAAAACCCGGGAAGCGTGAATTGGACGCTTCCGGGCATATAACGAAAAAAACCAGTAAATGACGCCGTTAATGTTCATCCTCCACAGCGCGCTCCTGCGGAGTTTTATGCGGAACCCTTCGCGCTTTAAAAGCGCCCTTAGCTTTTTCGGCCGCACGGCCGGGTGGATGGATAGCGCCGCTTTCCAATGTGTCTCGGGCGTCAGATAGAGATCGTGGAATTTTTTGGGCGATCGGAACAGCTTGACAAATCCGGATAGGCTCGGGAGCCACCACATCCATCCGGACGGCGTTGAAAGCGACAGATAACCGCCGGGTTTGACAAGCCGGGAAAGCGTGGATAAGAGATGGCTGGGATCTTCCACGTGTTCGAAGACCTCGGAGCAAAAGACCAGATCGGCCTCCTGGACCTCCGAGAAAACGTCGTCGTATGCCCCTGCCACCAACGAGGCACGATGGCCGAGAAGGTCTTGCGCCCTGATGATGGATCGTTGATTGTAATCGATACCGAATAATTTAGCGTTCTTGAAATAAATAGACAGCATATGGATCAATTCGCCTCCCCCGCAACCGATATCGACGATCGTGATCCTATCCTCGGGCTTATACGCGACCAGACCGTTGTAAACATGGTGCTGGAGGATCATCTCATCGAGATGCCCCCAAATGCGTCGCAGAACGCACGGATCACGGAAGATGGCATCCAACCGCTCTAAAGACGCATCCACTCGCCGATCCTGTTCCGCGCTCCAGTTCGTCAACGGAGGATTCCAGACTTTTTTGAGGGATACGAGGAAGGGAGCTTGATCTTTCGCTTTTTTTGAACGAGGCTTCGATAAAGCTCAATCTCCTCGTCGATCAGGATATCCGGATCGTATTTCGAGCGAAATTTTTTTCCCAGGTTTTCGGCCATCGTCCGACCCAGCTCCGGATTTCCCAACACGAGCCTGATCTTCCGGACCCAGTCGTCTACGGATACCGGCTTGACCAGGAATCCGCTGACACCGTCTTCCACTAATTCGCCATGCCATTCGATATTCGAAGCAACAACGGGCCGGCCCGCCGCTGCGGCTTCGAGCAGGACGAAGCCCGACATCGGAACCAAAACCACGGCCGCTTTTCTTATCAAGGCCTGCACGACGGGATACGGTTGCCAGCCTAGAAAGCGGGCGTTTTCATATCGTTGGAGAAGGAATTCGCCCGTTTCGCGAAGGGGGCCGTCCCCGCAAAAAACAAATTGGAGGTCCTGCGGACCGCCGGAGAACAAGGCCTCCGCCACCTTGAACATGATGTCGGAATATTTGTATGGATTGATGAAGCCGATGACGAGAACGAAGGGCAAGGTGAGGTTCAAACCGAGCCGCTCGGGGACGTTCTCATGGCTGTCCTCGAGCGAGCCCTCTCTATCGATGATCCAGGGGATGACCCGGACCTTTTTCTCCGCTCTCCTTTTCCCGATAATCGAGGCCACGTAGCGTTTCGTGTATTGATTGGGGGCCAGGATGACGTGGCAGAGAATGAGAGTCCATTTTTCCATCGTGTAGGAGATCATCTTGCTGCCATAATGATATGTTTTGCTCCGTTCCTGCGGGAGACGGTTGTTCCCGCCCAGAGAGACGATCGTCGGCGTCTTCGACATTCTTCCGGCCAGACATCCGACGAGGCTTGCAAAGTAAGGAAGCCTGCCGCGGATCACGTCGATCCTCGCTTTTTTAATCTTCTTGTAGGAGATAAAAGGGGCCCTTAGGATCTTGACAAGATTCTGCGGACTATATCCCTTGGTCTTGAGATCGACAAAAGGGAAGATCTCGATATTCCAAGGGCCAAAATCTTGGGCGTATTTCTTATCCTCCGGGCACAAGGTGAAGAGAACGACATGCTCCGCGGACATTTTGGGATTGTAAAGCTTGGGAGCTGACCCTAGGTTCCCCTTCGCCTCGAGATCCTTGAGACAGGAGTTCAAGAAATTGGCGATGCGCACGGCTATTTGACCCGGCTCACGCCGAAGCCCGAACACAAGCGACAGATGTCGATATGTTTTTGATCCGTCAACAATTTTTTTCGGAAGTCCTGGAACTTTTTCCCGTTCCAGATTTCGTCGAGATCCTGCCGGAGCAGATTGCCCATGATGTACTGGCCCTTCGGATCGCGGCAGCAGGGCACGACGTCGCCGTTCACCTGGACGGTCAGGGAATAATAAATCCAGGGACAGCTATTCCTTGGTGATATTCGCGGTTTTAAAATTCCTCGCTCTAAGGCGGCCGGATCGTAGGCCCAATGCGTCCGATCGCGCGGCAGCATGCGCTGCGCTTGCTCGATATTCCGAACACAGGGATCGACAATCAAAGCCCGATCGACTCCGATTTTCGCCATCATGCTCTGGAACGCTTGAGCTTCATGTTCATTATGCTTCATCAAAATAAAACCACAAACGATTTGTGTTTTTGCCCCAGATTGATTTCGCGCGAGAACCGTCTTTTCGAGATTGTCCAAAACACGATCCAACCGGCTTCCCTGGCGATACGTTTGATGGGTTTGTTGAGTGATGCCTCCGATTTGAAAGTTAATTTCATCAATCTCCGATTCGATCAGTTTCTCAGGATTCACGACATCGCCGTTCGTGCAGGAGGTGACAAAGGGGATGTTTTTCTTTTTGGCATAGCGAATCATTCGATAAGCGTCTTTGTGAAGGAACGGTTCGCCCATAAAATAGAACATCAATGTATTCGTGTGGGGGGAGATTTTATCAATGATTCTTTGAAACTCTGGGAAGGTCATCGCTTGGGGGGATCGCCCCAGAATACCCGCCCCCGTTTCGCACACAGAACATCTCAGATTGCAGGCGTTAATCGGTTCCAGGGTGACGTTGATCGGATGACCCGATATCGATGAACATCTACGGACAAAGGACCACGATGATCGAAGATGATCCCATGACCCTCGTCGCCCCCGCAGGAGGCCGAACATCCCGCGATAAAAGGCAAGAAAACCGTGGCCCATCTGCATCAAAAAAGGATATTTCAGAATCGCTTTCTTCATGGATGTTTGATATCGAATGATTATTTCGCTGCGGATATCGTGTCGACAACGCGACAGGGATTGCCAAAAGCCTTTCGACCGGCAGGGATATCTGACAATACTAAACTGTTAGCCCCGATGATACAGCCGTCTCCAATGGTGACACCTTTGACGATGATCGTATTAGGACCGATATAACATCGTGAGCCGATTTTTGTTGGTGCAAGTTCATATTTCTCTTGACCGCCTGAAAGAGCCCACTTGACAGAATCGTGTGAATAGATTTGAACTCCCGCTGAAATGGAACAATATTGCCCGATTTCGAGCCCGCCTGAGCCGTCGAGAATCGTAAACGGACCGATCCACGTTTTCTCGCCGACTTTAACGTCCCCGAAAACTAACGAACTGTCATAAATACTGCTTCCCCTCCCAAACCCTAACAACCGGGCCTTTTCCCATCGGTCGACAATGTAGTCTCCAAAGGGGAGAGTCCGTTTCCATTGCGAATGGATCTCTTTTTGAAGCTGTTTCCAATCATCTCGTAGTTCATCGATTCGGATTTTTATTTCGTCGGAGTTTCTCCGTGATTTCTTATCCATGGGAATCCTCCTCAAACCGCATTCATCTCGCCCTTGGGCTGTAACGGACACATATATCAAGATTTGCGAGAAACAACGGTGATGCCCGACTCCTGAACATTCATGCGCTCAATCGTCAGCCCCGCCTCTTGGCACCACCGCCGAATCTCCTCCGGCGTGTGGCGATGGCAGTTCGAAGGTCTAAACCAATCAAAATTGATATGATTCATCTCTTCGATCGAGAATTCTGGGCGATAGAACATCTTGCATATATGCCAATAGAAAAATCGCTGGATGCTCAGACGCCCCTTATGAATCCCCAAGTAGGGGATATCCTGCGGAATGTCCAGCTCGATGTTTAGGTCTCCCAGGGATTTGCCTAATTGTGTCAGAGGCTCGAGGGCCTTCCATGCTTCGTCGTCGCCCAGGGGATGGATCTGTCCGCGAATATAATCGTCCGTAAATTCCCGGATGACGGCTTTCTTGGCGTAAACATAAAATAAGAAACGCCCTCCCTTTTTCAATTTTCGAGAGAGATATTTTAAAGCCTCTTCCGTGCTCGATGTATGGTGGAGAACGCCTTCGGCAAAAATGATATCCACCGAATTCTCGGGAATCGGGATATTCAGGATGTCCATTTTCAAAAAATCTCCAGGATAACCGGCCTCACGAAAACGCATTTTGGCGACCTCGACCGCGTCGGAGATATCAATCCCGAGATAATCATGGTCGTTAAGGCGCTCTCCAAAAAACAAAAGGGCCGAATAACCGGAACCACAGCCGACGTCGAGGATGATTTTTCGGCCGCCGGCCAGCCATTGATCCAGCCGCCGCATATCATTCTCACAATATCGCTCCATCAGCCATTTCTTTGAAAAGTCTTTCATTGCCGCCGATTCATAGCTGGTCCGCCGCGCCCATTTAAAGGCAAAACTCTTTTCGGTTTGAGACTGAGCCGGCGATACTTTTGAAGTCTCAGGAATGGCGGAAACGTCAATCTTCAATTTATCGAGCGCGGACATGGTTTGTTTCCGGCCCTTTCTCAGAGGCTCTTAAACGCGCGATCCAACGCCGTTCCTATGAAATCCACGTCTGATGGATTCATCCCAAAATAGAGCGGTAACGATATTGTCAATTTCTCTGCTAAAAATGCATTCGGATAATTTTCGGGACGAAGGGAATATTTATCCGCGTAGTAGCCGGCGAGAGCGGCGGCGTGTGTTCCCTGTCTCGTCATGATCCCCTCTTTTTCCAGGATCGCCATGATTTTATTTCGGC
Organism: Candidatus Aminicenantales bacterium; assembly: GCA_049515535.1. Lineage (GTDB taxonomy): Bacteria > Acidobacteriota > Aminicenantia > Aminicenantales > UBA4085 > JBEKTZ01. The sequence goes on along the minus strand of JBEKTZ010000013.1, from coordinate 14,336 downwards.
GCATGAAGATTTTTTTCCAATTTTTCAGGCTCGCATCTTCCGGACGGAAAAGACAGACATAAGACTGATAACCATGGATGTAATCTTTATGCCTCCAGGGCCGTTGAATCCACCACATCTCCTTTAATCGCCTGTCATAAGCGTGAGCCGTTTTTCTCCGCTCCGCCATGATTTTCTTCGCTTTCATCATTTGCGAGACGCCAAGAGCGCCTTGGATGTCCGTCATCCGGAAATTATAGCCAAGGTGCCGATATTCGGCCAGCAAAAACGAATATTTTTGCTTGTGGCGTTGCATATCAGACCGGGAGGCCCCATGGTCACGCAAGCTTCGACAGAGCTCGTCCTGGGCAGGGTCCTGCGTCGTGATCATGCCGCCTTCCCCTGTCGTGATGGCCTTTCTGGGATGGAAGGAAAAGCAGCCGAAATCGCCGAAGGTCCCCACGTGTCGCTGCTGGAACCATGTGTCGAAGCCGCAGGCGGCATCTTCGACGACGAACAGGCCGTGTTTTCGGGCGATCGTTCCGATGGCCTCCATATCGGCCGCCAGACCGAAAAGGTGAACGGGAATGATGCCTCTTGTTCGAGGGGTCACCTTCTCTTCGATTTTATGGATATCGATATTGAATGTTTCTAAATCGATATCAACAAAGACAGGTTTGGCGCCGAGATACTCGACACAATTCGCCGTGGCCACCCACGTAAAGGCAGGAACGAGGACTTCGTCTCCCGGTTTCACGCCCAGAGCGGCCATCGCGATGTGCAAGGCCGTCGTGCAGGAAGTCGTAGCGATAGAATGGGCGGCGCCCGTGAATCGGGAAAATAGATCCTCGAATTGTTTGACGTAAGGTCCCTGAACCACCCATCCCGATTTCAGGGGTTCTTGGATGATGGCCAGGTCGGTCTCATCAAAGACCGGTTTCGTGATCGGAATCATCTGTTCTCTTCTCCTTAGATGTGACCAGCCGAATCGACGTCATAGCCATCGAGAAATATCTTGCACCACCATTCGAAACTGAGGAAGGACCAGATTAACAGCCGGTGGTTTATGTTCCGGTTCACGTGCTCGTCGATGATTTTCTCGATGTATTTCACGTCGATGATTTCCCTGGACGAAGCCCGCTGATTGAGGAGGATCTCTTTCACATAATGAAGGTTTTCCCCCCTGTACCAAGACTCATCGGGAGCGGAGAACCCTTGTTTCTGCCGATTGACGATATGATCGGGGATGAACCGGCGCATCGCCTGGCGCAGGACATTCTTCCCGTCGTCGAATTGAAGCTGGAATCTCCTGAGTTTTTTCGCCTCGTTCTCGTCCATGCGCTTCATTTTTTCCAAGTTTGACAATTTATATCGGATGGGAATGCGCTGGGCGAATTGGACCAGGTCGTTGTCCAGGAAGGGGAAGCGTTCTTCCAAGCCATGGGCCATGGACAGTTTGTCGCCGAGAATGAACAAGCCCAACAGAAACGTCTTGGCCTCAAAATACAGGCAATTGGCGATATGGTCCTCCGGGGTGTCATATTTCAGGTTGGGATTGAAGGTGAAGACTCTTCGGAAGATGTCATAAGTATCTCGCGACTCGCCCAACCGATGAAAGGCGGCCGGCGTGAACAGCTCCCTTTTGTCATCGTCGGGAACCAGTCGCTGCCAAAAACCGTAGTATTCTCGGAAAAATTCTTCCTGGTTCACCGAGCGCAAGATCCTGTAATACCGCCATGGATATCCGCCGTAGAGTTCGTCCCCGCCGCCGCCGCTCAGGCAGACTTTGACAAACTTCGAGGCGAGCCGGGCAATGTAAAAATTGGGATACGACATCCCCAGCCGTAGGTCTTCCAGATGCCAGACGAGCCGGGGCATGGACCAGGAGAGATCGCTCGCGCTGATGACCTGCTCGTAATGTTCGGTCCGAAAGGCGCTGGCCATCAGCTCAGCGTCCCGGCGTTCGTCGAAGTTGGCTTCGCGCCCAGAGACCGTCGACATATCAAATCCACACGTGAAGGTCGCCAGCCTCGGGATGTCCTGGGAGGCCACGGCGGTGATCGAGCCGGAATCCATCCCGCCGCTCAGGTAGCTACCGACCCGGACATCGGCCATCAGCTGGCGTGAGACCGCTTCCTGGAACAGCCGGAGCGTCCCTTCGTAGGCGTCTTGCTCCGTCATGGTTGGATCGGGTTTCGCGAAGTCAAAATCCCAATAGGTCAGCGATTCCACCTCGCCCGTTCTTTTGATGCGCAGGATCCGAGCGGGCTCCAGCATCTCGATGCCCTTGAATAGCGTATGGAATCGAAAAAGATTCTGGAAGGAAAAATATTCGTTCAGCGCGTCGTAATTGAGTTCGGTCCGGTATCGCGGATGCTGGAGGATAGCCTTGATTTCGGAGGCGAAGACGAACTCGCCCTCGTTGCGCCAAAAATACAGCGGCTTGATCCCGTAGCGATCCCTGGCGATGATGAGCTCGCGCTGCTTCGCATCCCATAAGGCGAAGGCAAACATGCCGTTCAATTTAGGGATGATCGCTGGGCCCCATTCCCTGTAGCCGTGGAGCAAAACCTCCGTATCCGTTCGGGAAACGAAACGATGCCCGTGCTCGCGAAGCTGATGCCGCAGATCCTGATGATTATAGATCTCGCCGTTAAAAACGATCACGAACTGCCCATCCGTCGTGGACATGGGCTGGCTGCCGGCCGCCGTGAGGTCGAGGATGGCCAGCCGCCGGTGGCCAAGGGCGATGTCCACGTCAACAAAATGCCCTTCGCCATCGGGCCCCCGATGGGCGACGGCATCGCTCATCTTTTTGATGACCTTATGAGCAATCGGCTCCCCGCCGGGTCGGTAGATGCCGACAATCCCGCACATTCAGCCCCTCGCTCTCCTCTTGGCGACGATGTCTTTATGGGTGTTCCGCCAGTCGATGAGGGCCCGAAGGCCTTCCTTCAGCCCGATGCGATATTTGAACCCCAGCTCTTTTTCGGCTCTTTGGGGATCGCCGATCCTATTCATCACAAATGTTTGGCCCGCCCGCTCATACAGCAGATTCAAGCGGCTTCCGGTGATCTCGAGAATCATTTCGGCCAATTCTTTGATGCTCGTTTGGACGCCCGACCCGACATTGTAGAAAGCGTCGTGCGCCGGGGACCTCAGGGCGCAGACATTCGCCCTAGCCGCATCTGTAACATAAATAAAATCATATGCTTGCGAGCCATCGCCATAAATGATGGGCGGGAGATTCTGGTCGAGCCGGTCGAGAATTTTCATGATGACCGCGATGTAGGTCCCTTTGTAATCCTGCCGGGCTCCGTACACATTCATGTAGCGGAGGCCGACGGATTTCAGCCCGTACCTGTGAAAAAATGCTCGGCTCATGTGCTCACCGGCGATCTTCGTGGCGCCATAAAATGTTTTATTGTTATAGACGTGATCCTCATTCATGGGAAGCTCGACGGCGTCCCCGTAAACGGAAGCGGAAGAGGAATAGATCAACTTCTTCACTTGGTGCCTGACGCAGGCCTCAAGTACGTTGAACGTCCCTTCGATGTTGACATGGAAAGCGCTGCGCGGATAGTCATAACAGTGGAGAAGCCAGAGGGCCGCCAGGTGGAAAACGTAATCCTTGCCCTTGATGGCTTCATTCAGGATATCCGTCTGGAGGATGTCCCCGCCAAGCTCAAACACCTTGACGCGCGGATCTTTCAAGGCCTCTTCGAGATTGTCCCCAGACCCCCGGCTGAAATTATCATAGATGACAATCTCGCCGACATCCTCTTTACGGAGCTCGTCAACGACGTGAGAGCCGATGAAACCGGCCCCGCCGATGACAAGAATTTTTGAGCCTTTATGACTATTTTCCACCATGTCTTTCATGATCTCCTCTTCAAGGCCCCGCGCTTTTGGGGGTCTGATCGACAATCTGACACAATCTTTTCTTCCAGTCGAATGTCAATCTTTTCTTGATGCCTGAACAGATCGACTGAAGATGGCGCCGATAATCTTCCTCTTGATAAAATCGTATCATGGAATTGGCCGCTTTTTCCAGTCCTGTGTCATCCAGGGAAAAAACCAGCTCATCGTTATCGAGGATTTCCCTGATTTCCTCGATGGTGCTTCCCAGGCAAATAAGATCATAGCCCAATGCCTCCAGGAGAGAATTGGGCGAGCCTTCGTGCCTGGAGGGGATGAGAAAGATGTCGGCCGCCGCATAGAAGGCGTCCACGTCGCTCCGCCAGCCGGTCACGAAGACCCGGTCCCGGCCACGCGCGTCGATCAGGGACGCGAGCTTCGCTTTTTCCGAAGCGCCGGTCAAGGGATCGTCGCCGACGATGAAGAGAAACATATTCTCCGCCCGGGTTTTTTCGAGAACCCGGAAAAAGATCCTCAAAAGAAACTCCAAATTCTTTCCGGGATGAAGGCGGCCGACCGAGATCAGGATAAAAGGATGGTCCCCCAGGGAGAATTCTTTCTTGAGCGCGGCCAAAGCTTCGCTTTTCAGGCGAGGCGGAAGGGGCGGAATATCGTTGAGCAGGACCGCGATATTGTCCTTCTTGGAAGGGAACTCCTTTTTGGCTTTCTCCGCCAGGCTTTTCGAGTTGAAGATGATGGCGTCGGAGGCTTGATAGCCGATCCGCCTGACCCATCGATAGGCCATTAGGATGAATGGCTTGCCGATCCCGGTTCGCGTCTCCGCGAGGCTTTTGAGAAGCTCTCCCCGGGAGAAGAGAATGATCCGTGCCTTCCGAAAAAGCCGGCACGGGGCGGCGATAAAGGAATAGAAGGGGCCGAAAACGACAATAGCGTCGGCGGCGAGGCGCGCCTGGGCCCGGGCCAAAGCGAAGACGGAGACCACGAAGAAATTCAGCCAAAAAAAGACATCCTCCCGCTTCTTGAAAGGCATCGGGATCTTGTGATGATGAATATTCGTATGACGAACGGAAAATTCTTCGAGGCTGAGATAATGCACCTCCCATCCCTGCTCGGCAAAGGCCTCATAGGCCATCGTCAGCCGCTTGCAAAAGCCGCCGGGCTTAGGGCGGTAATACAGGGAGAGGATTTTTTTCATTTTAGTTACTAAGCTGTTCCGCGCGAAACCATCTCAGGAAAACCGCGGCGAAGGCGAATAGTAAACAAGATTTTCATTTTAGAACAAAGCCGAACTTTGTCAAACTTTATCATCTTGTTTTTCTTTCAATCTGATAATAAGAGGACCGTCCCCTTTTTCTCCTTCAGAGCGCGCTCAACGGGCAAAAGCTTTTGCCTCTTGAAAAGTCAGCGTTTTTTTGGCATTATGATGAGCGGCATGAATATGAGCATGAAGCGAACGGTGAAAACACTTCTGGCGCCGCTTTTTCTGCTCCTTCTTGGACAGAACGCCGGTTGGGGGGCTGCCCTATCGCGGGAATCCTTGAATGCGCTCATCGACAAGACCGCCGCCCGGCACGATCTTCCCGCCACCTTGATCCATGCGATCATTCGAACTGAATCCGCTTACGACAGCCGCGCCGTCTCCTCCAAAGGAGCGGCGGGTTTGATGCAGCTTATGCCGGAGACGGCTCAGCTCTACGGCGTGAAAGATGTCTTTGATCCTCAGGATAATTTAGAAGGCGGAGCGAAATATCTGAAAGACTTGGTCCGCCTTTATGAGGGACGGCGGGATTATGTTCTGGCCGCTTATAACGCCGGCCAGGAAGCCGTGAAAAAATTCAACGGCGTTCCTCCCTATCCGGAGACGAAAGACTATATCAAATCGATCGCGGCAGCTTACGAAAATTCGATCATCCGGACCCGGGTCACGATCTATCAATACATTGACGACGAAGGCTGCCTTTGCTTTTCGACCCGCCGGCTTAAATGAGCCGCCCTCCTTGCCTTTCCTATCTTCCAAGCGCTACGATGTCTTTTGAGTATCCATAAAAATAGCAAAGGACAGCAGGAGCCACATTTTGACGGAATAATCGTCCCGGCCGGACATGTGGTCCCGGAAGATCCTCTCGACGACGGCGCGCTCAAACATTTCGTTATTCAGAACCTTTTCGGTAAACAGCGGAATGAGCTCCGCCTTGAACCAGGCATCGAGGGGAACCATGAAGCCCTGTTTTTTCCTGGCCACGATGTCCCGGGGGAGATAGTTCCGGGCGATTTTCTTAAGGATATATTTTCCGGTCAAGCGATGGATTTTGAATTCCAGGGGAAGGTTGAACGCATATTCGACGACGCGCTGGTCTAAATACGGCGCCCGGACCTCAAGCGAATGGCGCATGCTCATCCGATCGACCTTGACTAAAATATCGTCGGGGAGATAGTAATGGAGGTCGAACCACATGAGCTTGGTCAAATCGTCAAAACGATCGACCTTCCGAAACTCGGCATACATGAGATCGTCATAAGCGTGAGTCCGGAGGCGAAGGCGCCGGTCCCCAAAAACGCTTCTCACCTCAGGTTCTTCAAAAATCTGGGGCAGATAAAAGCGTCCCGACTCGATTCTATGGCTGGCGTTAGCGAACAATTTCAGCTTCTTGGTGAGGCTTTTGCCGTAGTAACCGGAGCGGACGGGCAATTTTTTGACCGGATTCTCGAAGGCGAATTTGCGGATTCCAGACGGGATTCGGGTGAAAAACCGGCCGAGCTTATGAGCGATATATCTCCGGTAGCCGCCGAAGAGCTCGTCTCCACCATCACCCGACAAGGCCACGGTCACATTCTCTCTGGTGAATTGGGAAAGATAATACGTCGGGATGGCCGAGGAATCTCCGAACGGCTCGTCAAAATGCGCAACGAGGGATTCGAGGATGTCCAAGATTCGATATTCAACATCGAATTTTTTGTGGTCGGTTTGAATCGCCTGGGCGGCGCGCGCCGCGAACCCGCTCTCGTCATAGGACTTTTCCTTGAATCCGATGGCAAACGTTTTGACCGGCGCGTTCGAATATTTTTTCATCAAAGCCACGACCAGGCTGGAATCCAGCCCTCCGCTTAAAAACGCCCCCAAGGGCACGTCGCTGATCAACCGGATTTTCGTGGCTTCAGATAAAAGGGAGTCAAGCTCGTCCTCCAGGGAGGCTAAAGACCTTCCCTGGAAGCCGTCTTCCCTGACCGGAATATCCCAATACCTCTTGAGGACGAACGAGTTTTTCGAGACTTTGCCGAAATGCCCGGGGGGGAGTTTTCGGATCTTCCGGAAAATGGTCCGGGGAGAGGGGATGAATTGATACTTGAAAAAATCAAAGACGGCGTCCGGGTCGAGGTCGAGGGAAATCTCGTTCTTGAGGATGGCCTTGATTTCCGAGGCGAAGAGGAATCGCTCGCCGTCCATATAATAGAAGAACGGCTTTTTCCCCAGCCGGTCGCGGGCGAAGAAGAGCTCTTTTTTCTCATCGTCCCAGAGGGCGAAGGAAAACATCCCCCGGAGGTCCTCCAGGCAGCGTTCTTGTTTTTCTTCGTAAAGATGAAGGATGACCTCCGTGTCCGTTTTCGTCGAAAACACGTGGCCGCGCTCGGCCAGGCCCCGCCGGAGCTCGAGATAATTGTAGATCTCTCCGTTGAATATGAGGACGTATCGCCCGTTTTCATTGAAGAGCGGCTGGTGCCCGGTGTCCAGGTCGATGATGTTCAGCCGGCGATGGCCGAGGCCGATCCGGTCATGGACATAGTAGCCGGCATCATCGGGACCTCGGTGAGTCAGAGAGGACGCCATCCGCTCCAGAAGAGGGGAATCGACCGGTCGATCGGACAGATTGAGAATTCCACAGATTCCGCACATGGATGCTTATAAACCCCGGTCAGCTTCCGAAGCTTATATTTTCTCCACCGGGGCCGTCTTTGAAGGCTCGGTTTTTTTGGGCTCTATGCCTTTGAGCAGGCTTTTGAATTCCGCGTTGTCCCGGAGAAAGGAGAAATTGGGGTTGTCTCGGGTCCCGGCATATTCCTGCCAGCCGTTTTTTACAGCGTCCTTTAAATGGGCCAGGGTTTGGGCCGAATCTTTTTTTTTCCCAAAAATTTCAGCGAGCTGATAATGAGCGATCATCCATAGCTGATGATCAAATTTTTCATCTTTCAAGGTTGATTCCAGATACCGCTGAGCCTCATCCCACTGCCCTTCGGCCAGGGCTAAATCCGCCAGGGCCTTTTCGATCAACGAGCTATGGGGGATTTTCATGAGCTTCTTTTCCAAAGCTTTCTTGTGTTCCAGCTTATCCGGGAACTTCAAATCGGCGTATTCGAGGAACAGATAATCCCTATCCGGGAAGAATTTGGTCAAAATCTCCAGCATCTCAAGCGCTTTTGTTTTATTCTTTTCCGCTCGGTAGATGGTTAATAGGCTAAAGTAGGCATGCGGCTTGGATTTGTCGATTTTGAGGGCTTTGGCCAAGTGGTCTTTGGCCAGGTCGGCCTTCCTTGGAGCCGCATCGTTGAAATAATAATAAGCCAGGCCAAGATGCCCCCAGTAATAGTTTTCGTCGGTCTCCAGCGATTTTTTATAGCACCCTTCGGCGGCGCTGCCGACGGCAAGCCTTCCGAAGAGATAATTGAACATCGGATCTTCGGGATTTCTTATTAGGTATTCGCGGTATTCTTTGGCGATTTCCTCGCCCCGGCCAAACTGGAGCATGATATCCTGATAAGCCCGCTGAACTTCCGTGACGTTGAGATGGTCCTTGACGAATTGTTTGAGATAGGCGATCTGTTTCGCCGGATCCTTCTCAGCGAGGAGAAATTTGGTCATTTCCGTCACGTCCGGCTGCTCTTTAAACGGAAACATGGAGCGGGCGGAGATCGTTCGAAGAATAAAGAACCCCGCGGCGAGGATAAAAATGACGAGCGGAATCTCGATGATAAGCTTTTTTTTGAGATTCATGACGCCTCCTTGAGCAGCGTGTCGTGATAGAGGTTGAGGTAAGCTTGGGCCGTGGCTTCCCAAGTCAGCCCGCTATCTCGGATAAAGCGCTTTTCATTTCTCGACATGGTTTCTCTCAAGGCCGGATCCGTCAGCAAGCGGCTGATTTTATCCCGCAAATCCCTGCTGTTTTGAGGTTCAAAGAGCAATCCCGTTTGTTCGTCGTGGATGAGTTCCTCATTCTCGGCGATTCTCGAGGCGACGACCGGCAACCCGGAGGCCAAAGCCTCCAGGAGGACGTTCGACCGCCCTTCGCTGAGGCTTGGCATGACCAGAATCGTGCTTTTGTCCATGAGATAGAAGATCTCTTCCTGGGCCAGAATCTTCAAGAACAGCACCCGGCCGTCGAGCCGGTTCTCTTTGACGAGAGACACCAAGCGTCCCCGTTCCGGGCCGTCGCCGACGATCACAACGGAGAAATCCATCTCGTCTCTCATTAACGCCGCGGCCTGGACCAGAGTTTCAACGGATTTGTTCCGGGATAAATTTCCGACATAGAGGATGATCTTGCCCGGGACATTCAGAGGATAATGTTTCTTTACGCCGACGTCCACGCCGTTCGGGATGACAAAAAATTTCGCGTTGGCTGGAAGGCCGGCCATGAGTTCCTGGCCGACAAAGACGACGGCGCCCGCATCCCGGAGGATTGCCCGAAGGAGAAAACGCAGCGGCCGTCGGAAAAACGTCTTGTCGCTTCCCCGGACGGTGACGACGAAAGCCTTGTTCCGGACGCGCCTGACGATCAGGCCGAGGAGGCCGAGAGGGAGCCACTGACAATGGACGAGGTCGGCCCGCTTCGCTTCACGGAGCGCCGCCTTAAGGAACGCCGCCAGGAAAAAGGGCATCAGAAGAAGAAGGAATTTATTCCGGCGAAGATGCGCCGGTATCCCTCCTCCCTCGAAGAGAAAGCTCCTTTTTTTATTTAAAAAAAATGGAAAGCGGTGAATCTCGATCCCGTTCCGGACCTCGTCCCTTCTTTGCCGCCCGTCGTTGGGCGTGACGACGGAAATCCGGCATCCGCGCCGGCCCAGGTGCTCGGCCAAATGGTAGACGAAAACGCCGGCGTAATCGCCGGGAGCGCGGGGGAACGACGTGGTCAGAAAGAGAACTTTCACGAATTCAAATTCCGGTTGTACTCCATGTCGATCCACATCGCGAACAGCAGGAACTGGAGGCCGGCCAGGATGAGAATGATATCGATCAGCATCCCGAAGGGCGTGCTCAAGGTCATGGCGAAATTCACGAATTTCGACGGGGCGACGATATCCCGGAGCAAGACCCGGGTGAAAAAGATGAAGAACCCATACAGCATTCCGAGCGGCAGGAGAAAAAAGCCGAACAGGTAGAAGAAGAGGAGGGGATGAAAGTCGCGGATGACGTATTTTTCCTTGAGCCTCCAAAAAAAGCACTTCAGGAGCAGCCAGCTGATCTTTGGAATGACTTTCCGGAACTTGATCCCGGATTTTTCGCCAATATTGTAAATCGGCCGGACGGGGACGTCTTTGACCCGGAGGTTGAAGATATTCAGCATGACGACGAGATGGTTGGGATAGCCGTAGCGGGGATAGAGCCTGTCCAACTCGAGAATGCGGAGAGCGTCCCCGGTGATGACGCTGTACCCGCATTGAAAATCCGCGATCTGCCAGTAGCCCGAGGCGATTTTCGTTAAAAGAGACAAGGAGGCGTTCCCTAAATATCTTGCCCGGGGGATGATTTTCCAGGCTTCGCCCGTGATCAGCCGGTTGCCCTTGACATAGTCGGCGCGATCGTCGAGGATCGGGCGAAGGAGCTTGGGCAGCTCGGCTGGATCCATTTGATGATCTCCGGCCATGACCGCGGCCATATCCAGATTCAGCTCCACGCATTTTTTATATCCGGCGACGATGGCGGCTCCCACTCCGGCGTTTTTCTTCTGCTCGAGGAGAAGGATCCTCCGGTCTTTTTCCATATGCTGCCGGACGATTTGTCGAGTCCCGTCCTTGCTTTGGTCATCGACCACGACGATCTTGTCGACGTAATCGGGCATTGTCCTCAGGACTTCGCCGATGAGCAGCTCTTCGTTATAGGCGGGGACGACGACGCCCAGGGTTTTATTTTCGACCATGGACGACTTCCCAATCATGGATGAAATAATTGGCCTGGAACTTAATGGACGATGAAGACGTATTGGCCATGATTTTTTTGAAAGTGACCACCGCTTCCGGCTCCCTACCGGTCTGATAATAGCAAACCGCCCTGTTGAATTCGATCACTTGGTCCGGACCGAATTTCTCCTCGGCCTTTTTTAAAACGCCCAGGGATTCTTGGAATTTGCCAACGTTAATAAGATAGACGGAAAGCTTATTGAGGTCATCCGGGGAGGCGTCGGGGAGATCGGCGGCCATTTTCCATCGCCCCGTCATGAGATAGATGCCGATGAGATTGTTCCGGATGTCGGGATCTTGAGGAAACGCTCTCGTTCCTTCGACGGCGATGCGCTCCGCCTTCGTCAGCCAGGACGTTCGGCGCTCCGGGGAGCTCTCTTTTAAGGCCGCCTTGACGCAGGCCGGGGGCAAATTAACATAAACATCGACATCCCGATTCCCGCCGGTATACGCGGCGTCGAGCAGGGCAAAGGCCCGGTCTTCATCGAACCCGTATTTTTTGAGCAGCTCGCCGCCCTTGGGACCCATTTCCTGCACGGTGAAATAATAAACGCTCCCGACGGTAAGTTCGGTTTTTGGATCATCCGGATGTTTCGCCAAGCCTTGGGCGGCGATTTCGACGGCGGCGTCGAATTTCTTCAGCCGGAGAAGACTGATGCTCAGATTGGCGTAGACGTCGGGATAGGCCAACCCCATGGCCAACGTTTTTTGATAATAAGGGATAGCCGCCTCATAATTTTTTAAGGCGAAATAACTCTGGCCGATCCCCGAATAGACGATCGGGGCTTTGTCGTACAGGGATAGGGCTTTTTGAAAATAGAGCAAGGCCGTCTCGTATTCACCGCGCATGCCGTATGTGACACCCAGATTATGAAGCGGGCGGAAATTTTTCGGCGTTTTAGCCGCGTTGTGGCTTAGAAATCGGATCGGATCGGCCCACATCTCGTTCCGGAGAATCGTATTGATTCCCAAATAAACGACGAGGACGCCGAGGAAAACCGTGACGGCCCGTCGGGGGACTTTGACTTTTTCGAAAAGATCCGCGCCGAGGATAACCGCAATAAATATGAAAAACACCGAGGGCAGATACATCCGGTGCTCGAAGGCGAGCTCGAGGTTAAGAAAGGAACCTTCGACGGCGTGGCCGAGCCAGAAGCCCAGGATAGCGAAGGAGAGAACGTTGTTTTTCTTTGCGAGAAAGATCGCGACGGCCACGGTCGTTAAAAGAAAAAGCAGGCTGAAGAATGTCGACAGCGGATCGAAGAGAGAATGGGACGGAGGAAAATCATAATCCAAGATATACCGCGTATAAAAAGGAAAAAGGACGAGGGAGATATAATGGACGAAGACGCGCGGCTCGGTGAGGAGCCGTTCGGAAATGAGAAATTCTCTATTCTGGTATTTATTGTTTTTAAGGCTTTGGATCGTGCCCTTCGCATAATTTCCGAAAAAAACATAGCCGACGCTCGCGATGATGATAACCGCGAGGAGAAGAACGGCCGTGAACTTTTTCTTGTTCGGCCGGAAGAAAAGTCCTTCGATCAGAATGATGGCGACAGGCAAGGTCACAGCAATCTCTTTGGAACCGAGGGCCAAGAGAAAGGCCGCGCCGCTCCCCGCATAAAGCCAGACGTTCTTTTGTTTCCTGGCTTTAAGATAAAAATAGAGCGACATGAAATAAAAGAGCGTGCAGAGCGAGGTCATCCGCTGAACGACATACGTCACGGCTTGCGTCTGGAGGGGATGGACGGCCCAAAGGAAAGCCGCAATAAAGGCCAGAGGAAAAGTCCGATCTTTATATTTTTGGGGAACGGACGGCAGCCCTAATAGAGTCCGGAGAAACAAAAAGATGAAGGCGAAACCGAGGAGGTGGATGGCGATGTTGACGATATGAAAGAGACCGGTCTTCGCCGCTTTGGAGACATGATAATCCACGAGCAGGGAAAACACGGCGACCGGCCGGTGATTGACGTTGGAAACGCGCAAGGCGTGAGCGATGTTCTTCGGCGAAAGGCTGTCCACTTTCAGCGAATCGTTGACGACTTCGATGTCGTCAAAATAAAAGGGAGCGCGGACGCCGTTCGCGTAGATGAGGATGATAAAAACGAGGCCGGATAAAAAAAAGAGCTTTTGGTTTTTAGTCATCTTAGGTTAGGAAAATGGAAAAAAAATTTTAGACTCTCTTGCTTGAGCGCCGCGGCAATACGTAAAAGCTTTCTGCCGCCGGCTTACTGAGAAAGAAATCGGGAAGGGTCCTCCTGGACCCTTCCCGATTCATCAGGTGTTGTGTTCGATCTTGTTCAGCTGCTCGTGGATTACTTCTCCCACCAGGCTACGCCGGCATTCATCTGTTTTTCGAGAGAGATTTCGGTGTAGCCGCCATTCATAATTTGCAGCTCTGTCCCGAAGGTCGTAGGCGCAGGAGACCAGATAGTGAAAACCACTCTGCCTTTCCAAGCGCCCGATGCGGCCATCGTCGTAGCGGGCGCGAGCCCGTTATTGGTGGCCGCCTCATCGGCTCTAATGCTCAGATGCCCCATGGCCGGAATGACTCCGACCGGAATGAGAAGGTGGGCGGCATCTGTGTGCGTTCCATCATCCAGCCAGATCTCCGCAAAGACCTGTGCGTCCGGCGTTCCGAGTGCGGCATGATTGGCAAACCGGAAGGCGGAGTAATTGCCGTCCACCGTCGCCGTGGTCATCCAGACCGACCGGAAAACCGTGCCGTTCGTATCCCACGTCCAGCCCGTCGTCGCGCCGTACAGAGATCTTCCATAGAAGCCTCTGCCGAGGGGGTCGGGGAGGAAAGCGCAAGCGTCGGCGAGGACTCTGTTGTTCAGGGCCGTGGTTCCATTCACAACAATCACGGCCGAGCCCGCAACGCCGAAGGTGGCTGTGGTCGCGGGGACATTGACGAGAACTGAGCTGGCTCCCGGCGTCTTCGTTGTGGCGTAGAACTTAGCGTAGGAAATTCCGGTCATATCGCCGGTGACGGTGTGCGTGAAGTAATCAGTAGCCGTGACTCCGCCGGCGGTTCCCGTCCAATAATCCCGGGTGGCGTCTTGCGTTGTGAGCATGTTGTTGGCGGAGCCGGCGCCGGAATGATAGATCTGCGCAAGGGTGAAGCCTTTTCTCTGCAGATTAACGTCGATCGTGCTGTTGACGGCCGTGAGGGTGGCCACAAATTCAAGATAATTGGTGAAGAACGTCGCGTTCGCACCCCCGAGGTCAAAGACAACCAAATTATTGACTCCGTCGATGACGTCGACATAGAGCTTGTGCGCAGTTCCGGCAGCGCTGGCTGCGGG
>JBEKTZ010000012.1:0-114946 GCA_049515535.1 Candidatus Aminicenantales bacterium | reverse complement strand
CCGGGCCAGAGACCGGATGAACTCAGAGCCGGGGATGATGTCGCCATAGCAGATCGCTTTGCGGGAGTACATGCCCCCCATCATACTTGACTAGTGTAGTGTCCACCATGTATCTGACCCAGCACATTTGGAGGGGGAACCCGAAGCGGTCCCCCCCAAAGTTGACTATATCATCGCTATGGATTCCTTGGTTTATAAAGCCCTGGCGGACATGAAACCCGTTCCGAAAGACAAGCTTTTTGGGTGGGAAATCGCCGATCCCTGCGGATACGGGATTGAAGCTTACGAACGGATGACCAGGGAAATCGAGCTCGAACTGGAAAAATTTCTCCGCCTTCATGGGTCACTTGATTAGCCAAGGAAAAAGCCTCCGGTTTGTCTAATCAAGTGAACGAAATCCAATCGGCGTGGAAGTGACAATGAAAAAAATTCGGTGGATTCTTTTGTCAGGACTTCTTCTCGCATTGACCGCCTGCGGGACGCTCGATGTGGCGAGTTTTTGGCCTGATGCCGCGATCAAGATCGACGGCCGGACGGACGACTGGCGAGGCCGTCTGTATGCCGTCGAAGACACGGGAGTGTCTTTCGGCGTGCAGAACGATGATCACTTTGTCTATGTCTGTCTTCTGGCCACGGACCGCAGGGCGGCGGCCCAAATTCTGCGGGCCGGTTTGATCGTCTGGTTCGACCCCAAAGGCGGGAAAGACAAAATTTTGGGCGTCCATTATCCTCTGGAACTCGACGCCAATGAGCTTCCGGGGCGCGGGGCGGGCGCTCAGGATGAAAGCGCCCGCCGCGAGCAGCGCCAAGCGCTAGTCGAACGTCGAGACGAGATCGAGATCCTCGGCCCGGGGCGGGACGAAACGAATCGCCTGAAAAAGGACGAGCTCAAAGGCATTGAAGCCGCGTTCGCCAATGCTGATGGGATGTTCGCCTATGAGCTGAAAGTCCCGCTCGCCGCCGGACCGGAGTCTCCTTACGCGATCGGCCTGAGCTCCGGGAATCTTGTCGGGATCGGATTCGATTCTCCGCGTCCCGACGTTCTCCAGGGCGGACGGGGCGCGGGCGGGGGCATGGGAGGCCGCGGCATGGGCGGACGCATGGGAGGCCGCGGGATGGGCGGAGGAATGATGGGCAGGGGGGGAGGCCGGGGCGGTGCCGAACAGCTCAAACTTTGGTTGAAAGTCACGCTCGCTCGATCGCCATCGAAATAAAATCATTGTCCGCGCGCAGCCCGGGAGTTACCTCGCGGCCTTTTTCCAGGCCGCGACGAGCAGGACCATGCGGTCGTAACTTCGGATCCCTTCTTGTATCCCCTGTGATTTCAGATAGTTTTGATTGATCGTTTCTCCGATACGCCTTAAAGGGCCTTGAAAATGGCGCCAATTCTCTCCCTCCGCCCGGAGGTCGGCCTTCATTCCGTCCGGAATTTTTTCCCGCAGGGTCTTGATGGCTTCGGGACCGAGACGCCTCGTTTCCGCGAACAAAACACTCCAATACGAGAGAAAGCCGGAGTACCGGATGGCGGGGATGGCGGACGATTCGCAGGTCAGGAACGCCAGAAAATTGGCGGCGCCTTCTTCGCAGATTCCATACCCATGCGCCATTTCGTGGGCCATGGTGAAGGGCATTTCGAAAGGGAGGAGATTTCCGGCGATGTATCCTTCTCCAAAAAAGGGAACGAAAATTCCCGAACTCGAAAAGCGCATCAGCCAGCCGCCCGGCTGAAAAAGCCGGATACGGACTCTTCCGGGGGCCGGATATCCCATTCTCTCTAGAATCCCCGTCAGGGAGAGCCTGAGAATCGATTCGATATTTTTCGGATAGAATTCGGCCCCCAAGGCGGCCGCGGACGATCCGGGTATCGAGGCTCGGGCCTCGGCCGTCATCCGGGTCGCCCAGTCCGCCTCCTCGGCCAGCGTGGTCAAGCTCAGTGGCTCGGTTTCAAGCTTCATCTGTTGTTCGAGACCGATCCGGTTATAGTTGAATCCCCAAAGAATATAGAAAAAAAAGAGCAGAAATCCGATCCATGAAGCGACACGGAGCAGGGCTCTTCCGATTTTTCGCGGGAACGATAATGAGTGATCCGATTTTTTTCGAAAAAAGAAAAGCGCGATTCGACAGGAAACCCAAACAACCGCCGCGAACAAAATGACATAGAGAAGAGGAATGGGGGAGAAACCCAAGGTGTTGTCCCAAATCCGGCGGATCCCCACATAAATCCCGCGAGAGTAGAATTTTTCAGCTAAGCGGGAATCCCGTCCGAGCCAGAGATGGACCGCATAGGCCCCTGCTCCGAGTCCGATCCAGATTTCCCGGCGAAAAAATGTCGTTTTTTCCTGAGCGCGTTCGGTCACGGTCCTATTGTTCTGCTTTATAGGATTCCGTTTCAAGTCGAATTTTCCCGAGCGTTCTTGACTCCGATGGTTCGTCTTGAAGTTTCCAGGCACCGCGCATCCTCCTCTTCCCGGAGCGCTTGACTCCGACAGTGGCCGGCGGTATATTCCCATCATGGTCAAGAAGGGAGATTCAGCATCCCGAGCGGCCATTCAACACATCACGTAATAAGGAATCCTTACGCTCAATCTGGCCCGCAGGGTTCCGCGGCGTTCACGGCGGCCGGGGCCCCGGGCTTTGCCCGGGGGTCCATTTCCGCCGCGAAGGTTCGTCCCTTGACGAATCTTCGTGAATAGGAGGGGAGTCATGGCCGACATCCGCGACAGAGCCGAGCGACGGGGGGGATATATCTTCATCCTGATCTTGGTGTTTTTGGCGGTGGGCATCGTGGCCGGAGGCTCCCATTATTATCGGAACTTTAAGCTGAATTACCGCGGCGAAGCGGAGCGCCAACTGAGCGCTATCGCCGAACTTAAGGTCAACGAACTCACGCAGTATTGGCAAGAGCGATTGTGGGATGGCGCCGTTTTCTATAAGAACGTCGCATTTTCCGCCCTTGTGCGGCGGTATTTCGAACATCCAAAAGACCTGGAAGCGCGAGATCAAATCCGGACGTGGTTGGGCCATGTCCAGGCGGCCTTTCAGTATGACCGGGTCATGCTGCTGGACCCTCAGTACTCCGAGAAGATGATCGTCCCCGACAGACCGGAGCGAAGCACGTCCTTCGTTTCCCCGACTTCCTCCGAGGGCCTGCGTTCGGGGAAGATCGTCTTCGAGGATTTCTACCGGAATGAGGAGAACCAGCGGATTTATCTGAAGGTCCTGGTCCCCATCCTCGATGAAGCGCATAACGATCGAGTCATGGGAATCCTCGCCCTGCGCATTGATCCGGAAACATATCTCTATCCCTTTATCAATCGCTGGCCCACTCCCAGCCGGACGGCGGAGACCCTGCTCATCCGCCGGGATGGGAACGACGCTTTATTCCTGAATGAACTCAAGTTCCAAAAAAATGCCGCCCTTCATTTGCGCATTCCGCTCGGGAGCAAAGATGTGGCGGCCGTCAAAGCCGTGCTGGGTCAGGAAGGGATCGTGGAAGGGGTGGATTACCGCGGAGTGCCGGTCGTCGCCGCCCTGCGCCCAGTCCCGGACTTGCCGTGGTTCCTGGTCGCCAAAATAGATACGTCGGAAGTGTTCGGGCCGATGAGGGCGCGATTATGGGAAATCGTTGTTACAATCGCCGTTCTACTCCTCGGCACGGGAGCGGCAGTTGGATATATCTGGCGGCGGCAGAGCGCACGTTTCTACAGGAGCCGATATCAGGCGACGGAAGCGTTCCGGGAGAGCGAGGAGCGATTCCGCGTCCTCTTTGAAAGCTCCCGTGACGCCATCATGACGTTGGAACCGCCATCCTGGAATTTCACGTCCGGAAACCCGGCAACGATAGCTATGTTCCGGGCGAAGGACGCGCAGGATTTCGTGTCCTACGGACTCGGAAATCTGTCACCGAAGCGGCAGCCGGACGGGCGTTCTTCCGCCGAGAAGTCCAAGGAGATGATCGAAACTGCCATGCGCGAAGGCTCCAATTTCTTCGAGTGGACACATGCGCGGACCGACGGCGCGGAGTTTCCCGCCACCGTCCTCCTGACCCGGATGGAGCATGCCGGGAAGATTATGCTTCAGGCTACGGTCAGGGACATCACCGAGCAAAAACGGGCGGAAGAGGAAATAAAGAATTCGGAGGAGCGGTGGAAACTGATTTTCGATTACGCCCCGGATGCTTATTATTTGAACAACCTTAAAGGGAATTTTATTGACGGCAATAAGGAGGCGGAAAAAACACTTGGATATAAAAAAGAGGAGTTAATAGGGAAAAGTTTTTTAGCGTTGAAAATATTATCCCCCCGCCAATTTCCCAAAGCCGCGGCCTTGTTGATAAAAAATGCTTTGGGGAAATCCACGGGGCCGGATGAATTTGTCTTGAATAGGAAAGACGGCAGTCAGGTGATAACGGAAATTCGAACATATCCGATAAAGGTGAAAGATCACAAGATAGTGCTGGGAATTGCCCGTGACATCACCGAGCGCAAGAGGGCGGAGGAGGAACGGATGAGAACCCTCCACCGGCAACAGGGTATCAACGAGCTTCAACAATCCCTTCTTGCGCCGGCCCCGCTTGACGCCAAGCTCAAGATGATCACTGACGGAATCGTCCGGATCTTTGACGCCGATTTCTGCCGGATCTGGCTGATTCGGCCCGGCGATCTGTGCGAACAAGGATGCCTCCATGCCCAAATGCGGGAAGGGCCGCACATGTGCCGCTTCCGTGACCGCTGCCTGCATCTGCTGGCGAGTTCGGGCCGTTACACCCATATTGACGGCAAAAACCACGGCCGCGTTCCGTTCGACTGCTACAAGGTTGGACGAATCGCCTCGGGCCAGGAACTCCAGTTTCTGACCAACGACGTGGCCAACGACCCGCACGTTTATGACCATGAATGGGCGCGCGAGCTGGGACTTGTGTCGTTCGCGGGATACCGGCTCCAGGTTCCGGGCGCGGAGACACTGGGGGTTCTGGCTCTCTTTGCTGACCACCCCATTTCGGCCGGGGAAGAGGCCAAGCTGGGCGGGCTGAGCAGCGCCGTTTCTTTCGTTGTGCGGCAAGCCGCAGCCGAGGAGGGTTTGCGCCGGGCGATGGAGAAACTGGAGCAAGCCAACGTCCAACTCGAAGCTTCCATCAAGCGGGCGGACCAGATGACCTTCGAAGCCCAGGCGGCCAATATCGCCAAGAGCCAGTTCCTGGCCAATATGAGCCACGAAATCCGCACGCCCATGAACGGCGTCATCGGCATGACCGGTCTGCTGATGGCGACCGATCTGTCCGAGGAACAGCGTCGCTACGCCGAGACGGTGCGCTCAAGCGGCGAGACGCTGCTGAGCGTCATCAATGACATTCTGGACTTCTCAAAAATCGAGGCGGATAAGCTGGAACTCGAGGAACTGGACTTCGATATTCGGGCGACGTTGGAGGACGTGGCGGAACTGCTGGCCGTGAGCGCCCATGAAAAGCATCTGGAGTTCATCTGCCGCGTTGATCCCGAAGTGCATACCTTCGTCCGGGGCGATCCCGGGCGGCTTCGCCAGATCCTGATCAACCTGGGTAACAACGCCGTCAAGTTCACTGCCCGGGGCGAAGTCGCGGTCGAGGTCAGGTTGGAATCCGAAACCGATGGCCAAATCAAGGTCCGCTTCGAGGTGAGGGATACGGGCATCGGCATTCCCCAGGATAGGATCGGACTCCTGTTCTCCGCCTTCCAGCAGGTGGACGCCTCGACGACACGCCGGTTCGGCGGGACGGGGCTGGGACTGGCCATCTCCAAGCGCCTTGCCGAGAGGATGGGAGGAGAAATCGGTGTCGAGAGCGTCGAGGGCCGGGGATCGACTTTCTGGTTCACCTCCGTCTTCGGCAAGCAGCCCCGTCGGGAGCGTCTTGACGGGAACCTCCCGGCCGACCTCCGCGGCGTGCGGATTCTCGTCGTGGATGACAACGCCACGAATCGCCTGGTTCTCGCCGAGCAACTGGCGTCGTGGGGAGTACGTCACGCGGAGGCCGAGAATGCCGTCCGTGCGGTCGATATGCTGCGCGCCGCCCGCGCCGAGGGCGACCCCTTCCGCGTCGCGATCACGGACATGCAGATGCCTGAAACAGACGGGGAATCCCTGGGCAGAACCATCAAGGCTGACTCCGGATTGCGCGACACGCACCTGGTGATGATGAGTTCCTTCGGCAAACGCGGCGACGCCAAGCGACTCAAGGACATTGGTTTCTCCGCTTACCTGACAAAACCGGTTAAGCAATCCCAATTGTACGATTGCCTGGCCGCCGTCCTCGGCGGCGACGATACGACGGCCAAGACTCCGGATATCGCCCTCGTCACACGGCATACACTCCATGAGGCCCGCCGGAGCAAGGTTCGTATCCTGTTGGCCGAAGATAACGTTACCAATCAGCAAGTGGTTTTGGGGGTGCTGGCGAAACTTGGCTTTAACGCCGACACCGCGGCTAACGGCCAAGAAGCCATCCAGGCCCTGGAGACGGTTCCCTATGATATCGTATTCATGGATGTGCAGATGCCCTTGATGGACGGTCTGGAGGCGACCCGCGCCATTCGCTCCGGGAAGACCGGAGTCCCGAATCCGAGGATTCCTATCATCGCCATGACCGCACACGCCCTGAAGGGCGACCGCGAACTCTGCCTCGAAGCGGGCATGGACGATTATATATCCAAACCGATCGCGCCGCAGGCCTTGGCTGAGGCGCTCGAGAAATGGGTGGATAAAGCTCAAGAACAACCGCCTGTAAGCCTTGCGCCAAACAGCGAAATTTCAGCGCCCGCCGGCCCTGCCGTTTTCGACCGGCCGGCGCTCTCCACCCGGCTCATGGGCGACGCGGACCTGGTCAAGGAAATCACCGCGGGCTTTCTGATAGACATGCCCAAACAGCTTCAGTCGCTCAAGGGACACATCGACCGCCGTGACGCGGGATCGGCAGGAAAACAGGCGCACACGATCAAGGGCGCGGCGGCCAACGCGGGCGGCATGGCCCTGAGCGCCGTGGCCGGCAAGATGGAAAAGGCGGGCAAGGCCGGTCAATGGGAAGAGATCGCCGCCCTCATGCCCGAGCTGAAGCGGCAGTTCGATCTGCTGAGAACGAAGATGCGGGAGGAGAAGCCATGAAAATCCTTATCGCTGAAGACGACTTCACATCGCGCAGCATTTTGGCCGCGGTCCTGAAAAAATGGGGTTTTGATCCCGTCGTTACGGAAGACGGCAGCGCGGCCTGGAACATCCTCCAACGGCCCGATGCCCCCGGGCTCATTCTTCTCGATTGGAACATGCCGGGCATGGACGGGTTGGAGGTCTGTCGCCGCTTGAGGGAGAACGACTCGCGCAATCCTCCATATGTCATTCTTCTGACCGCCCGGGGCGAGAAAGGCGACATCGTTCAGGGCCTGGAGGCAGGGGCCAATGACTATGTGGCCAAACCCTATGACAACGAGGAATTACAGGCCAGGATCAGAGTGGGTCAGCGAATGCTGGAGTTGCAGTCTCATCTGATGGAAGCCCGTGACGCCCTTTTACATCAGGCGACCCATGACCCCCTGACCGAAATCCTCAACCGTCGCGCCATTCTGGACAGGCTCGCGCAGGAGATTTCGCGAGCGAGACGGGAACAGGGAAGTCTGAGCGTCGGGATGTGCGACCTCGATCATTTCAAGAACATCAACGACGCCTATGGCCACCAGGCCGGAGACGAAGCCCTGGTCGCTTTCACCCGGTGCATTCAAGACCGGCTGCGGGACTATGATATCTTCGGCCGGTATGGCGGAGAGGAATTTCTCGTGATCGCTCCAGGGTCCATGGGACATAGCGGGGAAAGCCTTTATGAGCGGTTGCGTGCCGGGGTCGCGGATGCCGAGATCAAAACCAACGCGGGGACGCTGTCTTTGACGGTCAGCATCGGAGTGGCGCCGGGAAAGGGTCTGAGCACAGTAGATGCCTTGCTCGCGACCGCGGACGCCGCGCTTTACCAAGCCAAGGCCGAAGGGCGAAACCGCGTCGCCTATGCGATCTCCCCAGTGCCTCCCGAACTTTGACATTTCCATTCGCCGGTATCCATTTTTAGACTGCGTCCCGCGCTGAAACTCCACTGGGTCCGTCAAGGGACGAGCCTTCGCGGCGGAAGTTGACCCCCGGGCAAAGCCCGGGGCCCGGCCGCCGTGGAGCCGCGGGCGGTTCGGTTAGGACTGAACCATGCCGTCGAAGAGGCGGATGATGCGCTGGGAATGAGCGGAGATATGGTCGTTATGGGTGACCATGACGATGGTCCGGCCGTCTTTCCAGAGTTGGGTCAAAATGACCATGATCTCTTCTCCGCTCCGGGAATCGAGGTTGCCCGTCGGCTCGTCGGCCAGCAATATCGGAGGATCGTTGGCCAGGGCCCGGGCCAGGGCGATCCGCTGCTGTTGTCCTCCGGAGAGTTCCGAGGGACGGTGGTCGCGCCAATCGATGAGCCCCACGGCATTCATGAGTTCGGTGATCCGTTCTTTCCGTTTTCGGGCGTTCTTGCCGTCAAAGAGCATCGGGAGTTCCACGTTTTCCCAGGCTGTAGCATAGGGAAGAAGGTTGAAATTCTGGAAGACGAACCCGATCTTGCGGTTGCGCACGACCGCGAGCTGGTCAAAGGTCAAGCCCGCCACGCGATCGCCGTCAAGGGCATATTCCCCGGCCGTGGGCGTGTCCAGGCAGCCGATGATGTTCATCAGGGTCGATTTTCCCGATCCGGAAGGGCCCATGATGGAGATGAATTCTCCGCGCTTGATTTTCAGGGAAACGCCGCGGAGCGCTTCCAGCGTCTGGCTTCCCGTTTGGTAGACTTTGGTAATGCCGCGAAGTTCGATCATGATGACCCTCTATTCATAGCGGAGTGACTCGATGGGATTCGACCGTGACGCCCGGAGCGCCGGGAAGATCCCCGACAGAAAGACCAGGATGCCCAGGATGGCCATGTAGGCGACGAAGATCTGCAGCGAAAAAACCGGCCGCAGCAAGTAGGCCTCGATTCCGAACGAATCGTAGTTGATCGGGGCCAACCGGATGAGGTGGACGAGGTTGAAAGCGAGGATGAATCCCCAGAATGTCCCCTTGGCGAAGACGAACAATGTCTCCAGGAAAAACTGCTCGACGATGACCCGGCGCCTCGCTCCGATCGCCAGCTTGATGCCGATCTCTTTCGTCCGCTCCTTGGCGACGGCGTACATCAGGTTCGTGACGCCGACGGCTCCGATGAGAAGCGTCAGCGCCCCGATGATCCCGAGGAAAATCTCGATTCCCTTGAAAATGGCCATGCCTTCCTTGTTGTTTTCGATGGTGTTCCAGAAACTCGTGGCATAGCGGTCGTCTGGGTTGAAGCGGTATTTTCGCCCGAGGAGTGTCCGGACCCGGGCCTCGATCAGCTTGGACTGGGATGCGTCGTAGGGCTGGATATGGATCCTGTTGATGCGTCGGCGGTTGTCGATCTGGCGGAAGGAATAGAACGGGAGATAGATCTGGTCGGCGTCCGGCCCGTTGTACATTGAATCCTGGATTTTTTTCTGGAGGACGCCGATGACGGCAAAGGGGATACGCTCGATGACGATCTGTTTCCCGACGGGATCTTCGGCGCCGAAAAGGTCCTTGGCCACCTTCCAGCCGATGAAGGCGACTTTCCTCCCCTTGGCGACATCATCGGAGTTGAGGAAGCGGCCGCCCATTTGGGGGATTTGGGTGCGCATGAGGGCGAATTCGGGAGTCGTGCCGTGGACGGTCCGATTGATTTCCTTGCCGTTGGCCGAAACCTGGAAGCTATTGTACGATTCCGGGGCGATGCGCATGATCTCCGGGATTCGCTCCTTGAGATAGTCGACGTCTTCGGGGTAGAGGGAAATCGGCCGCCCCTTGGGCAGGCCTTCGAACTCGAGCGAAGTCTGGCCGCCACTGACCATGATCAGCGTATCGCCCAGCCCGCTGAAGGCGACCTGGAACTGAGTGGTTAAGCCTTGGCCGAAGGCCATGAGGAGGAGGATCGAGAGTGTCCCCCAGAAAAGGGCGAAGGTGATGAGCGAGGCCTTCTTCCGGCGCTTCCGGTATTCGCTCCAGAAAAACCGCGGCAGGGTCAGGTTCATGCTATTTCCTCAGGGCCTCGATGGGATCAGTTGACGCGGCCGTCCGGGCCGGGATCATCCCGGCGATGACGCCGATGACAAGCAGGATCAGGACCGTCGAGATGATGACGAGGGGATTGAGGACCGGGATGCCGACGAACTCGGTGAATCCCCCCGCCGGGACGGCCTTGACCGCCCGGAGGACGCTGGCCGAGAGCCCGAAACCGACGAGCCCGCCGAGGAGCATGATCACGAGCGACTCGCTGAAGAACTGCCAGAGGATCGTCCGTCGCCGGGCGCCCACGGCCAGCTTGATTCCGATTTCACGCGTCCGCTCGTCCACGACGACCCTCATGATCGAGGCCACGCCGACCCCGCCGACGAGGAGAGTGAACGAGCCGATGATCCCCAGAAAGACCGTGAACGCCAGGAAGAACGTCGTGAACTGCTTCTCGAAATCCAAGGTGTCCCATATGGCGATAGCGTCCGGGTCGGCGGGGGAAAAGCCGATGAGTTTGGCGAGATGTCCCTTGACCTCGTCCGTGACCGCTTTGCTCCGGGCGAGGTCGAGGGGACGGAAGATGAAGTTCGAAACGTATTTGTTGCCGTAGAGCGATGCGTAGGTCGTCCAGGCTATGAAAACGCAACTCTCGTCGCGCTGGCCGTTGTAGTTTGAGCTCTGGAGCTTGGTCCGCATCACCCCGACGACCGTGAACGGGACGCTGTCGATGAATACGGCCTTGCCCACCGGCTCTCCGGTTCCGAAGAGATCGCTCGCCAGGACATCGCCGATGAAGCAGACCCTTTTCCGGCCGGCCATGTCCTCGGCATCGATGAACCGGCCCTTCTCGGCGATCGTATTGCGCATCAGTTCGAACTGAGGATTGACGCCGCGGACAGTGTTCCGGAATTCCTTCCGCCCGTAGCTGATGAGGCGGCTGCCGACGAATTCGGGACTGATGACCTCGATGCCGGGGACTTTCTCCGGGATGGCCTCGACGACCTCCGGCGTGACGCGCACGGCCTTGCCCCTGAGGAATCCCTGCCAGGGGAGGGTCGTGGTAGAAGGGAAGGCGAGGACGATGCCCTGCCCCATGCCATGGAACCGCTTGATCTGGGCTTTGCCGACCGAATCGCCGAACGCGAGCAAGAGAACGACGGAAAACGTCCCCCAAACGACTCCGGAAAGAGTGAGAACGGTCCGGAGGGGCTGGCGGACGAGGTCGCGGGCAAGGTTACGGAGAAAGATGCCGATCATTTGATTTCCCGTGGCGGCCGTTCGACGATCTTTTCTCCTTCTTTCAAACCGGACAGGATTTCAATGTTCAGCCCGTCGGAAAGGCCGGTCTGGATCTCGACTTTCTTGGTTTGCTGGTTCTGGGGGATTTCCACGAATCGCTTGCCGTTCTCGAAGATGACCAGACGCTCGGGGAGAAGAAGAACCTGCTTGCGCTCGCGGATCCTGATGCTGGCCGTGGCCGAAAAACCGGCCCGAAGCGTCTGGCCGCCGGTCTTATCGATGGAAATTTCGGTGTCGAAGAGGGTGGCGTTCCCTTCTTTTTTGGCTTTTGGGAAGATCCGCTCGACTTTTCCGGCGATCTTCGCGTCAGGCAGGGCCCCGATCGTGATCTCGGCATCCATCCCGGCGGTGATCTTGCCGACATCGATCTCGTCCACGGTGCCCTTGAACAGGAGACTGGCCATGTCAGCCAGGGAGCAAAGCTCGGTGCCGGGTTGATATTGGGTCAGCGGCACGACGGGATCTCCCTGAAACACGCTCTGGGAAAGGACGATTCCGCGGATCGGGGACCTGACGATGGAATCGATTTCCCGATTGGCCATGTGGATCCACCCCTTCTCTAGAAGCTCGAGGCGTTCCATCGCGATTTTATACCGGAGATTGGCTTCCTGGTAGGCTGACTCGACAGCGTCCATCTCGGACTTTGAGATCAAGGCCCTCTTGAACAGCTCTATCTGCCGATCCCAATCGTTCTTCTGCTTGTTCATGGTCACTTCCGCCACTTCCATGCTGCGGCGGGCCTCGACGTATTCGAGAGGGGTCGGGTTAGGGGAAATATTGAAGAGGGGCGCGCCCACTGCGACGGAATCCCCGACCTTGAACAGCACCTCGGACACAATACCGGGGATGGTCGATTTGACCTTGACCTCTTTCTCCGGCTCGATGGTGCCGACGGCCAGCGCCTTTTCCAAAATATCGCCCCTGGTGACGGCGACTAACTTGAACGGCTCCTCTTTCTTGCCGTGGGCAAAAAGAAAATAAAAGAATATCAGGATGACGAGCCCGGAAATCCCGCGGAGAATCCACTTTTTCATCGTTCACCTCAGTCCTATAAACAGTCCTATAACCTTAATACCATATACGCAATATCACGGAAAAAAGTTCTCGGAGTCAGGTTGGGCTCAAAAGGGGAGGACGGGATTAGATCTTCGGGAACCAAGGAATGAAGGCGCTCGTCGATCCTTATTTAGACATCAATGCGACGGCCACGGCGCCGATGCCAGCGTGGACGCCGATGACGGGGGCGACGTCCATGATATAGGCAGGCGCCTGCCCGAGCATTTTTGTGAGCAGCTTCCCGTACAGGGCGGCCCGCTCCGGGTTCCGGGCGTGGACCACGGCATAGTTCTCGAGGCTTCGTTCGGCGGCCCGCCGTCGGACCTGGGCCAGGATCTTGGCCATGTTCGCTTTCCGGCTGAAAGATTTGCCGTCCTCGATCGTTTTGCCGGATTCGTCCAGAGTGATGATCGGTTTCACGTTTAGGAGGCGGCCGATCAAACCTTTGACCGGGCTGACGCGCCCGCTGCGGACGAAGTATTTCATCGTCGCGACGTCTACGAGAATATGCGATTTGAGAACCGAGGCTTCGACGGCCGCGACGATCTCGTCGTGGGGGACGCCGGCAACGGCCATGTCCGATGCTTTCGATACGAGCAGTCCGAGGTTCGCCGAAATTGTCCGCGAATCGATCACGCTGATCTTTTTCCCTGCGATTTGAGAGGCGGCCTGGAGACACATGTCATACACTCCGCTGAGCTTGCCGGAGAGGGTAATGACGATGATCGAGTCGTAATGGCTGGCGAGGAACGAGAACAGATTCTGGGCTGACATGACGGGCGGGACGGCGGTCTTCGGATGGACCGGGCTCGTCGCCAGCAGGCCGTAGAATTGGTCGGGCTGGATCGTCACCTTGTCCAGAAACTGCTGATGGCCGAAGGACAGAGCGAGGGGGATGACATGGACCTGTCGATCATCCAGGACATCGGGAGGGAGATCGCAGGCCGAATCCGTGACGATGGCGATCTTCGCTTTTCTCTGGTGGGCCGCCTCGTACTGGCGGCGCATGTCGTCCACTTTGATCTGAGACATCAGACCGTGGTCTTTGAGCTCGAAGAAGAGTTCTGCCGGACGGTTGGTGTGGACGTGGATCCGGACCCGTTCTTCCGAGCCGGCCACCACGGCCGATTCTCCGAACCTCTGGACGACCGAGCGGATCGTGTCGGGGGCGAGCTCCGTGCCCGTCAGAAGGGCTTCGGCGCAGTAACGGAAGTCAAGGGACCTGTCTTTCGAAGGAGCCTTAATCTCCTCCCGGGCCCAGAAGACATCCGCTTTTTGAATGCGGGCGAGCGTGCCTTTCTTGATGTAATGAAGGATGCCTTCGAGAAAATCGACGAATCCTTTGGCTCCGGCGTCCACGACGCCGGCCCGGGCCAGGACCTGAAGCTTGCGCGGGGTCTCCTTGAGGGAGTTCCGGGCGGCATTCATCGAATCGGTCAACAGCTCGACGAAATCCGAGGTCTGGCTCTTCCTCTGGTAGACCGCCTCGGCCCAATCCCGGATGACCGTGATCATCGTCCCCTCGACGGGGTGGACGATCGCCTTGTAAGCGTACTGAACGGCCCGCTTGACCGATTCGGCGAAGGCATGGGTCGTGAGCTTCGATTCGTGATTGATCTCCTTGCTCATCCCGTGGATGAATTGGGCGAAGATCAGTCCGGAATTGCCGCGCGCGCCGCTCAGGGCCGCATTGGCGACGGATTTTAAGGTGGCCTTGATCGAATGGTGGGCTTCCGCTCCCTCGGCGATGGCCCGCATGGTCGAGGCCAGGTTGGTTCCCGTATCCGCGTCGGGAACGGGGAAGACATTGATCTTGTTCAGGTAGGCTTGGTCCTGGATGACGGCATTGCCTCCGGCGAGGATGGCAAAGTACAGCCGGCTGCCGTTGAGATAGCGAATCTTCATCTTTCTAATTTTCCTACCGTTCCTATCAATATTATATATTATGATCCGGCTCCCGTCAAAGACCGAGAACCTCGCTCCGGCCTCAGCCCGGCGATTTCCGCCGGAGGCATTTTAACACAAACCCGCTAAAATAATCATCCTTCTCATGGTCCCGGAAACAAGACCTCCTTCGCCTTTTTGACGATGCGGTCCGCGAGGACCTCGCACGTTTTCTTGTCCTTGGCGTCCGAAATGAAAATGATGAGGCGCTCCATCAACCGGGCGCTCCCATAGCGTTCCTTGTCCATCTTTTTGACGATCGTCGTTCCCTTATCGGCGGCCCCGCCGAAGAATTTCGCCAAAACGGCCTTGAACGCCCGTCGAGCATCCTCGGGGCCCGGATAAAGACAGATCAAGGCCCGCACTTTTTGTCCGTCCGGGACAAACTGGGCGATGGCGGCTTCGGTCTTCTCGTTCAGGTCGAGGATGTTTTCATCTCCGAAGTATATGAAGTTGTTCAAAGAAACCTGTTTGTGAAAATAATGGAGACTGTTGGGAAGCAGGTCGACGGTCGGAAAACAGACCGCGATTTCCGGTTTCTTGCCCTCCTTGGGAAGGACGTTGGCGATCTTGTCGGCGAGGGCGAAAACCGCTTTTTTGGCTTCCGGGGTTTCCTTTTCCACGCTCAGCCGGACGAAGACCTTTCCTTTCCAGAAACGCAGAGTGTTGAGGCCGTAAAGGGATTCGTTGCCGACCGAGGCCGGCTCTCCCTTGCGATCGTGACTGAAGAGGCCAAAAGCGTCCTCGGCGGAATCCATCTCGTAAATTTCGATGACGATAGACGGCCCGCCGCTCTTCGCGTATTCCTGGACGGTCAGCTTTTTAAAATCGAAGGCCAGACAGATCTCGGCCGCACCGTACAGATATTGGGCGACCGTGTCGCGCGTGAATGTCTGATGACGCGCGGCGGCTTTCCATCCCCTGGCGTCTCCCGGAAGAATTTTCTTGACGTCCAGAGGTTGCGCTCCCAGGCATTTGATTAACCATACCGTTCCCAGCAGAATGAGCGGAAGGCAAATCCCGGATGATCTTTTTCGACTAACTGACGTTCGCATAAGAACTCTCTTTCGACGGCGGCCGGGGCCCCGGGCTTTGCCCGGGGGTCCACTTCTGCCGCGAAGGCTCGTCCCTTGACGGCGCGAAGCGGCGCGGATCACGTTCGAGCGGCGGCCCGCCTCCGACGATGGGCGTTCATTTGACGATGAATCTCCTCCCGTCATGCCGGATGATGTTCATTTTAATCTCGTAGACGGTTTCAAGCAGGCTCTCGGTCAGGATGTCGTCCGGTCTTCCGCAGGCGACGATCCCGCCCTTTTTCATGAAAATCATGACATCGGAATATTCCGCGGCCATATCGAGATCGTGGAGGGTCACCAGGACCGTTTTTTTCTTCTCCGCGGCCAATCTTTTCACGAGGTTCAGAAGCTCGGTCTCGTGCTTGGGATCGAGGAATGACGTGGGCTCGTCCAGAATGAGAATGTCCGACTTCTGGGCTAAGGCCCGGGCGATCAAGACCAGGCGCCTCTCGCCGCTGCTGAGCTCGAAATAGGGGCGCGAAGCGTAACGGCGCAGTCCGACGTATTCGAGAGCTTCGAGAGCGATCCGGATGTCGGCGTCCGAAGGCGTGGAAAAAATCGGGATATAGGCCGCTCGTCCCATGAGGACGAAATCCTGGACGGCATAATTGAAGGCCAGGCTATGCTCTTGGGGAACGTAAGCGATAAGCTTGGCCCGCTCCACAGGCGGCAGCCCGGCCATATCGCGGCCGTCGATGAACAGCGAGCCCTCCGCGACGGAGAGAATGGCGCCGACGCATTTGAGCAAAGTCGTCTTGCCGGCCCCGTTCGGCCCTACGATCGACGTCACCTGGGCGCTCTCGAACCGGAGGTTCTGAACGTGGAGCGAGAAATTCCGGTAGTCGTATCGCAGATCCTTGATCCGGACGTTCACAGCCAGATCTTCCTGGATTTTTTCAGAAGGATGATGAAAAAGGGAATGCCAATGAGGCTCGTGAAAATGCCGACCGGAATTTCGAAGGACGAGGCCAGGCCGCGCGCGAGGTCGTCCGCCAGCAGCAGGTATCCCGCTCCCAACGCGGCCGAAAGAGGAATGACCCGGCGGTTGTCGACGCCGAACATCATCCGGACGAGATGCGGAACGATCAGGCCGACCCAGCCGACGATCCCGGCCACGGACGTTACGGCGGATGTGGCCAGGGTTGCCAGGAAAATCACCAGGAGCTTTTCCGCGCCGATATTGACGCCAAGGGATTTGGCTTCCTCTTCACTCATGGAAAGAACGTTCATCCTCCAGCGCATGAGGATCAATCCGGCGGTCCCCACCGCCATCAAGGGAAGGGAGACCGAGAGATCTTTCCAGCCGGGCCACCCCAGATTTCCCATGAGCCAGTAGAATAAGCCTTGAAGCGTATAGGGACTGGCGAAGAATTCCACCAGCGAGAGGAGTGCGGAAAAGAAGGCCGAAACGATGATTCCGGTCAGGAGGAGGGAGACGATCGGCGAATTCGAGTTCCTGGAGAAGAAGAGAACGAGGAGGACCGCGATGACGGCGAAGAGGAAAGCCGAGATCTGCGGGGGAAAGCTCCGACCGAGAAAGACGATCGAAAGCGAGGCCCCGAAGGCCGCGCCGGAAGAAATGCCGAGAATGTATTCATTGACGAGGGGATTTTTGGAGAGCGCCTGGAGCGATGCTCCGGAAACGGACAGCGATGCGCCGGCCATCAAGGCCAGCAGAAGACGGGGGAGGCGGATAGCGAGGACGATGGGAAGGAAATCCTCGAGCCCTTTTTTCAGCGAGGGAATGATCGGCGAGAGCAGGGATCGGAACACGGCGCTTGGAGGGATATGGACAACGCCTATGGACAGGGACAGGATAAAAGCGATCAGGGGGAAAAGCCAGACGGCCAGGCTGAGGGCCCGCTGTTTTCTACTCATGGCTCCATTCATCGCAACCGAGGATCCTCGAGATCATGGCGAAGCCGTCGTCCAGGCCGTAGAATTTTTTAAAGACGGCGGCACCTTCCTTTTTCAGGTCGAATTCCGGAAATTTGTCGGGGTGAAAGAGATGGGCCAAATACATCGTTTCCAGCGTGACTTCGGCCATGTCCCACCACTCCCAGAATCCGAACGTATAAAACACTTTTTTGGATTTGACCGAGCTCAAGGCTGCGAGCCGAGGGTCCTTGAGGATCCCCTCCACGGTCACGGCTCTGTCCTTCGGCGGATAGTTGCCGTTGACGAGGATCATATCCGGATTCCAGAGCAGGATCTGTTCGATTTTGACCACGGTCCCGACCGATCCAAGAATGGTGGGAATGATCTTCTCGGCGACATTGACGCCTCCCGCGACATTGACCGGCTCGTATGAGACGGGAGTTCTCATCAGAGAGCCCCAGAAGGTCATGTACACCCGGGGTTTTTGATCGGATGGGACGTCTTTAAGTCTTTCCAGGATGCGATCGAGGGTCCCGTTGAAAAAGGAGACGAGCTCCTCCGCTCTCTCTTCGCGGCCGAGAATCCGTCCGACCAGCCTCATTTCTTCGGCGAGCTTCGCGAGGCTCCCCATAGAGGCCAGGGCGACGACGGGAATCCGCGTTTTTCGCTGGATCGCGTCGACGATTCGCCGTTCATAAGGGGAAACGAAGATGACATCCGGCTCGAGGGCCATGACCGTTTCCAGATTGACGTTGTTTTCCGCCATGGAGACGAGGGGAAGGCCGGATTGCTTGGGATAAATGTATTTGAACAAATGATCGTGGAGGCGAAGCGTATAATCGATGCCGACGAGATTGTCGCCCGCGCCCAGGGCAACGATGAGGCGCGAGATCTCGGCTTGGATGGCGACGACGCGCCGAATCCTGGGCGGGATGACGACCGTCCGATCAAGGCTGTCCTTAACCGTGAGGCCGCCTGTCGCCTGGGCGGCGTTCGAAATCAAGGGCAAGGCGAGGCCCGCGAGCGCGGCTGCCAGAAGAAAGATCCGTCGCTTCGTTTTCATGGAATGGGCAGTCAATTATAGGGGATTTCCGGGAAATTTTCTATGGATGCCGATTCAATGTTGCCCGGGGTTTTTTTTCTCGGCTTTCTTGATGAGAAGCTGGTCGATCCTCCGCAAAAAAACCAGGATCAGGACGACCATGACGGCGAAGATGACGGCGATGAGGTAATAGCCGGAGCCGATCACGAGTCCCAAGCCCGCCACCGCCCAGATGACCGAGGCCGTCGTCAGGCCATGGACCGAGCCGCGGGATTGGATGATCGCGCCGGCGCCCAGGAAGCCGACGCCGGTGATCACGCCGGCGGCGACGCGCATGGCTTCCTGGCCTGAAACGCCTTGACCGCCAAAGAGCCCGGCAAGGATCATCATCATCGCCGAGCTGACGCAGATCAGGATATTGGTCCTCAGGCCGGCCGGTTTATGACTCGTTTCCCGCTCGAGGCCGATGATTCCGCCCAAAACGACGGCCAGGAGGAGCCTTAGGGTTATGTTCACGATGTTCATGTTGTCCCTCGATTCCGATGATGGAACTAATGTATCATATTTGCCTGCCCATGAAAAAGAAGAGTCTCGGAGAGAGCCAAAAAAACATCAAGACCGCTATGGATCAGAAGTCAAGGGACGAGCCTTCGGCTCGCCACTCGCCCGCGGCGATCCTTTTGCTCGGCCCGACAGGTTCGGGAAAAACGCCGCTCGGGGATTCCTTGGAGAAGCAAGGTCTTTGGGGGCGACGCTGCGTCCATTTCGACTTCGGCTCGAACTTGCGAAGGATCGCTTCCTCCTTTGAGGGTACGGCCGCTTCCGGAAAACAGGGAGAGGCTTTTTCCCATGATGAGAAAGCCGTCATTATCGATTCCCTGGCCGGGGGTGTTCTTCTCGAGGACGAAAATTTTCCGATTGCCGGGAAAATCCTGACGACCTTCATCGAAGAACGGAAGCTCAATCCGGACGACCTGTTGATATTGAACGGTCTGCCGCGTCATGCCGGCCAGGCGCGCAATCTCGATAAGTTGGTGGATGTCAAAATGGTCGTCGAGCTGGTCTCTTCGGCCGAGGTCCTCCGGGAGAGGATGAGGCTCGATGCGGAAGGAGACAGAGCCGGACGGCCGGATGATTCGCCCGAGGCCGTCGAAAAGAAGCTGAGGATTTACGGGGAGCGAACGCTTCCGTTGATCGCGTTCTATGCTTCCCGGAATGTGCCGCCGATCAAAATCCGGGGCCTGACGACGACGCGCGCCGATGAGATCCGTTCCAGGCTCGAAAGGCAAAAACTCCGGGAGTCGCGGAATTAAGCCTCTTTTTCCGGAAAAAGTGCGGCGGGGGATTCAGGGCCTGCAGACGACCTCGAAATTCATCTTTCGCTTTTTCAATTCTTCCGTAAGGCGGCGGGTCTGGCTCATGAAAAAGCCGTCCGTCACGGCGTAATCGAGAGCTTGCTGGGAATAAAATCCCTTGACCGTATCTATGTAGTTCATCCGGTCGATAAGGATCCGGCCGGCTCTTCCCTCGAGGGAAGAGACGAGCTTCTCCGGATTTCCCGGCAGGATCGGACCGATGAAGACAAAGGTTTTTATGCCCTCGGCGCTCAACCGGCCGAGGGCGGAGATCCGTTCCGCCACGGACGAAGCGCCGGGTTCGAACAGCCTCGCGATCCGTTCATCATCCGTCGTGATCGTGAATCCGACCTCGATATCCTTGAACGTTTTGAAGAGATCGAGATCCCGGAGGAGGAGCACGGATTTACTCTGGACCTGCACTGGAAATTGCCGTTCGGCCAGGATCTCGAGGCATTGCCGGGTGAGCTTGTATTCGGATTCCACGGGCTGGTAGGCGTCGCAGACCGAAGAGATCCAGACGATCCCCCGTTTCGCCCTCACGATCTGCGTTCTGAGAAGATCGGCCGCGTTGACCTTGATATCGACAAATTGGCCCCACGGCTCGCTGTGACCGGAATAGCGCCGCATGAAAAGGCCGGCGTAGCAGTAGCGGCAGTTCACCTGGCAGCCCGTGTAACAGTTGAGACAGTAGTCGAAGATCTTGGATTTGTTGAGGATGCTCTTCGCCCGGATTTCCGTGATCTTGATCATGATTTGATTTGCGCCCGCTTTCATTTTAATATCAAGGGTCCAAAACGGCAATGAACAAATCCGGGAAAGCGCTGCCCCTCATCTCCTTGGCCGTTCTGCTGTCGTCCGCGATCTGGTTCTCCGGGACGGCGGCCGCTTCGGCGCTGAAAAGCCTCTGGCGCCTGAGCGACATCCAGTCGTCATGGCTGACGATCTCGGTCCAGATCGGCTTCATCGCCGGCACATTTCTCTACGCGCTTTTCAATCTCGGAGATATCTTCAGGACCCGGAACGTCTTTTTTCTCTCGGCGCTCATCGGCGCGCTCTTCAACGCGGGATTCGCCCTCATCTCGCGCGATCTGAAGATGGCCGTCGTGTTCCGGTTTCTGACCGGGATATCCCTGGCCGGCATCTATCCTGTCGGGATGAAGCTCGTCGCCCAATGGTTCAGGGAGCGACTGGGTTGGAGACTGGGAATCATGGTCGGCGCCCTGACGCTCGGTACGGCGATCCCGTATTTGATCTTCGCCGTCGGCGGGGATTTCGACTGGCGGCGATTGACGCTCGCGGCGTCCGGCCTGGCCGCAGCGGGCGGCGCGCTCGTCAAATTCGGACTGTCCGACGGCCCTTATCTGAAAGAGTCGCCCGCCTTTGACATGCGCGCGGCTTTCCGCGTGTTCCGATATCGCCCGTTCCGGCTTCAGGCTTTCGGCTATTTCGGCCACATGTGGGAGCTGTATGCATTCTGGTCGCTGTCGGCGTCGTATCTGGCCGCGAGTTTCGGCAAGTCCTCGACCGGCTCGCCGGCCGCGGTGCCGCTCGTCGTGTTTTTCACCATCGGTATCGGCGTTTTCGGCTGCGTCCTTGGCGGCTGGGCATCGAGATTCATCGGCGAAAAGGCCGTGGCGCTCGCTTCGCTCGCCGTCAGCTTCGTCTTTTGCGCCCTATCCGGCTTTTTATTCACGCTTCCCGCCGTATTCCTCATTCCGGCCGTTCTCCTCTGGGGGATCTTCGTCGTTTCCGATTCGCCCCAGTTCTCCTCCCTGGCCGCGCAGTCCTGTCCGCCGGAATATACGGGCACGGCCCTCACGATCCAAAACGGGATCGGCTTTGCCGTCACTGTCGTCTCCATCCAATTCATCGCCTGGATTTCCCGTTACATCGGCTGGCAATGGGCTTTCGCGTTCCTGGCCGTCGGTCCGTTCTTGGGCGCTGTCGCAATTTTTCGTCTGGATCATGGCCAGAAAACGGATCCGTGAACGACAGGGCTCCCTGAAATCAGCCGCCTGAGATCGTCCCGCGCGAGCGGCGCAACGTCTTATGTGTCTCATTCTTCTCTGCTATAAATAACGCCATGACCCCGACCTTGACGATCAAGGCGGAAGGGATTTACGGGGGGAATCTCCATCACTTGACGATGCTCGGCGGATACGCCGTCCATGAGATCACGGATCCGGTCAAGGGCTTCGAGAATTATGCCGCTCTCAACGATGTCTCGGCTTGGGGCGAGATTCAAACCAACGGCGAAAGATTCCAGGCGGGATTGTTCGTCGGATACACGAAGAACCTCGGAGCGAAAGAAGACATTGTCCTCCCTATCTTCAGCCTCTTATTTCTCCGATGGGGAGGACCGTCCGGCCCTTGGCTTCGTTCAGCACTTCGGCCATGGCCAGATAGACGGCCGATAGGCCGCAGAGCACGCCTTCGAACCCGGCGATCTTGCCGACGACGGCCAGGCCGAACCAATCCCGGACGGCCAGCAACAG
This sequence comes from Candidatus Aminicenantales bacterium, assembly GCA_049515535.1. Taxonomy (GTDB): domain Bacteria; phylum Acidobacteriota; class Aminicenantia; order Aminicenantales; family UBA4085; genus JBEKTZ01. The sequence continues at coordinate 92,697 of JBEKTZ010000012.1, read as the reverse complement.
GAACAGGATCGTCAGGCTCAGGAAGACGAACTGGAGCGCCCGGTTCTTGCGGAAAGTACCGATCCACATAAAAAACGTGAAGAGGCCCCACATGAACAAATACCAGCCCAAATACGCTTCAGGTGTCTTGTCGCCGTTGGGGGCGTTCGTTCCGGGGATGACCCAGATCGCAACGAGCGTCAGCCAGAACAGGCCGTAGGACGTGAAGGCCGTCGTACCGAACGTGTTCCCTTTTTTGTATTCCATGATGCCGGCGATGATCTGAGCGATCCCGCCGTAAAAGATCCCCATGGCCAGAACCATGGCGCTGACAGGGAAGAAGCCGGCATTGTGGATATTCAAAAGGACGGTCGTCATCCCGATCCCCATGAGGCCCAGCGGCGCCGGGTTGGCGAGTTTGTTCTCCATTTTCATTTCTCCTTAATTGCCGTACTTCTCGATGATTTCCTGCTTCGTCTTGCCCAGGATGTCGAATTTCTTCCCCACTTTAATGAACGCGTCCAGAGCTTTGTCGAGATGATGGATGTCATGGCCGGCGGAGAGTTGCGTCCGGATGCGGGCCTGGCCCTGCGGCACGACGGGGAAGAAAAATCCGATGGCATAGACACCTTCGTCGTAGAGGGCGCGGGAAAAGTCCTGGGAGAGCTTGGCGTTGAAGAACATGACCGGGACGATCGGCGTATCGCCCTCTTTCAGAACGAACCCGGCCTCGGTCAGTCCTTTGCGCCAGTAGGCGGCGTTCCGTTCGAGCTTGTCCCGCCGCTCGGTCGAGGCGTTGAGGATGTCCAGGACCTTCAGGACGCCGGCCACGACGACCGGCGCGATCGTGTTCGAAAAGAGATAGGGCCGGGCTTTCTGGCGGCACATCTCCACGAGTTCCTTGCGGCCCGAGACGCATCCGCCGCAGGCACCGCCGAGGCCTTTGCCGAACGTGGTCGTGATGATGTCGATCTTGCCCAGGACGCCGCATTTTTCGTGCGTTCCGCGCCCGGTCTTGCCGATGAATCCCGAGGCATGGGAATCGTCGACAAGGAGCATGGCATTGTATTTTTCGCAGAGGGCGACCATCTCGTCGAGCTTGGCCGTATCGCCGTCCATCGAGAACACGCCGTCCGTGATGACGAGTTTTAAGCGTTTGTCGGCGTGAAGCTGGAGCTTGGATTCGAGGTGGGCCATGTCCGAGTGCTTGATGGAGTCCGTCACGGCGCTGCAGAGGCGGATGCCGTCGATGAGCGAGGCGTGGACGAGGCGATCCGAAATCATGACGTCGTCCTTGGTCAGGACGGCCTCGAAAACGCCGGCGTTGGCGTCCATGCAGGAGGGGAAAAGGATCGTGTCCTCCGTGCCCAGAAACTCCGTCATTTTCCGTTCAAGTTCATGATGGATGTCCTGCGTCCCGCAGATGAACCGGACCGAGGACATCCCGTAGCCGCGCGCATCCAGGCCTTTGTGGGCGGCCTCGATCACTTCGGGGTGGCTCGAAAGCCCGAGGTAATTGTTGGCGCACATATTGATGACTTTTTTCAGGGAAGAGCCCTCGGGAAACTCGACTACGATGTCGGCGGCCTGCTTGGAATGGATGTAGCGTTCCTGCTTGAAAATGCCGGCGTCCTTGAGGCCTTTCAGTTGCTCTTGATAAAGATGGCGGACGTTGTCGTTATAAGCCATGATGGTGACTCCTTCGAATCCTTATTTCACGAACCGTTTGACCAGCTCCGCGATTTTGTTCACGGAGTCGAAAGCCTGGGGCGAGGCGTCGGCGTCGGGGATGGAGATCTTGTACTTGTTCTCCAGAAACCGCTTGAGCGAGACCATGGAGAACGAGTCCACGATGCCGCCCGAGATCAACGGCGTATCGTAGTCGATGGGATCGGCCCCTTCTTCCAGATACTCTCCGGTGACGTAATGGAGGATGATGTCCTTCGGGTCGTCCATATTATGACTCCTTATGATAAACGAGAAGTTTTTAGGCGCATGACGCTCGTCAATCGTTCTCCAACGTCGAAGTGTCGCCGATGTCCTCGCCCCACTCCCTGGCGTGAAGGATGCGGCGCATGATCTTGCCGCTGCGCGTCTTGGGCAGCGATTCCACGTATTCGATCTCCTGGGGCATCGCCAGCGGCGAGAGCTTTTTGCGGATGAAGTTCATGATCTCGAGTTCGAGGTCGGCGCTGGCCGTGAAGCCGGGCTTGAGCGCGACGAACGCCTTGACGACTTCCATGTTGATCGGGTCGGGCTTGCTGACGACGGCCGACTCGGCGATGGCCGCATGCTCGAGCAGGGCGGATTCGACCTCGAACGGGCTGACGAGATGGCCGCCGGTGTTGATGATGTCGTCGTCGCGGCCGACGAACCAAAAATATCCTTCCTTGTCGATGCTGGCCCGGTCCCCGGTCATGTACCAGCCGTTCTTGAATTTGTTCTTATACGTCTCCTCGTTGTTCCAGTAGGTCCGCATCATCGCGGGCCAGCCCGGCTTGATGGCGATGAGCCCGATCTTTCCGCTCTCGTCGTAGGGGGTGTAGGTTTTGGGATCGAGGATGACGGCCGTGATGCCCGGGAACGGCTTTCCCATGGAGCCCGGCTTGATTTTCATGCCGGCGTAGTTCGTGATCATGATCGAGCCGGTCTCGGTCTGAAAGTAGGTGTCGAGGAAGGCCTTGCCGAAGACTTTTTCGCTCCAGATGACGGCTTCGGGGTTGAGCGGCTCTCCCACGCTGGCCAGATGGCGAAGGCAGGACAGGTCGAATTTCTTGACGATCTCCTCTCCGGCCTTCATGAGCGAGCGGATGGCCGTCGGCGCGGAATACCAATTCGTGATCCGGTATTTCTCGATGAATTTATACCAGGCTTCGGCGGAAAAACCGGCGTCCAAGACGCACTGCGTGACGCCCGCGCTCCAAGGGCCGATGACGCCGTAGGACGTGCCCGTGACCCAGCCGGGGTCGGCCGTGCACCAGTAAATGTCGTCGTCCCTGAGATCGAGGACCCATTTGGTCGTCATATATTGCGAGATCAGGGAATAATGGACGTGCTTGACGCCTTTGGGCTGACCGGTCGTGCCCGATGTGTAATGGAGAAGCGACCCGGATTCCGCCCGCGTTGGATAGGATTCGAAAGTCTCGACGGGGTCGACTTTTTCCAGCGAAAAAACAACTTCTCGCTCCTTGAGCGGCGTCTTCCCGTCATGATCGACGATGATGATATGTTTCAAACTGGGGAGCTTGTCCAGAATCTTGCGGACCTTGGGCGCATGCTTCCTTTGGGTGATGATGGCCGATGTCTGAGCGTTGTCCAGGCGGACGAAGAGCGATTCGTCGCCGAACGCGGAATACAGCGGCTGGGCGATGGCACCTGTCTTGACGATGCCCAGGACGCCGATGAAAAGCTCGGGGGCCTTGTCCATGAAAAGGCAGACCCGGTCGCCGGGCTGGATGCCCAGATTCTTGAGGAAAGTTCCGATCGTGTTGCTGGCCCGCCGGATATCGTGATACGTGTACTTTTTTTCGACTCCGGCCGAGTTCTCCCAGAGGAGGGCCGGTTTGTCGCCTTTGCCTTGCTCGCAGATCCGGTCCGAGCAATACCACCCGATATTGATGACGCCGCCCGGTTCATAGTCCAGCTCTTTCTCAGAGGTCGTCCAGGAGAAATTCTTGACCTGTTCTTCGTATGACCCGATGTTTGACATAACGCGTCCTTTTTTGAAATTGCATTCAAAGAAAAGAGATTATAGCGGATTCTTTTGAAAAGTCAAAGACAAGCCCCGAGCGGCCCCGGACTTGACAAAAGGCCGGTTCTTCGGTATTATAAGTTAGCCTAGTTGCTCAGAAAAATACAACATATGGTATATATTATTAAAAGGTAGCACAGATAGAAGATTTGACCTGACTTTTCGCTGAGAATCAGCTTTTAATACTGCCAAGTCCAATAGATCAAACAATGCCAAAAACCATCCGTCAGAACCATAAATATTTTGCCCTCGCTTTTTTCGTCATGTTTTTTCTGGGCGGCCGTCCGGCCGAATTCGGCCAGGAAAACGTCTTCTTTCAAGGATTTCTCATCCAAAAGCCGGTCATTCGGATCGCCCTGGGTCTGAACCTCGAGGACGTTCACGTCCACGCTTCCTCCGGCATGAAAATTTACCGGGCTGGAGGGAATTATAAGCTGTTGGCCGCGGACGCATCCCAGGTCCGGGTCAAGGGGCATAAGGAAAAATTGACCGAAAAGTTCGTCATTCAGGTCGCCCAAGCGAGAAAAAAAGACGATGCCGAGGCTATGGCCAAAGAACTCAAAGATAAGATCGACAGACGGGTTTACGTGGCCCAAGACAAGGAGAACGAACTCGACGGCATCTATCAGGTCCGCGTGGGGGACTTCTTGACGCGCGGCGAAGCCCTGGAGTTCATTAAGAAATTGTCCCGACTCGGCCTCAAGAACGCCTGGATCATCCGGGAGGAAGTCACGGAGCCGACCTCGCGGCCGCAATGGGTTCTGGTAAACGACGAACTCATTAATTTGGACGCCGCGACGTCCTTGTACTTCATCCCCGGCAGCCCTGAAAGCTATTTATCCTACAACGGCCGGAACTTCCGGGGAATCTTCGTCCTGCGGGGGAGCCGCAGGGGGGTCCTATTGATCAATATCCTGAATCTCGAGGAATACTTGAAGGGGGTCGTCCCCGGCGAGCTTTCGCCTTATTATTTCGGCGAGCTCGAGGCTCAAAAAGCCCAGGCGATCGCCGCCCGGACCTACGCCCTCAAAAATATCGGCCAGTTCGACGACCTCGGTTTCGATCTGTACGCTACGCCGGCTTCCCAGGTCTATGAGGGCATGAGCATCGAACATCCCCTGAGCACTCGCGCGGTCGATGAAACCAGGGGAGAGGTGGCCACTTACGACGGAAAATTGATCAACGCGCTCTATACCAGCACGTGCGGAGGCGCCACCGAGGACGCGGAAAAGATGTTCGAAGGCAATTCCGTGCCTTATCTCAAAAGCACCGAGTGCGTCCTGGAGAAAGATGAAGGATGGCAGTTTCAGAGTCCGGCCATTCTTCCGCCCATCCAGGTTTCCGGGATGAACGTCGGTCCCAAGCTGGCCTATCTCATGGCCTTGGGCATCCTGCCACAGGAGACGAAAGCGGCCTATTTCAGGGAAGCGGCCGTCGCCGCCGAAGCCGCCGATTGGATCCGGAAAGCCCTCGTCCAACTCGGGAAGAAAAACGAGAAATTCGCTCCCGAACAAACGTTAATGAATCACGCGGCCTTTGCCCGCATCGTCATCGAGGGTTTTCAATGGCAGGAACGCGTTCAAAACCTGATCGGGAGAAGCGAAACGGACCGCGCCACCAAGGATTTTCCGTTGCTCACGGCCGAGGACAAAAACGCTCTGGCCTACTTCATCATTTCCGGGATCTATCCGGCCTTTGACGCCGGCGTCGGCGAGAAGAACCGCATTTTGACCAGGGCCGAGGCCGCTTATTATCTGGCCAAGGCCGTATCGACATATAAGGATTTCTATCATCAGGGATATCTCAAGGGCCTGGTGAAAAACAAGCTCGAACTGATGGAAGACGACAAGCCGAAGGAGCTCGAGCTTGCGCCCAACATCTTCCTTCTCAGAAACATGGATGATGCTTTGTCCTTCACCCCCTCCTTCGAACTTTCCGGGGGAGATGTCGTGAAATGGATCGAAAGCGAGGGGAAGATCAGGCTTCTCCAATCCGTTTCCTCCTCCATCAGCAACGTGTTGGACAATCCATCGCAGTTCCATCGCTGGGAGGTCCGGATGTCGCGGGAGGATCTGGAGACGCGCCTCAACCAGTATTATCCGATCGGAGGACTCGTCGACCTTATCCCCCAGAAACGCGGCGTTTCCAAACGGGTGATCGAACTTGCGATCATCGGCCGGGAGAGCCAAGTCCGGGTCCTCGGGCTGAAGATCCGCCAGGTTCTAAACCTCAGAGACACTCTTTTCGTCGTCGACCGCGAATATGATCAAGACGGCCGCGTCGGCCATTTCCTGTTTTCCGGTAAGGGCTGGGGACACGGCGTCGGCCTCTGTCAGGTCGGAGCCTACCGAATGGCCCAAAAAGGCGCGACGTACGGCGAAATCCTGAAAAAATACTATCACGGGATCAAGATCGATAAGATCTACTGATCAGACGACCATCGAGCCGATCTCTTTCAGGTTTAGAAGCGGTTAGATCATGTGCCGGCGCGGACGGGCTGAGCACCGATCCAGCCTTTTTTCGGCCTCAGGCTTTAGGATTCGTCTCTGCGGATTCTTTATTCCGCTTGCGGTTCCAATAGAGGTAGCCCGGGACGCCGAGGGCGACCCAGAACAAGCCCATGACTGAATTGATGATCGGCGCTCGTCCGGCGGCGAAGCTGGTGATGTCCGAGTAGAGAGTGAAGACGATGTAGACGGAAGCGAACAGAACGAAGAGGATGGGCGTCACGGGATATCCCCAGACTTTGTAGGGCCGGGGCGTATCCGGCATTCTTTTGCGCAGGGTGAAAACGCTGGCTGCGGCGAGGGCGTAAAAGACCCAGCTGACGAAGATCAGCATGTCCGTAAGCTGGTCGAACGTTCCGCTGAACACCAGGACCGCTGCCCAGGCGCCCTGGACGATCAGGGCGGTGCCCGGCGTCCGGAATCGGGGATGGATGTATCCGAGCTTCCGAAAGAAGAGCTTCTCGCGGGCCATGGCGAAATAGACCCGGGCCGACATCATAGCGGTGCTGTTCACGGCCCCGAACGTCGAGATCATGATGGCGATGGCGATCGCCGCGCCGCCCCACTTGCCGAGGAAGCTCCCGGCGACATCGACGGCAACCAGATAATTTTCCGAATATTTGGCAGCCATGGTCGGGACCGGGATGATATAGATATAGGCCAGGTTGATGAGGACGTAGACGGCGATGACGATGAGGACGGTGATCGCCATCGCCCGCGGCAGATTCTTCTGGACGTTCTTGATCTCACCCGACATGTAGGTGATGTTGATCCAAGCGTCGTAGGCCCAGAACGCTCCGGCCATGGCCATGATGAACATGAGGAAGACCGAGGGCGACCCGGCCGCTGCCGCGAGCGGGGCCGTGGAGGTGAAGTTGCCGAAATTGCCGTGGCCGAGGGCGAAGGCCAGGACGACGATGGCGACAAGGACGCCGATCTTGAGGGCCGAAAAAATGACCGCGATGGCGCTGCCGAACTTGACTCCGAGGTAGTTCATCACGGTCAGAAAGGCGATCAGGGCGATCGTGCAGAGCTTGACCCCGATGGATTTAAAGGGCGTCATGACCCCGATGAAGGGGATCGGCACGCTGACGTTTTCCCAGGCGGCGGGCAAATGAGGGAATTTGACGAACGTCCCCAGTGAATCCGAAAAAACGTAGGCGATGGCCGCCAGCGACCCCGTCTGGATGACGATGAAAACCGCCCAGCCGTACAAATATCCGACGAATTTGTTGTAGCCTTTGTTGAAATAGATGTACTGGCCGCCGGGATCCTGGAACATCCCCGAGATCTCAGCGATGCTCAGCGCGCCGAAGAGGGTCATGACGCCGGCGACCACCCAGACGAGGATGAGCAGTTCGGGCGAGCCCAACTGCGTCGCCATGAGGGCGGGTTTTTTAAAGATCCCCGACCCGATGATCGCGCCCACGCCGGCCGCGACGGCGGCCAGGAGACCCATCTCCCGCCTCAGCTCTATAACTTTTTTCCCTATTTGATCGGCCATGCGGAGCTCCTTTAATGAGGCCGATTATAGGAATTATGGGCGAAGAAAGCAACAGAACGCCCTTGCGCCGCGTCCGATGATTTGATATGAATGGAGGACCATGGCCCACGCGACGGCCCGATCCGGTTACGCCGAGCTGGTCAAGAGGCTCAATAAATTCCCACAAGGAGCCCCGCCTTCGGAGGTCCTCTACAAGATCCTCGGGCTTCTCTTCAGCGAGAAAGAAGCCGGGCTCGTCGCTCTCCTGCCCATCAAGCCTTTCACCGCGAAAACCGCCGCGCGAGCTTGGAAAATGAACATTACGGAAGCCCGCAAAATCCTGGACGGCCTGGCGAGCCGGGCCATCCTCATCGACATCGCCGGCCGGAAGAATTCCTATTACGTCCTCCCGCCGCCCATGGCCGGATTCTTCGAATTCTCGATGATGCGCTTGCGCGGGGATATCGATCAAAAGCTCCTGGCCGAGCTTTATTACCAATACATCACGGTCGAGGAAGATTTCATCAAAGCTCTGTTCCTCCAAGGAGAGACGCAACTGGGGCGCGTCTTCGTCAGCGAGCCCGTGCTGTCCAATGACAACGCTCTTCACGTCCTGGACTACGAGCGGGCGAGCGAGGTCGTCAAGACCGCCTCTCATCGGGGCGTCGGCCTCTGCTACTGCCGCCACAAAATGGAGCACATCGGCAAAGCTTGCGATGCCCCCCAGGACATTTGCATGACGTTCAATACGACCGCGGCGTCGCTCATCAAGCATGGCTTTGCTAGGGCGGTCGATGTCGCAGAAGGGCTGGCCCTTCTTCAACAAGCTTATGATCGCAACCTCGTCCAGTTCGGCGAGAACATCCGAAAACGGGTCAGCTTCATCTGCAACTGCTGCGGCTGTTGCTGTGAAGCGATGACCGCCGCGCGCCGTTTCGGGATCATGCGGCCGGTCCATACGACGAATTTCATTCCCGAGATCGAGGCGGCCTGCTCGGGCTGCGGCGACTGCGTGGCCGTCTGCCCGGTCGAGGCCATGACGCTCGTCTCGGCCAACGATCCCGCTCATCCGAAAAGGAAAAGGGCCAAGCTCGACGAGGGCATCTGCCTAGGCTGCGCGGTCTGCGTCCGCGCCTGCAAAACGAAAAATCTGCGCTTGAAATCCCGGCCGCAGCGCGTGATCACGCCGCTGAATTCCACGCATAAAGCCGTCCTGATGGCCATTGAGCGGGGCAAGCTCCAGAATCTCGTCTTCGACAACCAGGCCTTGATGAGCCACCGGGCCATGGCCGCCATCCTGGGCGTCATTCTCAAGCTCCCCCCTCTCAAACAAGCTCTTGCCAGCCGGCAGATGAAATCGCGCTATTTGGACACGCTGATCTCCCGGCTGAGGCTTTAATGAGCTCTCTGCTGAACGTCAGGCCCTGATCATTTCTTGGGCACGACCGCCAGGATCTTCTTCATCAGCTTGTCGTCGTTTGGGAATTGGCCGGCCTTGGGCAAGCGCTGCAACAAAAGCGCCCAGTTCGGGTCCAAGGCGAACGTTTTTTTGAAAAGCAGCAGGCTTTCCTCGACCTTGCCCGTCGCGGCCAGGGTCACCGCCGGCCAGAAGATCATCTCCGGGTTGTCCGGATAAATGTCCATCCCTTTCGAATATTCTTTCATCGCCTCGGCCGTCTTGTTTTCAGTCAGATATTCGTCTCCCTGGTTCATGTGATTATAGGCTTTGTTGAGCTTGAGGAGCCGCTTGAGCTCAGGGACCGGCGCGACGCTGTCCTCGACCCTCAGGTCATAAATGCGATCTTTCCACCAGACGCCCGAGCTCTTGCCTTTGACGACGATGATGGCCGCCGATTGTTTTCCCCGGATGTCTCCGCCTTCTTTCTCGGCCGCTTCGAGCGCGGCGATCAATCTGTCGGCCAGTTCGCCCTTTGTCGTCTCGAACGCCCGGGCCATGGCGTCCCATACGGTGTTTTTCAGCATCATGTTCGCCTGGCAGGAAAAACCGTCGCCGACGTGTTGACCCGCTTCGGCGATGCAATTCTTTCCGGTGTGCGCGGCCGCTTTTCCCCGGGCGTCCACCATGGCCACCTGGCGGACGGACTCGTTCTTGTCCGCCTTCAACAGCCCGACCAGGGCTTCGTCGGCGCTCTTCCCGACTTTCATAAGCTCGAGTCCCAACGGGCCATAGGACGGTTCGACGAACGATTGCGTCGCGACGGCGCCCACTCCCGCTTCGACCCAGGGAACAAGCGCTCCGACCGAAAACCAGTGGGATTGGACGGCGACCCCGAGTTCGCCCGTGGCCTTGTCCAGGGCCACGATCGAATAGGTGTGGACAGGCCGGACGGATTTTCCAAGGCCGGGGGCCGAAAACAACGAGAGCGCGGAAACGCTTATGACTATGAATACCCATGATTTATTCATTTCGGACCTCCTTGGCCCTATTATATAACAAGAATCCAACATCATGGGGGCGACATCATGAGTCAAAGAAACCGGATTCTCAAAGCGGTCATTTATCTTGGATTATCGTTCTTCCTCGTTGGACCGGCGGCGCCCTCCCCGGATATCGTCCTGGCCAATATAACTTCAGGTGCGGGGCGCGGTCCTCGTCGCCGTCGCCGAACATGCCCGGCCTTTGTTCGAATATTCCCCGCTCAAGATCAAGAAAGCCGTGACGGGGTACGGCCAAGCCGATAAAAGCCAGGTCGGCGTCATGGTCAAAGCCCTGTTGAACATCGACGACGACGGCCTGGAAGAAGATGCTTCCGACGCCCTGGCCTGCGCCTTCTGCCACCTCAACACGCGGCTGTTTCAGAAGGCCGTCGAAGAATCGAAGATCTGATCCTTCCGTTCGAAGGTCACGCCTTTCTCAAAAAAGCCGAGGGAGCTTTTTAAAACGCGTCGCCAGGAGAGTAGAGAAGTGACGAAGATCGACCTCGACCATATCCAAAGCCGAGCCGCCGGATGATCTAAAGTTTGGCGATGATCCCGTCCAGCGCTTTTTGGGGCGACATCGCCCCGAACTGGAATTCGAGCTCATCCCCGGACTTCAGCTTGAGATAAAGCGCTTTTTGGAACAAGGACTTCTTGACGATCTTGGCTTCCCCGATCGCGCTGAAGGGGATGGCGGCATGGTCGTTCAGTTTCTCGTAGGGTTTGATCCGGCGAGCGATCAGAGACGCGGCGTTTTCCTCGAGCGAGATCCCCGCCTCGAAACGCACATAGCGGTTCGTCACGTGGAGTTTTCCCGTGATTTTTTCGGAGTTCGGCCGCGGCTCGCCCAAAAAAACGGACCAGGACCCGACTGTCTCTTCCCCTTGCTCAAGCCACGATTCAGCCATGTTCCCTCCTTGATGTACCCCTATTCTATACAGGGGGCGAGAGCCTCGGCGGCCCGCAGGTCCTCGAACGTGTCGATCTCCAGGCAGGGCAGTCCGCCGCTGTCGACCGCCGCGACCTTCGCCCCTCCGTCGATCATTTCCTGGAACGAGGCTTCGTAGAATTCGTAGATGCTTTTCCGCCGCCCCAGGAGGTCGAACAGACGCTCCGTCGTGGCCGCAGAGAACTTCTCTAGGCCGACCGACTCGCCGGCCGCCGTCCTTGGATCAATCTCCTTGCCGATCTTCAAGACGTATCGCCCCGCGTCCAACTCGACCTTGATCTCCTCCGCCCCGAGCCGGCCCTCGGAGCGCAACACGAGCGCGTCCGGGTGCGGGTTGTCCAGGAGCCGCCGCAGGATCCCGGCGTGGAAGATGACATCGGCGTCCAGGAGGACCATCTCTTCGCCCTTCAGCGCGGTGCCGGCGAGCCACAGGGAATAGTTGTTGTTGGTGGAATCGAAGATGGGGTTGTGGACGAATTCGACCTTCGTTGCGGGGCGGAGCGAGGCGACAAAGCCTTCGATCATCTCCCGCAGGAACCCGGTGACAATGATCGTTTTCTCGATCCCGCACTGGTCGAGCGTCTCGAGACTGCGCTGGAGAAGCGGCTTTCCGCCAATCGGCAGCAGCGACTTGGGCGTATTCGCGGTCAAGGGCTGGAGGCGGGAGGCCACCCCGGCCGCCAGGATCACGGCCGTCATTAGCCGGCCTTGTGCACGGGGGCTGGAGAGGCGAAGGAAGCCGCGACCTCGGCGAAGGCTTCCCTGGCCCGCCGGTTCTGCTTCTCCGTCCCGATGGTGATGCGGATGCAGTCCTGTACGCCGGGGTCGTCGAGGAACTTGACGATGATCCCCCGGGCTTTCAATCCGGCGTTCAACGGCTCCTTGTGCACCGTCGGATAGCGGAGCATCATGAAGTTGGCCTCGGAGCGGAAGGGCTTGAACCCCTCCAGTGCGCCGAAGGCTTTCAGGTAGGCCTCTTTGTCCTTGCGCATCCGGGCCGCGATGCCGCGATAATATTCCTCGTCGTCCAGCGCGGCCAGGGCAATCTTCTCGGTGAGCTGGTTATAACCCAGGTAGCGGGCGGCGAAGACGACCAGATCCTTCAGGCCTTCGCCGATGCCGGCGTAGCCGACGCGCAAACCGGCCAGGGCGTAGTATTTAGAAAATGTCCGCAGAAGGATGAGCCGCGGGTGTCGGTCCAGCAATCCCTTCACCTCTTCGTCGGTCCCCTCGGAGAAGCCGTGGTAGGCCTCGTCGAGAACGATGATCGACGAGGGGCAGCACTCGATCAGGTCCACGAGCGCGGCCCTGTCCATGGACGAGCCGGTTGGATTGTTGGGCGAGGCGATGAGCACGAGGCGCGGCTCGTGCGTCCGGGCCAGGCGCAGGATCTCGTCGGCGTCGAATTCGAACCGGTCGCCCCGCTCGACTAGAGGGTATTCGAGGCAGGCGCCCCGGGCCTCCTTAGCGAGGGCTTTGTAGTACCACCACGACTGCTGCGGCAGCAAAATGGTCTCGCCGGGACGCAGGTAGCATTGGACGACCTGCTTCAGCATGTCCTCGCTTCCGTAGCTCAGCAGGAGACGCTCTTCTGGGAGGCCGAACCGCCGGCTCAGGCGGTCCGACAGCTCGCTCTTGCGTCCCCGCTGGAAATCGCGCGAATACAAGCTCAGTTGGTCGAGGCCGGCCTCGCGCAGAACGCGATAGCAGGCCGGCGCGGGCCCATAGAGGTTTTCGTTTCGGTCCAAAGTGATCTTGTCCATTTTACGTATCTCCGGGCAGGTATTATACTTCTTTGGCCCGATGGGAAAAAGCCCCGGCGTGAAGAATTTATCTTTGAAGCGAAATTGGGGGACATGGGGGGATAAGGATTTGCTTTTTCGCTTTGCACGAGTTATGCTCCCATTGAGCTCGGAATCGAGGCTCCCCATCACGAAAAGAAGATAATCCCGGCTGCGGATCAATGTCAACAACAACGAAGATGGCTGCGAAAGAGGCCGGCGGGCCTGTTGACGATTCTTTGCCGTTGGTATAAAAATATCTTTATTCTTCCGTTTCGAACATCGAGGTGGAATTTTGGCTGAGACCGAGATCGTCGTCCGGGGCCTGACGAAGGACTATCCCCGCGTCCGGGCGGTGGATAACATTTCGTTCGAGGTCGAGCGAAAAGAGATCTTCGGACTGCTCGGTCCCAATGGGGCCGGAAAGACGACGACGATTCGCCTCCTGCTGATGCTCATCCGGCCGACGTCCGGGCGGATGAGCGTCATGGGGATCGACTCCCTCGCCCACCCCGGAAAAATTCGGCAGCTCTCCGGATACGTGCCGCAGGACGTCTCGGTGGACGGGGAACTCACCGGATTCGAAAACATCCTCATGTATTCCAAGCTCTATGGCCTGCCGCATCGGGGCCGCAGGGGCGCTATCGACGATATCCTCGGCCTTCTTGACCTTCGCGACCGGGCCGGCGAAATGGTCAATACCTATTCCGGGGGAATGATGCGCCGGCTCGAAATCGCTCAAGCGCTGGTCAACCGGCCCAAGCTCCTCTTCCTGGACGAGCCAAGCATCGGCCTTGACCCCGGGGCCAAAAAGGTCATCTGGGGCTTGATCCGGAAACTGCGGGACGAGTTCGGGACGATCGTTTTCATCAACACCCACGATATGAACGAAGCGGATGAGCTCTGCGACCGCATCGGGATCCTCACCAAGGGCCGGCTCGAGACGATCGGGTCCCCTACCGAGCTCAAAGCTACGGTGGGCGGGGATATTCTCTCCTTCGATTCCAAGGCGGCCGGCTTTGCCGAACACGTCAAGGCGCTCGGATATCCGCCCCTCTCCGGATCGCACGCGGAACGCGTGGACATCCTCGTCACGAACGGCGAGCATTTGATTCCGCACATCCTGGAATCGCTTAAAGCGCGCGGCGTCGAGGTCGAGGCCGTCTCCCTGAAAAAACCCTCGCTCGACGACGTCTTCCTCAAATATACGGGGACCCGGATCGAGGCCGGGGACTCCTGGAAAGAGGCCCGCCGGACGCGGCGCACCTTCAGGAGAATGGTGAAATGAACCTGAAACGCTATCTTCAGAGCGCGCTCACGCTGGCTGAGTTCGAATTGAGAAAAATCCGGCACGACACGTCCCAGATCTGGCTGAGGCTGGTCCAGCCGGCGCTCTGGCTCCTGATTTTCGGGACCGTGTTCAGCCAGGTCCGGGGGATCACGACCGGACCTTATTCCTACCGCCAGTTCATGACGCCCGGCATCCTCGCCCAGTCGGTCATGTTCGTGGCCATCTTCTACGGCATCACGGTTGTCTGGGAGCGCGACCTGGGGATCTTGAACAAACTCCTCTCGACGCCCGTCCCGCGCTCGGCCATCGTCCTGGGAAAAGCCCTGTCCGCGGGCGTGCGGGGGATCTTCCAGGCGACGGCCGTTCTGGGCATCGCCCTCATCATCCGCATCCATCTGACGCTCACCCTCTGGACGGTCCTGGGCGTCTTCATCATCATCATCCTGTTCGGGATGTGTTTCGCGAGCCTAAGCATGTCGCTCGCCCCGATCTTCCGGACGCGGGAACGGATGATGGGAATCGGCCAGGCGATCACCATGCCGCTTTTCTTCGCCAGTAACGCGATTTATCCCATTTCGTTGATGCCCGGCTGGTTGAGGGCGATCGCCGTCGTCAACCCTCTGAGCTACGTCGTTGACGCGATGCGGGCGCTCCTCGTCACGAGCGATTTCAGCTCGCTCGGAAAAGACATCCTCGCCCTCCTTGTCGCGACGACGGCGATGATCGTCCTCGCCAGTTTGAGTTTCCGAAAAATCCTGTCCTGAATGACGGGGCCAAATCCCCCTTGGTCCCGAAATCCGGATCGAATGTGTTGATGTTGAGTTAGTCGATCCGGAAAAAGGGCGCGGCGAGGGGGATGGCGTGGAATCGACGCTCCCCATCACAAAAAAGGATAATCCCGGACGCGGTTGGTTCCGCGCAATTTTCTTGTTCTTGACATTGATCGGCGGCCAGCAATATCCCCTAGCATAGGGGTTGGGGAATGTCAAAAAAGGACCATCGCCCAACGGAAAAAGGGCGGGGGGAATTTATTTGGCCGGTCCCACTTTGGTTTCCGGCCGTAAATCATAGAGCTTCAGTGCGTTGCGCATCGCCGCCGGCAGAGGACGCTGCCCGGGATTCCCCGACCGGAATTGGCCCAGGGCAGGAGGTTTGACTCGGGCGGAGCCCGCATCGTCCCTCCAGGCTTCGTCGGGGACGGGCGTTCCATTTTTCTCGATCCATCTCTCGACCTCGAGCTGCGCGTCCCTTCCGCCGCGCAGACCCACTCCCATACCCAAGGCTGGTCCGGATCCCAGCCCCGTTCCCGGAATGATATTGAAAACGATCCCCAGCCCGCGCAAGCTCCAGGCCGCCAGCTGAATCGGCCTGAGGCCGGCCGCCGCGGCCGGAAAAACCCTGACGAGGAAGTACCGGACTTCGCCGTTCTTGACCATCCGGTCGACTTTCTCCGGGGTCAGGATCTTGTCCGAACCCAGGAATCCACCCATGGCAATGACCGGAGCGCCCGTTTCCAGAATGATATCCCATGCTTCGCGGGCGTTGGGCACGGCTACGAGGAACTTTTCATTCTTTCGGTTTTTTCGCAAGAACTCGATAAGCTTCTCCGTCCGAAATCCTTCGTTCATCGCCCCCGGCCTCATCATCGGGGCCGGAGCATTCGTCCCGGCGCCGTTCGCGTATCGGCTCGCGAGTTCAGGACCCGCAAAAGGCATCGACGGAACACCGCCGTAGATCAGCGGCGTGACCGCCCAAGCGAAAGGAGCGAGGATCAAACTCGCGAAGCCGACCGCCAATCCGGTTTTTTCGAGGGCCGGCTTCGTGACTCCCTTGGCTCTGAGGGCAATCAACAGGCCGGCCGCTGTCAGGCTGAGGACCGCAATGACTGGGATCAGGTTTTTTGCCCATGCTTGATAAGGACGAAGAATCATTATTTGGACGGCCGCCGTGGCGAGAATGACCGCGGGCAAGACCCCTCTGCGGAATCCTCTTTGGTGCCAGCTATCACGCAATTCGACGACCGCGATCCCGCATAGCGCGGCGATCGACGGCGCGATCAACACTAGATAATAGCGATGGAAAAAGCCGGACGTGCTGAAATAGACCGCCATCGAGAAAAACCAGACGGACCAGAGGAGGACGGCGCGTGATTTCGGGTCTTTGAAGAGCGGCCGTTTCATTTTTGATACGGCAACGCCGACTCCGCAGAGCCCGAAGACGATCAGCCAGCCGATTTGTCCTCCGAGTTGGCGTCCGAACAACCGAAGGACTCCAGCCTGCCCCGTTTCGTTTGCGAATCCTCCACCTCCCGGCCCGCCGCCCGTGATCGACGGCTTCAGCAGTGGAGCGTTGATTTTCGAGCCGGTACCGGATGGGACGCCTTGAGGGGCGGCCGCCGGTTTTGCCGACGGAGCCGGCGCGTTCGCTTGAGGTTTCGAGTTTGCCGGATTAATCGGTCGGAATCCGAGGCCCCCGCCTCTTGGAAAACCGGGGCGTCCCCGCCGCAGCCACTGCGGAATCAGCCTGTTGATCCCGTTCCAGTCCACGGCCAGTTCGATTACGGAATTGTTTTTACTGCTGTCCACATACGGCCGTACGTCCTCGGGAGTCGTATCGACGATCAACGCCCAAGAAAGCGAAACCGCCAAAAGAACGACTCCGGCCAGCGCCAGATGCCGGATCTTTTTCCAGAATTTCAAACGGACGCCGAAAAAATACAACACGACGATGGCGGGAAGGACCGTGTAGGCGGCCAACATTTTGACGTTGAATCCCATCCCGACGAAGGCCATCGCGGCTAAAAGCCAGCCCAGGCTCGACCGTTCCACGGCGTTCGTGATCGCCCAGGCCGCGGCCAAAAGGATGGCGACCAGGAGGACGTCGAGCTGGTTTGTCCGGCTCGCCGCAACCGTGATCGGTGTGACGGCCAGAACGAAGCCTCCGACGAGACCCGCGGTTCGGCCGTACACTTTTTTGACGAGGGCATAAAGGACGCCGACGGACAAGGCCCCCGCGAGGGCTTGGGGAAGGATGATGGCCCAGCCTTTGAAACCAAAAATCGCCGCGCTCAAGGTCTGCACCCATAACCCTGCCGCAGGTTTATCGACGGTGACGAATCCGCCGGGGTCAAACGAGGCGAAGAAGAAATTGTGCCAGCTCGCCAGCATGCTTCTAACGGCGGCGGCATAGTATTTATCGCCGAAACCCTCTCGGCCGATCCTCAAGAAATTCAAGAGAAAGGAAACGGACATTATTCCCAAAACAGAGAAATCAGGCCGTCGACTTAGGACTTTGCGCAGAAATCCTCGTCCGCGTTTTTCGACACAGAATTCTTCCTGCATGATAAATTTAGACAAAGAAATCGGCCGGTTCCTTTGAACGGGTCAAGGGATTAAATAAAACGACAGAACACGGATTTCAGAATACGAAACCCGCGCCGAGGCAGAACGTCCATCCGCCGAGGTCGACCTCGTACTCCAGCGGTTTCACCATGATAGAGCTATATTTCACCCGAACGTCGATCCCAAATGCGCTATAGTGGGCCGTAACACCGGCTCGACGGGGTGACGATCAGCCGCGGGAGCGTCGTCGGCGACGTCGTGGCCGCCTCCCTTCCCGACTATTGCCGTCGGCGAACGCCGCCTCCGGATCACCGACCGCCGGGCTTTGGCCCGCTGACGGCCTCCGTCGCCGGGACATGCCTTGCCCTATTCCCAGCTCGGGATCGAGCATTGCTTTTGCCGGAACGCTTATATTATACTCGGGCCGATGACGACGGACCACGCGGCCGGAGACGGGGAAAGGGCGGCTCGCGTTCACTTCCGGAAGGTCAGCGATATCTATCAGGAATCGTTTGGCCGCGAGGACGTCGCCGACATCCACGACCGGATCAAACGCGTGATCGAGCCCGACCTCCGGGGACTCGTCGTCGACATCGGCTCGGCCGGTGTTCCCGATTTCGAGTCCAATCCCTCGCGCACCGTCCTCTCCGTCGATTACACCCTGGAATCCCTCCGGTGCGCCCCCCCCAAGAACGTGATTCCCCTGGCCGGAGACATTCGGGCGATACCGCTACGGAGCGACGTCGGGGACCGCGTCATTGTTCAATACGTCCTTCACTATCTCACGAGCTCGCCGAGTGAGCCGTTCGAAGCGAACGTCCGGCGGGCCCTCAAAGAATCGGCCCGCGTCCTTCGTCGAGGCGGCAAGGTGTTCCTCGTGGACTCGTTCGCCTGCCCTGCCTTCGAGCTCCTCCAGCGCGCCCTTTATCCTCTTTCATACCGAGCCCTTCGGGCGGCCGCCAAACCCACCCTATTCTTTTTCTCTGTGGCCCGGCTCATGCGCCTGGCCGAGGCCTGCGGGCTGACTCCGGAGAAATTCGTGGCCATCCCCTGGGGCCGGATGAGCGTCGCCAGCCAAACCCTGTTTCCACGCCTCAGGTTTCCGCTGCGATTCTCTCCGGTTCGGTGCGGCGTGCTCATCGCCGTTAAACGATAGCCCGGAGGGCGGGGTGGACGAAGCGGGCGTTTTCCAGAGGATGAGCTCGTTTGACGACGATGGGCTGGCCGAGGTCTTCGCTCGGGAGGTCTTGCGATTTCTTGTCGGTGGGAGCTGCTGGGCTCGGAATGGGCCGAGCGGTTGTTGTCCTGGCGGCATACCGGATTTTCGGTCCACGGCCGGGTCCGGGCCAAGACGAAGCCCGAGGCCAAACGGGTGGGGAAGTACATGATCAGGACGGTGTTGTCTGTCCTTGGAGAAGCTCTCGTTTATGGAGGCCGAGGGCAAGGTCGGTTACCGATATGGACAAGACCGCTCCGAGCAGGAGACAATGGATTATCTGGAGTTCATCGCCCGGGTGACTTCGCATATCCCCGACAAGAGGCAGGTCATGGTTCGTTAATATGGGCTTTATGCCAATGCCCACCGGGGAAAGGTGCGGAAGGCGGTCGTTTCTCCTTTAACGTTGCGGATGAGCGAGGAGGATCGGAAGCCCGTCCTTTCCAAGGGCTGGGCGGCCATGATCCGGAAGGTCTACGAGGTCGATCCGATGGTCTGTCCCAAATGTGGCGGTCAGATGAAAGTCGTTGCCTTCATCACGGATTATGCCGCCGTGGACCGGATCATCGATCACCTGAAGCTGACGTTTGTGGCGGAGAAGCCGCCGCTGTCGCGCGTCATCGAGCAGGTCGCCCTGATGGCGGCCGAAGAGCCGGCGGAGTATTTTTGAGGTCAGCGATTTCATGAGGGGGGAGAGGTTTTGCATCTTTCGGGCGATTTTCCGGTCGTTCGCGATGATGATACGGCCGGAGGGCCTCCTTCGCCGCCATCTTCGTGTTCTTGACTTCGATCCGCAGCCGGAATTATCATCTTTACGCGATGAGAGGTATTGATTCCGAGCTTTTTAGGAAGGAATGTCGCGGAGCGCGAAAAAGCAAATCCCTGAATATGAGGGCGGACGGCAGGCAAGACGCGCGCCCCCCGCGAATGGCCGGCAGGCCCCGGCTCGGCCGCCTGAAGCAGGTGTCGACGCGGACCAGGCTAAAAAATAGGCTTGGCGCTCGCGTTCACCACTGACCGTTTTTCAAATACTCATCGATCGCCTTAGCCGCTTTTCTGCCCGCGCCCATGGCCGAGATGACCGTGGCTGCGCCCGTGACGATATCGCCGCCGGCAAAGACGCCCTTTTTCGAGGTCTTGCCCGTGGCCTCGTCGGCGACGATGTTCCCGTTCTTGGTGAGCGCCAAATCGGGTGTCGCCGAGGTCAGCAAGGGATTGGCACCCTGACCGATGGCCATGATGACCATATCGACATCGATGACGTGTTCCGAGCCTTTCTTGGGGATGGGCCGCCGGCGGCCCGATTCGTCGGGCTCGCCCAGCTCCATCTCGAGGCACTCGATCCCCTTCACCCAGCCCCGCTCGTTCCCCGGGATGCGAATGGGTGTCGTCAGCAGGCGCGGCTGGACGCCCTCCTCGAAGGCGTTCTCGATCTCTTCCTCGCGGGCCGGCATCTGCTCTCTCGCCCGGCGGTAGATCAGATAGACGTTCTCGGCCCCCAGGCGGAGCGAGGTCCGGGCGGAATCCATGGCCACGTTGCCGCCGCCCACGACAGCGATGTTGCGCCCATAGTGGACGGGCGTATGGAATTCGGGAAACAGGTAGGCCTTCATGAGGTTCACCCGGGTGAGGAACTCGTTGGCCGAGTAGACCCCGTTGAGGTTCTCGCCGGGGATCTTCATGAAGTGCGGCAGGCCGGCGCCGGTCCCGATGAACACAGCGTCATAGCCGTTCTTGAGAAGGTCGTCGATGGTGAAGGATGTCCCAACGACCTGGCTGACCCGGATCTCGGCTCCCAGCTTGGCGATATATTCGCTCTCGCGCTGGACGATCCATTTGGGCAGACGGAACTCGGGAATGCCGTAGACCAGGACGCCGCCCGGCCTGTGAAGGGCCTCGAAGACCGTGACGCCGTGCCCCATTTTGATGAGGTCGCTGGCCGCCGTCAGGCCCGCCGGGCCGGCCCCGATGACGGCGACCTTCTTCCCCGTCGGGTTTGGGCACTTCGGCATCCGGATGTCGCCTTGCTGGAACTCGTAGTCGGCCACGAATCGTTCCAGGCGGCCGATGGCGATGGGCTGGCCTTTCTTGGACAGGACGCACAAGGCTTCGCACTGGACCTCCTGCGGACAGACGCGTCCGCAGATGGCCGGCAGGCTGTTTTTCTCCTTGATCTTGTGGATGGCCCCGATGAAATCGCCCTGCCGCATGAGCGCGATGAAACCCGGGATGTCGATATCGACGGGGCATCCGGCTATACAGGGCGACTTCTTGCAAGCGAGGCAGCGCGAGGCTTCGCGCATAGCCCGCTCCTTGGTGTAGCCCAGGGCGACCTCGTTGAAGTTTTGGACCCGAAACTTGGGGTCCTGCTTCGGCATGGCCTCCCGCTTGTTGGCCTTTTCCAGCATTTTCTCGGCGGCCGAGAGCCGGCACTCATGGTCCCATATGGCCCGATGCTCCTCGCGCTTGTACATTTCCGAGCGCTTGAGGAGTTCCTGGAAATCCACAAGGTGGCCGTCGAACTCGGGGCCGTCGACGCAGACGAATTTCATCTGGTCGCCCACGGTGATCCGGCAGCTGCCGCACATTCCCGTCCCGTCCACCATCAGGGAGTTCAGGCTGACGATCGTCGAGACGCCGCTTTTCCTGGTCAAATCGCACACGGCCTTCATCATGATTCCGGGACCGATGGCAACCACGAGGTCGATCGGCACTTTTTCGGCAACGAGCCGCCGGAGCTCGTCGGTCACGAACCCGTGGCGGCCGGCGGTGCCGTCGTCCGTGGTCACGAAAAGCTCATCGCTTACGGCCCGCATCTCCTTTTCCAGGATGATCATCTCCTTGTTCCGGGCGCCGATGATGGAGATGATCCGGTTGCCGGACTCACGGAAGGCCTTGGTGATGGGGTAGACGGGCGCGACGCCGACGCCCCCGCCGATGCAGACGACGGTTCCGGCCTTACGGACCTCCGTCGGCTTGCCGAGAGGTCCGATGACGTCGAGAAACGTGTCTCCGACCTGAAGCTGTTCCATTTTTCGCGTGGACAGGCCGACGATCTGGACGATGAGGGTGATCGTCCCGTTCTCGAGGTTGCGGTCGACCACGGTCAAGGGGATCCGCTCCGCATAATCATCGGCGCGAACGACGACGAACTGGCCGGCCAGAACGGTCCGGGCGATGGGGGGCGTATGGACCTCGAAAAGAGCGATGCCCGGCGCCAGACGCTCCTTTCTGAAGATCTCGTTCAACTGATGTTCCGCGGCGGGAGTCATGTCCGTTCTTTGCGCCTTTCGTTCATTTCTTGTAAGGGAGGTACACGGAGAACGTGCTTCCTCGGTCCGGACGGCTCTCGACCTCGATATGGCCGAAGTGGGAGTCCACGATCTTCTTGGCGATCGTCAGCCCCAGGCCGGTCCCGCTGATCCTGTCCGTCCTCTTGTTCTCGACCCGGAAGAAATCGTCGAAGATCCGCGGCAGGTCGGCCGGGGCTATCCCGACGCCCGTATCGCGGATGTGGATGCCGACGAAATGGGCATCCAGGGACGTTTCGATCGAGACGGAGCCATTCTCCACGTTGTATTTGATGGCGTTGCTGACGAGGTTGGTAAAGAGCTTCTCCATGTCCTGGATGTCGGCCTGAATGGCCGGCAGCGGGACGGACGGCTTCATCTGGAGCGAGACATGGTGCCGTTCGGCTTCGGGCTTGAAGAATTCGACGATCTTGCCGATGACGTCGGTCACCTGGACGGATTCCATTTTCTGGGCGACCTTCCCGGCCTCGATCTTGTTGATCTCCAGGAGGTCCTGGACGAGGGCCAGCAGGGAGTTGGCCCGCTCTTTGGCGCGCAGCAGCCATTTCCGCCTCTGCTCCTCGTCACCGCCAGCTTCCCCGGAAAGCACGACACCCAGCCAGCCTTCGATCGCCGCCAGCGGCGAGCGGAGCTCATGGGCGACCATCGAGACGAACTGGGACTTGATCGTCTCGATCTCCTTAAGCTTCGTGATGTCCCGGATGACCGTGACGGCCCCGAGGAGTCGGCCTTGTTCGTCCCGGACGGGGGCCATCTGGGCCATCAGCACCGACTTCGGGTTATCCGTCTGGATCTCCTGGCCGATCATCGAGAAGTTTTCGTCCTTCGAACCCAGGATCCGGTCAAGAGATTCGATGAGGGCGCGGTTTTTGAGGTAATGGTCCATAACCTTCCCGAGCTCGTCCGTGCCGCTGAGCCTGAGCATCCTCACGGCCGAGGCGTTCCACAGGACCAATTGGCGCTCCAGGTTGGTGACCAGAACGCCGTCGGCCATGCAGCCGATGATGCTGCGGAGACGGCTCTTTTCGCCGGCCAGCTCGAGGAGCCTCTGCTCGCGTTCGTGGTAGAGTCTTTGGGCCTCGAGCCGCAGCTCCCGTTTCTCGATCCCCCTCTTGACCAGGACGGCCAGGGCTTCCGGGGTGAAGGGCTTCGGCAGATAGTCATAGGCCCCCCGCTTGGTCGCCTCGACGGCCGTCTCGATGGTCGCATACCCGGTGATGACGACGAGGATGATCTCGGGGTCGATCTCGTAGATCTTTTTGATCAGGTCCAGGCCTCCGATGCCCGGCATCATGAGGTCGACCAGGATGAGGTCGTAGGACTTCTCCTGGACCCTTTGGAGTCCGACCGTCCCGTCCTCGGCCAGGTCGATGTCGTATCCTTCCTCGGCAAGGACGCGGCGGCATCCCTCCCGGATCCCCAGCTCATCGTCGACGACCAGAATCTTGGTTGGCGCGTTCACTGTCCCTCTTCTCGCTTGCTCAGGAGTTTATCGACCCGCTCCAGGAGGACCTCCGGCATGACGGGTTTGTCCAGGAAATCGTCGGTCTTCATCCAATACCCGTCCTCTTCCAGGGAGAAGCGGAATCCGGTGACCCCGGCCACGGACGTCACCATGAGGATGGGGATCTTCCTGAACAGCGGGTCGGTCTTCACCGTTTTGGTGAAAGAGAAGCCGGCGTCGTGCTTCTCCATCATGAGGTCCAGGATGATGAGATCCGGCATCTCCGCCCGGACGCGCTCGAGCCCCTCCTGCCCGCTCGTCGCGGTGAGCACGTCATAGCCATGGTTCTGCAGGACGGCCTTGTGCATGTCCAGAAAATCGGGGTCGTCATCAACCAATAAGATCTTTCCGCTGGCTTTCATGGTTCTTTCCTTCGGGAGCGTCCTTCAGCTCCTCGACCGGGCCCTCGCTCTTGTTCCATTCGTCCTGGCCGAGGACGGGCAAAAGGATGATGAACGTAGCCCCTTTTCCCAGCTGGCTCTCTACGGAGACCACACCCTTGTGCTTGGAGATGATGCTGTAGACCAGGGCCAGGCCGAGCCCCGTCCCCTTCTCCTTGGTCGTGAAGAACGGGTCGAAGAGCCGGGGGATGTGCTTCTCGGGGATCCCCTTGCCCGTATCCTCGATCCGGATCTCGATCTTGCGGCCGTCGTCGACCCTGAGGCTCTTGACGGTCAGGACTCCTCGACCGTCCATGGCCTGGGCGCCGTTCAGGATGATATTGAAAAAGACCTGCTTCAGAAGGTCCGGATCGGCGAAGGTCGTCGGGAGCGACGGGTCGAGATGAGTGGCCACCTCGATGTTGTGGAAGAGAGACTGCTTGACTAGGAGGGAGAGGGCTTCCTCGATGACCCGGTTGATGGCGATGAGTCCCGGCCGGATCTTGGTCTCCTTGGCGAAACTCAGCAGGTCTTTGACGATCTTGGCCGCCCGGTCCGCTTCCTGGACGACGAGGTTGATATCTTTCTGCCACTTGTTGTTCTGATCCATCTCCCGCTGCATGACCCGGCTGAACATCATGATCGTCCCGATGGGGTTGTTCAGCTCATGGGCGACGCCGGCCGCCAGCTGCCCGAGAGAAGCCATCTTCTCGGTCTGGATGAGCTGCCGTTGGGCCTTCTCCAGCTCTTCATGGGAGCTCTTGAGCTGTTCGTGGGACTTTTCCAGGCGCGAATAAAGGCCCTGGAGACTCTCCAGGAGGTAGTGGTAGCACATTTCCGTTTCGGCCAGGCCCTGGACGACGGCCTTGGCCTTCTCCCAGCAGGAACTATAACCGCAGGCCCCGCAGTCCAAGTTCTGATTGGGATAGGCCTTCCCGAGCTGGTTCAGTATGGCCTCGATCTCCGCGGCCGCGGGGTCGGGCACGGAGACGTCCCGGGCCGCGAATCTCCTGGAGAAATCCAGACGATCCAGCGCCTTGAGGTCATTTCTTTTCTCGGCCGGTCTCGGCTTGTCCTGGGCTTTGATGTAGTTCACGACGATCTGCTTTCGGCTGGGGCCCGAGATTTTTTTATCCGTCGCCGGGCCGTTGATGCAGCCTTGGCAGAACAACAGGTCGAGGAACTGGGAGCGGATCTTTCCCTCTTGGAGCTGCCTCACGGCCCGCATGGCCTCCTCGGCTCCGGACTCGACCACGTGGTCCAGGCTCAGGAGGTCCTGATCAAAGCCGGCGCACCTGCTCATACCTCCGGAAAAGCTCAGGATCCGTCCCAGGCTGCTCGGCGGACCGTCGAACTCCGACGGCTCTTGGGCTTCACGGTCGATCCCCCTCGCCTCGAGAAGGGTCGTGATGTTGTGGTAGATCAAGACATAATCGATGGCCTGCTTCCCGATACGGTCCATGCGCTCCCAGATCCTGGAAATGCAGGGCCCGACAAAAACGACTTTTGTCTCGGCCCCCCTGAGGCGTTTGACCGCCAGGCCGCAGGCAATCATCGGAGAAACAATCGGCATGAGTCGGCTGGCCAAATGAGGCACAAACTTTTCTATATAATAAACGAGCGACGGGCAGAACGAAGAAATCCAAGACGACTCCGGATGTCGGCGGATCCAGGAATCATAGGCCTTGGCCACCAGCTCCCCTCCGACGGCGGTCTCCCAGACCTCGGAGAAGCCGAGCTTCTTGAGGGCGGTGACGAGCTGGCCGGGCGTGCCCCGGTCCAGGACCGCCGGAAACGTGGGGTCCAGGCAGACGACGACCTTCTGGCCGGAGTCGAGAAGTTTCTGGACACGCTTGACGCCGGTATGGGCGCTCACGGCATCGTGGGGACAATGCCGATAGCAGATCCCGCAAAGAATGCACCGGCTCCAGATGCGCTTGACCGTGCCCTTGTCGATCTTCAGGGCGTTGGTGGGGCAATCCCGGACGCAGCGGTAGCATTTGCGGCATCTTGTGTCGGAGATGCTGAGAATGTCCATGGAAATCAGCGATCTCTGTCCGCTAGTCCTTGGCCGCGGTCAATTTTTCGATCTCGGCGACGAAGACCTCGGGGCTGACGGGCTTATCGAGAAGAAGGTCGGCGCCCGTGACCTCCAAGACGTCGGCGTTGGAGGAGAATTCCAGGCCCGTTTGAAGCCCGATGGACGTCAGGAGAATCACGGGCAGGTCGCGGTATTTCTTCTTGATCTTCTTGCTCACTTCGAAGCCGGCGTTGAACTGTTCCATCATGACGTCCAAAACGACCAGGTCGGGCCGGACCTTTTCCAGCTTTTCCAGGCATTCCTTTGAGCTCTGGGCGGTGATGACTTCGTAGCCCCTGTTCTTCAGGACGGTGGAGTGGATCTCCAGAAAATCGAGGTCGTCGTCGACGATGAGGACTCTCTTCGCTCTTTTGTCGTCGGACTTCTTCGCCTGTTTCATCACCACAGAGAGGATTTGCCGGAGGCTCTCCTGGTCCTCGATGGACTCCTCGACTTTCTGCACGAGCTTGCCCCCGTCGTAATACTGATACAGGATTTTGCAGTCGCACTGAACGTGGCAGCGGAAGATCTGTTTGAGGGCCTCTTCCGTGTTTGCAAAATCGAGCTTCTGTCCTTGATAAAAAGGACAATCCGTCCATTCTCCCGGCGTGATCGTGTCCATTAATTCCGGACAATAGACCCGGATGAAGGAACCCGTCTTCTTCTCCATGATCATGCGCTCCGAACTCTGTTTTGTTCGTTACCGGCCATGCGTTTTCCGCTTTTTATGCCTCGCCACTCGAACCCTATCAGCGCCTCTTCCTGCCCGCTAATAGAAATCAGTATAAGCCAAAATCCGGCAATCCGTCAACTTCCTAAACGCCTCCACCTCTCTATTGACGCGTTGGATTGAGGATAAGCTCCAATCCGGCTCTGAATTGATTCGGCCGCTCCGCAAAGGCCTGCGGCTTAGGGGTTCGAGGGGGGAAGACGAGGAGCCGGATCCTCAGTTCCCGACAAGCCTCCTCTATGGGGGATAAAAGAAAGAGCGCGCCCGGAGGGATTTGAACCCCCGACCTTTGGATTCGAAGTCCACGGCGGCCGGGGACCCGGGCTTTACTATAAATAGTGCAGGAGGGACCCCTATTGGTCATCTCGGGCTGCAACAGTGTTCGCATTGCTTGACAAAAGAAAAAACGCTTTAGATTGGCTGGAAAATGCAGTTGACTGCGGCTTCATCAATTACCCCTTCCTCAATGAATATGATCCCTATCTCGCCAATATCCGCGGCGATGAGCGCTTCAAGAAGCTCATGGAGCGCGTGAGGTACAAAGCGGAGCATTTCGAGGAGTGAGAATTTTCTTCGAGGTGTTTCCAAGAATGCTATCTTGAAAATTCGGTTGACTTGACCGAATTTTCAAGATAATCTACGGCCATGATAGACCGTCCAAGAGAAATCAAGACTCTCCGGGGGCTCATCGCCCGGAATCCCATCGTCGGCATCATCGGCGCACGACAGGTCGGGAAGACCACCCTGGCCCGCTCGTTTGTAGCCCAACTGCGGGGGCCTGCTCATTATTTCGACCTCGAGAATCCCGAAGACGAAGCACGGCTAGGCGATCCGATGCTCGCTCTCAAAGGACTCAAGGGCCTCGTCGTGATCGACGAAATCCAGCGGTTACCGGGCCTATTTCCGGTGTTGAGAGTGCTGGTCGATAGACCCCGCCCCGCCGCCCGGTTTCTCGTCTTGGGAAGCGCCTCGCCCGAGCTTCTTCGTCAGGGGTCCGAAACGCTCGCCGGCCGGATCATCTACCATGAACTGAAAAGCCTGGCCCTGGATGAAGTCGGCGTTATACATCACCCGCGCTTATGGTTGAGAGGAGGATTTCCCAGGGCTTATCTGGCTCGAACGACCGCCGCGAGCGATGAATGGCGACGCGGCTTCATTCGGACATTCCTGGAAAGAGATCTGCCTCAGCTTGGCATCAATATCCGATCGACGACTCTGCGCCGATTTTGGACCATGCTGGCCCATTATCACGGCCAGATCTGGAATTCCTCGGAATTTGCCCGCTCTTTCGGCGTCGCCGACACGACCGTCCGGAACTATCTCGATATGCTCACTTCGGCGCTGGTTGTCACCCAGCTTCAGCCATGGCACGAGAACATCAGCAAGCGGCAGATCAAGTCGCCCAAGATCTATCTCACGGATAGCGGGATTCTCCACGCCCTTCTTAATATCATCCGCATGCAGGACCTCGAAAAGCATCCGAAACTCGGGGCGTCGTGGGAGGGTTTCGTTATCAACCAGGTGATCCGGCAACTTGGGGCGAGGTCTGAAGAATGCTATTTTTGGGGTACGCATGCCGGAAGCGAACTGGATCTTTTGGTCGTCAGCGGTCGATGGCGGCTGGGATTCGAAGTCAAGAGGAGCAGCTCGCCCCGCCTCACTCCGTCCATGAGAAACGCTTTGAAAGATTTAAAATTGAGGAGTCTGGACGTGATCCATGCGGGAGAACGAACGTTCGGTTTGGCCGAGAGAATCCGGGCTGTGGCCTTCTCGAGGTTACTCGAGGATATAAAGCCCATACGACCATAAGTTCATGAAACGCGTGATGTGCGAGTGGGAGCATTTTAAGGTGTTAGGATGATCGGCCAATTCGTCGCCCATTATAAAATCCTCGAGAAACTCGGGGAAGCTCGAGGCCTTGAAATCTGTTGGCAAGGCCGCTCCAAAAGCGCGCCAGCCTTCGATCGCTGTTCTTCCGTTTGTCGACATGAGCCCTCGGAAGGACCAGGAATATTTCTGCGACGGAATTGCATCTTTATGCGCTTACATGAAAAGTGTAAAAATAGGAAATATTATCCTTTAAAAGATTTCGCTTCGACGTAATCCCTAACCTACTCTATCCAAATTGTTTTAATATTGACAAATTCCCGAATACCATAATCCGAAAGTTCCCGTCCGTAGCCCGATTTCTTCACGCCACCAAAGGGAAGCCGGGGATCGGATTTCATGAGGCCATTCACAAAAACGGAACCTGTTTTGATTTTTCGGGCGAGGGCTTCCCCACGCTGTTTATCCGCTGTCCAAATACTTCCGCCCAGTCCGAATTCCGAATCATTTGCCACACAGATCGCCTCGTCATCATTTTTAACAGCAATGATTGCTGCAACCGGACCAAATGTCTCTTCATTGAAAACAGGCATTTCGGGTGTGATATCCGAAAGCATCGTGGGAAGATAGTAGAATCCTTCCCGGTCGGGTCGTCTTCCCCCGGTAACTAACCTGGCACCCAATTGCAGCGAACGTTTAACCTGAGAATCTATTTCATCAACAAGGTCTTGCCTCGCCAGCGGACCGACATCGGTTCCGGGATCTGACGGATCACCTGTTTTCAGATTCTCAAAGGCATCCTGTAGCTTCTCTGTAAACTCATCGATACGACTCTGGTGAACGATGAACCGTTTCGCGGCAATACAGCTTTGTCCCTGGTTGATCATTCTGGATACAACGGCTGTTTTTACGGCTTTTTCAAGATCAGCATCGTCGAGAACAATGAATGGATCGGATCCGCCGAGTTCAAGCACAGATTTTTTTATGTTCTTTCCTGCTGCCGCAGCGACCCGGCTGCCCGCTTGTTCGCTGCCGGTCAGTGTGACGGCCGAAACCAAAGGATTTGAAATTACCTCTTCCACGAGTTGCGAAGGGATTATAAGTGTCCGGAAGAGATTCTCAGGCAAGCCTGCTTCCCGGAATATCTCTTCGAGCGCAACAGCGCACCCGGGAACATTGGATGCATGTTTGAGAAGGGCTGCATTGCCTGCCATCAATGCTGGTGCTGCAAAACGGATCACCTGCCAGAACGGAAAGTTCCAGGGCATCACTGCGAGGATCACACCCATCGGTTCATAGGTCACAAAGCTCTTTCCGGCATCCGATGGGATAATCCTGTCTGTAAGGAACGATCCTGCATGATCCGCATAATAATCGCAGCAATTCGCACATTTTTCAACCTCTGTTAGGGATTCACGGATGATCTTTCCCATTTCCTCAGTCATAAGACGGGCATAGAGTTCCTTATTCCGGCGCAGGACATCGGTCACCATCCTTAGTTTATCTGCCCGGAATTCAAACGAAGTTTCTTTCCATCTTTGCCATTCCAAATGGACTTTCCGGATTATTTCTGAGGTCCCGGAAGAGCTATGCTCCCGGTATTCCCGGATCTCCTTTCCTGTTGCTGGATTAATACTTTTCATTCTAAGCTCATTTTTCGCCGGTAAACTGATCTTCTTTATTCTTAAAGAGAATGTTAAAAGTAAAAAGGGAGGGTGTCTCTGACGATAAGATCCAGCGAATTGTCGAGCAGTCGTTTTTTCCAGGCTTCAAGAGAGCCGGGATTTATGGCCGTTTGTTGGTCTTCGATATAAAATAATGGTCTTCGACCCGCATATTTTTTTAGCTCGTACATATTCTCCCTATTCATCACGTCTCTTTTTGCGTAGAAATAATAAGCCAAAATCCTGCAATCCGTCAACTTCCTAAACTCCTCCACCTCTCTATTGACGCGTCTATTGACGCGTTGGATTGAGGATGAGCTCCAATCCTGCTCTGAATTGATTCGGCCGCTCCGCAAAGGCCTGCGGCTTAGGGGTTCGAGGGGGGAAGACGAGGAGCCGGATCCTCAGTTCCCGACAAGCCTCCTCTATGGGGATAAAAGAAAGAGCGCGCCCGGAGGGATTTGAACCCCCGACCTTTGGATTCGAAGTCCACGGCGGCCGGGGCCCCGGGCTTTACCAGGGGGGCCACTTCCGCCGTACTCGCCCGTGGATATAAGCCACGAGCGAGTGGCGAGCCGAAGGCTCGTCCCTTGACTTGTCTGAGGCATTGGCCATGCTCTATTCTTGTGAGCTGTGCGGATGGAAGTGCAAAGCGAACCGATCGGTTGTTGCTGAAAGTCATCGCTTTCATCATGGATTATGCCGCCGTGGACCGGATCATCGACCATCTCAAGCTGACGTTTGTAGCGGAGAAGCCGCTGCCGTCGCGCGTCATCGAGCAGGTCGTCTGGATGGCCGAGGCGGAGTATTTTTGAGGTCAGCGATTTCATGAGGGGGGAGAGGTCTTGCGTCTTCAGGGCGATTTTCCGGTCGTTCGCGACGATGATACGGCCGGACGGCCTCTTTCGCGGCCATCTCCTTGTCTTGACTTCGATCCGCAGCCGGAATTATCATCTTTACGCGATGGGAGGTATTGATTCCGAGCTTTTTAGGAAGGAATGTCGCGGAGCGCGAAAAAGCAAATCCCTAATTCGGGTGGTGAGACAAGTATGAAAATCGTCGAGCACGCCGGGAATGTGACGGTCTACGGGAGCGGCCTCCCCGGCGGAAAAGGGATCGGCTTGATCAAAATCGGCGATTGCCCGATCCCCAAAGCCAGCAAGATCAAAACCCATATCCTCAGCACGGCCTTCTATGAGCACTTTATGGAACGAGGCGGGAAGTTCGACAGAGAAGAGGAGAAGATCATCGCTTGTATATTGGACGATTTGGGAGAGACTCCCGTCGGGGTCCGCTCTTCGGCCACCAACGAAGCCGGCCAATCTCCGGAGGGGACAACCCTGATTCATGCGGGAGAATACACTTCCTACATGCTCCCCAATAATCATCCCGCGCCTCAGACGCGCCTTCTTCAGGTTCAGCAGGCAATCCATCATATCTATACCGATTTTGCCCGGAAACAACATCCCTCGAGCGGGGAAAAAATGGCCGTCATCTTGAACCCCATTCCCGGCATTTTCGACGATACGGCCGCCGGCCCCTGCTATTACCCCTATATCTCGGGCGTCGCGAACTCCTACTTTCCCCACGCCCTGAAAACACAAGACCCCAAAGAAGGCTTTGCCAGAATCGCCTTCGGCCACGGCTATGCCACCGTTTTGGATGACTTCCCGGTGATCTCCATGGCCACGATCAAAAATCCTATTCCTCTCAAACTCCTCCAGATCGGGAACGGACAGCAATATTTCTACGCCCTGGACATGACAAAAAATAGAGAGCTCCGGGGAGAGGAATTGGAGACCATGAAAAGACTGCACGTCCGGTTCGCCAACTACCACAAAATCAAACTGTTGGGTATCCACCACAACCTCATCACGATCGAGGAGCTGATCCAGAACAACCACTTTCGTTTTAAGACCGGACTGGCCGAGATCATGGATGCGATCTCGACCGGAATCTCGCCGCATTTTCAGATTGAGTTCGTTTTTAACATCGACTTCTCCAAGAAAGACAGAGAAGACGGAACGTTCCACATCGTCCAACTCACTCAGTTGCCCGGGCACAGGTTCGATTCCATCCGGGTCCCTGAAAGGCCCCGGAGGACTTTTTTGTCGATCAAGAATTCTCAAGGCCACGGCGTTATCAGGGGCATCAAATTCGCCGTCGTTATCTCCCCCTTCATCTACACAAAAGATATGCATGACGCTGTTCGAAACGGGATCGCCCGCATCAACCGCCAAATGCAGGAGCAAAACGAGCATTACATCCTGATTATTCCCGGCCGGTTGGGCAGCAAAAACAGAGATTGGGGGATTTATATCGACTATAAAGAGGTCAACCGCGCCGCGGCCATTTTCGAGTACGGGGTGGACATCGCCGGCCGGGCCGAGCCGCTCCCGGAAGACGATGAACTGACCGGCGGGATCTACGGCAGCCACTTCCTCTATATGATCCAGGGCGGCTATGATGAAGAGAAAAAAAAGCTTCAAACCCGGATGTACGGGACCCAGGGGACGCACTTCTTGACAAACCTGATGGGCAACAACGTCATCTACGGCTACATCGCGCCCGACGAGGACAAGTTGGATCCCTGGTTCTTTTCATCAACCAACCCTGATGCCGCTATGTCTCTGCTCCCCTTTCCCAAGCCGGCGACGGTCTTTGCCGACTCTGTTCATCAGCGATGCAAGGTCATTATTGAGAATGGCTAGTCAAGAATCGATCCGGGAGTTCCCGTTCGTCCCCAGAATCATCAATCCGGTCAAAATCGGGAAGGTCGTTATCTTCGCGGCCGAAGCCCGAATCCGGGAGTCCTCGCAGATCCTGAGTGAAAACATGCCCTGGATCAAAACGGAAATCTTTACTAACCCTCAGTCTGTTTCTGAGTACAAGTCCGAGCAAGCCACGGTCTTTCTTTTTGATGACACCGCCCTGCCACTCATAGACTCTAGAAAGATCCGAGCCCATAACCCCGAGGCGGTCGTGGTCCTGCTTTCCGCTAATCCTTTTGTTCACCGCGCTCCTCCCCAGCTGGCCCAAAAAAAATATCCCTACACGGTCGGGGCCGACCTGGTCTTTGCTTATGGGACGACAGAATTTGTCCCGCCGCTGATCATCACTTCCGTCGTCAGAGCGGCCGAGGATTTGATCAATATCCGGAAATCCTCGGGGGTCCGCCGATTCATCTTTTTGGTCGTGGATGACGAACCTCGCTGGTTGTCCCAATTCCTGCCGGTTCTTTATAATATCATCGGACAGCGTGCCGATGTGATGGTTACCCGGACCTATGAGAACACCCTGAATTTTCTCTTCGGCGCGGAGGAAGAATCTCAGATCGACAGCCAGGAGTTTCGGGCGAGCGGCCACGGAGACGACGTCGTCTGCTTGATCGCCGACATCTTCTTTCCCAAGGGGGATCAGTTCAATGCCCAGGCCGGCCGCGATCTCATCCGATTGACGACCCGGTACTATCCCCGGATTCCCATCATCGTCGCCTCGAAAGCGAAAGAGGCGACCGATTTTGCAGACACGGCTTTCCTCCTGCCCAAAGGAGACCCCGGCAGCCTGCAGAAGCTCAAGGAATACATCCGGGATCACTCCGGCATGGGCGACTTCTTGATCTGCGATAAAGCCGGCCGAGAGCTGCTCCGGATCAAGAATATCCACGGGCTGTACCGGATGCTCCTCGCCGCCGAAAAAAACACCAGGCAAAGCCAGGAACTGAGAGAGACGATCGAAGGCTACGCTCAAAAAGACAAGTTCTCAACCTGGCTCTACATGCACAGCTATAGCGAGCTCGGGGATATCCTTCGCCCCAAACGAAGTCAAGGCAGGCCGCTGATCGCCTTGCTAAAAGGGCACCTGAAAAAAGAAATCCAGCGACTGGACTCCACTCCCCTCACGATCGACGGCGTCAAAATGTTCAGCCTCGAAGAGCTTTTGAACGCCCTGCGGACCGTGACGCCCGACAAGATACAGCCGCTCTCGGATAACGATGTGATCTCTTCTTGGCTGGACAGGAAAGGCTATTCCGAGCTCGCCGAAGAACTGCGTCCCGTCCATGGAAGCGGCCGGAAGCTGAGCGAGATCCTGGCCTCCATCGTCGAAAAATGGCTGCGGATATATGTCCAGAGAGATCAATTTCGTCAGCTCTGAATCGGGCCACGCCCAAAATTGAGGCGATCCTTGCGTCTCGGGCGATTGTTCGGATTGTGTTTGATTTTTGTTAGGGTGGAGTTATAGAATGAATCAGCCCATGTACGAAGATCGAGCTCTCCCAAAAGTCTTGTTGGTTGAAGATGATTTAAGTCTTCAGAAGAGCCTCGCCTTTATTCTCGACAGAGAAGGTTTCAGAGTCCTCTGTACGCAGAGCGGCGAAGAAGCCATCATCATATCTCGAAAAGAAAGGCCGGATGTGATTCTCTTGGATCTCGTTCTTCCCGGGATCGACGGATACAGAGTCTGTCAGATTCTAAAAAAGGAGCCCCAAACGGCCAATATCTTCATCATCATGCTCACGGGAAAGAGGAAGCTCGAAGACGTCGTCCTGGGCTTGAAAGAATACGCCGATGACTATATCATAAAACCGTTCGAGCCCCAGATTCTGATTGCCCGCATTCATGCCTTGCTCCGCAGGAAATCCAAAACGGAAAACACAGATCGGAATCTCCTCGAATTCGATGACTTGACGATCAGACAGGACGGCTACGAAGTCTTCGTCGCCGGAGAAAAAATCAACCTCACCAAAACCGAATTTGATATCCTCTCCCTTTTGGCTGGAAAGCCGAATCAAGTCTTCACCCGGTCCCGCATCCTGGACCGCGTCCGCGAGGACAACTACTCGGTCACCGAGAGGGTGGTCGATTACCAAATCACTGGGATCAGGAAAAAACTGGCCAAGGCGAGAAGGTACATCAAAACGGTCCGCGGCGTCGGGTACAAATTTGAGGCGGAGTCCGGCTCCTAAACTTAAGCAATGACCGACTGCTTTTTTGTCTCTGACTTGCACGGTAACCTTGAACGGTATCAGAAGCTCTTCCGGACCATGCGGGATGAGCGTCCCGAAGCAGTGTTTATAGGGGGGGATTTCCTGCCGCTGCGTTTTTCCAGTTCCTCGGGTCTCTCCCCGCATGATTTTGTCCCAGAATATCTCCTCGGGCAAATGCTCCTCCTGCGCGGTGAGCTCAAGGACCGCTATCCGCGGATTTTTCTCATCATGGGGAACGACGATCCCCGTTCCGAAGAGCCTGCGCTGGTCGAAGCCGAGGGCCGGGGTGTGTGGCAGTATATCCATAACAGGGAGGTCGATTTCAAGGGTTTTTGTGTTTACGGCTACGCCTGTGTCCCGCCGACTCCCTTCCGGCTCAAGGACTGGGAGCGTTACGATGTGTCCCGCTATATGGATCCCGGCTGCATCTCTCCGGAGGAGGGGGTGCGTTCTTTTCCGGTCTCAGATCAAGAAAAAAGATACACCCTGATTCAAGATGACCTTGCCCATCTCGCTGAAGAAGAAAGCCTGGACCGGTCTATTTTCCTCTTCCATGCCCCACCTTACATGACAACCCTGGACCTGGCCGCTCTCGAGGGCAAAAAAATTGACCACGTCCCCCTGGACCCTCACGTCGGAAGCATCGCCATCCGGCGTTTCATCGAAGCCCGTCAGCCGCTGCTCACCCTGCACGGCCACATCCATGAATCGGCCAGACTGTCTCTCGCCTGGCGGGATCTCATCGGCCGGACCCATTGCTTTTCGGCCGCTCACGACGGCCCAGAGCTGGCCCTGGTTCGATTCGATCCTGAAAACCTCGAAGCCGCGACCCGGGAGCTCATTTAGACCTGCTACCCGGCTTCATCATCTGGAGGGGTCGTGCGGCATCGGTGACCGCGCCGATTTTCATCGCGTAACTCTCCTTATTGGCGATATCCTCGTCGGTGACCAGGTGGACGTCGAGCAAGCCCCCCGACCTGCGTCCAGTCCTGTGGTAATTCATTTCGTCCAGAGCCATGCTCCAACCTTCGAGCCACAGCATGAGCTCTTGGCGCTGCTTCTTTGTCCCCTGGAAATGAATCAAGATGTCGATGTCACTCTGAGGGCCGGCCGTGGCGTTCTTTGCGCTGCCAAAAACGTAAAACGCTTTGACACCGAAACGAAGCGGGTCGAGCCGGGAAGCGATGTGTTCGGCCATTTGCAGCCGCCAGGCCCAGTGGTTTTCGGACCGCTTTCCCTCATGTTCCTTCGTAACGGGGAGAATCTGCGGCCCGAGGGATGGATTGACCAATATTCCGGCCGCTTCATCCTGGTCGGCGTTCATCAACACCCTCAGGACGAGCCCGTCTGTGCTTTTAGGAACATCGATGACCCTGACGGCGTCGGCCAGGAAACCGCATTCCGGCAAAAGCTCGGCGAGAATATTGTTTGATTCCTTGAAAAAGCGGTTGTCAAAAAGAGTGTCTTTTTCATCAGGATACAGGGGCAGATAGCGGATTTCAGCCTCAACCAGGTCCTGGAAGAAATGTGTCCCGAAAGAAAGGTCCGGCAGGTAGTTACCCTTTTTCTGGGCGATTTCAATGAGCATGGCAGTATTGGAGATATCGGAATAGGTGACCTTCACCCCCAACTTGATATCTCCTCGACTGCCCCAGCGCCCGGGTCCGACGAGTATGAAGCGTCGCCTCGGCAGGAGTTTGTTGAGCTTGCCCACGGCTCGCCCGACAGCCAGCAGGGAAGACTCATCCCTGAGATCATCATATCCTTGAGGGTCAACATAGATGATGTGAGTGATGTCCGGCACCCTGCCGTTCGAAACATAACGGTTGCTGAAAAAGAGAATCTTGTCTCTGGCGATATCCTTGGGGACGGGGGATGGCTCACAGCCTTCCAGATAGCTCTGGGGCCGGCATTGCAAGAGGTAAAAATCTTTTCCGTCGGAAGCGAATTCGATATCCACCGGCGTCTCGAGTTTGTCTTCGAGCAACTTGAGCACGGATCTCAGCTGGGGGATGAACGGTGTGCTCGTGATGATCCCCTCAAAGGTGACGATCAAGTCATCTTTCTCGAAGTCGATGTTTTTCCCTAACGGTTGCCTGATCTGTTGACCATCATAGATCGAGACCATCTTTTCAATGGTCGGTATCTCATGTCCGAATTTCCGCAGGAGCTCCTTGATTTCGATCGTCTCAAAGACGTTCTTTTTCAGGTTGATCACGTCAATCTTCTTGGGAGAATAGCGGACTATCTCGTCAATCGAGACATTCACCCGAAGGCCGATTTGGCCGGGCGCAATCAAGACTGGATAGTCATCGCTCGTCCGGTCAACGGCGCGCGTCCCCAGCCCCGGAACAAGACGCAACAGTCCATCCTCGCGCTTGATCCGAGGCGACCAGCGGAATTCGTTGCGGCTGAACGCCACACCCGCATAAGCAGGCATAAAATAGTCGCCGACTCTGGTTCCAACGACCTCCTGGAGCAAGATTCCCATTTCCTCGGCAAAATCGAGCAACCCGCGCTCCGACCGATATCCGATCGGATCAGGGCCATAGGTTGAGGCATAGACCTCGCTGATGGCGTCGCCGAGCGCTTCCAGACGCTCCCGTTTACTGCCCTGGTTGGCCAGGAACAGGCTCTTATATTTTCCCGAAAACGATGACCCCATCCTGTCTTCGAGCAAGCTAGAGCTTCGGACAATCAGAGGCTGGTCTTTGAAATCATCCAGAACCATGGAGAGACCCTGGATGATCTCCGTCGGGAGACTGGAATTTTTGAAGGTCTGAACGATGTGGGGATATTCAAGCCTCACTTGATTGATATCTTTGTATTTCTGCTCGACGACCTCGTTAAGATTATTGTGGCTGAGAAAGCTCAACAAGCCGTCCGAAGTGATGTACCAGGTTTTTGGGACTTTGATGTCTCCCAGATCATCCGAAACCCGAGAGCACTTCTGGATGATGTGCTTGGCCAGGAACAAACCCGTGCTTTTCCCGCCCAGTTTCCCCTGGCTCTCTGGAGAAAAAACAATATGATCCAGGACCTCGTAAAAATCATCGATTTCTATAAAATCCACGGCCGTGTTGATGAATTCTTGCCGGGCCGACAGGAACCGCCTGATCAGAGAAACCTGGACCCCTCGCTTGCTCGCGGGGGGCAACTCGATTCCCTCTGCCACGATGTGATGATAACGCCGGATGGCGTCCACAACCTTGGCCAGAGAGAGATTTCGGTTTGCCACGTGAACCAAAAAGCTCAGCCTGTCTTCTTGGATCCATTTCTGGATGTTGGCTAGGATTTGCGCGCTGGTGAAGTGCCTGGCCGCAAGCTTGAACGTTTCATCGCTGAGCTTATCATTAAAAGCCACCGCGTTCTTCTGGTCGGGACGATTTTCATCGGCGAGTGCCCGTTCGTCTTTGCCTCGTTGCCCGATGCCTGTTTTCTGCAGGAGGCGTTCGGCTTCGTCGATCCCGCTCCAGCAGAGAAAATTCAGCATGTGGCGTGAGATATCTAGGAAGAGGTTTTTATTGGTCTGGCGCAAAAAATTCAGGGCAACGCGCCATTCTTCCTTCTTGTGCTCCCTGATCTCCTGCCTGGCAGCCTGGTAAACCTGTTTCATCCTCGCGTACATGATGTAGTGTCCGAGGCGGTCGACGATCGTTCCGAGCAATTTGGTCTCTTCCTTGAGGAAAGGGCCATCGTCTATGTGAGGCATCTCAGCGGTGTAATAGACACTGAATCTTCCGATTTTCCTGTCTTGGACTTCGATGTCGGCAGACTGTACCCACGGTGTTTCCTTAAAATTCGGGGACTGGTAAGTGCGGCCTTCGAGGGTGATCTTAGCGACACAGATGTCCGGATACTGCCAGCCGGGCGGGATAGCTTCGATGACGCCTTTGCAGATGTCGGTGAGGTTCGTGTCCGGCTTGTTCAAGAGTTCTTCTATTTTGTAAAGGCAATTGAGCTCTTTGGCTCTCTCCGAGAGAAACCAGATCAAGTTATCGATGTTCTTGGGTTGGTCAGTCATGATAAATGACTCCTCGGCTCGTCGTTCCATCCACCTTGACCTTCAGGGGGGCGGGAAGCTTCACGTGGCGAATAAACTCTGTTTCTGTGACGGCCTGTTGTTTTTTCAGCCAGCTCCAATCAATGGTGTATTTTTCCCAATGCGGGACGGAGAAATAAAAAACGCGGAAGCTGGTGATATTATGAAAAAAGTGCGATCCCTGGCTCAGCATAAAATTCATCTCGGGGAGAGTGGACTCGACGATGACTCGAGCGCCGCTGATCTGTCCGAAATTGACCGGAATCCCCCCTAGAGGATCGGAAGATCCCCAACGGCCGAACCCGATCAGAAGATAGGGCTCATGGGAAGCCCCCAACTTGCGGTTGAGCTCTTCAAGTTGGGCCGCGATAGTCTCCGTTTTGTTGGGACTGAATTTCTCCGGCTTGACATAGACGATGTCCCAAATATTGTCCAGAACGCCATTGCCCATGGCTGATTCAGTCGCGACGAGCACTCGCGCTCCCATCAGCTCGGCCAAGGAGACATCCACGTTAGCTTCGGAGACGACCATCGGCCTGACCTGGAGAAACCCAAAGCGGGCCGGGACTCCCTTCTTCTCGTCCAGACTCAGGGCAAATTCGATCTCGACCATTCTCTCTAGGGCCTCTTCACAGCTTTTGAGCAAAGCGCGGAGCATCGTGTTCAGAGAGATGAG
Organism: Candidatus Aminicenantales bacterium; assembly: GCA_049515535.1. Classification (GTDB taxonomy): domain Bacteria; phylum Acidobacteriota; class Aminicenantia; order Aminicenantales; family UBA4085; genus JBEKTZ01. The sequence continues at coordinate 52,759 of JBEKTZ010000012.1, read as the reverse complement.
CTCCAGCTTGAGGATCGGAGCAAAATCGATGATCCTAGCCCCCCCCTCCGCGATCCCATAAACAATTTTGTCATCTCGGAGCCGATAGGTTGAGGCGATGAAACGGAGAGCGCCGTCGCGTTCCGCGTCTTCCAGGGAGAACTTGAGCATGTATTCCATTTCCTTGATGGGGTTGTATTCGGGCGGGGGACCCATGTTGATCGCCCAGAATTCAGTCTGAGATTGTTCCAGAAGTTCGCTGATAGAAACGTAGGGGGGATTGGCCTGCGGATAGGCCGGCGAATAGGACCAACCGATTCCGTCATCGACGATCATCTTGCCCAGCCCGAGCGCTAGAATAACCACGCCGTCGCCGGGCTTAGCATGGCCCAGGGGATAAAAATTGTAGGACCGGGCGACACCCGAAATCTGAGGATAAAAACGATTTCCGAAGCGGCTGCCCACGACTTCCTGGATGATGACGGCCATTTTTTCATCGGCTGAGGTGTGTTTCGTAGCCAGCATGTAGTTCTTGGCATCTCTGAAAAAAGTTGAAGCGTAGACGTATTTGATGGCCTCCACAAGCTTTCTAAAACGGATATTCGGGTCGAGTTGATTGTTGGGGATCATCTTTGTAGCATAGACACTCGCGAAAGGCTCGAACATGGCGTCTTCGAGAAGACTGGATGACCTGATGGCCAACGGAGTGTGGACCTGGGCTATGAGCGCCCTCAGGTCGCCGACAAGCTGAGCTGGCAACTCTGCCCGTTGAAAGGCCTGGGCGATCGCCTCGTCACGCTGGTTGGAAAGAGAGACCTCGTACAGATCATTCTGCTCCATGAAAAGATCAAAAAAGTCCGAAGTGATGACTGTCAGAGTGGGAATTACGACCTGAATATCCGGACTGAAGAGAGGACTGATTTCGGCTTCGAGGATTTCTCTCATTCGAGCCAGGCCATGGGCTTTCCCGCCCAGCGATCCTCGACCGATAAGAGTGAATTTCTCCTTGCCCGTGAAAAACTGACGATCGAAAGGGATCAGGTTGCCGGGAAACGACTTCTTAGTGTTCTTTGGCATCAAATCCGTCTATCGCCGTATTCAAACCCAGCCTCGATCGCGACTGGCTTGAGCGACTCGAACGATGGCGATGAAGAAGGCGGCGTCGCGCATGGACAAGCTCTTTTTCTTCGCCAGCTCAAGAACCGAATCAAAGGCCGCTGTCATCTTGACATCCAGCTTGCCCAGGACCTCATCTTTCTCCCAATAATAATTCATGTTGCTCTGAACCTGCTCAAAATAACTGCAGGTCACACCCCCGGCGTTGGCGAGGATATCGGGGATGAGAAAGATGTCCCGCTCCTTGATCACTTGATCCGCCTCAGAGGTGGTTGGGCCGTTCGCCCCTTCAGCGATGATCTTGACTCTCGGATGAATCAGCCTGACGTTGTCTTCTGTGATTTGGTTCTCCAATGCCGCCGGAATCAAGATATCGACACTCTGCTCCAACCATGCACTCCCCGGAAGCACCTCGTAGCCTGAATCCAGGGCCCTTTTCTTGTCTATGCCGCCGAAGCGATCGGTTATGTTCAGGAGCCCGTCAAGATCGATACCCGACTCTTTTTTGAACGAGTACGAGGTCGCGTCTTTTTGGTCCCAACAAGAAACGCAGATCACCTTTCCCCCCATCTGTTGGTAGAGCCGGACCGCATATTGGCCGACATTGCCGAATCCCTGGACGCTGGCCTTGGTCTCCTCGGGAAGGATTCCCAGCTCTTTGAGCGCTTCCCGCAAGGTGAAGACGAGTCCAAAACCCGTCGCTTCCAGCCGGCCAACGGAACCACCCATTCCTACAGGCTTGCCGGTGATGAATCCCGGGACTCTCTTCCCCGTCAGTGCTTCGTACTCGTCCAGCATCCACAACATGTGCTGGGCGCCGGTCATAACCTCCGGGGCCGGCACGTCAATTTGGGGGCCCAGGTCTCTGTGCAACTGCCGGACCCAGCCCCGGCAGATCTGCTCTTGTTCTCTCAATGTCAGGTTGTGAGGCTCGCAGATGACTCCGCCAGTGCTTCCCCCCAAAGGGATGTCAATCAAGGCGCATTTCCAGGTCATCCACATCGCCAACGCCCGGACGGTGTCAATTGTCTCCTGAGGATGAAAGCGAACACCACCCTTTCCTGGCCCCCTGGCATCATTATGAAGGACACGGAGGCCTCTGAAGATCTTTGTCCGGCCGTCATCCATCCGGACGGGTATGAGGAATTGATATTCCCTCATCGGCCATCGCAACAGGTCTTTTGTCGTCCCATCGAGTTCGAGCCAAGCGGCGACCCTGTCGAACTGCGACTGGGCCATTTCAAATGAGCTAAACGATTTGTGACTCATCGAGTTGTCCTTCCCTAAAAAATCGAAAGCAAAAAGTGAAAGCAGCCTTCTTCGCCATCCTCTTCTCTATTAAATACCCTGAGCTATTTTAAATGTCAAGAAAGCCTCGATCGAGAAAATAGAATTTATCGCGGGGGCCGGAGTGTGGTATTTTCGCCCGAGTTTTTTATTAAAATCTAAACAAGAACCAAATAAATCCATAACATTTCTTTTGTAGAAAGTACAGACATGAAGTCAATCTTACATCATTGCGGTGTAAATTCTTAGAAAGGAGAATCGATGAGCAATTATGTTTCCGATTTTATGAGCGAAGTCATTGCCAAGAATCCCGCCCAGCCCGAGTTCCATCAAGCCGTTCTCGAAGTTGTCAATTCCGTCTCCCTGGCTCTCGAGCATCATCCCGAGTTCCGCAAAGCGAAGATCCTGGAAAGGATCGTGGAGCCGGAACGGGTGATCATGTTCCGGGTGAATTGGATGGATGACGCGGGCGAGATCCGCGTCAATCGGGGCTACAGGATCCAGATGAACAGTGCCATCGGGCCCTACAAAGGTGGGCTCCGCTTCCATCCGACGGTGACACTGGGGATTTTGAAGTTTCTCGCCTTTGAGCAGGTCTTTAAAAACGCCCTGACGACGCTTCCCATGGGGGGTGGAAAAGGCGGCTGCGATTTTGACCCCAAAGGAAAGAGTGATAACGAGGTCATGCGGCTGTGCCAGGCTTTCATGAACGAACTCTACCGGCATATCGGTTCTGATACGGACGTCCCGGCGGGAGACATCGGAGTAGGTGGCCGGGAAATCGGCTTCCTCTATGGGCAGTACAGAAAGCTGAAAAACGAGGTCACGGGCGTTCTGACCGGAAAGGGCCTAGATTGGGGCGGCTCCTTAATGCGGCCGGAAGCCACGGGATATGGGGCAACTTATTTTGCCGCCGAAATGCTGGCCACGAGAAAGCAGTCCATGAACGGGAAGATGTGCCTGGTTTCAGGCAGCGGCAACGTCGCCCAGTATACTGTCGAAAAAATAAATCAATTGGGCGGCAAAGCGGTCACTCTGTCGGATTCCAACGGATATGTCTATGATCCGGCAGGCATCGATAATAAGAAGCTGGCCTTCGTTATGGACCTGAAAAATGCCCGGCGCGGCCGAATCAAAGAATATGCCCATAAATTCAAGGGTGTGACCTATACTCCTTTTAGTCCAGGCTCAGATTTTAATCCCCTCTGGAATCATAAGGCCGACTGCGCCTTCCCGAGCGCAACCCAGAATGAGATCAACGCCAAAGATGCCAAGAACCTGGTCAAGAATGGAGTTTATGTCGTCGTCGAGGGCGCGAACATGCCCACGACGGCCGAAGGCGTCGAGGTCTTCCTCGATGCCAAAATACTCTTTGCTCCCGGGAAAGCTGCTAACGCCGGAGGAGTGGCCACTTCCGGACTCGAGATGTGTCAGAACAGCATGAGACTGAGCTGGACCAAGGAAGAAGTCGACAGCCGTTTGCAGCAGATTATGAAAAGTATTCATAAAACCAGCTACGAAGCAGCCGAGGCGTATGGCACTCCCGGAAACTACGTCAACGGCGCCAACATCGGAGGCTTCCTCAAGGTCGCCCGAGCGATGATGGAACAGGGATTGGTCTGATTCGACTTTTTTCTTAACCTAAAAAATGCGGAAGGGCCGGCGGCTCTTCCGCATCTTCATTTTTTGGGGACTCAGAGTCAGGGCCACAAATCGAGAGACAGCGGAGACCTCTCTGCCCGTTATGATTGAGACATCAAGCGGGAGGAAACTCCGACCGCGTCGGGATCGCCAGCAAAGCAGCTTGAGCCCCTGATAGACGAGGGTGGCGCAGAGGGCGGCCATGGGGATGGTCCAAATGCGGGGGCACGATGAAAGTCATCGCTTTCATCATGGATTATGCCGCCGTGGACCGGATCATCGACCATCTCAAGCTGACATTTGGAGCGGAGAAGCCGCCGCCGTCGCGCGTCTTCGAGCAGGTTGCGCTCATGGCGGCCGAGGAGCCGGCGGAGTATTTTTGAGGTCAGCGATTTCATGAGGGGGGAGAGGTCTTGCGTCTTCAGGGCGATTTTCCGGTCGTTCGCGACGATGATACGGCCGGACGGCCTCTTTCGCGGCCATCTCCTTGGCTTGACTTCGATCCGCAGCCGGAATTATCCTCTTTACGCGATGGGAGGTATTGATTCCGAGCTTTTTAGGAAGGCATGTCGCGGAGCGCGAAAAAGCAAATCCCTATCCCTCCTCGGCCGTCGCGACCGCTGCCATCAGGGTGAGAAGAGAAACCTGTTGGGGAGGGATCTTCGGACGGAGAATGAGGGAAAGATAGAGGTTTGAAGAAGGCGGGGGGAGTACCAGGGCCTTCCGACGGGGTGAGCGGATCGACCGCCGTTCGACGGCGGCCGGGGCCCCGGGCTTTACCCGGGGGTCCACTTCCGCCGTACTCGCCCGTGGATATAAGCCACGGGCGAGTGGCGAGCCGAAGGCTCGTCCCTTGACTTGTTTTCAATCGGAGACGATTCTCCTCTCGTCAAGGTCAAAGCAATCTTTGGAATGAAACGGAAGCCGGGTAGCCCTCAAAGCGCAACGACTTCCTGCAGGACGTATTGGCCCTTCTCATCCATTTTCACGCGGGCCGCGGGGATGTCCGGATCGTGTTCGAAGACAACGATCCAATGATGGGCGACCGCCCGGCTCAAAAAATCCTCTTTCTCCTCGAGCAGCGTCCCGGCCGAGATATCGTAACCCATCGAAAACGGGAGCGGGAGATGATGAGAGGTCGGGACAAGATCGGCGGGAAAGACGATGGACTCGGCGCCGTTTTTAACTTCAAGCCATTGATGGCCGCGGGTATGACCGTTGACTTGATGCACCCAAATACCGGGCTCAATCTCCTGGGAGCCGTGCGTCAATACGAGTTTGGCCCGTTCTAGGACCAAAACATTCTCCTCCAAATAACTGGCGCGCTCGCGCGGGTTGGGATTTTTGGCGTTTTCATAATTATCGGTTTGGAGATAAATCCGGGCTCGAGGATAACAGAGCTCCAGGTCCGTCAGGCTTCCCGGTTGATATCGAGAAATCCCGCCCGCATGATCAAAATGAAGGTGGGTCAAAACAATATCCGTGACGGCCTCGGAATCGAAACCGGTTTCCCGATCGGAGAAATTTTGGAAGGCGTATATCCGGCGGAGTTTATCCGGCCATTTATCGCCGTTGCCGACATCGGCCATGAATAGTCTCTCGCCGGTATCAATGAGCAGCGACCGGGTGGCGAGCCGGATGCGGTTTTCATCATCCGGGGGAATCCGGCGCGACCAGATGTTTTTGGGAACCGTCCCGAACATCGCCCCCCCGTCCAGTCGGAAGAAGCCGTGGTTATAAACGGAAATCTTGAATCGGCCGAAGGTCATCAACTGTTTTTTTCTCCGTTTTCTCTCACGGGATTTTAGCACATCTTCGGTGCCCGGTCGAGGCTGCCGATGAAGACCGTCGCCCTATGGAAAAGAACCGATCTCGGTCATGGGCTTGCATGTTGATAGGAAATTCTGTATTTTCTATTTGTTATTCGATGAATTCAACCCATATTAAAATCTCAGGAGGATGAGGATGGCTTATCAACCCCCGGTCATCCAACTCAGTCAGTTGGCGGATGTCATCGCCAAGGAATTCAGGCATAAAGACATGATCACCTGTTATGTCGGATCCAATGCCGCGACGCCGACGGCTTCGCTGGAATCCCTGACGGCCGCCATCAAGGCCGGAAGCCCCAGATTGCCTTTCATCAGGATGGTCCATCTCCTGCTCCAGGGGCCCGTGCCTTACGTGGAAAAAGGACTCCAGGATCGCATTATGACCTATTCCATTTTTTCCACGGGCGACGTGCGCAAAGCTGCCAACGAGGGACGGGCTTTTTATTTGCCGTGCACGCTGTCCAATCTTGACAGTCTGATCGGCAAAGATCGGGAGTATGAGCCGGACATTGTCCTCTTCAAAGTCCGTCCCCATGAAATCACGAAGGAATTCAGTCTGGGATTGTCCGTTGAGGCCCTGCATACGGCCATCGATCAGGCCAAATGCGTTATTGCTGAGCTGGATTTCAGCATGCCTTTCACTCAAGGTCAAAGCATCGTCGGCCCCCAATCCATTGATTACCTCATTGACGACGACGACGTGAAATGCGTCTACGTGACCCCCGGACCTGATTTTGACAACCTTTCTCCTGAAGAGCGTCGAATCGGCGAATTGATCACGGAACATTTTATTCGCGATGGAGTGACTTTGCAGGTAGGCATCGGGCAAATCCCGGACGCCGTGGTGGGGACCATCAAAGGGGCGAATTATAAAGACCTCGGCATCCAGACGGAGCTTTATGGGGATGGTCTGATGCATCTGCAGAAGGCCGACATCGTGACGAATCGAAAGAAAAAGCAAGATATGGGATACAGCACAACCTCCCTCATCATGGGCTCGACGGAACTGTATGAATTCGTGCATATGCGCGCGGGAATCCAGATGCGTCCCTGCACCGTCACCAACTCGGCCGAAGTCATCCGGAGGAACAGTCCCTTCGTCTCCATCAATACGGCCATGGGAGTCGATCTCTTCGGCAATGTCTGGGCCGATTATATTGATGCTCGTCGATATTACAGCGGCGTCGGCGGTCAGCCGGATTTTGTCCGCGCCCTGAATAATCCCGCCTACGGCGTCCCCATCATCGCCTTTCGAAGCCTGACCGATAGAGGTCATTCCAAAATCGTCAGGGTCCATCCTCCCGGCGTGAGTTTAACGGCCTCCGCCTATGATGGAGTGGTCATTGTGAGTGAATACGGTATTGCCGACCTTCGGGGACTCACCGCCGGTGAGAAAGCGCTTGCCATCGCCAGCATTGCCCATCCCCGGTATCGCGATCGGTACCTTAAGGCCATCTATGACGACTCTCTGTTTACGAAGCCCATCGGTTCTTGCTTGGGCCAAACGCCGCGGGGAGTAATCATGTACAAAGGAAACATCAAGCTGGACGCCTAGTCTTCACCGGCCTCATTTCCATTCGGCGGGAGCGGCCGGCTCTATCTCAAAAAGATCCTCTCCGGGTCCACTTCCTCACGGAGGATGCGCAATTCTTTCCGGGTCGGCGGCGCTGTCTCAACGGCGTCCTTGATATCCAGGTTGAAACCGGTCGCCTCGGCGACGGCCTGAGGAGTCACGCCCGGGTGGAAACCGGCCAGATAGATGGCTTTCGTATCCGGACGGAAGCGCATCACGCCCAAGGTGGTGACCACGACGCTCGGCCCGCCTCGGACAAGGCCGGACATTAGCCGGCTGTTCCCGCCTTCAAGCCATCCGGGGCTGGTGATGTAATCCACTTTCTCCGGGAAGCGGCGTTTTTCGTGTTTGGCAATGACGATGGTTCTCTGGGCGAGGCAGGCGATGTCACAAGCGCCGCCGCTTCCGGAGAACCGCACGGCCGGATGGCGATGGTCGGATCCAATCGAAGTGCTGTTGATGTTTCCGAAGCGATCCACTTGAGCCCCGCTTAAAAAGCCGACGTCGACCCGTCCTGCCTGCAGGACGTAGGTGAAGACCTCGAGGAGTCCGGCGGCGGTGGCCGCCCCGCGCATCACGCGCGGATCCCCGACCGACATCGGAACGTGGGCGAGTCGGCTGGCCATCGTCCCTGCTTCAAAGATGATAATGCCATGGGGAGCGTGGGTGCGCTGGGCCAGCATCACGCCGAGCATGGGCAACCCGGTGCCGGCGAAAACCACCTCGCCATCCGTGATCTCGCGGGCGGCCACGACCGCCATCAGTTCCGTCAAGGTATATTCAGGGATGGCCATGGCTACAATCTCCTCCGCTTCAGGTTCGGGCTATAACCATAGGCCGGCGACGCTTTCAGTGTTTCCAACCGCTCTTGGCCGCCAACCGCTTCCAGGTACTCCTCGTGATTTTTGACACCGTTCACATACTTTTCCAGGTAACCCTGGAAAGCTGCGTCATCGCGTCCGCCTTCATGGTACTCTTTCAATTGGAGCGGGTCATAATCATAATAGTTGTACACGGCATAAGGATGGGCCCCGAAGGGAACATGGCAGACATGTTTCACGGCGAAGAAGGGGATCGGGTTGCGTTCCGGTTCGCGGCGCAGCGCGTCCTCATCAACGATCTCCTCGGCGGTCACGATCACGGTATCGGCGCATAGGGCCTGCTGAATATCGGCGAAAGACTGACCCTCGATCCGCACCATGCCGTTGGCCGCCGCTTTCTGGACATGCAGCACGGCGAAATCGGTATGGATCGCCGGAACCAACACGACCTGCTCCCGAGGATCGAAGGGCGAGGCCATCACATGCAGTTTTTTTGTCGAGGTGCGCGGATCGGCTTTCCTCCGCTCAGGCCCAAGGGCCTCTTTGCCCAGCACGTCGCTGCCGAGCAGGCTGCGAACGGGCATAAAGGGAATTCCCATGGCGCCGGCGGTGAAGCGGGCCACCATCGTGAAGTTGCTGTAATCCTCCCACTCGATTTCGCCCCGTTCCACGGCCTGCCTCCAGCGTGGCCCGACCGTGTTGAAAGCCTCATCCGCTTCGTAGGCGAGTTCGACCCGCTTCACGCAACCCGCCCCGATGAGAATATCCCAATCCCCGCCGGGTGAATGTCCAAACAGATAGAGACGGCGTCTTTTCAAGCGGATCAGTTCATAGACAAAGGCCATGGGATGGCGCTGGGTCGTGAAACCGCCGAAGGAAATCGTTGCCCCATGGGGAACCAAAGCGGCCGCGGCCTGAAGGTCAATCATTTTTCCGGTCATGAAACCACTCCTCGACCAAATCCGCACGGTTGATAATACGCGAATCATGCCGCCTGAGATGCAGCAAAACCATATCCGTTCTCCCTCTCCGATCCCGCTTATCGCCATAATCTATATCAACTTCACCCTGAAATCAATCCGATGAAAGCTGGGATTTTCCCCCGGGGAGCCTTTCCGGAGAAAACTTGACTTCAGGTTCAAGTTATGGAAGGATATTTTCTTAATTTGATATTCAAAGAAGATTCTTTTTATCCGCTGGTTGACGCCCTCAAAATTTGTCTGCGCGAAAATCCGTTTCGTCCGCGAAAGGAGGCCTAATCAATGGCTGGAATCATCGGCTACGGGGCTTACATCCCGCGAAACCGGATCAAAGTCGAGGAGATCGCCAAAGTCTGGGGGGCGGATGCGCCGAGCTATAAAAAGGGGCTCATGCTCGAAGAGAAATCCGTGCCCTCTCCCGATCAGGATACGATCACCATGGCGGTGGAGGCTTCGAAGCGCGCCTTGAAAAGGGCGGGTATCAACCCCAAGGAGATCGGCGCCGTTTATGTCGGCTCGGAATCCCATCCCTATGCCGTGAAACCGAGCGGTACGGTGCTCGCGGAAGCGCTCAACGCCACACCCGAAGTCCACACGGCGGACTTCGAATTCGCCTGCAAGGCCGGGACCGAGGCGATGTTCGTGGCCCTGAACCTGGTTCAAGCGGGCGCAGTCAGATTCGGCCTGGCCGTCGGAGCCGACACGTCGCAGGGCGCACCCGGCGACGCGCTCGAATATTCGGCCGCGGCCGGCGCCGCCGCTTTCATTTTCGGCAAGGACCCCATCGTCGCCGAGGCGCTCGATACTTTTTCCTTCACTACGGACACACCGGATTTCTGGCGCCGCGAGTACCAGTATTATCCGCAACACGGCGGCCGGTTCACGGGCGACCCCGCCTACTTCAAGCACATCAGGGGCGCGGCCGAGGGCATCATGGCCAAAGCCAAGATGAAGCCTTCCGATTTCCAATACGTGATTTTCCACCAGCCCAACGGCAAATTTCCGTTCCGGGTGGGGGAAATGCTGGGATTTGAAAAAAAACAGATCGAGCCGGGCTGGCTGGTTTCCAAATTGGGGAATACGTACTCCGGATCATCCCCGCTCGGCCTGACAGCGACGCTGGATGTCTCCAAACCCGGAGACATGATCCTGCTCGTCTCCTACGGGTCGGGAGCCGGAAGCGATGCCTTTATCTTCAGGGTGACGAAGCGGATTGATGAAGTGAGAAATTTGGCTCCCACGACAAGACACCTTCTGGACACCGGAAAGATTTACCTGGAGTATGGCGTTTATGCCAAATACCGCCGTAAAATCCGGAAGGCAGAATAGGAGGCGGCGATGAGAGACGTTGCTGTCATCGGTATCGGCATGACCAAATGGGGCGAGCTCTGGGAGAAATCCCTGAGGGATATCTTTGTGGAGACGGCCCTCCTGGCGATCGAAGACGCCGGCGTGGACCGGATTGACTCGATGTATGTCGGCTGCATGTCTTCGGGTCTTTTCATCGGCCAGGAGCATTTGGCATCCCTCTTGCCCGACTATCTCGGCAGGACTCCCGTTCCGACGGTGCGAGTGGAGTCCGCCTGCTCGTCGGGAGGTCTGGCCCTCCGGCAGGGATTCATCGATGTAGCCTCGGGGATGAGCGATATCGTGCTCGTCGGCGGCGTCGAAAAGATGACCGACGTCAACGGTCACGAAGCCACCTACGCCCTGGGCACGGCGGCCGACCAGGAATATGAAGGCTTTCACGGTCTGACGTTTCCGGGGCTCTATGCCATGATGGCCCATGCCCACATGGCGAAATACGGCACGACGCGGGAGCAGTTGGCCATGGTGGCCGTCAAGAACCACGACAACGGCTCGAAGAACCCTCTGGCCCAATTCCCTTTTAAAATCACCGTGGAAGGAGTTTTGTGCTCCGTTCTCGTCGCCGACCCGCTGCGGATCCTGGATTGCTCTCCCATCACGGACGGAGCGGCGGCCGTCATCCTCTGCCCCTCGGACCTGGCCAAACGAATGAAAAAAGCCGCGGTGAGAATCGCGGGAACCGGCCAGGCCACGGACACCATCGCCCTCAGTTCGAGAAAGGACCTCACCTGGATTGAATCCACCCACATCGCCGCCCAAAAGGCCCTGGCGATGGCCGGCCGGAAAATCGAGGATCTCGACCTCTTCGAAGTCCACGACTGTTTCACGATTGCCGAAATCATGATCACGGAGGCGCTGGGCCTCGTCGAGAAGGGACGGGGAGGAAAGGCCGTCGAGGAAGGACTGACATCGCTCCGGGGAAAATTCCCGGTCAATCCCAGCGGCGGTTTGAAAGCCAAGGGCCATCCGGTCGGCGCGACCGGCGTGGCCCAGGCCGTCGAGGTCGTCAAGCAGCTCCGCGGCGAAGCGGGGACGAGGCAGGTCAGGGGCGCGAAACTCGGCCTGACCCAGAACATGGGTGGCACGGGGGGGAGCTCGGTCGTCCACATCTTTGAGGCGGAGTGAGAGGAGGACAAGATGCCGACACCATCGAGATACTGGCGAGAAATTCCTCAGAGGTACCGGCTTGAAGCCGGAAAATGCACGAACTGCGGGTACGTCTGTTTCCCACCCCGCCTGGTTTGTCCGCAGTGCGGCGGCCGGGAATTCACGAAGACGAAGCTCGCGGAGTCCGGAAAAATTCTCACCTACACGATCATTCGTGTTGCCCCGCATCAGTATGTCGACCAGGTCCCGTACGCCGTCGGTATCGCCGAGATGGATGACGGCGTGAAGCTGACGGCCCAGATCGTCGACTGCAAATTCGAGGATTTGAAGATCGGGATCCGGGTCAAGATTGAATTCCGGAAGATTTACGAGGAAGGGGAAGCCGGCGTCATCTACTACGGCTATAAATTCGTACAAGAATAAACGCCGTCGCCGAGCGAAGGAACGGGTAATGTTCAGAATCGAATCCAAAGTCGATATCCAAAGCTTGGATTACAGGCAGAATCTCGAGCATATGACGAAAGTCGTGGCCGAGTACAAGGAGCGCCTGGCCAAGGTTCAGGCGGGAGGGCCGGCCAAGTCCCGCGAACTTCACAAATCCCGCGGCAAGCTTCTCGTCCGGGAGCGAGTGGATAAGCTTTTCGATCGCAACACGCCGTTCCTGGAGCTCAGTGCCCTGGCCGCCAACGGCATGTACGAAGACGAAGCTCCCGGGGCGAGTATGGTCACCGGCGTCGGCGTCGTACACGGCCGCGAAGTGCTTGTCGTGGCCAACGATGCCACGGTGAAAGGCGGCACTTATTTCCCGATGACCATCAAGAAGCACCTCCGCGCCCAAGAGGTGGCTCTCGAAAACAGGCTGCCTTGCATCTACCTGGTCGATTCCGGCGGGATCTTTCTCCCCCATCAGGCGGGGACGTTCCCCGACAAGGAGCATTTCGGACGGATCTTCTATAACCAGGCCCGCCTTTCGGCGCTCGGCATCCCGCAAATTTCGATTGTCATGGGATCGTGCACGGCCGGCGGCGCCTATGTCCCGGCGATGAGCGACGAGACGGTCATCGTCCGCCGTCAGGGGACGATTTTCATCGGTGGTCCGCCGTTGGTCAAAGCGGCCACGGGCGAGGAGGTTTCGGATGAGGACCTGGGCGGCGCCGACGTCCACTGCCGCATCTCCGGCGTTTCGGACTATTACGCCTTGAACGATGAGCACGCGCTCGAAATCGCCCGGAATATCGTCGAGACGCTCGCCCCGCCGCGCCGGTTCGATCTGGATACGGCCAAACCTGAGGAGCCGGATTATGATCCTGCGGAGATGTACGGCATCGTGCCGAGGGATTTACGGAAGGCTTTTGATATCAAAGAGCTCATCGCCCGGATCGTGGACGGAAGCCGTTTCCAGGAGTTCAAGGAGCTCTACGCCCAGACGCTGGTCTGCGGGTTCGCCCGCATTATGGGCTATCCCGTGGGCATCGTGGCCAACAACGGCGTGCTTTTCTCTGAAAGCTCGCTCAAGGGCGCGCATTTCATCACCCTCTGTGCCATGCGCAAAATCCCGCTCGTTTTTCTCCAGAACATTACCGGCTTTATTGTCGGCAAGCAGTACGAGCATCGCGGCATCGCCAGGGACGGGGCGAAACTTGTCCATGCCGTGGCCAACGCCGACGTGCCCAAATTCACGGTCATCGTCGGCGGCTCTTACGGCGCCGGCAATTATGCCATGTGCGGCCGGGCCTACGACCCGCGCCTGCTCTGGATGTGGCCCAACGCGCGAATCAGCGTCATGGGCGGTGAGCAGGCGGCCAATGTCCTGGTCTTCGTGAAAATCAAGAGGCTTCAGGAGCAGGGCGTCAAAATGACCGAGGAAGAGAGGGAAAAAATGATCAAGCCTATCCTGGCCACATACGAGGCTGAGGCCAGCCCGTATTTCAGCACGGCCAGGCTATGGGACGACGGTCTCCTCGACCCCCTTGAGACGCGGCAGGCCTTGGCGCTCGGGATCGCCATGAGCCTGAACGCGCCCATTCCGGATTTCAAGGTTGGAATCTTCCGAATGTAAAGGCTGAATTCTGATGACGATCGTGAGGATGACCTCGGGGAGTTTCAGGCGATCTTAAATGGAAGAAAAAAATTACGAAACGATCATTCTGTCGCTCGAGGACAAAGTCGGCCGCGTCAGGCTCAACCGGCCCGAAGTCCACAACGCCTTCAATGCCGTCATGATTCGGGAACTCCGGGACGCCGTCCGGACCCTCGGCGCGGATGAAGATGTCCGGGTCATCGTTCTCTCCGGCCAGGGGAAGTCGTTCTGCGCGGGCGCGGATTTAAATTGGATGCGCGAGATCATCACTTATTCCTACGAGCAGAACCTCCGGGAATCGCTCGAGCTGGCGGAGTTCCTGTATGAACTTTACGCCCTGCCCAAGCCGACGATCGCCCGGGTGAACGGGGCCGCCATCGGAGGCGGCGCGGGCTTCCTCTCCGCCTGCGATATCGTCGTCGCTTCGACCGACGCGCAGCTCGGCCTGAGCGAAGTGAAAATCGGCCTCGTGCCGGCCTGTATCGCCCCTTATGTGCTGCGAAGGACCGGGGAGAGCAGGGCCCGCCGGTTATTCCTGACGGGTGAGCGGTTCGATGCCCGGCGGGCGGCCGAGATCGGCCTGGTTGACGAGGTCGCCGCTCCCGTGGATCTGGACGGAAGGGTCGATGGCATCGTCGGCCGTCTCCTCTCGTCCGGGCCCGAAGCGCTGGCCTGCTGCAAGGAGCTTCTCCGTAGGGTTCCCGGGATGAGCTTCGAGGACGCCAAACGCTTTACGGCGGAGATGATCGCCGGGCTCCGGATCAGCCGGGAAGGCCAGGAGGGCATGGCCGCCTTTCTGGAAAAAAGAAAGCCAAAATGGACCGAATGAAGCCTTGGCGAGCGATGGGGGAATCCGGCGGCCTGATGGAATGATCGTGATCTTGGGGAAGCGACATGTTTAAAAAGGTTTTAATCGCCAACCGGGGCGAGATAGCCGTCAGGGTAATCAGGGCCTGCCGGGAGATGGGAATTGCGACGGTGGCCGTCCATTCTGAGGCGGATAGACAGAGCCTCCATGTCCAGCTCGCCGACGAAGCCGTCCCCATCGGACCGGCTCCCGCCGCCGAGAGCTACCTCAACATGGGCCGGATCATCCGAGCCACTCATGACACCGGCTCCGAAGCCATCCACCCCGGCTATGGTTTTCTCGCGGAAAACGCAGACTTCGCCCGGCTCTGCGAGAAAGAAGGCATCGTTTTCATCGGGCCCAACTCCGGAGCGTTGGCCCTGGTGGGCGACAAGGTCCGCGCCCGCCAGACGATGGAGAAAGCCGGTATTCCGATCATCCCGGGAATGAAGGCCATTCCTAAATCTGTGACGGAATTCGAAGCCGCGGCCCGATCCATCGGATATCCGGTGATTGTCAAGGCTTCGGCCGGAGGCGGCGGAAAAGGGATGCGCATCGTCCGTGGGGAAAAGGACCTGAGGCCGGCTCTCGAGGCGGGGATGCGGGAAGCCAAGTCCGCTTTCGGCGATGAGTCGGTGTATCTCGAAAAATATATCGAAGAGCCCCGGCATGTTGAGTTCCAGGTCCTGGCCGACAACGCCGGCGCGATGGTCCATCTTTTCGAGCGGGAATGTTCGATCCAAAGGCGCCACCAGAAAATCGTCGAGGAGACGCCCTCTCCGGCCCTGGATCCGGACCTGCGGGCCCGGATGGCGGAGACGGCCATAAAGGCGATGAAGGCGGCGGGCTACAACAACGCCGGCACCGTCGAGTTCCTCCTGGATAAAGACCGCAACTTTTACTTCCTGGAAGTGAACGCCCGGCTCCAGGTCGAGCATCCCGTGACGGAGCTGGTGACGGGCGTGGATCTGGTCCGCCGACAGATCCTGATCGCGGCCGGGGAAAAATTGACTTTCAGGCAGGAGGATCTCTGCCAGAGGGGGCATGCCCTTGAATGCCGGATCTACGCCGAGGACCCGGAGAACAATTTCCTTCCTTCTCCCGGCAAGATCTTGTTCCTCAAAGAACCGCAGGGCCCGGGAGTCCGCTCTGATGGCGGCATTTACAGCGGCTGGGAAGTCCCGATTTATTATGACCCGATTCTGGCGAAGCTGATTGTCTGGGCCGAGGACCGGGAGACGGCTTGCCGGAGGATGGCCGCCGCCCTGGACGACTTTGTAATCCTGGGGATTCACACGACGATCGGTTTTCTTAAAGACATCATCAATCATCCGGAGTTCCGGTCCGGCCGGACAAATACGGCTTTCATCAAGAACTATTTCGAGGGATGGAAAGAGAGCGGAAAAAGCGAAGACAAGCTGCGACTGGCCCTGGCTGCGGCCGCTTTTGATGACCTGGCTGCGGAAGCGCGGCCGGGAGTCGGTTCGGCCCGGGAAGCGAAACAAGACGTCGCCGCGCCCTGGAAAACATTGGGCCGGTGGAGGATCGGAGGAGCCGGGTCTCATGGAATTTGAATTTCTCGTCGACGGAGCTCTCAGGAAGATTTCCTTGGAGAAAAAGGAAAAGGCGTACGTTATCCGGGATGGAGAGACGATCCTTGAAGCCGAAATCAGGCCGGTCTCCGAAAACGAGTTGATGTTCCTCTCCGGCGGCCGGTCCTCGACGGTCTATATCGCCCGGGATGGGAAGCGAAAGCTCGTCTTTACGGGGGGCCGCAAGTTCGTCATCTGCGAACCCCGCCCCGAGGCGGGGCGTTTTCTCGGCGGAGATGAGAGGACGCCCGAGGGAGGCCGGCAGGTTAAAGCCTCCATGCCGGGGAGGGTCATCAAGCTGAATGTCGCTGAAGGCGAAGAAGTGAGAAAGAACCAGACCCTGGTGGTCATCGAAGCGATGAAGATGGAAAACGAGATCAAATCCGCGATCGAGGGCATCGTGAAAAAAATTCACGTGGCGGCCGGCGATCTGGTCGATTCGGAAAAGCCGCTGATCGAGCTCGAGCCTAGAGAGTGCGCCAAGAGCCGAAAAGGAGGGAACGATGACGCCTGAAACGCTGGAATCCTTGAATGAATGCCGGGAGATGGTGCGGGATTTCGCCCGCTCGGAAATCGCCCCCCATGTCCGGGAATGGGACGAGAAGGCCCATTTTCCTCTGGACGTCCTCCGCCGTCTCGGCAAACTGGGGCTGATGGGGATCCTGATTCCGGAAGAGCTCGGCGGAGCCGGGTTGACCTACCGGCATTACGTGGCGATCCTGGAAGAGCTGGGGGCCGTCGAGGGCGGAATCGCCCTCTCTGTAGCGGCCCACAATTCCCTGTGCACGAACCATGTTTTCTTATTCGGGATCGAGGAGATACGCCGCCGGTGGGTGCCCCGGCTGGCGTCCGGAGAAGTCATCGGCGCGTGGGGGTTGACGGAACCCGAGGCCGGGTCCGACTCCGGCGCGACCAAGACCACGGCCGTCCGCGACTCCGGCGGCTGGGTTTTAAACGGCACCAAGAATTTCATCACCCATGCCGGAGCCGGAGGGGTCGCGGTGGCGATGGCGCGGACGCAGCCGGGGAAGGATCATCACGGCATCTCCGCGTTTCTCGTCCCGCTCGACATCCCCGGGGTTACGGTCGGAAAGCACGAAGACAAGATCGGCATGCGCATTTCCGACACGGCCTCGTTGATCTTCGAGGACTGCCGCGTCGGAGAGGACGCTCTCCTGGGGAACGAAGGCGACGGGTTCATTCAGGCCATGGTTGTCCTCGACGGCGGCCGGATTTCAATCGCCGCCCTTTCCGTGGGAATCGCCCGGGGCGCGCTCGACGCGGCCGTCGCTTATGCCAAGCAGCGCCGTCAATTCGGGAAGCCGATCGCGGCTTTTCAAGGCATCCGTTTCAAGCTGGCCGACATGGCCACTCACATCAGCGCCGCCCGGCTGCTCACCGAATGCGCGGCCGACGAGAAGGACGCGGGGCGGAAGACCACTCTGATCTCTTCACAAGCCAAACTTTACGCTTCGGAAGTCGCGGTTAATGTCGCGGAAGAGGCCGTCCAGATCTTGGGCGGATACGGCTACTGCAAGGATTATCCGGTCGAGAAGTTCTGGCGCGATTCCAAACTGTGCACAATCGGAGAGGGCACGAGCGAGATCCAGCGCCTGGTGATCGCCCGGGAGCTCATCGGGGAATAAAGACTCGGAAAAATGGACTCTTCAGATCATTCGGCGCGTCGATAGACGATAGCCGTGACTGTTTTGTCGTTTCCGCCCATGTTGATGGAAAGCGCATAGGGGCGGTCCGGCGATATCGGAATTTGCCAATTCCCAGCTTTCCCCGTCAGCTGCTGCCAGATGGTGACGGCCTGCCGCACTCCGGTGCCGCCGGTGGGATGTCCCCAGCCGATCAGCCCGCCGGACGTGTTGAAAGGCAAGGTTCCCTGCCGCGAAGTATTCCCAGCTAAAATATAATCAGCTCCTTCGCCTTTCCCGGCCAGCCCGATCGCCTCCACGGATAAAAGACCGGAAATCGTGAAGCAGTCATGGCATTCCACGGTCCCAAGTTCCTGGAGAGAAATTTCCGCGCATTCCAAAGCTTTTTTCACGGCTCTGGACGTCGTGTCGAGCCAGGTCGGATCTTCCGGAGGAATCGTCAGATCCGCTTCAACCTGCCCCCAGCCGACGACTTCGACGGCCTCGGATTTGGGGATTCTAATCCGATTCAAGCCATTTTCGGAGACGATGGCGATGGCGGACCCCGCATCGGAAACTTTGGAGCAGTCAAAAACATTCAAGTGGTCAACGAACGTTTGGGGATTCGGTTCCGTCAAGGCCAATGATTCGAGATTTTCCACGGTATTATGGAATTCCTGGGCGGTTTCGCAGAGTCGGGCGTTTTCGATGGCGTTCCGGTACCAGCGGGCGAAAGCCTGTCGCGTTTTCTCCCGGCCGTATTTTTCGAAATAGGCGCCCGCCCGGACGCTGAAAGCCGCCGGGAAGAAATAGGCATGACCTTTCTTGCGTTCGCCCTTGAACCAGCCGGCGCCGGCTAAGATGTCCGCGCCATAAATGGCCTTGACGGTGTTCTGGACTTCCACGCCGATCGCCAGGACGACCTCGGCCGTTTCGGCGAGCACGGATTTTGTCCCGGCAATCAGTCCCAGCCCGCCTGAGCCGCAGGCCCCTTCCACCCGGCAACACGGCTTCCATCTCAAGTCTTCATCCACAGAAGGAATCAGGGCGGCCAGGTTGCCCTGCTTATTGAAACGGGCCGCCATGAAATTGCTGATCACTCCTTCATCGACGTTCTTCCCTCCGCCGATTTGCTTCAAGGTTCCCTGGCCCGCTTCCCGGATGTATTCCTCAAGGCCCGGCCGGGGCTTTTTGGGATGGAATTCCTTCCGGCCCGTTCCCATGGAGATGGTGTCATATCCCGCCGTCATAAAGACTTTTTGCCGGCTTTTTTTCATGGTCTGACCTCTCCCTCAAAATAATCGTTGATCGGGCCGTAGGCATGGAAAAAGCCCGTCAGCAATACGGTATTGACGTCCTCTTCCCGGTCGGCGACTTTCTCGTTCACGAGCCCAAGGCCGATTTTCTTGGATTTCCGTCCATATCTTTTGGCTAAATCCGCGCCCAGGGTGTTCATCACTTTCAGTTGTTGGAAATAGCCCCGCAGGTAATTTGTCTTGTCGGGATGTTGGATCACGCTTTTCCACGGCTTGGCTTGATCCGGCGGGGCGCCCAACGCTTTATGACAGTGTTCCGTTATCTCCGAGAAGGGCGCGTAGGCCCGTTGATCAGGATCATATACGCCGCTGGGCCGTCCCTTTTCATATTTCAGGAATCCATCCTTCTGGGATCCATCGGCGTATTGACCGCCGGCAATCCCTTGGGAGATCAACCTGTCTACGAGAGGGCTGTGGAGCCGGCCTCCGGGGAGGCGCTCGTTCATCACGCCTAAGATGCATTGGCAGACGTCGAGGCCCACGTAATCGATCAGTTGGAAAATCCCCATGGGACGGATCAGATAATCCTGACTGACCTTATTCACCATGTAGATCGCGTTGACCAAGCCGAAATCTTCGGCCAGCCGTTCGACCTCGGAGACGGCGTACAAGGCATCCCTCATGAAGTGTCCGTTCCCGATGAAACCCGCGACGTCATGGGAAGGCACAACGGTTTTCCGCAACTTTTTGGCGAATTGCTTGGCAAAATCCGCCAGGTCGGGAAGGGTGGATTCCGCCGAAATCAATTCCACGAGTTTTTGAACGGCCGGAGGGTTGTAGAAGTGAAATCCGATAAGGCGGCCGTTCAGATTCGCCTTATCGTTCAATTCGGAAATGGGAATGGAAGACGTGTTGGTAAAAAACCAGGCATTCCGCGAGTTGTTAGAGATGATCCGGGAGAGGAGCTTGACTTTGAGGTCCAGGTTTTCACTGATCGCTTCAAACACCAGGGTGGAATGATAGGATGCCTCGATCTCAGTGGCCGGACGGACGATGGCCAGAACGTCTTCGACATACTGATTGATCACGTCCTTGTTTTCAATCAAATCCTCGCGCTTTTCATAGGCTTTCCGGAGCCAAGCCGCCTTTTGTTCCGCGAACCGCTGGACCTGGGAGCGCAGATATTTCACCAATCCCGAAAGGGCTTTTTGAGAGATATCCACGGCCTGGAGAGAAAAGGCCAGAGATTCGTTTCCGGGCTCCAGGCTCAGATCGGCCATTTCCATGGCCGCGAGCAAGACGATGCCGCTTCCCATTTTCCCCGCGGCCCCCAAAACAGTGACATTTTCAAGCCGCTCAGCGTATTTCATCGATGTCCCTCATCTCCTTCGAGATCAGCTTTTCCATTTGGGCGCTCGTTTTTCCAGAAAGGCCCGCATTCCCTCTGCCCCCTCGTTTTCAAAGAGCGAACCGAACATTCCGGATTCCAGAGCGCAGCCGGCTTCGAAATCCATCAGGATTCCTTGACGGGTGACTTGTTTGACCAGTTTGACGGCCCGGGGACCTTTGGAGGCGATCGTTTTTGCCAGTCCAAGGGCCGCCGACATGAGCTCGTCGGGTTCCGCGATTTTTTGGACCAATCCCAGGCGCAGGGCCTCTTCGGCGCCGATCATCTCCCCCGTCAGGAGCAGGAACAGGGCGTTCCCGAGACCGATGAGCCTGGGGAGCCTCTGCGTAGCGCCATAGCCTGGGATCACGCCCAGATTGACTTCAGGCTGGCCGAATTTAGCTTTGATGCTGGCAATCCGGAAGTCGCAGGCCAAGGCCAGCTCGCAGCCTCCGCCGAGGGCAAACCCGTTCACCGCCGCGATCACCGGTTTGGCGAGAAGCTCCAGGCTCCGGAATGTCCTCTGGCCCACCTTAGAGAATTGGGCGGCTTGGTCCTGGGTTTTTCCGGCCATTTCGGCAATGTCGGCCCCCGCGGCGAACGCCTTTCCTTCCCCCGTGATAATCAAGACTTTGATATCATCCCGAGCGCCGACCTCGGCGATCAGACTGTCCATCTCCTGGAAAAAACGCGAGTTCAAGGCGTTCAAAGCCTGGGGCCGGGAGATGGTGACAACGGCGATGCCTTCCGCCGCTTCCATTTTCAGGATTTCATACGACATGCCCTTTCTCCTTATTCCGTCAAAAGCGATCTGGCGATCACCAGGCGCTGGATTTCCGACGTGCCTTCGTAAATTTCCGTGATCCGCTGGTCGCGATAAAGCCGCTCCACCTTGTACTCTTTCATGAATCCGTATCCCCCGTGGATCTGGAGCGCTTTATGGCAGACGCGATGGGCCATTTCCGAGGCGAACAGTTTGACCATGGCCGACTCCTTGGTGAAGCGCCTATTTCCCGAATCTTTTATCCAGGCGACGCGGTAGAGCATGGTTTTCGCCACTTCGACGTCTACGGCCATGTCGGCCAGCATGAACTGCAGCGCCTGAAATTCTGAAAGCAGCTTGCCGAACTGGGTCCTTTCTTTCGAATAGCGCACCGATTCTTCCAAGGCAGCTTCGGCGATGCCAATGGCCTGCGCAGCGATTCCGACGCGACCGCAATCCAATGTCGCCAGGGCGATGTTTAAACCGCGATTTTCCTGCCCTAAAAGGTTTTCGGCGGGAATCCGGCAGTCGGTGAACACCAATTCCGTCGTGCTGGATGTGCGGATCCCCAACTTGTCTTCGTGTTTTCCCACGACATATCCGGGGGTCTCTTTGGAAACGAGAAAAGCGGATATTCCCTTGGCCCCTTTTTCCTTGTCCGTGCAGAAAAAGGCGATGATGACGTCGGCAAAAGAGCCGTTGCTCGTAAAATTCTTCGTGCCGTTCAAAAGATAAGAATCTCCCTGCCGAACGGCGCTGGCCCGCAGGGATCCCGGGTCGCTGCCGGCGCCCGCCTCCGTCAGGGAAAAACAACCCATCCATTCCCCGGAGGCCAACTTCGGAAGGAATTTCCGTTTTTGATCCTCCGTCCCGAACATGATGAGGGCATCGTTGACCAGAGAATTCTGGACCGAGACCCCCACCGCCGTGCCCGCATCCACCTTGCTGAACTCGATCATGGCGCCGGCGTAGGCGACCATGCCCAACCCCGTCCCTCCATATTCCTCCGGAACGGTCATGCCTAAATAGCCCAACTCTCCCAGTTTCTTGAGCGCGGCCAGGTTGACCTCCTGCTTGGCGTCCAATTCCTCGACAGCCGGCGCGAGCTCCTTTTCGGCGAATTTCTTCGCCCCGTCGATGACCATTTTTTGTTCTTCAGTGAAATTAAAGTCCATGATCCTTTTTTCTCCTTTCCTGGATGGTTTTCTGGATATATTCAACGATATCTTGAATATCCTCGCCCGGCCCGAAAACTTTTCCGACTCCCATTTCTTTCAGTTTTTCCTGATCTTTCGTGGGAATAATTCCGCCTCCTGTCAACAGGCGATCGCCGAGGCCGGACTTTTTCATGAGTTCCTTGACCCGCTTGAAATGGGTCATATGGGCTCCCGACAAGATCGAGAGGCCGATGACATCGGCGTCTTCCTCGATGGCGGCCTGGACGATGGATTCCGGCGTCTGCTGCAGCCCGAGGTAAACAACTTCCATGCCGGCTTCCACCAGGGCGCGGGCGACGATCTTGACTCCGCGATCATGGCCGTCCAGCCCCGGCTTGGCGATGATGACTTTGATTTTTGGATCGGCCATCTCTCTTTCCTCTTGTTAAGAAATTTCAGTAAAAGGGTTGCTCCCGGTATTCTCCAAAGACTTTGATCAAAGCTTCGCTGATTTCACCCTCCGTGGCCTGGACGCGCGAACACTCCAGCAGGTGCGGAATCAGATTTCCGGTCCCGGAGGCCGCTTTTTCCAAAGCCTCCAGCCGGTGTTGAACGGCGGAGTTGTCCCGTTTTTGTTTGATCTTGCGCAGGAATTCGACCTGGTCCCTTTCCACGGATTCATCGATTTCCAGGACCGGGATTTCCAAAATTTTGCCTTCATTGATGAATTGATTGACGCCGACAAGGACTTTTCTCCTGAGGGAAAGCGCGATCTGGTATTCATAGGCGGCCCGGGTGATTTCGCGCTGGCAGAATCCTTGTTCGATAGCCCTGACCATGCCCCCCAGCTCGTCGATTTTTTGGAAGTATTTTTCCGCCTCTTCCTCCAACTCATCAGTCAGTTTCTCGAGATAATAAGAACCGCCCAGCGGATCGATCACGTTGGCCGCTCCGCTTTCGAAGGCGATGATTTGTTGGGTTCGAAGCGCGATTTCCACCGCTTTTTCCGAGGGGAGGGCCAAAGCTTCATCCATGGAATTGGTGTGCAGGCTCTGGCATCCGCCCAGAACTCCGGCCAGAGCTTCCAGGGCCGTCCGAACGATATTGATTTCCGGTTGTTGCGCCGTCAGGCTGCAACCGGCCGTCTGTACATGAAACCGGCACAGCCAGGACAGGGGATTTTTCGCCCGATACTTTTCCTTCATGCGGCGGGCCCAAATCCGCCGAGCTGCGCGCAGCTTGGCGATCTCTTCGAAGAAATCCAGGTGGGAGTTGAAGAAGAACGACAGCCTGGGGGCGAAATCGTCAATATCCAATCCCGCTCGGACGGCGTGTTCCACATAGGTGAAGCCGTCGGCCAGGGTGAAGGCGAGCTCCTGGGCGGCCGTGGATCCGGCCTCGCGAATATGATATCCGCTGATGGAAATCGTGTTCCACTGAGGGACATGGTCCGCGCAAAAGGCCATGAGGTCCGTGATCAGACGCAGGTGGGGTTCCGGGGGGAAGATCCACTCCTTCTGGGCGATGTATTCCTTTAAAATGTCGTTCTGAAGGGTACCCCGGAGCCGGTCAAAAGGGATCCGTTGATTTTCCGCGTTGGCCAAGAACATGGTGAAGATCCAGGCCGCGGGAGCGTTGATGGTCATGGAAGTCGAGACTTTATCCAGGGGGATATCGTGAAACAGGCGTTCCATGTCGGCCGTCGTATCCAGGGCGACTCCCGTTTTGCCGACTTCTCCGACCGCCAAGGCGTGATCGGAATCCAGGCCGTAAAGCGTCGGATTGTCAAAAGCGACCGATAAACCGGTTTGTCCTTTTTCCAGAAGGAATTTGTATCTTTGGTTCGTTTGCGCGGGAGTTCCCATCCCGGCAAATTGGCGCATGGTCCAGAGTCTCCCCCGGTACATCGTCGGGTGAATCCCTCTCGTGTAAGGATATTCTCCCGGGGCGCCCAGCTCCGCCGCGGCGTCGAAAGATGATAAATCTTCCCAATTGTAAAGCGGTTGAAGCCGACGTCCCGAAATCGACGAAAAATCGGCGTCCCGCAGCTCGGCTTTTTGATACGGTCCTTCTCCCGGTTTTTTATTCGCCGTTTTCACAACCGGACCTCTCATTCGTGAATTCAAATTTTATCTGAGCGCAAGTTTTGCGTATATATGGATAAGGGGATTGGCGATTTTTTACGAGATGACCGGAGACGACATGGATTTCCTCCCGGGCCTTCGTCAGAGTCGAGAATCTTTCCCACAAATTCTGCCGGATGGATTCCTTGATTTCGTGCTCCATGCGCAATCGTTTCTTTTCCTGGTACCGTCCGGATTGGACGATTCCCAGGACCTGTCGTTCCATCTCCGCGAAAACCTCATCCAACCCCTGGTCTTGAATGGCCGACGCCAGAAGAATCGGGGGGGCGGATTTTGTTTTTTCGCGCCCGTTGATTTCGAACAAAAATCTTAAAGAGTCCAAAAGGGTCTCCGTGCCCGGCAGGTCGGCTTTATTGACGAGAAAAATATCGCCCACCTCGAAAATCCCGGCCTTGAGCGCTTGGATGATATCTCCGGCGCCGGGCTGGAGCACAAGAATGATAAGATCGGCGCAGGTCAGCACGTCCAGCTCGGCCTGACCGACTCCAACCGTTTCGATGAATATCCGGTCCATTCCAAAAGCGTCAAAAATATCCGCCGCGTGGGGAGTCGCGGGGGAGAGCCCCCCATGACCATCGCGGGAGGCCAGGGAGCGGATGAAAATGTGCTGGTCGCCGCTCAAACCATGCATACGCACCCGGTCTCCCAGGAATGCACCGCCCGTAAATGGGCTGGATGGATCCACGGCGATGACCCCGACGGAATGGTCGGCCATGAGGGCCCGGAGGGCCAGGGCTGCCGTGACGGTGCTTTTTCCAACGCCCGGAGGACCGGTGATTCCGATCCGAATCGCCCCTTTCTGATGGGGAATGAGTTTGTCCCGAATTTCCGGTATCAACTCCGGGCTATTCTCGACTTTTGTGATCAAACGGGCGCAGGCCAGCCGGCTACCTTTAAAAAAATCATCCCACAATTCCGGCGGGATAGAGCGTCCGCCCGGCCTTTCGATCTTCAAAAATATCCTTCTCCGCGAACACCGTAATCGATGGCAGTAACGAATAAAGAATATATCGCCAAAGAAGGAACGAAGTCAAGAAATTGGGAAGGGCCTATCTTCCTAATCGTTTCCGGAACTCCTGGGTCAGCTTGGGGACAACGGCAAAAAGATCGGCCACGACGCCGTAGGTGGCGATTTTAAAGATGGGAGCATCGGGGTCCTTGTTGATGGCCACAATGATGTCCGAGGTCTTCATCCCGGCCTGATGCTGAACGGCGCCCGAGATGCCGCAGGCGATATAGATCTTGGGCCGGACGGTTCGACCGGTCTGTCCGACCTGATGTTCGTAAGAAATCCAACCTGAGTCGACGGCCGCGCGGGAAGCGCCCACGGCCGCGCCTAAGACCTCCGAGAGCTCCCGGATGATCCTGAAATTCTCGGCGCTCCCGATCCCTCTTCCTCCCGAAACAATGATCTCCGCATCCGCTAGATTGACGGTCTCCATTCCTTTGATGAATTCCAAGATCTTCGTCCTGACTTCGTCCTCGGTCATCTGGAGGGTCTCCCGGATGATCTCTCCTTTTCTGGAATCATCCCTCGGGGGCAGGGCGAAGACCTTGGACCGGACGGTCGACATTTGGGGGCGATAATGGGGATAATCGAGAATCGTCGCCATGATGTTTCCGCCGAAAGCCGGCCGCGTCTGTTTAAGATATTTTGTTTCCGGATCGATGTCCAAACCGGTGCAGTCCGCAGTCAATCCCGCCCCAAGAGTCGTGGCCACGGTACCCGCGAAATCACGACCCTGGGTGGTCGCCCCGAAGAGAACGATCTCAGGCTTGTATTTCCTGATGAGATCGATGGCGGCCCTGGCATAGGGATCGGTGCGATATTGTTTCAGCAGGGGGCTTTCCATGACATAGACCCTTTCCGCGCCATGGGCGATAGCCTCTTTGGCAAAATGATCGACGTCACCCTGATCCCCGAAAAGCATCCCGCACACTTGACATCCCAGGGCCTCGGCCAGTTTCCTTCCCTCACCCAAGAGTTCAAAAGAAACGCTCGAAACCTTTTCCCGCTCGTGCTCGATGAAGGCCCAGACATTTTGATAGGAGCCGGTGTCGACGGGAACGGCTTTCTCCTCCTTTTCGACGGTGATGGCGCCGACCGGGCAGGCCTCGACACAGGCGCGGCAAAAGTTGCAGCTCTCATCGACCATGGCCATCCCGTCCTTCATGCTCAATGAGCCGAAGGGACAGGAGGGGATGCAGGCCTCGCATCCCGTACAGGTGTCGGCATCGATGATCAATCTGGCCATTCCCTTCTCCTCCTCATCATCAAAAACGCGATGCGTCCGACGATTGATCCGGCCGGCGCGGGGACGTCATGCGTGTCGTGATATTATTTAATGAATTTCGTATCCATCAGTTTGTGCACAAGAAGAGGAACCACTTCCGCCAAATCCCCTTTTAAAATCTCCCCGCCGGCTCCTCTAGCCTCCGGGGAAAAGATCCTCACCACCCAGGTCGGCGATCCCTTCAATCCGATTCGGTTCTCATCCGCGCCGATATCCTCGGCGGTCAGGATGGGAATCAGAGCCTTGGCGACCCTTTTGATTCCCAGCAGAGAAGGGTGTCTGGGCTCATTGATATCTTTGACAACCGTCATCAAGACCGGCAGCGAAGACTCCACAACCTCTCTTCCGTTCTCCAACAGCCGTTCGACCACAATTCTCTTCTTTACGGGATCGATTTCCCTGACCTTCGAAACATACGTCAGTTGCGGGATTCCCAAGCGGGTCGCAACGCCCGGCCCGACTTGAGCGGTATCCCCATCGATGGCCTGCTTTCCGCAAATCACCAAGTCCGCGCCGCCGATCATCTGGATCGTCTTGGCCAAGGTGTAAGCCGTGGCCAGCGTGTCCGCCCCCGCAAAAGCCCTGTCTGAGATCAGATAGACCTTATCTGCCCCTACCGCCAAAGCATTTTTTAAGATTTCGACGGCCTGAGGAGGGCCCATGCTGATGACATGGACTTCTCCGCCATGCTTGTCCTTGAGGCGAAGGGCTTCTTCGACGGCATACTCATCGAAGGGATTGGTGATGCTGGCGACGCCCTCTCGAATCAAGGTGTTCGTCTTAGGGTTGATCTTCACATCCGTGGTATCCGGAACCTGTTTGATACAGACCACGATCTTCAATATTTCCTCTTTCTCTTCTTATAAAAATGGGTTTTTGTGCATTCTAACGGCGGATCCGAACGAGCCAATCGGGAAGGTCGGCCCAGAGGCGTTTCATCACGGTTTCCGTGTTTTTCCGAAAAACCTCGATTTGGCCGTGGGCTTCCCCGCCTGTCCGGCCGACAAGGTCGGTCACGCCGCGCAGGATCAATATCCGTTTCCCGTTCCGCCCAGCGACGTAAGCGATCGCTCCCGATTCCTAGTCGGCAACCCCGGCGCCGTATTTTGTCCGTAGCGTCGAGATCATCTCCGGATCGATATCCTCATCGGCCGAAACCAAGACGGTAGACCCTTAAAACCTTTGGCCTTGCTCACTTCGCCGGGGCCGGAGCCTTCTTCGCCTGCTCTTCGAGCCATTCGATGAGCACCGACTTCGGCCGCTCGATGGCCAGTCCGAGAGCGCGGCTCCAGATGAGCTGAGCCAGGATGCCCATAGCCCGCGAGACGCCGAAGAACACCGTATAAATGTCGTACTCGGTGATGCCGTAGTAGTAGAGGAGAACGCCGGAGTGCGCGTCGACGTTCGGCCAGGGGTTCTTCGCTTTGCCCTGCTCGATCAGGATCTTGGGGGCGACTTCATAGATGTCGCTCACCACCCTGAACATGTCGTAGTTCGGCAGGTGCTTGAGGGCGAACTCGCGCTGGGCGACATACCGCGGGTCGGTCTTGCGGAGGACGGCGTGGCCGTAGCCGGGGATGACCTTCCCGGATTTCAGCGTGTCCCAGAGGTATTTGTGAAGCTGTTCCTTGGTCGGGACGCCGCCGAGGTCCTTCATGACGTCCATGATCCAGCGGAGGACTTCCTGGTTGGCCAGGCCGTGGAGCGGGCCGGCCAGTCCGTCCATCGCCGCCGACATGCTGTAAAACGCGTCGGAAAGGGCGGAGCCGACGAGGTGGCAGGTGTGGGCCGAGACGTTGCCGCCTTCGTGGTCGCTGTGGATGACGAGGTAGAGCCGCATCAGGTCGTAGAATTCGGGCTTGTCGATGCCGAGCATATGGGCCTGGTTGGCGGCCCAGTCGAGCTTCGGATCGGGGGCGATGTAATGTCCGCCTTTGTAGGCGCGCCGATAGATCCGGCCCGCAATCTCGGGCAGCTTGGCCAGGAGGTCCATGACGTCCTCGAACATGGGATCCCAGTAGTCGCCTTTGGGCATACCCGCTCGATATTTGGCGGTGAACTTGGAATCCCGCTGGAGGGCCAGGATGGCCATGGCGAACTGGGTCATGGGATGCGTGTCAGTGGGGACCGCTTCCATGGTCTTGATCAAATGGGCCGGCAGGGCGCTCCGTTTCCTCCATTCCTCGGTGACGGCGACGCAGTCGTTATAGGTCGGAAGCTCGCCCGTCAAGAGGAAATAGAAGATGCCTTCGGGCAAGGGCTCGGAGCCGCCGGGAGCCTTGGGCAGTTTCGCCTGGAGGTCGGGGATGGTGTAGCCGCGGAAGCGGATGCCTTCCTGCGGATCCAGGTCCGAAATGACCCAGAACATCGAACGGATGTCGCGCATGCCGCCGATGATCTGGCCGATGTTGACGTCATCGACGACGACGTTCCCGAACTCCTTGTTGAGCTTCTGGACCCGCTCCCTC
Source organism: Candidatus Aminicenantales bacterium (assembly GCA_049515535.1). Taxonomy (GTDB): domain Bacteria; phylum Acidobacteriota; class Aminicenantia; order Aminicenantales; family UBA4085; genus JBEKTZ01. Next base: position 23,427 of record JBEKTZ010000012.1, on the reverse strand, counting down.
ATCGGGCCGATCTTCGTCATGAATTTTTCTTTTAATGAAGCCATTCAGGTACCTCCTCGAATTAAAATGTATTTATCAGTCCTTTTTCCAGGAATGATAGTAAGGAAAATATATCACACGCGCCCAGGGGTCTGTCAATCAAAAAATGACGAGGAGTTCCCCCAAAAATTATGGTGAGAAGAGCCATCGCTGGCCGGTTTCCGGATCACGAGAGGAAAAACAGCCGTAAAGGCCCCTCTTTTGGCCAAACAGATAGGCCTTGATCCCATCGGCCAGGGCGTAGAAGCGGAAGTCGGGGATTCCGAACACCCGGCGAGCGGCTTTAAGAACATGGCCGGCTAAAAGGCGAAGCTTCGTCCGTAGGTTCAGATAGACCATGGCGAAGTATGCCGCGGCCAGGACGAGCGCCATCATGTTCTGGAGACGGACGTAGGTCAGGAGTCGGATATCTTCCAGTTGATACGACTGCTTGATGAAGCGGAACGTTTCTTCGATCGTCCAGCGGGTCAGATAACGAGCGGTTGATATGCCCCGTGGCTTGCCACGGGGAACCGCTCGTAGAGGGATCCAAGGGGGAGCCGCCCCCTTGGTCGCAGGGCGGGGTTTCATGCCCCGCCCGAGAAAGGGAGTCGGATGTGCCGGGAATCTATCGCCCTCGCCATCCGGAACGCACGGTCCTCTACCGGGTGCTCTTCCATCATTTCGAGCGATTCGTCGCGGAATACGAGCGTTTCGAGAAGGCCTACGGCTATTTCCGGCCGATCATCACGGACGTCGTGGAGAAGGACCTCGACTGCGGCAATCCCCGCTGTGGGTTTGCCCGGATCCGCTGTCCGCGCTGCCGGGCGGAGTATCTTCTGACGTTTTCGTGCAAGACCCGAGGTTTTTGTTCGTCCTGCCATGCTAAGAGGAGCGGGCGGAGTGTTTCTGATATCGGGTGATTTCGTGAGGAGAGGGAAGTCTATCGTCTTTTGGGGAACTCAGCTCAGGGACGGTCGTTCGGCCGGATGCTTTGGTTCCGGGTAATTTTCTTGTTCTTGACATTGATCGGCGGCCGGCAATATCCTTTTCTCGTGAAGGGTGGTACTAATTCCGATCTGAACGGGAGGGATCGTCGCGTTGCGCGAAAAAGCAAATCCTATATCGTCGCGTTTTTTCTTTTAACAAGTTCTTATCTTGCTTCAGGTCAATCCCAGGATAAGCTAAAACAAGAGGTGACGGTCACGGCCGTCGAAGTGCCGGTGAGGGTCCTCAGGGGCGGCCAGATCGTCAAAGACCTGAAAAAGGAAGATTTCGAGATCTTCGAAAACGGCGTCAAGCAGGAGATTTCCGTTTTTGAGACGATTTCGCGGAGGATCGCCGGACCGACGCCCGGGGCTGTTCGCGCGACGGTTGCGGTCAAGCCAAAGCCGCGGCTTTTTATCCTCATCTTCTATATTTTCGATTACACCGATGCGGTCGGCGAGGCGATCGATTACTTTTTTTCGAATGTCTACCGTACCGAGGATCACTTAGTCCTCGTGACCGAATCCCGGATTCTCAATTTCGAGGCCGGGCGTGACGCCGCATCCCTTGCCCGCAATCTTAAAGACTCGCTCAAGAGATATAAGGCCTTTTCGACGAAAAACATCCTCAAGGCCTATGACGAGCTTCGAGAGGAAGGCGACTGGCCATTGTCAGAACCCTCGGACATCATTCGATTCTACGATAACTACATCCGGATTTGGCGATTGTACCGAGCTCAGTTTCTCGCTCTGAATCCAGATCTTTATCAAGCTCTTCTTAAGCGAATCCAGCCAATCGCCGCCGATAGATGGGCACTCTGCTTCTTGCAGCGGAATCTTTTTCCCGAGCTCAGAAACGAAGGTCGGTTGGAGCAAGAAATCAACAGATTGAAAGAGGGCGCCATCGATCCGCAAGAGCAGGTGAAGGCGCGCCTGATTCAGGCTAAGCAGTGGGAGCTTCAGCAGGAATTCGATTTGACCAAAAATTTCCCCGCGGGTACGCTAAAAAATCTTTTCATGGAGGGCGGAGTCACTTTCCATCTCATCTTGATGAAATCGCTCAAGTCGCTGGTCTCAGAGGATTTTGTTCTGCGAGAGGTCAACGCGGAATTCGAAGACTGCTTCCGGGAAATCAGCCGCGCGACGGGCGGCTATCTGACGTTCTCGAATAAGGTCCTGGACGCGCTCAAGGGGGCCTCGGAAAACGAGGATTACCACTATCTTCTCGTCTACGCGCCCAAGGGCCCCGTCGAGACCCGCGGAAAGAATATCGAAGTGAAAGTCCGGCAGCAGGGGGTTAAGGTCTATAGCCTTAAGGAATACCTGAACTTGGCGAGCCCGGTCATTACGATTACGGACGTAAGTGCCCGATCGAAGGCCCTCAAATTTGGCTTAAAAAATTACGCGATGTTGAGCGGCGAAAAAGGGAAGCGGGGCATCGCCGAGGTTCATGTCACGCTCTACGATTCGCAATCGAACGCCGCTTTTTCGGAAGGAAAAATCCTGGACCTTGTCAAGGACGAGCTAAACATCACCCTCAATCTCGGGAAGCTCCAAGCAGGTCCCTATTTTCTAATCATAGAGGTGGTGGATAAGATCACGAACGAAAAGGATGTCTTCTCCCGGATGATTGAACTTTCGCAGCTCGAATGCTAGTGTCATGATTAAGAGGAATCGGCGGCGAGCCATCTGCTGATTCCTTCGGCCATCCCTCGATTCCGTTTTTTTCAACCTGGCGCGTTTCTTGATTCTTCGTCTCCGATGTGCCGGGAATCCATCCGTTCTTGACATCGATCCGCGGCCGCATGTATCATTTTTTCGCAACGGGAGGCGTCGTTGTCAGTCCAGCATGGATATGATTCGAGACAACATGGAAAAGGAAAAAGGAAATTCCCTAAAGCGGCCAGGATTTCCCGGTCCAGCGTCACCAAAATTAGTTTAGTGTATTGAGTTGTCAGTCACCGAAATTATATAATCTTTGCAGCTTATTTTATTTGCCGACATCGCTAATCGGAGGTAACGACAAGTGAAACAACTCAAATTCGCTCTTAAAAAAACTCGATTGCTTCTCATCGCCCTCTTATGCCTGGCTCTCCAGTTCCAGGCATCGTCCGGACAAACGTCCGCGCTCCAAAACGCCTCTGGTTCCGCACAAACCCCCGCGCTGCAGGCCGCCCCAGCTTCCCCCTCCACGCTCACCTTCGACCGCTACCACAACCCCGCTGAGCTGAACGCTGCGCTCCTGGACATGGCCCGGGCTAACCCCGCCTTCGTCCACACCCAATCCCTGGCCAAATCTCCCGGCGGGCGCGAACTCCTCCTCCTAGAAATCGGTCCCGAAACCGCCAAGCAAACCAAGCTCCTGCCCGCCGTCTTCATCGCCTCCAATATGGAAGGGACTGTCCCGATCTCCGGCGAAGCGGCCCTCTACCTGGCCAAGCTACTCATCAAGAAGCCCGAGCTCCGCGCCGACCGGACCTGGTACATCCTCCCTTGCGGCAATCCCGACGCCGCCTCGCTCTTCTTCACCAAGCCGCTGCGCCTCGACCCGCGCAACTTCAAGCCCCACAACGACGACATGGACGACCAGATCGACGAGGACGGCCCCGAGGACCTCAACGGCGACGGCCTGATCACCATGATGCGGGTCAAAGACCCCGAGGGCGAGTGGATGCCCGTCCCCGGCCAGCCGCGGCTCATGAAACGCGCCGACTGGTCCAAGGGCGAAAAGGGCGTCTACAAGCTCTATTCCGAGGGCATCGACAACGACGGCGACGGGCTCTACAACGAGGACGGCCTCGGCGGAGTGAACATCGGCACCAACTTCCCGCACTTGTTTAAGCCCTTCGCCCCCGCCTCCGGCGCCTGGCCTGGTTCCGAGGCGGAAAGCTTCTGCCTGATGAAATTCATGGACGAGCATCGCGAAGTCGGGCTGACCTTCGTCTTCGGCGAAACGAACTTCTGCCTAAACCCGCCGCGCGGCGGCCGCAAAGCTGAGGGCGACCTCAACCAGATCAAGATCCCCGAGCGCATCGCCACCGCCTTCGGCGCCGACCCCAACAAGACCTACACTATGGCCGAGATCATGGAGATGATCAAACCCCTGACGCCCCCGGGCATGGAGATCACCGAGTCGATGATCGCCGGCTTTCTGGGCCTCGGGGCTGTGGTCAATCCCCTCGACGACGACCTGAAATTCTATAAAGAGCTGTCCGAGAAATTCAAAGAATTCCTCAAGACCAACAAGCTCGACGGCAAGCGCCTCGAACCGCCTCCCGATAAAGACGGCTCCTTCGAGCTGTGGTCCTATTATCATCTCGGCCTGCCGTCCTTTGCCTTGGATTTCTGGACCCTGCCCGAGGTGAAAGAGGAAAAGAAGGACGCGGCGATTACCCCCGAGCAGCTCGAGAAGATGTCCAAGGACGAGTTCCTGGCCCTGGGCGAGGAGAAGATCGACGCCTTCCTCAAGGCCGCCGGCGCCCCCGAGCAGTTCAAGGCCAAGCAGGTGATCGAAATGGTCAAGGGCGGCCAGATCGATCCCAAGAAGATGGCCGAAATGATGAAACAGATGCCCAAGCCGCCCAGCGAGGAAGGCGCCGACCCCAAGGACAAAGCCCTGCTCGCCTTCAGCGACAAGGATCTGGCCGGCAAGGGCTTCGTCGAGTGGAAACCCTTCAAGCATCCCCAGCTGGGCGACGTCGAGATCGGCGGGGCCGTGCCCTATGCCGACAATACGCCTCCCCCCGCGATGATCGAGGCGCTCCTCAAGGGCCAGGTCCCCTGGGTCTTTGAAATCGCCGCTAAAATGCCGCGCATCAAAATCGCCTCGACCGAGGTCAAGTCCCTCGGCACGGGCGTCTATGAAATCAAAGTCCGCCTGGAGAATACCGGCGCTCTCCCATATCCCACGGCCATGGCCCGCCGCAACGAACGCATCCTGCCCGTCATCGTCACCCTCGAGGGCCCGGGCATAAAAATCGTGAACGGCAAGAAGCGCACCCTTATCCCCGCTATCCAGGGCCTCGCCACCCAAACCGCGACCTGGATCGTCCAGTCGGACAAACCCATCAAGGTCGAGGTGAAGGCCGAGACCCAAACCGCCTGGCGCGACGCCCGCTCGATCGACCTCGGAGGTGTAAAATGAAAAAGCTTATCGGCCTCGGACTCCTGCTCACTCTTCTCTCGTTCTCCCTGCCCGCGGACAAACCCGAAATCAGCGTGCCTCTGCGGTTCGACCATTACTATCCGCTGGACCAGGTTTACGAAGCGCTCAAAGCGCTGAACAAAGCTTACCCGGCCCTGACGACCCTCGAGGAAGTCGGGAAGAGCGACGAGGGCCGGCCTCTCATGGCCATGACCGTCAACAACCCCAAGACCGGCGCCGCCCTGACCAAGCCGGGCGTTTACGTCGACGGCAATATTCACGGTAACGAGATCCAGGGCGCCGAGATCGCGCTCTACCTGCTCGATTACCTGCTGAGTAACTACGGCCGCAACGAAGAGATTACAGCCCTCCTCGACCGGACGTGCTTCTACGTCGTGCCCGTGGTCAACGTGGACGGACGATATCATTTCTTCTCCGACGCCAATACCTCGAGCTCCAACCGCGGCTTGCGCATCCCCACCGACGACGACCATGACGGCTTGATCGACGAGGACGGCCCCGACGATCTCGACGGCGACGGCAACATCTGCGTCATGCGCAAGCGCGATCCCTTCGGCGCTTACAAAACCGATCCCGAGGATCCGCGGCTGATGGTCCCGGTCAAGCCGGGGGAGAAGGGCGAGTGGACCATCCTCGGCGAAGAGGGCATCGACAACGACGGCGACGGCAAGATCAACGAAGACGGCGAAGGCTACGTCGATCCCAACCGGAATTGGGGGTTCGACTGGGCCCCGCCCTACGTCCAGTCCGGCTCGGGCGAATATCCCTTTGCCGGCGTCGGGCTCAAGGCCCTGGCCGAATGGACCACGATGAAGACCAATATCACGATCGGTTGGTCCTTCCACAACTTCGGCGGGATGTACCTGCGCGGCCCCAGCCGGAAGGCGGTCGGGGAGTATCCCGCCTCGGATGTCGGCGTCTATGACTATCTCGGCAAGCAGGCCGAAAGGATCATGCCGGGCTATCGTTATCTCATCTCCTGGAAAGACCTCTACCCGACGTACGGCGATTCCGTGGAGTGGCTGGCCCAGACCATGGGCGCTTACGCCTACGTGGCCGAAGTATTCCAGGCGCAGGCCGAGGCTTTTCACGGTGCGTCGGAGAAAACCGGAGGCTCGGCCGCGGAAACGGGGATCGGGGCCATGCTCTCGGAGGGGATTTCCGACCGCGAGCGAATCAAGTTCAACGACAACCTGGCCATGGGCGAGCTCTATAAGCCGTGGAAGCCTTTCAAGCACCCGGCCTACGGCGACATCGAAATCGGCGGCTGGGTCAAGATGAGCTCCCGCCTCCCCGCGCCGTTCATGATCAAGGACATGGTCCATCGCAACGCCATGACCGTGATCTTCGCGGCCAAAAACGTGCCTTCCGTCAGCCTCGAAGTGACCGAGGTGAAAGCGGTGGGCAAGAACCTCTTTCGCGTCAGGACCCGGTTGGCGAATGCCAAGGCCATCCCGTCCATGAGCGCTCTCGCCCAAAAGACCAATCTCTATCCCAAGGACATGCTCAAGGTAACGGGGGTCGAGGCCAAGGTCCTCGCCGGCGGCCTGCTCAATGATTCTTATCTGGAGCTCATCGCCTACAAAAAATATAAACCCGAGATCCAATTCCTGTCCGTGCCGGGGTTCGGCAAGGTCGAGCACCAGTTCTTGGTCGAGGGCAAGGGCGAGATCACGATCCTGTACGAGTCAAGACATGCGGGGAAGATTTCGAAGACGGTAGAGTTGAAGTAGGGGGGAGTGCCCCGAATTTCGGTGACAGACAACTCAATCCCCAAATAGAGTTTTTTTCAGGACGGTGTTGTCCTTGGAGAGGCTCTCGTTTTTAGAGCCCGAGGGCAAGATCGGTTATCGATACGGCCAAGACGCGCGGCCGATCTGAAGACGATGGATTATCATGACTGATGCTTGGCAAGAAAAGATCGCGGCGGCCGCCAGCTGGATCAATGAAGCCGAAGCACTGCTGGTCTGCGCCGGGGCGGGTATGGGGGTCGATTCCGGCCTGCCCGATTTCCGCGGCCGCCAGGGCTTCTGGAACGCCTATCCTCCATACCGCAAACTGGGGCTCGATTTTTACGAGCTAGCCAACCCCGAATGGTTTCATTCCGATCCGGCCTTAGCCTGGGGATTTTACGGCCACCGCCTCAACCTCTACCGGCAGACCATTCCCCACCCGGGATTTGCCCTGCTGCTGGCTTGGAGCGCGAACAAATCCGGCGGCTATTTTGTCTTCACATCCAACGTCGACGGCCAGTTCCAGAAAATCGGCTTTGACGCCGAACGGGTCAGTGAATGCCACGGCTCCATTCACCACCTGCAGTGCATGGGCCGCTGCGCTGACATCTGGCCGGCGGCAGAAATATTTGTCGAAGTGCATGAGGAAAATATGCGGGCGCAGCCGCCGCTGCCGAGTTGTCCAAACTGTGGTCAATTGGCCAGGCCCAACGTGATGATGTTCGGCGACTGGAATTGGCAGCCGCGGCGCAGCCAGAAGCAGCATTACCGTTTCAGCCAATGGCTGGAAAAGATTGAGGGCAAAAACCTGGTCATCGTCGAGTGCGGCGCGGGTACGGCCGTGCCCAGTGTGCGCTCTATGGCCGAACGGCTCCTTTTAAGGCCGCACACGCGTCTGATCCGTATCAATGCCCGCGAAGCCGATGTCCCTGCCGGCCAGATCGGTTTGGCCGGCGGCGCCTTAGCGACGCTCACGGAAATTCAACATCATTCAACTTCTTTTTCCGACATGCCTTTCTAAACTTTTACGAGCGGTTGATAAGTCCTATGGCTCGCCATAGGGAACCGCTCGTAGAGGGATCCAAGGGGGAGCCGCCCCCTTGGTCGAAGGAGGTCCTGGGATTTCTTGTCGGCCCCGATTCGCTGATCAGTAGTTGAGTCGACCTTCGGCGTGGCGCTTGGAGAGGGCGGCCAACATGTCTCCGGTCATGGTCGGGAGATCGAAATCCGGCTTCCAATTCCATTCTTCGCGCGCTGCGGAATCGTCGATCGACATCGGCCAGGAGTCGGCGATGGCCTGCCGGAAATCGGGTTTGTAATCACAGACAAAATCCGGGATGCGCTTCTTGATCTCCGCGGCGAGCTCGGACGGAGTGAAGCTCATGGCCGCCAAATTGAAATCGGCATGATGTCTGAGCCGGGAGAAATCGGCGTTCATCAGGCCGAGGACGGATTTCAAGCAATCCGGCATGTACATCATGGGGAGCCGGGTGTCTTCCTTGAGAAAGCAGGTGTATTTCCCGTTCTTGACGGCTTCATAGAAGATCGCGACCGCGTAGTCCGTCGTGCCTCCGCCGGGAAGGGCCGCGTGGCTGATGATGCCGGGAAAGCGGCAGCCGCGCACGTCCAGGCCGAAGCGCTTCACGTAATAGTCGCAGAGGAGTTCGCCGGCCACTTTCGTGACGCCGTAGATCGTCTTCGGTCGGAGGATGGTTTCCTGCGGCGTATGATCGCGCGGCGTTTCCGGCCCGAAGGCGGCGATCGAGCTGGGAACAAAGACCCGCGCCATCTCGTGCCCGCGGGCCGTCTCGAGGACGTTATACGTGCCGTTCATATTGACGTCCCAGGCCAGGCCCGGATTCTTTTCGCCCGTGGCGGATAAAATGGCCGCGAGATGATAGATCGTGTCGATATCGTATTTGCGGACGACGTCTTCGATCTGCTCCCGTTTCGTCACGTCGCAGAATTCAAAAGGTCCGGATTCGCGCGACACGGGGTCCGCGATTTTTTGAATGTCCGCGGCCACGACGTTGGAATCGCCATGCTTCCTACGCAGGACTTTGAGGAGATCGGTCCCGATCTGACCCGACGCTCCCGTGACCATGATCCTTTCCATCGTTTTCATATGAGGGCCTTCAAAAATAAGATTTTCTTTGTTTGACGGAATGGAGAATCATCACTTATAGCATATGGACCATTTGAAATCAAACGGGGAAATAGGGGATACTAGGAGAGCCATGAGCAGCCAAAGAATCGCTCTCGTCACGGGCGCCGGCCGGGGGCTCGGCCGTGAAATCGCGCTCGCCCTGGCGGACGCGACGGCCGGCGTCGCCGTTCATTACCTTTCGAGAAAAAATTCGGCCGAGGAAACGGCCCGCATGGTGCGCAACAAAGGGAAGCTGAGCGCGGCCCTGCGCGCGGACCTGACGAAGGAGAGCGAAGCGGCCGCCCTCGTCCGCGGCGTCGAACGGAAATTCGGACGGCTCGATATTCTCGTCAACAACGTCGGGCCGATCCTGATGAAACCCTGGATCGAGCTTACCGCCGGGGATTGGATCCGGATATTCCGGGCCAACCTTCTCAGCTCTTTTTCCTGTCTCAAAGCGGCGTTGCCTGGAATGCGGACGCGAAAATGGGGAAGGATCATCAATATCGGCTACAGCCGGGCCGAACAGCTCGCGGCGTTCCCGACGATCACGGCCTACGCCGCGGCGAAAACGAGCCTGCTCATCCTGACCCGGACGGCCGCCGCCGCGGAAGCGGGATCCGGGGTCACGGTCAATATGGTCTCACCGGGACTTTTAGAGGGCGGCGTCCTTCCGCCCGGGCTCAAGGCCGATAAAAGAACGATGGGGACTTTCGCCGATGTCGCCGCCGCCGTTTGTTATCTGACTTCGGACAAAGCCGGGGCGGTCACCGGGACCGATCTGATCGTGGCCGGCGCCTGGAAGATGTAGGAGATCATCATGAAAATCAGAAAATTTTTTGTTTTTTCAGCCATCCTGATCTTATTCGGCATCCTATCCGCCGGTTCGTCTCATCGGGCGATCCAAAACCGTCCGTCCGCGGCTGTCGTCATCAGAGACGTCCGCATTTTCGACGGCGACAGGATCATTCCTTCCGGAACCGTCGTCATCGAAGGAGAAAAGATCGCCGCGCTTGGACAGGGAATCATGGTCCCTCCGGAGGCCACGGTCATCGACGGTCATGGAAAAACGCTTCTGCCCGGCCTGACGGACGCCCATGTCCATGTCTGGAGCCCCGACCAATTGAAACAGGCTCTCGTGTTCGGCGTGACCACGGTCGTGGATATGTTCATGAGCGTCAATGTCATGCAGAGCATCAAGAAAGCGCGGGCCGAAGGCAAAGCGTCCGATCAGGCGTTCCTCGTATCGTCCGGGAGCCTGGCGACCGTCGCCGGGGGACACGGAACGCAATTCGGCGTGGCCATTCCGCTGATCTCTTCGCCTGACCAGGCCCGGGAATTCGTCGCCGGCCGCATCGCCGAGGGCTCGGATTTCATCAAGATCATCCATGACGACGGTTCAACCTATCATATGAAATGGAACACGTTGACCGACGCCGAGGTGGCGGCTTTGATCGACGCGGCCCACAAAAATGGGAAAAAGGCGGTCATTCATGCCGCCACCCTTAAGAACTGCGAGGATGCGCTGCGAGCGGGCGTGGACGGCCTGGCTCACCTCTATTTCGAAGACGCGTTTGATCCCGATTTCGGCAAGCTGGCCGCGAGACAAAAGGCCTTTGTCATTCCCACCCTCAGCATTCTTCGGACGATGTCGGGGACCGTCGATACCGAAAGCCTCATCGCGGACCCCGATCTGTCGCCGTTCCTGAAACCGGCTGACAAGCAGGGCCTTCAAACCGGCGTTCAATTCACGACGGGCAAGTCCGCTTATGCGTCCGCGGAGCGGGCCCTTCGCCAACTCAAAGCGGCGGGCGTCCCGATTCTGGCCGGAACGGACACTCCCAATCCGAGCACGGCCTTCGGCCCGAGCCTGCATCGTGAATTGGCCCTGCTCGTCGCGGCCGGGTTGACGCCGGTCGAAGTGCTGCGGGCGGCGACATCCGTCCCGGCGGATATGTTCCATATCGCCGGCCGCGGCCGCATCCGACAGGGTTTCGCCGCGGACCTTCTGCTCGTCGAGGGCGATCCGACGTCCGACATCATGATGACCCGCAAGATCGTCGAGGTCTGGAAAGACGGCGTCCGGGTGGACCGGAAAGCGTACGCCGCCGAAGCCTCGGTCGAAAGGGAGAAGGCCGCCCAGACGAGCAGCGCCCCGCCTCCGGAATATGGGGAATCCGGGATGATCAGCGATTTTGAAGGCGATCGGATCGCGTCCGCGTTCGGCGCGGGCTGGGTGATCTCGACGGATACGATTTACGGCGGCAAATCCCAGGCCGTCATGCAATTGGTCAAGGGCGGAGCGGCCGGGAGCCAAGGGGCCCTCCAGATCACGGGAGAAATCGTCGCCGGCGCGGCCTTCCGTTGGGCCGGGGCCATGTTCTCGCCGGGCAAAACGGTCATGGCTCCGGTGAACCTTTCGTCGAAGAAGGGGATCGGTTTTTGGGCCAAAGGCGACGTCCGCACGTACTCGATGTTAATATTTTCGCAAGGCCGAGGTTTCATCCCGGCGACGAAAATATTCTCGGCCGGTCCGGAGTGGAAGGAATACTTTTTCCCCTTCGCGGATTTCCAATTGGACGGCGGCGGTCTCATGGCCGTCTTCATCGGCGCGTATGACGAGCCCGGGAAATTCACTTTGACCATCGACAACGTCCGTCTCAAATAACGCCTGTCCCGTCGTGAACGCGGCCTTTATGAACAGGGGAACATGAATCGCACGATGCGGACGCATCTTGGCCTCCTCAAGAACTCCATCGGCGTTTTCATCGTCGCCGGTTTTCTCCTGACCGGCTGCGACGCCCGGAAAGCCCAGACCCAGAAAAGGATCGACGCGGTGGAAAAAGGCTTGATGCGGGCCGTCTTCTTGAAAGGCCTCAAGCCCGAAAAAATGGCCCTCGCCGAGCGGATGCCGTTTTACAAGGTTCCGGGCGTCAGCATCGCCGTCCTTGACAAGAATAAAATTGAATGGGTCCGCGCCTACGGCGTTCAAGATATCCTGACCCGCCGGCCCGTCACGAAGGACACGCTTTTTCAAGGCGGGGCTTTCAGTCAAATGATAGCCGCGGCCGCGGCGCTGCAATGGGCCGAAAAAGGAAAGCTCGATCTCCAATCCGATCTTGGTCCGCTGCTCCGGTCGTGGCGGCTCCCTCCGGCCGAATCCGGAGCGAATATCAAGATCACGCCGTTCGGACTGCTCACGCACAGCGGCGGGCTTTCGGACCAGGTTTTTGCCGGATACGCCCAGGATGTGCCTCTCCCGACTCTTATCCAGATCCTCGACGGAGAAAAACCGGCCAACAACGGTCCCGTCTGGACTCCCGGCCGTCGAAGTTCTGTTTCGCAAACGCGGTATAGCGAGTCGGGCTATGTCATCCTCGAACAATTGCTCGCGGACGTGACCGGAAAGCCGTTTCCCGCTTACGCGAGCGAAACCGTTTTCAAGCCGCTGGGATTGACCCACAGCACGTTCGCGCTTCCGCTTTCCGACGAAGATCGTCCGCGGGCCGCATCCGGACATCTCCGCGATGGTCAGCCGGCCAAAGGTCAATGGAACAATTATCCGGAAGCCGCGGCCAAGGGACTCTGGACGACGCCGTCGGATTTCGCTTCTTTTCTCGCCGATCTGCTGCAGGCAGCGACGGACGAGGGAGGGAAGATCCTCGCTCCCGCCACGGCCCGCCACATGCTCAGTCCCCAGGTCGAGGGCTATGGCTTCGGTTTCATGGTGGACGGCCGGGACGACGATATCCATTTCAGCCTTCTCGGGAAAACGAACGGATACGCCTGCTCCATGACGGTTTATCCGGCCAAAGGCCAGGCCGCTGTGATCATGACGAACAGCGACAACGGATTCGTCCTCATTCGTGAGATCATGTGCGCTCTCGCCGAAGCTTACGATTGGCCGCAATATCAACCCGAGGAGAAACCCGTCTTGAGGCTCGATCCGGCCACCACCGGCCTCTACATCGGCCGATATGAGGTCCATCCGAACTATGTCCTCGACGTGACGGCCGAGGATTACTACCTCGTGATCCGGCCGACGGATCAGGCCCCGACGAAATTCTACGCCGAGGGCCAGACGCTTTTCTACGCGACCGATCCTTATATCCGGATCCAGTTCATGAAGAATAAGCAGGGCCTTGTCGACAGCCTGGTCCTCTGGCAACAGGATTTCGAGCTCGAGGCGAAAAAAATCCGATAACGCGGCGAGTTGGAATCGCCGAAGGAGGCCGCATGGCCGGGAAACGAAGCATCGCCATTCTCACGGGGGGAGGTGACTGTCCGGGCATCAACGCCGTCATCCGGGCCTTGACCAAGAAAGCCATACTGAAATACGGGATGGAGGTCATCGGCATCCAGGACGGATTCGATGGCCTCATCCGCGATCGCCATAGAAAACTGGCCTATAGCGATGTCTCGGGAATCCTGACGATGGGAGGGACCATCCTCGGCACTTCCAATATCTCGAATCCCTATCGGTGGGCCGAGCCGAAGGGGAAGGAAATCGTTTTCAGAGATGTCTCGCGGACGGTTCTGGCCAATTTGAGAGCGCTCAAAGTCGAGGGCCTTGTCTGCGTCGGCGGGGATGGGACGCTCGCAATCGCCGGGAGGCTCATGAAGGACGGCGCGCGGATCGTCGGCGTTCCCAAGACGATCGACAACGACCTCTGTGGAACCGACGTCACCTTCGGGTTCGATTCGGCCGTCGCCGTCGCAACGGACGCCGTCGACCGGGTCCATTCGACGGCCCAGTCTCATCACCGGATCATGATCGTCGAAGTCATGGGCCGGCGGGCGGGATGGATCGCGCTCTACGCGGGCGTAGCCGGCGGCGGAGACATCATCCTCATTCCGGAGATCCCGTATTCCATCGAGGCCATCGCGGCCAAGGTCAATGATAGGAAGAAGCGTGGAAAGCGTTTCAGCATAATCGTCATCGCCGAAGGGGCCAAACTGGTGGGCGGCGAAATCGTCGTCAAAAGGCTCGTCGAGAAGAGCTTCGAGCCCGTCAGGCTGGGCGGAGTGGGATTTGTTCTGGGCGAACAGATCGAACGCGCGACCGGGGTCGAGACGAGGACCGTCGTCCTCGGGCATTTGCAGCGAGGCGGCTCTCCCACGGCCCATGACCGTATCCTCGCGACGCAACTGGGGGCAGAGGCCGTGGACTTGATCGTCCGGAAGGAATTCGGCCGGATGGTCGCCGTGCGAGGCGGCTCGATGACCTCGGTTTCTTTGGAGACGGCCGCGGGCGGTCCTCGGCTCGTCCCGCTCGACCACCATCTCGTCGCCGCGGCGCGGGCTCTGGGGACGAGTTTCGGAGATGAAATCTCGTAAGCCCTAGGGTGAACAACATGAACGAGACCGTTCTCGTCGGCCGGCAAATTCTCTTGGAGGGATTTCCCTGGTTCACGGGGAAGGGGCAATACCCATTGCCCGCCTATTCTGAATTCATGCCGTCGCCCAGGCTCGGCCGGAGCCCTTATGGCGAAGCGGACTCGCTGATTTTTCCGGAAGAGGATCTTTACGGCTGGAACATTTCCGAGATCGAAGAGGAATACGAGCTCGGGCCGGGGCTGCGCCATCTCGGTCGTCAGATCGTGGGCGATCTCGCGCGGCTGGGCGAGGGCAAGTCCGAGTATCATATCGCCGGGCATAAAGGTCGCAATCTCGTCGACAATCCGTATTGGCCGCCCGAGCTCGCGGCCCATGCCGGCAGGATCCCGCATGAACGTTATGTCGTCCTCCTGCCTTTGGCCCTCTCCCGGACACAGGATGACAAAGGCCGCGTCCGCTGGACTTTCTTCGGATCGAGCGAGCAAGGGCCGGAACGGGCCTTCTGGAAAAGCTTTTATTCCGCTCCCGATCGGGAAATTCCCGAACGGGAGTCCCTGGCGTTTCTCTTCCGGATCCTGTCGGACGCGTATGGGGAGACCGTTCAAGACGCGTCCGGGCTCCGCCGGATCGGATTCCGCATCCTGCCGTCCGAGAGCGATCCAAGATTTCCCTACTGGCGCGACGAAACCCGTCCTTCATGGACACGCGGGTTGATCGTCGAAGATTCCTCCCTCCCCGAAGACGTTCGCTATATTCTGACGTTTCGACCCTTTGGCCGTCTTCCCACCGCGGTCAAAGAACGCTATTTTTCCGGGCGTCTCGCGCTTTTGCCTTTTCCCGGAAGCCTCGTCTTCTGGGGGCAGCCGAGCTATATTCGGCTGCAGGAACAACTCCCTCTCGCGATGCAGATTCCTCTCCAGCGGCTCGCCGCGCGCCATGACGCTCCCGGAGGCATCAGGGTTCCGCAATCGGGATGGCTCCATGAACCCGGGTCCGATCACGTATCCGCGGAGATCCACCCGGATTTGCTCGTCAATACCTACCGGCGGACGAGCCGTTGGGACCGGGTCCATCGGCACGAAGCGGACGCGGCCCTGAGCGCTCTCGAGGACCGGGTCGCGCGGGTCCTTTTCAGCACGGCCAGCGAAGCCCTGAGGCTTTACTCCAAGCCCATGGCCAGAAACTGTCAGATCTGGGCCGAGGATTCCCGGCTGCTCCTGGACGGGCCGAACGCGGCGCCCAATCAAATCGCCGATGCCGCTCGAAAGGTCGTCCAAGGCGGCCTCTTCCTGTATCGCTTCCAGTTCCCGGCCATGCGGGTGGGACGTCACGAACTTTACTGGCATCGCCCGCTGGCCGCCTATTGGTCCGCCGAAAAAGCCGAAGCGGAGATGATCCCCGACGCCCCACTCGGTTTTCTGACCGCGTATCGGGCCGATGCGCCGGACCCCGCTCGTCCCGTCATCCTCTGGCCGCGTTTGCTCAGGAGAGAGGCGATTTTAGCGGCGCTTCGCGACATCGATAACCGGCGCGAATATTACAAGCATCAGACGGCCCTGAACATTCAGACTTTATACGACGCTTTTCGTCTATGGGGGAACCGGCCGCTGCCGCGAAGTTTCGCCAGGAATCTTTTGCGCGTGGCCGAGAACGAAAAACTGAGCGGATGGCTTTCCGAACTCTTTCAAAAAATTGCCGATCCAAATATGGGGGATAAGTTACGGCAGGAGATCGAGCGATTCATCGAACCGCCCGCCAAAGCGGAGGCGTCCGGCCGCGGCCCGGGCGATTTCCCGTCGCCCGCGCTTCCCGAAGCGATCACCTTCGAGGAGACGGCGACGCGTCCCTTCGAAGAGAGTTTCTGGAACGATATCTTCGTCCTTTCCCATGGCGAGTTTCTGAATAAAGATAACGCCGACTGCGTTCAGGAACCGCAGACGTTGAGCCGATTGATCCATCGTCACCGGGACCTGGAAGCCCTGGGAGATTATCTCCTCGGCCGCCACCGGCGAGCTATCGCGGCGGCGGGAATGGACGGCCGGGCCGTTTGCGGAGAAATGCCCTTTCATTGGAAAACGGATTTCGATTACCCGCTTTTCGGAGGATGGAAGAACAATCAGGAAGGGCACACCTACGAGCGCGACCTTCTCGTGGTTATCCCCGGAAAGAACCGCGGCGAAGCGGTCGTCCTGGCCGATCATTACGATACGGCCTACATGGAGGATGTCTACGAAAAAGAACGCGGCGGAAGCGGAGCCCGCCTGGCCGCGGCCGGCGCGGACGACAATCATTCGGCCACGGCCGCGCTGCTCGGGGCCGCGCCGGTGTTCTTGAAGCTGGCCAAAGAGGGCCGGCTCGAGCGCGATATCTGGCTCCTTCATCTGACGGGCGAGGAATTCCCCGCGGATTGTCTCGGCGCGCGGCACTTCTGCCGGGCCCTCGTCGAAGCCGCGTTGAAAATAAGGACGGGCAAGGATGCGTTCATCGACGACGGCCGGGGCCCCGGGCTTTGCCCGGGGGTCAACTTCCGCCGCGAAGGCTCGTCCCTTGACCTTTCCGCGGTGCGCATCGCGGGCATTTACGTCATGGATATGATTGCCCACAACCGGGACGGGGAAAGGGATGTCTTCCAGATCTCTCCGGGCAAGGACGCGAGATCTCTCTCCCTGGCCTGGCACGCCCATCTCGCCAATCGGATCTGGAACGCGAAGGCGGAGGAATGGAACAGGCGCGCCGAACGCCGGGGGCGGGGCCGCGGCCGGCGGAGTCCGGACGGACTCAAGATTCCGGAGACGGCCCTTCATCCTCATCTCAGGGGAGAAGTGAGGACATTGGACGATCCGCGCAGCTCTCTATTCAACACCGACGGCCAGATTTTTTCCGACGCGGGCGTGCCGGTCGTACTCTTCATGGAGAATTACGACATCAACCGGAAGGGCTACCACGACACCTTCGACACGATGGAAAACATCGATCTGGATTACGGGGCCGCGGTGGCGGCCATCGCCATCGAAGCCGCGGCCCGGGCGGCGAATGCCCCGCCGGGGCCGTAGGGATGCGGATGAATCCCTTCAGTTGACGATCTACGGCTATGCTTTTGAGAGGCTTTATCAAAAGCCTCCGAAGGCCTTGATGATCGTTGATTTCGTGAAATCCAAGAGGCTCTAGCTAATTACGCTCGAAACCCGCCGGGTTGAATCAAGTTGCCATTGGCTTCACGCGGCCGTCATCCAGGCTCTCAAAGGGATCGACCAGAGAATCTTCTTCCCTCGAACCGATTTATGGTGCAAGGACTGCGAGTATGCAGGCTACTGCTAGGAATGGCAGGAGTGTTGACCCAATAAAAAGTATGTTATGATAATTAGGAAAGGTGGGATTATAAAAGGGCTCCATTACTCAATGAATAATCAATAACAATAAGGTTTGAATCGTTATGGTAAAAAAAACAAATCAACCTGAGCTGAAAGCTGCAAATTTGTCGCTTAAAGAAATAGAAATGGCTATTCCAAAAATCGAGAGAAGAATCGCTGATCTTGAGAGTATTGACGTAAATTCGGTCAACGACAGAAACGATCCAACGATTGACGCGATAGAGAAACAGTTAGATACGCTGCTTGTCTCAATTTATGGTGTGGGTACAGTGGAATATGATCGTTATCATTGGTCTATAACAAGGCTTGATACTGCGGGTGTCAATTTGATGTATGAAACTCCAATTTATGAGATACGAGAAGGTCTAAAGCAAGGAATTGCTATGGCAAAAGCAAATCTTGAATCAATCAAGAAAGGATTTCTTGAAGAGCTTAGTGATGCCGGGCATACTGCGATAGGAAAGACTCTGAAAGCTTATGAAGGATTAGAGCTTCATCCGGCGGTTGAGCGGGCCGTTGGCCAGCTTTTTAAAGACGGTCATTATGCCAATGCGATTGAAGACGCGGTGAAGGCCCTTAATGCTTTAGTAAGGCTAAAAAGCGGAGCAAATGATAAAGACGGCGCTACTCTGATGGAATATGTCTTTAGCCCTAAAAATCCAGTATTGAAATTCAATAAACTCGCTGATTCTTTTGATCTTGACGAGCAGAAAGGATTTATGATGATGTTCGCCGGATCTGTCGCAGGATTACGAAATCCAAGGGCTCACAAAATCATTAAAGATGATGCTGAAATGGCGCTTGAGTTTATTGCATTCATTAGTCTGCTCGCAAAACTTGCTGATAAGGCCAGGAAATGAGATCTCGAGATTATTGAGGTTGGCTGTCTCCGGCACAATTAGAAACGTGATCAATTCGGAGAATATAATAAAATAATTTATCTTATTGATAATTTAACGATCATTTAAGTAGTGAGGCAGAGGATATTAGAACGTGCCTAGACCAAGAAATAGATATGCAAATAGATTAGTCAGAATAGATTTTGATAAGTTTATATTATACAACTCTAATCCAAGAGATGCCTTTGAAAGCCTGTCATATTTCCTTTTCTGCCGCCGATTCGGAGTTACTTATGGAATTTTTCGTTATAAAAACCAGGCTGGCATAGAAACCAATCCGCTAAAAGCAGGTAGAGATTTAATTGGCTTCCAGTCAAAGTATTTTGAAAGTAAAATCGATAAATCTCAGCTTATCGACAGTTTGAAAATAGCTAGAGAAAAACATCCAAAAATAAATAAGTTGATATTTTATATAAATAAAGAATTTACTGAAGGTCGCCGCTCAACAACTAATATTCCTCAAAGCCAAAAAGCAGTTGAGGGGTGTGCGAAGAAACTAGGTATCAAGATTGAATGGGTTGTACCCAGCAATTTTGAGATATTGCTCAATGAGCCAACGAATCTTGATTTAGCACAATTATACTTTAATACACCTAATCAGTTCGGATTCATTAAAGGTGGGGCTAATCACAGAATCCAGACTTTCCTACAATCCGACGAATATCTGAATTTGCCATTGGCTAAGGGCGACAAAATCGTGAAAAAGCCAATCACCAGTATCCTGCGAAGTAAACAAAAATGTTTTTTGATAATTGGTCATCCGGGTTCGGGGAAAAGCATCTTCATCCATTTTCTTTTTCGAGAGATTGGCGGTTTAAACAAAAAAACGGAAAGGCAAATGGCCAAACTTCTGGTACGAAACCAGGCAGTCCCCATGCTTATTAATTTGAAAGACTGTATTGCTGAAAGCTTGGAGAATTTAATTAGGGCAAGACAGGTTGAATCAAACGTAAGAGGACAAAGCATGGGGTTTATATATCTTCTCGATGGTCTTGATGAACTTAGTGAGGATAGAGCGGATCAAGTTCTTTCATCTTTGAGAGAACTTGAGCAAAAATCCGGAACAAAAAAGATTATTATTTCTTGTCGATCGGGCAATATGAACAGGATAAAAGTTCCTGTCTACCTACCGGATATTATTGAATTCCATTTTTGTGATCTCGATTTGGCAGATATTAATAAGTTCTTTGCTGCAAAACACGATAAGAAAAAAATTAAGTTGTTGGATCGGCTCCATAAAATCAATCAAAAAGTATTGAAGGAAATCAAGGATATTCTTTTAATTGGGCTATTGTGGGATACAATAGAAAAACTCGGACCAATTAGTACTGTCGCGGATTTAATCGAGCAGAAGATTAATCTTCTATTAGGTAATCCGGATCACAAAAAGAACGTTGATAGCCTTAATTTGCTGGATACCAAATCGAACGAAATAATTGCGCTTAATCAGGAGATTTCATTTAGATTCCAAAAAAAGCTTTCATATCGCTTCCATCGAAAAGAACTACAGGAAATCATTCTTAATATATTTCCCCGGCTTGACTACAAATCTGTTAATGAATTGCTAAATTATCTGAGCAACTTGTTCTTTGACGGCAACTATATAGACGATGATTCTAGCCCAAGCTTCATATACCAACATCGAAGTTATCAAGAGTTCTTTTTCACCCAACGATTGAAAATTGAGTATGAGGGTAACCCAGTCATTCTTCGGAATTTGGATATACTATCAAATCGTGAATACTTTGAAGGATACTTTATGCCGTATTTAAGAAAAGAATACGAGAGAAAAGAAAATATTACAGGATTACTCGATTTGAATTTAATCGATGTATATCTAGGCAACCACAGTGGCTTCGGAGTCGATGATGCATATTATTTAAATTCATCAGAATTTATTCCTGCTTTAGCTAATCAAAATCACTATCTAATTGATGAGCTACTTGAAAGTGAATATTTCCAGATGAATAAAATTCTATTTATCGATACAAGAATATTAAAAGAGAAATTCAAGCAATGGCAAAAAGAAAAAGATGATTTTAGGCTAAACGACTACCTCTCTTCAATATGGAGTAGCGGTATAAGCGCTCTTTTGAAGCACATTGTGATTTTCTGGAAGGAAAATAACAAAGAAGTGGCTAGAAAGTTGCTGGGCAATCTCAATGAAGCAGCCTCAATTTACAAAGAGAATAAGTATTTAGAGCAGGTCAATAAAGAGCGAAAACCCGACAATCCCTATTGGATACAATGGGAGGATTATATTTTTATTCTAATTTGTATTCAAGGCAATAAAGTGGCCGATATTTTTAGAAGAATAATTCGTCAAAATTATCAAAATATTGAAGATGGGTCGAATGCTTATTTTAGAAAAAATGAAGGGAAAGATAAGTTGGTCAAATCTTTCTTTAATGTTGTTATGCGTTATCGCCCTTCCTCTCTCATTTTAGACATCGATCAGATGGACGATTATGAGTTTACTGCCTTCCTTGATGTGCTTCGTTCGTATAAATTACTTGACATGTTCATAAATGACAAAAAGCTACAGGCTAAGATTAGGTCGGCATTAACCGCTAGAAATATCGTATTTTCAGAAGAGAAATTCTTTATTGCTTTTTATAAAGCTTTTTTGGGTATCCCGTTTATCGAGGACGAGAATAATTTATTAAGAGAATTGCTAAAGAATCTCAAAAACGAACGTAAGATTGATTGGAGCCTCCATGAGGTTCCAATCAAATATTCATTTATTTCATTTGCACTTGGTGAAAATAGTATTGAAAGCTTAAAACCTAATTCGCAAGATCATGTTAGCTACTATGACGAGCTTGCTCTATATTCAGCATTGTTTGATGTATATGTGAAAATCTTGGAGGGGAAAAAGACTATTGGACAGGCACTCCGGGGCTATATATCTTATGTTGATCACAATTATCAAAGTGGAAGGCTTTATCTTGAAGTGGATATCTCCTTTTTATGGGCAGAAATATTTAGTATTTCGAATAATTTACCAACTGATGACCTAATCATTCTAAAAACTCAATTATTACGAGAAGGTACAAATATAATTCCTTATAGCTTTCACTATCATCTTGTTGCGATCAACAAAAAGTTATTTGATAAACTTGTAAATGAAAGTGACATAATAAACTATGAGGACGCGCTCAAAAGCGCTAACGATTATCAGTCCCTTGTGAACGATTGTTTTTCTCTTGCTATATTCTACTCAAGATTGAACGAAGAAAAATCAAGATTTTATTTCATAAAAGGTCTAAAGAACGGGGTCCTCAGGCATGGTTGGCGAAAAGATACCCTGGTTAGTTACCAACTCGTAGAAGGCCTGGAGATTCTTTGGAGAAATAATTGGGAGACCAGAGAAAAACTGATCAAACATGCACACGATGTATTTAATTTGACTCTTCGCGTTAGCGAGTTCACCGACGGAAAACATACCTGGCAGGGACCATATAACGTCATTGATCTTGTTTCGAAGTATGATGTTAAGCTTGCCGAATTATTGAAAAAGAAACTGATAGATAAGAAGGGCTATTCAAATTACAACAACATAGCGGTGACGAGTGTTTTACTTGGTCGAGTTCGTCTTGGCGATGCTCTTGAGGATTTAGAAAAAGAAATGTCTGAGTTTCGAAAAGATTATGATTATGAGGGCAAGCCGAACTCAGATATTTACGAACAAAAAATTACTGTTTATGTTGCTATCGCCGAATCTGATTTATATGAGGATCAAGAACGAGCAGACGCTCTGGCCAAGGCTTATGATTTGGTCGAGGAGATGAAAAAAGAAAACGTATCGTACTATCTTAACGATAGTCACTTCAGAGAGCTTAAGATTCGTTACCGAGCCTTATGCCAAAAATACCGAAAAAATCCAAATGTGGAGATTGAAGAAAAGAACGATCTGCCTCTGAATAATAATTTTTCTGAACCAGACTTTATAAAAGATTTACAGAAAAATAACACTAAATCCAAGATTAACAATTTATATAATAAAATAGGGAACTATGAATCCGGTATTGTGCTAACCCGGAAAGATTCCTGGAAGGCACTGCTAGAGCAAACTTATAAAATATCCCGTAGCATAAGACCGTTCATCAAACTACTCGAGAGCTTTAGCTTTCCTAATACTGACTTTTACACCAATAACTCCCCATACTTTCATTATGGACTAGCTTTCGCATTATCAAATATAAACATGAAACCTGAGGCGGTAAGACATCTTTATAAAAATACAGGTCATGGTGGATTTATTAATATGATGAAAGTATACGAGGTTATCGGCGACAAACAGATGAGCAACAAGCTTTTTAACCGATATTTGCAGCTTTGTCACTTCTTGAGCGATTAGTTAATATTGAGAAATGGTAATTGAAACAAAAAGCTCTCCTAAAGAACGCCAGAAAAATTGGAGGTTCAGCTGCACTTACATGATATTGATATTCGTATTTATGCTTCGATAAAACACGTTAATATAAATATGACAAAATCGCAAAGAAAAATTGTAGACAATCTTATTGCGGAAGGGAGAAAGAACTTACAAGCCCCACGCGAGAAGAAAATTAATTTTGAGACTGGAATTGATAAGGCGGAAGAATTACTAAACGATTTAGAGCGCTTTCCGCACTTCTTTCTGCTAGTGTATTGTCTCATAAATAAGTTGCATATATAGTCGATCTGCTGTATCATGGGCATAATGGAGGTGCCCATGAAAACAGGCCGGCCCAAAAAAATGAACATCGCTCTGACGAAGGAGGAGCGAG
>JBEKTZ010000011.1:0-133425 GCA_049515535.1 Candidatus Aminicenantales bacterium | reverse complement strand
ATCCTGCGGGCGAGTTTCAATTCGTTCGAGAACCGCTCGATCGTTTCCTTGTCCAGGGTGATCTCGGGCCGGAGGAGCTTGAGGGCGACTTTCTCCTTGATGTCCGTGTCCTGGACTTTGTAAACCCTGCCCATGCCGCCATGACCCAGCTCCTCGATGACCTGGTAGCGGCCGGCGAAGGTCGAACCCGTGGTCAGCTCCTTTATGGACGTTTGGAAAGTTTCCGTGACTTCGGGGCGGATGACCTTGGAGGAAGGAAGCGGGGTGCCGCAATCTCCGCAGAACTGCTTGGTCTCGGAATTCTCAGAATGACATTTCGGGCACTTGACAGCCACGGCTGACCCCTTCCATCAGATGAATTAAGATTATCAAAGAATCGACGAAGCGTCAATTCGCCTCCCCTAATGGGTCCAGAATCCATTTTCAGAAGCCGCCTGAACTGTCCAAAGAGAATAGCGAGAAGATCCCCTCGATTGACCCCTCTTCAATCCTGTGGTAAGAGTGTTTTCATGATCGCGTATCCTCCCGAACTTCCCATCACGGGCCGGCGTCCCGAGATCGTCCGGGCCATCCGCGATCATCAGGTCCTCATCATTTCGGGCGAGACCGGGTGCGGAAAGAGCACACAGATACCGAAAATGTGTCTCGAGGCCGGCCGCGGCCGTCGCGGCCGGATCGGCTGCACGCAGCCCCGGCGAATCGCGGCGATCACGATCGCCCACCGCATCGCCCAGGAGCTCGGGGAAACGGTCGGCCGCACCGTGGGCTACAAGATCCGCTTCGAGGACAAGACCTCGCGGGAGACCCGCGTCAAGATCCTGACCGACGGCATGCTCCTGGCCGAGACCCAGTCCGACCGGCGCCTGCTGGATTATGACACCCTCATCATCGACGAGGCTCACGAGCGGAGCCTGAACATCGATTTCCTGCTCGGCATCGCCAAGACGCTTCTTCCCGTCCGGCCGGACCTCCGGCTCATCATCACCTCGGCGACACTCGATCTCGAAAAATTTTCCAGGGCGTTCGAGGGCGCGCCCGTCCTCGAGGTCGGCGGGCGCGTATATCCCGTGGACGTGGAGTATCGTCCGCCAGAAGCCGGCGGGACGGACGCCGATGAGGAGGACTACGTGGCCGCGGCCGCGCAGGCCGTGGATGAGATCAAAAAGCAAAATCCGGCCGGCGATATCCTCGTCTTCATGCCCACCGAGCAGGACATCTTGGAAACCTGCGAAATCCTGGAAGGCCGGAGATACGCCGGCGTCACCGTCTTGCCTCTCTACGCCCGGCTTCCCGGCGCCCAACAGGGCCGCGTCTATTCGGTCACGGGCCCGAAGATCGTCGTCGCCACAAACGTCGCCGAAACATCGCTCACGATTCCAGGGATCAAATATGTCGTCGACACGGGACTGGCCAGAATTTCCCAATATCTCCCGGGAGCCCGCATCAGCAGTCTTCCGATCCGCCCCATTTCCCGGAGCAGCGCGGACCAGAGAAAAGGCCGGTGCGGTCGCATCGCCAAAGGCCTTTGCGTCCGGCTGTTCGCCGAAGAGGATTACGCCTCCCGGGCGCCGTTTACGCCTCCCGAGATCTTGAGATCGAACCTCGCCGAGGTCATCCTGCGCATGATCGACCTCGATTTGGGGCATCCCTTGAAGTTCCCCTTCGTGGACAGGCCGCTGCCGAAAAACGTCGAAGACGGCTACGCCACGCTCGTCGAGCTGGGCGCCATTCGGGGCAAAGACGGAGACTTCGCCTTGACGGAGAGAGGCCGCCTCATGGCCCGGATGCCGCTGGACCCGAGGATCTCGCGCATGCTGCTGGAAGCCCGGACGGAGGGATGCCTTCTCGAAGTCGCGGTCCTCGCTTCGGCCCTGAGCATCCGCGATCCGCGCGAACGGCCTCCCGAAAAAGCGGCGCAGGCGGATGCCGCGCACGCTCCGTTTCGCGACCCGGATTCCGATTTTTTGACGCTCCTCAATATCTGGAACCGCGGCGCCGGCGCGGGGATGGAAAGGACGAGCCAGAACAAGATGCGGAAATTCTGCCGCGAGCATTTTCTCTCCTTCTCCCGGATGCGCGAATGGGGGCTCGTTCACAATGAGATCCTCGACATCCTGAAGGAATTGCGGATTCCTTTTGAGCGCAGACACACCGTCGAAATGTCGAAGCCCCTCTACGCCGCCATCCACAAATCCATCCTGAGCGGCTATCTCTCCAACATCGCGGTCCATAAGGACAGGAATATGTTCACGGCCGCGAGGGGGCGGGAAGCCATGATCTTTCCCGGCTCGTCGCTTTTCAACAAGAACGCGTCGTGGATCGTCGCCGCGGAAATGGTCCGGACGAGCCGGCTGTTCGCTCGAACCGCGGCCAGGGTCAACGCCGAGTGGCTCGAAGCCCTGGGCGGCGATCTCTGCCGCTACGCTTATGGCCCGCCGCGCTGGGACAAGGGAAGGGGACAGGTCGAGGCCGAGGAGAGGGTGACGCTTTTCGGCCTCGAGATCGTCGCCGGCCGGACCGTTCCCTACGGCCCGATCGACCCGGAGGAGTCCCACCGCATTTTCATCCGGTCCGCGCTCGTCGAGGGGAGCGTCAAGGAACATTTCCATTTTCTCAGCCTTAACCTGGAGTTGCGCGAGCGGCTCCAGCGGATGGAAGAGAAGCTGAGACGCCGCGATATCCTGGCGGACGAAAAGGCCCAGGCCGGATTCTATTCCGGCCGGCTGGCGGGCGTTTTCGATATCCGCGGGATGAAAGAGCGGATCCGTCGTCAGGGAGGGGACGGGTTTCTGACCATGAAGGAAACGGACCTACTCCGTTTTTTCCCCGAGCCGAACGCAATGGCCCTTTTTCCGGATGAACTGACCCTCGGCGGCCGGCGGTTCCGGGCGTTCTACAAGTTCGCCCCCGGCGATGAGGACGACGGTGTCACGCTGAAGATTCCGGTCGACATGATCGGCCGGATTCCCGCGGAGCCGTTGGACTGGGGCGTCCCGGGTTTTTTCAAGGAAAAAATCACGGCCCTCATCAAGGGCCTGCCGAAAAGATACCGGAAGACGTTGGTGCCCGTTTCCGATACGGCCGAAGTCTTTGTCCGTGAACTGAGTGTTTCGGGCGCGTCTCTTTTCGAGGCGCTGGCCCGCCTTGCCAAGCAGAGATTCCGCGCGGACATTCCGGCCTCCGCGTGGGCGGAAGCCGATCTTCCCAAGCATTTAAAAATGCGCATCGCCGTGATCGATTCTCAGGGAAAAGAGTTGGTCGCGGCCCGCGACCTCGAAATGGTGCGTCGCGTCCGCAAGGAAGCCGCCCGGGCCGCGGCCCAGGACCCGGATGTCTGGGCGAACGCCCGGCGAACATGGGAGCGGAGCGGGATCACGGCTTGGGATTTCGGGGCCCTGCCCGAGGTGGTTTCGATCGGCCCCGGCGCGGCCGCCTATCCGGGACTCGAGCCCGAGGCCGCCGGCCGAGTGAGCCTCAAGCTTTTCAAAACCTATGAAGAGGCCCTCGTTTCGCACAAAAAAGGCGTCCAAACGCTCTTGCAGCACGCCTTCGTCAAGGACCTGAAATTCATGGAGCGGCGTCTCGTCCTTCCCGTCGAATATCACAAATCCACATTGTATTTCGGCGGAAAAGAGGCCGTGGAGAACATGCTGCTCGAGCGCCTGAAAGCCGAGGTCTTCCGGAAAAATGCGCGCTCGGAAGCGGAATTCAAGGCCGTCGCCGAAACCGCCGTCCGAGCGCTTTTCGAAAAAGCCCACGCCCTGTGGGAAGCGGTCCGCCCCGTCCTCGCCGCTTATCAGGAGCTCCACGCCCGGCTTTACGCGCTTGAAAAGACCAATCCGTCCAATAAAGTCCTCTCCGCCGTCTGCGCCCGGATCCGCGAGGAGGCCGGGAGGTTGGCGCCCGGGAATTTTTTGGAGGCTTATTCGATCGAGCGGCTCGGCCATCTTCCCCGGCATTTGGCATCGCTCCGGCTGCGGGCGGAGCGGGCCCGGAACGACCCGGAGAAAGACCTGAGGAAAGCGGCGCAAATCGACGCGTTCGTCCAGGCCCTTGAGAAAATGCGGACGTCGTTGACGGCCCAATCACCCCTCGAACTCCAAGAAGCGGTCGAGGAATTCCGCTGGATGATCGAGGAATTCAGGGTTTCCGTTTTCGCCCCCGAATTGAAGACGGCTTTTCCCGTCAGCCCCAAGCGCCTTTCGGACAAAATAAGGGAGATCGAGAAGATCCGGGAAACAACCTGACGAGACGACGGATTCGGCCCGCTCTTACGTCATCGCGATCGATTATTCCACGCCCAGGACGGCTCGGTAGCCGGGAATATCCAGGAAACCGTGGCCGCTGATGTTGAAGGCGATGGTCTTTTTTTCGCCCGATTCCCGGCATTTGAGCGCCTCGTCGATGGCGGCGCAGATCGAATAGGCCGATTCCGGCGCCGGCAGCCAGCCCTCGGTCTCCATGAACATGCGGGCGTTCTCGAAGACGTGCTTTTCGTCCTTCGGATAGGCGACCGTTTCGATGTAGCCTTCGTTGCGGAGCAGGCTGATGATGGGCGAACAGCCGTGGTAGCGAAGCCCGTCGCCCTTGATCGGTTCCATGTCGGACTTGTGGCCCAGCGTGTACATTTTCAGGAGGGGCGTCATTTCGGCGTAGTCGGCGAAATCATATTGATATGTGCCCTGGAGATTGGGGGCCACCTGGCTCTGGGCGGCGATGAATTTGATCTTTTTGCCCTTCTTCAGGACGTCGCCCATAAAGGGGAGCGCGAATCCGCCGAAGTTGGATCCGCCGCCGAGGCAGGAGACGACGACATCGGGATAGTCGCCGAAGAGTTCGAACTGCTTCTGGGATTCGAGGCCGATGACTGTCTGATGCATGAGGACGTGGTTGAGGACCGAGCCCAGGCTGTAGGTTGCCGTGGGATCTTTTTGAGAATCCTCGAGCCCCTCGGAGATGGCGATGCCCAGCGAGCCCACGTGGTTGGGATTCTTGTCATAGAGCGACCTCCCCACGTCGGTCATGGGGCTGGGCGAAGCGTAGACTTCCGCTCCGAGAAGATTCATGAATGAGAGGCGGTCCTTCTTCCAATTATAGACGCTCCGGACCCAGTAGACCGTGCACTTGAGACCGGTCACGGCGGCGGCATAGGCCAGAGCGGTGCCCCATTGTCCGGCCCCCGTTTCGGTGGTGACCCTCTTAAAGCCCTGCTGCTTGGCGTACCAGCACTGGGCCAGGGCCGTGTTGACCTTGTGGCTCCCCGTCGGGCTGAAAAACTCGCTCTTGTAGTAGAGCCGGGCCGGCGTGTCGAGCCTTTTTTCCAGATTCGAGGCCCGGAATAGCGGCCGCGGCCGTCCGGCCTTGGCGAACAGATCCATGACCCCGCCCGGGACATCGATCCAGTTCTCGAGCGAGAATTCCTGCTTCAGGCATTCGCCGATCATCAGGTTGGGCAGGTTCCCGATCCGCGACGGCCCGTAGTCGGGATCGAGCGGCGGCGGAAGCGGCACCGGCAGGTCGGGGATGATGTTGTACCAACGGGACGGGACTTCGTCGTGTCTCAGATTGACCATGTCTCTCATGGATGACCTCCCGTATAGAGCGTTCAAGGATCCGCCACGGCGAGAATATCATTCACGGACGAAAGAGGCCGCTGCGGCCTTGAGTCCCTATTGTAGGGAACGCGCCGGAGGCAAGTCAAGGGAAAGGACAGCGTTTTAAGCGGCCTGAGCGATCTTCCCGTCCCGGAGTGTGATCGTCCGGCCGGCGACTTTTGCCAGCGCCGGGTTGTGCGTGACGAGAAGCACGGTGAGGCCTTCCTTTTCGTTGAGTCTTTTCAGAATACCTCCGATCTCCCCGCTCCGTTTCGAATCGAGGTTTCCCGTCGGCTCGTCGGCCAGGAGGATCTCCGGCTTGTTGACGAGCGCCCGGGCGATGGCCACGCGCTGCATCTCGCCGCCCGAAAGCTCGGAAGGCCGGTGACTCGTCCTTTTGTCGATTCCCAGGAATCGCAGGATCTCCATGGGGTCCGCACTTGCTTCGGCCTTTTGGAAGAAAGCGAACGGGAGAAGGACGTTTTCGTAGACGGTCAGCGTCGGGACGAGATAGAATTTCTGGAAAATGTAGCCGAAGACCCGGCGCCGGATCTTCGTCAGTTCGGTTTCCGACAGGCACGTGCTCTCTGAAAATACCGTTTTGCCGCTGATCTTGAGCTGACCCGAGGTGGCGTTGTCCAGGCAGCCGAGGATATTGATCAGGGTCGTCTTTCCGGACCCTGACGGGCCGATGAACGATACGAATTCGCCTTTGCGGACGGTCAGGGAGACATCGTCGACGGCCAGGATCTCCTCGGCCCCGCGCTTGTAGATTTTCGTCAGATGAAGGGCTTCGAGGGCGTTGGTGTCGGGCGCCATGTCAGTCTCCTTCGCTCCGGATGGATTCGAGCGGCCTGACCCGGGCGGCCCGCCAGGCCGGATAAATTCCGCTCAAGAGCCCGATGCCCAGGACGACGCCGAGGGTGATGAAACCGAGCCGCGAGTCGATGCTGATCAGGCTTCCGGTCGGCGTGTAAGGGAGGAGGCGCCGGATCAGGATATCGGTGATCTTGGACAGGGCGAAGGCGATACCGATGCCGATCACGCCGCCGAGGAGGCAGAGAATGACCGTTTCGGTCCAGATCATCCGGAACACATCCCAGGGCATGGCGCCCATGCTCTTGATGATGCCGATCTCCTGGTACCGCTCGAGGACCGACATCAGGATCGTGTTGATGACGCCCAGCATGGCGATGAGGATGGCGATCAGGGCGATCGAGAAGACCATGACCTTGGCCGTCGAGACAAGGCTCATGATCGTGCTCTTGACCTGGGCCATGGACACGACCTGGACGTCGGGCAGGTCGTAGAGCTTGTTTTCGAGCTCGGTCATATTGGCGTCTTTGTTGACTTTGATGCCGGCGGCCGTGATCAGGCCCTCCTTGTCGAAGATCTTCTGCACGGTTTTGAGGGGCATGAAGATCGTCCCGTCGTCCGCGGTCCCGGACCGGGCCAGGATCCCGACGACCTTGAACTCGATGTTTTTCTCCGGGATGAGCATTTTGTCTCCGACCTCGCGCTGTTCGAGCTCGGCCGCCTCGTAACCGACCACGGCTTCCAATGCCGTCGGATCGGTGAACCAGCCCCCCTGCTTGAACTTCAGGTAGGACTTCATCGCCGGAAACGTGGTCGGCTCGACGCCGAGGTAGGCGTTAATGCCCCCGTTTTCGCCTTTGTTCGGGTCGAAGACCGCGGCCATCAGCTGGGGCGTGAGCCTCTCCACTTCCTTATGTTTGAGGATATCGGCGAGGATGGACTCTTTCATGTAGCGAAGGCCGGTCCCGCCCTTGAGCATGAGCGTCGCGGCCTCGTACGGGCAGCCCTTGGCGGTCACGAGGACCTGGAAGCCCATGTTGTCGATGTCTTTGTTCAATGCCGACTCGTAGCCCCGGTTGAACCCAAGCAGGCTGATGAGCACCCAGGCTGAAAGTCCGATGCCCAAAATGGTCAGCGCGGTCCGCGTTTTCTTGCGGAGCAGATTTTTATAAGCCACTTGATAGATGTTGATCTTTTTAGCCATTTTCACTCCTACTTAATGCGCTCTCAGGGATCGCCCAAGGCTCGCTGGGGAACCAGTCCCGTCGGTTCCCCCCGCAAGGCGGGACCCCCCTCCTCTAGGCTCGCCTTCGGGCGATCCCCTCGCGCCTCGGGGCGCGCTTTCGAGATGAGAAGCTCGCTCGTTCTTTTGAGTTTCTTGGGCCGGTTCATTTCGCGTATTTATTGCCGAGCAGAAATTCGTCGCAGAGGATCAAATTCTTTTTCGTCCCGCGGAGGGCGGCGCGGAAATCGGAACCCGCCTGGGACGCCGGGTTCTTGATGGCCGCGACGCGGCTTCCGGGCTTGGCCTGGCCGGACACGACGTCGTAATCCTGAAAATCCTTCAAGTTGAGCCCTATGAACTGCTTTCCGAATTCCGGGTCGCGGAGGAGCTTGGCGTACTGGCCGGTCATCTTCTGAAAGTAGAAGCCCCGGATGTTGCCTTCGAGGTCGAGGGCCAGGACGACCTGGACGCCTCCATATTGACCTTTCTGGTTGACGCCGTGGATATAGCCGATGATCTCCTTCCCCTTGAGGATCTGGTACATCGTATAAGGGACGTCGGCGGTTTCGAAGAGCCCCTTGAACTTATCGCCGAGGCGCTCCTCGATCCGCCGCAGCAGCGCAGCGCCGCCTTTCTGGGCAATCGAGACGTAAAGCGTTTTGTACCCCGTGGACTCGGGAAAGAGACGCTTGACATCGCGGTCCGGATCGTTGAGGTCGCAGCCCACCGCGGCGAGCAGGGGCGCGCCGGCGATCATGAGGATAAGAATCACGGCCAAAAAATTTTTCATGTTAAAACCGTATTCCTTTGTAGTAATAGACCTGGAAGATAATGCGAGAATCCTTCATCTCGCGATCATACATATACATCGCCCGAAACGTCCAATCAGGATGGGCCAGATAGGTCGCGCCGGCCGAGAACTGGACCTTGGTCGTGCCCATGGTCCTGAACACGACGGGCTGGACTTCGAGCTTCAGCCGGCCTTCCTCAAGCAGGTTAAGTCCGGAGCGCCAAAACAGGGCATACGCGCCTTGCCCGCCTTTTTTTCCGCCGATAAGTTCGATTCGATTTTCCACGTTGTTCCAGAGCCAAGCCGCGTCAAGAGCGGCCAGCGCGGATTCCATCGGCACGTCCGACATCAGGTGATAGCCCATGACATCGAGGAGCTTTCCATATCCGGCCGAAAGGCCGATGTTGTAGTTCTCCCGGTTGAGGATCCCCTTGGAGACTCGCGCCGCCAGAAAATAATTGCCCTTGAAATAGAGCGGCATGCCCGATCCCGTGGTCAGAGACAGGCCGGCATTTCCCCAGGTCGTGTCGCGCTCGATGCCGACGCCCCAGTCGCGGTCGAAACCGAAGCCGTTCATGGCCAGGGGCTGGAGGAGCTGGGCGTGACTGTCGAAATACGAGGAGAGGCCGAACTTTGGGCGGTTGTGGCCGATCCAGATATCCCCAGCTCGCGTCTTGAACTTCAGATAGGCGTTGTAGAGCTGGGGCTCGAATGTCTTGTCCCCTTCGGCATTGACCGCCAACCGCCCCTGGACGGCCAGGACGGCGATATCGCCGGCGTCTCCCGAAAAACGCTGGACGTAGTCGAATCCGAGGCCCGGTTTTTGCATTGTCTCCATGAGATTCATCGAATAGAAGACGGCTTTTTTCGCGGCGGAGGAATATCCGGCGATCCCCTGGGCTTCGAGATAAAAGAGATAACTCTGGGCGGAGAGATGAGGGGCGGATGCCGCTATGACCAGCAGAGCCCCGAAGAGCTTTTTTTTAGACATCAAAGGTGATGCTGCCGTAGAAAACCGGCTTTCCGTCTTTGAGGAACGTCACCCGCACTTCCCAGTCTCCGGGCATGACGATGTTGACCGGCAGAAGATAGTCGTTTTTCTTGTTCAGTTTGAAGTCCACGTCGCCGGAATCGTGGGCGCCCCGCATCGAGGGCATATCGGACCTGCCTTTGAGGACATAAGGGGCGATCTGGACGCCTTTCTTGTCGAAGACCTGGACCTTCAGGATGACCGTGCCCATCTTGGGCTTCTCGCTGAAGTCATAGACGGCATAGTTTCCATCGCCGAGATCGTATTTTTTCCCGGTCTTTGGCATCGGCTTGTAGACGATTTCAGGGCTCCCGGATGTCGCTTGGTCGCCGCCAAGGAGGGAAAGACGGCCGGCTGGCGCCTCGGCCGATATCGGGGGGGCCGCCAGGCCGATCACGAGGGCGCTTCCCAGCGCCGCATATATCAAAAGATTGAACTTCATGCTTTTTCCTTTAACGAGCGAAAATATACTATTCCTCTAGGATGAATAGTTTACCCTCTCCGTTCCGGTCCTGTCAAATCCGTAGTTTCGGTGACAGACAACTCAACCTAAATTCCTCTTTTGAATTTCGGGGTTGAGTTGACTGTCACCGAAATTGCCGAAATTAATTGGAAACGTCTGAGGCGCGGAATAGGCCGAAATTCGATAGCGTCGGACAGACCCGCGACTGGGTGATCCGAACCCGGACCTTCGCCGCCGCGACTTCGGGAAAACGCAGCAGCCGCTTGAAGCCGACGGTCGTTGAGCGGGCGATCTCTTTCCACACGCTTCCCGTCCAGGCGTCGAGATATAACTCCTCGATCCGCTGCCCGACCTTGATCTGCTCCTGGAGCATCGCCACGTTGAAAATCTTGGCGCTCCCGAGATCGAATTCAATCGCGGCCGCCGTTACGCCGTCGTCCGTGGTCCAATAGCTGTCCCCGTCGGCGTCCGTGATATGGGCCGCCCCGAACGCGCCGCGGCTCTTCGTTTGCGTCGCTGTCGCCTTCGCGCCCTTGGCCAGATTGTCCGCGAAGGTCGTCCTCAGCGCGTCCCCGATCTGCTTGAGCCTCCGGACGTCGTTGTCATGGAGGCGGCCCCGCGGATCGGGGGGGACGTTGAGCAGCAGCGTGCTGTTTCCGCCGATCGCTCCGTAATAAATATCGAGCAGGTGGGCGAGGGATTTGACCTTGTCGTCCTCGGCGGCGTGATAAAACCAGCCGGGCCGGATGGATGTGTCGACCTGGGCGGGATACCAGGCCAGCCGAGCGCCTTTCTTCGCCGCTTCGAGAAGGGCCTGCCGCGAGCCGAGGTCCTTTTTCTGATAATCGATCCCGCCGGCGCTGTCGGATACGGCCTCTTCGATCGGCTTGAGGAGGGGGACGACACTCCATTCGCTCTCTCTCGTGACGCCTGCCTCGTTGCCGCACCAGCGCGCATCCGGGCCCATGATCGAGATGGTCGCCCGGGGCTGCAGCTCGCGGATGACGGCCCAGTAACCCGGCCAGTCATAGACCTGGCGCTTGCCGTTGGGGCCTTCGCCGCACGCGCCGTCGAACCAAAAGTCCGCCACGTCGCCGTAGTTCGTCAGCAGCTCGCGCAGCTGGTTCTTGAAATGTTCGTTATAGGCCGGCGAATCGCCATAAGTGGGCTCGTGCCGGTCCCACGGCGAAAGATAGATTCCCAGTTTCAAGCCGGCCTCGCGGCAGGCATCGGCCACCTCGCGCACGACGTCGCCCTTGCCGCCCCGCCACGGGCTGTTCTTGACCGAGTGCTCGGTGTATCGGCTGGGCCAGAGGCAGAAGCCGTCATGGTGTTTGGCGGTCAGGATCAGCATCTTCATGCCGGCGGCTTTGAAGGCTGCCACCCATTGGCGGGCGTCGAAGTCCGTGGGATTGAAGAGCTTCGGATCCTCTTTGCCTTCACCCCACTCGCGGTTGGTGAACGTGTTCATGCCGAAATGAATGAACCCGGCGAACTCGATTTCCTGCCAGGCGATCTGGCGGGGCGAGGGGACGACGCCGGCCGCTTTGCGAACGATTTCCTTCAGTGAATCACCGGGACCGATCGTGACAGGCGCGGGCTGTTGCGCCGGACGAGCGGCCAGCGCGCCGAGCAAGATGGCGAGGAAGGCCAAAGAAGCGGTTTTTCGACGAGGAGATTTCATGCCGCGGTTACAGCTTCGGACGCCGGAGATGGTGGTCGGTCTTGCTTTGGAACGCCGCGGCAAGGAGCAGCATGTCCTCTTCGCCGAAAAGCTTCCCCGTCAAGCGCAGGCTGGCCGGCTGACCTTTGGAATCGAACCCGCTCGGCAGGCTGATCTCCGGATGCCCGGTTAAGTTAGTCACGCCGAGCGAGCTTCCGATGAAAAGGTCGATGTTCGAAAAGACCGGGGCGAACGCTTCCATGAGTCTGGTCCGGGCGCGATTGGCCTGAATGTACTCCACGGCCGGCACGAACCGATGCAGCCGGAACGAGCCGACCCATGAGCTGCGCTCGGGCTCGGCCGACATCATCTCGAGCTTGTCGCTCCGGATCAACTCGTCGAACGCCGCCGCGGCTTCGGTCGTCAGGATGAAGTCCATGTCGTCGCTTCCCGCCTTCGGAAGCTCGATCGGAACGAGATTCACGCCGAGCGCTTTGATGACGGCGAACGCCTCCTGGCCGAACTTCCGGTTCTCGCGCAGGCGCTGGACACGGTCCGGGTTTTTCGGATCGTCGGGAATGTCGCTCTCGAGATCGGACTTGATATAGCCGACGCGGAGTTTCCGCACATCCCGGCCGGAATCCCAGTCGAAGGGAGCGGCGATGACGTGGTTGTCCTTGCCGTCCGGGCCGGCGATGAATTTCAGGACCAGAGCGCAGTCCTCGGCCGAGCGGCAGAGCGAGCCGATTTTGTCCATCGTCCAGCTCAGGGCCATGGCCCCGTAGCGGCTCACTCGGCCGAACGTCGGCCTCAGGCCCGTCACGCCGCACCGGCTCGAAGGCGACATGATCGAACCGCGCGTTTCGGTCCCGATCGCGAATCCGATCAGCCCGGCGGCCGTGGCCGCGGCGGGGCCGGCCGAAGATCCGCTCGAGCCGTTGTTCGGATTGGCCGGGTCCCACGGGCTCTTCGTCTGTCCGCCGAACCAGCGGTCGCCCTGGGCCAGCGCTCCGAGCGTCAACTTGGCCACGAGCACGGCGCCGGCCTCGGTGAGCTTCGTGTATACGCTCGAATCCATGTCGATGACCTGGTCTTTATACGGCGACGCCCCGAACGTCGTCTTGTATCCCTTGACCGCCAAAAGATCCTTGGCCCCCCAGGGAATGCCGTGGAGCGGCCCGCGATATCGTCCGGCCGCGATTTCCCGGTCGGCCTGAGCGGCCTGTTTGAGCGCCAATTCTTCGGTCAGCGTGACGACGCAGTGCAGGATCGGATCGTATTTTTTCAAGCGCTCGAGATACAGTTTGGTCAGATCGAGGGATTTGATCTCGCGCTTTTCCAGAAGGCGGGCGAGGTGGGTCACCGGGAGGAAGGCCAGATCCTCGTCCGTTTTAGGCTTGACGGCGTTCGGTTTCGACCATCTGAAGGTCCTGCGGTCCAACGGGAGTTTCATCCCCGGCAGGACCGGGTTAAAGACGAAGGCCGGCGGCGTGGCGTTGCCGAGGCTCATGTCGCGGAGCGCCTTGAAATTGTCGAGAAGGCCGCCCTTCCGGTTCAGCTGATCGGCGATTCTCTTTTCCGCGTCGGGGGGGAGATTCAAGCCGGCGATCCGCGCCGCCTCGTCGACCATGCCCAACGTGATCTGCGGCGCGTCCTGGGCCACGGCCAGGAGCGCGCCGGGCAGGAGCGACGCGCCGAGCCCGATGGAAGAAAAATAGGCCAGGAACTTGCGGCGGTTGAGGGCCAAGCCGTCCTTTTCATTTTTCAAATGATCTTCTGCCATGTCGTCTCCTTTCATTTCTCGAATTGCCGGCGGCTTTCTTTCGGTCAGACGTTCCGGTTCTTCTTTTTCTGCTCTTACATCCTCTTGTCGGCCCGAATGAGGAGGTCTTCGATGGTCGATTTTTTTTATTCCGATTTTTTTCATTTTATAACACCGAAGGGAAGCGATTGTCAAAACTTTATCATTCATTTTTTTTGTTCATCCGGCATTTGAATTTGATATAATGCCCCGCGTCATCGGGAGACACCCAAGACCTCAAAGAAAAAAAAATTCATGGCCTGGAATCAGGTTTACGATCCTCTGGGGCAATGGGCCTTGTCGACCGTTCTTGCCGCGCTCCCCATTTTCGTTTTGCTGGGGTCGCTCGCGTTTTTCCGTATCAAGGCCCACATGGCGGCTCTTCTCGGCCTGGCTGCGGCGATAGCGGTCGCGATTTTCGTTTTCGGGATGCCGGCCGGCAAGGGGCTGACCGTGGCTCTTTACGGCGCGGCCTACGGCTTATTTCCCATCGGCTGGATCATTTTAAACGTCATCTATCTCTACGATCTGGCGGATGAACGGGGCTATTTCAAGGTTCTTCGGGAGAGCTTGACCGGCATCACGCAGGACCGCCGGCTTCAACTCCTGCTCATCGCGTTCTCGTTCGGCGCGTTCTTCGAAGGGGCGGCCGGTTTCGGCACGCCCGTGGCGGTCACGGCGGCCATCCTGATCGGCCTGGGGTTCCGGCCGCTCATCGCGTCCGGCCTATCGTTGATCGCCAATACGGCGCCCGTGGCCTATGGAGCGCTCGGCACGCCGATTATCGCCTTGGCCGGCGTCACGGGCATCGATGTCCGCGTCCTGAGCGCGATGATCGGCCGTCAGCTTCCCTTGTTTTCGATCATCGTGCCGTTCTGGCTGATCTGGGCGTTCGCCGGATTCTGGGGCATGCTCGAGGTCTGGCCGGCCCTCCTCGTCGCCGGGATATCCTTTGCCGTTCCCCAGTTCCTGATCTCGAATTTTCACGGCCCCTGGCTCGCCGGCGTCGGCGCCGCCGTCATATCCACCGGCGCGCTCATCTTGTTTTTGCGGGTCTGGCGCCCCCGGAAAATATGGGGAATGGACGGCGGCGAAGAAGACCACAAAGCGGGAAGAACGCGCGATTTCGGCCGGGCCGACGTCGTCAAAGCCTGGCTGCCCTGGTTCGTCTTGAGCGTGCTCGTGTTCATCTGGGGAATCCCCCAGGTCAAGGCGTCGCTGGACGGTATTTCGTCATTCAAGATCCACGTGCCCGGCGTGGACATGCTGATCAACCGCATGCCCCCCGTCGCCCCGGGGCCGACGCCGGAAGCCGCCGTGCTGTCCTTCAATTGGCTCTCTTTAACGGGAACCGGAATTTTCATTTCGGCCGTCGTCTCGGCGCTGGCCATGGGATTCGGCCTCCGCCGGATGGCCGCGATCTGGTGGAAAACGGTCAAGCGCGTGCGCTTCTCTCTCATCACCGTCTCGGCGATGCTCGCTCTAGGCACCATGACCCGGTACGCGGGGCTCGACGCGACGATGGGACTGGCTTTCGCCCGGACCGGCATCCTGTATCCGTTCTTCGGGACGATGCTCGGCTGGCTGGGCGTGGCGCTGACCGGCTCGGACACGTCGTCGAACGTCCTTTTCGGCAGCTTGCAGAAAATCACGGCCGGGCAGATCGGCGTCAGCCCTGTGCTCATGGCCGCGGCCAACAGCTCCGGCGGCGTCATGGGCAAGATGATCGACGCCCAGAGCATCGTCGTCGCCGCCACGGCGACAAAGTGGTATGGGCACGAAGGGGAGATCTTGCGCTACGTCTTCTTCCACAGCCTGGCGCTCGCTTCGCTCGTCGGGCTCCTGGTTTTGCTCCAGGCTTATGTCGCGCCCTTCACGAAGCTCGTCCTCAAATAGTTGGGGCCGCCGATTCGCCCGTTACGATCGTGATGACGAGCATGAGGTAAAAAAGGAAAATGTCTCGGTAGGGAATGACGCTCGTGCGGGCCTCATAGAATAGAAAAGCGAAAAGGAGGACCGAGAGCAAGGCGGCTTTGCGGATATCTTATGCGCGACGAAATCGGATCGTCAATAAATCCCATAGCATGCGGAGCGAGCTGCGTACGATTTTAACCTTGCTTTCGGGCGCATTCCTCCAGATGACGGGGACCTGACCAATGCCGAAGCCTCCGCGACGGAACAGGTCAAGCGCTTCCACATCAAAGCTGAAGCCTTTGATCATGACCCGGGGAAACACGCGCCGGGCGGCTTCCCTCCGGAAAAGCTTGAAGCCGCACTGCGTGTCCCGGATCCCGTCCAGGATCAAAAGACGGACGAGGATATTGAACGTCTTGCCCAGGAACTCTCTGAACGGAGCCTGTCGGATTTGGACGTCCGATTCGGGAAGCGCCCGGGAGCCGATGACGACATCGAAACCGCGCACGGTCCAGGGCCAGAATTTCTCGATCTCCTCGATGGGCGTGGAGAGGTCGGCGTCCGAGAAAAGAATGAAATCGCCTTCGGCCTTCATGATCCCCTCTTTGACGGCGGCTCCCTTGCCGCGGTTTTTGGGGAGCTTGACGATACGGCCGCGCTCCATTCCGCGCAGCGCTTCCGACGCGCGTTCGGCGGTCCGGTCCCGGCTTCCGTCATCGACGACGATCATTTCGCTCGCATAATCCCGCGTTCGGAGATACGCGGCGATCGTGGTCACGGTGTCGAATATCCTCGCTTCTTCATTGAACGCGGGGATGACCACGGAGAGATGAACGGAGCCG
The DNA here is from genome assembly GCA_049515535.1 of Candidatus Aminicenantales bacterium. Lineage (GTDB taxonomy): Bacteria > Acidobacteriota > Aminicenantia > Aminicenantales > UBA4085 > JBEKTZ01. Next base: position 117,287 of record JBEKTZ010000011.1, on the reverse strand, counting down.
GGATCAGGCCTGGGCATTTTTTTATATTCTCAAAAATAGGGGGCGGGGTCAAACCGGCCGGAAAATCTTAAAATTGCCGATAGAGTCTGTCATCGCGAGGAGCGAAGCGACGCGGCTAATCCCCCCTTCTCCCCCCTTTAGTAAAGGGGGGAAGCGAGCCCCCCCTTTTCCAAAGGGGGCTGTGGGGGGATTATGATTGCCCCGCTCCCTTCGATCGCTCGCAGGGACCTCGAAGATAAGCCCAATGTCCGCTCCGAAACTATACAACAGCGATGAGAACGATGGGAATAATGGATTGACCCCCGTTATTCTCTCTGTTATGATGCGTCCACATCATAAAACAGCGCAAGAAGCGTCCATGAAATGTCCTGCATGTCAAACGGATAATCCTTCGGACTCTAAATTCTGCAAGGAGTGCTCGACCCCTTTTCCCAAGCGGAAGGATATTCCTTTCTCTCAGACGGAGACACTCAACCAGCCGATCAAAGAGCTGACCGCCGGCACGAACTTTTCAGGCCGCTACCAGGTTATCGAGGAGCTCGGCGCGGGTGGGATGGGAAAGGTCTATAAAGTCTTTGATACAAAAACTAAAGAAAAAATCGCCCTCAAATTGATCAAGCCCGAGCTCGCGCTCGATGCCGAAGTCCTCGAGCGATTCAGCCATGAGATGACGCTGGCCCGCAAGATCGCCCACCGCAACGTCTGCCGGATGTTCGACTTAGGCGAGGCGGAAGGCGTCCACTTCCTGACGATGGAATATGTCTCCGGTGAGGACCTCAAGACCATGATCCGTATGTCGGGCAGCCTCGTCATCGGAACCGTCCTCAGCATTGGGAAGCAGGTCGCCGAAGGACTGGCCGAAGCCCATGGCCTGGGTATCGTTCATCGCGACCTCAAACCTCAGAATATCATGATCGACAAAGGCGGGAACGCCAAGATCATGGATTTCGGGATCGCCCGGTCGATTCGAGGAAGGGGCGTTACGGGGCCGGGGGTCATGATCGGGACGCCGGAATATATGTCGCCCGAGCAGGCCGAGGCGAAGGATATCGACCATCGCTCGGATATTTATTCGTTGGGCATCATTCTTTATGAGATGGCGACGGGGAAGGTCCCCTTTGAAGGCGAGACGGCCCTCGCGATCGCCATGAAGCAAAAAGGCGAGACGCCGAAAAATCCGAAAGGGCTCAATCCCCATATTCCCGATGACCTGGCCGGGGTCATCCTGAAGTGCCTGGAGAAAGACCGGTCAAGGCGATATCAGACCGCCTCCGACGTGCGGGCCGAACTCGAGCGGATCGAAAATGGATTGCCGACGACCGAGCGCGTCGCGCCCGTACGAAAGCCGTTCACTTCGAAACAGATCACGGTCTCGTTCAAGCTCAAAAAACTTATCATCCCCGCCGCGGCGATCATCGCCGTAGCGATCATAGGAATCTCTTTAACAAAAGTTTTGCCCAAGAAAGCGGCCCCGTCCGCTGCGCCTTCAAAGCGCTCTATCGCCGTCCTCCCTTTTAAAAACCTCGGCGACCCGAAAGAGGATGAAGCCTTCAGCAGCGGCATCACCGAGGATATCACTACCCAGCTCTCCAAAATCAGCGAGCTGGATGTCCGGTCGCAGACATCGGCGATGAAGTACAAAAAGAGCGATCTAGGAATAAAAGAAATCGGCCGGGAGCTCAACGTTGTCTACATTCTTGATGGAAGCGTGCGTCGCGCCGACAGCAAAGTGCGCATTTCGACCCGGTTGATCGACGCCGCCAAAGATCAAAATATCTGGGCAGATACCTTTGACCGGGACATGAAGGAAATTTTTGCTATCCAGAGCGGTATCGCCCAGCAAATTGCCGCAGCCCTCAAGGCGAAGCTCACTCCGGCCGAAAAAGAGCGGATCGAGAAGAAACCGACCAAGGATATCAGGGCGTATGAGTATTACGTCAAAGGCCGCGAATACTACTCTCGATACAAAAAGGAAGATAATGAGCAGGCTATTGAGCTTTTCAAGAAGGCGATCGAGCTTGATCCTGATTATGCCCTGGCCCACGCTGGACTTGGAGATGCTTACTGTCAGAGGGCCGAGCGATTTGGATTCCTTAAGACATGGATCGACAGAGGCATCGAGGAAGCTCAAAAAGCCATCTCCCTCGACCCGAACCTCGCTGAAGGATACAAAGCCCTCGGCTCCGCCTATTTTGGTGGGAAGGGATGGTTGAGAAAAGCCGTTGAGGCCGGCCAAAAGGCGGTCGAAGCGAATCCCAACAGTGCACTCGCGTGCAGCGCTCTAGGCGAATACTATTTCAATATCGGAGAGTTCGATAAGGCTTTCCCATTCGTAAAAAAAGCGATTGCCCTGAGTCCGGCTGATGCTTTCCCTTGTGCCGATTTGGGATCCATCTATTATGGCCTCGATGACCCTGTGCGAGCTGAGGAGTGGCTGAAGAAAGCTCTTGAACTTCAACCTGACTTGGACTGGGCAAATATAGCGCAAATAGATTTATACCTCGGCTTCGGAGAATATAATAAAGCGATCGAGTTGAGCCAAACATATCTGTCCAAATTTCCTGACCATCCCTGGGTTATAGAGTACCCCGCCCTTGCTGAGCTCTTTTCCGGCCATTACGAAAAGGCTAAAGAATATTATCAAAAAATTGGGACACAGCCTGTCGAACTCGGGTTTATCTATTGGAAAGCAGGGAGAAAGGACGAGGCGAAGAAGCTGTTTCAGGGAAACTTGGACCGGTTGCAGAAACGGCTTGAACAAGGCGACGAAAGCTCCGGGCTCTTGTCTAACATGGCCGCGATTTGCGCCGTCCAGGGAAACAAGGATGAAGCTCTAAGGTGGCTCGAAAAGGCCGTCGATGCCGGATGGCGGAACTATAATTATGCGTCGAGATACCCCTTGTTCGAAAATATCCGCGAAGATGAGCGGTTCAAGAAGATTATCGATGATATGAAAGTCAAAGTCGCCGAGATGCGCCGACGGGTCGAACAATTAGAGAAGGATAACTCGACGTCTCCCAACCGGCAATAGAAGGCTGGGTAATATCCGGCCCGTTATCCGCATAGTTTCTTTCCGCCTTTTTTATTATAATGAACCCAAAGGAAGGAGTTGTCCATGAAACGAACCCCCCTCGTCCTTATCTCCGCGGCAGAAAAAAAAGGAGCGCGGCCATGAAATTCACGTTCGCCCACAACAACGTCAATGTCCTCGACTTAGAACGGAGCCTGGACTTCTATCAGCGCGCCCTCGATCTCAAGGAAGTCCGCCGCATCGCCCCCGAAGACGGGAGCTTCATCCTGGTTTTCCTGGGCGACAGCGTTACGCCCCACCGGCTGGAGCTGACCTGGCTCCGCGACCGGAAGGAAAAATACGATCTGGGTGATAATGAGATCCACCTCGCCTTCACCGTGGACGATTATGACGCCGCCTATCGCCGGCATAAGGAGATGGGGGTTGTCTGTTACGAAAATCCCAAGATGGGGATCTACTTCATCGAGGATCCCGACGGGTACTGGGTCGAGATCGTCCCGGTGCGGAAGGGATAACCGCTCTCCTTAGGTTATCTCATTTATCGAAATGTGCCGATGCCGGAATTGCGTCCTTATTTTATCGGGACCGTTAGGTCCGGCTTCGGATCGCCGAAGATATAGTGGTTGAACCAGGCGAGATTGTGCTGCATCACGGCCCGCTGGGATTTCGGTTTGGTGACGCCGTGGCCGAAGCCTTTATAGACGACCATCTCCGCGGGCACGCCCCGATCTTCCAGGCCCTGCCGCAGCTCGTAAGCGTTGGGGATGGGAACGCGCTTATCGAGCTCGCCGTGCTGGATGAGCGTCGGCGTCTTCGCTTTCTTGATATACGACATGGGCGAGGTCATCTGGTAGATCTGTGGATCGTCGGCGGGATTCGCGCCCAGGTAGTTGGGGGTGAATGTAGTGATGTCCGTGTTGTAATAATACGTAGCCCAGTTCGAGATACCGGCGCCGACCGAGATCGCCTTGAACCGGTCGGACGACGTCGTCAGGAAGGCTGAAATATATCCACCCTGGCTCCAGCCCATGCATCCGACGCGCGCCGGGTCAGCCCAGCCTTTTTTGACCAGCAAATCCACTCCCGAGAGCACGTCCCAGGCGTCCCCCACACCGAGATTGCGGAAATTGAGCTTGCGGAACTTTTCCCCGTAGCCGGCGCTGCCGCGGTAGTTCACCTTGAGGATCAGGGCGCCGCGCGCCGCCCAGATATCCGCGGGATAGTTGCGGGTGTCCGGCGAAAGGAGGAGCGGCCGGTCCACGCCGGTCGGGCCGCCGTGGATGATGCAGAGCAGGGCGTATCTCTTGGCCGGGTCGAAATCGGCGGGTTTGATCAGCACGCCTTCGATCTCAGTCCCGTCCTTGCTCTTCCAGGAGATGACCTCCCGGGTCCCGAGAATGAAAGAGTCCGCCTGCGCGGTCATGTTCGTCAGCGCGCGCGGCTTGAAGGGGAGGTCGGAGATACAAATTTCGGTCAGGGTCGTCGGTGAGCCGGAGGTGAAGGCCAGCCGCTTTCCATCCCGGCTGAACGTGAATCCGCCGCCGATGAAGCTGTCGGGGTCGGTCAAGCGGGTGATCTTCAGACTCGCCGGGTCGAAGCGGAAAAGATGGGCGGCCGTTTTTTGCATCCCCGAGAAATAAATGCCGTCCGCCGTCCAGGCGACGAAACCTGTTTTAATGCTTGAGAATATTTTGCATGCTCCTTGAGAAATAATCAAGCGAGGTGAAGGTTGACCATTATACAGTTTCGGGGGCATGACGCCCGTTTCCGCAAAAGCGAAGGAAGCAAAAGACCTGATTTTGGGAGACACGAATTAGGGTGATACGATCCAAATTCAAGAGAATTAGGGCATGTCACCCTAATTCGCGGGTAATTCGTATCTTCAGAATTCCGCCTTTATGGACGGGTATTGTATCTCCATAAGATTTGCTTCAACGCCCTTGCTCATAGAGCCAATCCGCCAGTGTTTCGAAAAGCCGTCCGAACTCCTCCCAATCGACGGGCTTCAGAAGTCGAGGGTAAGGGATCAGAGCGTGGCGCCGGCCGTCTTTGATATTCCGGGCTTCGGCCTCCGGCGCGGACCGAAGGACGATTTGCAATCCTTCCTTCAGACGTGTGGCCGCCGTCATGGGATCGTCGAAAACGGCGTCTTTCCTTCTCGCGCGCTCGAGGATGGAGTCGGCTTTCAAACGAGGAAATTCCTTCCGCAGGAAATAGAAGTCGATGAAGTCCTTCGGTTCGATGCGGCCGACCAGCGCCGTCAGCTTGTTGGCGGCGATCGCCTCCAGTGAGTCCACGGTCAGGCGGCCGCCGGAATCTAGGTCGGCTAGGGGACGCTCTTCCATTTCGGACAAGTGATCGATAACGTAATCGACCTTGACGTTCTGAATGAAAACCGAAATGAAGGAAGATTCCCGTTCAATCATGATGAACTCCCCGGCCCAAGGCCGAAGAATAAGATCCGTGACGGCCGGGAGGTCGAGCGGCTCTCTGGTGAAAAGATCAATATCGTCCGAAACCCTATGTCCAAGGTAAAAAACGGATAGCGCCGTTCCGCCGGTCAGAAAAAACGCATCCTTAATGATCGGATCTCGGCTCAAGGCCGCAAGGACGGATTTCTGGGCCGGTGAAGCATAGCCCGCGGAAAATTCTTTAAGTATTTCCATAGCCCGCCAGGATCCTTGCCCATTTGGCCACGGCGCGGGGAGAAATCCTCAGCGAAGGCATGACCCGCCGGATTTCCTCCAACCGAAAAAATCGCAGCGTATCCACGACCCTGCCCCTTTCCAAAAAACGGGCTAAATACCAGCGGAATGCATCTTGGACGGAAGAACCCCGTGCCGCTTGGATTTTACGGCCCAAGGCCGCCTCGTCCGTCAGTTCCGGATAGTCCCAGAAGACGGCTTTGAGAGGATTCCAGGACAGCATAGCCCCGGGCTTAGGAGAGGGCGGAGGAAGATCCTCGACAGCCACGCCGTAGGGAGCGCGGGTTTCGCGGACTCTGGCCGCCGGCCGAAACGCGGCTCTTTCAAATTCCGTGCTATCGAATCCTCGGAGGACGGCGACCGGTTTCCCCCGATTGGTAACGACAATATTCTCGCCGGCTGCGGCGCGGAGAATCTCCGACGTCTTGCTTTTCAATTCCCTAACATTAACGAATCGCATGGCTGTCTCATATCGTGACTACATATGAGACTCGAATGTAGCTACAAAATCATGTTTTGTCAAGTGGCGCATGGAATTGAACAGTTGACGTCGGTCAGCTATTTCGCTTTGCGGATCGCGTTGGCTTTCTGGATGAATTCCCAGATCCTCTCGTCGAAGGGCGGCTTTCCGCCGGGCGCGACCGGCATTTCGCCGGATTTCCACGCCGCGTTATACGCCTGGCCGATTTTGGGCAGGAGCCCTTCATGGCCGCGATAGCCCTGATCGAGAAGCTCGGACCAGCGGCGGGACAGGTCCTGGGCGACGGCGCTCGCGGGATCGGCGTCGAGATTTTTCTGGACCTCGGCGATCAGCTTCGTCCACCGGTTCTGGTAATCCTGCATCGTCTCGGGCGTGTACTTCTTGCCGATCTCCTCGAACTCCTTCATGTCCGCTTCGGTGAAGAACTTCTTCGTCCATTCTTTTTTGGTTTCTTCGCTCATTTGTATGACCTCCATGCTGCGAATGAGTTTTTTCCAATCGATCCGGTTTTCCTTCTCCAAAACATCGGCGACCTGTTCGAGCGCCCGGGCCGCCTTGCGCAGCCGCTCGATCTCTTCGCGGACCGCCGCGACCTGGATCCGCAGGGCCTTCTTGACGGCGAACTGGGGCCGGGCCAGGATCGCCTTGATGTTTTCGAGCGAGAAGCCCATGAACTTCAAGGTCACGATCTGCTGGAGCCGGACGAGGTCCCGGTCGGTGTACAGCCGGTACCCGCTCTCCGTCCGGCGGCTCGGCCGGAGCAGGCCGATATGGTCGTAGTGGTGAAGGGCGCGAATGGTGACCTTGGTCAGCTCGGCGAACTCTTTCACCCGGTATTGCCGGACTTGAGACTTTGACATTTTGGGCTCCGGAAGATAATTGTAAAGTATGACGTAACGTCAGAGTCAAGCGTTATTTTTATGTCGTCGACGCGTCCCTTTTTATTGGGAATGAGCGGAGAACATGATGTCCCGGCCGGAAAAAAGGCGAGGAGCCGCCCTGTTATCGTTTATAAAGGAATACGCTGTGCTCTTTTCCGTCCGCGTCGTTGACCGTCGTCGAATCGATTTCGCGGTCGTCCCAGCCCGGCACGATATAATTGTGGGTGACGACGATCGTCCCCGGCTTGAGTTCCCGCTCGAATTTCGGCCGAAGGAGTTCGTTGGATTCCGGGAGGAGATAAAGGGTGACGATGGTCGCTTCTGAAATATCGGATTTGGTCGCGTCCTCCAGGCGGAACTTGACCAGCTTTCCCACGCCGGCCTTCTTGGCGGCGTCTTTGGATTCCTTGATCCGCTGCGGGTCGATGTCGATGCCCACGCCGCGGGCTCCGTATTTCTGGGCGGCGTAAATCACGATCCGGCCGTCTCCGCAGCCGATGTCATAGATGATCGCGTTCTTGTCCGCCTTGGCCATCTCGAGCATTTTTGCGATGACTTCCGGAGGCGTGGGGACCCAGGGGGCCAGGTCTTCGGCGTCTTCCCGGCCGTGCGATCCGACCCAGATATCGATCTGGCCGGAGCTGTCGTAGCGGAAGGAATAAGGCTTTCCGGGATAGAGCGAATAGGTGATCTCGCGCCCGTATTTTTGATAGGCGATGACCAGGGTCTGGGTGGTGGCGACGCGGTCGATGGCGCCGACCGCGAGCGTCTTGGCCACGGGCTTGTCTTTCGATCCGGACGGCACGAGCGTGAACGTGACGACTTCTTTCGTCACGTTACGGATCGTGATCTCCTTGGGCGTGGGCCGCGTTTGGGTAAACGGCGAGGACGCCCCGGACAGGGAATGATCTTCCGACTTGGCGCACGACAGGAAAAAAACGCCGATCCCGGCTAGGACAAGGATGGCGATCTGGACGATTTTGCGGTTCATGTTTGGCTTAATCCTTTCCGGAGATCGTGGGCGTTGCCCGTGAACCCCGTGCCCGCGTCGCGACCCAGGCCTTCGATAGCGGACGCGTTCTCCCCGTTCTTTTTTCCATCGACGGCGGTTGGGGCCCCAGGCTTTGCCTGGGGGTCCGCTTCCGCCGTACTCGCCCGTAGATATAAGCCACGGGCGAGTGGCCCATCTCTGATTTTAATCCCGGACCCGAAGGAGGTCAAGGCGGGCGTTCGCCAGGAAGAAAAACCCTAAGGCAGGACGACCGGCCGGGCAGCGGCCAGGGATTTGAAGGCCGCGTCGATGACCCGCGCGCTGCCCGCGGCGTCCTCGAGCGCATAGCGAGGGGAGAGGCCGCGGCGGACGCATTCTCCGAAATGCTCGATCATCTGGACGTAGTGATTGGCCGCGGGGACGAGAATCGTCTCCTCCTCCTCGCCGCGCGAAATCTGAATGGGGACATCGAAGTTTTTGGGCGTGTAAGCGCGGGGGAGCGTGATCCGGCCTTCCGATCCCGCGATCTCCAGTTGGCTCTCGAACTGCGTATCCAGGGCGCAGTCGAGATGTGCGTGGCGCCCGCCGGGAAATTCGAGGAGAAGACTCATGGCCGCGTCGATCCCGGATTCCGGATGGAGACGGGCCCGGGCGAAGACCGAAGACGGCTCCTCGCCGAATATCGTCCGGGCGGCGCTGACCGGATAACATCCGACGTCATAGAGCGCGCCTCCGCCCATTTCGGGATACCAGCGGTAGTCTTCCTTCCCGCTCGAAATCCGGAACGTGAACGCCGAACGAAAGGCCCGGATGTCGCCGATCCTGCCTGTCCGGACCAGGCGCAGCGTCCTTTCGAATTGGGGATGGAACCTGTACATGAAGGCTTCCATCAGGAGGACATTCGCCCTGTCGCAGGCCTGGAACATCGTCCGGACTTCGGCTTCGGTCAGGGCCAGCGGCTTTTCGCACAGGACATGCTTTCCCGCCGCGGCCGCCCGGATCGTCCATTCGGCGTGGAGATGGTTGGGCAGGGGGACATAGACGGCGTCGATATCGGGATCTTCGAGGAGGGAGACGTAATCTTTATGGGCTTTTTCGATGGCATATTTCGCGGCCCAGGCGCGCGCTCTCTTCTCGTCGCGGGCGGCGATCCCGAGGAGATCGGCGTTCGCGGCCGCGCGAAAGGCCGGAATGAGGGCGCGCTCCGCGATCCGGGCGCAGCCCAGGATGCCCCAACGGATCTTTTTCATATTGCGGCGCATAGGCTTGGCTTGGAATCCAGCGAAGGAAAATTATAACAAAAAGACCGGCGGATCCATATCGAATTCGAGAGACTCGGGTGACGCGGTTTGCCGTTGCTGGCGATCGCAGCGGGCGCGACCGGAAATCGCGAATTCTTGATTGATATCCGGGCGGGGAAAACGTAATATATGAAAACTAGGAGTTCCCGATCCCGAAACGAGGAGATCGCCATGCCCGGACGTAAGAGCCTCAATCGCAGGGATTTTATCAAACGATCGTTGGGAGCGGCTGCCGCGCTGGCCATCGTGCCGCGTCATGTCTTGGGCGGTCCGGGCTATGTGCCTCCCAGCGATCAGTTGACCCGGGCGATTATCGGCGTCGGCGGCATGGGTCTGGGCCATATCAAATATGACGACGGCCGGCTGCTGGCCGTCTGCGACGTAGACGAAAGCCATCTCAAGACGGCGCTCGAGGCCGCCGGACCCGGCGTCAAAGGCTATCGGGATTTCCGCGAGGTGCTGGCCCGACCCGATATTGACATCGTCCATATCGCGACGCCTCCGCACTGGCACGGCTTGATATCCGTGGCCGCGGCCGAAGCGGGCAAGGACATCTGGTGCGAAAAACCGATGACCCGGACGATCGGGGAAGGCCGGAAGGTCGTCGAAGCCGTTCAAAAAAACGGACGAATCTTCAGAATCAACACCTGGTTCCGGTTCCAAAGCCAATTCTACGACTTCGGCGCGACCGTCAAGCCTATCAAAAAAATCGTCCGGAATAGGCTGCTCGGCTGGCCGCTCAAAGCGACCATCAGCGGGATCACCGGGTTCGACTGGAAATTCTATTGGAGCGGAAAGACCTACCTGCCGCCGCAGCCCGTGCCCAAAGAGCTGGATTACGATTTCTGGCTGGGGCCCGCCCCGTTCAAGCCCTATCATCCCCACCGCGTCCATCAGACGTTTCGCGGCTACTGGGATTATGACGGCGGCGGATTGGGCGACATGGGCATGCATTACCTCGACCCCGTCCAATATCTGTTGGAAAAGGACCACACCGCCCCGGTCTCGATCGTCGCCGACTGTCCCCAGCAGCATCCCGACGCCTGCGGAAGCTGGCGGAACGTCAGCCTGAAATACGCGGACGGCTGCGAGATCGTCCTGGACGGCGAAAACAGGGACGTCGATGCGCCTTTCCTCCAGGGACCGTTGGGAAAGCTCTTTCGGGGATTCAAATCCGATATCCCCGACCTCAAGGCCAAAGCCGCGGGGCTTCCCGATCCCGAACCGCAGCTGACCGATTTCGCGGAGGCGGTCAGATCGCGGCGGAAGTTCGCTCTCAACGAGGAAAACGGCCACCGGACCTGCACCATCGTCAACCTGGCGAAGATCGCGGTGCGGCTGGGGCGGCCTCTTGAATTCGACCCTGTCGCGGAGCGCTTCGTCGGCGACGAGGAGGCCGACCGGCTGATCGATGAGCCGATGCGCGCGCCCTGGCATTTGTGAAAAACGGTGGAGAATCGTCCATGAAAACGCATAGACAATCGGCGATAAGCCAAGGGACGAGCCTTCGGCTCGCCACTCGCCCGTGGCTTATATCCACGGGCGAGTACGGCGGAAGTGGACCCCCGGGCAAAACCCGGGGCCCCAGCCGCCGCCGAAGCGCGATCTTTATCCTGGGCGCGATTTTTTGCGTGACTCTCTCCGTGGGAACGCAGGACAAGATATCGATCTCCTCCAGGATCTCGACGATCCTGGCCAAGTTTCCGGCCGAGAGCGGCCGGGACAGGGATCTGTTCGCGGCCGAGATCGTGGCCATGGGGCCGGAGGGGATGAGAGAGATCATCGGGAGGTTGGCCGCCCCCGGCGAAGACGACGACACCCTGGCCCGGTTCGCCACGGATGCCGCGGCCGTCTATGTGGCGAGAGCGGGGGCCGAAGCCGAGCGCCTTCCGTTCGTCAAAGAGCTCCTCAGGGCCCTCGATGAACCGCGCGACGCCGAAATCAAGTCGTTTCTCATCGGCCAGCTCCAACTGGCCGGAAAGGGGGAGATCGTCAAGCCGCTGGCCAAGCTCTTGACCGACCCGAAATTGGGCGGACCGGCGGCGCGGGCTCTCACCGTCGTCCGTTCGGCGGAAGCGGAGATCGTTTTAATCAAAGCCCTCGACGTCGCGCCGACCGAGAATCGGGAGTCTCTCATCCAGGCCCTCGGCGAGATGAGAAGCCTCGCGGCCGTGAAAAAAATATCGCCGTATGCGTCCGGTCCCGACGAAAGGCTCCGTACGGCCGCGCTGGCCGCACTGGCGAACATCGGCGATCCCGCCTCCCAATCCGTCCTCGAACGGACGGCGGTCACGGCCTCGCCTTATGGACGAGCGAAGGCCGCGTCCCTCTATTTGCTTTTCGCCCAACGCCTCCGGGACTCCGGGAATAAGGATTTAAGCGAAAAGATTTGCCGCGAATTCCTCAAGAATTACGCCCTGCCCGGAGAAAGCCAGGTCCGCGCTTCCGCGCTGACGCTGCTGGCCGGAATCCTCGGGCCCGGGATCTTCGATGTTTTGCTCGAGGCCATGGATTCTCCAGACGGAAAATTCCGGCAGAGAGCTCTCGAGCTCGCGGATTTGGTTCCGGGAGAAACCGCCACGGCGCGGTGGATCGAAAAATCGGCGCGGGCCGGCGCCGAAGCGCGGGCCGACATCATCGCCATGCTGGGCCGCCGCGGGGATCAATCGGCGCTTCCGGCCGTCCGGCACGCAATCCTGAGCGAAGACAAGGCCGTCCGGCTGGCCGCCGTCGGGGCGGCGTCGCGGCTGGCCGGCGATGAGGTTTTCGATGAGGTCTGGCCTCTCATGCCAACCGACGATGAAGACCAGGTCGCCGCCGTCCGGCAGGCGTTTTCTTTTTTCTCGCCGGATAAAGTCACGGCCAAGGCTGCGGAGATGCTCCCCGGCTCGCCGCCGCACGCGCGCGTCGCCTTGATAGAAATCCTGGCGGAGCGCCAGGCCAAGGAACGGGCTGGATTGATCCTGGCCGAGGCCGGAAGCGAAAATCCCGCCGTCCGCAAAGCGGCGCTCGAGTCGCTCGAAAAGCTTGTCCGCCTGGACGACGCGCCTCTCCTTGTCGATCTTCTGCTTTCGAACGCGGCGGCCCCGGAAATCGTGCTCATCCAGAACGCTCTTGTCGCCTCCACCGGCCAGATCGCCGATCCCGAGATGCGGGCCGACGCGATCCTCGCGGCTTTGAATAAAGCGCCGGCCTCGAAACGGCCGGATCTCATGAGGCCGCTGGCCAGGATCGGCGGGGAAAGAGCCCTGGGATGGGTCGTCATGGAAACGAAAAGCCCGGACGCGCAATGCCAGACCGCGGCGCTCTCGACCCTGGCCAATTGGATGGCCGCGGACGCGCTCGATGAATTGTTCCAGAGCGCTCGGGCCGCGCCCGACCGGAAAACGCGCTACCTGGCCCTGCGCGGCATCACCCGCCTGGCCGGAGGAGAGCCGTTTTCAGCCGAGCGAAAAATCTCGCTCTTGAAAGAAGCTCTAGAAATCGCCGCAGAGGCCAATGAAAAGAATCTTGTCATATCCGCCCTGGCCGATGTCCGGACGCCGGAATCGTTGGCCTTGCTCGCCAGGTTTCTCGACGATCCCGCGCTTCAGGTCAAGGCCGCCCAGGCGATCGTGAAATCGGCCCTTCCCGCCCCCGGCGTCGAGGGCTTGGCCGGATTCGAAACGGCCGTGATCCTCAAAAGGGCCTTGCTTTTCCTGGACAACGATTACGATCGGGATGAAGCGGAAAAATACGCCCGGACCCTTTTGTTCAAAGAAGGCTTTGCTTATCTATTCAACGGCAAGGATCTTTCCGGGTGGAAAGGCCTGGTCGCCGATCCTCCGGCCCGGGCCAGGATGAAACCGGATGAATCGGCCAGGGCCCAGCGCGAAGCGGACGCGCTCATGAGGCAGCATTGGAAAGTCATCGACGGCGCGCTCGCCTTCGACGGCCAGGGCCACAGCCTGTGCACGCTCCAGGATTACGGAGATTTCGAGATGTTCGTCGATTGGAAGATCCAGGAAAAAGGAGACAGCGGCATTTATCTGCGCGGCTCCCCGCAGGTCCAGATCTGGGACCAAACCCAAAGCCCGGATGGCTCGGGCGGGCTCTACAACAATAAAATCAACCCCTCAAAGCCGCTCGTCCGCGCGGACCGGCCGGTGGGGGAGTGGAACACGTTTTATATCAGGATGGCCGGCGAGCGCGTCACCGTTTATCTCAACGGCGTGCTCGTCGTCGATGACGTGGTCATGGAAAACTACTGGGAGCGCGATAAGCCGATTTATCCGGCCGGCCAGATCGAGCTCCAGTCCCACAACACCCCGCTCTATTTCAAGAATCTTTATCTCCGGGTACGCCCCCAGAGATGAGTCACCAATATCTTTTTCCCGAGAGGAACGCCTTTTTCCCTTTTTTTTGAATTGCGCGCAGGTTTTTGATATGTCCGTCGGCGTGGACGCGCTCGAGGAATTTTAATTCGCCGCATGACTCGAATTCGCCGCACTCCCAACAGCCCTCACAGCCCTTGGTCTGGCAGCAGAGGCGGATCTTGCAGAACGGCGAACCGCCGCCCTTCCGGCATCCCTTCCGGCAGCGGAACTTGACCATGGCGCCCAGGACCTCGTAGGCTTTGTCGTAATCTCCGAGGGCCTTGGCGAAGCCCAGCTCGGAGATCACTTCCGCGAATTTTTCATATTTCGCGGCCCGCAGTTCTTTTCTTAAGTCGCGGGCCAGATCGGGGATAATGCCCTTGAAGCCGTGGCAATCCCCGCAGTAGAGTCCGCAAAACCCGATCAGATCGGATCGGTTCTTTTCTTCGCTCATGTTGCCTCCTTCCGGTTGACTCGAACCTTAATTCGTATATATTATCCTAAGAAACGCTTATGAATAAAGCCATCTTATCAGGGAGGAAGCACAATGACCATCCGCAATGATAATTCCCCGAAACCCGGCGCGCCGCTGACCCGCCGCGCGTTTATCGGGACGACGGCCACGGCCGCCGCGGGCCTCGTGATCGTTCCGCGGAAGGTGCTGGGCGGTCCGGGCTACACGGCGCCGAGCGACACGCTGAACATCGGCTGCGTCGGCGTCGGCGGCAAAGGAACATCCGACATCTGGGCCGCGAGCCCCGAGAACATCGTCGCCCTGTGCGATTGCGACGACACGCAGATGGGCGGTTTCCTGGCCAACAAGGAAAACAAGCCGGAATACCAGCCCAAGTATGATAAAGCCAATAAGTATCGGGACTTTCGTCAGATGCTGGACAAAGAGAAGTCCCTGGACGCGATCACGGTCAGCACTCCCGACCACAACCATGCCGTCATCGCCATGACGGCCATGAAAATGGGGAAGCACGTCTTCGTCCAGAAGCCGCTGACCCATACGATCAAGGAAGCGCGGCTCCTCGCCGAAGAGGCCAAGAAGAGGAACCTCGTCACCCAAATGGGCAACCAGGGCCATTCCAAGGAGGGCGCGCGCCTGATCTGCGAATGGATCTGGGACGGGGCGATCGGCAACGTGACCGAGGCCCACGTCTGGACCAACCGGCCGATCTGGCCGCAAGGCATCGACGCGCCCAAGGAGATCCCGTCCGTGCCTCCCACCCTCGACTGGGACGTATGGCTCGGCCCGGCGCCCTGGCGTCCATATCATCCGGCGTATCTGCCGTTCAATTGGCGCGGCTGGTGGGACTATGGGACGGGCGCGGTCGGCGACATGGGCGCCCACCTCGTCGATCAGATTTACTGGGCGCTCAAGCTCGGCCACGCCGCGACGGTCCAGGCCAGCTCGACCAAATACACGAAGGATTCGTTTCCGCTCGGCGAAATCATCACTTATGCCTTTCCCGCGCGCGGCAGCATGCCGCCCGCGAAAATGGTCTGGTACGACGGCGGCCTGATGCCTCCCCGGCCCGCGGTTCTCGACAGCGGCCGGACGATGGGAGATGACGGCGGGGGCTGCCTGTTCGTGGGGCAGAAAGGGATGATCATGTGCAGCACATACGGCGATAATCCCCGCATCCTTCCCGAGAAGATGATGCAGGATTACAAACGGCCGGAAAAAACCATTCCCCGATCGCCCGGCATCATGGAAGAATGGATCGCCGCGATCAAGACGGGGAAAAAATCGACCACGGATTTCTCCTACAGCGGGCTGTTGACCGAGACCATGCTCCTCGGCAATGTCGCCCTCCGGATGAAAGACGTCAGGACCGTGCTTCAGTGGGATGGCGAGAAATTGGAGTTCACGAACCTTCCCGAGGCCAACAAGTTCGTCCATAAGGAATACCGGCAGGGCTGGTCGCTGTAAAGCGGCGGGACATGACCATGAAGATGACAGCCCTTGGAATATCCTTTTTAGTGATGTTGGGCTTGATCGGGTTCGCCGTCGCGCAGATCATTCCCAAGATGGAATGGACCGTTCATGATCCGAACCGCCCCCTGCCGACGGTCCTCGATCCCGGCCCGGCCGGACCGCCCGTCGTCGCTCCTCCGGGCGCCATCGTCCTTTTCGACGGCAAGGACCTCTCTCAGTGGGCCGACGAAAAAGGGAATGCCGCCCGATGGAAAGTCGAGAAAGGCTATATGGAAGTCGCGGCCGGCACCGGCTCAATCCAGACGAAACAGGGATTCGGCGACTGCCAGCTCCACGTCGAATGGGCCGCCCCGGCCGAGGTGAAAGGCGAAGGGCAGGAGCGCGGCAACAGCGGCGTTTTCCTGATGAACTTATATGAAGTCCAGGTCCTCGACGGCTATAACAATAAGACCTACGCCGACGGGATAACGGCCGCCATCTACGGCCAGTACCCGCCCATGTTCAACGTCTGCCGGAAGCCGGGCGAATGGCAGACGTACGACATCGTCTTCTACGCGCCGCGCTTCGACAAGGACAAGAAGCTCCTCACTCCGGCCTGGATGACGGTAATCCATAACGGCATCATTGTCCAGAGCTATACGGTGCTGACCGGGCCTACGGCCCACAAAGCGAGGCCGCCCTACGTCGCCCACGCCGACAAGCTTCCGGTCGGCCTCCAGGACCATGGCTGCCCTGTCCGCTTTAGAAACATCTGGATCAGAGAGCTGTAGGCGGTTCGAGCATCTGCGTGGGTCCTGTCTCCGATCAGCCCAGCTGCCCTCGCTTCTCACCCTGACGAGGGTCCCAGAAGCTTCGGGCATCCGGGCGCCCGATCGGCGCCACCCACGCAGATGCTCGAATTTATTAAATGATAAGGGACAAAGAGACCGAAGTCATTAGGACACATTCGAGGAGAGCGGGAGGGATCGATGAAAAAACTCAGGCGTGATACGTCGCCCAAAATGCCGGTGATTTTGGGCGTGGTTTTGATGTTTTCAATTTTATGCCTCGCCATGGCCGGGCAGGCGCCGGCGAAAAAGAAGAAGGCCCTCTTCGTCTGGGGAGGGTGGGAAGGCCACGAGCCCAAACAATGCGTGGACATTTTCGCGCCATGGCTGGCCGAACAAGGCTTCGACGTCGAGATCTCGAACACGCTCGATTCTTACCAGGATCTCGCCAAGCTGAAATCCCTCGACCTCATCGTCCAGGTTTATACCCAGGGCTCGATCAAACCCGAACAGGAACGGAACCTGGAGGAAGCGGTCAAAAACGGCGTCGGGCTGGCCGGCTGGCACGGCGGCCTGGCGGACTCCTTCCGCGGCAGCGTCGAATACGAATTCATGACCGGCGGGCAGTGGGTGGCCCATCCCGGCGGCGTCATCGATTACGAGGTCAACATCACGAACCACGTGGATCCGATCACTAAAGGCCTCACGGACTTCAAGATGCATTCCGAGCAGTATTACATGCAGGTCGATCCGCTGAACGATGTCCTTGCTACGACCACGTTCTCGGGCCAATATGCGCCCTGGATCAAGGGCTGCGTCATGCCGGTCGTCTGGAAAAAAATGTACGGGAAGGGCCGGATCTTCTATTCGTCACTGGGCCATGTCGCGGCGGATTTCAACGTTCCCCAGGCGCGGGAGATCGTAAAACGCGGCCTGCTCTGGGCCGCCCGGGTCATGGGCGACGACGCCCAGCTCTCCAATAAAAAATAGGAAAGCTCAACGACGAATCGAGGCCAAAGATAGGTTGTCGATCTATCCTCTAATCCGCTAATCCGTCAACGGATTTACCCGAAGAGCCCTTCACTCCTCCGGCGGGGAGCGCCTGATGAATCTCGGGCGCTTTTACGAATTTTTTCACGATGTCCGTCGTCCCGCTCACGTTCAGTTGCTCGAAGAGGAACGTGAACATCTTTTCGAGGCTCGCGCCGACCGCGTCGCGCGCGCTAACCGGCAGGGACCAAAAGGCCTTTTTGAACGGGCCGATGGCTTTCTTCCGAGTTTTATAGACGAACTGGGCGTCGGTATCGCTGGGTTTGCGTTCGTCGGCCGCGTTGATCTTCAGCCATTCGTGGATTTCCTGGCGCAGGGAGCCGGGGACCGCCTCGTGCTCCATGATGATGTTCTGGAAAGCCGTGGCCAGGTGGACTTCGCACGTCCCCGCTTCGACGAACTTGTGGAACGCCTGCTCCGGCAGCGTGCTCGCGCCGTGCTGGACGGCGCCGCCCATCCCGTATTCCCTGCGGGCCTTTTCGCCCAATATTCGCAGGACGTCGAAATCGATCGCGACCTGGGCCAGCGTTCCGTCGGGCAGGACGATGCCGCCGTGGCTCGTCCCCGTCTGGATGCTGATCTTGCTGATGCCCTCAGCGGCGCCTCGGCCGGCGTTATAGCCCTTCATGAACGCGTCCAGGTCTTCGGGCGTGCTGTTCTTCCGGCCGACTTCGCCGATCTCCCCGCCGACCGAGATCGTGACGCCCTTTGGCTCATGCCCGCGCATGAACTTCGTAAAAGCGACGCAGAGTTCGTAGTTCATTTTCTGCTGCTCGGCCAGCGTCGGCTTCGAGATGTCCACGAGCGTCGAGGTATCGATATCGATGTTGTAGAACCCGGCCTTGACCGCCTCGAGGATGAGGTCGCGGATGGATTGGACTTCGGATTCCGCGGCCGTCGCGAATTTCTTGGCCGAAATCTGGAAATGATCGCCTTGGATGAACACCGGGCCGCGGAAGCCTTCGTGGATGGCCGCGGCCAGCACGGCCGAGACGTACTCGGCCGGGCGCTGGTCGGTGTAGCCGATCTCGCTCCGGGCGATCTCGAAGATCATCGCGCCGCAATCGATCCGCCGGGCGGCGCGGAAGACGGCCCGCGCCGAGTCGTAAGCGATCATGCGGAGATTTATCGCCGGCACCGTGAACGCGTTCGCGGCTTCGCCCCGGCCGAGCGCCTTGTAAAAATTGTGGATGGAAGCCGGCCGGATGCCAAGCGCTTGGGCGGTCTCCCAGATGAGCCAACGCGCCGCGGCCTTGGATTCGGCGGGGCCAAAGACGGCTTCTTGGATCAGGTCGTCGATTTTTCCCGGAAGCCTCTTTTGGTCATGGACGATGATTCGCTCGCCCTGCCGGGCGACGATCCCGGACAGGGATTCGAGAAGCCGATCGAGACTGTTTCCTTTCATCTTCATATCCTCCCTTTTGAATTCCGCGGCCTCTTATGTCTTTTTTGTCTCGGGACGATTTTCCCGCGGGTCGCGGGTCCGCCGAATTTCAGAATCTTTTCCTTCTGCCTCTGTTGCCGAGGATGCCGCCGCCCAAAAAGAGCCCGGCGCCGAGCACGAACCCGAAGTTATACCAGCTGCCGTTGTTGTGAACTTCGTAGATGCGGACGCTCTTCTCGAAAATGGAAATGACGAACGTGATGGGCGAGATCAGTCCGTGCCACAGGCCCATCCAGAAACCGGCGACGAGGCCTTCCTTGCCGGCCGTATTCTCGGAGGCGTTCGGTCCGGGCGCGCAGGCCGCGGCAAGAAACATGAGGGCGAAGACAAACAGGACTCCCAGCGTCAAGGTTTTTTTCATGGCTCCTCCTTTTTCTTATTTCTTAATATACGTTTTGCGTTTTTGCGCGTCAAGCCTGACCGGGCCTTATTCAAAAGCGGCCTTGTTTTTTAAAAGATGGTCCCAGAGGTCGTTTCGGATGAAAATCATGAGCAGCACGTCGGGCCGCAGGCCGTAATATTCCGATTGATATCGGCTCTGGATGAGCGGTTGGATCCGTTCGGCCTGGTCCCGCGAGGCGATGACGATCGGCGCGTCCTCGAAACTCGCGGCCGCGCGCCAATCCTGCCAATTCGTCCAATAGCCGACTCGCTCGAACCGCCTCAGGCTCCAGGGCAGGGGCCAGGTCTCGCTGGGATCGCAGACGACCTTGATCGGCATGCGTTCATGATCCGGATGGAGCGAGGCGATCTCGTCCACGCGGCGGACGAGCTTCAGATAATCCGTGCTCGTCTGGGCGTAGACGTAAGGATTCCGGGGATCGGCGTAATACCGGAAATTCGCCTGATAGCTCTGCCATCCCAATTGAAAAAGCCCGATCGCGAGCAAAATCCCGGCCAGGATTTTTTGATATCTTTCCCGCAACGACCGGAACATGAAAACCGTCCCGATCCCCGCGAGAATGACGAATCCGAGGTGAAAGGGGAGGAGGTTCCATGGCGTTTTGTAGGGGATGAGCGAAAAAACGGCGGCCGTGATGAGCGCGTAAAAAGAGATGAAAATCGCGAAACGATCGCGCTTGAGAGCGGCGGCGAGAAATCCGAGACAGGCGAGGGCCAGGACGAGCGCCTCGCTCCAAGCGAGCCCGCCCGATTTCACCCGTGTCAGAAGGCCGAGATAATACCACCAGGGGTGGCCGTGGAGGCCCGGCGTCCCGCCTTTCGCGAAATAGGTTTGAAAAGCGAGGACGGAGTCCACCACGCCTTTCGGGTTCGTGAAAAAGGAGGAATAGAACAACGCGGCCGTCACGCCGGCCGCGGCCGCGAAGAGCCCGATATGGAGCGCCCGAATTCCCGGGTTCGCGGCGGGCGGCATCGCCTCCTTTTTCGCGGTAAGGTTTGTCAAGACTAAAGCGCCGGCCGTGGCCGCGAAGACGACGACGGAGGTTTCCTTCGTGGCGAACATCATGCCGCCGAAAAAGCCCGCGGCGACGGCCCAACCCGACGACGGCCGGGATATAAAGCGCCAGAGCGAACCCAGGAATCCCGCGATGAAGAAAACGAACAGCGTTTCCTGGATGTAGAACCGGCTGTAATAAGCGAAGGCCGGGGACAGGGCGGCGAAGAGCCCGGCGAAAAGAACCGCCGGTCGGCCGATGTCTTTCCCGAACAGAACGAGCAGCGGGATGAGCCCGAGGCCGAAGAGGACCGGCAAAAGCCTGAGCGTCGTCTCGTCGAGGGAAGCCAATGTCGTTTTGGCCGAGGCCCAGGCCAGGGGAAGGGTCAGATAATAGAGCGTCGGACCGTGATGGTCGGCTTTATCGTATCGATATTCGCCTTTTTCGAGGAGCAGGCCGAACTTCAGGGCCTGGTTGGCTTCGTCATGATGCATCGGCCTGAGGCTCAGGCCCGGGACGCGGAGCAGAGCGGCTCCGCACAGGACGATCAACAAAAGCCCGCGGAAAGCGGTCTTGCTCATTTCGCCGGCGTGCCGTAAACCTCCACCTCGACGTAGTGGTTCATGTCGTTCGACGTGTTCCCGTTGCTGAAGAGCCGGAGATAGCGGGCTTTCAAGCCTTTGGGGTCGATCAGCTTGCCCTCGTTCGTCTCGATGTATTCCTTGTCCTTGCCGATCCCCAGGCCGGTTGTGTTGTCGTGGTCGTTGTTGAAGAGCGTCGTGACGCCGTTGACGCAATCCTTGTCGTCCGAAACCTGGACGACGACGTCGCGGTAAACGCGGGCTTGGGCGTGATAATGCCAGACGACGACGGCGTTCAGATTGAATTCACCCTGGAGATCGATCTGGATCCATTGTTTCTCGGGGCCGAGCTCGACGAAATAGCCGTCCTCGCCGGATTTTTCGCCGTCCGTGATGAAATTCAATTCGCCGATGACCGGCTGCATGTCGCTCGAGATGACAGGCTTTTTCAACGAAAGGATCTTCGTCCCCTTGGCCACGAAGAACGGGCCGCGGGGCTTGCCGGTGATGACTTCCAGGTTCGACGTCTTGATGTTCCGCGGCGTGCCAATGAACATCGGCTTGGGAAGCTGGAGCTTCAATTCTTCCTTGCTGGAATCCTGGGATTGGGACGGGGCGAGCGCGCTCAGCCCGATGATGGTCATGAAGAGAAACGCGATCGCCGAGATGATGGCTTTTCTGATCATCCGTCACTCCTTCCGTGGGTTTATCGCGCTTAAATTCGCGGTCCTTTTTACTATATCGATATGGCCCCGCTCTGACAAGAGGGGGGGATTATATCTTTTTTGTCCTTCAAACTGCGAAATTTTTAAATAATGCTTGACATATGCATTATAATGCATTATATTTAATGCGAAATTATTACGGTACCGAAAGTAACGATACGGTGAGGTGTTAAGGTGAACGGTGTAAAAAGTATTACATTGCGCTTGCCCAAAGATGAATATTTGGCCTTTGATGCAATTTGTGTAGAAAGGGGATACAGTAAGACTGGAAAAATTAGAGAGTTCATTAGAAATCTTGTAAAAGAAGAAATTGAAGCTGTAAGCGTTAGTGCTAGCGAATGGTCCCAAATTGAAGGGGCCATTAAAGAAATAAAGGGTGGGAAGTTCACTTCGTTTGAGGAATTAAAGCGTGATTTCGCAGAAAAAAAGTTGGGAAATAAAAAAGGTAGCCAATAGTGCTCGTAAATATCTAAATAAACTTGACAGCGGCAGGATTCTTTTCTCTGATTGACCCGCTACCAGGAATTCCGGGACGCGCACTCAATCTCTGGATTGAGTGGCGTGTACCCACGAATTCCGCGGCGCATCCGCCGGCGCATAGGCATAAACAATCAATCGGTGGCCTTCTTTGGTTGCCGAGAAAACAGGGCGCAGCCATGGAGGCGCTTTTTCAGGATCGAGAAGGCCGGCCAGGTTCGGATGGCTATCGGCAAAGACGTAGTCTTCGACCACAAGATGGGTGACGCCTTTTTCAGCCAGGAAAGGCTTCAGCTCCTCCATGGTTTGGCTCTCGAGCGGCCGGAATTCCGCTCCGGCATAAAAGCTCGTCTCCGGCTTCCTCCCCGAAAGAACAAGAGGTTTGATATTCTGCCCTTTCAGCCACAATCCGGCATCTTTATAGAGAATCGGCCAGGACTGGTTCGAGAGGGAAAAATGCGTGGCCCCGAGAGAAACCAGGCTCCAGACGATGATGACGATTGCGAAATGGGCGCGCTTCAAGCGGTGGCGGAGCTCGTCGAGTCCGATCGCTCCCCATGCCAGGAAAATGGGCGCTGTCGCGATAAAAAAGCGCCGATAGAGAAACAGCGGGGAATACATCAGGACCGGGAGAAGGACGCAGAGAGCGAAGAGCTTTTCGTAAGACGAAGAGCGCTTGACGAATTTCCTGTAGAAAAGCCCAAAAAGGCCGAGGAGGATATATGGCCATGTGATGAAGCTGGGGATTTTATCCAGGACGGCCCGGGGGATGATTTGAGCGATTCTCCCGATGATCTTCAGCGGGTTTTTTCGAACGAATTCGAAGACGCGGTAATCTCCGGGTTGACGCGCCTCGTCCGGCGCGGTGATCGAGTCGTAGTCCGAGCGCTTCACGGAGATCCCGGCCTTTTGATAATCGTCCCTGTAGGCGACATACATGTTCGCTTCGGCCTTTTCTCCCAACGTCCATCGTCCTTCGAGCTTGGCCACTTGCCGGATATAAGGAAACGAGACGATCGCGAATCCGGCGAGCATGAACAAGGGCAGAACTATGCGATGCGCGAGGGAACGGTGTGGCGAGTCTTTGACGCGGGCTTGTCCGAAGATCATGGCGAGCGCGCCGATCGCCAATAAAAGGAGAAAGTAAAAAGCGCCTTCGTGCCGCGTCAAGAACGACAAGCCGAGGAGGGCGCCGGATAAAGCGAAAAATATTCCGTTTTTTAAAAAGGATCGTCCGCGAGCGGATTGAACGGCATGGCAGAACAGAGCAAGCCCGCCGCAGACAAGGACCCCATACAAAGGCTCGGTCATGAAGCTCTGGGATATACTCACCAGCCGCGGGTGAACGGCCGCCAGACCGGCGGCCAGAAGGCCGGCCTTTTCGCCCGCGATCAGCCGGGCCAGGAAAAAGCAGACGATGACACAGCCGGCGGAGGCCAGAAGGGAAATGACGATTCCCGAAGCTTCCAGCGACAGCCCCAATTTATAGGGCAGAATCGTCAAAAAGGGAAACAACGGAGGCCAGTAGGGGTCGCAGGCTTTTATCCAATGACCATCGGCGAAAAGACGGGCGACGGCTCCATAATAAGCGCCGTCCGTCTCGATCATCCGATAATGGAAAAGAAACAAGACCCGGATAGCGAGGGCCAGAATGAAGATCAAGAGGAGAACGAGGGACGGAGAGGACGAGAGGCGCTGTTTAAGCGAGGAATAGATGATGTGAAAGTGCGATGCGCTTTCTGGGGGAGAGGGATAGGGGGCTTCCCGCGGGAAGACTTTTTTCAGGAGATGCACGCATGAATTATGTCGGAATTGACAAGCATCGTCAATATACTCTGATCGGACGTTGATGGATTAGCCTCGTCTTGGAAACTGGACTACGGTCAGACTCTAACAGGACGTTGATGGATCAGAAAGTTCTGGCGCTTCGGTCCGGGCTCATTGAAAAAATCGGCAAACGTCAAGGCAAATCCACAATTTTCGGAAAAAAATGAAAGTATATAATACTTGACATAATGTATATATTAATATACATCGTTCTTGAGGCCTTAAAAATGGAATACAAAAATGTTCTCGAAAACAAACTCAGGGAATTTCGATTCAATCGCGACCAGATAACCCAGGAAGAACTGGCGGACACGCTCGGGGTTTCGAGACAGACCATCCTGGCTATCGAGCATGGGAAGTTCAACCCGTCGGTCGTCTTGGCGTTACGCCTGGCCCGCTTTTTCGGGGCCCGGGTTGAAGAAATCTTCATATTAAGGGAGGAAATGAAATGATCTGGAGATACGGATTCACGGGATTCGTCGGCATGGCCGTCATAACGGCCACCCTGCTTTTTGGACAAGTAGGCTTAGCCCTATTCGCTTTCTTTGCCCTTCTGCCGGTTGTGACCCATTTCGCGTCAAGGAAACGGAAACCCGATGAGCGCGAAATGCACCTTTTCCTGAAAACCAATAACATCACCGCAGCCCTTATGATCCTGACCATTCTGGCCATCTATTACGGCTCGGCGACCGTGATCAACGGGCACCGGCTTGGCGACCAGTGGCATCTGCTGACGATATTTTCCTCCCTTTTTTGGCAGGGGGTTGTCGGCCTCATTTTGTCCTGGAAGAGAAGCTGAGGGAAAATGACGGAGTCAAATCTTCATTCTGCCACTTTTATGCTCTTCCCATCGAAGAAAGTGGCAGAATGAAAATTTAACCCCATCTTATACTGCTTAGAAGGGGCGAAGAGCTCCTCGCTGTGAACGATGGTTCCGCCCTTGGCGAAGAGCGCCTTCTCCGCCGCCCCGAAGCCCATATATAATTCTTATTTGCGCCTATTCTCTCGTTCTTGACATCGCGCCGCAGCCGGCGATATAGTCGTTTCGTGATGGGAGCGTTGATTCCGAGCTTAGCGGGAGGGAAAATCGGCGCGCCGAAGAAAAGGAAACTCCTATCCCTATTTCAATGCTACGATCTCACGTGTGTGAAGGAGTCCCATAAAATGTTTAAAACATTTCCAATCGTGCTCCAATCTCTATTACCGACTTTAGGCGCCACCTTCTTAACCATTACATGGCCTAAACTAATCTCGCCTATCTTTCAATGTATAAGAAGAGACCGAAATATTTTTGGGCATAATTTGATTATCATTTCTATATCCTTTTTAGGAATTTTTGCCTTCGCTAGCGATTATCTCAATTTGCCTTCCAAGCGTATCGCTAGCGCTCCTCTTTTTACTTTAGTTTTTTTGCTTTTCATATTATGGGTTGTCTGTGTTCGTCTCGTAAAAACAATTCTCCATGCCCCTGTCGGCCAACAATCTTATCAATCAATTGCAACCTCGCGTTTTCTAATTAATATTTTTGGGTTGATAGCTATATTTATGTGTAGATTTTTACTTTCACAGCTCTTTTCTTTTTAACAGGAGGAAAACATGGATTTAATTAGCGTCTTCATTATAATCGTCTGTATCATGGCTGCCGTTTTATTTATTTGGGAATATATTATGAAAAAGTCCTATATGGTGGCTCCACAAGGGAGAATATTGATTTATGGAGCCGGGAAAGCCGGGAAGTTGTTAGCTATAAGGATAATTGAAAAATGCAAATACAAAAGCTGGGATTTTAGCCATGCAGACCTTATAGGTTTTATCGATGATGACCCCAAAAAAGCCGGCACTGTTGCAATCGAGGACATTACTAATCTTTCGGTCTCAGTATTAGGTGCGTATGCGGAACTAGAATCAATAATAAAGACTCATAATATACATTCATTATTTATAGCTATAGGATATCCCACATCAAATTTGCCTCATTTAGGGGATGTTATTAAATCATGTAAAAAAGATCATATCCATTGTTATATGTTTAATTTTCAATTTAGTAAATTATGTTAATAAATTTTCATTATCTATGATGATAGTAAGGTGACAGATAACTCAACCTAAATTCTTATTCCAATAAGGGCAATTTCGGTATTGCGTTGACTGTCACCGAAATATGCGTAGTGCCGAGTCCCTCGTTCTTGACTCGCGCCGCAGCCGGCGATATAGTCGTTTCGTGATGGGAGCGCCGATTCCGAGCTTAGCGGGAAGGAAAATCGGCGCGCCGAAGAAAAGGAAACTCCTATCCCTATTTTTAGGGGCCTATCCTATAAGGATACGACGGGAGCATGAAGTTTTTCATCAGCATCATGATCCCAGATTCTCTTAGGGATTTAGTCCGATGAGTCAGAAGATGCCCGTTAACTCGATTACCCTCCGCGAAGGCCAGATTCTCTCCGGCCCGCTTTTCGACGAGCCCATGCGTGTCGAGACCGTGCGCCGAGAAAACGAGAACATCTGGGTTCTGGGCCTCGTCGGCCTGAATTCCAGTCGCTACCGGAAAGTGCACCTCGCCGATACCGACCTCGCCTCCCTGATGATCCTAGATTCGGTCTTTACCTACGACGGCGATGGCAAACTACTCCGCCTCGGCCTTCAAGCATATTCTCTAGGCATCGCTTATGAATTCGACCCCTACTTCGGCCTATCCATTTCCCGGATCGATCCTCTTCCGCATCAGCTTGAAGCCGTTTATGACTATCTCCTCAAGTTGCCTCGCGTCCGGTTCCTCCTGGCAGATGATGCCGGCGCCGGGAAGACCATCATGGCCGGTCTTCTCCTCCGAGAACTCCAGATGCGCGGGCTGGCCGATCAAATTCTAGTCGTTTGCCCCGCCAATCTAACCTTTCAATGGCAGCGCGAGCTCAAGGAAAAGTTCAACCAGAAGTTCATCGTACTCAAGGGCGGAGATATCAAGGAACAGTATGGCGTCAACCAATGGTTGGAGCAGAAGAAAGTTATCACATCCCTGGATCTGGCCAAAAGAACAGACATCCTGCCGGGACTCAGGCAAGTCCATTGGGACCTAGTCATCGTTGATGAAGCCCATCGAATGTCCTGGACCCCGCCGTCGCGAAAGACAGCTCGCTATTCCCTCGGCGAACTCCTCAGGGATACGACGGACCATCTCCTGCTCATGACGGCGACTCCCCACAAGGGCAATGCCGAGAACTTCACCCTTTTCCTTCAGCTCCTTGATCCGGACGTCTATGCCGATGTCTGCTCGATTCATGAGGCCATGGAACGACACCACGCTCCATTTTACCTTCGCCGTACCAAGGAAGCCATGGTCTTTTTCCCCGAACGGCAGCCGGACGGGACTTGGGTGGCAAAAAAGATCTTCACGAAGCGTATCCCGATAACGGCCGATTTCAAGATAGACGGCGATGAAGACCGCCTCTATAACGAGATTACGAGGTTCGTCAAGAGGCAAAGCACCAAAGCCGCGGCCCAGGGAGATACGCCCAGAGCCCGGGCGGTCGGCTTCCTCATGGCTCTCTATCAAAGGCGCCTGGCTTCGAGCATACATGCCGTCCGGTGCAGCCTTGAGAACCGCGCCCGTCGACTGGAACTTGGCCTCAAGAAGGCCATCGCACTCATCCAGGTTGCCCCGCCCGATCTTCCCGACCCGGAAGAGCTCGAAGAAATGGAAGAGGGAGAACGGCAACGCTTTGAGGAATTGCTCGAGGCAGTCACCCTGACCGAAAACGCCGACCAGGTCCGCGACGAAATCGAAGAACTCCTCAGCCTGGCCGAACAGGCCAAGAACGTGGAAGACCGGAATATCGAAGCCAAGCTGTTCAAGCTCAAATCGATTCTCCAGGAACAGGGCTTCTTTGATAATCCCGACCAGAGGCTCCTCATATTCACGGAGTTCAAGGATACCCTGGACTATCTTGTCGCCAAGCTCAAGACCTGGGGCTTCAAAATCGGCATTATTCACGGCGGAATGAGGGCGGGTTCCCGCGATGAACCCGGCACCCGGCTCCACGCGGAGCAACAGTTCTGGGACGGAGGAAGCCAGATCCTCGTCGCTACGGAAGCCGCGGGCGAAGGCATCAACCTCCAGGTCTGTCATATCCTTTTCAATTACGACATCCCCTGGAATCCGAATCGGCTGGAACAGCGCATGGGCCGTATCCACCGATATGGTCAGAAGAAAGACTGCTTGATTTTCAACTTCGTAGCGACGAATACGATCGAAGGCAGTGTCCTTCGGCGACTCTTGGATAAACTCAAGCAAATCCGCGACGCGTTGGATGATGATGCCGTCTTCAACGTCATCGGCGAAATCCTCCCCTCGGCCCATGTCGAGCGGATTCTCCGAGACTATTATGCGGGCAAGCTCGGCGCCGCCGACCTCGAAGACCGCATTCTCCAGAATGTCGACGAAGGCCGGTTCCGGGCGATTTGCCAGAACGCCCTCGAAGGCCTGGCCTCTAAGAACCTCAACCTCGAAATGCTCATTGAGCGCCGCGCCCGGGCCCAGGAGCGGCGGGTTGTGCCTGAGACAATAGCCCGCTTCATTCGGGAGGCGGCCGATACCGTTCCGATACGAATCAAATCCATTGAGAATTTTCCTCACGCCTTTGAGCCCGGCAAGATCCCCAATATTCTCCGACGCTATGAACAGGAAAAGGATTGGAAGCTCCCGGCCTTGGCCAACAAATATCCCAAATGCTCAACCGACCGGGAAACCGCCGAGAGCAATAACCTAGAATGGGTGACGCCGGGACACCCGCTATTCGAGGCCATCCGCCGTCACTCCTATGCCAAGGCCCGCGAAGCTCTGAGCAAAGGCGCTTGCTTCTATTCTCTCCAGCACGAATCTCCGGTCCGGATGGATTTCTACCGATCCTGTATCGTCGATGGGCTCGGCGACGTGATCCATGAGCGGTTGTTTGCCCTGGAGATCGCGTTCGATAAAGAGCCCATTCTCCAAGAGCCAAATGTCATAGGAAACTTTACTCCGGCAGATGCTCCGGCTGCTCCTTCCGAGATCACGTCTCTTCCCGAGCCGTCGGACTGGCTCCAGGCTCATGTTCTCCAGCCTTTCCTCGAGGAAGTTCGGAAAGAACGCCTTGCCGATCTTGAGCGTGTCGCTCAACATATCGAAATATCCCTGACGGAATTGATCCAGCGGGCGGATGACGAAATAGGCCGGGCCTGCGACGAAGTCAATAAGGGCATTACCGGCGCGGAAGGCCGGCTTGCCCAGGCAGAAAACAGGCATGCCGAACTCTTATCCCGCAGGGAGAAAAGAAGGCGCGAACTCCAGCAGCAGAAATCCTTGACTCTTCAGAATGTCGAACGGATGGCGAGAATTCTGGTCCTTCCACATCCCGAGCGCGAAGCCCCGGAGCTGAGGCGCATGCGGCCGAACCCTGAAACCGAGGCGACGGCCATGAGGGTCGCCATGGAATATGAGAGTTCCTCCGGCCGCCAGGTCTTCGACGTTCATGAACAGAACCTCGGC
Organism: Candidatus Aminicenantales bacterium; assembly: GCA_049515535.1. Lineage (GTDB taxonomy): Bacteria > Acidobacteriota > Aminicenantia > Aminicenantales > UBA4085 > JBEKTZ01. Next base: position 87,808 of record JBEKTZ010000011.1, on the reverse strand, counting down.
TACGATGTGACCAGCCTGGATGTAAACTCGGGCGAATTGCGCCTCATTGAGGTCAAGGGCTTGTCCGAGGCCGCCGGCATGATCTTACTGACGCCCAACGAGCGTCGTGTCGCTGAAGACCGGCGTGACTGTTATTATCTCTATGTAGTGACCAACTGCTCCACCAAGCCCACTCTCCAGGAACCAATTAAGGATCCTGCCCGTTTCAATTGGCATGAAGTGACCAAGGTCGCGCACTATTACTTGGCAGTGGACGCAATGACAAGGCCGATGAAGGTGAGAGAGGAAAAGCTTAAATACGAGGAAACCGACACATGAGATCCTTTGAATTCGGTTACTTTCTTGAACAGCCAATATCACAAAGTCTGCTTATGACCGTCCGGGCTCTGGGTGAATTCCGGGGAAGACAGGATCTTTACCAACAACAATCGCCCGAAATTCTCGAGACTCTCCGTCGCGTCGCCATAATCCAGAGTGTCGAATCTTCAAACCGGATCGAAGGCGTTATCGTAGCGGCGGAAAGGTTAGAGCCTCTCGTCAATAAAAAAGTAAGGCCCAGAAATCGTTCTGAAGCGGAAGTCGCCGGCTACCGCGATGTCCTAGCTGAAATTCACACGCGGGCGAACAGGATGACTCTTTCCCCAGGCCTGATTCTTGATTTTCATCGCCGAATGTTCGCGAAAACCCCGGAGAAAGGAGGAAGATGGAAAGAAAAGGATAATGCTATTCTTGAAATCGTAAGCGATGGGCGGCAGGTTGTCCGGTTCCGTCCTGTCTCCGCAGTCGGCGCACCGGAATTCACAAAAAAACTATGTGAGCTTTATCATCGGGCGCTGGACGAAAGAAGTGCCGAGCCCTTATTGACGATTGCCTCCTTCGTTCTTGACTTTGAATGCATCCATCCGTTTTGGGACGGAAACGGCAGAGTGGGGAGACTGCTGACTTTGTTGTTGCTCTACCAAGCCGGTTATGAAGTCGCCAGATATATCAGCCTCGAACGCATTATCGAGGATAGCAAGGAAACCTATTACGAGGCCTTGCAAAAAAGCTCGGGAGGTTGGCACGAGGGAAGGCATGATCTGCGGCCTTGGTGGGACTATTTTCTTGGAACTCTCGTAGGCGCTTATAAAGAATTCGAAGAACGGGTAGGAACAATTACTTCAGCGCGAGGAGCAAAAAAAGAGATGCTGCAGAACTCGATTCGCCGTTTGCCCGGGAGATTCCGGATTGCGGACCTTCAGCGTGCGTGCCCGGGGATAAGCTATCCGACGATAAAACGCGCCCTGGCGGATTTAAAAAGGAATAAGGAAATCCGCTGCTTAGGAAAAGGGCGTAATGCCGAATGGGAGAGAATAGGATCATGATACCATTAATGGGATCACGAACGTGCAATGTGATCCTATTTCAGGGAATGAAGACAATTGCCTTAATGGTCGCAACTTGATCGAACAAAACCATCAGTCTATCAGAACCAATAACAATTATTTCATCGACTGTAGTGAGAAATCTCGATTGACCATCCTCGACAAACCGCGAAGCCGGATGCAGCGGTACAGGGCAACGGAGGCGGGGCTGGTCGTATTGAAGGACAAAGCAAGCGGTCAAAGCCCAGGACGAAGCGGAGACGGCCATGCTTGAGAAAATCGTCCAAATCAAGAGCATCGGTCGCTTTCGGAGCTACGCCGCCAATGGAGACGTGACGTTCCGTAAACTGACCCTCGTCTATGCGGAAAACGGCCGTGGCAGGACCACCTTCTGTACGATACTCCGCTCACTGCAAACCGGCCAACCAGAGTTCATCGCAGAACGGAAGACTCTGGCTGTTACCCTCCCGGCCTTTGTGCACCTCCGGCTCAACAACGCCAATTATCAGTTCACCAACAACGCATGGACGGAAAGGTTCCGCGACGGCTTTGTAAAACCGCCGATTGAAGCCGGGTTTTTGGAATTGATGATTCCCAATTTTACTTCTTCCAGGGAAAAGGTGTTGAATGAACACGTCGGAGGGAATGGAAAATGACTCCCCAAGTACCCCCTTATCAGGATTTGTTTGCGATCTTGGATGAGCTTCGAAAACGGACTGCCCGTTTCCGCCGAGTGGCGCTTCACGTGCACTCTCCCGACAGTCACGACTGGAACCAAACGGGTGATAAGACACTCAATGATCGGAAAAAACTTCTTGCGCCCAGCGGCGAAGCCGAGTTCATCAACGCGTTGAAAAAGCATTTCGATTTGGTAGTAATCACCGACCACATGAAATGCTCCTATGCCAGTAAGGTGTCCAATGCCAGCCGAGGTGAGAAAGACTTTTTGGTCCTTCCTGGAATGGAGGTGAACTTCCAGCCCGAGGCGGCGATCAGTTGCTCGAGGCTACATATCCTCGTCATACTCCCCGAGGGATCAACCGTGGAGAGTTTTAGTCGCCTGTTCGCAGGGCTCAAGGCTATCCCGGACGATGCACACAGGACAGGCAATGAAATTATTACGGGACTGCGCTTAGAGGATTTTATCAAGCGTATTCACGACGAGGGTGGCGTATGCGTTGCTGCACACGTCAATTCACAACAAGGCGTCCGGCACCACTTTCGGCAAACCGCTACTGGCCTTATTAAGCTTCTAACAATTGATCCGGCTACACAGGCCGAACAGGAACAGCAACTCTCCAATGAACTGAAGGACTACTTACTCAAAGTAGGTTTGGATGCTCTTGAGATAGCTAAGGCTACGGATAAAAGGCACTATCGGTGGACCTCGATCGAAAAGGGGCACAAGGTCGCAATTCCCGTGACAATGCGGCTCGACGCACATTGCATCGAAGACTTCGCCCGGCCAAACTTGGTCACCTGGGCTAAAATGACGACCCTGGGCCTCAAGGGGATACACGACGCGCTGAAATTCCCCGAAACGAGAATCCGCTTCACATCTGATCTGCCAACGCCCCCCAGCCCCCTTCTTCTTGGTCTTGAAATTGTGGGCGACGACAAGTCGCTGTTCAAGAATGAGCGCATCGCCTTTGCTGAAAACCTCAACTGCCTCATCGGCCCCCGCGGCTCTGGCAAATCGACAATTGTCGAAGCGCTACGCTTCGTGTTTGGCTACAACCGCACAATTTCGGAACTCGACACGACCAACAAGCTTTCCGAACGCATCCGTGAAATGCAGAAAGCAAATCTGACTGGCTGCCTCATTCGAGTTGTTTATCAGACCCAGGCTGGCGATAGGCGCATTCTTGAAGCTACTTTCGATCCGCAAGAGGATTATGCAACCAAGGTGTTTACAACCGACGGCGATCAACTATCCGTCGCCGACGTTGAATCCAGCGGCGATTATCCCGTGCGACTCTTTGGATGGAGCGAAATCGAGACACTTGGCCGGGATACCGCACGTCAGAGGGATCTCTTGGATCGTCTTGTCGCAGAATTGCCGCCAGCTAGGCAGGAACGAGACAATCTTCGCCAACAATTTCAAGCCAACCGAAAAGACGTTGAAAAGATCACAAACGAGCTCAATACTATTTACGCTCGCCAGAACGGTATTATCCGTCGCTATTCTGAATACAAAGCCGCCTTCGAAAAGCTAAATACCGAGGAAGTTAAGAAACACTTCGGCGAACTCGACCTCGCCCAGATGAAAGGGCAAGTCTTGCAGATTATCAAGCAGAATGTCGATTCTTTTACAGCCAAGGTGGAAGAGTTTGACCTTACCTCGCTACGAGAGGGACTGACGGAACTCCTCCAGGAGGCACCTCAGTCGCTCCGCGATTGGTGGATGACTGATGTGACACAAAAACTCAAGATTGTTGATTCGGAGGCAAATGTGCAGAGGTACCTGTCATCTGCCACCCAAGTGCTGAAGGAATTGTCCAAACTATTGGGTCAGCATATCGCCGTGGTCAAAACTGAAATTGATGCACTCCAGTCAAAGATCAGAGCTTCATTTGCAGACGACTCGTCCATGCAAAAAATTGCTGACCTTCGTACGAATGCGGAGCGTAGATTACGCGAGGTATCTGCTGTCCGCGATGAGTATATGAAAGCCTGGAAGCGTCTTCAAGATACGCTAACAGCGCGGAAGCAAACCGCAGACCAACTGATACAAAGCCACGATCGGATTGCGGGAATTCGGGCACGACATAATGAGACGATCGAGACGAGGCTTAATCAATACTTTGCCGGACGCATGAAGATATCACTCCGCTTCCAAGCGGGGCGAGATACGCGGCGATTCAGCGAGGAAATTATTCAATTCAAGATTGCATCTGCCTTTGCGACGCAGTACAAGAACCGCCGGATTCCGGAGATCTTAGCCACCCACTTTAATCCCGTAACCTTGGTCCAGGCGCTGCTTGCCGGTGATGCGAGCGTCTTTGCTGGTCGCCCGCTCCCCGATGATCCATCAGCACAAATCACAACTACTGAAGCCCAAAAGGCGATTGACTTGTGGAAGCCGTGGGAAATGGACGAAGCCGCCCAGGTCGAGTCTCTCCAGGAGAATAGCGCTCGCTTGACGAAACTGATAACACTTCAGGAGACCGAATGGGACGACGAAGAAAGCATACTTCTGAATGACCGTCCGGTTGGGGAACTATCTCCAGGCCAAAGGTCGAGTGCGATGCTTCCTCTCATCGCCTTAGCGGAGGCGACGCCGCTCGTTATCGATCAGCCGGAAGATAACTTGGACAATCGACTCATTGGTCAGGTTCTCGCTGATATTCTCGGGGCGCTCAAGGAGAAACGCCAGATCATTGTTTGCACGCACAACCCGAACATCGTTGTGTCCGGTGATGCCGAGCAGGTGATCGTCTTGAATGCGATTAGCGATCGCAAGGCGAAAGTGGAGAAACACGGATCAATTGACAATGAAGATATCGTGCAGTCAGTAATTGACATCATGGAGGGGGGACGTGATGCCTTCCGTGTGCGGCAGCATCGCTATGGGATGGATTTTCCATCTGCGGTTGCAGCGGGAGGCGCCGAATGATACCGAAAGAATGTAAGCGCCTGGCTGAAGTCGACTTCCCCATTGCAGTAGTCTCTAAGCACTCGGTGCGGGAGAAGTCTATCCGCCACGGTCATCCATCCACGCTTCATCTATGGTGGGCTCGCCGGCCGCTAGCAGCCTGCCGAGCGATGCTCATGGCCCTTCTCTTGCCGGATCCGTGTGATAACGCTTGCCCAGAGGAATTTAGGACCGCAGCAAAGGACATTCTCATTAGAAAACACGGGCGACCAAGTCGATGGGAGTCTGAAGTCAAGACCGATAAAGGACTTCGGAAGGCCATCTTTGAATTCATCGGGGACTTCGCCAATTGGGATAACTCCGCAAACGCAGACTACCTGCAAACAGCGCGAGCGCTCGTGAAAGCCGCTTATCCAGAAGAGACGCCTCTCGTTGTGGACCCTTTTGCCGGGGGTGGATCGATTCCGCTCGAAGCCCTGCGGCTGGGTTGTGAGACCTTCGCCAGTGATCTCAATCCTGTAGCGTGCCTCATCCTAAAGGTCATGCTGGAGGATATCCCGCGACATGGATCGGAACTTGCCGAAGAGCTGCGCCGAGTCGGCGATGAGATCAAGAAGAAGGCCGAAAAGGAACTGGCTGAATTCTATCCAAAAGACCCTGATGGGGCCACCCCGATTGCCTACCTCTGGGCTCGGACGGTGAAGTGCGAATCGCCCAACTGCGGGGCGGAGATTCCGCTCATGCGCTCATTTTGGCTCTGCAGCAAAGCCAATCGGCGGCGTGCGCTCAGATATAAAGTTATACAGCCCAAGGGTGAACCGCCGCGAGTTGAATTCGAAGTCTTCGAGCCTAAGAACGAGAAAGAAGTTCAGGGCAGGACGGTCGCCCGGGCCAAGGCGACATGCCTATGCTGCAATATGGTTTTACCGCCAAACCGGGTCCGGGCCCAACTAGCCGAGCAGCGTGGCGGAGCAGATGCAGTCTTCGACGAGAGAGGTGACCGAATTGGCGGCGCACGGATGCTGGCTGTCGTGACGCTACGACCTGGCGAGACGGGACGGCATTACCGTCTTCCTACCGAGTGCGATTACGAAGCCGTCTGGAACGCGCATAAGCGGCTGAAAGGAATTCTAGATGAGTGGGAGCGTGATGGCGAGAAGGGCCTTTGCCCCGTGCCGGATGAACGCCTGCCGCCGGTCGGCACGCTGGGCTTCCGCGTGCAGCGATACGGCATGCTCAAGTGGGGCGACCTGTTCACGGCGAGGCAGAAGGTGATGTTGACTTGCTTGCTTCAGCTTATCAGAGAATCGAAGAGTGAATCAGTGGCAGAACTACTTACGCTTGTGTTGGACAAACTAGCCGACAAGGCAACCAGCATGTGTAGATGGAAACCGACTGCGGAATATATGGGAGGTAATACCTTGTCTCGACCAGCCTTGCCAATAATCTGGGATTGGTGTGAGGCACAGCCTTTTGCTGGCGCAAGCGGTGGATGGGAGGAAGAACTTAATTGGATTTTGAAAGTTATAGCCGAATTGTCTGCGATCCGAATTAATCATGCTCAAGTTCAGCAAGCGGATGCATGCGAGTCTCCGTTGCCTACCGATTCAGCATCGGTATTCTTTTCCGACCCGCCATATTATGACGCGATACCATATTCCGATTTGTCGGATTTCTTCCTCACCTGGGCCAAACGCAGCTTGCGCGGACATCCCCTTCTGCGCGATCCATTTGATCCATCGAATCCGCTGTCTCCCAAGTTACGGGAGGCCGTTCAAGATGAAACCAAGGTAGTAGCCGGTCGCCCAAAAGATAAGCTGTTCTTCGAATCGACCATGGAAAGAGCTTTTATAGAAGGATGCCGGATTTTGCGAGCGGATGGTGTTGGGGCCGTTGTTTTTGCCCATAAGACAACGGAGGGCTGGGAGGCACTTTTGTCTGGGATGATAAAGGGTGGTTGGGTCGTTACCGGATCCTGGCCTATTGCCACCGAATCGGGTAGTCGTCTGCGGGCTATGGATTCGGCAGCTTTAGCTACGAGCGTCCATCTCGTCTGCCGCCCGCGGCCGGATGACGTGCTGGTCGGCGACTGGGGCGAAGTCTTGCGCGAACTCCCCAAGCGTGTCGGCGACTGGATGGAGCGTTTGCAGGGCGAGGGCATTCGCGGCGCGGACCTGGTTTTCGCCTGCATTGGTCCGGCACTGGAAATCTTCAGCCGCTATCGGAAGGTCGAGACTGCCGACGGCCGCGAAGTAAAACTCGCCGAATATCTGGTGAAGGTCTGGGAAGTCGTCGGCCGAACCGCCCTTGAGCAGATCCTCGGCACAGCCGAAGCTAGAGCGCGAAACGGCATGGCGGGTGTACTGGAAGAAGACGCGCGCCTCACCGCGCTCTTCCTCTGGACACTCCAAGCTACCAACGGCCGGGACGGCTCTGGCGGCGAGCCGGATGAGGAATCAGAAGAGGACTCAAGTGACACGGATGAAGGGGAGGCTACCCCGAAGGGGAAGGCAGAGGGTTACAGCCTTATTTTTGATGTGGTCCGCCGTTTCGCCCAACCGTTGGGCATTGAACTCCCTAAGTGGGAAGGCCGCATCATCGAGACGATAAAGGGAGTGGTCAGACTTATGGCCATCTCCGAGCGGACCAAGCAACTCTTTGGTGAGGACGGAGCCGATGCTGTTGCCGACTTGATCGAGCACGACCCGACGCTCCCAATCCAGCAGGTGCTTTTTCCCGAATTCGAGGAGGAACAAGCACCGAAGATTCGCGGACGTGGCCGAGGCCGTCGTGAGATGAGCTTGAACCCGTTAGCAGTCGAAGGCGACGCCATGCGCGAAGCGACCACGCTCGACCGTGTGCACGCGGCGATGCTGCTCCAAGCGGGTGGGCAGGCGAATGCCCTCCGGATGCTTATCAAAGCCGAGCAGGAGCGTGGAGCGGACTTCATGCGCCTGGCAAACGCACTTTCGGCGCTTTATCCAAGAAAAAGCGAGGAGAAACGCCTGTTAGATGCGATGCTTTTGGCAGTACCAAGGTGACGCATATGAAACCTAAAGCAGTTTTTGATGTAACAATGCAAAGAGTGGATCGACTTCTTAATCTATATGACCTGCTTTACAATAGGCGCCAACGAGGCACTCGTCAAGATTGGGCAGTTAAATTTAAGAATTTAATGCGCTGGCCCAGCACGGAAAAAATACAGAGAATCGATGGAAACCATGCTTTACTTATTCTCCGTGCGAAATCTCCAGTTTCGCTAAATGAATTTCGTCAAGATGAACTCTCAGAGCTTTTACGAGCCGCAATAGTAAGTTCGGTGTCAGCGCTCGATCGCTATTGTCACGACGAGCTCCTGGCTCGGGTTATTAAAAAAATGGGCCGCTCGGATAAAAAATGGCCCTCGGAACTCAAGAAGGTTTCATTGCCGCTATCGTTCGTTAAGCGTGCCGTGAAAAACGCTAAACTCCGAAAAGGAATAGGGGGGAGGGTGCGGACGAGACCTATGCATATTGTGAAGCAGGGCTTACAGGAAAAGTTTCACAAAGACCTAACGCTTCAGCGCCCGGAGGATATCGCCGCAGCTTGGAGCATGGTTGGGATAAAGAGTCTGTGGAGCAGATGCGGAAAGAATATGAATGAGAGGGCAGAGGAGGTTAAAGAACATCTGAACCGGATTATAAAACGAAGGAATGAGATTGCTCATGAAGGAGATATACGCCGAGTTCGTAATAGCGGAAAGATAATTGTTAACCCAATTGATATCGATGGGGTTCAAAGTGACATCAAATGGCTAAGAAATCTTGTAAATTCTATGGAAAAAATGCTTTCCTAAACTGAAGGTGGAGTATTTACAATGGAACCTTGGTACAAAATAACTACACCACGCAAGGAAGTCCGCGAAGGGCGATCGTTCAATCCGGACGAATTTGCGATCCACTTGGAACAAGTCATTGCCAGGACCGCGCCGGAGGATTACCGAGAACCCAAGAAGTTCTTCGCGCGGACCTGCTTCACGCGGGCGTTGCGCGAGCACGCGGGGATGGTGCTTCGGCGGCTCTCTGGCGAGACCGCGAATACCGCGCCGGTGATGACGCTTATCACCCAATTCGGCGGCGGAAAGACCCACACGCTCACGGCGCTTTATCACCTGGTTACAAATGGGAAGAAAGCGGCAGAGTACTCCGGGGTAGCGGACTTGATCTTGGAGGCCGGCATCAAGGCCGTGCCCTCAGCAAAAGTCGCCGCTTTTGTTGGCAATGCCTGGGACCCGCGGGAGGGACGGGAGACGCCATGGATTGATGTCGCCCGGCAATTGGCCGGAGACAATGGAGTGAAAGAACTGGGCGCGGCGGCCAAGACCACACCACCGGGAACCGAGGCCCTCGCCCGTGTGTTTAAGGCAGCAGGCGGGCCGGTGCTCCTACTTTTTGACGAGGTGCTCAACTTCCTGAATCGCCATCGCGGAATGGCTGATCAATTTTATGCCTTTATCCAGAATCTGACCGTGGCTACTACCGGCACTACGCAAGGCGTGGCAGTCATTAGCTTGCCCCGCAGTCAGGTTGAGATGACCGATTGGGACATCCAGTGGCAAGACAAGATCACGAAGGTCGTCCGCCGGGTGGCCAAGGATCTCATCGCCAATGACGAGACTGAAATCAGTGAGGTCGTCCGGCGCCGCCTGTTCGAGGATATCGGAAGCGATCGTATCCGTAAGAACGTCTCTAAAGAATATGCGGACTGGTGTTTCGAACGCCGGGCCCAGTTGCCGGCGGAATGGACAGCCGTGGACAGCGCCGCGACCGAGGCTAAGGCCAGAGAATACCTCAGATGCCGTTTTGAAATCTGCTACCCGTTCCATCCGGCAACTCTATCTGTCTTCCAGAGAAAATGGCAGGCCCTTACTCAGTATCAACAGACGCGGGGGACCTTGGCCATGCTCGCCCAATGGATTTCCTGGGCTTATCGAACTGGTTTTACGGAAGCGCGCAGGGAGCCGTTAATCACGCTCGGGTCTGCGCCGCTGGAAGTCTCGGATTTCCGTAGCATCGTGTTGGGACAGCTCGGTGAATCACGGCTCGTTGCCGCCATTGACTCTGATCTATCAGGCACTCACTCGCATGCAAAAGCTTTGGATGCCGATACCAAAGGTGCACTCAAGGAAATCCATCGTCGGGTTGGAGCTACGATACTATTCGAAAGCTCCGGGGGACAGATCGACAAAGTGGCCCACCTGCCGGAGTTGCGGTTTGCCTTGGGAGAACCGGAGATCGACACGACGTCCGTTGATAATGCCGCCTTTACACTGGAGGATAAATCCTACTTTGTCAGGCGCGTCGGTTCTGACGGCTTCAAGATCAGCCACCAGCCGACGATGAAAAAGGTCGTTAACGACCGGAAGGCTTCTCTCGATGAAGATTCCGAGATCAGGCCTACTATAAGGACTTTCATCCAGAAAGAGTTTGAACGGGGCCGAAGCATTCCTATGGTATCTTTGCCGGCAGATGGGGTGGAAGTCCAAGACACACCGAAGCTCACACTCGTCGTTGCCGAGCCTGACTGCGAATGGACGGGAAGCGAAACGCTGCGCCAACAGATTTCGGAATGGACAAAGCAGCGGGGTAAGTCGCCGAGGCTTTATCCGGGATCGCTCATCTGGTGTTTGAAAAAGCCCGGCCGTGATCTCCGCGATAAAGTGGAATTGTGGTTGGCTTGGAAGCGGGTGGCCAAAGAAGTCGCGGAAGGGACGCTGGGGGGCGACTTTGACAAGACCGACCGGGCCGAGCTCCAAGCGAAGGTGGCTGATGCGGAGGCGGCCGTTAGGGATGAAGTCTGGGGCGGATATCGTTATGTAGTTATTGCGGACAATCAGGAACCGGATGGGCTTAAGACAATAGACCTGGGAGCGGGTCATTCGAGCAGCGGCGAGACGCTATGCGGTCGGGTGATAACGGCCCTGAAATCATACGCTTTGTTGAATGAATCGGTGGGAGCGGGGTATATCGAGAGGAATTGGCCGCCGGCACTGAAAAAAGAAGGCGCATGGCCGTTGGCCAGCCTGAGACAGAGCTTCTTAAACGGGTCGTTAACAAGGCTGATTGATCCCGACGCCGTATTGCGCGGCAAGATAGGCGAATTCGTGGTGAAGGGGGAGTTTGGGCTCGGCTCAGGCCGGAAGACGGATGGTGGATACGAGCGAATTTGGTTCGAGGAACTGTTGGCTCAGGATGAGGTCGCGTTTGAGCCGGGGGTGTTTCTTCTTCTTAAGGCTAAAGCAAAAGCATTGAGAACTGGTATGGAGTCGTTGCCGGGCGGCGGTTTGGATGTCGGGAAGGGGATTGCGCCTGGGCTAGGGCCTACGCCCGTGCCGATTCCGCCGCTGAGCCCTGAGCCAGGATTGGGAACTGCGCCGGCTGGGAAAATAAAGACCATTAGGATTACCGGCGAGGTTCCTCCAGAGATTTGGAATAGGTTGGGTACGAGGATCCTACCGAAACTCCGGAGTGGCACGGAGCTGAGGATTGGCGTCGATTTTTCGGTAACCGTGGATGCTGGAATTGCCCAAAGACTCGCGGCCGAATTGAAGCAGATATTGGAGGATTTGGAACTGGCAAACAAAATGAAAATCGAATAGGCGTATTAGGATTCAGAAGGAAGGGCTTATTTAGTCCGGTTGCCGATGACTTCCATCCATTAATTTCGGAGACAGATAACTCAACCCCCGAATTCAACGTGATCGAATTTCGGTAATGCGTTGACTGTCACCGAAATTAAGGACTTGGTGGTGACCATCGCGTCCATTTATTCTTGACCGGGACTTTTTCGGCCCCTATAATCGGTCCGACGATTAATCTCGACAACGGAAGGAGGGATCATGCCCGTTCGAAAAGCGGAAGCGGTTTGGACCGGGACCCTGCGCGAGGGCGCGGGGACCATGAAGGTGGGCAGCGGATATTTCGAGGGGCCGTTCACGTTCGGCTCCCGTTTTGAGGAAAACAAAGGCACGAACCCCGAGGAATTGGTCGGTGCGGCCGAAGCGGGGTGCTTTTCCATGTTCCTCGCGGCCCAGTTGACCAAGGAGAAGTTCCCGCCCAAAAGAATTCATACCGTCGCCCACGTCCATCTCGGGGACGGCCCGACCATCACCAAGATCGAGCTCCTGACCACGGTCGAGGCGCCGGGGATCGACCGGGCCAAATTCCTGGAGCTGATCGAATTCTCCAAGAAGAATTGTCCGGTTTCCAAGGCCTTGGCCGGTCCCGAAATCGCCGTCCAGGCCGAGCTGATTTCCTAGTCGATCCGGCCGGACATCCGTTTGGCTTTGGGATCGCGATCTTTTTGGGGCGTAAAAAAAACGGTCTTCAAACCGTTTTATTGGGAGAATTTGACGGATATCTCTATGGATATCGCGGAGTTGATTTGGCCCGACGCCTAGGGGGGATTATTCGAAGAGGTCGCCGCGCTCCTCGAGCCACTTGTTCTTGAAATACCACAGGACGTCCTGTCGGCGGCCTTCCAGCCGTTCGAGGCGGCGCGCGATCTGCGCGAGACGGGTCCGGATCCATTTGGCGCGGCCGGGGCCGATATCCACACGCTCGAGCCGCGGCCGGAGCCGCAGGGACCTGCGGATATTCCGGAACGTCCGCCGCCCGATCTTTTCTTCCTTCCAAATCATCATCAGCGCGCTTAAGCCTTCCGTTCTCATGGTCTTTCCCTCGATAATCCCGAATGTCGCTTGGGAGTATAAGGATTTGCTTTTTCGCTCTGCACGACTTACGCTCCCATTAAGCGTGGAATCGCCGCTCCCCATCACGAAAAGAGGATAATCCCGGACGCAAATCAAGTCAAGAACAAGAAATTTGCCACGAAAGAGGCCGACGGGCCGGATCATCGAGGACAATCATTATGCGAACGGGAATAATACTTGACGTTCATAAGCGGAGGACTGGGCTAGGACAGGCACCCATCCAGGGTCTTTCGGGGAACCCTGGCCAACACATGATGGCAAAAATAGCACTGGTTGGTCGTCGCGCCCGGGAAGACGACGCCGTGTTTCGTCAGCCGCGCGCGGACGCGGGACAGTCCGGCTTCGAAGACCGCGGACACGAACGGATTCCGGGAGGCGTTCTCGAGCATCTTCGAGGCCGTATCCTTGTGGATGTTGCCGACGGTCAATCGTTCGGAGTCCGTGGCGTAGCCGCAGCAGGGCTTGACGCTGCCGTCGGGCAGGACATAGAAGACATGGCCCGGTCCCCGGCAGAAGTCCTCCTTGAACCAGTCCTTGCCCCATGGGTCGAGGAGGGGCTCCGCCTTGCCGACGGGGGCAAGATCGATCATCGTTACGGGCACGAACAGGGACTCGTTCCTGATGACCCGCTGCCCACCGACGTGGACGAGCTTCGCCTTCAGGGCTTTGGCCAGGCCGCCCAGGATCGCTTCCGTTTCCTCATCCCGGGCCCCCCTCACGGCGATGACACGGGCGATATCCGGCCGGTTCCAGATCTCTGAGGTTATCTCGATGAACAGGGCGGGCTTTGCGGGGTCCTTCCCGTGAAACGCGTCCACGCTGACGCCGAAGGACCCGTCATAGCCGCGGTCGTACAATTCCTTCAGGGTCCGCCGCAAGTGCGCGGGGCTCTTGAACCAGCGCGCGTTCGTGGTGATCATTCCGAACAGGAGCCCGTTCGCGACGGCGCGTTCGGTCAGCGCGAAGAGGAACTCCGTGTCCAGGAACGGCTCGCCGCCGGTGAACCCGACCCTTTCGACGCCGGCCTTTCGGCAGGACCGCAGGAACTTCACCGCCGCCGGTATCGGCAGTCGGGCCTTTCCCCGCTCGACCGAGCAATGGGCGCAATTCAGGTTGCAGTCCGTCGTGGACGCGAACAGGACCTCGCGCGGAGAAAAGGGCTTCGGCATCGGCGGTCTTCGCTAGCTATCCCGGCGCTTCCTCAGCGCTTCCACGGCGGCCGGGGCCCCGGGCTTTACCCGGGGGTCCATTTCCGCCGCGAAGGCTCGTCCCTTGACCCGGGTCTTCGGCAGGCCCGTCGGGCGCGTGATCAGCGGGACCCGGACAATGTATCACAAATTTTTCATATTTATGTCTTGAATTCTTTTCTTTACTTGACGTTTAATTGAAAAGTAATTACAGTAGTTACGTGAAGATAATTGAACTCAAGGTCGTACGCATAGGCAACTCCCGAGGGGTCCGAGTTCCCGCCGCCACTTTGCGCCGATATCGGATCGGAGGGGCGGTCATTATGGAAGAGAGGAGCGAGGGCATCATGCTGCGTCCGGCCGGGCCCTGCATAGAAAAGCTCTCTTGGGAAGCGACGGCCCGGGAAATGGCAGCCGCCGGGGAAAACTGGATCGAATGGGACGCCGCGGGCACAGACGGATTGGAAAGCATCCCGTGGGATGCCGCCAAAACGCCCCGAGTCGCCGAACGAAAATCACGATACGATTTCCATCGGCGTCCGGCCGGAAAGAAATGAAACGGTACGAGATTCGCTGGGCCAACTTAGAACCGACCCAAGGGGCGGAGATGGCTAAAAAGAGGCCGGTCGTCATCGTAAGCCTGGACGCCCTTAATGAGCTTCTACAAACCATTACGATCTGCCCGCTGAGCACCCAAATTCATTCAACCTGGCGTTCGCGGCTGCAAGTGCCGTATGGCGGCCGGGAGGCCGAGATCGCAGTGGACCAAATCCGCACGATCAGCAAGTCCCGGCTGAGTTCCAAGATCGGCTCTCTTACCGAGGATGAAGCCGCCGCGCTCCGGCGGATCATAACCGAGATGTACGGCGAATAAATGGCCCATCAGCCGGGCCGTCCTCCGATTCGCCTTTGGATATCTTGAATTCGGGGATCTCTAGGCGCCGAGCTCTTTGAGCCAGGCATTCATGGCTTCGATGTGAAGTGCCAGCTCCTTCTCGATATCGTCCGGGACCTTTCGCCTGCGTTTCCGGCAGTACTCCGCGACCGAGGCATCGACATCGAACCAAGGAGACAAGAGGGGAGGCAGCTTGAGCGGCTTGGATAGGTTGGATGCCTTTTGCGGCCCGACCTTTCCGCCTTGTCCCAGCCGCTTCGATTTCGCTGCGATTCGACCGAGGATTCGGATCATCTTTTTCGTGATGATTTCGTAACGGTTATTGAATCGCCAAAAAGGAAGGACATCCTGTCCCGCGAGGAAAGAATCGACCGTCCCGTTCCGTCCTAGGCGGCCTCGGCATTCCGGCTCGAGCGGAATTCGGGCGAATTTTTCCCGGCCTTTCACGTCGACCTTCCTTGCGAGGGGATACAGACGGCAGACATAAGGGCGGTCGGAATGGATCCGGCAGCCCTGGGGTCCGAGAAAGACGCAGGCGCCGCCGGACTTGAGGCGGAGGATGGTGCCGCCCTGTTCGGTGTATCTCGAAAGAAACCGGCCCGTCGTCAGGCCGAGGCGGCGGGCGATCCGGACGATCTCATAGGGGCCGACGCGAATGGCCTTCCCGTGGCAGCATTTCGAGCAGATCCCGCAGACGAACGAAAACCCTGTGTCCCGGAGAAGATTGAAATGGAATCGCGGTCTTTTATTTATCAAACACGTCCCGCCGCTACCCCAACGGCGGCCGGGGCCCCGGGTTTTGCCCGGGGGTCAGTTTCCGCCGTACTCGCCCGTCGATATAAGCCACGAGCGAGTGCGGCGGACGGGGCTCTGGGCTTAGCCCGGGGGTCTGCTTCCGCCGCGAAGGCTCGTCCCTTGACGGGATTTAGGAACGGCCGCTCAACGCTCCGGGGTCCACGACCAGGTCGTGCCGATTTGCTTGGTGCCCCGGAAGATCTTGGCATTGATCCGGGATCCTCCCTTCCCAAAAAAACTCCAGTCCTCTTCGGGGAAGCTAAGATCATAGAACAGGCTCTGTTCTTTGTAGAATTTGATCTCGACTTTCGCAAAGTCGATGGTCGATCGCCCCCCCGCGTGCCCTTTTCTGGGACTAAAACCCAAGACCGCGCCGAACGCCGACACCGTCCCGGCGAGCTTGATGAGCTCGCGCCTCGACATGGTTTTTTTAGCCATTTTGCCCCTCCCTAATTAATAAAGTATTGGCTGGGTCGCGGAATGTCAAGGATTTTTTTTCAGCCCCCTAGCCAGGGATTTCCTTCAATTCATATCCGAATTCGCGGAAATGAGGGTCAAAGGCGAAGGCCGACCGGAGGCCCGTCCTCCGCATGACCTCGAAGCTTACGCAGTCGACGAGGCTCAGGGCGCGGCGGCCCGCCGTCAGTTGAACCCCCACCGCGGCCTCGTGGATCTCCCTCGTCACCCAGACAAGACGCAGGACCGGCCGGACATCCCGCTCGAAGACGCGAGCGGCCTCCAACCCGATACGCCGCATCAAGACGGCCGAGGTCTCCACCAGAACGTAATTGTGGGAGACGAGGGTGTGAGCCCCGTTCAGCATCTCTTCCCAAATCCGCTTGGCCGCGGCGTGCCGCTCGTCGCTCCGGTCGAGGACGGCCAGGAGGGCGCTCGTATCGACGAAAACATTCATCGCGTCCCTCCGTCTTTCCCGGCCCGCCCGGGCGATCCGCCCTTGCTTCCCGCTTCAGGATCTGTCAAATACCGATCATGCTCGATCGAAATGTCGGGGACTCCGGACTCGAACCTTCCGGCCGCGGCGATCGCCCTCTGCCTCAATTCGGCCATATCCGTCATATCCGCGGGGTGCAGCGACCCATAGGCGCTGCGGTCCTCTCCGACCGAAAAGGCCTCCGCGCCAGCTGTCTGTCCGTCGTGCGCTTTGAGGATCGTCTCTCGAATGAACTGGCTTCTCGTCCTCCCGGCCTTGCGGCGCGCGACCTCGAGCGCCTTGAACTCCGGCGCCGGCATGCTGATCGAGAACTTGACCGTCTTGGCCATCCCCCGTCCCCTTATTGGTAAGAAATATTCACACCCTAGTATGACCTGGAAAGAAAGCAAAGTCAAGCCCGCCGAAGAGAAATCTGTATCCGCTGAGAATTCCGTCTCATCCTAGCCGTTCATTAATATATGATTGACAACTTGCTCAAGTGGAGGTATGGTAAGAAAGTAAGAATATAAGGAGTTTCCATGGAAATCACAGAAATAGCCAGGATGACGTCCAAAGGACAAATCACTGTCCCTGCCCCAATCCGGGGCATTTTAAATCTTAAAAAGGGTTCCATGGTGATCTTCAAGGTCACGGCTAAGGGCATCTTCTTCATGCCGTGTGAAATCAAAGAGAAAAATTCCTACACTCAAGAGGAGTGGGGAAAAATCGAACGCCTCGTCGCCGAATGCGGTAAGAACTATAAGACCGCGAAGGGAGCCCGCAAACACCTGAAGTCCCTGTGAGATATGAATTCAAGCCGTCATTTGACCGCTCGATAAAGGCGCTCCTTCCTAGACATAAAGTCGATATTAAAGCCGCTTGTTTTGCTTTTCTAGACCTCATTGAGACACGAGTCCATTTACCCGCAGGGATTGGTCTCAAACGCCTCCGGGATGACTTCTGGGAAATTCGGCATGGCCTTCATAATCGAATATTATTCCGTTGGAGGCACGATCTTATCGAGTTCATTCTGGCGGGTGATCATGATTCGATCAAGGATTTTCTCAAAGATCGCTAATTAAATTTCGGTGGCAGATAACTCAACCTCCGAATTCAATGCGATCGAATTTCGTTAATGCGTCAAGGGACGAGAATTATTGAAATTAGCGATGATTCCCGAACATCCGGCACTCGCCGTAATCTATGACGACTAAGGCCCAGACTTCGGGATGGCGCGAGCAATATTTTTCGACGTCCTCCGTCTTCATGACCATGAACGCGGTCGATAGCGCGTCGGCGCCGGCCGCGTCGGAATGAAGGGCCCAGGCCGCGACATGGCCTTTGGCCGGAGCGCCGGTTCGGGGATCGAGGATGTGTTGCCCTTTCACATCCGTGCCCGAACCGCTCAGCGCCCGGCCCGAGAGCATCATCTCTCGCGGCGCGTCCGGGCAGGGCCAGCCTCCGCCGACTCCGACCGGCCAGCCGGGAGCCCCGGGCGCGGATCCGACGGCGACGGCCGTGCTCGTGCCGCCGTGAACGAGGACGTTCCCGATGCTCCACTCGGCGAGGACCGCCATGGCCCTGTCGAGAGCGTATCCTTTGCCGATGCCGCCGAGGTCGAGATCCAGGCGGGCGCAGCCGCCGCCCGACGTTTCGGCCCGGCCCGCCTCGAATCCCGAGGACGTCTTGGAAAGCCAAAACGCGGCGGGAGCAGGAGCCGGGCCTTTGCCTTCGGAGGCCGGATTCCGGCCGCGGACATTGACGTCGAACGCGCCACCGGTCTCCTTGCGGACCCGTTCAGCAATGGTCAGGCATTCGAACGTCTCGAGCCCGACGGCGATCGATTCGCCCGGCCCGAGCCGGTTGAGGCGGCTGATTTCGCTCGTCGCGTCGAAGCGGCTGAACAGGCTTTCCAGCCGGTCGATCTCCTTGAACGCGGCCCGGGCCGCCTGTTCCGCGTAGGTGCTCTCTTCGCCGGCGATATTCACTTCGAAAAAGGTCCCCATCGCCTGGTGAGAGAAGCGGGAAACGGGCGCCTGGGTCATGGCCGGCGGCGGGGAATGACGGCGAGGTCGATGAATACGATCGCGGTCAGAAGAAGGGCCAAGGCGCTGTAGCGGTGGACGGTGACGAGCGCCTGCTGCGTTTCGAACGTGAAAACCGGAAGCATCGACCCCAGGGCGGTCGCTACCTGGACAAGCCCGAAAGCGGCGAACGTCCAGAACAGAATATTGCGCAGGCGCGTCCCGCTGAGATTCTTGAAGACCGGGCAAACGAACGATTCGAAAACGGTCGCCTCATCCTTGTCCGGCCGGTAGGCCCGGCCGCGCCAGATCAACAGCAGGGCGAGGCTCGCCGCGAACAATCCTCCGAACATGACGTGGCCGAGGAGCGGCAAGCCGAACATCCCCCGCCCGATGAAAAGGGCGAAGAAAAAGCCGCTCGCGACAAGATATGTCAGGCTGGCCCCGAAGCCGATGAAAATCCACTTCAGCGGGCCGGGGTAATGATCCTTTGTCCAGGCCCGATAAATATCCCGGCCTTTATCGAGCGCTTCTTTCGAGAATGCCGTCGTCATCCGGCCGGCCAGCCATTTTCCAAAGGCCACTGCGGAAAACGGGGCCGGGGTTTTCTCTCCGGCCGATACGGTCTGTTTGAAGCGGAGGAAGGTCAGCCGAATGAGAACGGCCGTCACGGACAACACGGTGATGAGGATGAACAATAGCATGGCCCGCTATTTCCTCTTCTCGATCAGCCCGGCAAATCGCCCCAAGGCGATCAGAAAAACGATGAGCAGGAGCGCTCCGATGACGAAGGCGCAAATGAAAAGAACGACCTTGAAAGCCGGCCGGACCGTGAACGACAATCCGAAAAGACGATGGTACAAGCCTCCCACGCCCATGAAGGATGATGCCCGGCGGACAGCGACGTTTTCAGTTCTAAGCGGCCCCGTGCCTTTGACCTTGCCGAAAAAGAAATCCGATCCCGAGCTGTGGCAATCCGTGCAGCCGTTGACGCCGAGGGCCTGGCGCGCCGGCCGAACCTGGTGGGCCAAGGGCCAGGCGACGGGGGCGGCCGCGTCATCGTCTCTGGCTTCGAGCTTCCCTTTATCGTCCAGCCGGAAGAGCTTTCCGCCGGAGATGTACGCATGCTCTTTTTCGCCCAGGGCCTTGAGAACGAGCGCGACCTGCTCCTCGGTCAGCGTCTGATCCGTGCCGGCCAGCGCGGTGATCATCCGCTTCTCTTCGTCGGGGATGACCGGTTGGGTTTTCCCGTCTTTGAGCCGGAAGAATTGCGGCGACGGAGCGGCCGGGCGTTTGCTTTCCGATTTGTCGAGATTGTTGTCGATGAGCTGGTAAAGAAAGCCTTTATAGGCCAGAACGGGTTTCCAAAGGGCGGGTTCGGCGGCAAGGGCTTCCAGGGCTTTCTGGATCCGGGCCTCCGGCTCGGCGGCGGCTTCCTGGTTGGCCGGATTGAAATCGGGAATGAGCGGCGAATATTTTCCGTCTTTTTTGACCGCCCAATAATATTCCCCGCCTTTCTTTCCTTCTTTGAAGGGCGAAGCGTCCAGCCCGCCGTCCACGTTCATTTCGAACGCTTTTCCGCTCATGACGAGCGCCGGCGTCCCTCCCGGCCCGACGACATCGAAGAGCGCCGTGAGAATGCGCGTCGCGGATTTTTCCGGGAACAAAAGATCGCCCGCCGCGGCCAGGACCTGGTCGGGTTTGAGCGGCGTGATCTCTTTCCCTCTCACTTCGGCCCAGAAGGCCGGCCACATCAGCCGGTGCGGGGTCAGCTTGCCGTTTTTATCCCGGATATAAATCGGTTCCTGGATGACCGGCAATTCGGTGGTCCAATTCGCGATGCCGAATATGCCCAGCCGGTTGGCCCGCGCCGTTCGGACGGGGGTCGGCTCATTCGCCGGAAGCGGCCCGGAATGACAGACCGTGCAGGCCAGCCGCTCGAAGTGGACGGCGGGAAGGCCGTTGTGCTTGGGATATGGCGCGCCCATCCGTCCGGGAAGGATCTTTTCGCTCCGGCTCGACGCGCCGCCGAGGTGACAGGCCCGGCACGTGAAATCCTCGGCCGCGAGCGCCGGATTGTCGGCGGCTTCGCCTTCGTAGCCGCGGATCATGTCGTGGCTGACGTCGTGGCGGTGGCAGCTCACGCAGGCGATTCCCGCCGCCGTATGGACGTCTTCGTCGAAATTGAACTTCTTGACGCCCGCCGGCGCCGTCGCGTGACAGGCGAGGCAGCGGCCGTCGTCGGGCTTGTAGGCGAGATCGAGGAATGCGCGGTGTTTGGTATCGAAGAGGTTCTTGTTGTATTTCACGGACGGCGCCACGGCCCATTCCGAATCATCCGGGTTGGGCCCGTCGAAGACGTCCCAGGTCGGCCCGAGGCGCGAAGCCATGCCGCCGACCTCGCCCAATCCGGCCGCCGCGGTCGCGGCCCAGCGGAAATTCTGACGGAGGATCTGCTTGGCCCATTCGCTGTGATTCTGGACCCGGGACGCGTTGTGGCAGCCCAGGCAATTGATCTCGATTTTGCCGGAAACGTTCCACCGCGATTCGGATGTCGCGGCCGGCCCGTCGGGCTCCGAAATTCCGCCGCCGTTCATATGCCGGCCGAAGAGAAGGGTGAAATCCCAAGGGGAAAGCCCAAAATCTTTCGGATTCCGCGAGCCTTTCCAGGAATGGTATGAGAGAGGCAGCAGCGTGCCGGTCCGTTCATCCACCCAGATCCACGGCTCTCCCGGCCGCCCGGCGCCCGGCGCCGCCGTCGCGTCGAAGTGCCGGCCCTTGCGGATGAGGGAGTAATCGTGACAAGGAGCGCAGGTATATTTAGAGGAGAAAGGCAGGGGATTTTTCTCGGTCGGGATGATGGGCTGATCGAATTCGTCCTTGAGCGGGATTTGATGGACGGGGCTCGTTTGGCTTCCGTTCCACTTTTGAGGTTTCGTCGCCGAAGCCCATGACCAGGGCGCCAATAGGCATATCGCGGCGACCGTGAGGACCCCTCTCTTCATGCCTTGAATTGCTCCGGCCGGAATCGGAGGAGACCGCGCGAGCCGACCGCTTCGTTGACTTTCAGGACCGCAACCGCGCTTTTATAGGCCGCCTCGGCCGGGCAGTTCAGGGGCGTGCCGAGCCGGACGGCATTGAAAAAATTCTCGAGGTGCGGCTGGTGGGCCGGCTTGGCCAGATCGACGGGGATCGGCCAGCGGCCGGCTTCGGCCGTGACGCGGACGTCCACGAAAACGTTCCGCGTGTCGATTTTCTGGATGACTGGGGCCTCGGACAGGAGGAGCCCCTCTTTGACCAAGGAGTCCCATTCGGGCGCGTGGGCTTCGCGCATGGCCCAGTTGCCGCGCTGCGGCACTTCCGAGATTTGGAGCGCCCCGTCGTCGCCCATGAAGACTTCGTAAAAACCGCCCTGCTTGGTCGTTGTCTGCACTTGATAGAATGCTCGCGCCGTCCCTTCCGGGGTCTCGAATTCATAGATGGCCATGACGTTGTCGTACCATTCCCGGTTCTTGTAGTAATCGATGCCGCCGCTCGCGACGACCGTGCTCGGGTCCGCGCCGAACACCCAGCTGAAGAGGTCGATCTGGTGCGAGCCGAGGTCGACAATGGGGCCGCCGCCGAATTTCTTGAACCAGCGCCAGTTCCGGAAATCGACCATGGAGTCGTAGCCGTATTTTTGGAGCTTGTCCTGCGGGATCGGGTAATTTTTCGGCCAGCCGAGCATATCGGCCTTGGAGCGGTTCCACTGGGCGTAGGCCAGGTTCACCCGGCCGAGGAGTCTTTTTTCTTTCATGAGCTTGTCGATGGCGTGGATATAGCGGGGATTGCTGCGGCGCTGGTGGCCGATCTGGAGGAGCTTCCCGGTGCGCCGCGCCGTTTCGACCATGGTCCGCGCTTTCTCGAGCGAGTTGGACATTTCCTTTTCGCAATAGACGGGCAGGCCGGCTTCCAGGCAGGCGTTGGCGTGCTCGGCATGCATCCAGTCGGGAGTGGCGACGAGCGCCGCGTTCACGCCTTTTTCCTTGCCCAGCATGTCCCGGTAATCTTCGTAAGCCGCGGGGTTGTGTCCGTATTTGCGAACATAGCCGGTGGCATATTGCAGGCTGTACGGCCAGATGTCGCAGACGGCCACGATTCTGACGCCGGGGATGCGCAGACAGGATTCGAGGAGAACGCGGCCCTGCTCGCCGGCGCCGATGAGGACGATGCGCAGCTCGTCGGCGGTCTTTTTGACGGGGGGCGAAGCGCCTGGCGCGGGATTCTGCGGCGTTTGAGCCAGGGCTCCCCGGGCGATGGCCAGGCCCAGTCCGGCCGTCGCCGAAGACTTGATGAAATCCCGGCGGGTCCAGGGGATTTTGTCGCCGCTATTTTTCTTTTTCATGTTCCCCTTCATCTTATTTTTTCATATCCTTATCGAAGGCGACGGCGGACGGGGAAAAATTGATCGAGCGGACGAACTCGAGCGCTTCTTGCGCCCCGAACTCGCGGTCCATGCCGTTGTCCTCCCATTCGACGGAGAGAGGCCCCGCGTAGCCGATGCCGTTCAACTCCCGGATGATCTCCTCAAAATCGACGTCGCCGTGTCCGGGCGAGCGGAAATTCCAGCCCCGCCGCGGATCGCCGAAGGGGAGGTGCGAGCCGAGGATCCCGGCCTTGCCGTCGAGCGTCACGGCCGCGTCCTTCATGTGGACGTGGTAGATGCGGTCGGCGAATTCGCGGATGAAGAGGGGCGGCTCGACCCCCTGCCAGACGAGGTGGCTCGGGTCGAAGTTGAAGCCGAGCGCTGGCCGCCGTTTGAATTTCTCGAGGAGCCGCCGGGCGGTGTAAAAGTCGAAGGCGATCTCGGTCGGATGGACTTCGAGGGCGAATTTCACTCCGCATTTGTCGAATTCGTCCAGGATCGGCGTCCAGAGCTTTTTGATTTTGTTGAACCCGTCCTCGATCATTTGCTCCGTGGTTGCCGGAAAGGAATAGATGTACCTCCAGATGGGCGAGCCCATGAACCCGTTGACGACGCCGCACCCCATGGCCTTGGCCGCCCGCGCCGTCATCTTCATTTCTTCGATGGCCCAGGCCCGGAGGTCGTCCGGCTTTCCCTTGACTTCGGCCGGGGCGAATCCGTCGAGGCGCTCATCGTGCGCGTCGCCGACGCACTGTCCGGCGAGATGCGCGCCGAGCGCCCAACAGCGGAGCCCGTATTTCTTCAGGATCTGCTTTTTCTTGGCGACATAGGCGGGCTCGGCCGCGGCTTTGCGGACGTCCATATGATCGCCCCAGCAGGCGATCTCCAGCCCATCGTATCCCCAGCCGCCCGCTTTTTTGCAGATGTCCTCGAACGGGAGATCCGCCCATTGGCCGGTGAAAAGCGTGACGGGTTTGCTCATATCGATCGCTCCTTAGAAGGGGGCCCAGACGGCGCCCTTTTTCGAGCTCGCGACGCACGTTTCGATGAATCGCACGCCGCGGATGCCGTCTCGGATGTCGGGAAAATCCAGATCATCCTTCGTCGGTTTCCGGCCCGCCGATTTCTTGCCCAGCGCCGTGAGGAAACGGGAATAGATGTTGGCGAACGCTTCGAAATAGCCTTCGGGATGTCCGGATGGGAGACGCGACAAGGCCTGGGCGCGGGGATAAAACGGGTCCCGGCCGCGCGACAAGCGGGCCGTCGGCCGGCCGATGGCGCCGACCCGGCAGTAATTGCACTCTTCCTGGGCCCATTCGAGCGAGGCCTTGGTCCCGAAAATCCGGACGCGGAAGCCGTTGTCGTAGCCGACCGCGATCTGCGAGCTCCAGAACAGTCCTTTCGCCCCGCCTTTGAAATTGACCATGATCGAGGCGTTGTCGTCGAGCGTGCGCCCCTTGCCGAAGATGTCGAGACGGGCGCACAGCGATTCCATCTCGAGCCCGGTCAGGTACGAGACCATATTTTCGATATGGCTGCCGATGTCGCCGACGCAGTTGGATAGGCCCGCCCGCTTCGGATCGGTCCTCCAGGCGGCTTGTTTCTGGCCGGTCTTTTCGAGCGGCGTGGCCAGCCAATCCTGGGGATATTCGGCCGCGACGAAGCGGATGTCGCCCAGTTCGCCGTTGGCGATCATTTCGCGCATATGGTGGACGATAGGATATCCGCGATAGGCGTAGGTGACGCAAAAAAGGAGGCCTTTTTCCGCGGCCAGCTTTTCCAACTCTTCGGCGTCGCGGCTGCTCGTCGTCAGCGGCTTGTCGCAGACGACGTGGAATCCGTTCTCGAGGGCGAGCTTGGCGATGGGGAAATGAGTCTGGTTCGGCGTGACGATGAGGATAAAATCGGGCCGGTCCTTGTCTCCGGCCTCGGTTCTGATCATGTCCGCGAAGGTTTTATACAGCCTCTTCTTGTCCAGACCCCAGCTCTTGCCGGTTTCGAGGGTGTTTTGGTAGGATTGCGAGAAGCATCCGGCGACGAGTTCGGCCTTGCCGTCCATGGCGATGGCTTTGCGGTGGACGTCGCCGATGAAGGCGCCTTTTCCGCCGCCGATCATGCCGTATTTCAGGCGGGCGGTCGCGGTGAGGGTTTCCTGCCCTTCGATCATGACCGCACCTCCTTGTCCATGAGCCGCCTATTATCCGCCATTTCTCAATCTTTAACGAGTTTTTCCTTGATCTTGTCCAAGGCGACGCGGGCCTCGGCTTTGACGTCCTTGTCGTTGACCAGGGTCGCGGCGAGCTTGATCGCGTCCGGGCAGGAGAAATCGGGCAGGCTGCTGAGGATCAATTTTTTCTCTTCGGGACGCGACGCGATTTCGAGCGCTTTCCGGAGGTCTTCGACGGCCGCTTGAGGAGCGCGGTATTTCTCGAGTCCGGTCAGGCGGACAAAGGCCCGTAAAGCCAGGACCCGGTGGACCTCGTCGGCCGACCTCAGGGCGATTTCAAAGACGTCATCCCGGGCCGCCGATGTCGGCCAGATCGTGAGCGCGCGGACCGCGGCATCGGCGACCTCTTTGTCGGGGTCCTGCAGGGCCTCGCGAAGAAGGGCCAGGGAACTGCCGTCGCCGATCTTGCCCAGGACTCCGTAAAGTAGGCAGCGCTTTCGGGCGTCTTTCTCTCCCTCCAGCTTGGCCTGGACCGCGCCCGCCCGGCCGTCGGGATTGGCGATTTTTTGGGCGAGGCCGGTGATCGCGTTTTCGACGGCGAGCCGGTCCGCTTCGTCCTTGGTCTTCAATAGAAGATCCAGCAAACCGGGAATGTCCGAAGGCGTCCCGACGGCTTTGACGGCCCTGAGCGCTTGAGTGCGGACTTTGGCGGAGGGACTGTCCGTGAGCCCGACGGCCAGGCCTTTTCCGGCGAAGATCCGCCGTTCGCCGACGCTTTGGATCAGCTCGGCTTGGACGCCTTCGCTCGGCTGAGCGGCGAGCAGCGCCAGGATGGCCTCGTCGGCGTCCTTTCCTCTGAGTCCCCACAGGCTGTTGCGGGCGACGGCTTGCTCGGCGCGGGGCGCGGCGGCCGCCGTTTCAGCCAGAAATGGGACGACGGACGCGTCGCCCGCTTTTTCGAGCGCTTTTATGCCGGCCATCCGGATGTCTTTCGAGGGGTTTTTGGCCGCTTCGGAAACGACGGGGAGGACGGATTCCTTGGGGTACTCGGCGAGGACGGCGAGCAAGGAGATCTGGCTCGCCTCGGGAACCTTCGGCAGCGCCGCGACGATCGGGCCGATATCGGCCGGGCCAAAAAAGTTTTTGATCAGGCCGATGGCCGCCGCGTGCATCTCCAGGTCCGGTCCGGCGAGGGTTTCGAGAATTCCTTTTCGCCCCTCGCTTCCGGACGAAGCGATCTTCCCGCGCCAGGCGGCGCGGCGGATGGCGACCGGAAGTTTTTCGACCAGGATCCGGTCATAGATCTGGAACGAGGCTTGTTGATCTTTCAAGGCGGTGAATTCCTCGGCGCAGCGGAACAAGGCCGAGGCGACGATATCCTTGAGTCCGGGCCGGCTCGGGCCGAGAGCTTTGCCAAGCGCTTCGGCCGCGTCCATGCCGCCGATTTGCCCCAGCGCCGTGGCGGCCGCCCCGGCCAATTCCTGATTCGTTCCCCGGATGAGCTTGGCGAGTTCGGCGACCGAGCCTTTGGCTCTTCTCTGGCCGAGCGAGGCGATGATTCCCATTTTGATATCGCCTTTCGTTTTTCCCAGCGCGCCGATCAGGGCGTCTTCGGCATCGGCGCCGGGAATCTTCTCGAGAGCGTAGCGGGCCATGTCGGTCGTGTCCGCGGCCGGCAGCATCTTTTCGAGAACGGAAACGGATTTTTCGCCGCCGATGACTCGCAGTTGGCGGCAGACGGCCGTTTTGGCGGGGAGCGACGCGTCCGCCGCGAGAAAGGCGAGGAGCTTTTCTTCGCAGGCCAGCCGCTCTTGCGGGACGTCCTTGTGTCCTTGAACATAGGCGCGCAGATCGAAAAAAGCGTCGGAATGCAGGCCGCCGTCATAGGACGCCAGTCTTTTGAGAATGTCATCGAGCTTCGGAACGGCCGCTTCTTTCGCGTTCCGCGGCGCGGTTTGGAACGCCGATGTGGAACAGGAGATCAGAGCCAGCGCCGCGGCGACGATCGCGATTTTTTTTATTTTCGTTGTTCCCATGAGCGCACCTCTAAGCGGGAATCTGCCAGGGTTTGCGGTAGGCGCAGCTGAGAAGCCGGTTCGCCTCTTCGTCGCCGGTGATGGTTTCCGCGGCCGGGTCCCACTTGATGGTCCTCCCCGTGGCGATGGCGATGACGCCGAGATGGCCGACGCTCGCCGAGCGGTGGGCCGTTTCGCTGGGCGCGATGGTCAGGGCGCGGCTCTTGACGCTGTCCAGAAAGTTCTGGTAGTGATCCCGGCTTTTCGTCAGCCGGATCTCGTTGGGCCCGATGATCTCGTTGACGAGATGGGCGGGCTGCGTTTCGAACCCGCCCCGGTCGACCCAGATCCAGCCGTATTCGCCGATCCATTTCGTGCCGCCCTGGATCTCGTCGTATCCCCCGGCGAGGACAAAGGGCGTTCCGTCGGCGTATTTCGCGTCGACCCAATAGCGGAGCGGGCTGTTGTAGATGCCGCTCGACGGATATTCGGCGCGGCCGCTGATCTCGACGGGGCCGGTGGAATCGTAGCCGAGGCCCCAATGGGCGATGTCCAGGTGATGGCCGATCCAGTCCATGAGCTGGCCGCCGCCGAAATCCATGTTCCAGCGCCAGTTCATGTGGACGCGGGCTTTGCAATAGGGGATATAGGGCGCCGGACCGATCCAGAAATCGTAATCCAGCTCGCGCGGAGGCGGCTCGATCGTCCATTGGCCGAAGGTCCGGGCGAAATCGTGATGGCCTTCGGGCAGGCCGACCTCGACCCTGAGGATCTTCCCGATCCGGCCGTTGCGGACAAGCTCGCAGGCGCGGTGGAAATTGTCCACGGAGCGCTGCCAGCTTCCCGTTTGCCAGACGCGGCCGTAGCGCCGGATCGCGTCGCAGAGAGCGCGGCCTTCGGCGAGGCTGTGGGTGAAGGGTTTTTCACCGTAGACGTCGAGACCGGCGCGGACGGCGGCGATGGACAGGATGGCGTGCCAATGGTCGGGAACGGCGATCGAGACGGCGTCGAGGCCGGGACGGGCAAAGAGCTCGCGGAAGTCGTGAACCGTCGCGCAGTCCTCGTTCCCGTAGTGTTGGTTGACGATGTCCCGCGCTTCCTTGAGATGATTTTTGTCGATGTCGCAGACGGCCGACCATCGGACTTCGTCCTTATTCAGGAAGGCTTTCATGTTGGGGATGCCCTGCATCCCGAAGCCGATGCCGGCCATGACGATCTTGTCGCTCGGCGGGACGGCGCCGTCCCTGCCGAGCACGGACGCCTTCACGATCGTCGGGAAGCCGGCCACGCCGGCGACGGCGATCGGCAGGGTTTTGAGAAATTCCCGTCGACGCATTGGGTGGGGTGCTTTCGCCATGCTGTCCTGCCTTTCTTCCTCAGAGAGACTCCATCCTCTATCCCGCTTTCCCCTTTTAATAGGGAATCGGGTATTGTGTCTCCATAAATCCCGTTAGATTTAGATCAGGGGCGTTTTTCCGGGAATGGCCACGGGCTCGACCGGAAGGGGACCGAACTCGAACTTCGGCGGCGTGAGATCGAGCTTGGAGCTGTTCATCGCCCATTCCCAGCTGATCGCTCGGCCCGTATAGGCGCTCATCCGGCCGAGGATGGCGCACATCGTGCTTTCCGCGATGCGGCGCGCTTCGTTCGGAAGTTTTCCGCTCCGGATGCCGGCGATCAGGTCAACATGTTCCTGGACGTAGGGATTTTGCTCATCGCCCTCGAATTTCCAGAAATTCTCGCCGTGGATCTCGCCGTAGCCGAAGGCGTAGCCCTTGGTCCCGACGATCTTCTCCTCGACGCGCTCCGCGCAGCCGGGGATCTGGCGGCACATGCTTTGAACGCGCACGCCGCTCGGATACTCGAATTCGACGGCAAAATGATCGTAGATGTTTCCGTATTCCGGGGCCGTGCGCTGCTGCCGCCCGCCCATGGCCATGACCTTGACGGGGAGGCTGCCCATGGCCCAATTCATGACGTCGATGTTATGGACGTGCTGCTCGACGATATGGTCGCCCGAGAGCCAGGTGAAATACAGCCAGTTCCGGCACTGCCATTCCATGTCCGTCATTTTCGGCGTCTTCTTGACGACCCAGAGATCGCCCTGGTTCCAATAGCATTGGCCGCCGACGATCTCGCCGATCGCGCCGCCGTTGATCCGCTTCATCAGCTCGAGGTAGCGCTGCTGGTGGCGGCGCTGGGTGCCGCAGACGACGGCCAGGCCTTTTCTCGCGGCGAGGTCCGCGGAGGCGATGACCGAGCGCACGCCGGCGGGATCGACGGCCACGGGCTTTTCCATGAACACGTGCTTGCCGGCCTCGACCGCGGCCTTGAAGTGGATCGGCCGGAAGCCCGGAGGCGTGGCCGTGACGATCAGGTTGACGTCGGGGCAGGCGCAGACTTTGAGGTAATTGTCAAAGCCGGTGAACATCTTGTCCGGGGTCACCTTGATCTTATCCGGATGGGCCTCTTTGATTTTCTTGAGAGAACTCTCGATCCGGTCCATGAAAAGGTCGCCCATGGCCACGACCTCGACGCCCGGCGCCGCGGTCAGGCAGTCGATGGCCGCGCCCGTGCCCCGGCCGCCGCAGCCGATCATCCCGATGCGGATCGTATCCGTCCCCCCGGCGTGAAGACCGAGGCTGCCGGGGATGGCCGCCGCGAGCGACGCTCCGACGGTCGTTTTGATGAAATCGCGGCGTGAAAAATGATTCTTCCGATGAGATTTTTCGTTCATCATACCCTCCTTCAATAATTATCGCATTGCCTGTACGCGTCGATGACGGCCCTCTCGCCCTCTTTTCCGGGCCGGCTTTGGCCGTGCTCCATGCACAGGACGCCCTGGTATCCTTTTTCGTGCAGATGCTTGAAGATGTTCCGGTAATTGATTTCGCCCGTGGTCGGCTCGTTGCGCCCCGGGTTGTCGCCGAGGTGAAAGGCGGCGATTTCGTCCCAGGCCGCGTCGATGTTGGGGATCAGGTTGCCCTCCGTGATCTGCTGATGATACAGGTCGTCCACGATCTTGCAGCTGGGACTATGGACGGCCTTGCAGATCTCATAAGCCTGCGGGATCTTCGTCAGAAAGAGGCCCGGATGATTTTTCGGGTTGAGCGGCTCCAGGACGATGACCAGGCCCGCCGGCGCGCAGGCGTCCATGCAGAACCGGAGATTATCGACGACATTGGCCGTCTGATAGTCCCAGGCCAGGCTTTCATCGTAGCGGCCGGGGACGACGAGGGCCATCTTGATGTTCGTCCGTTTCATGGTCTCGATGCCGTCCCCCATCTTCTTGAGGAGCATGTCCCGGATCTCCTTATCGCGGGTGACGAAGCTCTCCTTGCCGAAGTCGGCGTAGAGAACGAACGGCCCGAGCGTCATGCCGCGCTTGGCGATGTCCCCGGCGATGGCTTCCTGTTGGGGGACGGGGCGGTTCATGATGCCGTTGTCGAACATCGCCGAGAATCCCTCGTCGGCCGCGAATTGAATCTGGGCCAGCGGATCGTTTCCCGCGTGGGCTTTGAACTCTCCGATGGCCGGGGCGTATTTGAGCTTGAATTTTTTTCCGGCAAGGCGCGTTCCCGTTTGAATCTGCGAAAAAACCTCATTCGGCCGGGCCAAGGACAAAGCCGCGGCCGAACCGAGTCCGTATTTGACGAAATTTCTGCGGTTCACTTCCCTAACTCCTCCTTTTTCAAGATAAATAATCCTTATACCAACAAAGGTGGAAAATCAACAGAAAAATAGGGGAAACGGAAATGGAGCGACGAAAAAGGGAAATGGGTATTGTGTCTCCCTATTGTTTTCTCCCTATTGTTTTATTCGAGGGAGCGGCCGCGCGTCTCGGGGATCCAGATCCAGGTGACGGCGGCCGCCAGAAACGCGGCCGAAGCCAGCAGGAAGGCTGTCCCGAATCCTTTTTTTTGGGCGAGCGATCCGATGACCAGAGGCGCGGTGGCGGACAAGATCCGGCCGGCGTTATACGTCGTGCCTTGGAGAGTCGCCCGGATCCGGGTGGGATAAAGCTCGGCCGTCAACGCGCCGAACCCGGAGAAACCTCCCGTTCCGAAGAAGGCGACGAACGGGCCGAGGACAAACAGAGTCAGCGGATCGCTGAGGCGGGCATAGATGAAAATGAAGACCGCGGCAGCCGCGAAATATATGATATAGGTTTTTTTCCGGCCGATGATGTCGCTGAAATAGCCGAAGGTCAGGTACCCGAGCCACATCCCGAACTGCATGAAGAAAATGAGGGAGGAGGCGAGCCAATTGCTCAGCCCGATCCCGCCCTTGCTCTGGGACAGGGAAAGGTACCCGGGAATCCAGGTATTGAGTCCCCACCAGCCGAACATGAGAAAGCCGTTCATCAACGTCACGGCGATGGTGATCCTCAGCAGTCGGCCCCGGATAACGGCGCCGATCCTCGTTCTTTGCGCGACGGCCTTGTGGGCCTTTTGCGCTAGCCAGACCGCGGGCTCCTCAACTTTCCTCTGGACCCAGAAGATCAGCAGGGCCGGAAGCGCTCCGATGAAAAAGACCGCCCGCCAGCCCCAGAGGGGAAGGACGACGGCCTTGACGAGCGCTGCGGCCGCGAAGCCGATGGCCCAGAAGCTCTGGACAAAGCCCAGGGCCTTGCCTCGGTGCTCGTCGGGCCAGGTCTCGGAAACGAGCGCCGCGCCGCTGGCCCATTCGCCGCCCATCCCCAATCCCAGAAAAATGCGGAAAACGGCGAGCATCGGCACGGATTGGGCAAAACCGCAGGCGGCCGTGAATATGGAATAGATCAGAACGCTGGCCCGCAGGGCCCACGTCCGGCCCCGCTTGTCGGCCAGCACGCCGAAAACGACCCCGCCGGCCGCCGCGGCGAAGAGCGTCAGCGAGAGCATGAATCCCGCCGTCCCTTCTTTCATCCCCAGGTCGTTCATCATGTAGCCTACGACCATGGTGTAGAGCATGATGTCGAAGGCGTCGAGCATCCAGCCGAGCGATGCCGCGATGAGCGCCCGCCGCGATGCCGGAGGGGCTCCCCTCATCCAGGCGAAGAGCCCCGCGCGGTTTATGGTCTCGTCCATGAATCCTTTAAATCGCTCCTCTTCGGCCCTCGAGGAGCAGTTTTATCTGAGCGTAGTTATGGCTTCCGCCAACCCTTGTGAACGGCCGCCACTTCCGCCTTATTTCTTTTCTTCCTGCGGTTTGAGCTTGTTGTATTCCACGAGCGCCCTGAGATACCAATCCGGGAACGGCAGAGGGTTGCGCTTCCGGGTCTTGCCGTCATAAATCCAGAGGTGGTTGAATTTCACCAGGAGCTGATTGCCCAGGTCCCACCAGGCGTTGACTACGGCGCTGGCGTTGCCCAGGCAATAATCCGTGAGATAGTTGGCGGCCGCCGCCGGATCTTTCTGGTGGAGTTCGAGGGCGTTTTTATCGATCAGCGGCGTCCGGTCCACCGCGCTTTTCTCCCATTTCTTTTGGGCTTCGCGCACGTCCTGGATGGCGAGCGAATAGAGGACCTGGGTGTGAAAATCGACATAATCGAACGCCCAGCGCGCGGACTCCCTGTTGAATTCCCAGTGGTCGCCGATCTGGAACGACCGCGGAATCTCGGCGATGCCGGCATAGAGGGGCATGAAGCACGACGTGTCCTGCGCGCCGAAAGCCAGCCAGATGATCCCGCCGACGGGATTCGGCAGCCAGCTTCTGGCCTGGGTGACCGTGACGTATTCGGCCCGGTTGACGCTGATGATGCGCGAGGTGTTGTAGGTCTTGCCGTCCACCTTGAAGCCGTAGGGCAGGAAGTTCGGGTTGGAAAACGCGCCGCCCTGCAGGCCGCGCGCGGGGGCGAAGATCGTCCCCTCGCATTTGTCGCGGGTCATCTGCATAATGTCGTACACCGAGAATTTCTTGTCCGGCTTGACGGAGAAGGGAAGGTCCATATTCGGCGTTTCGGGGCCGAGATTGAGCGAGGGGGCGACCAGGTTGAAGAACCGCCACAGGCGGACGCGGTTGCCGTTGGAGCTTTGGGCGCTGACTTCGTTGGGCGAGTAGGCCCGCTTGAAGTTGAAGGGCTTGCCGCTCTTGGGATCGTAGAGCTTCTGCTCGACCGCGAAGGAGACGACGTTGGGCGAAGCCATGAAAAAGTCTTTATTGGCCAAATCGATCTCGCCGATGCGCGATTCGTTGGGGCAGACCGAGACGTGGTCGTCGGGCACACGCTGGGCGGCCCAGACGCAGCCGGGCTTGCCGCTTTGGGGCGTCCACAGCGGGCCGGCGGGCATGATCTCGAAGACCCAGATTTCCCTCGGGTCGGATACGGCCAGCATTTCGCCGGAGTCGGTGAAACCGTAGCCGTATTTCTCGGACACTTCGCCCATGAGCTTGATCGCTTCGCGGGCGGTGGAGGCCCGCTCCATGGCCAGAAGAGTCAGCATGGTGATGTCGAATTTGGGCGTGGGCGTCTGGTTCTCCATCTTTTTCTGGCAGCCGAGCGTCGATTCGCCGATCGACACCTGCACGTCGTTCATGTAGCCGAAGGCGCCGTGAATGTAACCGTAGGTATGGGCGGGTTCGGGCAGGTCCAGGCCGGCGTAGCCATCCAAGGGGACGCGGTCCCATTTCAGGCCGAGGTCGGGCGAGGGGGATTCGAATTGGCCGATATGGTAGATCTTGCGCACGTCGCCGGGCTTGTGGTCGCGGGCCGGGATGCGGCGGAACGTCCAGTCGCACGAGCCGCAATCGCAGGTGTGCGTCGACATGACCGAGCCGTCGATCGAAGCGTCCTTGCCGACCATGATGACCGTGCAGGCTTCGAGGGCCGCGTCGGCGATGCCGCACGTCGCGCATTCCTGCTGCGCCCTCGGCCCTCCGCCGAACACGGACGCGCCGGCCAGCAGCGCGGCGACCAATAAAAACGAAATCAGTGACAAACGTTTTTTCATTTATTTTCTCCTAAAAATCCGGATCCGTGATCTTCTTGACGGTCCAGGTCCCGAACTTGTCGAGCTGGGCCTTGATCTCCGCCGCCTTGCCGACGACGACCAGGACGAAATCGGCCTCGGGGACGAGCTTCACGGCCGCGTCTTTCGCCTGCGCGCCGTTCACCCCGGATATATTCGCCAGGTACTTGTCATAATAATCGAACCCGAGGTTGAAGAACGCCAGCCTGACATAAGCCGTGGCCTTGCTGGCGTTGGATTCGAGCGTCGGCGGGAACTGGCCCAGGATATAATTCCGCGAGCTTTCGATTTCCTCGGCCGCGAACCCTTCCGCGCGGACTTTTTTCAGGAGATCGAAGGTGATCTGGAGCATTTCGCCGATTTTTTCGTTGCGCGTGAAGGAGCCGGCGCTGAAAATCCCTCCGGGCGTCCAGGACTGCAAATTGCTGCTCGCGCCGTAGGTCAGGCCGCGCTTGATGCGGAGCTCGGTGCTCAGCCACGAAGTGAACCTCCCGCCGAAGAGCGTGTTCATCACCGTCGCCTGCGGCGTGAGCTTGTCGCCGATCGCGTATCCCGGAGCGCCGAGAATCCAGTAGGCCTGGGTGGCGTCGGGCTTGTCGATGAGGATCAGTTTTTTTCCTTTCGGCTTGGGAAGGGCCGGGATCGTCGACGCCGGAGCGGCCGGGCCCGCGCTTTTCCAGGAGCCGATCGTCGCGTTCAACAGGTCGACGAGCTTCGTCTTGTCGATGTCGCCGACGACCGCGGCAACGCCTCTCTCGGGACGGAAATATTTTTGGTAATAATTTTTGAGGTCGGCCGGGGTGATCTTGTTGAGCGAGGTCTCGGTGCCGGAGGCGAGGTGTCCCATGGGATGGGCGCCGAAATAGGCCTTTTGAAAATAGGCCCGGACGGCCGCGCCGGGATTGTCCTTGACCGCTTTGAGGCTGTCGATCCGCGTTTTGCGCTCCTTGGCGAATTCGTCGTCCTTGAAGGCCGGGTTCGCCAGACAGTCCGCGGCGATTTCCATGACCTTGGGAAAATGCTCGCTCAGGCTCTCCGCGCTGACGTTGACGTATTCGTCTCCCGCGGCGACGCCGAACCGGGCGCCCATGAAATCCAAGGCTTCGGCGATGGCGTTCGCGTCCATCTTGGCCGTGCCTTTGAGCATGAGGGTGGCCGCGAGCGACGCCACGCCCTCGAGATCGGCCGGTTCGAAGACGTAACCCGCTCCCTTGATCCACATCCGGAAGCTCACGATCGGGAGATCGGCGCTCTTCAGATAATAGACCGTGATGCCGTTTTTGAGGAGGATCTTTTCGGGAGAGGCGAGGTAGGCGCCTTGGGCCGCGAGCGAGGCCGCGATCAGGATCAGCGTGAATAAGGCGATCTTCGCTTTCGTCTTCATTTCGCACCTCCCGCCGGGACGAGCTTCCCGACCGTCTTGTTGTTGTCCGTGAAATATTTTATGGCCGCTTCCTTGACCTGATCGCGTTTGACCTTGACGAAATCGTCCATCCGGGTGAAGAGCTTTTCGTAGCTGCCGTAGAAGATCTCGGCCGAGCCCATCTGGCCGGCCTTGCCGGAGATGGTCTGCAGGCCCTGATAGAATTGGACGCGGACGATGTTCAGCGCCTTTTGATATTCCTGGTCCGTGATGCCTTCGTTCTTGATCTTGGCCAATTCCTCCTCGATGACGGCTTCGAGCTTGTCGAGGTCCGCTCCGGGGCGCGGCTTGACCGAAATGGTGAAGAGCAGGGGATCGATCGTCTCGTCGATACCGCCGGAGACGCTGATGGCCAGCTGCTCTTCGCGGACGAGGCGCCTGTAGAGCCGGCTGCTCTGGCCGCTGAGGAGCGCCGTCTCCAGGATGGCCAGCGGACAGTAATCCGGCGAGGCGCAGTCCGGCGCGTGGAAGACCATCTCAAAGGACGGCGCCTGCGCTTCCTTGCGGATCAGGACGCTCTTCGGGCCCATTTGCGGCGGCTCGACCGTCGTCACGGCGGGCGGCGGTGGTCCGGCCTGGATGCCGCTGTAATATTTCTTGATCAAGTCCAGGGCTTTGCCGCTCTCGAAATCGCCGACGACGATGAGCACGGCGTTGTTGGGCGAATAATACGTCCTGTAATAATTCATGATGTCGTCGCGCTTCCAGCTCTGGATGTCGCTCATCCAGCCGATGACGTCCCAGTGATAGGGATGGGCCATGATGGCCGTGGCCCGGACGCTTTCGGAGAGGAGGCTGTCGTTGTTGTTGTCGACGCTCATCCGCCGCTCGGAGGCGACGACCCCGCGCTCGGATTCAAGGACCTTCGGATCGAAGATTAGGCCCTGCATCCTGTCGGCCTCCATCTCGATGGTGGATTCGAGCGCTTTCGCCGGGAACCAGTCGGTATAGCCCGTCATGTCGTCGCCGGTGAAAGCGTTGTTGGCGCCGCCGGAAAATTCCATTTTCCGATCGAACTCGCCCGGCCCGAATTTTTGCGTGCCGTTGAACATCATGTGCTCGATGAAATGGGACACGCCGGTGACGCCAGTCCGTTCGTTCCGGGAGCCGACATGGAAGAATGTGTAGAGGGCCACGTTCGGTATGGCGTGGTCCTCGAGCAAAAGGATTTTCAGCCCGTTGCCGAGCTTATGGACCTTAACGTCCTCTTTGCGGAACGCCGCGGAAAGGGCGACGGCGCAGACGAGGATGACCGTCGCGAAGACGACCCATCTTTTTCGCATGCGAGACCTCCTTGGATCGGAACCGGAAAAAATACTTTATCAAAGGTGGGGAGAGAGGTCAATCGATACGGCGGCGGGGTGATAACAAAGGGACGCCCCCGCAGATGTTTCGTTTGACTTTGTTTCTTCTTATTTTGTATTATGCCATTCTTATAGATTCATTCGATGAATGCTTATATGCTAAGACCCTAAAGAAAGAGGTACACATGGCCCATAAGCTTTTCCGAAGAAAACCCCTCCACGTGCTCCTCGAAGAGCTCCATGGCGAGAACAGGCTCCGCCGGATCCTGGGACCCGTGACGCTCACGAGCCTCGGCGTCGGCGCCATCATCGGCACCGGCATTTTTGTTCTGACCGGCGTTGCGGCCCACGATAAGGCCGGCCCGGCGCTGATGTTGTCATTCGTCGTGGCCGGCATCACCTGTCTTTTCGCGGCGTTCTGCTACGCCGAGTTCGCTTCCATGGTCCCCGTGGCCGGATCCGCTTACACCTACGCCTACGCCACGCTGGGCGAGCTGTTCGCCTGGATCATCGGCTGGGACTTGGTCTTGGAATACTCCGTCGCCTCGGCCACCGTCGCCCATGGCTGGTCGCATTATTTTCAGGATTTCATAAGCACGTTTAAGCTCTATATTCCCAAGGTCATCGGCTGGGCGCCGTTTAAGCTCGATATGGCCACCGGCAAGGTCAGCACCAGCGGAAGCTGGATCGACTTGCCGGCGATCGTCATCACGGCCCTGGTGACGATTATTCTCGTCAGAGGGATCCGCCAAACCGCGACGTTCAACGCCTCGATGGTCATCCTCAAGCTGATCATCGTGGTCTTCGTCATCGTGGTCGGGGCCTTCTACGTCAACCCCAAGAACTGGACGCCCTTCGCTCCGTTTGGAATGGCGGGGGTGAGTTTTTTCGGCAAGACCTTGTTCGGAAAATCCATGGGAGGGGCTCCGGTCGGCATGTTGGCCGGCGCGGCGATCAGCTTCTTCGCCTACATCGGATTCGACTCGATCTCGACGCATGCCGAAGAGGCCAAAAGGCCGCATAAGGACGTTCCGATCGCCATCATCAGCTCGCTCCTCATCTGTACGGTCCTTTATATTCTGGTCTCCGCGGTCCTGACGGGCATGGTCCCTTACAACCAGATCGACATTAACGCGCCCGTCTCCCAGGCCTTTAAGCAGGTCGGCCTCGGCTGGGCCCAGTTGCTGGTCTCGCTCGGAGCTTTGGCCGGGATCACTTCTGTGCTCGTGGTCATGATGCTGAGCTTGCCCCGCGTTTTGCTGGCCATCGCCCGCGACGGCCTTCTTCCTCCGAAGTTCTTCGGCGCCGTGCACGAGAAGTTCCGCACCCCTTGGAAATCGACGATCCTGGTGGGATTTTCTGTCGCGCTGTTGTCCGCCGCGCTGCCGCTCGAGTTGTTGGCCGAGCTGGTCAACATCGGGACCTTGCTCGCCTTCGTCATCGTCTGCAGCGCTGTCTTGATCATGCGCAAAACGCATCCGGAGGCCGAAAGGCCGTTTCGTGTGCCTTTATTCCCGCTGATACCCATTTTGGGTGTCGTTTTATGCCTGTTGCTGATGTTCTCGCTGCCTCCGGCAAACTGGCTGCGCCTCTTCGGCTGGCTGTTCATCGGGTTGATAATCTATATTTTTTACGGGCGGAAACACAGCATCATGGAAAAAATGAAAGGGACGGAAGAGGCCAAAGACACCTCGGTCGCGAAATAAAGACTGACATTTATTTTAGACGGCATGTCGTCATTTGACTTGGCCGACCGCGTTCTGATATTTTAGGCCAACATGGCCGCCAAGAAGAAAAACCGTCTGACCCTTTACATCTTCATCGGCATGGGGATCGGCCTTCTCGTCGGCGCGCTGTTTCCCGACTTCGGCAGCAAGCTCCAGCCGCTGAGCGACATCTTTCTCCGTCTGATCAAATCCATCATCGCCCCGCTGATCTTCGCCACCTTGGTCGTCGGCATCGCCGGCCACAGCGACCTGAAGGCCGTCGGCCGGATGGGCGTCAAGGCGCTCGTCTATTTCGAGATCGTCACGACCGTGGCCCTCTTCCTCGGTCTCCTTTTCGTCAACGTCCTCAAGCCCGGCGTCGGCGTCCAGCTCTCGGGCGGCAGCGTCGATGTGATCGCGGCCAAGCCGAAGGCGTTCGCCGAGATCCTGACGCATATCTTTCCCCAGAGCTTCTTCCAGGCCGCGGCCGAAGGAGAGATCTTGCAGGTCGTCGTCTTCAGCATCATCTTCGCCTTCGCCCTGAGCCTGGCTCATTCCAAGAAAAAGATTATCCTCGATTTCTGCGACTCCCTGTCCGAGACGATGTTCAAGTTCACGGGAATCGTCATGAAATACGCGCCGATCGGCGTCGGCGCGGCCATCGCCGTCATCCTGGGCCGGCCCCAGGAAGCGGTCGTCCCCGTTTTT
Organism: Candidatus Aminicenantales bacterium; assembly: GCA_049515535.1. Classification (GTDB taxonomy): domain Bacteria; phylum Acidobacteriota; class Aminicenantia; order Aminicenantales; family UBA4085; genus JBEKTZ01. The sequence continues at coordinate 48,589 of JBEKTZ010000011.1, read as the reverse complement.
GTTCCGTTCCATGTTCCGGCGGTCACGTTCATCACGGGCAGCCTGCATTCGGCGGATCGCTTCCGGGTGCTGTTGAATCTCGGGTTCCTGATCCTGACCTTCTACGCCTGCGCCCTCGTTTTCATCTTCGGCATTCTCATGCCGATCGCATTCCTTTTTAAAGTGCCGGTCAGGAAGTTCCTCCGGGCGATCAAAGAGCCGGCCACGATCGCCTTTTCGACGACGAGTTCGGAAGCCGCCCTGCCCAAGGCCATGCAGGCCATGGAGACCTTCGGCGTCCCGCGCGAGATCGTGGCGTTCATCATCCCGACGGGGTACAGCTTCAATTTGGACGGCACATCGCTCTATCTGACCCTGGCTTCGGTGTTCGCCGCCCAGGCTCTCGGGATTCCCCTGACGTTCGGCCAGCAGCTCATTATGGTCTTCACCTTGATGTTGACGAGCAAGGGTGTCGCCGGCGTGCCGCGGTCGGCGCTCGTCATCCTGACGGCGACGCTGGCGTCCTTCCTTCCGCCCGATAAAGTGCCGCTCGTGATCGGGGCGCTTCTCGGCATCGACAGCCTGATGGACATGGTCCGGACCACGATCAACGTCGTCGGCAACTGTCTGGCCTCGGCGGTCATCGCCCGCTGGGAAGGCAAATTCATCGACAGCCCGCCCGCCGTTCCGGAAGCGTAATCTCCCCCCGGCTCCTCACCCCTTGAAGTGAGGATGTGTTTTCATTTCGCGTCAATGGCGAGGGGGCGATTTCACCCCGCAAATTCACCTCCTGGGGCGATTTACAGTACCGATGTCCGGATTTATATTCACGTCGCGTTCAGAGAAAATCTCTGAATGGCATGATGGAGGTTAATCATGAAAACGCTTAAAGCACTCACGGTAGGAGTCGTAAGCGCGCTCGGTATCGCGGGATTCGTGTTCGGGGTCTCGACGGCCACCCAGACGGTGACGATGCAGGTCAACGCGATCTGCGTTCTGGCCGTCACGGGCAGCCCGTCGACTCTGACCATCTCTGCCCCAGCGACCGGCGGCCAGACGCCGTCCAACCCTTCGTCCAACACAACGTACGCCCAGTACACCTCGACCGTCGGCGCCAGCCAGACGCGGAAGATCACGGCGGCGTGGGGTGGTTCGGACGCGGCGCCGGCCGGCTGCTCGCTGAAGCTGACGGCTACGCCCTCCGGCGGAACCAACCAGGGCACGAGCACGGGGCAGATCACCATGTCCGCGACGGCCCAGGACGTCGTCACGACGATCCGGAGCTGCGCGACGGGCACGAGCGCCTCGAACGGCGCCCAGTTGACGTATGCATTGTCCGTGGACACCGTGACGTCTCTGGTCGCGAGCGAGAGCAAGTCCGCCACGGTCACTCTGACCCTGACAGATGCCGCTTGACGCATCGGGACGGCGGGAACGAGTTCTCTCCCGTTGCCCTGAGACTGAAATGAAAATGGGATCGAAAAAGGAGATATGACATGAAACACTTGAAAGCCATCCTAATAGGAGTGGTTTTCGGCCTCGGTGTCGTCGGGCTGACGTTCGCTGTCTCGACGGCGACCCAAACGGTGACGATGCAGGTCGGCGCGATCTGCGTGGTGTCCGTGACGGGCAACCCGTCGACGCTGACCGTGTCCGCTCCGACGACCGGCGGTCAGACGCCGGTGAGCGGCTCGAGCACCACGACCTACGCCCAATACACCTCGACGGTCGCGGCGGGAACGACCAGGAAGATCACCGCGAAGTGGGCAACCGGAGACGCGGCGCCGGCCGGATGCGCCTTGAAGCTGACGGCCACGCCGGCCGGAGGCAACCAAGGCACCGGCGCGGGACAGATCACCATGACCTCGACGGCCCAGGACGTCGTCACGACCATCCGGAGCTGCGCCACCGGGACCGGCGGCACCTACGGCGCCCAGTTGTCCTACGCGCTGGATGTCAGCGACGCGACGGCCCTGGTCGCGAGCGAAAGCAAGTCGGCGACGGTCACCCTAACCCTTACCGACGCCGCCTGATGAAGAGAGAACGGCGAGGGAAGGGGACATTCCCTTCTCTGGCCGCTGATCTCTCTTAGAAGCAGAGGAGAGGCGGGCTGAGACACGAAAATGGACGCTAAAATGACATATTCACCGCGTTCGTGGACCCTCAAGGCCGTTCTTATCGGCGCCCTGTGCGCTTTCCTCCTGACCGGCCAGATCCGGAGCGCAACGACGGCCACTACGGCCGTTTCAGTTACCATAGCCTCCTTCTGCCTTGTCGCCGTGACCTCAAGCTCCGTTAATCTGACGATCGCCAATCCGGCCACGCCTGGCGGTGTGCCTTCTAATGCGACCAGCACCAGCACCTACGCCCAATACTCTTCCGCCGTCGCTTCCGGCGTCACGCGGAGAATCACGGCCGCCTGGGCGACCGGGAACAGCGCGCCCACCGGCTGCGAGTTGCGACTCACGGCCACCCCCGGAAGCGGCCAGGGCACGAGCGCCGGACAGATCCTCGTTTCGACCACAGCCCAGAACCTAGTCACGAGCATCGGGGGCTGCGCCACCGGAACGGGCGCGACGAGCGGCGCTCGATTTGCATACGCTTTGAATATCATTACCATGACGTCATTAGTGGCCAACGAAAGCAAGTCGGCCACGATCACCTTGACCCTGACCGATTCCTAAAAATTCTTCCTTTTAATCTTTCATTTTATTCTCACCCTCCAGACTCACCCTCAAGGGGGAGAATCCCCTCCCTTTTTTGAGTCCCCGGGAGGAGTCAATTTCACCCCCTGATTTCATCCGCGGCGGCGATTTACCTCGAAGCGGAGCGGATTTATTCTCGTATTGAGATACAAGCTGGAAGACCATGAATACCGTGAGAACGAAAATGGAAAAGGCAGGGAAAACGGCCGGGCTCATCCTGCTGGCGACGCTCGTCCTGATCGCGATCGCCGAAGCGACCGTCTCGATCACCGTGACGGGAAGCTGGTCGCTTTCGATCGGACAGGCTAATCTCACCGGGGGAGCCGGAACTGACCTGACCTCGACTTACACGAGCGCTACTGACCAGGCGACCTTGGGCGTTTCCGGGGCGGGCAGCCATTCTTGGCGGATCGATGTATTGCGTGTGGACACAACCTGGCACGCGAATCTCCATCTCTGGGTCAAGCGGACCAACAACGGGACTTCCGGAACTGGAACGTACTCCGGCGGAACGACCTTTCTCGAGGTCACGACGACGACCCAGACGTTCATGACCGGCTATGCAAATCGAGACGGCTTTACGCTTCAATTCCAGCTCACCGGTGTGTCAACCGCCGTTCCGGCCGCGTCTTATTCGACGACCATCCGTTACACGGTCACTCAGACGGATTAGGAGGAAGAACATGCGTAAGAAAAATGAGAGCAACACGATGAAGATCGTCCTCGGCGTCATTCTTGCCTTGGCCTTGAGCCCGCTGATCATGCGGGCCCAAGTCGGCATCGTCAACGGTCTGACCCAGGAAAAGATCTGCAAGCCGGGCGAGATGTTCGAGAGTTTTATCACCCTAAAGAACAACGGCCCTAAGGAAGAGACCGTCAAGATCTACCAGACCGATTATTCGTTCACGGCCGACGGCAAAACCTATTATGATGCCCCCGGCAAGATCGGCCGGTCCAACGCGGCCTGGATCACGGTCGGCCCTAAGCAGGTGACCATCCCCGGGCAAGCCACCATGGACGTGAGATACTCCTGCAAGGTCCCCGCCGGCACGAGCCTGGTCGGGACATATTGGAGCATCATCATGTTCGAGGTCATCCCGCCCGCCCAGCGGGTCAAGAGAGACGCTGATAAGAAAGAGATCAACTTCGGCGTCAGCCAGGTCATGCGCTATGGCGTCCAGATCGTGACGCACTTCGGCGAAACGGGCGCGCGCAGCCTAAAGTTCCTTAAAACCGAGCTGCTTCAGGACAAGAAACAGAAGACGCTCCAGGTCGATATCGAGAACAACGGCGAGCGCTGGCTGCGGCCCTTCTCTTATGTCGAGCTCTATAACGAAAAAGGCGAACCCGCCGGCAAAATCGAGGGCGAACGGTGGAGGATCTTCCCCGGCACGTCTGTCCGGTACAGGTTCGACGCCAGTTCGCTCAAGAAGGGCGTTTATAACGCGCTCATCGTCTTCGACAACAAGGACGCTTCCGTTTTCGGCGCCCAGTATAAATTGAACGTCACTCAGAGCGCGCCGCCCGCCGCCGCGCCGGCGAAGGTCAAAAAGAGCCCGGAAACGGCCGCCGTCGCTGCCGCGAATATCGCTAGCGCCGGCCAAACCGTCAAAAAATGAAAGGAATGATCAGGGGCACCCATGGCTTCTAAGCGACTCGTTGGAACGCTCGCGATCCGGGCAGGGATCATCCTGCTCTGCTTCGCTTCGGCGTTCGCTCAGAACGCGTCGCGCGGGGTCGCGGTCCAGCCCGTCCGGCCCGGCATCATCGAAGCCAAGCCCCTGACCTCTTTTACCGCCGTCTTCCGGGTCACGAACCGGACGACGAAGCCCCGCGAGTTCACGGGAAGAATCGATCTTCCTGAAGGCTGGAAGCTGGTGATGGCCGAATCCGCCTTCAAGCTGGCCGCGGGCGCCGAGGCCGTCCGATTGGTCTCGATTTTCGTGCCCGTCCAAGCGCTGGCGGGGACCTATAAGATCGGATATGAGGTCAGCACTTCGGGGAATCCTCCCCTGGCCGATCGGGCCGAGGTGGGGGTCAAAGTTCTTCTGGAAGCCCGCCTCAGCCTTCAGGCGATGGACATCCCTCCGTTCGCCATCGCCGGCGATGTCTGCAAATCCAAGTTCCTGGTCCTCAATCAAGGCAACGCGCCTTTGGACGTAAACCTGGACGTCATCAGCAACGGATTTCGCGTCGATCCCGGCGCTAAAACGCTGCGCGTCGAGGCCGGTCAAACCGCCCCCGTGGAAGTCACCGTCCAGACGGACGGCGGCATCCGCAAGAAGCTGGGCCAACTCGTCCGGGTCAAAGCCGAGGCCGTCGTCCCCGGCCAAGGAACGCTGACCGCGGAGGCTTTGACCCAACAGGACATCATCCCGCGTGTCTACGGCAATGTCGACTACTACAACAAGGTTCCCCTCGAGATCGGCTTCGTGGCGCTGTCCACGAGCGAAGGCGCCCGGTACGCCCAATTCAAGATCTCCGGGACCGGGGCGCTCGATGAGCTGGGGCGGCACAAGGTCGATTTGCTCTTCCGCGGGCCGGGACGGAACGATTTCAATCTGTTCGGTATGCAGCGCGAGGAATACCGCTTCCGCTACGATTCGCCGCTCCTGAACGTGAACGTCGGCGACAAGTCGTTCGCCCTGACAAACCTGACCCAGTTCGGGGAGTACGGCCGCGGCGTCGAGGCCGTACTCAACGCCGGCCGGTGGTCGCTCCGTGGATATTACGAACGGAACCTCTTCGTCGGCTCGACCAATAACGAAAAGGCCCTCCAGCTCGGATTCTCGCCCGCCGGCAGAATGTCGCTGAAATTCAGCTACCTGATGGAAACGGCAACAGCGCGTCCGGACAGCCGCATTTTCAGCTTCCAGTCGCAGTATCTCAACGATCTCGCCAACCTCACCCTGGAGTATTCCTGGGATTGGACGGCCGCAAAAGACCTTCGGCCGGCCAACAGCGCGCTCTGGCTGGACGCCAGCGGCGGTTACAAGTTCTTTTCCTATCGGGCCAACGTCATCCAGTCGGGCTCGGAGTTCAACGGATATTACCAGAATTTGAATTATCGCAGCGGCGAATTGACCCTGAGCCCCTGGCCCAAACTTCAATTGAAGGCTTCCTATCTCGACCAGCGGAGGAACACGGCCATCCTGCCTTATTTCCTGCCCTTCTACGACCGGACTTTCCAGGCCGGGCTTCAGTGGCAGGCTAGGAAATGGCTGATGGTCTCATTGGAACATCGAAATCACGATCGCCAGGACCTGTCCTTGGATTCCCAGTTCAATTATCGCGACTCGACGCTGAGGGCCGGCGCCATGGTCAACATCGGTTCCTTCAGTCTCCAGAATTTCGTGGACTACGGCAGGACCTTCAACGAAATCACGAAAAAATTCGAAAAGCTCGTCGAATACACCTTTGCGACGAATTTCACGATCATCGATAAGCTGACGTTGGGCGGATATCTCCATTACCGCGACCAAGACGAATCGTTCACCGGGGACAAGGAACGCCGCTTGGACCTGAACTTCAACGTCGGATTCCAGTCGGGCCGGACGAGCTTCGACGCTTTTTATCGCACGGCCATCCATCAGGACCTCTACCGCAGCGCGCTGTCCGAGAAAAGCTTCGAGGACCCGGCGTTCCTCCTGAACAACTACGACATGTTCGGGATAAGCCTCAGCCAGCGCTTCGGCAACGGCCATCAGCTGTCCGTGCGCGTCCAGAGGGCGGCCAACGCCTTCGTCGGCACGGGCCCGGCCAACCGGTTCATCGGGCTCGTCGAATACTCCATCCCGCTCGGATTCCCGGTCAGCCGCAAACGTTCGATCGGGATGCTCCGGGGGAAGGTCTATGACGCCGAGAACGGGCGGAAGGGCGTCGAAGGCGTGATCGTCAAGGTCAACGACCTGGCCACCGTGACGGACCAGAGCGGCGATTATGTCTTTCACGGTCTCGAGCCGGGATCCTACAACCTGACTTTGGATGAGCGGACCGCCCAGCACAGCAAGATCACCCTCGAGAAAACGCCGCTGAACTTGACGGTCGAAGGCGGAAAGAAGCTCGAATGTTCCATCGGATTGACGACTGGAGCGAGCATCACCGGCCGGATCATGGTCTATAAACAAGAGAAGCCGGAGCCCTCCCTGCTCGTTAAAAAAGGCCCGGCCCCGAAAGGGCCCTCTGTCTCGGAATCCGGGGAGAAGGACAAGGCGGACGACGCCAAGCCCAAAATGGTCGGAAGCGCGGCCCTCGTCGCGACGGCCGTCGAGCTCGTCAGCGCGGACGAGGAGGTCTTCCACGCCCTGACGGACGAGGACGGCCGCTTCGTTTTCGACAGCCTGCGCCCCGGCACCTATACGCTCAAGGTTTACGACAACAATCTGCCCGAGCTCCACGCTTTTGAGAAGGACACGTTCACCTTCGAGCTCAAGCCGGGCAGCCAGGAGAAGGTCGAGATCAACGTCTTCCCGATCATCCGCCCGATCCAAATCATTCAGCAGGGCGAGGTGACGATCAAGAAAAAGAAGATCGATTAAGCGCTCCACGGCCGCCAGGACTCCCGCCTTGCAATTGATTCCCTTTTGGATATATCCTTTAGACTCTTGGATCTTCATCAAGGATTACCATGAAATTCCTGTTGCCCAAAGAACCGGCCTTCTTCGAGCATTTCCAGAAAATGTCGGCCTGCCTGACCGAAATCACGTCGGTCTTCCAGGAGTTCTCGGCGCGCTACCGGGATTTCGACCATTATTGGCAACGCTCCAAGGAGATCGAACACAAAGCCGACGTCATCACCCACGACATCATCAATCTTCTCAACAAGAGCTTCATCACGCCGTTCGACCGCGAGGACATCTACCAGCTCATCCACGAGTTCGACGATATTATCGACCTCCTGGAAAACACGATCCACAACATCTATCTTTACGAAGTCCCGGAGAAGCGGCCTTTCGTCGACGACTTTTCCATCCTCATCGGCAAAGCGACGCGATCCCTGATCACGCTTATTGACGAGCTCTTCAAGCATAAGAAATACACGGACACGATCTGGAAGCTCATTTGCGAAATCCACGATCTCGAAGATCAAGGAGACCTCCTTTATCACCGGGAGCTCCGGGCCCTCTTGAACGGCGAGAAAGACCCGATCCTCATCATCAAGTGGAAGGACATTCTGGGAACGCTCGAGCACATCATGGACGTCTATCAGAACATCAGCAACACCGTCGAAGGCATCATCGTCAAAAGCAGCTGAGCATGTCCGGCTGGAGCCTCGTTTTCATCGTCGTCATCGTCGGCATCGCCCTTGCCTTCGACTTCACCAACGGTCTTCACGATGCGGCCAATTCCGTCGCCACCATCGTCTCCACCCGGGTTCTGAGCCCGAAACAGGCTGTGATCTGGGCGTCATTCTTCAATTTCATCGCTTTTCTGGTCTTCGGCACGGGTGTCGCGAAGACCATCGGCGGCGGTCTCATCAAGATCGACCAGGTCATCCCTTTGGTGATTTTTTGCGCTTTGATCGGCGCCATCGCCTGGAATTTATTGACCTGGTATTTGGGAATTCCTTCGAGCTCCTCGCATTCTTTGGTGGGCGGATATCTCGGCGCGGCCGTGGCGAAGGCCGGCTTCAAGGTCGTCATCCTCAGCGGCTGGATCAAGATCGCCATTTTCATCGTCCTCGCGCCCATGATGGGTATGGGGCTGGGCCTTATTCTCATGATCCTGACGACCTGGGTCGTTCATAAAAGGCCTTTGCAGCGGATCAATCTCTGGTCGAAGCGTATGCAATTCGTCTCCGCGGCGCTCTATAGCCTGGGCCACGGCGGCAACGACGCGCAAAAGACGATGGGCATCATTGCCGGCCTGCTGGTCGCTTCAGGCCTCCTGAAGAAGGGAAGCGAGGGCATTCCCATCCCGCTGTGGATCGTTCTTTCCGCCCACTGCGCGATCGCGATGGGCACGCTTTCGGGCGGCTGGCGCATCGTCAAGACCATGGGCCAGAAGATCGTGAAGCTGAAGCCGATCGACGGCTTTTGCGCGGAGACCGCGAGCGCCATCTCGATTTTTACGGCGACGCATCTGGGCGTTCCGGTTTCGACGACCCACGTCATCACGGGCGCCGTGGCGGGAGTGGGGACGGCAAAAAACGCCGCCGCGGTCAAGTGGCAGGTGACGATCAAAATCATCTGGGCCTGGATCCTGACGATCCCGTGCTCGGCCCTCTGCGCGGGGCTGCTCTATGAAATCTGCCGGCTGATATTTAAATAAAGATACGGATCGCCGGTTTTTTCGGGAGGTTCACATGGCCCGCCGCGTCTCACATCTCATTTCCTGGCTTGGCTTTTTGCTCTTTTTATCCGCCGCTCTCGCGGCCCAAAGCGGGGTTCGGACGGACTCGCCGTTCCGGCCGCCCGCCGTCCCGCTCGTCACGCATGACCCCTATTTCAGCATCTGGTCGATGAGCGACAAGCTGACGGACGACTGGACCAGGCATTGGACCGGAAAGCCGCAGCCGATGATGGCCATGGTCCGCGTGGACGGCTCGCCCTATCGCGTGATGGGCCGGGACCCGCGCCGCGTTCCGGCCATGACCCAGGCGGAATGCCGGGTCTTTCCGACGCGGACGATTTACGTTTTCCGCGAGGCCGGCGTCGAACTGACGCTGACGTTTCTTTCGCCGCTGCTGGCGCATGATTTGGATATTCTCGCCCGGCCGGTGACGTATCTGACTTTCGATGTCCGCGCGACGGACGGCCGGACCCACGCCGTCGCCCTTTATTTCGACGCCTCGAGCGAGCTCGCCGTGAACACCCCGGATCAGAAAGTCGTCTGGTCGCGTTTCAAGCTCGACGGCCTCGAAGCGCTGTCCTTCGGGACCCAGCAGCAGGCCATTCTCGAGAGAAAAGGAGACGATCTGCGCATCGACTGGGGCTTTTTCTATCTCGGTCTGCCCGCGCAGGAGAAAACGGCGACGTGCCTCGCCGGCGCCCGGGATAATCGCGATAGCTTCATCCAAAACGGGAAACTCCCGGCGCGCGACGATCTGCGGCAGCCGCGCGCGGTATCCGAAGGATATCCGACGGCCGCGGCCGCGTTCGACCTCGGCGCCGTCGGCGAAAGCGCCGTCTCCCGGCGCGTGCTGCTGGCCTATGACGACGTTTTTTCCATCGAGTATTTTTATCGCAAGCTGCGGCCTTATTGGCGGCGGGGCGGCTGGGAAGCGGCCGATCTTCTCGAAGCGGCCGCCAGGGATTATGAGGCGCTGACGAAGCGCTGCCGCGCCTTCGATGAGGATCTCGTCGCCGATATGAAAAAAGCGGGAGGCGACAAATACGCCGCCCTCGCCACGCTCGCTTACCGCCAGTCGCTCGCCGCTCACAAGCTGGCCGTCGATATCGACGGCACGCCGCTCTTTTTCCCGAAGGAAAATTTCAGCAACGGCTGCATCTCGACGGTGGACGTTATCTATCCCGAGGCGCCCATGTATCTTTTCATGAGCCCGGCGCTGATGCGCGCGCTCATGAGGCCCGTTTTCGAATACGCGCGGGGGACGGAATGGACGTTTCCGTTCGCCCCTCACGATCTGGGCACGTATCCGAAAGCCGACGGCCAGGTTTATGGGGGAGGGGCCAAGACCGAGGAAAACCAGATGCCCGTCGAGGAGAGCGGCAATATGCTGCTGATGACGGCGGCGCTCGTGAAAATCGAGAACAAGCCCGATTACGCCGAGAAATATTGGCCGCAGCTCCGGCGATGGGCGGAATATTTGAAGGACAAAGGGTTCGATCCCGAGAACCAGCTCTGCACCGACGATTTCGCCGGACATCTGGCGCACAACGCCAATCTCTCGATCAAGGCCATTCTCGCCCTGCGGGCTTACGCTTACCTCTGCGATAGGACCGGGAAAAAAGAAGATGCCCGAATTTACAAAAAAATCGCGGCGGATTTCGCCGGGCAATGGATCATGAAAGCGGACGACGGCGACCATTACCGGCTGGCCTTCGACAAGCCGGGGACGTGGAGCCAGAAATACAATCTTGTCTGGGACAAGATCCTCGGCTTCGGCCTTTTTCCGCCCGGTGTCGCGCGCAAGGAGACGGCGTTTTATAAGAAAACTCAGCTCGCTTTCGGGCTGCCGCTCGACAACCGGAAAGAATATACTAAGCTCGACTGGGTTCTGTGGACCGCGACCCTGGCCGATGCGGCCGAAGATTTCGCCGCGTTGATCGATCCGGTTTTCGATTGGCTGAACAAGACGACGGACCGCGTCCCTCTCACGGACTGGTATTGGACGAACAACGGACGACAGGCGGGGTTCCAAGCGCGGCCGGTTGTCGGCGGAATTCTGGTCAAGATGCTGGCCGACCCGGAGCTGGCGAAAAAGTGGGCGGGCGACGGGCCGAAAAAGTAAGAGCAAGGAGGCGATATGAAACATTCCGTGGGGACGCTCATCATTGTCTTGGCCGTCATGGCCGGTTGCGCTAAGACGGAGAAAGAGGCGGCGAAAGGGATTTTGTTCAAAGACGACGTCGCCTTTTTGAAGCGGAACAGCGGGGTCGTCGTGCTCTCCGACGAGGGCGGGCAGGCCCAGGTCGCGGTCAATCCGGATTTGCAGGGGCGGGTGATGACGAGCACGGCCGGAGGGCCGGAAGGATTGAGCTTCGGTTGGATCAACCGCGAGCTCCTCGCCTCGAAACAGAACAACGCCCATATGAACGCGTTCGGCGGCGAAGACCGGTTCTGGCTGGGTCCCGAAGGCGGGCAGTTTTCCCTCTTTTTCAAGAAGGGCGCGCCGTTCAACCTGGACAATTGGTTCACGCCGCCGCCGATCAACGAAGGAGCCTACGACGTCGTCTCCAGGGACAAGGACCGGATCCGTTTCAAGAAGTCCATTCATCTGGTGAACTATTCCGGGACCGCGTTTGACCTCGAATTGAACCGGGAAATCCGGCTGCTTTCGGCGAACCAGGTCCTCGCCCTCGGCGTTCCCGTTCCCGCGGGCGTCAAGTTCGTCGCGTATCAGTCCGGGAACGAAATCGCGAACGCCGGCAAGAACGCCTGGACGAAAGAGAAGGGGTTGCTCTCGATCTGGATTCTGGGCATGTTCAACCCGTCGCCGGAAACGACCATCGTCGTTCCTTTCAAGTCAGGCCCCGAAGCCGAGCTCGGTCCGATCGTCAACGACGCCTATTTCGGAAAAGTCCCGGCGGACCGCCTGGTCATAAAAGACGGCGTTCTGTTCTTCAGCGGCGACGGCCGGTACCGGAGCAAGATCGGCCTTTCGCCGCGGCGCGTCAAGCCGTTCGCGGGGAGTTACGACGCGGCGAACCGCGTATTGACCCTTGTCCACCTGACGATTCCCGAAGGCGCGATGGATTACGTCAATTCGATGTGGGAGATTCAGAAGGAACCGTTCGGCGGCGATGTCGTGAACAGCTATAACGACGGGCCCGCCTCGCCCGGCGCCAAACCGCTCGGGCCGTTCTACGAGCTGGAATCCTCGTCGGCCGCGGCCGCGATCAAGCCGGGTGGGACGCTGGCCCACGTCCATACGACCATGCACTTCCAGGGTGAAGAAAAAGCGCTCGACGGGATCGCCCAACAGGTGCTGGGCGTCGGGATCGAAGCGATCAAGAACGCTCTCAAAAAATAAACCCATTCGACTCCCCGGGCTGAAGCCCGGGGTATATTCAGGGTTAATACTGAGCGGCGCTTTTACCCCGATTTAAAAATCGGGGTTTTGCGCCGTCGAACGTATAAAATTCACGAGGAGAGGGACACGGCATAAAGAGGCAGCTTGATCGTGAATATCGTCCCTTTTCCTTCTTCGCTCGCGACCGCGATCGTCCCGTTGTGGATGAGGACGATATGTTTGACGATGGCCAGCCCCAATCCCGTTCCGCCGAGCTTCCGCGAGCGGGATTTATCCACGACGTAGAACCGTTCGAACAGGCGCGGGAGATGTTCGGCGGGAATCCCGGGTCCCGTATCTTCGACGGCGATGACGAATTCATGGGGTTCCGCCCGCAGGGAAATCACGATCCGGCCTTTCTCGGTGAATTTCACGGCGTTATCCACCAGGTTGATCAGCATCTGCTCGATCTGGTAGGGGTCGGCCTTCACGAGCGGCAGGCCGCCGGACGCCCTGACTTCCGCGGCGAGCCCTTTATCCTTGATACGTGCGGAAAAAAGCTGTAGAACGTTTTCGGCCAAGCGCTTGATATCGACGTCCTTGACGTCCAATTTGAAGCCTTTGTCCTCGAGCTCGGACAGCTTCAAAAGATCTTCGATGATGTTCTTGAGGCGCGCGGCATGCCTTTTCAATATGTCCAGGACCGCCCCGTCCATGCAGGCGCCGTCTTCCTCCATCGTCTCGACGGCGCCGAGGATGGCGGCCAACGGCGTCCGGAGCTCGTGCGAGGCGTTGATGACGAAATCTTTTTTCAAGGCGGCGACCTTTTTGAGATCCGTGAGATCATGGAGGGTGAGGACCACACCGCCCTGGCGGTCGAGCATGGCCGCCGAGGCCAGATAATATTTGTCGTCAAGGCGGATTTCATCGCACACCGGGCCGCCTCCGGCCTGCGTCCGGCCGATGAATTCGTGAATTTTGGGCTTCCGGACCACTTCCCAGTAGGATTTTCCTTCCGGGGCGTTTTCCTTGATCAGCGCTTTCATGCCGTCGTTGGCCAAGACCACCAGGCCTTGCTTATCGACGACCAGCACCGCCTCGCGGATCGAGGATATGACGTTGGCCAGGCCTTCTTTCTGCCGCGACGCGTCGTCGAACAGCTCGCGGATCCTGACCGTCATCAGGTTGAAGGCCGCGCCGAGTTCGCGAAATTCGTCCTTGTGCCGGATCGCGACGTTCGTTTCGAAATCTCCGCCGGCGACCTGACGCGCCGCTTTCGCCAGTTTGAAGATGGGCCGGGTGAAATGAAAGGAAATCAGCAGGGCCAATAACAGGGCGGCGACGGCCATGATCAGCACGACGCGCCCGATCGAAGCGCGCAAGCCGTGAAGCAGGGCGTCGATGTCTTTCATATAGAGGCTGAGCCGCAGCACGCCCAGAATGCGCCCGTCTTTGACGAGCGGCATCCCCATGTACAACATGTTCGCCTCGACGGTGACGCTGTGGCGGAGCGACCGGGCGATCTTTCCCGTCAGGGCTTCCATCACCTCGGGCCGGTACATGTGGTTTTCCATGAGGGCGGGATCTTTTTCCGAATCGGCCAGGACGGTCCCCTGAGGATCGATCACCGTGATGCGGGCGTTGATGTCCTTCGCTTTTTTCTTGAGAATGACGTCCATATCGTTCGCTCGGCCGTTTTCCAGGAGCGGCAGGACGTCGGCGCTCAGGGCCCGGCCCAGATTTTCGAGCTCGGCGGCGAGCGTGTTCTGGTAGTGGGTCCGAATCTTCGCCAAGGAAAAGACGAGGAGCAGGGCGCTCATGACGAGGATGATGAGCGCGTAACCGCCGAAAACCTTAAAAAAAATGGATTTTTTCATTCTTCGACCTTGTACCCGACTCCCCTGATGTTTTGAATGAACCGGGCCGCCGGCCCCAGTTTTTCCCGGAGGTTTTTGATATGCACGTCGATCGTCCTGTCCAGGACGATCTTGTCGTGACCCCAGAGATGATCCAGGATCTGATCCCGCGTGAAGACCCGGCCCTTTTTCGCGGCCAGGAGACTCAGGAGATTGAATTCCGTGGTCGTGAGATCGAGGAATCCCTCCCCGCTCCGGACTTCGTGTTTGTCCAGATCGATGGTCAGGAGGCCGCCGATGTCGATCACCTTGACCGCCGCCTGATCTTCCATCCGGCGCAACACGGCGCGGATGCGGGCCGCCAGCTCTTTCAGGGAATAAGGCTTCGTGACGTAATCGTCGGCTCCGAGCTCCAGGCCCAGAATCCGATCGGTCTCTTCGCCCTTGGCGGTGACGATGATGATGGGAATCGATCTCCAGGCATCCTTGCTTTTAAGAAGCCGGCAAATGTCGCGGCCGTCGGCGTCCGGCAGCATCAGGTCGAGGAGAACGAGATGAGGGAGCTGCCTTTGGAGAGATCCCAAAAAGGCTTCGGCCGTCAAATAGGACTCGGCGAAGAACCCTTCTTTTCGCAGATGCGAGACGACCAGGCCGGCGATGTCCGGCTCGTCTTCGACGACCGCGATCCGGCGCTTTGCGTGGAGCTTGATTTCGTCCGTCATCATCGGGACTCATTATAAACAAAAACGGCCGGCGGGGATAGATAAAGAAGAGAGCCGCTCAACCGAATCTGCCGGTGATATAGTCTTCCGTGAGCTTGTTGGCCGGGGCCGTGAAGATTTTTTTCGTGACGTCGAATTCCACGAGCTCGCCCAACATCAGAAAGGCGGTGTAATCCGAGACGCGCGCGGCCTGCTGCATGTTGTGGGTGACGATCACGATCGTGTAATGCTGTTTCATCCTCTGGATGAGGTCTTCGATCTTGGCCGTGGCGATCGGGTCGATGGCCGAGCAGGGTTCGTCGAAGAGGATCACTTCGGGCTCCACGGCCAGCGCCCTGGCGATGCACAGGCGCTGCTGCTGCCCTCCGGACAAGGCGAAGGCGTTTTCTCCGAGCCGGTTCTTGACTTCCTCCCAGAGGGCCGCCTCTTTCAGGCTTTTTTCCACGATTTGCTCGAGCCGGTCCCTGTTCCGCAGGCCGTTGATCCGCAGGCCATAGGCGACGTTGTCGAAAATCGACTTGGGAAAGGGATTGGGTTTTTGGAAGACCATCCCCACCCGGCGCCGCAATTCGACAACGTCGATTTTCGGAGACCGGATGTCGTCTCCATCGAGGAGGACCTGGCCTTCGATTTTCGTCCCGGGCACGACGTCATTCATCCTGTTGAGGGTGCGGATAAACGTCGATTTGCCGCATCCGGACGGTCCGATGATAGCCGTGACCTGCTTCTCTGCGCAGGAAATTTGGAGGTTTTTCAGGGCGAGCTTGCTTTCGTAATAAAAACTCAGGCCGCGGGCTTCGATTTTCGGTTTGAGGGCGGGCATCTCTCATCTCCTTTTGCGCCGCAGCCGGTAGCGGAGAATGATCGCGGCCATGTTTATGCCGAGGACGAAAACAATCAAAACGAGGGCCGTCCCATAAGCCAGCGGCCGAGCTTTGAGGATGTCGTGATGCTGCGTGGCCATGACGTAGAGGTGGTAGGGAAGGGCCATGAATTGGTCTTTGAGCGATTTGGGCAGGAACGGCAGAGAGAACGCCGCTCCCGTAAACATGATCGGAGCCGTCTCGCCGGCCGCCCGGGCCAGTCCGAGCACGGTTCCCGTCAACATTCCGGGCAG
Organism: Candidatus Aminicenantales bacterium; assembly: GCA_049515535.1. Lineage (GTDB taxonomy): Bacteria > Acidobacteriota > Aminicenantia > Aminicenantales > UBA4085 > JBEKTZ01. Next base: position 32,576 of record JBEKTZ010000011.1, on the reverse strand, counting down.
AGCGTAGGGAAGGACGTTCGTCCGGATCGACTGCCATTTGGTCGCGCCGAGGGCCAGAGCCCCCTCCCGATAGGAATTCGGGACCGTTTTGAGGGCCTCTTCTCCGGCCGTGATGGTCCAGGGCAGGGTCATGAGCCCCAGCGTCAATCCGGCCGACAGGAGGGACGTTCCGAATTTGAAAATGTTGACGAAGAGGATGACGCCGAACAGGCCGTAGACGATCGAAGGAACGCCCGAGAGGTTCCGGATGGAGAGACGGATGAGGCGGGTCAGGCGGGTTTGCCGGGCGTATTCATTCAAATAAATCGCGGCGAACGTCCCCAGCGGGATGGCCATGATCGCGGTGATGAGCGTGACCAAAAAAGTCCCGAAGATGGCCGGGAAGATGCCTCCCTCGGTCATGCCCTTGCGAGGCGCCTTGGTCAAGAACTCCCAGCTGACGGCGCCGCCGCCTTTTTTCCCGATATCATAGAGGAACAGCAGGAGCACGGCCAGGACGAGATAGAGACAACCCCTCAGGGCGAAGAAGCCGAAGAATTGAATGACGTTCTTTTTCTTCATCAGCCGGTGTCTCATAGTTCGCGCTCCTGATACTTCTTCAAGAAAATATCGGCGACGAGGTTGACGCAGAACGTCATGATAAAGAGGACGAGCCCGATGGCGAAGAGGGCATAATAATGCGGGGTGTAATAGGGAACTTCGCCGAGCTCGATGGCGATGTTGGACGTCATGGTCCGGACCGAGTCCAAAAGGCCGTGGGGAAACGCCCGGGCGTTCCCCGTGGCCATCAGGACGGTCATCGTCTCGCCGATCGCCCGGCCCATGCCGAGCATGACCGCGGCGATGATGCCGGACAGGGCGGCCGGGATCTTCACTCGGATGAGCGTCTGCCAGCGAGATCCCCCCAGGGCGAGGGACGCCTCACTGTAAGCGGGGGGCACGGCGTTCAGGGAATCCTCGGAGATGCTGATGATCGTCGGCAAGGCCATGACGGCCAAAAGCAAACTGCCGTTGATCGCGTTCAGCCCGTTGGACCTGCCGAAAACCTTGGCGATGAAAGGGCTGAAGAGGACGATCCCCAGAAACCCGATGACGACCGACGGGATACCGGCCAGAATTTCGACGATCGGCTTTACGATTTCCCGCACCCGCCAATGGGCCACATCCGAAAGATAAGCGGCCACGCCGAGACCGATGGGGAGGGCGATGACGAGCGCGCCGATCGTGACCAGGAGAGTGCTGACGATCATGGATAGAATGCCGTATTCCGCCTTGACGGGAGACGTGGGGTCCCAGGTGATGCTCGTGAAGAATTCCTTGAGACGGATTTCCCGGAAGGCCGGCACGGCCGAAAAAAACAATAAAGCGAAGATGCCGAGCAACACCAGAATCGCGATGATTCCGTTGGCGAAAAAGAACGCCTTGAGAGCGGACTCCTTGATATTCCTCAGTCTCCGTTTCGTCATGGTTGTTTTCCGCAGCCTGATATCGTCGGATCCCGCAGCCTGTTTGAAGAAGGAGCCGGAGGAAGGGCCGTCGCCCTTCCCCGGCCAAAGGCTGCGGAATCATTTGAGGTTTTTGGCGTTCGCCTCGTTATATTTGGCGCCGAGCGGGTAAAAACCTTCCCTTTCGACGATCTTCTGTCCTTCGGGGCCGAGCTCGAACTGGATGAAGGCCGCGACGTCCGAGCCGGGCTTGCCGTTGGTCGACTGCCACAGAGCGCGGGCGATGGGATATTTTCCCGTGTCGACGGCTTCTTTATCCATGGGCGAAGTGGCTTCCGACTTCTCGTCCTTGGAAATATCGAGGACCTTGAGGCCCTTCATGGGTTTGCCCGTCGCCTTGTCGACGACATAGCCGACGCCGACGTATCCGACGCCGGCCTCGTCGGCGAGCACGCCCTCGATGATCTGGGCGTTGCCGTTCATCTCTTTCACGTCGGGGGAATAGTTCTTGTTCTTCAAGACGTGTTCCTGGAGGAAGGTGTAGGTGCCGGAGTTGGACTGCCGGCCGTAGAGCGAGATCGGCATAGCCGGTCCGCCGAAGGCTCTCCAGTTTTTGACGTCGCCGCGATAGATCGCGCCGACCTGGTCCATGGTGAGCCGGTTCAGAGGGTTCTTCTCGTTGACGACGATGCTCAGGCCGTCCACGGCGATGGCGAAGACCCGCGGCTTGACGCCGCGCTCCCAGGCCTGGTTGAATTCCTTGACGTTGAAATCGCGGGAATGGTCGGCGATGTCGCAGGTGCTGTTGATCAGGGCCGTGATCCCCGTGCCGGAGCCGCCGCCGAGCACGGCGATGGGCGTCGCCTTGGGATTCGCGTTCATGTATTCCTCGGCCAGGATCTGGACGAGATTGATCATGGTGTCCGAGCCCTTGACCTGGATCATCTTCCTTCCCTGAGCGATCAGGATCGGGGCGAAGACCAGGGCCAGCGCGAGCTCGGCGATGGCGATCCATTTTTTGAATTTCTCGTAAAACATTTTATGCCTCCTTGTTTGATCTCTTATCGTTAGAAGGAGAGGAAGAACGTCACGTTGACGATGACGTCGCTCTTCTTCGCGGAGTCCTTGTAGTTGTAGATCCAGACGTTGGGCTGGATCTTCCAGCTGCTGTGGATGGGCGCCCAGTCGAGGCCGGCGATGATCAGGCTCAAGTTTTTAGCGGAGTCGGTGGAGTCGGGCTGGTAGCCGTCGTAGCGGGCGAAAATGGCGAGGGTGTCGGGGATGATCTTGTACGTGCTGAAGATCGAGAACCCGCTGACGTCGAAATGTCTGTTGACGGAGATCATGGTTCCGGTTCCGGTCCCGTCGTCTTGCTGGACCTTGTTGTATTTCTGGTCGCTGTTGTATTTGAACCATTCGCCGGTGATGTTCAGGCCGGGGATCATGTCGAAATAGCAGTCCGCCTTGACCATCTTTGCGGCTTCGGGCTTGTCGCTCAGCTTCTCGTATTCCGCGTAGCCCCAGAAGTTCAATCCGGGGATGGGCACGACCTGGAGGAAGCCGCCGAACTTTTTATACTTGTTGAGTTCGGGATGGCTGTAGCCCTCGCCGTTCATCACCATGGCCCCGTAGCGGAGTTCCTTGGTGATGGCGCCGGTGAGGTTGACGCCCAGGTCGGCGCTCGAGGCGCGGATATCGGCGCCGGTGATGTCCTTGTAGCCGTCGACAAGCGTCTTGGCCACACTCCGGAGACCCCAGCGGTCCTCGGCCGTTTTGAAGGCCAGGGTCTCGGTCATTCCTATCTTCAAGCTGGAATTGGGCAGAAGCCCGGCCCAGTCGAGATAGATGTGCTTGACGAAGGGGACCAGCCTGTCGTCCTTTGTGCCGGATGTCGCGGTGAGACGGCCCGTGTTGTCGGCGTCGAGGCGGAAACGGAACTTCAGGTCGGCGCTGATCTTATTTTCGTAGGTGAAGTAGGCCCGGCGGAAAGCGAACTTATTGGTGAGTGGATTGATGTTAACCGCCGGATCCGTGTTCGTGAGATAGCCGTTGTTCGTCGCCCAGAAACTGTAGTCGAAGTAAATCGTCGTGCTGAAGGTCTGGGGCGGCGGCGTCGGGGTTTGGGCCGACAGCCCGCTGGCCGTGAGGATCGCGAAGGCCGCAAGGACGGCGGCTTTCTTCATGGTTCCTGTCTTCATTCGTGTTTCTCCTTTTCTTATGTTCCCTCTCTCGTCGGCGGGAGGTGAACCGGGTTCCCGCGCGATCGGAGGTTTTTCTTATTAAAGAGAACCTAAGCATAGGCTCACCCTGTTAAGAAATGATGAAGGAGAAATGAATGTTTGATGAAAGGATATGAGGCTCGTCCCCTGACTCGCCGCTCTCCCAGATCTTTCTCAAGCCAGGCGAGGCGGTCGAGCTGGCGTTTGAGCTGGAGCCGACATCGAACATCTTCGAGGCCGGGAACAGGATCCGGGTGACGATCGTTTGCGCCGACAGGGACAACGCCGAGACGCGGCCTGTGACCCCGCCGCCGACGATAACGGTTTACAGGGACGCCGCCCGGGACTCCAGGATCGTCCTGCCCGTAGTGCCGGCCAAAGTGGACAAAAAGCCCAACTGACCGGCAAGGAGAAGCGCGAGTTTTTGGTTTCCGGACGTCCGTCCCTGCCCAAGAGACGGGCCGCAATTGACAATTTTCAATGGACCCCCGATAATGGCGACAGAAGATATGGACGGTGTGGCGAAACGAATCAAGCTCTCGCTGATGGGCTTCGCGGCCTTATGCTTGGCCATTTCGGGCTTGGCTCTGGTCGGACCCGTCGAAAAACCCGCCCAGATCTTTCCCCTCTTTCCTCTATTCGCGACCCCCACGCCCGTGAATATTTCGAACACCTCTTCGGAATCCGCCGAGCCGTTGATCGGCGTGGATAGCTCAGGCGCCACTTACGTCGTCTGGCTCGAAGGGGGAAGCCTTCTCTATTTCGCGACCAACCGGGGGGGAACGTGGGGCTCGCCCCAATACGTTGCCCACATCGGGTTTCTGGACCGCGACGGCTATAAAGGCTTCGCGGTCGCCCCGAATGGTGTCTGCCATCTATTCTATAAAGATGCCGACCCCACCCACACGAACTATGATATTTGGCATATGGTTTATAACAACGGCTGGAGCGCCGAGAGCGATATCAGCAATACCCCCGGGTCTTCGAACGCCCCCGGCGCGGCGGTCAGTCCCGTCGACGGGTCCGTCGTCGCAGGCTGGTTCGACGACACCCAACGTATGTGGGATATCTTCGACGTGTACCGGTCGCCTTCGGGAAACTGGGAGAACGTCGGCGTCCTCCACTCGGGAGGCTATCCGGATTATCGCCCGGAGTTCGTCATCGATGTTCACGGCCGGGCGCATTGCATCTGGTTCAACAGGGCGTATGGGTCGTCGACCGTGTTATATGCGCATAACGACAACCCCTCCAATCCGAACGGTTGGAATTCTCCTATCGTGGTCAAGAACGATACGAGAGAGGACTGGGCGTTCTCTCAGGTCGACTGCGACAACGACGGAAATGTTTATGTCGTCTGGGTGGACGGAACGACGGGCCGTGACCAGATCTTTTTCCGGAAGATCTTCCCCGGGGGGTCGATGTCCGAAGAAGTGAACGTCTCCAATTCGACCGGCACTCCCTCGAAACCCGATATCGGCGTCAACCACCTCACCGGTCAAATCGGCATCGTCTGGGAGGAAAACAACCAGGTCTATGGAAACGCCTGGCAGGGAGGAGCATGGACGGGCCCGCAGAACCTCACGAACAGCAATTATCGCTGCGGCTGGCCGGTTATTAGCGTTGACAACGGCGGCGGTGTATATCTCGCTTACCAACAGGAAATCAACGGGAACTGGGAAATCTTTTATTTGACGACGGCCACCGGACCGCCGCCCACGACGACGATCGGGTCGACGACCACGGCTCTGACGACGAGCACGACTCGGACGACCTCAACTTCGTCGACCACGACCACGTCGACCACGACCACGTCGACTTCGACCACGTCCACGACCACGACGACGTCGATTCCCGTCCATCCCCGGTCGCCGCTCGACCCGACGCTCACGACCCGTCTCGACGGCTCGCAGACGCGCAAGATCAACACCCTTCTCTGGCAAAGAAACCCGGCCAACGACGCGTACGCACTTAAAAATTATCGGGTCTGGCGCAAAAGGGAGAACCTGGACGACCTGGATTTCAGCGTCGTGGCCGCCGTATCCCCCGGCACGTTCGCTTACGTGGACGGGAACCTTCCGTTGGACGAGAAATACACCTACGCCTTGACGACGATTCCCATGGATCCCTACGGCCAGGAAAGCGATAGGTCGGATTATGTCTCCGAAATTCCCGTTTTCGAGCCGCTGAACGCCGCCGTTTCGACCGCGATCAACCAATCTCTATTCCGGTCCGAGAAGATCAACGTCGTCTCCTGGGCCCGGAACCCGCTGAACGACGCCGTCACGATCCTCCAGGTCAATATCTTTCGCAGGATTCAGGGCCAGTCGGACAGCCAGTTCAAGAGAATCGGGTCCGTCGCGGCCAACGTCTCCGAGTATCGCGACCGGAGGCTCAGCGCCGATAAGTTCGAGTACGTCGTCACCGTGACCACCACCGTCGGGTTCGAAAGCGCATGGTCGAACATCGCCAGGGAGTGACGGCCGTGATCGTCCGCGGCGACTGCGTCCATTTCGGGCTTTGAGGATGGGGGCGGCCCAAATTAAATAGCTGATTCAATTGAACGGGAGCCGGCTTATGACTCTTCGGCGGCGTCGAAGTAGTGGTTGTAATAGACCTTGGCGAAGGGGTTTTTGATGCTGCCCAGGCTCAATTCGCGATCGATCTTTTTCGCGGCGATCGGAATGGTCCGCTGCGGCTTGAAGCTCAGCTTGCGCTGAATCTTGTCGAAGGCGACCCGGTAGTCGCGCGCATCGATCTGCGCCTGTTCCACTTCGATTTTCACCTTCTTGAGCGTGCGACCGATGGTATCCGCGATCTCCCGGATCTGGTAGTTCTGCCCGTTCGAGCCGACGTTGAAGATCTGGTTGCCGATTTTCTCGAGCCGAGCGTCGAGGCATTTGATAAAGGCGTCCGCCGCGTCCTTGGATTTTTTATATTTATCTCTTTAGATCTATAGGGTAGAATTAAACGGCGGTTATAGCTATTCTAATTTTTATGCGTTTATTAATGGGGGGAACATGATAAACTCTCGTGTCCTTTTGGTTGGCTTTTGTTTATACGCTTCTACGTTCCCAATCTCGAATAGCATTGCCAAGGACACAGAATTACTTCAGGGACCTGTCAGGAAAGAATCATCCAGCAGGATTGAACTTGTTCAAATCGCCGTTATGGATGAAAAAGGCAATCCCGTAACAGATTTTCAGATGAAGGATTTTGTTTTATATGATAACGGAAGGCCGCGGGACTTGACAGTCATTGAAAACCATAATATCAGTGCTTTGAATAATGAACAACAAAATAGCCAAACTCCGAATAAATCTATAAATACGCTCCTTCCCCGTAGGATCTTTTTCCTTTTTGACTTCGCCTTTACTGATGAGTTGGGATTTCTTTTAGCCCGGGATTCAGCGCTCCGATTCATTAAAAATAAAATACTTCCTACGGATGAGATCGGCGTCATTTCTTTTTCGGGCAGGAAGAATTTTAGGTTATACGAATTCCAGACGAAAGACCGCTCTAAAATAGCTGCAACCATAGAATCGTTTGGCCTTCAAGATTTGAACCCAGTCATTCCGCTTAATGATGATAAAAATCTCGTCGGCCGTAAATTTATTATTACCGACCAAGCTGTAATGACAGAAGCGCATGAGTCGAATGAAGAAATCATGGCTCGAAATTTCGTCTGGGCCCTGACATCTTTTGCCCAAGCTTTGCAGGATCTTCCCGGACAAAAAAATATTATCCTTTATTCGAGTGGTATTCCCAACAAGATGAATAATAAATCGGAGAGGTCAAAATATAGCTTGAACATTGATTATCCGCAGCTCTACAAAAAAATGGCGGCATCAAATATCGCGGTTTACTCTAGTTATATTGGTCCCCAAAATGAAGAAGCGAAATCCAAAAAAGCAATTAGTGCTCTTAGAGAAATGGCCGCGGCTACAGGCGGGCGGTTTTATGGCAACGTGAGAGACTCGGAGGAATATCTAAATGATATTCAGACTCTGACCGGAACATATTATGTTTTGGGATATCGAGTTGAAGCGACGCGTGGCAAAGACTTCCATAATATTAAGGTCAACGTAAATCGCCCTGGATGTGTTGTCCGAATACTATCCGGCTATTTCGATCCTAAGCCTTTTGATAAATATTCAGAAATTGAAAGACAACTTCACCTTATGGATATAGCGCTGGCTGAAAAACCCTTATCGCAAACGCCAGTGAAATTTAAGATGAGGGCTTTCGTTCGTTCTCATATGCCGCCAAATAATCTCGGGCTTGTCGCTGAGATCCCTCTCGATAAGCTGGAGGATATTATTAAAGCAGGGGTAGAGGTTATCAGTCTTGTTTTTAATGGTTCTGATGACATTGTCGATTTTCACTATGTTGAATCAGATTTTACGATTTATAAGAATAAGAAGGCATTCCTCTTCGTCCTTCTTTCTGTTCCATTCGGGGATTATGATTGTAGGATTGTATTAAGGAATCATTCAACAGGTCGAGCGGCGGTCGCCTCCGTGTCGGCACATATTCCAAAGCCTAAAGCAGATGATCTCGTTATATATCCGCCGATTTTCTATCTTCCGGCTAAAGATGCCATTAATTTAAGCGATGAATCGATAGGAGGCGCTAAAGCAATAAAAGGGAACGTTAAAATTGCAGAGATGTTCTTATTTAATCCTGCCCAATTTATGCCATATATCGAAAAGTCTTTTAAGCGCAACACGGATATATGGGCTACAGTCCATTGTTATTATAATAAAGGGGATATTCAGGGACTTCGTTTGTCTGCATTTCTTGTTGATAGGAATAACGGAAATGAAGTTTCTGTTCCATTGACTGTGGTCGACAAAAACCAAGAAAGAGAAAAAAAGGCATTTTTTATTAAATTGAATATCCCAGACGTGGAACCCGACACATACGCATTTAATATCTTGGCAACTGACATAGCTAATATCCATTCTTCCCGAATAGGGACCAGCATTATCATTGAATGATGAGGTACCTGAAAGGAGATCCTTGATGTATTTGGCACGACGGACAATCCGGATACGAGCCGGGATATTACTGGCATGTATCGGATTTCTCTTTATAAATGCGTTTGGATGGCTGCCGATTCGTCAGGAAAAAACTCCCGCCCTCAGCCTTGACGACCTCTTGGGAAAATTAGCCGTGTACTGCCGGAAGCTCGAGGGCGTTGCTTTGAATTTCGTTTGCCATGAAGAAATCAGAGAAACGATAGATCCGACTCTTGATGTCATGGACCCATTAGATACCGTAGATGATTGGCAATTCATTCCCCCCGGACATGCCGTAGCGGCACAGATTCTTCCGTTGCGCAAGAAAGACTTTTCCTATGTTTATGATTACCAATGTATTCGATCAAATCATATCATCCGAGAGATGCGAACGCTTATTGAAGAAAACGGGGCAATAAAAAATGTTTCAAATTCAGTTCTTAAGACGTCTGTCGTCGTTTTCGGCAACGCGCTATTGGCGCCAGTGGGGCTTTTGAGTGAGGCCTATCAGAAGTCATTTGATTATGCCATCATTGGCAAATCTAAAATTGAAGGGCTTCAGGTCATCACAATCGAAGCCAAACCCAAGCTTGGGGCTCCTGATATTAAGAACCTCTTTGGAAAGGCATGGATCGATCCGACGACCGCTGATATCCGCAAGATCGAATGGAATGAGAATCGGATCGGCAATTATGAGGTCTTCGAAAAACGCGGAAAACGATATATGCGTTCGCCTCGTCTGACGATAAGTTCTGAATTTAAAACTGAAAAAAATGGTATTCGATTCCCGAGTCGTCTGTATGTTGAGGAAGCCTATGTTAATAGTTTAGGAAGAGCAATAGTACGATCCAAGACGGAGGTCCTATACACAAACTTTAGATTTTTCACGGTCGAAGTCGATATTAAGTGATAATCTGATTAAGACTCTTCGGCGGCGTCGAAGTAGTGGTTGTAATAGACCTTGGCGAAGGGGTTTTTGATGCTGCCCAGGCTCAATTCGCGATCGATCTTTTTCGCGGCGATCGGAATGGTCCGCTGCGGCTTGAAACTCAGCTTGCGCTGGATCTTGTCGAAGGCGACCCGGTAGTCGCGCGCGTCGATCTGCGCCTCTTCCACTTCGATCTTCACCTTCTTGAGCGTGCGGCCGATGGTATCCGCGATCTCCCGGATCTGGTAGTTCTGCCCGTTCGAGCCGACGTTGAAGATCTGGTTGCCGATTTTCTCGAGCCGAGCGTCGAGGCATTTGATAAAGGCGTCCGCCGCGTCCTCGACGTGGAGCAGGGGCCGCCACTGGTCGCCTCCGAACACCTGGATTCGCTTTTCGACGTGGGCCTTCAGGCTCATCGTATTCACGACCAGATCGAACCGCATGCGCGGCGAATACCCGTAGAGCGTGCCCATCCTCAGGATGGTCGGGGAGAAATTATCGCCGGCCAGCTCGAAGATGCTTTTTTCGGAGAAGATCTTGGAGCGGGCGTAGAGTGAGACGGGGTTCAAGGGCGCGTTCTCGTCGAGGATGCCGTCGGTTTTTCCGTAAACGCTGCACGTCGAGGCGAAGATGAAGCGGCTGATGCACTGGAGCTTGCAGGCGAAGGCCAGCGATTGGGCGGCGAGGATGTTGGTCTCGATCGTCTGTTCCGGCCGGAGATGGGCGGCCGGGTCGCCGACGACCGCGGCCAGAAGGACGACGGCGTCGATGTCTTTCAGGGAATTGACGACGGTCTCGATGTTCCGGAAATCGCCCTCGATGATCTCCAGGTTTTTGTGGCCTTCAAGGTCACGGAGCGATCTCTTGCCGTAAATGAAGCTGTCGAGGACGCGGACGAAGCGTTCGGTCTGAAGGAGCTTTCGAACTAGGACGCTTCCCAGGTATCCGGCGCCGCCGACGATAAGGACGTTTTTCGTCGGCACCGTCTTGGCCGGAGGCTCCTTTTTCCGGTCATGCGAAACGATCTTCTTGATTTCTTTGAGGCCCAGTCCGCCGACGACTTTGTTTTTCCGGTCGACGATCGCGCAATATCCGATGCCTTGCATCTCCATATCCTGGGCGATCGCCGCCAGGGCTTTATGATCGGCGGCCTTCGCCCGCTCGATCTTGATGGCGCCGAAGGCGAGATACGGAGCGAGTCGCGAGGAGCTGTCCGCGCCCGAAAGAATCATCCGCCGCAATTGCTGGATGGAAACCTGGCAGACGAACTCTTTATGCTCGTTGACGATGAACGCGCTCGCGCCGGCGCCGATCTCGATCTTCCGGATGGCTTCCTGGATCGTCGCCGACGCGGGAATCACGGGAACGCGGAATCTCATCGCTGACCGCTCTGGAGATCGGCGATTTGCGATTGGACGTATTTCTCGAGAGCCTCCCGATAGGAATAGCGCGGCTCCCAGCCCAACAGGGTCTTGGCTTTCTCGGAGGAGATCAGGCGGCCCTTGAACTGGCCCGTCCGCTGATCGACGAACTTGATCCGCGCCTTTCGGCCCAGGATCGCTTCGAGATTCCGGATGATGTCGATGACGCTGATGCGTTCCCCGCCGTTCAGGTTGAAGGTTTCGTTCGCGGCCTTGGGCTGGAGACAGGCGGCGCAGCCCCTGGCCAGGTCCTTGACGTAGATGAACTGTCGCGTCTGGCTGCCGTCGCCGTGGATGGTGATTTCCTCTCCGTTCATGATCTTCCGGATGAAGATGGGCGTCACGGTCTCCGGCCGGGCCCGCTCGCCGTACGGAATCCCGAAGCGCATGATGGTGTAATTCACGCCGTACATCTTGTGGTAGTTCTTGCAAAAAAGCTCGGCCGCGATCTTGGACGACGTGTAAATATGGTCGGGGTCGTCCGTCATGGGCGTCTCCTCGGTGATGAGGACGTCCGGGTTGCCCGGGTCGCTCCCGTAAACCCATTCGGTCGAGGCCAGGAGGATCCGTCCCAGGCCGTTCTTGCGGGCGGCTTCGCCGACGTTGATCGCCGAGCACGAGGTGATGGCGTTCGAATAAAAAGGGCTGTCGTAAAAGCGGTTAACGTTGGCTTCGGCGGCGATGAGATAGGCGGCCTCGTAATGCTCGGATTCTTTGACGAGGCGGACGAGGTCCATCACGTCGGCTTTGATGAACTCGCAAGCCTGGCCGAACTTGGGGCTCTCGATGTCGTAGATCTTGACGTGATGATTCTGCTCGAGGAGGACGTCGACGATGTGAGACCCGATAAAGCCGGACCCGCCGATGACGAGGATTTTCATGCCAACTCCTTGTTTCAGAAGGGAGGCAAAATTTTAACACATAAAGGGCGGGTGTTCAATTGCACCCCGGCGGTTCTAGGCGCGGGCGATCTTGTGGAGCGCTTTGCCGAACCGTTCGATTTCTTCGATCGTGTTGTAGTGGACGGCTCCGGCCCGGACCATGCCGCCGGACTCCTCGACGCCGAGGCGCTTCGTCGCTTCCAGGGCGTAATAATTGCCGTCCCAGACGTATATGCCCTCGGCGTCCAGCTTTTCGGCGACCCGGCGCGGGGCGATGTTTTTCATTCTGAACGCGAACGTCGGAACGCGCTGTTCGATCCGGCTTGGATCGGTCGGGCCGTAGATCGTGAGGTCGGGAGTTTCGCGCAGGGCTTTGATCATGGCCCGGCTCAGGTCGCGTTCGTAGGCTCGGATGGCGGCCATGGCCTGTTTCAGAAGCAAGGCCCGGCCTTGATATTTTCCTTCGAATTCCGCCGCCCGCTCCTTTCCGAACTGGCGACCGACCCATTCGAGGTATTCGAGCGTCCCCAGCAGCCCGGCGATCGCTTCGTGGTTTTGCGTGCCGGTTTCGAACTTGCCGGGCGGCGCGTCGTGGGCGGGGCGGACTTTGTAGGCGAAGATCCCGTCGAGCAAGTCATAGCGGCCGTAGAGAATCCCGAGATGCGGGCCGAAGAATTTATAGGCCGAGCAGACGAGAAAGTCGCAGCCGAGCTCTCGGACGTCGATCGGTCCGTGAGGGGCGAAATGGACGGCGTCGACGAAGACCAGGGCGCCTTTTTCGCGGGCGAGTCTGGCGATCTCGGCGACCGGGTTGATCGTCCCGAGAGCGTTCGACGCGTAGCCCACGGCGACGAGCTTGGGCCGACCGTCGAGCGCCGTTTTCAGGCTCGTCATGTCGAGCGTCCCGTCTTCGGGCCGGAAATCCACCCAGCGGACGGTCAATCCCAGATCCTGGGCGATGAGAAGCCAGGGGGAAACGTTGGCATCGTGGTCGAGGCGCGTGACCACGATCTTGTCTCCGGCCTGAAGCCGGCGCGCCAGGGAGCGGCTCAGATGGAACGTCAGGCTGGTCATATTCTGGCCGAAGATGATCTCTTCCGGCCGGGCCGCGCCGATGAAGTCGGCCATGGCCGTCCGCGCTTTGAGGATGAGTTCGTCCGAGGCGCGGCTCGTCTTGAAGGCGCCCTCGTGATTGGCGTTGGATTCGATCAGATAGTCCATGACGCGGTCCAGGCAGTTCTTGACGACCTGGGTCCCGCCGGGATTGTCGAGGTAAAGCGCCCCGGCCTGCAGGGCGGGAAATTGATGGCGGATTTTCGCGAGGTCGAACATCCTATTCTCCTTGGAAATCAGCGTCGTTTTCGCTCGGTTTCGATATGATGGACAAATCTTTCCAGTTCGTCTTCGATCCGCAGGGCCGTCCGCTCATAGGCCTCCATCCCGAGGCCGCAGGGGTCCACGATCTCCCAACCATAGAGCTTCTCCCTGGGGATCTCTTTCATCTCGTTCAGCCGGATGAAGACGGGGGTGTCCAGGGCGATGATATAATCGAAATCCGCGATGGGAAATTCGAGGACGTGCCGGGGTCTGTGACCGGAGATGTCAACGCCGTAGTGTTCCCGGAGGATCATTACGGTTTCGGGAAATGGCGGGCCCGTCGCGGGCAGAATCCCGGCGCTCTCGGCCTCGATCATGCCGCCGTAAACGGCCTCGGCGATGGCTTTCGCCATCGGGCTGCGGCAGAGATTCGCGAGACAGACGAAGAGGATCTTGATCGGCTTCTCGCGCGCTTCGTTCACGTCGTCACACCTTCCCAAGTTTTATATATAGGGCTATCGCTAAAGTCAAGAAGAGGGCACGTTGGGGTCGCGTCTACACTTTACACTTTTTCCGTTCGTGATGGTGCAGCTTCAATAAAAGTGTAAAGTGTAGACGCGACCCCAGTTTAGAAAATGCGCGGCGCTCGCGCCCGGGCCATATGGCTTTATTGTTGTATCGCCGGGCCCGTTGGGCGATAATGGGCGCATGAGGAACCTTATTTTCGCTTTCATCGTCATCGGGGCATTCGGGATGACCAAATCGCCGGCGGCAACGGACAAGCCCCTGGCGACCGTGCCGTCCGTCGATCTCCGGAAATACATGGGCAAGTGGTACGAGATCTCCGCTTTTCCCCAGAGATTCGAGAAGGGCTGCCACTGCACGACCGCGGAATATGAGATGACGGACAAGGGCTATGTCCGGGTCGTCAACACCTGCCGGAAGAACGGCCCCGACGGGAAGCCGAATGTGGCCAACGGCAAAGCGTTCGTCGTCGAGAACAGTAACAACGCCAAGCTGCGGGTGCAATTTTTCTGGCCGTTCCGGGGCGATTACTGGATCATCGACCTGGCCGAGGATTACAGCTATGCCGTGGTCGGGGCGCCCGACAGAAAATACCTGTGGATTCTCGCCCGGACTCCGCAACTGGACGAGGGGTTCTACCGGGAGATCGTCAAACGTTGCGAAGATAAAGGGTTCGACGTCGGAAAATTGGTCAAGACCGATCAAGGCTGCGCCGGGCGTTGAAAAAGTCCGGTGACAGGCATGGGCCTGTCGCCGAATGTCTAGAGTTTTCGAAGCGTCTCCAGGAATTTCAGCACTTCGTCGAATGTAAGGGTGCCGTCGCGATTCGTATCGATCATTTGGAAGATGCGCGGCCGGGGGAATTCCTCAGGCGTAAGCTTGCCGTCCTTGTTCTTGTCGAGACGATCGAACCAGGCCTTTTCCTGACCTGGCTGCGGAAGCGCGGCCCGCTGTTGCGGCGTGAGCTGATTGAGATTGAGCTTGGCTAGGGGGGCGGGTCCCCATTTCGGCTTGGCCAGCTCGGCGTTCCAAGCGTCATAGAGCGCCTGGAGCTTTTTCACGTCCTCGGGCCGGTCCTTCGCTAAATTTCTGCTTTCGCCCGGATCGTTGACGACGTCGTAGAGACCGCCCTGCTCGGCCGGTCCCGACCAGACGAGCTTGAGGTTGCCGTGCCGGACCGCCCTTTGATTGGCGAACATCCGCCAATAGAGCGTTTCGTGAGGCGTTCCGGTTTTTGCCCCGGTCAGGAAGGGGATGAGGTCGACGCCGTCGAGCTTCCATGCGGGATCGATCGCGGCGCCGGCCGCGGCGACAACGGTCGGATGGAGGTCGAGAGAGATCACGGGCCGGTCGTCCACTTTTCCCGCGGGCAGCGTCCCTTTCCACTGTATCATGTACGGGATACGGATGCCGCCCTCGAGCGCCTGGGCTTTGAAGCCGCGGAGCGGGACATTCGACGTGGTCGTCTGCGGGGTGGGCCCGCCGTTGTCGCTAAGAAAGATGACGAGGGTTTTTTCCTCGAGATTGAGTTCGCGGAGCTTCGCCAGGACCCGGCCGATCGCGTCGTCCATGGCCGAAAGCATGGCCGCGTGCGTCCGGCGCAAGTCGTTCTTGATATCCTTGAACCGGTCGAGATATTTCTGATCGGCTTCCATGGGCGCGTGGACGGCGTTGAAGGGGAGATAGACGAAAAACGGCTCGCTCTTGTGGCGGTCGATGAACGATAGGGTTTCGCGGGCCAAGGCGTCGGTCAGATATTCTTTTTCGACGACGGTCTCCGTGCCGCGCTGGATGGAGCCGTCGTTCATCTGGCGGCTACCGGGAATGTAGGAGTGAGCGCCGCCCAAAAAGCCGTAGAATTCGTCGAAACCGCGCTTCGTCGGATGAAATTGGGGTTTGAATCCAAGGTGCCATTTTCCGAACATGCCCGTGACGTACCCGAGCTTCTTCAGCCGCTCGGCAATCGTGGTCTCATCGAGAGGGAGGCCGAAATCCGGCGGCGCTTGGATGATCGAGCCGGGATTGGTCTCGTGGCCGAAGCGCTGCTGATAGCGGCCGGTCATGAGCCCGGCGCGCGTCGGAGAGCAGAGCGGAGCCGAGACGTAGCCGTGGGTGAACCGAACCCCGTTATGGGCGATGGAGTCGACGGCCGGCGTAGGAATGTCGGTGCATCCCTGGACGCCGACGCCGGCATAGCCGAGGTCGTCGGCCAGGATGAGAACGATGTTGGTTTTCCCGGCCGGCGCGCTTTTTTCCGCCGTGCGGGCGATCCGCCATAACTCGCCGCGGGCAAGAAAAGCGGCGGCCGCGCCTTTGCCGAGGGTATCGAAGAAATCCCGACGCTTCATGGTCCGACCTCCGTGGAAAGGAGTGATTTCGCTGTATTAGACAGTTTATAGAATAAAATATTGGAAGAAAAGAAAAAATATTATGTTAAAATTACCATCACGCGAGGGCGCCCATGAAAGAGACTCGGCTCCGTCAAATCCCTTCGATCGATTCCTTGCTCTCCGCTGAAGCCGGCCAAAAGCTCATCGGCCGATTCGGCCGGGACGCTTTTCTAAAAACCTGTCGCGCCGCGCTGGATGAGTTCCGGGACGAGATCCTTAGCGAAAAAAGCCTTGCGCCCGGAGATGGAGCTTTTTCGCAGGAGAGCCTATTTCGCCGGATCGAAGATCGATTGAACGAAAAATTCTCGTTCGCCCTCGAAAAAGCCGTGAACGCGACCGGCATCCTCATGCATTCCGGATTGGGCCGGGCCGTGCTTCCCGAGGCGGCCCGGCAGGCGCTCGATGAAGCCTCGCGCGGCTACTGCACACTCGCCCTTGACCTCGAGACGGGGCGGCGCGGCCAGCGCGATTTCCGCGTCAGCCGCCTGCTCGCCGAACTGACCGGAGCCGAAGCCGCGACCTTGGTCAACAACAACGCCGCGGCCACGGTCCTCGTCCTTCACGCGCTCGCCCGCGGGAAAGACGTCATCGTCTCGCGGGGCCAGCTCGTGGAGATCGGCGGCTCGTTCCGCATGCCCGACGTCATGAGCGCGAGCGGCGCCGTCCTGCGCGAAGTCGGAACGACGAACAAAACGCACCTGCGCGATTACGCCGCCGCCATTAGCGGCCAGACAGGCGCCATCCTCCGCGTCCATCACAGCAACTACAGGATCGTCGGCTTCCACGAAGAGCCCGAAATCGAAGAACTCGTCGAGCTCGGGGCCAAGCACGACATTCCCGTCATCGACGATTTGGGGAGCGGCGCTCTCGTCGATCTTCGGGAATTCGGCCTCGCCACAGAGCCGATGGTCCGGCGCAGCGTCCAGGCGGGAGTGGTCGCGGCCTGCTTCAGCGGCGACAAGCTCATCGGCGGCCCGCAGTCCGGACTCATCGTCGGAAAGGCCGAATACGTCGACCGCGTCAAGAAGGACCCGCTGGCCCGCGCTTTTCGCTGCGGCAAGCTGACCATTGCCGCCATGGAAGCCACGCTGAAGCTTTTTCTGGCGCCCGACTTGCTCAAAGAGCGGCATCCGCTTTATCGCATGCTCTCATGGACCGTGGAAGAGCTTCAACAAAGGGCCCGGCGCGTCGAGCGGAGATTGAAAAAGAGCCTTCCGGCCGACGTCCGGGTGAGCGTCGTGGACGGCGGATCTCAGGTCGGGAGCGGCTCAGTCCCCGTTGAGACCATCCCGACAAAAATGCTGGCGATCGCCTCCGCTTCGCTGGGCCCGGACGATATCGGAAGAGCGCTGCGGCTTCATAAGCCGCGGATTTTTTCCAGAATTCACAAAGATGCCGTGCTGTTCGATTTCCGGACCATCCAGCCGGATGAAGACGAGATCGTGAAAGAGGCGATTGAAGGGCTGTTCCTTCCATCATGATCGATTACGCCAAACGCAGAAGGATCATGGGCCGGTCGATCAAGCTCGGCCACTGCGTCTGCAATCCCAAGGAGCCTTGTCCCTGCGATCTTTTCAAACGGAAAAACGTCTGTCTCTGTTCCGGCGAGCGCGAGGACGACACGGCCGAGGACGCGCGGCTGACGCGGTTCGTGGAGAACGTCGGCTGCGCCTCCAAAATCGGCCAGGAAGATCTCAAAAAGGCCCTGACCGGGCTTCCCCGCGTTTTCGATCCCAACGTCCTCGTCAGCGCCGACACGGGCGACGACGCGGGCGTCTATCGATTGAACGAAGAGCTTGCGCTCGTCCAGACCGTGGACGTTTTTA
Organism: Candidatus Aminicenantales bacterium; assembly: GCA_049515535.1. GTDB lineage: Bacteria > Acidobacteriota > Aminicenantia > Aminicenantales > UBA4085 > JBEKTZ01. Next base: position 14,606 of record JBEKTZ010000011.1, on the reverse strand, counting down.
CCCCCTGCGTGGACGACGCCTACGTCTTCGGCCAGATCGCCGCGGCCAATTGCGTGAGCGACATCTACGCTATGGGCGGGACGCCTTTGACCGCCCTTGCCATCGTCGCCTTTCCGATCGAAAAGCTCAGCCCGCGGATCATGAACCGGATGCTCCAGGGCGGGATCGACAAGCTGCGCGAGGCGGGGACGGTCGTTATCGGCGGCCACAGCATCAAGGACAAGGAGATCAAATTCGGCTTCGCGGTGACCGGCGTCGTTCATCCGCGGAGGATCATTACGAACGACAAAGCCAGGCCGGGCGACGTCCTCATCCTCACGAAACCGATCGGAACAGGAGTCATCGGCTTCGCCGCGCAGCTCGACAAAGCGAAGAAACTATGGCTGGCCGAGATCGCCGGGTCCATGGCCGCGCTCAATAAAGCGGCCGCCGAGATCGCGATCAGGGCCGGCGTGCGCTGCGCGACGGACGTCACGGGATTCGGGCTGATGGGTCATCTGAGCGAAATCGTCGTCCAGAGCGGCGTCACGGCCGAAGTCCGCGCCGGCGCCGTGCCCGTCTTCAGCGGCGTCATGGACTGTCTCAGGAAGGGGATGATCTCCGGCGGCATCGAACGCAATATGGAATACGCCGCGAAATTCGTGGAGAAAAGCGCGGGCATCGGCGAGGCGCTCGAAGCGGTCTTCTATGATCCGCAGACTTCGGGCGGACTTCTCCTCTGCGTGCCCGCGGCGAAGGCCGGCGCCGTTCTCAAAGAGCTGAAGAAAAAGGGGGCCGGAAAGGCCGCCGTGATCGGACGGATCGTCGGCAAATCCAAGGGAAAAATCGTCCTGAAAAAAGCATGACCGAAAAAGAGCACGTCATCGTCGGCACGGCCGGCCACATCGACCACGGCAAAAGCGCGCTTGTCAAGGCCCTGACCGGAATCGATCCGGACGCCCTCCCCGAGGAAAAAGAGCGCGGCATGACGATCGAGCTGGGCTTCGTCTTCATGGACGTTCCCGGCTATGAAAAGCAGATCGTGTTCATCGACGTTCCGGGCCACGAGAAATTCGTCAAGACCATGGTCGCCGGCGCGAGCCACGTCGACGCGGCGCTGTTCATCATCGCCGCCGATGAAGGCATCTCGGTCCAGACGCGCGAGCATTTCGACATTCTCAAGCTCCTGGGTATCCGCGAAGGCCTCGTCGCGCTGACCAAGTCCGATCTCGTGGACGAGGCCCGACTCCTCGAACTCGAATCCGAGGTCCGGAATTTCACGGCTGGGACGTTTCTCGAAGCCGCCCCGGTCCTCCCGGTCTCGGCCGTGACGGGCGCTGGCCTGGACGCGATCCGGTCGGCCCTCATGGAGCTCGGGCGCCGCGTGGCCGGGCGACCGGACTCCGGGTTTTTTAGGATGCCGATCGACCGCGTCTTCACCATGCACGGCTTCGGAACGGTCATCGCCGGAACGATCCTGTCGGGCGAGATCAAGGTCGGGGACAGCGTCGAGATCCTGCCGGAAAAAGCGACGGCCCGGGTCCGCGGCATCCAGGTCCACAAGGAAAAGCGCGATCGCTCGGAAATCGGCCGGCGGACCGCCCTTAACCTTCACGATATCGACAAGGAGTCATTGCGACGGGGGCAGTGCGCGGCGACGCCGGGTTTTCTCGCTCCCGCGACGCGCATCGACGCGCGGCTCCGCCTTCTCGAAGACGGGGCGAAGGAGATCAAGACGCGCGACCGCGTCCGCCTCCACGTCGGCACGGACGAAGTCATCGCCCGGGTCATCCTCCTCGAAAAAGAAAAAGCCTTTCCCGGCGAATCCGTTCTGGTCCAATTCGTCCTGGAATCTCCGACGGCCGCCTTGTTCAAAGACCGTTTCATCATCCGCGCGTTTTCGCCCATCGTAACGATCGGGGGAGGGGAAATCCTCGACACGACGCCGGCCCGCCACAAGCGCTTCGATCCGAAGGCGCAGGAGGCGATGAAAAAGCTCGAGGGAACGCTCGATGACGTCGTCGAACAGACATTTAAAAAATACGCGCCGAAGCCTCTGGCGCCGGCGGAGATCTCCCGGGAGCTCGGCATCCACGTCAGAGAAATCCGGGATGCCGTAAAAATGCTCGGCGAGGCCGGGAGGCTCATCCCGCTTCCCGCGGAAAAGGAAGAATACGTTCTCGAGGAGGAAAGCGATCGCTTGAGCGAGAAGATGCTGGCCTCCGTCCGCCAATATTTCAAGGCGAATCCGTCCCGGCCCGACATGCCGTTGGCGGATCTTCGCGCGCATTTTGTTCAAGGGGCGGGCGAGCCTTTGTTCAAATGGGTCCTGGACGGGCTTTTGGAGAAGAAAGCGTTGGCCCGGAAAGACCATGCGATCGAACTCCCCGGCCGCGAGGTCAAGACGTCGTCGAACGAACAGGCGCTCGCGGACCGCATCGAGAGCGTTTTTCGCGGAGCGCGATTCGAGACGCCGCTCGAAGACGACGTCTGCCGCGAGCTCCGGCTCACGCCCACCGTTTTCAAGAGGCTGATGCATGCGCTCGTCCAGCAGGGGAGACTCGTCCGGATCGATCCCCGGGTGACGTATCACCGGGAGTTTTTCGAGAAAGCGCGTGAGGCGGTCCTGGACCATCTGCGGAAAAAACGCGAGATCACGATCGCCGAGCTTCGCGACAGGCTGCGCTTGTCACGCAAGTACGCCTGCGCCCTTCTCGAATATTTCGACAGGACGGGCCTGACGAAAAGACTCGGCGATAAACATGTGCTAAAATAACGCGGCTGGGAGGGCATGGGGTCTGGTGGCCCCTTTGGACTTCAAAACCGAAATCACGCATTAAGGCATTTTCCTTAGAATCAGCAAATTGTATTTTAATCGATTCATTTTTGTATTCATTTTGGCCCCGATAAGCCCCTCATAGCCCCTATGAGGCCCCCATGAATATTCACAAATTATTCATACCGGAACATTTGGGTTACTTACTAAGCCGGGCGGAATATAATTGACCCCGGATGTCTTTGTCGCCTGGCTAGTACTCGGGGAGCAGTAAGGATTATGTAACATATTTGCTGCTCCCCGTAGTAATGTCCGGAGAGTTGCGCAAAAAGGTGGCATAAAAGTGACGTAATAGGCCCCAAGGGAGAGGTCTGCCACGGCATTTGACGGCTTCCTCTCCTGGTGTTATTCTTTTACCCAGAAAGGGAGAAAAGAGCGATGAAATGCCCGACGTGCCAGACCGATAATCCCTCTGACTCAAAATTTTGCAAAGAATGCGCGACACCACTTCCTCCTTCTAAGGATCTCCATCCAGAGGCCACGGAAACACTTCAATCGCCTATCAAGGAATTCGCCACGGGCTCGACCTTCGCCGGCCGCTATCAGATCATCGAGGAGCTCGGCCACGGCGGCATGGGTAAAGTCTATCGGGTCGTCGACAAGAAACTCAACGAGGAAGTTGCCCTCAAGCTCATAAAACCCGAGATCGCTTTGGACAAGAAGTCGGTCGAACGCTTCAGCAACGAGCTCAAGCTGGCCCGCAAGATCGGCCATCGTAACGTCGGGAAGATGTACGAGCTGATGGAGGACGGCGGAACGCATTTCATCACCATGGAATACATCCCCGGCCAGGATCTGAAGGGGCTGATCCGCCAGTCGCGGCAATTAGCGATCGGGACCGCGATTTCGATCGCCAAGCAGGTTTGCGACGGGCTAGCCGAGGCCCACCGGGTTGGGATCGTTCATCGGGACCTTAAACCCAGCAATATCATGATCGATAAAGAGGGGAATGCCAGGATCATGGATTTCGGGATCGCCCGTTCGCTGGCGGGGAAGGGGATCACGGGCGCCGGGATGATGATCGGGACGCCGGAGTACATGAGCCCCGAGCAAGTCGAAGGGAAGAATGTCGACCCGCGGTCGGACATCTACTCGCTCGGGATCATCCTCTACGAGATGGTCACGGGCCAATTGCCGTTCGAAGGGGACACGCCGTTTGCGGTTGGGATAAAGCAGAAGAGCGAAATTCCCAGGGATCCTGGCGAACTTAATGCTCAGGTCCCCGAAGACCTCAGCCGGGTGATCCTGAAATGCCTGGAAAAAGCCAGGGAGAACCGCTACAAAAGCGCAGATGAGCTCAAAGCGGGGCTCGCTACGATCGAACATGAAGGACCGACAGGGGCAAGGGTGATTCCCCGAACAAAGACAGCCAATACAAAGGGCGCTACGGTCAAAGAAGGAAAAACCGACAGGCCCCGTCGTGAAAAGGAGGCCGTCGATTCGATTGCGGTTCTGCCCTTCGTCAATGTGAGCGGCGACCCCAATACGGAGTACCTCAGCGACGGCATTCCCGAGAGCCTGATCAACAGCCTCGCTCAATTGTCCAACCTGAGAGTCGTGCCCCGCAACATGGCCTTTCGCTACAAGGGAAAGGACGTTGATGCCCAAAAGGCAGGCAAGGAGCTCAAGGTCCGTTCGATCCTGATGGGGAGGGTGATTCAGCGGGGCGAGAGCCTGGATGTCCGGACCGAACTGGTGGATGTGCAGAAGGTCTCGCAACTCTGGGGAGCGCAGTACAATCGAAAGCTCGCGGACATTCAGGCCGTGCAGGAGGAAATCGCGACTGAAATATCAGATAAGTTGCGCTTGCAGCTGACGGGCGCAGAGCGGAAGCTGCTGACCAAGCGTTATACCGAGAGCACGGAGGCCTATCAGCTCAACCTGAAGGGGCTGTACTATGGGAAAAAGATGACGGAGGAAGCGTTCCGCCGAGCTATTCAGTTTTTCAATCAAGCCATCGAAAAGGATCCGGGGTTTGCCTTGGCCCACGCCGGATTGGCCAACTTCTATGCCAACCTCAGCAATCTGGGCTATCTTGCGCCGCGAGATACCTTCCCCCAGGCGATAAGAGCAGCGCAAGATGCTCTCGCCTTGGATGATAGCCTCGCTGATGCCCATGCCGTCCGAGCGTTTACCGCCGCGTACTACGACTGGAATTGGCAGGAAGCGGAGAAGGAATTCAAGTGCGCCATCGCACTGAATCCGAACATTGCATATATTCACATGTATTACGGCCAGTACCTGGATTGCATGGGACGGTTTGAAGAGGGCCTGCTGGAATGTAGTCGAGCGCGGGAAATCGAGCCGACGTCGCTCGAAATCAATGCCATGATGGGCGTTCACTACGCTTTTGCCCGCCAGTTTGAACAGGCGGTCAAACAGCTGACCGCAACGTTGGAGATGGAGCCGAATTTTGCTTTTGCTCATTGGCTCCTCGGAGGGGTTTATCAGGCGAAACCGACGCTGGGGGATGTTGTAGCCCAAATGAAAAAAGCGCTGGCCCTTGAACCAAGCAGCCCGCGATATATTGCAGGTGTTGGCATCGCCTATTCGCAAGAAGGCAAGCGGAGCGAGGCCTTGAAGATATTGGCTGACCTGCAGGAGTTATCGAAACGCAGATACGTCCCCCCAACCTCCCTGGCCTTCATTCTTTTGTACATGGAGGATAAAAGGGAGGAGGGCTTCAAAGAGTTGGAAAGGGGCTATGAGGATCGGACGACATACATGTGCCAGATGAAGGTGATGCCTCAATTCGACCCCTTCCGCTCCGACCCGCGCTTTCAGGCGCTGCTGCGCAGGATGAACTTCCCCCAGTAGTTAGCCACATCACACGAGGGAATTTCGCCGGCGCACCTGAGTTAGGCCATCCAATGCCGGGTGATGGACAGGTCTTCTCGATCGCGTGTTCCACAATTTCTGTGAATTAGTCTTTCGAAAAATAGCATTGCTCCGACGCGCGCTTCAATGCTCTTCTAAAAAAATCGGTCTGCGGAAAAAACTCTTCTCGTTTTAGAGTCTAATCTTGAAAATTGGGTTCGAATCAAATAGGATTTGATCGCCGGGAGGGCATGGGGTCTGGTGGCCACTCTGGACTTCAAATCTGAAAACTAGGATTGAGCTATTTTCTTTATAAACAACAAATTCCCTTATTTATCAATAAGTTTTGGATTCTTTTTGGTTTCTCCGAGTTCCGCAAAGTTCCTTAAAGTTCCCCATGAATATTCACAAATTATTCACACCGGGACATTCCGGTCGCTAAACGTACGGGTCGTTGTGCAAGAGGGTGACACATATATGACGCATTAGGCCTCAAGGGAGAAGTCTGCTACCGCATTTGACGGCTTCCTTTCCTGGTGTTATTCTTTTACCCAGAAAGGGAGAAAAGAGCGATGAAATGCCCGGCGTGTCAATCCGATAACCTCGATACGGCCCGATTCTGCAACAATTGCGCGACGCCGCTCACGAGCGCCAAGGCGGCGACTCCCTCCCAAGATAAAACCATCCCAGAGTCCCTGAAGATTATCCCCAGGGACGCTATAATTGCCGGGAAGTATAAGGTCCTTGAAATGATCGGCAGAGGCGGGATGGGTGTCGTCTACAAAGCCGAGGATACCAAGCTCCAGCGCCCCGTTGCCCTGAAGTTCCTGACCGAAAACCTGGCCCACGACCGCCAGGCCGTCGAGCGCTTCCAGCGGGAAGCCAGGGCCGCCTCAGCCCTGAACCATCCCCACATCTGCACGATCTACGATATCGATGAGCACGAGGGCCAACACTTTATGGCCTTGGAGTTTTTGGAAGGAACGACACTCAGGGAATATATGCAGGGGAAGCGTTTGGACGTGGACCAGATTGTGGATCTGGCGATACAAGTGGCCGGCGGGCTGGAAGCGGCCCATGCTAAAGGCATCATCCACCGGGACATCAAGCCGGGGAATATTTTTGTGATGGGCTCGGGACAGGCGAAGATCCTGGATTTTGGACTTGCCAAGCTTCTCCAGGCGCCGCAGCCAAAAGCGGAGGGGAGGCTAGCTCCTGAGATACCGACGTTGACCATCGAGGAACTGCTGACAAGTCCAGGCTCGACCATGGGGACGGTGGCGTATATGTCGCCGGAACAGGCGCTGGGTAAGAACTTGGACGCACGGACCGACCTGTTCTCATGGGGCGTCGTTCTTTATGAGATGGGCACAGGGATTTTGCCGTTCCGCGGCGATACGTCGGCGGCCATCTTCAACGGGATCCTGAATATAATGCCGGCGCTGCCGATCCGGCTGAACCCCGACCTGCCGGCTGAACTCGAACATATTATTGAGAAGGCGCTTGAGAAGGAGCGGGACGTACGCTACCAGTCGGCTAAGGATCTGCTGGTCGACCTGACGCGGCTGAAACGAGAGCGCGAGTCCGGACGCGCGGCCGCGGCGCCGAGCGCCCCATCGCTGGCGGTGCTGCCGTTTGCGAACCTGAGCGCGGACCAGGAGAACGAGTACTTCAGCGACGGGCTGGCCGAGGACATCATCGACGCCCTGACGCAGGTGCCCGGGCTACGGGTGATGGCGCGGACCTCGGCCTTTGCCTTCCGCGGCAAGGAGCAGGACGTGCGCGAAATCGGCGCGCGGCTCAACGTCGAGCATATCCTGGAAGGGAGCGTGCGCCGGCTGGGCAGCCGTATCCGGGTGACGGCGCAGCTGGTCAAGGCGAGCGACGGGTACCACCTGTGGAGCCAGCGCTTCGACCGCGAGATGACGGACGTCTTCGCCATTCAGGACGAAATCTCGCAGGCCATTGTGGAGAAGCTGCGCGTACGGCTGGCGGCTGACCGTCCGCTGGTGAAGCGGCACACGGAAAACGTGGAAGCCTACAACCTGTGCTTGAAGGCGCGTTATCAGCTTTTAAGGTTTACTCCGGAAGGTCTTGCGAAAAGTAAAGAGTATTACGAGCAGGCCATTGCGTTGGATCCAAACTATGCTCTTGCTTGGCATGGTCTGGCCGGGTTTTACAATATCCTGGGAATGTCCGGACTAATGCCGCCGAAAGCAGTCAATGCGCAAGCCGACCAGGCTACCCGGAAGGCGCTACAACTCGATGACCAGCTGGCGGAGCCCCATGCGATGATGGGCGTGCTCCGGGCCAGTGAGTTTGATTGGAAGGCGGCCGAGCGTGAATTCAGCCGGGCATTGGAGCTCGATCCCAAGTCAGAAGACGTCTTGATATGGTACGACCACTATTACCTTGGGCCCATGAAGCGCTTGGATGAAGCGGTCGCGGCATACCTAAGGGCATTGGAGATGGATCCGCTGTCACCCTCTCTGCAGGTGAAGCTCGGCTACAATTACTGTCTCAAGCGGGAGTGGAATCGAGCCATCAAGCAGTGCCGCAATGCGCTCGAACTTGATCCGCAATGCTGGGCTTACATTCTTCTCGGATCCTGCTACTTCCAAATTGGGAAGCATGACGACGCGATTCGAGCTATAGAAACGCTAGCACAGGTGACGGGACGCAGCTCATTTGCCTTGGGAAATCTTGGCTGGGCATATGCTCGAACAGGCCGGACAGGAGAAGCCCTGAAACTCCTCGAGGAACTGCAGGAGCGCGCTCAAAAGCAGTACGTGCCATCCTGGAGTTTCGCGGCCATTTATGTAGGTCTCGGAGAGATGGACAAGGCCTTCGACTGGTTCGAGAAGGCAGTCGACGAGCACGAGCCCCTGATGCTCCACATCCATGTTCATCCCAATTACGATCCGCTGCGCACCCATCCCCGCTACAAGGCCCTGCTGCGGAAGATGAACCTGGAACCCTGATCGGCCAGACGGTTGCACCGCCGGATCCTAAAGAAGCTTGGCGGCGGCGGGGGGAATGAATAATGAACAAAGGGGGAGGGGGTAATCAATTATAAGAGCTCCTTTTCCACAGTTTCTGTGAATAAATCTGTAGAAAAATCGCTGAGCTCTATTAGCAATGAATTGGTTCAAATGAATTTTTGACGGACTGCACAATTTATGGATGTCGTGAGTCGTGACTTTTTGTTTGTTTGGCTTTGTCAGCCAAATTGACATAACACCGCGGGATAGCAGAGGATGGCGAGGCTGAAATGATTGCCTTTTGGAGGTCAAGATCCCTGATCTTGTGATACAATAGCCGACCCGGGAGGGCATGGGGTCTGGTGGCCCCTCTGGACTTCAAATCCAGCACGGCTTCTGACGAAGGGGCTGGGTGGGTTCGATTCCCACATCCTCCCGCCACTCCTTATAACTCAAGAAAATCAATATCTTATGAATGCGAGCCGTTGAGTCGGCGCATTTTTTCATTCATAGCCAAATATAGCCGAAAATAGCCCTTTGGATCAAAAAAAGGGGACCGAAAGTGGACAAGCAAACGTCAATTCATATAGAAATAATAGGAAATGAAAGGCCTATCATCGGTCCGGCGCCACAGAACGCGGCCGAAAGAAAAGAGGACTTCCCCCAATAATTAAGATGAAATCGGGCTAAGTTATTTTTTTTTCTTGGAATTAGTCTCGACACATATCTGGAAATGAAAATTGGGGGTACTTTTCCTCTCCCATGCGAATATTATCAGCGTTGGCTGAAATCTCATCGAGCCCCACCATCACTAACGTAGTGAACGAGTTCAATGCGTTGACAAAGCTGATTCGTTGTGCTAATGAATTCTTAGATAAAGGAGCCAAGGGGAGACAGGTGTTTTTGACGGTTTATTATTTCTCTCTTATCGGTGAACTCAGAATGATGATTTCTTAAGGAGAAAAGGGAATGAATTCCGTTCGCACATCAAAAAAGATCTTTATCTTTTGCTTATCATACTTCTTTTTTGCTTTTGCTCTCCAAGGGAGCCAGCTCTTTCAAACCGGGCAACCCGCGGAGATTTTTTTAAACCCCTATGCGCATAACAATGCCATCGCAACCGGCCAGAATCATCCCTATGGCGTGATGAGCGATGGGATTCGGCTTTTTATCGCCGACTCGCGCAATAATAGGATACTCATCTGGAACTCCATGCCGACGATGATGAATCAGCCGCCCGATGTCGTTGTCGGCCAGCCCGATTTTACGCATAACGAATCGGGGGCCGGACCTTCCCTTATGAACTGGCCTCATAAAGCATATTCTGACGGAAAGAGATTATTTGTTGCGGATACGTATAATAATCGGATTTTAATTTGGAACCATATTCCGACAACGAATGGACATCCCGCGGACCTGGTTCTCGGCCAACCGGATTTCGACACGGTCCGAGGCCAACAAATGGGTCCCGCTTCAACCAACTGGCCGTGGGATGTTCTGTACGACGGCACGCGACTGTATGTGGTCTGTACGGAAACCGGCAGGGTCTTGGTTTGGAACTCGCTTCCGACAAGAAATAACCAGGAGGCAGATTTAATCCTTGGCCGACAGAATTTCACAGATACGGCGCCTTGGCAAAATCCCAATGCTTGGAACATGGCTACACCGCGATCGATCGCCACGAACGGAACATGGCTAGCCATATCGGATTACAACTTCCAACGAGTCCTGATTTGGAAGACGCTCCCGACACAAAACGGACAGCCCGCCGATCTCGTGCTTTTTCAAGACGATTTTTACCATATGAACGCCAACGGGCTGGCGCTCCACCACGGCGGATTGTGCCTGAAAAACAACGTCCTCATTGTCGCGGGGGCGATGCTTTATATCTATAATTCCCTTCCCACGCGAAACAATCAATGGCCGGATGTCGTCTTAGCGGGTGGAGATTCTACCCGACAGCCATTTGCTGGTTCGGGAGCCTGGTATGATGGACAACGATTATTTATCGCTGACTCCTATCAAAACCGAACTCTAGTTTACAACCAACTTCTCCAGAATCCTGCCGCGCCGGCGGATCTTGTTCTTGGCGAGGAAGATTTCGGAGTCGATGTCTTTCTCGGAAAAAAAGGCATATGGCAAATTGCCGATGTGTTCAGCACGGGAAAAACGTTGATGATTAAGAGCTTTAGCGACCGCATCGTTATCCACCAGGATCTGCCCCAACAAAACAATGAGGATGCCGACAATTTGATCTCGCCGATCGATTTTGGAGTATGGAAACCGAATTACCTCGGCTCAAGCGTGCTTCGTGAGCCGGGAAATCAAATCTGGAGCGATGGAGTCAGGCTCGTCACGATCGCCAATCAAGATGGCGGAGTCCAGATCTGGAATCAAATTCCTCAAAGGGATAAGGTCCTTCCCGATATCGTTATTAATCCTGCGGGATTGATGAGTGGGGCCCAGGGAGTCGCCATGGTCGGCAACAAGCTGTTCGTATCTGATACCGGTCACAATCGGATTCTGATTTGGAATTCTCTGCCGAAGGGAGAGCAATCCACGACCCCGGATATTACTATTCAAGGGCTCAATGCGCCGGCGCACATGGCCACGGATGGCCAAAGACTTGCCGTCATCTCAGTGGACACGGGAGTCTATATTTGGAACAACCTTCCGACGGCAAATAACCAGCCGCCCGATTTCATCCTGAAGGGTTCCCCGTTGAGTTTTAATGGATTAGGGGGAATCTTTATTTCGGATAATCGACTATTCGTCTCGGATGCAGGGAACCACCGGATTTGTCTTTATGAGAGCTTCCCGATTCGGAGCGATCAGCCCTATGACGTCGTTTTAGGCCAGCCGGATTTAACGAGCAAGATAGCAGGGCAGTCGGCTACAACGCTGACTCTGCCTGGCGGCCTATGCTTCGATGGAGAATATTTATGGGTCGGCGAACTCAAATGGGGGGATCGTGTCGTCGGCTTCAAGGCGAATATCCCGGCTGGCACGCCGGCGGCCCCATCGAATTTTCAAGCGACTCCGGTTTCTAACAACCGTATCAATTTGAACTGGACAGACAACTCCTCCAATGAGCGAGGGTTTATCGTCAAGTATAGACAAAATATCGATACTGCCTTCAAGATTTGGGGATATGTTCCGGCGAATTTTACTTCCATATCTGTAGACGGCCTGGAGAAAAATAGACAGCATGTCTTCCAGATAAGCGCTTACAACAAATATGGGGAATCCAATTCCGCTGGTCCCGCGAGCGCCACTACCCTTAACCAAATCAATACCCCTCCCCAAATGCCATGGAATCCATTTCCCTCAAATGGCCAGACAATGGTCGGGATTCTAAATTTTTTATTCCCCAACTGGGCGGGAGGAGATGACGATATTGGAGATATTGTCTCCTATGATCTCTATTTGGGAACGACGTCCAATCCGCCCTTATTTTCAAAAGGACAAACCTCACCTTTTTATGAGGACTTTATGCACAAGCCGGCAACGCGAAGTACCTATTATTGGAAAGTCGTCGCTAAGGATTTGAACGGAGGCATCGCGGAAAGCCCGATCTGGAACTTTCAAACAGCGCCGCCACCTTTTGCCACGAGTCTTCTTTCCATCTCATCGAGTCAAGGGGGCACGACGAATCCGGCTCCCCGCAATAACTATGAATATGATAACCAAGATAGTCGAATCGAAGCTCTTGTTTGGGCCATCCCCGATGCCAAATACAGCTTTTTCCAATGGACCGGGAATGTGCCGCCAGGGCGCGAGAATATAAATCCACTTTCGATTACCTTGGATGCGAACAAGGCCATCACCGCCAATTTCGCCGGAGATCTTGCCCAGCCGCTGAATTTCAAGGGCGAAAAACTAATAAACCGTTCGCTCCTTATGATCGAGTACATCGTCCGACTGACTTGGCAATCCAACCCGGATAGCGGCGGAATTTCATCTTATCGGATCTATGAAATTGATAACGACAAGAAAAATCTAATTGGACAAGTGAATTCCGATAAACTCGAATTTCTGATCAGGAATGTGCAAATAAATCGGGAATATCGGTATGCCGTGTCAGCAGTCAACAATTTAGGCTGGGAGAGCGCACTGACCGAAATGAGCGTGCGCTAAATGCAGACACGGTGATAAATGCAAACATATACAGAATTTTCGCGAATTCGTATGTGTCTGCGATTTTGTGAAAAATCGATTTCCGCTACCGGAGCCTGCTTCGGACCGCCCGCCGGGCCGAAGTAGAAATCTGGGGAAAATAGGGTAAAAATTCGCCGACACATTCCAAATGAGAGAAGAATTCGGAATGTTACTTCGAATTTCCAATAAAAACAGCTGGTTAAGTTGGCCCGCGTTATAAGGAAATTCCCAAGCCCAATCCGACTTTGATTCCCCCTAGCTCTGCTTCGACGCCGGATGGATTTGCCTTGCAGCTGCTGTAGCTCCCCTGGACATCAACAAAGATCATTCGGTTGAGCTTAAAGACGAACCCGCCCTGGATAATGAACCCGACGTCGCCCTTGGAAACGCTTCCGATCGGGTTAGTCTCTTTGTATTGGAAGTAGCCTATACCGGCCCCAAGATAAGGCGAGAAATTCTTGTCCGGTAGAAACATATAGCGAACGCCTGCCGTGATCGGGATGAGTTGGAGCTTGGTCTCCTCGGACATCAAAGTTGTTTTTCCTGTCTTGGAATAGAATTCGGCGTCCAGCCAAATGCCTATGCTCTTCCAAATGTCGAAACCGATTTTGGCGCCATAGGTCGGGGCGTTCCCATAGATCGATTTGAAGTATTCATCCGAGGGAAGAAAGTAGGAAGCTTTCATTTGGATGGAGATTGAAGCGGCGAACGCGGTTCCCGTTAAAAGGAAAATTGCACAGCCAATGACTAATCTTTTCTGCATGCTGAACCTTCCCCCCGGTCTTGATATTCCATAAGTACGCCTTGGCCCTGCGATAGAGGCATTGATCTGCTCCTATATATCATAAAAATGGAATAACGCGCAAGCTAGAAGGCCTCGCATATTTTCTGATAAGAACTGCAGAATCCGCGTGAAACAGAGTGAAGAACCTGTCTGGGTGAGAGAAAAGGGTACGGATATTTTTTATATAAGGGTGCAAAATAAAACACAAAAACTCGGCCCAAAAGAGAGTGCTGAATATATTAGGAGAAAATGGCCCTTAGGACGATGAGGCATGGAGCCGCTAGCCCTGCTTCCCGCCAATATTATTCATATATTGTCAGAGATATCATTTTAGCTCCAAAATATCAGCTCCTGATGTCTCTCCTTTTTTGGCCTAAAAACCCTTATATGCCTTTTCTGATTCTGACACATCGGAATGAGCCAATATAATTGACATCCTTACTGAATAGTAAATAGAATAAAACTAATCTGAAATGGGGGCATGACATGGCCGAAGATATTAGAATTTGGGAAATCAAGAGCGGCGAATCTCTATCTGAGCTTAAAAAAACAAAACTAAATCTAGAAGAACGCCTTGAAAAATGGATTGAGAGAGATATCTCTATAATTTCATCAGATTTGCTAGTTATCGGCCGTCAAGTTATTACGAGGTTTGGGGGAGGAATTGATTTACTGTGCCTTGATTCGAGGGGAGATATCGTCATCATCGAACTCAAAAGAGATAGGACTCCAAGGGATGTAACGGCGCAGATTCTGGATTATGCGACGTGGGTTAAAGATTTATCGAATGAAGATATTACGGATATCGCAAATTCCTATCTAGGAACCCAAGGTTCACTCGAGGATGTTTTCAGAAACAAATTTCACCAAGAATTGCCTGAAGATATAAACGAAAACCATAAAATGCTAATTGTGTCTTCAGAACTAGTGTTCCGTCTCGGAAATATATTGGCAAAGTCTCTTGATCTTGGCCAGGATGGAATCGGCCGTGGCCGTCCAGGCGAAAGCCTGGGCGCTGGCATTTGAATGTTGGACGAAATGATCGATTTTC
>JBEKTZ010000010.1:0-157650 GCA_049515535.1 Candidatus Aminicenantales bacterium | reverse complement strand
TTCGTGCCGTTGGCATTCAAGTCGGCATACAGGTTGTTGTCTCCCCGGCTGCGCCCGACCAAATAATAAAAGCCGCTGGCCGTAGCCTTGAAATTGAATCCGCTACCCGCGGTGAAATAGAACTTCAAGTAATCGCCGGATTTGTAGACGGCGCCCGTTTTCCATGAAATCGCGCCCGGGGAGATGGTTCTGGCGATTCCGAAATACTCCTGCGTTCCCGTCTTTGGGATTGTGATCGTGAGGGGCGTAAATGCAGCTGCAGATGCCAACGCGGTGATAAGTAAAAGACCCACTAACACACTAAAAAGCTTTTTCATTTTACCTCCTTTAGATTTGATGATAAATATTCCTCTATCTATACTCTTATATCTTACCAGATCTCTTACTAAAATGCAATAGGTACCCGCTGATGAAGTTGGTCAAGCGGGAAGGAGGCTATCACCCTTATCGCATGAGATGGTGAAAATGATAAAAAAGGTTTTTATCAGGGGGGAGGTCACCCTCCGCCCCGTGATTCCGGTCAAGCATTTGCCGAGGTCGGATTTCTATGTTAGCATAAAAAATATTTTTCGCCTGGAGGAAAGCCGATGGGTAAAGACATCAAAGACAAGGTCGTCGTCATCACCGGAGCGGCCGGAGGAATCGGCTCGGCCACGGCCCGCCTCCTGGCCAAAGAAGGCGCGATCCTCGTCCTCACCGACATAAAAAAAGACGCGCTCGAGATCCTCGCCAAGGAGCTGGCCGCGGAGGGGACGAAAACCCTGACCCATGTCCACGACGTGCGCGATCCCGATTCCTGGAAAGCGCTGACGGACCGCGTTCTCGGCGAGCTCGGCCGGATCGATATTCTCGTCAACAACGCCGGAGTCGTCCATCCCGGCGCGGCCGAGGATCTTCCCTTTGACAAGCTCCAGCAACAAATCCAGGTCAACCTCATGGGGACGATCAACGGCTGCCGCGCCGCCCTGCGCGTGATGAAGCCGCGCGGTGAAGGCAAGATCGTCAACGTCGCCTCGCTCGGCGGCATTGTTCCCATGTCGGGGGAGGCGATCTACAGCGCGACCAAGGCCGGCATCCGCTATTACACGCTGTCTCTGGCCGCCGAGCTTCACGACAGCCCGATCGATATCGCCGTCGTCTGTCCCGATTCGGTCGATACCCCTCAGCTCGCTTATGAACTGCAGCATGACGAAGCCGTTATTTCCTTCGTCGGGACGGCGATGAAACCCGAGAAAGTGGCTAAAGGAATCCGCCGGGCCATCCGCAAAAAGAAGGCCGAGATCCTTGTTCCCGGCGGGATGGGAACGCTCTATCGTTTCGCCATGGCTTTTCCCCGGCTCTATTTCTTCCTTTATCCGTCCTTGAAAAAAAAGGGGAGCAAAAACATTCAAAAGCGGAGAAAAGCGGCGAAAAAGTAACCGCCCTATCCATTAAAGAAGCTGTTTCATCGAGGGCGTGATCCCTTTCTTTTCTTTATTTTTCGATATAAACTATTATTATAAGAATGATAGGAAAATCATCGATGAGGAGGTTGTCATGACGAATAGGCGGACAAAGATCATGATCCTGAGCGTTCTATCCATCGCTTTTCTAGGCCTGGCCGGCGCGGCCTTCGCCCAGGAAGCGGATGCCGAGAACTGCAAAGACCACCCCTTGTTCTCCCGGATGAAGAATTTCTACATCTCCGACTGCAAGGTGAGTTTTGACGCCGTCGAATTCTATCTGCCGGACTCTCCGGAGAAAACCGTCGAGGGTCAGGTGACCCGGATCGATTATAGCCTTAAAGAGGGTGCCCAGATGCCCAGTGTCCTCCAGATCCGGAGGAACTACGGCAATGCCGTGAAATCCATCGGTGGATCCATCCTCAACGATGATTCCAACAATCTCTCGGCCAAACTCGTCAAAAACGGAAAAGAGATATGGGTCAAACTCGATGTCTACAATGACGGCCGCAATTTCACTCTGAACGTCGTTGAAGTCGAGGCGATGGTCCAGGAAGTGACCGCCGACGCCATGTATAATGCCCTGGCCAAGGACGGCTTCATCGCTCTCTACATCAACTTCGACACGGGCAAGGCCGCGATCAAGCCCGAATCCCAGCCGATCGTCGAACAGATCGCGGCCCTGATGAAGTCCCACCTGGATCTCAAGCTGAGCATCGAAGGCCATACCGATAACGTCGGCACGCCGGCTTCGAACAAGACACTCTCCGAACAGCGGGCCAAAGCCGTTTTGGACGCCGTCGTCAAGCTGGACGTCGCTGCGAACCGGATGACCGCGCTCGGCTGGGGCCAGGACAAGCCGATCGCCGACAATCGCTCGGAGGACGGCCGGGCCAAGAACCGCCGCGTCGAGATCGTGAAGAAATAAGGTTATCGGCGGGCTTTGCGGCGGTATCAAGTGGGCAGCGCAGGTTGGAGGTTCGCTTCGGGCGGGTGAGTCCGGAAAAAAAACAGGGCCACGTCGGCATAGACATAGGTCCTCTTGGGAAAAAGCAATTCCGTGTGGAACCGCTTATCGTTCATAGCCCGCCGAAGGGCCCGCTCGCCCGAGGCGTATCCGGCGTTGTAAGCCGTCGCGTAAAAACGCAGACGGTCCTCCGCGTCGCTGAAGGCGACATGTCCGTAGCGCTTTTCCATCACGAGGATGAACATCCGCAGGTAGCGGACCTGCCAGACCGTGTCGTCGAGCCGGAGAACCCTCTTGTTGCGCAGCTCGGCGGAATCGCCGCGTTCGAAGGCCGGAATGGCGGCGGCGCTTTTTTCCTCGGGGTTGAACAAGCGGTTATAATCGGATTCGAGGTTTTCGACGAACGACGGCTTCATTTGGAAGTGTCCAACGGAAAAGTTCATATAGGCGCGGCCGTACTGAACATACAGGACTTTGAGTCCGCGGACCTGGATCGCGTCCTCCAAGGCGCTAAAGCGAATGATCTCGGGAAAGACGACGGCCAGGGCGATCCTGGTATCCTCCGGCGATAATCGCAGGGCGCCTGCGATCCAGACGTTCTCGCGGAGGAACCGTTCGGCCGCCGCGTATTTATCGCCGAAAATCGCGGCATAGTCCTCGTCCGCGGCGGACAAGGCCTCGGATCCGGACGTCAGAAATAGGGCGATGACGGCGACGGTCGCGAGGAATGACGCGGCGCGCCGGTTCGGCCTTCGGGGCGTCGCCCTTTCCGTCGCATGCGACGAACGCCGGACGCTACATCGCTCTCTGATAAACAACGATGTCCTTGTTGTTCTCCAGGGTGATCCATTTGAACACGGTCTTTCCGCCGTCCTGGAAGACCACGATATCCAGAGGCGCCGGGTACGTTTTGCCGTCGCTGAAGACGATGTTTTCGTAGGTCAACATGGCATACGCCTTCCCGTCGGGGGTGGGATAGAATTGGCAGGGATCGAAGGAATCGGCTTTCATCATCGGAGCCCCGTTCCGAAAGAGCTGATCGTTGACATGGAAATACATATCGTTGCTTGTCTTGGGAAACCAAACGTCATGAGCGCCAAAGGAGCTTTTAAACGGTCCGTATTTCTTGCCGGCGATCGTATAAAGATACTTTTTCTCCTGCTCCGCGAAAGCGGCCTGGAGCTTTTCGGGCGGCAGTTTGCTCATGTTATTCATCTCGCCCATGCTGAAATTGCCTTGGCAGACGACGGCCGCATTCTTTCCATCGGGGCTGAATTTGATTTCGGCCGGGATGCCGCCGAAGGAGACCTTGCGACCGTCCGAGCATTCGAACCAGCTTTTGTCATTGTCGCCCGCCGTCAGATAGGCCAGAGCGCCATCCGGCGTGGTCTGGACCGAGAAGATGAGAAGATGAGACCCGAACGTCTTCCCCTTGAATTTGACGACCTGCCGGCCTTGCTGATCGGACTCTGTCGTCGCGGACGCGTCCTCGGGGGGCGGGGGAGGAGTGTACGACGCGCAGTCGCGGTTTTTCTGGGAAGAATCCGTCCGGCCCGCGTAGGCCGTGGCCATCGTTTCCTTGATCCCGGTGAACGGGCCGGTCCTTTTTCCGTCGCGGACGACGAAGAACGGGCCTTTATTGTCTTTGGCCATCGTCGTGACGAGGACGATATCGGCCGCGCCCGCCGCGATCGCGATCGTGCTTTCAGCGCGCATGATCGTTTCGCCCGGCTGGAGAGAGTATAGGACTTTCCGCGTCGTTTCCTGGGCCAGGGCGGACGAAGCCAGTCCGGCCAGGACCATGAGCGCGATACGGGCGGATACGGGGAACGGGGTTCTTTTCATTATGGGTTTCCTTTCTTATGCGAGTAGTCATTGTCCGGAAAATCCGGCCCCCTGTCAATACGAAGTGTTCGTACCCTTTCATCATCCGGTCAAAATAAAAGGGAATAATGCGGACTTATTTGCTAAAATAGAAAACTTGGCGGATTCTGGATCCGCTGAAAATTCCTTGCCAAAGAGGAGATCAATCATGGGGATTTTCCATCATTCCATCGCGTTCCCATCAACATCCTCCTATCGTCGCGCATGGCGAATTTTAAAAGCCCTGTTCGTTATCGCCGTCGCCGCGGGACTCGCGGGCTGCGTGACGACGGACACACTCTCCCAACGCGTGTCCGACTCGCCGCGGAATCCGTGGAAACCGCCGGCGGCGCTCTCGCCGCGACCTGCGGAGCAACCCGCGCCGAAAATCCCGGCCGAGCTTCAATCCTCCAAACAGGGTTTGACTCTGGAGAATCTCGTGGATATCGGACTGACCAACAACCCCCAAACTCGCCTGGCCTGGAATGCGGCCCGGTCCGCGGCGGCCGCCCTCGGATCGGCGCAAAGCTCCTATTTTCCCAGGATCGAAGCCACGGCGAACGCCGCCCGTCAAAAAGCGGCCTTCGCCGGAGGAAAGTTTATCGTCGACCAAACCACCCTTAACCCCCTCGCCACTCTGAGCTTTCTTCTTTTCGATTTCGGCGGAAGAAAAGCCGCGACGGATTCCGCCCGGGAAACACTTCAGGCGGCCAACTGGACGCAGAACGCGGCCATCCAAAACGTCATCCTCCTGGTCGAAAAATCCTATTATCAGTATCTCGCCGCCAAGGCCCTTCTCAAAGCCCAGGAGGCCAGCCTGAAAGGGGCCCAGGCCAACCATGACGCAGCGAGAGAGCGGCAACGGGCGGGGGTCGCGACCGTCGCCGATGTGCTCCAGGCGAAAACGGCGCTTTCGAGCACGGAGCTCAATCTCGTGACCGCGCAAGGATTGGTCCAGACGCTTCACGGCGTGCTGGCCAACGCCCTCGGCCTGTTTGCCAACGCGAGCTTCGAGATCGCCGACGAGCCGGCCGAGGCGATCCCTGTTGAGGAATTTTCGAAGCAGGTTGACGCCTGCATCAAGGATGCCGAAACCCGGCGGCCCGACCTGGCCGCGTCCCAAGCGCTCGTCACCAAAGCCCAGGCTCAGATTCGGAAGGCCCAATCCGACCGCTTGCCCAATTTCACGCTGAACAGCAACTACGGCCGCGTCTATTATCAGGGCCAGGCCATTTCGAACGAGCAGTTCACCATCGCCGTTCTCCTGGATATCCCCATTTTTTCCGGCTTTCAGCGCGACTATCAACTTCTTCAAGCGCGCGCGGACGCCGAGACGGCCGGCGCTCAAATGGAGAAGCTCGAGCAGGACATCGCCCTCCAGGTATGGACGAGTTTTTATGGGGTGAAGACATCGGAGCAAAAAATCAGAACCGCCCAGGACCTCCTGGCCAGCGCCGAAAAATCCTACGAAGTGGCTCTGGGGAGATACAAAGAAGGCGTCGGGAGCATTCTGGACCTTCTGACCGCCCAAAGCGTCCTGGAGAACGGGCGCGGTCAGGCCATCCAGGCCCGGACGGAATGGTTCCTGTCGCTCGTCCAGTTCACGCACGATACCGGGACCTTGGGCGCGCCCGGGACAGCGTCGAATCCGGGCTTTTGACGGGCCCGCAAAGGAGAATACGAACCATGAGATCCCGCGAAAAAAATAAAAAGTCCGCGATCATTGGCCTGATCGGGTTGTCGTTTCTGATGTCGTCGGCCTGTTCCTCCTCGTCCAATAACGGCGGCCGGCCGGCCGCTGGAGGAGGGCCGGCCGTGCTCATCGTCGCGGCCGAGGCCGTCCAAAAGGACGTCCCCATCCAGATCAAAGCGATCGGAGAAGCCGAAGCCTATTCGACCGTCGCCGTGAAGGCGCAGGTCACCGGGGAAATCACGGCCGTCTATTTCCAGGAAGGCCAGGACGTGAAACAAGGGGACCTTCTCTTCACGATCGACCCGCAGCCTTATGATATCGCCCTAAAACAGGCTCAAGCGCTCCTCGAAAAGGACACAGCCCAGCTCAAGGAGGCGGAAGCGGACGCTCAAAGGTACAAGGATCTCGTCGCGAAAGAATATGTGACGCGCGAGCAAAACGACAAAATTCTGTCGAATCGAGACGTCTTCGCGGCCGCGATCAAGGCGGATGAAGCCAACGTAGCCAACGCCCGGCTCCAGCTCGAGCGCTGCACGGTTCGTTCGCCGATCGACGGCCGCACGGGAAGCTTTCTCATTTATCGGGGAAACCTCATCCGGGCCACGGACGCCTCTCCCGCCCTGGTCATCAATCAAATCGCGCCCATCCGCGTCTCGTTCTCCGTTCCCGAACAGGACCTGCCCCGGATCAGCGACTATAGAACGAAGGGAGAATTGAAGACCGAAGCCATCGTCGGAGTCGGTGCGCCCGTTGCGGGGGCGCTGACGTTCATCGATAACGCTATTGACCGCACTACGGGCACGATCATGCTCAAAGGGACTTTTGCCAACCAGGACCGTCGGCTCTGGCCGGGCCAGTTCGTGAACGTCGTCCTGACCTTGACCACGGAGAAAAACGCCGTGGTCGTCCCGTCGCAGGCCGTCCAGACCGGACAGAGCGGCCTCTACCTGTTCGTCGTCAAGGACGACATGACCGTCGAGATGAGGCGTCCGAAAGTCGACCGTATCGTCGGCGGCGAGGCCGTGATTACCGACGGCGTCAAGCCGGGCGAGAAAGTCGTCACGGACGGCCAGCTCCAGCTCGTTCCGGGGGCTCGAGTCCAGCTCAAACAGACGCGATAGGAGGAACGCCCCGATGAATTTTTCAGAGATCTTCGTCCGCCGCCCGGTCATGACGACGCTGGTCATGTCCGGTATTCTCATATTCGGGATCCTCGGGTACCGTCTTCTCCCCGTGAGCGACCTTCCCAATGTCGATTTCCCCACGATCCAGGTCACCGCCGGCCTTCCCGGCGCCAGCCCCGAGACGATGGCTTCTTCGGTCGCCACCCCACTCGAGAAGCAGTTTTCGACGATCGCGGGTCTCGACTCGATGACCTCGACCAACATGCTGGGAGTGACCCAGATCACGCTTCAATTCGCCCTGAGCCGGAATCTGGATGCCGCGGCCCAAGATGTCCAGGGCGCCATTTCGAGGACCATGCGCCAGTTGCCGCCGCAGATGCCCGCGCCGCCGTACTATCAAAAGGTCAACCCGGCCGACCAGCCGATCCTCTTCATGCTGCTCACCTCGCCGACGCTCCCTCTCTCAGCCCTCGACGAATACGCCCAGACGACGATGGCCCAGCGGATCTCGATGGTCGACGGTGTCGCCCAGGTTCAAGTCTACGGATCACAAACGTACGCCGTCCGGGTCCAGCTCGACCCCGACGCGTTGGCGTCGCGGGGCGTCGGCATCGACGATGTCGCGCTCGCCATCCAGTCGAGCAACGTGAATATGCCGACGGGGACGCTCTACGGGCCTTACCAGGCCTTCACGATCGAATCATCGGGCCAGCTGACGAGCGCGCCGGCCTACCGCGAGCTCATCGTGACCTACCGTAAAGGCTCCCCGGTCCGATTGAAAGATCTGGGCCGGGTGCTCGACAGCGTCCAGAACGACAAGGTCGCGGCGTGGATGTACCGGGGCCAGGCGGAACAGCGGGCGATCATGCTCGCCATCCAACGCCAGCCGGGAACGAACACGGTCGCGGTAACGACGGCGGTCAAGCAGCTATTGCCGGGGTTCCGGTCCCAGCTCCCGGCATCGGTCGACTTCCAGATCCTCGTCGACCGGTCCGAATCGATCCGCGCCTCGGTCAACGACGTCAAGTTCACCCTCGTCCTGGCCCTCGTCCTGGTGATCTTCGTCATCTTCTTCTTTCTGCGAAACGTCCGGGCGACGCTCATTCCGAGCTTAGCCCTTCCTTTCTCGATCATCGGCACGTTCGCCGTTATGGCCATCCTCGGCTACAGCCTCGACAACCTCTCCCTTATGGCTTTGACCTTGTCGATCGGGTTCCTCGTGGACGACGCCATCGTCATGCTCGAGAACATCGTTCGGCATCAGGAAATGGGCGATAAGACCTTCGATGCGACGCTCAAAGGCTCGAAGGAGATCGGCTTCACCATCGTATCCATGACCTTGTCCCTCGCCGCGGTTTTCATTCCGATCCTGTTCATGGGCGGAATCCTCGGCCGGCTGTTTCATGAATTCGCCGTGACGATCGCCGCGGCCGTCCTCTTTTCCGGTTTCGTTTCCTTGAGCCTGACCCCGATGCTGGCCGGCCGCCTCCTTCGGGCGCCGGGCGAGGAAAAACACGGCCGTCTGTACAAAGCGGCGGAAAAAATCATCCAAGGAATGCTCAACGCTTACAGAGTCAGCCTGTTGTGGGTTTTAAAACGGAAGCGCGCGGCTCTTGCGTTTTCGGCCGCCGTCCTTGTCGCCACGGTCGTCCTTTTCATCAAAATCCCCAAGGGTTTTCTCCCGACCGAAGACACGGGGATGATCAGCGGCGTCACCGAAGCCGCGCAGGGGATTTCGTTCATCTCCATGACCGAGCACCAGCGGGCGGTCGCCGCGCTCCTGGCGCGGGACCCTAATATCGAATCTTTTTCCTCGAGCATCGGCGGCATGTCGAGCAGCAACGCCGGCCGCATGTTCATCCGCCTGAAGCCTCGTTCCGAACGCAAGCTCGAGGCGGACCAGGTCATCGCCCAGCTTCGGCCGAAACTCTTCGCCGTCCCAGGGATCCGCGCCTTTCTTCAAAATCCGCCTCCGATCCAGATTGGAGCCCGCTCCACAAAAGCCGTGTACCAGTTCACCCTCCAAAGCCCGGACGTCGATGAGCTCTACGCCAGCGCGGCGAAGTTCGAAACCAGGATGCGCGGCCTCCCGGGTCTTCAGGACGTCACGTCCGATATGCAGCTCCAGAACCCGCAAGTCAATGTCGAAATCGACCGGGACAAGGCCCTGGCGCTCGGCGTCACGCCGTTTCAAATCGAGGATGGCCTCTATTACAGCTACGGCACTCGACAGGTCTCGACCATCTATACCGCGAATAACCAATACCAGGTCATCATGGAGCTCGAACCGGAATTCCAGAACGACCCCGCACAACTCTCCAAACTCTACATTCGGTCCTCGAGCGGGAGCCTCGTGCCGCTCGATTCCGTCGCCCGGCTGACGCGCTCGGTCGGTCCGCTGACGGTCAATCACTCGGGCCAGATACCATCGGTCACGATCTCGTTCAACCTCAAGCTGGGCGTCGCGCTCGGAGACGCGGTCAACGACATCAAACAGATCGCCCGTGAAACGCTCCCGGCGACGATCTCCTCGAACTTTCAGGGCGCGGCCCAGGCCTTTCAATCGTCGCTCAAAGGGCTGGGATTCCTCCTCCTGATGACCATCCTCGTCATCTATATGATTCTGGGCATTTTGTACGAGAGCTTCATCCATCCTTTGACCATCCTTTCGGCCCTTCCCTTCGCGGGTTTCGGCGCGCTCGTGACGCTGTTCATTTTCCGGATCGACCTCAGCATTTACGCTTTCGTCGGGATCATCATGCTCGTCGGCCTTGTCAAGAAAAACGGCATCATGATGGTCGATTTCGCCATCGCCGCGGAGCGCGAGGAAGGGAAAAAGGCGGAGGATGCGATCTTTGAGGCCTGTCTGATCCGGTTCCGGCCGATCATGATGACGACGATGGCCGCGCTGTTCGGCACCCTGCCCATCGCTTTGGGGATTGGGGCGGGCGCTGAGTCTCGCCAGCCGCTCGGCCTGGCCGTGGTCGGCGGACTCCTGTTCTCCCAGCTCGTTACCCTCTATGTGACGCCGGTGATCTATGTTTATCTGGATGCGCTCAAGAAGAAGAAGGTTCCGGTTACTGTCCTTTCGCTTCCTTGACTTCGATTCGGAAGCGGCATATATTTTTGAATAAGGCAGCCAAATCCGAAGAGAGAAAAGAAACAGGGTCACGTCCCGCGAAAAGATGGAGGTAAAATGACGAGATCACGTTTTCTTGCGTCGAGCATGTTCATCGCTTTATCTCTCGCGGTCCTGACCGGCTTCGTGATGACTCTATCGGCTGACGATCAGACGATCGGAGACGTCACGGTGACGGCCAATCCGGAGAGCTTCGCCGGCCGATGTCCGGTGACGATCAAATTCACCGGCACAATCCAGGTTCTCAATTACCCGATGACCTTCAATTATCAATGGGAACGGAGCGACGGCGCCAAGGGCCAAGTTCACGTCGTGCGCGTTCCAAGCGCCAAGACGAAAACCGTCACCGTGGTGGATTCTTGGAAGGTCGGCAGCAAGGGCCAAAACTTACAAGTCTGGGAGAAACTGCGCGTCAATTGCGGCAATACCCACATCGTTTCGGCGCCCGCCGCCGCCTCGATCAATTGCCGGTGAAAAATAAACCGCATCATTGATCGCTTGAGTCATCCGGTGACACGCACCCCTTGCAATCGTGTAAATTTAATGATACAAATTAAATCAAGCGGATGAGTCTGAATCGTCGGGATTTCCTTAAGATAGGAGGAGCGGGCCTCCTCCTTACGGGCTTCGACTTGGGGAACGCCCTCGGTGGGGCGGCCGTTAAGCTCAATCCCGCGTTGCCCTTCGCCGAGCAGCTCACGAGCAACGAATTCCCGTTCCCCTTCGACACGGCCGTTTTCGAGGCCGCCGAACGGATTTACAATGTCCGCCGGAGCGGCACCGACCCCCGCGCCTGGCTGACCGATATCAACCTGTTGTTGAAACCGGGGAAGAAACTGGACGTGAAGATCCTGCTCGCCGACCGGCGCGAGGACCTCGCCCTGCCCCGCGAAACCCTGGCGTATTCGGGCGTCACCGAGTCCCTGGACGCCACCCTTCGTGGATACGACAGCCCGCGGCTCCACTACCAAGTCCAATACCGCGAAGGCTCGGGAGCCTGGAGATCGCTTCCGCCCCGGAGCTTCAAGCTGCCGAACGGCGGTCCCATCAAGGTCGTGCTCATCGGCGACGACCATAACTTCGATGACGGCGATTATGCCGTCCCGCCCGAGTTCAGACAGGCGAAAATGACGGGCGATTACGTCGTCGAGTTCACGAAGAACCTCCAAGCGAACCCGCAGTGGGTCCCCGATTCTCCGCTCGGCGAACTGAAGAACGGCCTCCTTCTGGCCAACGCCATCCAGCATATCCTCGCCGCCGAGGACCCCGATTTTATCATCCACCTGGGGGATACGGTCGGGATCGGAGCGCCCTATAAATGGGAGGGCCTGGGCTTCCCGACGACCAACCTGACGGCCAATGATTACGACGCGATCTGCCGGACGTTGTGGCTGCGGCAGCGCAAGATCTTTTCCGGCCTCACGCCGAACATGCCGACGCACCTGGTCCTGGGCAACCATGATGGCGAAGAGACCTGGAACGTGTCCAAGACCTGGGCGAAATCCTGGCGTATGAAATATTTCCCCGGCCCCACGGACGCCACCTATCCGGAAGGCGGCCATCCCGAAGGCAACTACTACGCGTTCTCCTGGGGAAGCGACGCGGACAACACGGGCGGCGCCCAGTTCATCATCCTCGACGTCACGGGGTTCTGCGGACCTCCGGAACCGAGAAACGTCGAGGACTGGACGCTCGGCGCCGACCAGAAACAATGGTTCGAGAACGTCCTGGCCAAAAACGAGCACGACTGGGTCTACGCCTGCTACCACCATGTCCTGGGCGGATGGCCGACCGGGCCGGGCGAAGACAACCAGAACATCACGTACGGGCGCGGACCGCTGTTCTCGGATAAAGATTACGTCGATTTCGTCGATCCGGCCAAGGTCGAGCAAGTCCAGTTGACTGAACTCGCGAAAAAGTACGGGATGCGCGGCTTCATTTACGGCCACGACCATATCTTTCATGTCGAGAAAATCGGCGAAGGTCTCAACAAGAAAGATCTGAGCGGGATCTGCGTCGGTTCGACCAAGCGCAACGGCGAGTTTGTCTGGTGGAGCGGGGATTATTGGAAAAAATTCTATGGCGGCGGGTTCAAGTCCGTCCCGGATTTCTTCGGGCCGTCGGGCATCTCGCGCCTGACGCTTTCGAACGGCGAAGCCCGCGTCGACTACGTCTGCACCGGTTCGACGCCCAACACCAACCTTCCCAGCGGCGGCGTCCCGGACACCACGTACTCGACCGCCGTCTTCGTCAACGCCGCTCCCGCGCTCCAGGTGAACAAAACCTCGTTTTCGTTCGTCGCGCTGGATAGCAAGCGGGTCGCTGCCCCGCAAATATTGCGCATCCGCAACTCCGGCGGCGGATGCCTGCATTACTCCCTCAATCCTCAGCAGCCTTGGATTAAAGTCTCGCCGCTCAAGGGCAGCTCCTCGGGATTATGGTCTGAGGCAACGGTTTCGGTCTCGCTTCAAAATCTTAAGCTTGGAACCTATCAGGGAATGATAGAGATCAAATGCGGCGAGGCCGGCGTCGCGCCCCTGAACGTCCCCATCAACCTTACTGTCGTCCATATGGGCGCAGTCAAATCCCCATCGGGCGTTTCCTCGGGCACGAACGGCGGCTGGCGCGGCTAAAAACCCGGAACCTCTCTACTATTCAGCGATCGCCGACCTCGGACGATTCTCGACCTCTTCTCCGTAAATTTCCGGGCTTCCGAAGGTCTTGGAATTCGGGCCGAAAGAGCGTATTATTATTGTTAAATCGAGAATGAGGGTTTTCATGGAATGCCCCGGGTGTTTAACGCGAAGCCAAGGAGCCGATATGAAATCGCGAGCCTTCGTCGTCCTATTCGTCCTCGCTGCTTTCTGTTTTTGTTTTGGCGTCTCGCCAGCGATAGCCCGGCCATCCTCCACGGACAACCCCTATGACCGCAGTTTCGAAATCGGGATTTGGGGCGGCCTGATGCCGTCCCGTCTTCTTGGAACGACGACGCATCAAGAAGCTTGGAGTTCTTTTCTCCTTAACGCCATCAGCGAAAAAGCGGTCATCACCTCGAAACCGAACAGCGGCCTCGCGGCCGGCGGCTTCTTCTCCCTTTTCTTTACGCCTCATCTCGGCCTCCAGCTCCTCGCCGGATACAGCCCGGTCGACATCCCGAGCGGGTCAAGCTTTGATTTCGCCTGGCGCTGGGCGGACGGGACTGGGGATGCTAAGACAACGAACTGGACGGGGAGCGGAAGCCTGACCCGCCTGCCCATCAGCTTGAACGTCGCCCTCCGCGAAGGCACGGGCCGGTTCACGGTCGAATTCAGCGGCGGCCTGACCTATTTCCTGAACACCTTTAGCGAGAATGCCGTGTTCGGCTACGGCGTCATGAAAATACTTTCATTCGACCAAGGCCCCGGGGGAACGATGATCCAGACGGTCGATGCCCTTCCCGTACGTTTGACCATTCCAGCCACGACCTGGTCCGCCGTCGGCGGCAATATCGGGGGAAGCCTCAACTTCAGAATTCTGGATACTCTCGGTCTCAAGGCCGAAGCCCGCTATTTCTACTGTCCGCCGAAAAATCTAAACTGGACGCCCGTCATCGCGTCCTACGACGGACTCTACACCGCCGATTTCCCGGCCGAGCCGTTCACGGCCGCGGATGTCGCCTATCTCGCCCTAAATGGAGAAACGTTCGCTCATAAACTGGACCTGTCCTTCATCCAAGCATCGCTGGGGATATATTTTTCGTTCGGGCGCCACCTGCCCCACTAAGCCTTATTCGCTCGACGGCGGCTGGGGCCCCGGGCTTTGGCTGAAGGTCCACTTCCGCCGCCTTGGCTCGTCCCTTGAGCTCATTATCCGGATGTCCAGAGGAAGTTTTCTACTGGAGCCGCGGATTGATCCGAAGCCGCGCCTCAGGGGTAGATCGAGATACGGTGGGAACGATAGACGATATCCGCAATCGCCGTATTTGGGGGCGCTAATAAATTCTTGAAATGAATGGTCGCATCGAAAACGAGCGCTTTATCGGGATACGTGACTTCGACGACCTTGGCGTATGTGCCTTGGGCCGTTTGGACGATCCCGGGGCAAAACAATCGGTTTCCCGTCTGCGGCAAGGGGTCCACCGCGCTGATGATCCGCGACCAGGTTTCAGGCCCTCGTTCCTTGCCGTACTGCCAGACCTGCCGGACCGTCATGGCGTTATCGTCGACGACGAACTCGGCCGCCCGGGAATATTTGGGGAAATCAGTCAGGTAGTAGCGGAAATCGCCGTTGTCAAAAAAGAACAGGTTCCCGTTGGCGAGGAGGTGCGGATTGTGCTGGCCCCAGCCCCAGTCGAAATCGTCGGTGCCCGAGTCGCCCCGCTGGACGGCATCGGGATACGGATTGCCGTTTGGGTCCACGGCCGTCAATAAATAGGGGGCCGTCGGCGGCCCCGACCCGTCCCAGCCGGCGTTGCCCCAATCCTGATGCGGCGAGAGGATCCATTTGACTTTGTTGTCCCAGGTGACCTTGACCACGCCCTGGACGCGGCCCGAGATGATCAAGCAGTTGTCGGAGGCGCTGTACCAAAGACCGTTATTGTGGAACCAGTCGCCCGAATTGATAAGCGTGTCTTTCCGGCCGACGTCCAAGATCTCGCGCATGTCCCAGTGGTTGACGATCTGCTTCGTGGTCCGGTCGATCTCGATGATGTAATCCTCCTGGCTCTGGAGCGTGCCCTTATAGGTGATAATCTGCGTCCCCGCCTTATCGACGGAGCAGACAAGATGGCCGTTGGGAAGCTCGCGGATTTCGTGGTGGAAATTGTATCCCGGCAGCGTGATTTGGTCGATGAGCCGCCCGACCGGGTCATACTCGTAGACCGACGCCCCGCTGCCACCGATATAATTCCCGTCCTTGATTCTCTCGAAAGGCGCCATCAGGCCGCCGTATGCCGAGAGGTCCAGATACCAGCGGATGTCGCCGTTCCGGTCGAAGATGATCGGATATCCGCTGCTTTTCGCCCCGAGACTCACGGTCATGGCGCTCAGGTTCATCCCCGGCTCCATCAGGCTGGGGGTCGCGGCATTGATCTCGATGGTCGGGAAATAGTTGGGAAGCGGGTCCGTCTGGATGGTGAGTGTATACACCTCGGGTGTGCCATGGTGGGTGAAAAGCGTCAAGACGACCGGGTTGAGGCGGTTCGGATACAGCCCGAGGATCGGAATTTCATGGGAGGTGCTGTTGTCCTCGAAAAGCTTGGAGACTTCGATATTGCCCAGGACTCGAACCTGAATGCTGCAGGCGATGCTCGTTTGAAACGTAGCCAAGGCCGAAAGTGGGGCGATCCCGGTCGGATTCAAGGTGACGGTGATACTTGAGTTTAAAAGCTTGAACTGGCCTTGAGGAGTCTGAGACAGGGTGGTTCCTGCCGTCGCAATGAGCGTCCCCGCCAAGACAAGGGTCGCGATTTTTATGACTTTCATCGGCCTTATCATAACCTTTCTCCCCATGCCCATCGCCATGAACATCCTTCATCGCGGGGCTTTCAAACTTGATAAAACTATCTTAGCATAAAATAAATCGCCAAAATAGCCAATTCCAATCCCGGGAAACGTCGAGTAGGGCAGGGGAGAACAGCGTGCGCAATCCGGCTAACGGCGGATTTCGAGAACCGGCCGAATGCGGCGTCCTACTTGGGATTTTCCCTCATGGCCGGCCGGTGGCCAAGCCTCCGAGGAAGAATCCGAACCCCAGAATGGATTCGCAGTGGGGGCAGGAATACATGATTTCTTTTTTAATGAACCCGACCAGCTCCTTATGCACTTCCTCGGAATCCATCGAATCCCGATGGGCCAGGTCCAGGCTCACGTGTTTCTTGCAGTGCGGACATAAAGCCATGGAATGCTCCTCTCTTCAATTTATTGCGATCTTTAGTTTATTACGAATGCGCTCCCAAAAGGTTTTGCCTTATCCTCAGGCCGGCACGGGGGCCGGGGGGAAGCTTTATTCTTTCGCATTTTCGGCCCATTGGTCTGATGGTCTTGTCCAAGTTGACGGCTGGTTCGATTTGGAAGATAATCTACAAGAAAGGAGATTCGATGTCTTTTACGGCCGTTTTCCAAAAAGTCAAGGAAGGCTACATCGGCTTTGTCGAAGAGCTGCCCGGCGCAAATACCCAAGGTGCTACATTAAAGGAAGCGCGTGAAAACCTCAAAGAAGCTATTTGCCTCGTTTTAGAAACCAATAAACAACTCATAAAAGAAGAAATCGCCGGCAAAAAAGTGATTCGCGAAAAGCTTGAAATTTCTCTTTCATGAAGAGAAAAAAACTAATTAGACATATTGAGGAGTGCGGTTGTGTCTTATTGAGAGAAGGCGCCAGTCATAGCGTTTACTTTAATAGAAGCACTAAAAAGGTTTCGACGGTACCACGCCATAGCGAGATCAATGATTGGCTGGCGAAAAAAATCTGTAAGGATTTAGAAATAAATCTTCCATGATTTTTTTTGCCGGGGTGGCGGAAGTGGCAGACGCAAGAGACTTAAAATCCGAACAGGACGATTAGGACTTTTCCCTGTTCTCCCCTGATAATCCTTAAAAATCAACAAGTTACTCTTGTTTTTGTGTTCCGTTGTTTGCCGTTGTTTACCGCATGAATAAACACAAATTGAGCACACCCGAAAGCTAGGCACTCGCTCCGTCGCACTCCTTCGAAGAGCCGGGCGAAGATGATTTGCGGGGTTCATGAGATTGACCCCTGATCTGCTTCCAAATGCGGCGGGCCGATGAAGGTCGTCGCCTTTATCACGGATTATGCCGCCGTGGACCGGATCATCGACCATCTCAAGTTGACGTTCGTGGCCGAGAAGCCGCTGCCGTCGCACGTCTTCGAGCAGGTCGTCTTGATGGCCGAGGGGGGGCGGAGTATTTTTGAGGTCAGCGATTTCATGAGGGGGAGAGGTCTTGCATCTTTCGGGCGATTTTCCGGTCGACCGCGACGATGATACGACCGGACGGTCTCCTTCGCCGCTATCTTTGTGTTCTTGACTTCGATCCGCAGCCGGGATTATCCTCTTCACGCGATGGGCGGTATTGATTCCGAGCTTTTTAGGAAGGAATGTCGCGGAGCGCGAAAAAGCAAATCCCTTAACTGTTAAATCACCAACACCTTTATATCAGGGTAGCCCATCAGCTTGAGGATAAAATAGTTGGCTGCCGCTTCACCGGGATCATCGGAGAAGCAAACAAGCTCCGCATATCTCGGGACCCCGGCCTTGGCCAGGATGTTCCAGATATCTTTCGCGGCTTTGGGCGTGCCGTCGGCATTCAGAAGATCCGTGTACGGGACATGAACAACTTTGCCGTCCTGAGCTTTGGCAGGCACATTCTTACCCGAAGCAATAAATACCTTGGGATAAAGTCCCTGGGTGCTCTTCGCGTCCGCAATGATCACGCCCTTGCGGAAATTACCGGGATAATTCGTGGGAGGTATGGATACGTCGCGGGGAGCCTTTTTGGGGCCCACAACGGTTGCATCCTTTGTCACGGCGAAACCAAGTTGTGCGCATTTATCCATGGAGTCCATGAAGACAGATACTTTTTTCTGTCCCAGTTTCTCCAGCATGACGAACGCCAGGGCCAAGTCTGTGGTCAAACCTGCGCCTGAAATGACAACCGCTTCATGAGACGCATTGACGCCGGCCGGACCCAGAATTTCAGCCAGCTTGTCGGGATTGGTGATATTGCTCTTGAACACATCCGCAGGGATGTTAAGCGCAAAAGGCACATGTCCCTGATTGAATGCGTCTGCAGGCCGCACATCCACGATGCTGACGCGTGTGCTTACGAACGTCCTTATCATCTGGCTGCTCCAAAACTTCAGCCAGTTTATTTCCCTCATCAGGAACGGGGCATCATATGTCCAGTAAGGGAGTTCTCTTTCATCGGACAGCCATCCCATCTCGGATTCCGTGTAAAGTTTAACCCTGGGGTAGTTCAGCATGAACTTAAGGGCGAAAAACGGCACACTGGCGGCTACTCCGCCTCCGCAATAGGTGTAGATCTGCTGTTCAGGCCTGATGCCCAAATAGGTCAGCATTCTCCTTATTTCTTCAGCAGATTTGAAGGTCTTGTCGGGATTGTAAAAGTCGGCACTGGGCAGCAGGATGCCATTAGGGATATGGCCGGCTCTGGTAAAGGCAAGGACTTGTCCAAAATGCCAGTCGGCTCCAAGTGCTTCCAGCAACACATTGTTGACCGGGTCCCCGGATGCCGTAAGGACTTCCGGCAGCTTGACTTTCACATCTTCGTTGAGCTTCTTGATTTTGAAAGAGCCTTGCTTCGGGGCAGGTGTAATATCCTTCGTTACCGGCAATCCTTCCTTCTGCCACTTGAAAAGCCCTCCGTCCAGGATGAAAAGGTCCTTTACGGGGAAGCCGTAATATAAGAGGGAGAAAAATTGCCTGGTGGCCCCCATGGTGCCGCCCTGATCGTACAATACGATCTTTTTCCCGGGGCTGATTCCCCAGGATTGGAAGAGTTGTTCCATATCGGCGATCGGCATTTCCTGGGCACCATAGGTAAACAGGTCGACGCTGACTGCGCCGGGAATGTGTTGTGCCGTATAGCTCTGAGCGGATGATGAATCGAGTATCAGGACATCGGCATTTTTAAGATTTGTCTTTAGCCAGTTGACACTGACAAGATTGCCGTTGATTCCTTCCGCCGCCATCAAGGGCCGCGCCAGGAGCAGGCAGCCTGCGACGGTAAGAAGAAAGCAATACCTTGTAACCTTCAACATGTTATCCTCCTTTCTTCATTTGCTTTCAGGTGCTTCATCCATGTCGGCCTGATCCTCCCGCATATAGCGGCGCAGCTGCCTGCGGCGCTTCCGGTCGCTCCGGCGGCCGCTCATCCCCGAGCCAAAGCCCTTGAAGAGGATGTGGCACAGGATCATCAAGCCCCAGGCCTGCCAGTAGGTCAGACGCTTGAGTCCGAAGATGTCCGGCATCAGCCAATTCCATAGCAGCATCACGACCAAGCCGCAGAGGAAGAGAAAGCCGATTCCCACGACGCCAAAGACGATCCCCATCAATATTTTTTGGGGCAGGCTGCGGTCTTCCCACCAACCACAAGCGCGGCCACGTTGCCGGTCGGGACGGTTGCCCGATTCCCCTGATTTCTCCGCGCCGTTTAGGCCGGCATCATCCGGCCTGTTCTTGTGAGCATTCTCATGATCAGACATTTGCTGCCTCCTCCCGGGTGCGTCCCGGTAAAATTATCGGTTCGGGCCATTGCCCGTTGTGGTCATTCATCGGTCGATCCAGTGCCGCAGGGCGCGGGCAAGGTTGCGCAAGGCGTAGCGTTTGCGGGCCGTCAGGGTGTCGATGCTTTCGCCCGTGGCTGCCGCTATCTCCCGGAAGGTCAGGCCGCCGAAGACCTGGGCTTCCACCACCCGGCGTTGGGCCGCCGGCAGGACACGCAAGGCGTCGTTTAAGGCATCAATCAGGCTGGCCCTGATGAAACCATCCAGGGGATCAAGGCCGGTGCCGGCGATGATTTCCCGCAGGGTGTCCTCGGCCACGTCGATTTCGCCGCATGCGGCGCGTACCCGTTCATGCCGCCAGGCATCGATCAGCCGCCAGGTGAACAGTGAATTGATCCATGCCGGCAGGTTGCGGATGCCGGCCACCAGGGGCAGGCGCTCCAGCGTTTCGGCATAGACGTCATGCACCAAATCCTCGGCCTCTTCCAGGCTGCGTCCGGCGGCGCGTAGGCGGGCCAAGAGCCGCGGTTTTTCGCTTTTGTAGGTCTCCGCGAGCCGCTGCTGCGCATCACTGTTTTCTGGTGGCATACCATGCTTCATGGTGTTCAACTATATCGACGGCCCAAGCGACTTTTTGGTGTATCCGTTTTTTCAAATAGTTCTTTTTTTTTCAACGTCTTTGGGTGTTCCTTTTTAAAACGTAAGCGCTCTTGCACACTTACAGAATGAAGTTTACCGGTTCAAAAATGCTTTATCAAGTCGAAAAAGTTCCTATAAGTTCCCCATGAATATTCACAAATTATTCACACCGAATGGCTTAACACTCGCTCCGCTGTATTCTTTCCAAGGGCTGGGCGAGGATGTCAGATACGAAGTCGGTCCGATCGTCCGTCCGAAATGCGGTGGGACGATGAAGGTCGTGGCTTTCATCAGCGGTTATGCCGGATTCCCACAGGGTTTCTCGTGCCCCGTGGTACTTGGGAGCCAGTCAAGAGACCTCGATCCTTTCGCCTACAGGACTATCACCTTCTTTTACAGGTCAGGCTCTCTGGGTAAGATGCAAGAATTGATAGTCGTTCAGGTGGGGTGTTTTTTAGAAATTCTGTGGCCTGGAAGGATTTCTTGATCAAATTCAAGTTGGCTTCGGTGGAGTAATCCTGGAATTGGCCGGTGACGTCTCCCTTGAGATCTGCCAGGATGTCCAGGATTTTGACCGGAGAAGAGCAGTTAAAATCGAATTTTTTCATTTCGATGGAACGGATTTGCGGCGTAGATTTGGTGCGGAAATAAATAATCCCGGCTTTGACATCATAGACCACCCGAAAAAGGGTCCGGCTTACAGAAACCTTTTCCAGGATCTGATAAGCGTAATCCACTGGTTTTTCCTTTTTTTTATCCTGGTCCCAGGTTTTAACACCTTTGGAGGCCAGGATAAAACGCTGCAGGGAATTATCTGCCTTGGCAAAAGCCGGCTTTTCCGGATTTCCCTGGCATAAGCCATATAACGTGTTGGAATCATCATAGGTGCTGTTGGCCAGTGCTGATTGGGGTAATCTTTTCCCTGTGTGAGCCCGCATCTTCCCATCTAGGAATTCAATGGCTGCTGCTTGACCTTTCCGGTCGCAAACCAAGAAATGCAAAGGCTGTGATTTGGAATTATCAATCCGGA
The DNA here is from genome assembly GCA_049515535.1 of Candidatus Aminicenantales bacterium. Classification (GTDB taxonomy): domain Bacteria; phylum Acidobacteriota; class Aminicenantia; order Aminicenantales; family UBA4085; genus JBEKTZ01. Next base: position 136,510 of record JBEKTZ010000010.1, on the reverse strand, counting down.
TTTTTTGATCGCTGGCAATGACTTCAGCGACTGTGGCAGCGGTATCCAATTGGTATTGAACCCACTGTAAATCCCGGACCACGGCACGATCGTCGGGTTTCGGGTATTGAGTGTTAGAGAGCCCCATGACTTCTATCACCAGGCCTGCTTCATTCATTCCACCCAGGGGAAGCTCCCGTCCGTATTGATTGATAGTCACGCTGCCATATTTGGAAACCCAGGCAGCCGCTTTAATCCCTGGCTGAACCAACGCCGTTTTGCTAACCTGATGCTTATTGACCATTATCAGCGCATATTCAACATCCCAGTCATAATTCCGCCCGAAGATCCAATCTCCCTTATTCCGAAAACAGAAGGTAGTGCAAGGATAAAGAAAATCGATTAAAAGCATAGAAAGAATTCCCATCGCCAAAATCATTTTTTTAAAATAAGCCATAAATTCCTCCCAAAAACTTATCATACCCAAAAAAATCCAAAATCAATTCTACAATAGGAGTTCCCCCAAAAAATTATGGATTGAAAAACGTTGGCTGGGCAGGAAGTGAGTTCTGTTGTTCAAAGTGATTTGCCCCGACTCAATATACCACCCATAGAGTGAATTTTTCAACCTTTGACCCGCCCCCTGATTAGGTCCATTTTTCAGGGATGAGGTCCTAGCCTCGAATTTTTACTTCATAGGTGGTAAAATGACCGGGGGCGGGTCATTATTGATGCCGGGGTGGCGGAAGTGGCAGACGCAAGGGACTTAAAATCCCTCGCCCCGTAAGGGGTATACGGGTTCGATTCCCGTCCCCGGCATTTCTTTTCAATAACTTAGCTCGCTATTCCCGCTATTTCCTAGGCGATCGGTTTTTGCTCCCTGTATGTACCGATGAAGCTTTCGACGCTCAAGAAAAAAGAATAAATCCGCCGCCACGTTCACTTCGATTCTTTTTTTAGCGTCCAGAATAGTCATTTGGGCCGATCAGGCAAGTTTCATCTTTTTAATGAGACGGATTTTTACGAAATCGTTTACGAACAATGAAAATAGGATGTTAAAGCCAATAACAAACGCGGTCATTTGGAGCGGAATGCGCTGAAGAGCGCCGGGGATTCCAAGCGCTGAGATCATTATCCCGACAAGCATGTCGACAAGAATAACGCTCAGCAGCATCCGGCTTGGCCTTGAGCTCCAGAAATGACGCCGTTCCCTGACGACGAATATCGATGTTACGGCTGAAAAGAAGAGAATTTCAAAGCTGAAAGTCTGAACATGCGGATCGGACAGCGATAAATGCCAAATTTTTAATCCCATCCAAAGAAGAATCAGGGATTCCAAGACCATGAATATGCCCAGAACGGTCGAAACCTTGACGAAACTCGCGATGTTCCAAGTCTCTGGCGATCTTGACCAGCTGACATGATCCGTGGATAAGGCTATCTTCACAAAATCTGTCATCAAGAGCAATAGGACCATGGTAAAAGCGGATACGACAAAATCGCCGGTGATCAGAAAGACGCCGATAACGAACGTAGACTTCAGGATCGTTCTCATGATTTTGTTGAGAACCCACGTGTTGATCCTTTGATAGACCTTCCGGCCGTTCTTGACCAGTTCGACGATACCCGACAATCCCGCGCTCGTCAGGACGACACTGGCCGATGCTTTGGCAATGTCCGTGGCGCTGTTCACGGCTATCCCGACTTCGGCCTGCTTAAGGGCGGGGGCGTCGTTGACACCGTCTCCCGTCATCCCGACAACATGCGCTCCAGCCTGAAGGCTATGGACGATGAGATATTTGTCTTCCGGATAGACCTCCGCGAAACCGGCGCTTTGTTCCATCATCCTCAAGGCTGCGGCGGGGTCGGTCGTCATCAGGCCTTTCAGATCCGACATGCGGGAGACGTTTTCTCCAATTCCGATGTCGCTGGCAACCTCTTGGGCGATCGGCAAGGCGTCGCCGGTCAACATCTTGATCGATACGCCTAGAGATTGAAGCTCTTGGATCAAGGCTTTCGAATCTGGCCTGGGGCTATCGCTAAGGGCGGCCAATCCGGCGACGACCGGTTTCGAGTCTTCAATCAGGGCGACGGCCAATGTTTTGTATCCTTTTTTCGAAAAGCCCTCGATGCGGGCCTCCAAGTCCTTGAGTTCTTGCGATTCGAGCCCGCAAGCTTGGGCGATAACCGCCACCGCTCCTTTCATGACGCGAAAAGCCTTGTGATCGTGTCTGATCAGGGCTTCCGTTTTTCGCAAAAGGGGATTGAAAGGAACAAAGCTATCCTGAATATACGATGAGCTCGGGATATCCTTCTCCTTCGCAAGCTTGATGAACGCCAGGTCCAGAGGATCCTGGTTGGCTTCTTGCGAGGCGAGTGCCCCATACAAAATGACGTCCTTATCGGAAAAAGGTCCCAAGGGGATGATGTGGGAAATGGACAATTCATTCAACGTAAGGGTCCCGGTCTTATCCACGCATAAAACGTCCATGGTCGCGGCGTCCTCCGTCGCGCTCAATCGTGTGATCAGGATGTTATTCCTGGCCAATTCCCTGGCGCCAAGAGCCATGCTCACGGTAAACATGACCGGCAGGGCGATGGGGATCGCCGATAATAGAAGCACCAGCATCAAGGGCAATATTTCAAGGAGGGGGAAGCCCCGGATTATCGATATTCCCAGTGTCAAGCTCAAGAGGCCGCCGATAATCATGAGCAACCATTTCACGAGCTTGGTGACCACCTCTTCCATGTGAAGTTTGGGACGCGCGATTTGAACAAGCTGCGTCGTCTTTCCATAATTTGTCGACACGCCCGTTTGGATGATGACCCCTGTCGCTTCTCCTCGTTTAAGCACAGATCCCGCATATAAAAGGTCTCCGGTCTTCTTCTCCAGGGGTAGAGATTCTCCCGTTAAAGCGGATTGGTCCACGGCGAGCGCGCCGTTTAGGATTTTCAGGTCCGCGGGGATAAAATCTCCGGACCGGATTCTCAGGACATCTCCCGGAACCAATTCCCTGGCGGGAACGAGCGCCCACGCCCCGTCTCTGAGCGTCCTGGCTTGAATTTGGAGTTTTGTTTTCAATTCTTCGACCACGCGGGACGCCTTCTGTTCCTCCAAAAAGCTAATGATCGAATTCATGATCAGCAGTCCGCCGACGATATAGACATCCGCATCCTTATGCAGAATCCACGACAGGACAATGATGAGCTCGAGCATCCAGGCGGTCAGCCCCCAAAACTTTTTGATAAAGCTCCGGAGGGGATGAGTTTGCTTCTCCGGTACTTCGTTGGAGCCGAATCGCTGACGTCGATGTTCGACTTCTGTTTTCTTTAATCCGAAGTTTACGTCCGTTGCCAAGAGTGTGACGACATCGTCCGCCGTCATCCGCTCGTATTCTTGGGATTCAAGGCTCTTTGGAAGCGCTGTCAATTTGTTCATTTACGATAGGATTATACTCTGCGTATGATAAAATATCATGGACCTCTAAGGAGGCAAAAACATGTTGCCGACCTCATCAGGGTCCTCCATATCACGCCGGATCTTTATTCGAGATTCATTTCTTTGGTTCCCGAACGGGAAAACGGCCCTGCGATCTTGAAAGAAATTCTGGCGCATGACTGGAAATTCGATTTTGGCGAACCGGAACTGCGGGAAGTCCAACATTTATTAGGTTTGTCCCAGTGATGATGTCGGGATCCGTCTCATGAATGAGGATAAAATATTTCGCGACATCGAGCGGCTGCGTGATCCCCAGCGCCTAGCCTTATTGGAAACCGAACGCGTCGTTTCCTTATGCCTTCAGGGGCCAAAATTAGAAAAAGTTCTCGACATTGGAACGGGCAGCGGCGTTTTCGCCGAAGTTTTCTCCCACAGTGGTCTAAATGTGACCGGAATCGACCTTCAAGAACCGATGCTCGAAGCCGCGCGAAGATTCGTTCCGAAGGCTCATTTTCAGATGGCCGATTCTAAAGCCCTTCCGTTCGGCGATGATTCCTTTGATCTGTGTTTTTTGGGTCTTGTCCTCCATGAAGCAGGACGCCCACTCCTGACCCTTCAGGAAGCTCGCCGTGTTTGTACGATGAGGACAGCCGTGCTGGAATGGTCTTATACAGAACAGAATTTTGGCCCTCCGTTAAAAGATCGATTGAAATCAGACGAAGTTCTCCGCATGGGGAATTCCGCCGGCTTTTCTCAAATAAAGACGATTCCCATGGAACACTTGATTCTTTTTTTACTGGAAAAATAAAAAGAATTCATCGGTTCCATAAAAAAGGAAATGAGGTACTCCTCAGGGTTTACGCCCCCTTTTTCTTTTTGTCCGGCGGGGCCTGCGTGACCTTCTTGACCTGCTCGGCGTCGTTTTTATGCCGATCTGTCATCTGCTGGCTCTCGATAGCATGGTTCTTTTTCAAATCAGAGATCTTGGCCTCGTAATCTTTATTGACCTTGGCTTTTTCAGAGGCGTCGCGGAGTTTCAGTGCCTCCTGGTCGCGCTTCTGTTGCATGTTTTTGATCTCTTGCGCTTGGCTCAACTCTAAGAGTCTCTTTTCTTCAATCTGCCGCTTCTGAACGGCCGCAGCTTCCGCGTTGATGGTCTGTTGTCCTCGGGGGTCGAAGACCTTGGCCGGAGCCAGTTCTTGCCGGGCCTGGGCCGTGTTCAAATAGACTTTTGGTTTTGCGGCTACATTTTGCCGGATGGCCGGCCGGAAAATCTGGACCTCTTGGCCCACGACCTTCGTGCGTCCCGGCTGCTGAGCATCCTGCAGCCCGTATCTGGGGACGGCCCGCCCGGTGATTCGACGGACCTCATCGATCCCGATTCCTTCGTTGATGATCCTGTCGTTGCGGACGTAGATGTTGTTGTGCATAGATGTATAGTTGACGATCGTCCGGTTGCGTTCAAACGGAAGGACATAGGGATTGAGATCCCGGTCCTGAAAATGCGGGCCTTGGATGAAGACCCAGAAATTGAGGGGAATATCGATCGAAAGCGAATTGAAATTCATTCCGGCTCTGAACTCGACGCCAGGCGGAAGAGGCGCCCAGCCCATATATTGGTCGTTCGACCTCCAGGTCACCCAGGCGGGGCCCCAGACCGTGCCGGGAACCCAAAACCAGCCGATCTCGTCATCCCAGCCCCAGCGGCCATAATGGAAGGGAATATCTCCCCATTCCTGGTCCGCGATCCAGGTCCAGCCGTAATCGGTCCAGACCCAATATCCGTCGCTATAGGGCCGCCAGCGGTAGCCCATATGCCTGGGGGTCCAAACGTAACCGTAGGGGTTGAGGTCGATCCAGTTTCCATAGGGGGACAAACGATCATAAAAGTAGGAAGTATCTTCATTTCGACCATACTCTTGAGGACTGCGAGAATACTGTTGAACACTGGGGTCAATGGTATTTCCCCCGCTAGGGGGATAGCCGACCTCGGGCGAAAAAAAATACCCGGCGCAGCTCACCGTGATCACAAGAATCACGGGAATGATCCAGAGGTTTTTTTTCATATTCGTTCTCCTTTTAATAAGCTATGCAAACTGTGTGCCAATTCATTTTCGTAATTTTCTCTCCGTTTTCATGAATGTAACTTGCTTCCAAAACCCTGATAGCCACGACACCTGGGGTGAAAAGGATGGTCCGATCCTAACAACCATTTCGGGATAGCTTGGCAGGCAATATGCTCTTTTATAGGAAATGTGCTGTTTTATAGGTCAATTTCTTAAGCGGGAAAACAGCTCAATTTGTCTAACCGGAGGCTTTGAATCGCCAGTCACCTGAAATTCTACCTTTTTCCAGAGTGGAAATCAATTTCCTGACATTCTGAGAACGCGGAAAGATTCTGGCATGAAAACTGCATTTAAAACAGGTAGCTTCTCCCGAGTCCATCGTTCCCTGCAATAACGGCTGGGAGCAGGGCAGCGAGAGGCAAAAGAAAAAAAGGAGGTCGGCATGCTTGAGGCAATTGTAATCATCCTGGTCGTTCTGTGGGCTCTGGGATTTTTCGTGATCCACGTCGGTAGTGGCCTGGTCCACGTTCTACTGGTCATCGCCTTGGTCGTTCTGATCGTCCGACTGTTGCAGGGCCGGAGAATTCTTTAGCGGGGAAAACGCCAAAATGATTTGGCCGAAGGTCCGGGCCTCAAGACGGATAGGGGGACTCCTCGCAGTTTTGGGGCTGATCACCCCTTGTCTCTTTTCCGCTCAGGTTTTCAAATACCAGAAAATCAAACCTGAAAAGGGATATTTGATCCAGACGGTCCCCTTCGAAAAATGGCTGGAAAGAAATTATTGCGGCCCGGCCTGCTTGGCTATGGTCCTCAACTACTGGGACGAAACGCGATCCTTCAGCCAGCGGATAATCTCGGATGAGATCTATGATTCCGAAAGCCAGGCGACCTATAACTCCGAGCTGGTCTTGTATCCGCGAACCAAAGGATTTGAGAGCTACTCTTTCCAGGGAAACCTGCGGATCTTGAAGGAGGTGGTTGGGAAAGGCATCCCGGTGATCGTTCTAACCAAAGCCATAAAACAGATCGCCAAAGGACACTACCGGGTGGTCATCGGGTTTGATGATGACGAGGACCTGATCATCTTTCACGACCCCTATTTCGGAGATCGTCAGGCCATGACGTCCGAGGATTTCATGAAGGTCTGGGAGCTGGGAAAGGGGAGGAACCAGTCCCGGTGGATGATGGCCGTGGTCCCCAATCAAAGCGCATTCCCTTTTCCCGCTCTGCAAAACGACCCTCTGACTCTCATCAATCTGGCCACGGCCTATTACCGGAGGTCGGAATTCATAAAATCAAGGGAGCAGTGGGAAAAAGTGAAGGAATCCCTCAGCGAAGATCCCTATCCCCTGTACAGCTTGGCCATGGTCAGCCTTAGAGAAGGCAAGGCCGAGGAGGCTGAGGCTTATGCCGTTGAAGCCCTCAGCTTGGACGCAAAAAGCGCTTACGCCCACGATGTCCTGGGTCTGGCTTACGCCAATCAAGGCAAGCTTGTCCCGGCTTTCCAATCCCTTGGTCAGGCTGTCCGACTTGCCCCTGGGGAGGAGTTCATTCTGAAACATTATCTTCAAGTCAGGGCCCTCTATATCGAAAAAGCCCGGCTTGAAAACATTCAAAAAAAGGAGAAGTCGAATGAGAAGACAGGTTAGGATCGCTAGTGTTCTGTTGATGGTCGTGTTGCTCTCTTCCTTTGCCGCTGCCGTTCAGAAACCGGCGGTTCAGCAGGCGGGGACGACGAATCAGCTCGTCATCGGCGCACAAGACGTGATCACGGCTTCCGATGCGGGGGGAGGCTATCTCTCCTCGAGAGATATTCTCATCATCGTGCTCATTATTCTGGCGCTTATCGGCCTGGGCGTCCTTGTTGTATAGCGTATACCCTGCAAAAAAAGGAGAAGTCGAATGAGAAGACAGATCAAGATCGTCAGTATCCTGTTGATGGTTTTATGGATCTCTTCCTTTGCCGCTGCCGTTCAGAAACCGGCGGTTCAGCAGGCGGGGACGACGAATCAGCTCGTCATCGGCGCGCAAGACGTGATCACGGCTTCCGATGCCGGGGGAGGCTATCTCGACTCGGGAGATATTCTCCTCATCGTGATCATTATTCTGGCGGTTATCGGCCTGGGCATCCTCCTTCGCTAACTTTTATGAGTCCGACAAGAAAAACCCGGCCCCTCTCGCCGGGCGTTGTGAAGAGCAAGCCCATGGAGCCAAGGCCTGAAGCAGGACCAGCTCAAATGGAACTGGCGTTTCTCATTGTCGGAGGAATTGCGCTCGTCGAGGGTATCGCGCTGATCCTTCTAGCCCGCAGAAAGTAATAACGGAGTTTTCGAAGAGTCCGTTCCCGACTGATCGGCGAGGCCGGGCGGTTTTTTTCTTTAGGAGCACCTGTATCGATGTTATGGGCACTGGGAAATCCAGGGAGATCCCCCGATTTTAAGTTTGAGGAGGCATAATTCCATGAAGCTTTTGGGTATTATTCTCATCGTTCTGGGAGTCTTGGCTCTGGTTTATCAGGGTGTCCAATATACGACCAGGGAGAAAATCCTTGATCTCGGTTCCATCAAGGTCTCGGCCGATTCGAAAAAGACCATCCCGCTGCCTCCGATCGTGGGCGGAATTGCGCTCGTCGCGGGTATCGCTCTGGTCCTTGCAGACCGTAGAAAGACATAATGGAGTTTTCGCGGAGTCCGTTCCAGGCAGACCGCCGAGGGACTCCGCCGCTGCGACCATCGCCGGAAAACCATCTTCTTCTATGACGACAATTTCACGGCTGACCTAAAGAGAGCCAAAGACCTCCTCTCGCCCAAGCCGGGCGCGAGGATCTCCGTGGATTACAGGGAGGATGTCTCCCTCAAGCTCTGAGAAGAAGGCCTTTTGACTCCCGCCGGCGCGCCGGCCGGTCTTGACTAATTTTCTTTCTTTCATTAGAATTTCCCATATTAGAATTCCCTAAGAACCAGAATATATGGAAATCTGATGGCAACTGTTTTGATCATCGATGATGATAAGCTCATTTGCGATTGGATCGCGAATGTCGTCACCCGATTAGGGCATTACCCCGTCTCGACACACCTTCTCCGGGAGGGGCTCAGGAAAGTCCAATCCGAGCCATTCGACATCGTTTTTCTGGACGTCCAGATGCCCGATGGAAGCGGCTTGGAGATCATGCCGAAGATCAAAGCCACCCGATCTTCCCCGGAAATCATCGTGATCACCGGGCTGGGCGATCCCGATGAGGCCGAACTTGCCATCCAAACCGGCGCCTGGGATTATTTGGAAAAGCCGGCTTCGTTCGAAACCCTCAAGCTCCCCATTATCCGGGCTCTGGAATATCGAGCGGAAAGAAAATCGGGGAAGCCGCCGGTCGTTCTGAAAAGAAAGGACATTATCGGAGATTCACAAAAGATCACTTCTTCTCTGGAACTTCTTGTCCAGGCCGCCGGCAGCAACGTCAATGTTCTCATCACCGGCGAAACCGGAACCGGGAAAGAGCTTTTTGCAAAGGCTGTCCATTATAACAGCCCTCGGGCCAAAAGAAATTTTGTGGTCGTTGATTGCACGGCGCTTCCCGAGACGCTGGTGGAAAGCGTTCTTTTTGGGCACGAACGGGGGGCGTTCACCGGAGCCGATCGAAGCGAGGAGGGGTTGATCAAGCAAGCCGACGGAGGAACTCTTTTTTTAGATGAGATCGGGGAGCTGCCTTTTTTGATTCAAAAACGATTCCTCCGGGTCATTCAAGAGCACCGCTTCCGTGCTGTCGGAGGACGTCAAGAAATCGAAAGCGATTTCAGGCTTGTGACGGCGACAAACCGAAACTTGGGAAGCATGATCCGGCAGGGACGATTCCGGGAAGATCTGTTCTTTCGGCTCCGGACTCTTATTATTGAATTGCCCCCCTTGAGAGAACTTCTCGAAGACATCAAAAAATTGACGGTCTTTTATATGAACGCCTTGTGCGAGCGGTTTGGGATAGAATCCAAAGGAGCCTCTCCTGAATTCTGGGATGTCATGACCGAATATAAATGGCCCGGCAATGTGCGAGAACTGATCCAGGCCCTGGAGAAAGCTTTGCTTTCGGCAAAAGATGAACCCATGCTGTTCCCCAAACACCTTCCGACGTATATTCGCATTCAGGTGGCCCGGAATTCTTTCCACAAGAGGCCGGCCGGCCAGGGTAAACCAGAGATACGCTCGAGCGTTCCCAAAGCGCCGCCCAAATTGAAAGAGATTCGGAAAGCAGCAGTTTCTGGAGCAGAGCAACAGTATCTGAAGGACCTGATCTCTTTTGCGGGCGGAGATAACAACAAAGCCTGCCGGATTTCCGGCTTATCTCGCTCAAGATTCTATACTCTTCTAAGAAAATACCGACCAGCTGATGGGCGTTGGCCGGCATGATGCCGGTCATGGCCTTTAAAAAAACAGAGAATGAGTGCGCATTTATTGGAATAAGTGCTATTTAAGAGAACAAATTGCTGCTGATTCTGGGGGAAAGCGGCTAATAAGATTTCCTCCCCCCTATAAAAAAATAATCGCCTGGTTTTATGAATTTGGCATGTTTCTTGAATATTATTCAGTAGGCATAAAGAGAAATGGCGTAGATTCGTTTTTAAAGGAAAATTTAAACCAAATGCAGCTGCTTTTTTATTCAAGTGGGGATGATCAAAATAAAAAGAGACTTGAGGCGGCCGTTCATAAAGTGATCCCAGAAAGTCAAATAGAACTCTTCAAAAGACTGGATGACTTCAGGGCGAGACTCCGGATGCCAATAGAACCGGATTCCATCGCAGTTCTCTCAGCTTCGAACCGAGAAGAGCTTCAGCAGATGCAACGGCTTCGCGAGCTGCTCACGGAGATTTATGTCGTCCTTGTTATCCCGGATCGAAAGAAGAGCACAATCGAACTCGCCCATCTCTTGTTGCCGCGATTCTTAAGCCAAAAAAAAGATAATTTCATAGATCTCAGCAAAGTCCTTAACAAAATGTATCGGACTTCTCACTGAAATCCCTTGACGCTCTCCGTCATTCGCCAAACCTGCGGTAAAACCAGGTTTTTACAAATTGAGTGAGGATCACATAGCCCAGCAGCATGATCGCCAGCAGCGGCCAGTACAGCGGCGGAAGTGGGACAAACCCGAGCGTGTCGGCAAGGGGCGAGACCGTAAGCCAGGTGCCTGCCGCGACGATGATGATGGAAGTCACGATCAGCGGCCAGCTGGCCCGGCTCTGGATGAATGGGATTTTGTTGGTGCGGATGACATGAATGATCAGCGTCTGGGTGAAGAGCGACTCCACAAACCAGCCCGTGTGGAACAGGGCTGGGTTGCTCCGGGCATGGAACACATAGAGCATGATGAAGAATGTCAGGTAGTCGAAGATCGAGCTGATCGGGCCGATCAACAGGATAAAACGCTGAATCGCGCCAATCGTCCACTTGCGTGGCTTGGTCAGCCAGTCGGCGTCCACCGCATCCGTGGGGATGGCCGTCTGCGAGAAGTCATAGAGCAGGTTGTTGGTCAACACCTGGATCGGCAGCATGGGTAAGAAGGGCAGGAACGCGCTGGCTCCCACGACACTGAACATGTTGCCGAAGTTGGAAGAAGCCGCCATCTTGATGTACTTGATGATGTTGCCGAAAACGCGGCGGCCTTCGATCACACCCTGTTCCAGCACCAGCAGACTGTTTTCCATGAGGATGATATCGGACGATTCCTTGGCGATGTCCACCGCGCCATTGACCGAGATGCCCACATCGGCGGCCTTCAAGGCCGGGGCGTCGTTGATGCCATCGCCCATGAAGCCCACCACGCGGCCCTTGCTTTGCAATGCGTGGATGATGTGTTCCTTTTGAGCCGGCGCCAGCTTGGCAAAGATGCTGGTCACGCTGGCGGCTTCAGCCAGTTCACCCTCGCTCATAGCTTCGATTTGAGAACCGAGCAGGATCTTGTCCACCGGCATGCCCACCTGTTTGCAGATGTAGGCGGTGATGATTTCATTGTCGCCGGTCAGAATCTTGACGTCCACATTCAAAGCGTGGAGCCGCTTCAAAGCCTCGGTCGCGGTCTCCTTGGGCGGATCGAGGAAGGCCAGGAACCCCAGCAGGGTCATGTCGGCTTCGTCCCGCATTTCATAGTGCGGTTCGTCGTCATCCCCGGGCATGACCTTGTAGGCCACGGCGACAACGCGGAAACCCTGCGCGTTCAATTCCTGCACGAGCCGCTTGCGATGGGCGTCGTGCTCCGGCTGGACATCCAGCACTTCGCCTCCGACTTCCACACGAATCGAAAGGCGCATGATCTCTTCCACTGCGCCCTTGCAGATCAGGATGCGCTGGTTCTGTTTGTCCTCCACGATCACGGACATGCGCCGCCGCTCGAAATCGAAGGGGATTTCGTCTATTTTACGGTAGTTCGTTTTCACCTGAAGATCTTCCTCCAGGTGGCCGTGATCGAGGATGGCCTCATCCATCAGATTCTTGAGACCGGTCTGGTAGTAGCTGTTCATGTACCCATAATGCAGGACGCGCGGACTTTCGTTGCCGCGGACGTCCAGATGTTTCTCCAGGACGATCTTGCCCTGGGTCAGGGTGCCGGTCTTGTCGGTACACAGGACGTCCGTCGCCCCGAAGTTCTGGATGGCGTTCAGGCGTTTGACGATCACTTTCTTGCGCGCCATCATCAGTGCACCCTTGGACAAGTTGACGGTCACGATCATCGGCAGCATCTCGGGGGTTAATCCAACGGCCACGGCCATGGCAAACAGGAACGCTTCCACCCAGTTGTGCTTGCTCAGTCCGTTGAGCAGGAAGACGGCTGGCGCCATCACCGCAATAAAGCGGATCATCAGCCAGGTGAACTTGTTGACGCCCTTGTCGAAGCTGGTCAGCTGGCGCTGCCCGACGATACTGGCGGCCAGTGAACCGAAGTAGGTGCGACCCCCGGTGTGGACGACCACCCCCGTCGCGGAGCCGCTCTCCACGTTGGAACCCAGGAAGCAGATGTCCGGCAGATCTAGCGGATTTTGAACGTCTGCGGAGGCGGGCGAGGCTTTTTTCTCCACCGGCAGGGATTCGCCGGTCAGAGCCGCCTGATTCAGAAACAAATCTTTGGCGGAAAGAACCCGCAGGTCAGCCGGCACCATATCCCCGGCATTCAGCCGGATGATGTCACCCGGCACCAGCATCTTGAGCGATACCTCGGTATCTCGGCCATCTCGCACGACCGTGGCCGTGGTGTTAACCATGGCTTTGAGCTTTTCGGCCGCGTTATCGGCGCGCATTTCCTGAAAGAAACGCAGCACCACGCCCAGCACCACCATCACGAAAATGACGGTCGTCGCCCGCAGATCACCCGTCAGATACGACAGCACGCCCAGTGCGATCAGCAGGATGACCAGTGGATTCTTAACGTTATTCCATAGGCGCGCCAGGGGAGACGGGCGCTTCTCCCGCGCGATTTCGTTCAATCCATAGCGCTTGAGGCGCGCCTCGACTTCCGCCGCACGGAGTCCGCTGAATCGCGATTCGAGATCTCGCAGAGCCGTGTCGGTATCCGTGCGCGACTTTTCCAATAATTGATCGGAAAACTGCGCTTTGTGACCGCCCGATCGATTCGCGGGTCCCTGAGCGGGATTCGAAGTGATGGTCTTGGGAAGCTCCATTCAACCCTCCGCCGATGCGCTCAGCAATACATGGACCTGATGCCGGCCACCATCATCCAGCAGTGGAATCTCGTTGTTGTTCAAAACGTTCCCATCCAGTCTGATTTGCTTGACGCCGCGATTGACACCCGCGGGATTCTCCACACAAATCTGAAAAGTCGTTTCGCCCAGGCGATACGTGACTTGATAACTCGACCAAGTTTTTGGAACGCAAGGATCGATTCGTAAGGTCCGCCCGATTCGCCGGATGCCCAGGATCGCTTCGAGTCCCACGCGATACATCAAGGCGCTCGAGCCGGTGTACCACGTCCAGCCGCCGCATCCGCTGTGCGACGACGCACTGTAAACGTCGGCCGCGATCACGTAGGGTTCCACCCCATACCGCGCCGCCTTTTTCGGCGTGTCGCTGTGATAAATCGGGTTGAGCAGACGGAACAGCGATTCAGCGCGATCACCTTGTCCGAGTTCGGCAAACGCCCACACCGCCCACAGCGCAGCGTGCGTGTACTGTGCACCGTTCTCGCGTATGCCGGGCGGATACCCTTTGATGTAACCCGGATCGCGCGGTGTTTGGTCGAAGGGCGGCGCGAGAAGGAGCACGAGTCGATCCGACGGGTGAACGAGCCGGTCGGCGACCGATTCCATCGCTTGTGTCGCGCGACCCGGGTCACTCGCGCCGGACAAAATCGCCCACGATTGGGCGATCGAATCGATCTGGCAATCCTTGTTCGCCGCCGATCCTAGAGGTGTGCCGTCGTCGTAATACGCGCGCCGGTACCATGCGCCATCCCAGGCGTTCGCTTCAATGGCTTGGCCCAGCTCATCAGCGCGCTGCCGATACGTCGCCGCTTGCGCCTGATCGCTTCGGCGCTCGCATAACCTGGCAAAGCGCGTCAACGTCGCGCACAAGAACCAACCCAGCCACACACTTTCCCCGCGTCCTTCGATACCGACCCGGTTCATACCGTCGTTCCAGTCGCCGCTGCCCATCAATGGCAGTCCATGCGCCCCGGCCGTGGTCCCCTTCTCTAATGCTCGACGGCAATGCTCGTAGAGCGTGTACGTTTCGGTGGTGGGTGCGTACTGGTTGTAGCGTTCTGCCTCGCCCGGCTCCAGTGGTGCGCCTTTGCGAAACGGAATATTTTCATCAAGGATTGTTTCATCGCCAGTAGCCGTCACATAGTGAGCGACGACAAACGGCAGCCACAACAGATCATCTGAGAAATGCGTGCGGACGCCCCGACCCGAAAACGGATGCCACCAATGCAACACGTCGCCGGCATCGAACTGGGACTGCGCGGCTTGCAGGATATGTTCGCGTGCGAGGTGCGGTGCGGCGTGAATGAACGCCATGACGTCTTGCAGCTGATCACGAAAACCAAACGCGCCGGACGATTGATAGAAGGCCGAGCGCGCCCAGACCCGACACGCCAGTGTTTGGTAGAGCAGCCAGCGGTTGAGCAAAAGGTTCATCGCCGGATCAGGGGTTTGCACTTGAACCGTCTCCAGCAACTTGTTCCAGCCCACATTCACCTGATTCCAGGCCGCCTCAATCTGTTCGGCATTTTGATAGTGCTCAATCAGTCGCAAGGCGTCCGCTCGATGCGCGCCCTCGCCGATCAAGAAAAAGACTTCTTGCGATTCGCCCGGTTGCAGATCGATATGAAGCTGCAAGGCGGCGCACGGATCGAGGCCCGGCTCGACGACGCTCGCCAGGCCAATGCGATCGAGCGCAGCGGGCTGACGAAGATTTCCCCTGCGCCCCAGAAACTCGGTGCGATCCGCCGTCAAGCCATGGAGCGGCCGGCTGGCCGCGACGAACGCGACGCACTCGCTGAATTCGGCGTTGTAGCAATTGCGCGCCAGGAGCGCTTGATGCTCGCTGTCATATTCTGAGACCACATATTGCTGCGCGGTGTCGCGCGTCACACCCAGCACCCATTCCGCGTAAAACGTCGCGGTGATGCGGCGCGTGTGCGCCCACATGTTTGTCAGGCGCAGTTGCACAACCTTGACCGGCGCCTCCGAGACTGCAAAGAGCCGCAAGCGCTGGGCCAGTCCGTGACTATTGTGCTCGAAAATCGAATAGCCAGCACCATGTCGAATTAAGTACGGTGCCGCCGCGCGACACGGCAGCGGAGTGGGCGACCAGACTTCGGCCGTTTCTTCGTCGCGCAAATAGATCGCTTCGCCCGGCGGATCGGTGATCGGATCGTTCGACCAGGGCGTGAGCCGGTTCTCACTGCTGTTGCCAAACCAGGTATAGCCCGCGCCGGTTTCGGAAACCGTGAAACCAAAATCGGGATTGGCAATGACGTTGATCCACGGCGCCGGCGTCCACCGTTCCGGCTCAAGGTAAATGACATACTCGCGTCCGTCCGCGCTAAATCCACCCAGTCCGTTGTCAAAGACAAGATCGCTGGGACGAGTAAGCGGTGGCGTGGATTCCAGCGTGGAATGGCCAGGCATGGGAACAAAGGCCGGCAGCTGCGTCACGGGTTTGTGCAGCACTTGCAATTGCTGAGCGAGTGAACCCTGCGTCCCGTTGAGCACAACGCGCGCGGCCGTTTCCAACAACACCCGATCGGCTTCGCTCAGCTGATCGGCATACAAAGTAAAGATGCCGCCGCGCCGATTAAACCAGTCCTCGCTGTTTTGACGGACGAGGACGCGCTGGAGTTGACCGCGCAATTCTTGCCCGTACGTCGTTCCCTGCTGGTTGAGAATGACCAGGTCAATCTTGATGCCCCGATTGCGCCAGTAGGTGTGCGCTTGGAGCGCTTGTTGCACCAAGGCCAGGTCTTCCGTTGTGTTCATCCGCACCAGCAGGATGGGATAATCGCCGGAGATGCTAAAGCGCCACAGGCCCGCTTGTCCCTTGCGATTCGCTGCGAGTGTTGCGGCGTTCGCGCGTAAGGCGGACCGCGGATACATCAGGGCCGACAAAAGCTGTTCGATCAGCTCCAAGTCCGTCACCGTCAGATCGAGTTGGTTCAGTTCCAATTCGGCGCGCACCCGCGCTTGCTCAAAGGCCCGCTCGATCGTTCGCGCGTCTTGATAGCGCTGCGCCAACGTCAAAGCCTTGTCGCGTGACCGCGCCGCCAGCGTGATAAAACTCACCTGCGCCGAGGCGTGCGGTTGCAGTTCGATGGTTTGGCCGAGCGCCATAATTGGATCAAGCGTTGCGCCAGTCGTCGCGGACAGCCCGTCCTTCGCACTCAATGCGGCCGGCGCGCGAAGCGTCCGGCCGCGCCCCAGGAATCGCGCCCGGTCGGTTTCATACGCGCCGGTGATTGAGTGTCCCGGCGAGCCCGTCGCGGAATGCGCCAGGTAGATGAGTTCTTCACTCGCCGAACGGGGCCGACGCCGAAAGAGGAGCACGTTCGTTTCCGGCACATATTCGCTTTCGATAAACAGATTGTTGAAGGCTGGATGGCGCGCATCAGCGGCTTGCGGCGCAAGGATGATTTCGCCGTAACTCGTCAGTGCGATTCGTCGCACGCGCTCGCCGTGATTCGTGAGCGAGATGCGGCGAATCTCGACATCGTCTTCTGGCGCGACGGTGATGTCCATCGTCAGACCGATGCCGTGATCGTTGCGCCGAAATTCTGCCATATGCGGATAGAACTGCACGGCCTGGCTCTCAGGCGGTGCGGCCGTCGGTTGATCAGCGGCCGACCACACATCGCCGTTCTCCAGGTCCTGAAGATAGACCCAGGCGCCGCAGTCCTCGCGTGTCGTGTCGGCGCGCCACCGCGTGAGGTCAAGGTCCTGCCAGCTGCTAAATCCAGCTCCCGCGCTCGTCATCAGCACGCCGTAATGTCCATTCGACAGGAAATGAACCTGGGGCGCGGGCGACTGCGCCGACACACTCCACGGCGAAGCGCTGACCTGCTGCCGAACTGGATCTTGTCGGGTGGCGCGCATGTCCTCCGGTTGCACCGCTTCGAGTGGCGCATCGTACGGCACTTTTTCTTGCAGGAATAATTCGACACTCCGCACGATCGGATCGGCGTGGAAGCGTCGCACCATGATGTTGTCGTGCAAGTAGTTGACGAGGGAGAGTAGGATCATCCCCTGGTGATGCGCCATATACGAACGCACGATGGCGTGCGTTTCGCCGAACGGAAGTCGCGTGGGCGAAAAATCAATAGATTCGTAGAAACCGTGCGGGCCCAGCATCTGCAACTCGTCCAGGCGTGCGATGTTCTCTATCACTTTGTGCGGACGCAACGACAGCGCGAGTAGCGAAGCGTAAGGTGCAACGACAAGGTCTTCGGTCAGGTTCCGCCTGAACCCAAAGCCAGGCACGCCAAAGGTGCGATACTGATAATTCTGATCCGCGTCAAACGCATAATAGCCCGATTCGGAAATGCCCCACGGTACCTTCTTGTGTTTGCCGTAATCGATTTGTCCATCCACTGCGGCCAGACAACTGTGCTGTAACAGCGTCCCTTCGTAATTGCGCATCAGCAGTGCGGGCATCAGATACTCGAACATCGTGCCCCCCCAGGATAACAGCGCGCGCCTGCCATCAACCTGGGTCAGCGGACGGCCCAGGTGCAGCCAGTGACTTGGCGGAACCTCATTCCGGGCGATGGTGACGATACTGGCGATCCGCGCTTCGGAGACGAGCAAATCATAGTAGTTGGGATCCAGTCTTTCGGCTGTGACGTTGTAGCCGATGTGAAACAATTGCCGCTGCTCATCAAACACGAAGCGAAAATCCATGGCCTGGACATGCTGCGCGGCTTGCTGTTCCAAATCTTGAAAGCCGATCAACACAACGTCGGCTGTCATCATGGCGATTGGTAATTTTTGGGCGAGGCGCGTGCACCACTCGCGGGCTTCGGGATCAAAACCTGCAAGGTCGCGGAGACGTTGCAGGTTCGCCAAGCCGGTTGTGCAGACGGACCCGATTTCTTCAAGCATGGGCGCAGTGGGCAAGCCGGCGCGCAGGGCTTGCCAAGCTTCGCGGATCGCGGATGCCCCATCGGGGCGCGCGAACAGCGCGGGCGGTTGGCTCATCAACACGAGCCAGGGCGCAAGTTGTTCGATCTCACGTTGTATACCGTACAAATGATTCTGTGTGCGATCAGCCGCGAGACTGAGTTTGTTGAGCGTGTCAGCGTCCAACGTGCTGGCGCTGGATGCGACGAGCGCCAGCAACGCTTGGTTGAGTTCGTTCCAACGCTCGCCGGTCAACTGATTCAACAGCGGCACCCAGGCCTCGGAATCGTTTTGCGCTGCTACGACGTTTTGCCGCATTTTTGCCAGCGCGGATTGGAGCGGCCCAACGGCATCTGCCGGCAGATCGTGCGCAACCTCATTGAAGAGACTCAGTGTATCGAGCAAGCCTTCCCAATTCTTCCGGCGCAAGACCGGTTGGTGCCGCAAGGTCTGACACCCTTGTCCCAGCGTGCGGAGAGAGGCGACCAGGTTGCCGCTGTCGATCGTGGAAACGTAACGCGGCGTCAGCGGCGCGAGTGTCCGGGTCTCGTACCAGTTCAAAAAATGCCCCCGATATTTTTCGAGCTGGGCCATGCTTTCAAATGTCGCACGCAAGCGGGCGGACAAATCGCTCAAGCCGATGTAGCCCAGATCATACGCAGCCAGCGTCGAAAGCAAGAACAGCCCCAGGTTCGTCGGCGATGTCTGATGGGCGATTATGCCGCGCGGCGCTTCCTGAAAATGATCCGGCGGCAGCCAGTGATCTTCGGGACCGACGAACTGTTCGAAAAAGGACCAGGTGCGCCGCGCCAGATTGCGAAGCCGCGCGGTCTCGTCGGCGGACAGCGGATCGGGGACGTGGTCGATCGGACGGCTGATCCACCAGGCGATCATTGGCGAAAGCAGCCAAACGATCAAGAGCGGCAACGCCACAAACAACGCGGTGGGATTGATCAAGATGATCAACCCAGCCAATGCGCCGGTTGAAAGTATCGCCGCAAGAATATGGTTAAACGTCACGCCGCCCGCAAATAACCGAACCGTATCCGCGTAGCTGGTCCATTGCAACAGGTGTTTGCGTGTGACGAATAAGCGAACGAGCGTGGTCGCTATTCCACCGAGCGTGAGCAATGTTTCGTAGAGAATAAAGGCCAGCCTCAACACCCAGCGCGCGAGGCCGGTTTGAAACGCGCGGAAAACCCGCCGCCAGGGACTCCCGCTCACGGCTTGAACCAAGCCGAGCACTAAACCGGTGAGAACCGGCACGGCGAGGGTCAGCCCGCCCGCGAGCGCCCACACCAACGGCGAGCCGGGCAACCACAGCCAGCCGGCCACAAACAGCGCGAGCAGAGCCGGCGCCAGCAGACTGCGGCGCAGGTTGTCCAGAATTTTCCAGCGGCTGATGACGGAGAGATCATTCGGGATCGTGCCTTTGTCAACCGCGGGAACCCGCGGCAAGAGCCAGGGCAACAACTGCCAGTCTCCGCGAATCCAGCGGCGCGAGCGACGCAGATAAACAAAGTAATGCGGCGGATAGTTTTCGTACAAGACGACGTCGGTGACTAACCCGACGCGCCCGTGAATCCCTTCGATCAAATCGTGACTGAGTAACGCATTTTCCGGCATCCGACCTGCGAGGCTGCGTTCGAAGGCGTCAATTTCATAGATGCCCTTGCCTACGTAACTACCTTCGCCAAACAAATCTTGATACGCGTTCGACACCGCGCGTGAGTACAAATCTAGGCCGACATCGCCGGCAAAGATGCGCGTAAAGCGCGAGCGGTTGACGCTGGTGGACGTGATCTCGATCCCGGGTTGCAGCAAAGTGTACCCGGCGATGACGGCGCCACTGCGCGGATCGAACTCGGCCCGATTGAGCGGATGCGCAAGCGTGGCGACCAGGCGGTGCGCGGCTTCGCGCGGCATCAGCGTGTCGGCATCCAGGGTGATGACGTACTTGATCTCAGGCAACACATCCAGGTCGCCCGTCTGCACGCTGAAAGCCGTTTCTGCGCCGCCGCGCAGCAACAGATTGAGTTGATGCAATTTGCCGCGTTTGCGCTCCCAACCCATCCAGCGCTCTTCGTGCGGATTCCATTTGGGATCGCGATGAAAGAGATAAAATGGCCCCGCCGTTTCTCGCTGATATTTTTCATTGAGCGCACAGATGCCAGCGGTGACTTGTGCAACCAACGGGTCAGCGCGGGACTTGGGCTGTTGTGGCGTGTCGGGCAAATCAGTGAGCAGCGCAAAGTACAGATGCGGGCCCTGGCTTCGCAAAAAGTGCAATTCCACTTGTTTGAGCAACGACTTGACTTCGGCAGCACTGGACAACAGCGAGGGGATGACCACCAGTGTCTTGTACTCGGCCGGGATGTTGTCCTCAAAATCCATCTTGGGCAAAACGCGCGGTGGAATGGCCAGCGTGATGATCCAGTTAATTAGACTGACGGACACGGTAAGCGCCGGGATGAGCAACAGAAGTCCGGCCGCCAGCTCTTGCCAAAGATTCGCGTCGGTCTCTCTTGCATAGAGGATGCCGCCGAGCACAACGATGAGCGTGATCAACCCAATGCCGCCGAGATACACCGGCGTTGGATGATCCAATGCCCCGCGGCGCACGCGCGAGCTCATGGGCACATGATAGCCCACGCGCGCGTCGAGCTGCGCACGGCCCGCATCGAGCAGATAGTAGCCGACGTGCGCGGCGCGCGGTGTTGCCGACTGTGAATAGGCCCGAGCCAGGTCAATCGCTTGGCCCGCGACGGATTGCTCATCCTGGCCGGTGGCGCGCGCCAACTTTTCGATCACCTTGCGATAGCGGTCGCGTGTCTCCCGATCCATTTTGGCATAGACGTTCGCTGGATCGTCGCGCAGAATGTGTTCGACCCGGCTGACGCTTTCAAAAAAGTCTTGCCAATCCTGGGTGGCCAGCATGTGCAGACTCGTAATGCAGTTGGCGACAGTCTCATCACCGGTGATCGGGTGGGGCAAGGTTAGCGTGGGGAGCGAATTTGCCCGGGGCAGATCGGTGATGCGGCTGACGCTTTGCGCCAGGAACTCGACGAGCCCAAGGCGGAGCATCACGGGCAGGGCCCACAATTCTCCCATTGTCAGTTGCGCGAGGTCCTGATAGAGATGCACAAAGCGCGTGATGTGATCCAGATCGAGCCGCGCCTTGCCCATCACGATCAATTTTTGCGCGACGGCATAGACACGCGGATAACCCTGCAGCGGCCCTGCGTCGCGTTTCGGCAATTGGCGATAGAAACTGGACGGCATATCCTCGCGGATTTGGCGGCAGGTTTGTTGGACCAGATAGAAATTATCCGGCAGCCACTCGGCGGCCTCGGAGAGCGAGTGGGTGTTGGACTTGGACTGCAACTGCCGCGTCGCTGCGCGAAACAGCTCTTCTTGGGCGTGCAAATAATTGGGCAACGGAAAGGACGGACTGGCCATGCGTTATGGCCTTCCGGGTTCGCCGTTAGCCACTTCGATTGGAGTGGGCGCTGTTTGGGTTTGCGCCCGATCTTCCATGATGACCAGCGGCGTCGTGCCATACGCAATCAAATGGGTGACCACATCGCCATAAAGCCTGCGGGTTTGACCGGAGCGACCATGCGCGCTGAGCAGCACCAGGTCGGTTTTTTCCTGCTCGACCAATTCATGCAACGTTGCCGCGAGGCGATCGCTGACGAGGACGCGCGCTTCAACGTTCCCGGCAATCCGCGACCGCAGTTGATCCAGGTACTGGGTCGCTTCTGCCTGATTGCGCTCCACGAGCCGGTCAACCAGCTCGACATCCTCGCGGCTGGGCGGCGTCCTCCGGGGCATGGAGGGCTTCTGGACGATGTGCACCAACACGATTTGCGCGTCGTGTGCGCGCGCCAGGGTGGCGGCGGCGGGCAGGATGGACTCGGCGCGTTGGGTGCCATCCATCGGCACGAGGATGCGCTGATAGCGCAAGCCCGTGACGTCCGGCGCCATGGGCTGAGCCGCGCGCACGATCATCACCGAAGTGCGCGCGCGCAGAGCAATTTTCTGCACGACGCTGCTCACGCCCCAGTCACTCAAACCGCTTTGCCCGTGACTGCTCAGGATGATCAGTTGGGGCGCGTGGGTGTCCGAAAACCCGATGACTTGTTCAGCCGCAAACCCTTCGAGGATGTGCGTTTCCGTGAGCAAGCCGGCTGCTTGCAGGCGCAGGTCCAATTCGTGCAAATACGTTTTCGCTTTGGCTTTGCGGATTTGCCAATTGAGCGGATCCATCGCCCGCCGCCAGCGCGCTTCGCGAGGCGTATCCATCACATGCAGGAGCGTGACTTGGGATTCGAACGCGCGCGCGACGGCGATCGTATGCGGCAACACGCACTCGGCGAGCGCCGAGCGATCCAAGGGGAGGAGAATTCGGTTAAACATCGGTCATTCCTCCTTTAGCAATAATAAACACCGATCGGTTGGCCGGGCCGATCAGACGCGCGGAATAATCGGTCAACGTCCGGCTGAGCCCACTTTCTTGAAATCGATAAAGCCCCGCTCGACATCGATCGAAATCAGTTGCACGCGAACCCGGTCGCCGACATCCAGGCCGTCGAACCCATTAACCAGTTTCCCTTCCACCGGCATATAGAGGAGCCGCACCCAGGTGCCTTTATCAGAAGCACCCGTGACAATGGCCTCAAACTGTTCGTTGATTCTCGATTCAAGAAGAAGCGCCGCCGCGGATTTGTCGACCTGCCGCTCGACTTTGTCAGCCGCATCCTCTTCTTCGGTGCAGTGTTTGGCCAGGGCATCCAGTTCATCCTTGCTATAGGGCCAGGAATCGCCCGCTATGGCGGCCTTCAGTAAGCGTTGGGTGATCAGATCGGGATAGCGACGATTCGGGGCGGTGGAATGGGCATAGTCCTTGACGGCGAGACCAAAGTGTCCCGGGGCCGTATCGCCGGGAAGCTCGGCCATGTATTCACCCGCTCCTAAGAGTTTGATGACCGCGAGGGAGAGGTCAGGGAATCGAAGCGGATCGGCGGCTTTCTCCTTGATGAGAAACTCGTCCAGCGCTTTTGGATCCGGATGAGCGGGCAGCCTGAATTTGTGTTCCCCGGCAATCTCGACAATCCGATCCCAGCGTTTTGGCTCACGGACCACGCGGCGGATGGAAGGGAATTTCCTCGCCGCGAGGTACCGGGCGGTTATGCCGTTGGCCGCGATCATGAAATCCTCAATAATGTCCGTGGCGCGGTTCTTGTTTTCGACTTCGAGATCACGGAGTTGATCGCCGTCAAAGATCGGTTTCGCCTTGATGGTTTCCAAACTCAGCGCCCCATGGACATGCCGTAGATTCCTCAGACTCTGCGCGGCCCGGTCCTGCGTGCGCAGATTCTCGTCGAGCGCAATGACGGCCGCGACGGCTTCCGGCACAGCTCCATTCCCCTCAAGCCAGGCAGCCACGCTGTTATAGGCAAGCTTCGCCTGATTGCGGACACGCGCTCGATAGATCTGAGAGTCCCGCACGGATCCATCCGGGCCAATCACCATTTCAATGACGAAGGAGAGGCGATCGGCCTTAAAGTTCAGTGAGGTGAGGTCGGTGGACAGCTTTTCAGGCAGCATGGGGAATATCATGGCCGCGGTATAAACCGAGGTCGTATTGTGGCGAGCGTGATCGTCAATGGCGGATCCTTTTTTGACGATCGAATCCACGTCGGCGACGGCCACAAGGATTTTGACCTTGTCTCCGGGCATGACCTCGGAAACGGTCAGCTGATCCAAGTCGCGGGAGTCGTCGTTATCGATGGACGCCCAGAGAAGATTGGTGAGGTCACGAATGGCCTCACCATTCGCGGCGGCGGGGGCCTGAATCCTGTCAAGTTCGGCGAGCGCTTCGGGAGAAAAGTCAGGGAGTAAGCCTCGATCCATCATCGCTCGCTGAGCGATGCTCTGTAAAATAGCCCGGTGCTGTTTTTCACTCGTCCTGATCGTGTTCATGCGATGTTCCTTTTCACGCCACCTTGTTCTCGGCGCCTGTTGCGCCGCGACGCGTTCCCAGCTGATGGGTCATCCCTTCCCGTTGGGCCGCCGGCTTCTGAAAAGCAGCGGCAAAGGAAGAGAGCAACACTATCATCAGCTGGGGAGAAGCTATCTGTCTAAACGCAGTTTTCATGCCAGAATCTTTCCGCGTTCTCAGAATGTCAGGAAATTGATTTCCTCTCTGGAAAAAGGCGGAATTTCAGGTGACCGGCGATTCAAAGCCTCCGCTTAGACAAATTGAGCTGGTTTCCCGCCTGAGAAATTGACCCATAAAACAGCACATTTCCTGTTGAATAGGATATTTCATGCCGCACTATCCTACTGGGGCTATCACTATCTCCTCTTAATCAATCAGCCTTTCGCCTTTTCCTGCGCGGCCTTTTTCAGCTTATCGTTGGCGAGAACAGCGATATCCACCCGGCGGTTTTTCTGCCGGCCTTCGGGCGTATCGTTCGTCACGATCGGCTGCGTTTCGCCGAAGCCGGCTATCGAGAACCTCGCCGACTTCACCTCGAGTGTCGCCAGGTTAAAAGCCACGGACTGAGCGCGGTCCTTCGAAAGGCTCATGTTGTGGTCATCCGATCCGGTGTTGTCCGTATGGCCTTCGATAAGAATGTTGGTATCGGGATATTTATTCAGGATTTTGGCCAGCTCGGCCAGGTTTGTTTTGCTGACCGGCCGGAGGTCGGATTTGTCAATGTCAAAAAGAATCCCGCTGTCAAAGGTGATTTTAATGCCTTCCCCGATGCGCTGGACTTCGGCCCCTTTAAGATCCCGCTGCATTTCCGCGGCCTGTTTGTCCATATAATTCCCGATAATAGCGCCGGCCCCTCCGCCGACGGCCGCCCCGAGAATCGCGCCGAGCAGGGTGTTTCCGGCGGCATGGCCGATCACCCCGCCGAGGACGGCGCCGCCTGCGCCGCCGATCACAGCGCCCCGCGTGGTCTGGTTCCAAGACGCGCAGTTGACGGCCGCATATAAGAAAACCACCAAGACGAATAACGTCAGAATTCTCTTCATGGGCGATTTTCCTCTGTCCAAATCATTTTGTCCTCCTTCTTTTCCTTGGCCTCTCCCGGGCCCGAGCTACTTCTTGGCGATCTGCCCTTTGACGATCTGGGACTGGTGCGCTCCCTTCAAGGTATGCACGAGGAATCCGTCCCCCCCCGGCAGCCACAGTTCCGCCAGCACGTAGTCCGTGACGTATTCGGTATAGGACGGCTCAAAATTCCCGACCATGTCGAAGACAAGCCGGGGCTCCTCGATGGCCGGCTTTGGCTGCTCCAACCGCTTGATGAAGGGGATTTGGACTTCCGTGCCGGTCGATTCCTGCCGAAGCGCGATCTGGCCATCGCCTTTCGGGGCAACCCAATACTCGCCCGGCGGAAACTTCTTGCCGCCCGCTTCGAACTTGAACGGGATCTTGAAAGCGCCCTGGGCATAGGCCAGGGCGCCGCCCGCGATGAGAATAAAGGCCATTGCCCCGCCGGCTAAAAAAACCAAACGTTTCATGTGAATCCTCCCTTTTCCGGCCCGCTTCACCTAATCCATGCCTTCCTGCATGCTTTCGCTGGGGGTCGGCTCCGGGGCCGTTGGAACGCCGTTCTTCAGCGCGTCTTCCATGGCCATGACGAACGTGTCGATTTCCTCGAGCGTCGTGTAGATGTTCGGCGATATCCGGAGAGCCTGATAATCGAAAACTTGATTGGGCGGGGCTCCTCCGACGAGCGAAACCGAGACGATCCGATACTTGTCCATCAGGAACTTATTGAGCGACCGGACGTCGATCCCCTCGATATTGACCGCCGCGACCGCCCAGACCTCCGCGGGCTCGCCGATGTTCGACAGAATCTTGATGCGCGGATGGACTTTGAGCGCGTTCGCCCAGCGGAGGGTCAGGTAGCGGAACCGCGCCGCCTTGCGCTCGGCCCCGATGGCCTGATGGAACGCCAGCGCCTCGCCGAGCGCGGCCCGAATGGCCCACGGGTGCGTCCCGATGGCCTCGAACTTGCGGATGTCGTTGTCCTGCTGCTCGGGGGCCGCCTGCAGCGGCCAGAACTTCGGGATCATCTCCTTGCGCATGTACAGGAGGCCGTTGCCGATTGGGGCCATCAGCCATTTGTGCAGGCTGACGCCGTAGGCGTCGCACTCAAGGTCCCGCAGCTTGAATGGGAACTGCCCCAGTGCGTGCGCGCCGTCGACGATCGTGACGATCCCCTTCGAGCGGGCCAGGCGCGACAGCCTCTGCACCGGGAATAGCTGGGCCGTCAGGTTGGTCGTGTGGCAGAAATGGAAGACCTTCGTCTTCGGGGTGATGGCCTTCTCGAACCTCTGGTAGAGGTCGTCCCCCGTCGTCGGAACGGGAAACTGGAAACGCGTCACTTTGATCCCCTCGCGTCGCATGCGCTGGTCCCAGGTCGTCAGCATGCGCGGGTAATCCTGCTCGGTCGTGACGACCTCGTCGCCGGGTTTGAGATCGAGCCCGTTCTGGGCGATCTGCAGGGCTTCGCTCGCGCCTCGCGTCAACGCGATCTCCTCGGGGTCGCAGCCGAACTCCGCCGCCATTTTCATGCGGAGCGATGAGGCGTTCGAGGCGACCATGCCCTGGTAATGGACGGGCAGCATGTTGATCATGTCCATATAGCGGAATTCCGACTCGAGCACGACCCGGGCGCACGGCGAGGTGAAGCCGTTATTGAGGTTAATCAGCGTACGGTCCAGCTTGAAGGCCAGTTGGATCTCCCGCCAGTAGAACTCGTCTTTCGCGACCTCCTCCGGCGTCCGGTTCACGATCGCCTGGGTAGCGGCCATGACCCTTTCGAGGGCGTCGGCCTTGAACGCGAACGCGGCCACTCCGAGGGCGCCGCCCGCGTGCAGAAACGCCCGCCGGCTCCACATCGTTGAATTCATGTCGGTCCTCCTTGGATATGTGTTCGCAACAATCGAAATGAATGTCTCATTTCTTGAGATGATGGTATTCGCGTCCGTAGATCGGTGTCAAGGATAAAAATAGCTTTTCGCTTTCTTGACATGGATTCGCGGTCGGGAATATCATTCGGCCTTACAACTATTTATGGAATCGGAGGACGGATGAGAAAACGAGCGCTAATATTCGTAGTCGGCGTGCTTGTGCTGGCGGCTGCCGTCGCCAGTTTCCAAAAGCCTGCCCGGACGCCGGACGACCCCGTTGTCAAGAAGATCATCGAACTCGGCAAGAATGATAATCAGGTCATGGTTTGGAACGACTATGCCAGCAATCGGTTCGGCAGTCGGGAGACGGGCTCGAACGCTTACACCGACGCGACCGCTTGGGCGGTCTGGCAATTCAAGCAGTGGGGACTCGAAGCCGAGCTCGACGAGGCCGGCGAGGCGCCGGTCGGCTTCAACCGCGGCCCGTGGTTCGGCAAGATGGTCAAGCCGGCCGAAAAAGCGCTCTTTTTCGGGACGCCCAGCTACACAGCGGGAACGAAGGGTGTGCAGCGCGGGCCGGTCGTTATCCTGAAGACGGATCCCTTCTCGATCCCGGGACGCAATGCCACTCCGGAAAATGTCGAGAAAAAGCGCGCCGCGGTCGAAGCGGCGATGGCGGAAGTCAATGGAAACAAGAGCGCCTTCAAAGGGGCCTGGGTCCTGATCCCGGGTGAAAACACCGGTTTTGCCCGCGACGGTCGCCGCGGCACTCCGGAGTACGCCGACGCTAAACTGATCCCTCCGCTCACCAATTTGCTCGTCGAGGCCGGCGCCCTTGGCACCATTCAGCTGTCTAAAACGGAGCCGTTCAGGATCATGGACGGTTATGTCGAGTCCTGGGACAAGTTGCCCGTCCTGCCCGACATCAAGCTGGCCGAGAACCAGTACAACGAAATCAAGGGTTTGGTCGAGAAAGGCGAGCGGGTGGAGCTCGAGTTCGACATCCGTAACTGGTTCAAAATGGGCCCGCTCAAATACCACAGCGTCGTCGCGACGCTCCGCGGGACGACATTCCCCGACGAGTGTATCGTGATCGGCGGCCATTTCGACTGCTTCAGCGGCGGAACCGGCGGCATCGATGATGGGTCGGGTTTCGCCCCCGGCATGGAAGCGATCCGCCTCATCAAAGCCGCCGGCGGGCAGCCGAAGCGCTCCATCATCGTTATGCTCTTCGCAGCGGAAGAACTCGGGCTGGTCGGCTCGCAGGCGTGGCTGAAGAAGCACCCCGAAATGCATCCCAAGATCATGATGATGATCAACCGGGACGGCAGCCCGAGCGCCATTACCGGAGCGTCCGTTCCCGAAACCTGGTATGCGGATTTCCAGAAGATTACCGCTCCTCTGGCCAATGTGAACGCGAAGTGGCCGTTCAAGCTCGAACGAGGCCTGCCGAGGGCGCATGCGACGACCCCGGCCGGCACGGACTCTTCTTCGTTCGAAATGGTGAGCGTGCCGACGTTGAGCTTCAGGACGCAGTCCGACTACGTCTACAACCATGCCTGGCACACGCTCTACGACACGTACAGCGAGCTCGTCCCGTACACTGAACACCAGCAGCATTCCGCGCTGGTCACCGCGGTCGTCGCCTACGGCGCGGCGAACCTCGACAAACCGCTCACGCGTGGGGGCGTCTACCTGGCCGACGGCCTGTACGCCGATATCGCCATCGGGACCGCCGATGCGCCGAGCCACTTCATGACCGCCCTCGACTTTGTGAACGCTCCCCTGCAGACGGCGAACTTCATTCGCATCGTCGAAGGGAAAAGCTCAGGCCAACGGGGCGCGGGCCCCGGTCCGGCCGGTCCTCCGGGCGGTGGCGCTCGCGGGATGGGAGGTCCGGGCGGCCCGCGACCGGAGATCCCGCCGATTGGCACAGTCGACGTGAGGGGCGGGCTTATCAACGGTCTCGTTGTTTCCGACGTCCAAAAGACGGTGGCGATACCAACCCTGCCGATGTCCGTCAACGCGGCGCTCAAACACGATGCCGTGGGCATCCTCGGCGTCTCGGCCCCGAACGCGTTCTACCTCACGCTTCAGAAAAGCCCGGGGCTCGACAAAAAATACACCGCGATCGGGAAAACAATCGCCGGGCTTGATTTGCTGCGGACCGTAAAAAAGGGAGACGCGATCAGAAGCATCCGGATCGTCCGGGTAGGGCAGGCAGCGCGCGATTTCAAGACGGACGACGAGGCGTTCAAGAAACTGCTCGAACCGGGAAAATAAAAGCGGCCGGACAAATCCGTCACGGCCCAAGAGGAATTCGGTGACACACGCCGCCGGGCGTGTGTTACCGGATTACAGGTTCCATCACTCACCATGACAGTGACATCTTGGGCGGCCGAGTCCAAGCGTTGAGTCTTGGGGGCGTCTCGTTCCCGGCGACGAATTTATTTCCGGGCCTTTATTCTTTTCGATCCGGCGGGCGCTGATAGACCCTGACATAATCCACCAGGAGGCTATCGGGGAGCACCGCCGCCGTGATGTCGCCGGCCCAATTCCCGACCTCGAGGCTCAGAATGATGTATTCGGCGCGGCGGGATACCGCCTCGGAGGTGCGCCAGGTTTCCCGGCCATCAACGGAGAAAACGTATTCTCGCGGCGTCCACAAGAAGCCGATCGTGTGCCAGCCGTCGCCCAGACCGGGAACGTCGGCCGCCTTCTTGGACGATTTGTGGTCCGGGCCGTAGCCGTCCCAGTGGAGCGTATGCTGCAGGCTGTCGCCGAACTTGGTTAGATACTCGAAGATGTCGATCTCGGCCCCGCTTTCCGCGACGTTCCCGATGGATTTTCCATAGGCCGGCGATTGCAGCCAGAAAGCCGACCAGTGGCCGGGTTGCTTCTGCCATCGGACCCGGCACTCGAAATAACCGTAGAGCGGCTCGAACTTGCCGGCGGTCGCGATCATGGCGGTGTGATATTCCTTGCCGGCGCGCTTGGTCGTCAGCACAAGATGGCCTTCGCCGTCCAGGGTGACGCAGTCTTTGACATTGATCGCGGCGCGTCGCGGCCCGAGTCCGCGGTAGTCCCATTTGCTTAAATCTAGGGTCTTGCCGTCGAATTCGTCGGCCCAGACCAGCTTGTAATCCGCCGGCTTTTGATCAAAGGATAAAAGCGGCGCGGCAGCCGGAATTCTTGCCGTTTGGGGGGGCTGGGTCGGAACGCTGGCTCGGTCGAACGACTGAGGGCTCGAAGCGAGTGGCCGGTCAGCCGTCGCGGTCGCGAATAGAACGCAGATAATGGCCAGGACAAAAAGTGTCTTTCTCATCTTCCCCCTCCTCCAGATAAAAATAGTATCGCAGAGGAAAACAGCGCGCCGATTAGTCATTTGAAACGCTTTTTTTCTGTGGAGCAATCCTAACTTTTTCAGATTAAAATAGTCAAGGAGAAAAGGGCTCTATGACGATTAATGCGGTTATTTCATGGCTTAGATATCAAGAAATAGAAACAGGGAACTCTTCTCTTTTTTCAGGTGGAGAAGCGTCCCATAAACGCAGCCGGACACTATGAAGAATAGGGCGATACAATACCTATTTCCGCTTTTTTTTTCTCTTTTTTTTGCCTTTTTGACAACTTTCTTCCGGATTGCCTCGTCTAAAGTGTGACGGACAATGGACCCCATAAACGAAAAACAACTGACGGATCGCCTGATCGAGGGAGAAGCCGGGGCGTTCAGGGAATTCGTGGAGATCTATAAGCAGCGGATCTACGGACTTGCTTTTGAACTGACCCGGAATCATGCGGACGCTGATGACGTTTCCCAGGCGGTCTTCATCAAGGTCTTCCGGTCGATAAGGACGTTCAAGAAGGATGCCTGCCTGAATTCCTGGCTGTATCGGATCGCGGTCAACGCGGCCATCGACCATCTTCGTAAACGGCCGTTTTTTCCGCCGGAAAAGACAGGGTCCCTGCCCGGCCGTCTTGCCGACGATAGCGTTCCGCGGAGTTCCGATCATTCGCCGGATCCCCAACGGGAAGCCGAAGCCGTCCTCATGCGGAAGAAGATCGACGACGCCCTGGCCAGGATCTCAGACCGCGAAAAGACCGTTTTTCTCCTTCGCCACTACCACGACCTGAGCTTGAAAGAGATTGCGGAAACGCTCGGGCTGACCCTCGGGTCCGTGAAAAGCTACCTCTTCCGTTCGGTCAAGAAGCTCCAAAAGGAGCTGGGTATCGTCCCGGCTCCGGTCAAGCCGGGAGGCTGAAGATGAACAGATGTGGGAAAATAAAAGATCTATTCCTGGAATCCCTTTATGGGGAGTTGGATCCGCGCAAGGAAAATTCCTTGACGCGCCATCTGGACGAGTGCCGGGCCTGCCGTGAAGAGTACGACGCCATGGCTCGGACGCTCGTGGTCATGGGGATGAAAAAGGCGGCCGATCCTGGGCAGGACTACTGGGCCGGCTATTATGATAAGCTCGAGCAACGAATGGCCGCGGAAGGGCTTTTCGAGGCGTTGCGGCCCAAGTCCCGTCGCCGCCCCCTCGCCGGCTTCGGCTTCTTTCCCCGATGGGCCTACGGCGCGGCTGGCGTCTTCGCTCTGGTGGCCGCGGGCATACTGATCGGGCGCCTCACGCTCCATCGGGTCTCTATCGCCGCCAATCCGCCCGCTGCCGGAGGCGCTGCAGCCGTCCCCTCAGCTTCCCAGACCGCCGACCTTTCGCTTCGAACGTCCCGCTATCTCGATCGCTCCAAGGTCATCCTCCTCGCCCTGGTGAATTTCGATGGCGGGACGAAGGATATCGCCGGACTCAATCTTCCCCGGCAGAAGGAGATGTCGCAGGAGCTGGTGAAAGAGGCCTCGACCCTGAAGGGAGACCTCAAGGCTGCCAAGGAGCGCCAGCTCGAGCGGCTCGTCGGCGAGCTCGAGATGATCCTGTCCCAGATCGCGAACCTGAAGTCCGAAACCGATATCTCTTCGGTCGAGATCGTCAAGGCCGGCGTCGAGCTCAAGGACATTTTATTCAAAATCAATCTCTCTGAGATGCGTCGGGGCGGCGAGAAGAACCGGGTTTCAGCGAAATCCGTCCCGACCAAGGAAAAAACGGCCAAAACGGCTTTAAAGATATAAATAAGGAGTCGCATCATGAAAAGAATAAAGATTCTCATCGGTCTCATCGTTTGTCTTGCCATGGCCGGTGTCGCCGGAACGGCGGGTGTCCGCCCCGTCCCGCGGCCGATCGGCGCCGAGGAGGAGCAGACCCCGGACGCCAAGCAATACCAAGCCGCCTACCTCCTTGTCCTGGAGGAGAAATGGGAGGACGCCGCCAAGACCCTGGACGCGTTCATCCAAGCCTACCCCAAGAGCGTTTGGATGGTCGATGCCCGCTACTGGAAGTGTTACGTCCTGGACAAGATCGGCGAGGAGCCGGAAAAAGCGTTCAAGGCCTACCAGGAATTCGTCAAGGCTTATCCCTCGAGCGATTGGGCCGATGAGGCCCGGGCGAACATGATCCAGCTCGGCCGGCAATTGGTCGATATGGGAAAACGCGAATACGAAGCGGTCATCAAATCCATGGAGAAATCGGGCGACGATGAGGTCACCATGGCCGCGCTCTACGCCCTTCGGGATAGCGGCGGGGAGAGCGCCCTCCAGACGATGATCGATATCTACGACCAGAGCAAAAACTCGCGTTTGCGTTCCCGGATCGCCGGGATCCTCGGAGATTTCAAGTCGCCCAAGGCCTTCCAGAAACTGGCCGAGATCGTCGTCAAGGACCCCTCGCCCGAAGTCCGCCGCCACGCCCTCGACGGCATCGCCGAGATAAAAACGCCCGAGGCGGTCGCCATTCTCAAGGACATTGTTCA
This sequence comes from Candidatus Aminicenantales bacterium, assembly GCA_049515535.1. Taxonomy (GTDB): domain Bacteria; phylum Acidobacteriota; class Aminicenantia; order Aminicenantales; family UBA4085; genus JBEKTZ01. The sequence goes on along the minus strand of JBEKTZ010000010.1, from coordinate 103,616 downwards.
GAAGGAGCCGAGCCTCGAGGCTCGGCGCTCGGCCCTTCAGGCGTTGGGCGAGATGAACGACCCGATCCTCATTCCGTTTCTCAAGCAGACCGCCCTCGGTGCCACGAACGAGGAAATAGCCCGGGCCGCCATCTATAGCCTCGGAGAGATCAAGTTTCGGGACGCCGGCGTCGCCCTTCAACAGATCCTGAAGGAAGCCAAATCCGCGGAGACCCGGCGGGCGGCCATCCACATGATGGCCGAGCGGAAGGAACCCGAATCCCTGGACCTGTTCCAATCGTTGGCTATGAACGACCCCGATCCCGATGTCAGAAACACGGCCCTCTCGAGCCTCAGCGAGATGAAGAGCAAGGAATCCCTGACCGCCCTCAAGGCGATCCTGGCTGCGGCGAAAAACGAGGAGAGCCGGCGCGAGGCCTTGATGGCGATAGGCGAATTCGGAGGTCCCGAGGCCGAGGCGTTTCTCGTGGCGACGGCCCTGTCCGGTGCCGATGAGGAATCAGCTCAGGCGGCAGTCGAGGCTTTGACCGACATCGTCGACGAAGCCCACGCCGACGTTTTCCTCCAGATCTTCAAGGGCGCAAAACATTCGGAAGCGAGAAAGGCCGCCCTCGAAGCGCTGGCCGAGAAAAAGGAAAAAGCGGTGGTCAAGACCCTCGCCCCTTTGCTCAAAGACGAGAAAGACCCCGAAATGAGGAAAGCGATCATCTCGATCCTGGGCGATTCGAAGAATGACGAAGCCGTCCCGATCCTGCTGGAAACGGCCAAGAAAGACTCCGAGATCGAGGTCCGCACGGCCGCCGTTTCCGCCCTGGGCGACATCAACACGCCGAAATCCCGGGAAGCCCTCATGGAGATCCTGAAGAAGAAGATCAAAGACGGGGAAGACCGCTGAGGTGAGGGCCATGTCCAGTCGCAAGAGATCGCTTTGTTTCATCTGCGCGTTCGGCCTGATCGTGGCTTTGGCCGGGACTCTCTCCCCCCTGCAGGTCATCCGTCATCCCGCGCCGAGCGGCCCGCTGGCCGGACGTTTGGACTGGGCCCTGCAAGAGGCCGCGAAGATCGGATCGGGAAAAGGCTTCTGGATCGGGTTCGGCATTCGGAGACTGATGGGAGAACACTCCCAGATCGGAATGAATGTCCGGTTCACGTCGGAAGCCCCCTCTCTCGATGAGTTGATCTACGGCCGCCGTTCCGCCGTCGAGCGTAAAATCTCGTCAGAGCAGGAGATCAAAGACGCGGCCCGTCATGCTTTGGATCCCGCCGCTCCCGGAGGACGGGAGAGGAAGGTCCTCAAGGAGATCGCCATCCTGATGAAATTCACGGCGGCCGCGACGCGGAAACCGCAGTCCGTGTCCATCAGCAGCCTTTCATTCGGCGTTTCGCTCGAGGATCTCCCCTTGTTCTGGCTGGGTCCGGCCTCGGATGACGACAGCATCCGGTTGCTCGAGAGTTTCTATGGCCCGGCCGCGTCCGAGGAGCTCCGGTCGTCCCTGGTCGAGGCCGTGGCCCTCCATCGGAAAGCCGACCGCGTCGTCCCTTTTCTAGAGCGCGTCCTCAGCGGCCGCGAGCCCGAAAAACTCCGGGCCGAAGCGGCCGAATTCCTCGGGGACCAGGATGATGTCCGGGCGCTGGATATCCTGCGCCGGACCGTCCGGACCGATGTTTCGCTTGAAGTCCGGAAAGGCGCGGTCTCCGGATTGACCGAGATGAGTCTTCCGGCGGCAGCCGATGTCCTAATCGATCTCGCCCTCAACGGCTGCGAGGCCGAGGTCCGGGACGAAGCGATCCAGGGGCTCGCCGAAAAAGCGACGAAGGCGACTATCGCCACCCTCGAACAGTTGGCCACCACGGATAAAGACGCCGAAATCCAGAAGCAGGCAGTTTCCGCCCTTGCCGATCTCCCGGCGAAAGGCGGACTGCCCTACTTGATCAAAATAGCTAAAACCCATCCGGTTCGGGATGTCCGGATCGAGGCGATCGAAGCGTTGGGCGATTTCCATGATCCGGCCGCAGTCAAAGCCCTCGTGGAAATCATCAAGAACGCCAAGTGACGCTTGAGGAGCCTTCTCGGGCCTTTTCGGCGCCGCGGTGCAGGTTGTCCAGCCTTCGCATCACTTCATCGACGACCAATTGCTTTTTGTCTTCCCGAAAACCCGCTTCGTCCTTGATCGCGGCGCGGAATTCCCGGCAGGCGATGATCGGGCTCGCGGTCATGACGAGCTTGTCCCGCACGATCAGATCCTCGCTCATTTCTCCGGCGGGATTGATCCGCAGAATATTGCCGTTGATGGAGATCAAGATCATGAAATCGAAGGTCTTGATGTAGGAGTCGATCTCCCGGACTCCTCGCTTGCTCCCCGGGTCCCAAGGGCGGAATCGGGTACCCGCGGGGTAAACCAGCACCATTTTTCCTTCGGCTTTGACGCGGGCGAGCGATTTCATGGCGGCGCGGTTGATGGAGTTGCTTTTCAGGACTTCATGGACGAGTTCACGGGGTTCCTTGATCTTAGTGCGGATGATTTCGAGATAACGGCTCGGGTAGATGACGATCCGCGTATAGGCTCCGGTCAGGGCGCGAATGAGCGGGTTTTCCTCGTGGAGCTTGATGCCGGCGATGGCCACGATGGCCTCGGCCGCAGCGCGGCCTTCATCGCCGAGCCGGGAAAGAAAATATATCAGGACGGGCAGATCGGCGTTGCTGTAATGTTCGGAAAGAATAAGGACTGCCCGTCCGTCCCGGGCCAACCGATGCAGTTCGAAGATGTGGGATGCGTTCCGGAGGCCGCTCCCGTCCTCGATGTTTTCCTGAATCATCGAATCGATCAAGGTCCGGATGGCGGGATTTCCCTCCAGAAAAACATGGCCCTTGTCGACGGCGGGAGATCCCTGAGACAGGCGGACCATCCGCTCGATCGTTTCCTTATATCGCGTGATGATCTGTTCCATGGACATATCTTATTTTTTCAGGATTGACTAACTATAATCAGGCCCAGGCAGGCTGTCAATGAGCATTCACTGGAGAAAATAGGGGAATTGGGGATCAGGTATTGTGTCTCCATTTAATTTCGGAGAATCCGGATTTCTTGACATCATCTACGGCCGGCGTAATGATTTTTCGAAAAGAGCGGTTGGGACGCAGAGCTTTGAGCCGGGGGAAGAGACGCGGCGCGAAAAAGGAGCTTCCTCTTTCCTGCCCCCCTTTCCATTATTAAGGAGGGGAATCGAACTTTCACTTCACTGGTGGTACAATGAACAGGGGCAGGTCAACTTAAATAGGAGGATGCCATGATCCATTTGAAAAGGACTGTTCTCGCTGCGGCCCTCTGTCTGCTTTTCATATCCGCGGCCCTCGTTCCCACCCAGGCCCAGAACTCCAACGCTCCGCAGCTGGGCAAATCGTCTATCAAAAACGTCATCGCGGCCATGACGCTCGAGGAAAAGGCGGCCCTCGTTGTCGGCGTGAGCGCGAGAATGTCGGGGCCTCCCACGGCCGCCGGAGCCGCCACGCCCGCGCCTCGCGCCGCGCCACAATCCAAGCCGCTGGTTCAAGGCGCCGCCGGCACATCATTCACCCTTCAGCGTCTGGGCATAACGCCGATGGTGCTGGCCGACGGCCCCGCCGGATTGAGAATCAGTCCAACTCGTGAAAACGAGAAGACCACGTACTACTGCACGGCGTTCCCTATGGCCACCCTGATGGCTTCTACCTGGAACATCGACCTGGTCGCCAAGGTCGGACAGGCGGTGGGCGATGAGGTCCATGAATACGGCGTCGATATCATCCTGGGCCCGGCGATGAACAACCATCGCAATCTTCTCTGCGGGCGGAACTTCGAATATTATTCCGAGGACCCGTTCGTGACCGGGAAAATTGCGGCGGCCATGGTGAACGGCATCCAGTCCTGCGGCGTCGGGAGTTCGATCAAGCATTTCGCGGCCAACAACGCCGAGACGAATCGGACCTCGCTTGATACGATCGTGAGCGAGCGGGCGCTGCGCGAAATCTATCTCGAAGGATTCCGGATCGCCGTCGAGGAGGCGCAGCCCTGGACGGTGATGTCGTCCTACAACATGATCAACGGCGTCTATACGTCGGAGAGCGCCGACCTCCTGACGAAGATCCTGCGCAACGACTGGGGCTTCAAGGGCTTCGTCATGACCGACTGGGGCGGGGGCAAGGACCCCATCGCCCAAATGATCGCCGGCAACGACCTGCTCATGCCCGGCAATCCCAACCAGGTCCAGGCCATCGTCAAAGGCGTGCGGGAGGGGAAGCTCGACGTCAAAGCGCTCGATCGGAACGTCGAAAAAATCCTGAACATCCTCGTTCGGAGCCCCCGGTTCAAAGCCTACGCCTATTCAAACCAACCCGACCTTAAAGCCCATGCCCAGGTTGCCCGCGAGGCGGCGACCGAAGGGATGATCCTCCTGAAAAACGCCGACGCCGCGCTCCCCCTGGCCAAGGAAACGAAAAAAATCGCGGCGTTCGGGAATGCCGCCTACGAGACCGTCACCGGAGGGACCGGAAGCGGCGACGTCAACAAAGCCTATCGCGTTTCGATCGCCGAGGGCCTGCAAACCGCGGGATACGCCGTGCATGAAGGACTGCAAGCCCTGTACACGGCCTATCTGAAGGCCATGCGCGAAGTCCGTCCGCAGCCCCAGCGCGGATTCATGGGCGGTTCGAGGCCGACGGCGGAAATGGTCTTGAATTCCGAGTTGATCGAGAACCTCTCCGCGGTTGCCGATGCGGCCGTCGTCACCATCGGCCGGATCTCGGGCGAAGGCCGCGACCGGACCAACGTGGAAGGCGATTTCAAGCTTACGGCCGTGGAGCGCGAACTCGTCCAGCGGGTCTCGACAGCCTTCCAGGCCAAGAAAAAAAAGGCGATTGTCGTGCTGAATGTCGGCGGAGTCGTCGAAGTCGCCTCCTGGCGGGACCAACCCGACGCCATTTTGCTCTCCTGGCTGGCCGGCCAGGAAATCGGCAACGCCGTGGCCGACATTCTCAGCGGCAAAGTCAATCCGTCCGGCAAGCTGGCCACCACGATCCCCATGAGCTACGACGACGTGCCGTCGGCGAAGAGCTTCCCCGGCAAGGAAGTCCCGGCCGATCCGGCGGCGGGCGCAGCGCCGGCCCCGCCCCAAGCGCAAGGTCAAGCGCAGGGACAGGGACCAGGCCAAGGTCAGAGAGGCGGCGGGCCCTCTGTCCGAAGGGCCGCGGTCGTGACCTACGAAGACGGAATCTATGTAGGGTATCGCTTCTACGAGTCGTTCGGCGTGAAGCCGGCCTACGAATTCGGCTATGGTCTGTCTTATACGAATTTCGCTTACAGCAACCTGAAATTGAGCTCGCCGACGTTCAAGGGAAAAATGACGGCGTCCGTGGACGTCAAAAATGCCGGCACGGTTCCCGGCAAGGAAATCGTCGAGCTCTACGTGGCCGCGCCGGCCGCGAAACTCGCCAAGCCCGCCCTGGAATTGAAGGGCTTCGCCAAGACGAAGCTGCTTCAGCCGGGCGAGACGCAGACGCTGACGTTCGTCCTCGACGGCCGTAGTCTGGCGTCCTTCGACGGCGCCCGCTCTGCGTGGATGGCTGAAGCCGGAGCCTACGAAGTGAGGATCGGAGCGTCGTCCCGGGACATCCGCCAAAAGGCCTCGTTCACGCTCGGCCGCGAACTGACGGTCAAGAAAGAGAGCGTGGCCCTGGTGCCGAAAGTGAAAATCTCCGAGATGAAACCCGGACGTCCCGGACGCGCCGCGTGAAGCGGGTTGCGAAATAAAACGTGTTGCGCTATCCTGACCTCTTGCGCGTTCGGCTTTTATCCTGAAGACCGATGCGACAATGAGGCCGGCGTTATTCGAAGAATGATCGATAAAAAAGAGATGATCCATGAAACTCAAGGTCATGGGATTCCTCCTCATTTGGGCGATGGCCCTGGCCCGGCCGATGCCGGGAATCTGCCAGGACGCCGACGTCCGCGGCCAGCTTTCCGGATGGCTGGCCTATCATGATGCGCCTTCCGCGGAAAGCGGGTTCGGGTTGCGCTATATCCCCGCGTTTTCCCTGAAGCTCGATCTGGGCCGGGGTTGGGCCCTCGATTCCGAAGTCTCGGTCAACGCCTATGGATCCGCCCGCGGCGCTTCATTTTCGGGCTTGGAGACGAGCGGTGAGGTGAGGCCCTACCGGATGTGGGTCCGCCTGGCCTCGGATCGGTTCGAAGCCCGCCTCGGCCTTCAGAAAATCAACTTCGGCTCGGCCATGCTCCTGCGTCCGTTGATGTGGTTCGACCGCCTCGATCCCAATGATCCGCTCCAGCTCACCGACGGCGTCTACGGGCTCCTCCTTAAATATACCTTCGCCGGCAACGCCAACATCTGGATATGGGGGCTTTACGGCAACGGCGATCCCAAGGGCTGGGAGACGGTCGGGACAAAAAAAACCGCGCCCGAATTCGGCGGGCGGGTTCAGGTTCCCGTGCCGGCCGGCGAAGTCGCCCTGTCCTACCACCATCGCACGATCGACGCTGCGAACGGCGGCGCCGCGCTTCCGCCCGGCGAGCGGACGAACCCGCCCGAGGACCGGCTCGGGTTCGACGGCAAATGGGACCTCGGCGTCGGCCTGTGGATCGAGGCCGTGCTGTCCCGCCAGGGCTATGCCGTCTTTCCTCTGCGCTATCAAAGAACCCTCACCGTCGGCTTGGACTACACGTTCAGTCTGGGTAATGGACTGCATGTCCTGGCCGAGCATCTCCAAGCCGCAGTCGCCGCAGACGCTTGGGGAAGCGGCGACTCCCGGGACTTCACCGGGCTGACGCTCGACTATCCGCTCGGCCTGCTCGATCGGCTGAGCGGCATGGTCTTCTATGCGGGCTCGACCCAGGACTGGTACCGCCTCCTGACTTGGCGGCGGACCTACGACCGCTGGAGCTTCTACGTCATCGGGTTCTGGAACCCGGATCAATATCAAATATTTCCCGGCCGGCCGGGCGCGAGCCTCTTCGCCGGCAAGGGCGTTCAGCTGACCATAGTCTTCAACCACTAGAGAGAGGTCCCCATGACGACGGACAACGGCATCATCATCCGAACAACCCATCTGACGAAAATCTATCCCATGGGCGAGCAGTCGATCACGGCCCTCGACGACGTCAACCTGGCCTTCGGCCGCGGCGAGTTCGCTGGCTTGGTCGGGCCCAGCGGTTCAGGCAAGACGACCCTGCTCAACATCCTCGGCTCGCTCGACGCGCCGACGAGCGGCAGCGCCGAGGTCCTGGGCCGCAAGGTCGAATCCCTCGGGCACAGACAGGCCGCCGAGTTGCGCAACCACCACATCGGCTTCATCTTCCAGACCTTCAATCTCCTGCCCGTCTACACCGTCTACGAGAACGTGGAATTCCCGCTCCTCCTCCTAGGCCTGGCCTCCGCGACCCGCCGCAAGGCGATCTTCGACGCCCTGGACTGGGTCCATCTCACCGACCGGGCCAAATCGCGGCCGGCCCAGCTCTCGGGCGGCCAGAGCCAGCGGGTGGCCATCGCCCGGGCCGTGGTCAAGAAACCCGAGCTCGTCCTGGCCGATGAACCGACGGCCAACCTGGACGCGGAGAACTCGCACAACATCCTGCAGACGATGGAGGCCATCAACCGCGACCTGGGCACGACATTCCTGTTTTCCACCCACGACGACAAGGTCATCCACCACTTGAGACGCAAGATCACTCTGGTCGACGGCCGGGTGGCCGGGGACGAGGCGATCGCCGGGCGCTAGGAGGGAGCCATGATCATTCCCAAGCTTGCCATCCGCAACATGTTGGGCGCCGGGACCAAAACATGGTTGAACGCGGCCGTCCTGTCCATGGCCTTCGTCGTCATTATCTGTGTCCAGGGGCTCTACCTCGGGCTCGACGTCGAGGCCTCGCACGCCATGGTCGCCGCGGAATACGGCGGGGGGCAATATTGGATGAACGCCTACGACCCCTTCGACCCGTTTTCCTTCCAGGACGCCCACGCCGCCGTCCCCGGGCCGCTCCAATCCAGGATCGACGCCGGCCAAGCCACGCCCGTTCTTCTGGTTCCCGGTACGATCTATCCCAACGGGCGCATCCGCTCGGTGCTTCTTAAAGGTATCGACCCCGCCCAGACGCTCCTGTCTATCCCCTCGGCCGTCTTGAAGCTGGTCGACCAAGAGATTCCGGGCTTGATCGGCACGCGCATGGCCCGCTCGGCGGGCTTGAAAAAAGGCGATGTCGTGACCGCCCGCTGGCGCGATGCCAAAGGCACGTTCGACGCCCAGGATATCGCCATCGTCGAAGTCATGTCGACTACCGTCCAATCGATCGACGACGGCCAGATCTGGCTTTCGCTCGAGACCTTGCGGAAGATGGCGGCCATGCCCGGACAGGCCACGATTGTCGTGACCGCCCGGGACGCCGGCCCGTCGCTCTCGGCTCCCGGCTGGACTTATAAAGGGCTCGATGACCTACTCATTGACATCAAGAACTTCGTCAAGGGCAAGACGATCGGAGCCTCCATTTTCTACGCCATCCTTCTCTTCCTGGCCATGCTGGCCATTTTTAACACCCAGCTCTTGTCGATTTGGCGGCGGCGTCGCGAGATTGGGACGATGATGGCCTTGGGTTTCCTCCGCGGCAGGGTCATCGCCCTGTTCACGCTGGAGGGCGCCTTGAACGGGGTCTTCGCCGCCCTGATCGGCGCGGTCTACGGGATCCCTCTCCTGGCCTACTTCGCCGCCAGCGGCCTTGCCATGGGCACGAAAATGGGGGACAGTTTCGGGTTCGCTTTGAGCGAGAAACTGTACCCCACTTATAGTGCCGGGCTGGTGCTCGGCACGACGGTCCTTGTTTTTCTGATCACCACGATCGTCAGCTTCATTCCGACCCGGCGGATCTCGCGGCTCAAGCCGACCGAAGCCCTGCGGGGGAAACTCACATGATGAAGTTCCTGCTCAAAGGCATCCTCCGCGATCGGACCCGGAGCCTCTTTCCCTTCCTGATCGTCACGGTGGGGGTTTTCCTCTCGGTCGCGCTCTATGGCTACCTCAGGGGCGCCGAGATCGACGTTGTCCGATCCAACGCCAACCTGGGCTTCGGCCACGTCCGGGTGCTGACCGCTGCCTACGCCCGGGACATCGAACAGCTCCCCAACGACCTGGCCCTGACCGGCGTATCGGCATTGACCGTCCAGCTGTGCTCCGCCTTCCCCGGCATGATCTGGACGCCGCGGATCGAATACGGCGGGCTTCTCGACGTTCCCGACGAAAAGGGCGAAACGCGGGCCCAGGCCCCTATTGCCGGCCTCGCTGTCGAATTGCGCGCGCCGTCCGGCCCGGAACGGGAGCTCCTCGGCCTGGACCGAATCCTCGTCCGCGGCCGGCTCCCGGAAAAGCCGGGCGATATGTTGATCAGCGAGGGCCTGGCCGAAAAATTAAAAGTCAATCCGGGTGACAAAGCCACGCTCATCGGAACGACGATGCACGGCAGCATGGCCCTGGAGAATTTCGTCATCTCCGGCACGATCCGTTTCGGTATCCAGGCCATGGACCGGATGGCGGCCATCGCCGACCTGGCCGACGTCCAAAAAGCGCTGGACATGCCGGACGCGGCGGGGGAAATTTTGGGATTTTTCCAGGATGGGTTTTATAACCAGGAGAAAGCGGCCGGTTTGGCCCAGGTTTTCCAGGCCCGCTTCGGGGAGGGGATGGACGAGTTCAGGCCCGTGATCCAAACGCTGCGCGACCAGCCGGGGATGGACTATTTGTTCCGGCAGCTGGCGTATGTCACGTTCCTCATCGTCGGCATCTTCCTCCTGTCCATGTCTCTCGTCCTCTGGAACGCCGGCCTCCTCGGGACCCTCCGCCGTTATGGGGAATTCGGGGTCCGCCTGGCCATCGGTGAGGATAAAAGCCGCGTCTACCGGTCCATGATCGTGGAAGCGCTGATGATCGGAGTGCTGGGCTCGATCGCCGGAACGGTTCTCGGATTGGGACTGTCCTATTATCTGCAAGCCAAGGGCATCGACCTCAGCGGCATGCTCAAAAACGTCAGCTTCCTGATGCCAACGGTAATCCGGTCCAAGGTCACGCCCTTCAGCTACGTCATCGGCTTCATCCCCGGTCTCGTGGCCACGCTCGTCGGCTCGGCCATCGCCGGCCGGGCCATCTACAAGAGGCAGACCGCCAGCCTGTTCAAGGAGCTGGAATCATGAAAAGACTCATTCTCGCTCTCGCGACGGCGGCCGCCCTGGCCGTGGCCCAGGCGCCGACCCCGTCGGCCGATTCGATCCTCGACCGCGTCGACGCCAACGCCGTGCCCGGAAACAAGATCCTGATCAGCGAGATGACCATCCACGGCCGGCGCGACAGCCGCACCCTTCGTTCCAAATCCTGGATCCAGGGCCAGGAAAAGGCCTTCAGTGAATATCTCGATCCGCCGCGCGAGCAGGGGACAAAAATGCTCAAGCTGGGCGACCAGCTGTGGACGTATTCGCCCGACACGGACCGGATCATCAGCATTTCGGGGCATATGCTCCGGCAGTCCGTGATGGGATCGGACCTGTCCTACGAGGACATGATGGAAGACCGTCGGCTGCGCACGGCCTACGAGGCCAAGGTCGCGGGCCAGGAGGCGGTCGGCGGCCGCGACTGCTGGATCATCGAAATGACTTCGAGGACGGGGGAGGCCGCCTACCAAAGCCGCAAGAGCTGGGTGGACAAGGAGCGCTTCCTCGTCCTGAAGGAGGAGCGCTACGCCAAAAGCGGCAAGCTGCTCAAGGATGTCGCCGTCCAGTCCGCGATCCGCGTCGGCGAACGCTGGGTGGCCGAGCGCGTCATCTTCCGCGACGCCCTGAAACAGGGCGGGGGGACCGAATTCAAGGTCGTGTCCATCGAGTTCGACACGGCCATCCCGGAATCCCTTTTTTCCAAAGCGTCGCTGAGGAAATAAAAAATCAGATGCGATGAGGAACGGGGCCTGATATGATAAGCCGGAGGTCCAACCCGCCATGACCCTCGACCAACTTTCCGAGGCAGCTCAAAAAGAAATCGGACCCCTTAAAAGCCGGGTCATCCGCCGGGCCAGCGGCGTCCTCCCTTATGACTATATCGTGCCGAACGGGGTTTACGAGGAACAGTGGGATTGGGACGCTTTTTTCGTCGGCCTTCATCTCATCTCGGCGGACAAAGCCGACGGGATTTACCTCAAAAACTGGTGTCTGAATTTTCTTCACCACACGGAGCCGGACGGCCAGACGCCGGGGGGAATACGGCCCTGGGCCGGGCGCGATGCCCGTCTTTACCACATCAAGCCGCTCATGGGACAGGCGGCCTACTATGCGTCTTTGGCGCTCGAGGACTTCGGCTGGATCGAGCCGGTCTGGGATAAGATGAAAGCCTGCGTCACGTATCGAGAGCGGAAAATGACCGATCCCAGGACGGGACTCGTCAAATGGTGGGACAGCCTGGAATCGGGGGCCGACAACAATCCCGCCCTTGTCCGTCGCTACCACAACAGCGTCGCCGGAGCCGATGTCAACGCCTTCATGGTCCTCGATTACCGGGCCATGGCGCTCGCCGCCGGCCGGATCGGAAAACGCGATGAGGTCGACGCTTTCGCCGCGCGGGCGCGCCGTCTGAGCGACGCGGTCAACCGGTATCTCTGGGACGTCGCCGACGCCACCTATTATAATTATGACGCCGTCGATCAGGCGCTCATCCGGTGCGTCACGTATAGCAATCAGGTGCCGTTATGGGCGAGGCTGGCCCCGAAAGATAGGGCGAAGGCCATGATCGAGCGCTATGTGCTCGATCCCGGCAAGCTCTGGTCCCGGCACGGCGTCCGTTCTCTGGCGGCGGACGAGCCCCTCTACAACAATGAGAATGTGATCAAGCCTTATTCCAATTGGCAGGGCCCGATCTGGCCGCACGCGAACTGGATGGTCATGCACGCGCTCATTCATTACGGCTATCCGGACGCCGCCCTCGAAACGGCCGGTAAGGTCACCCGGCTTTGCCTGGAGGATCTGGCCCGAAACGGGATGATGCACGAAAATTATCACGCGGACAGCGGCGCTCCGTTGGCCGCGCCCGACTTCATCAGCTGGAACCTCCTCGTCGCCCAGATGATCGAGGAGGCCCGGACCCGGCGGTTCATGCCGGATCCCGGCCAATCCCTGTGGCCCGATTGAGGCGCCGATAAACGGGCGCTTTTCCAAATTTTTGATTGCTAAGTATATGTATTTATGCTACTATATATATGGAACGGATAAAGGAAGGGGCACGGGCCCTGATCGGTCACATACTCCTCTCCTTTATTACGGTCACATTTTTATGGGGAATCGGGGGATTTGCCTCCCCCGGTTGAACCCGCGTCAAAGGAGACGAGTATGAATATTTATGTAGGCAACATTTCCAGGGACGTCACCGAAGCCGACCTCAAAGAGGCCTTTGCGGCTTTTGGAACGGTCCAGAGCGCGGCGATCATCAAGGAAAAGTACACCGGTGAATCCCGCGGTTTCGGCTTCGTCGAGATGCCGAACAAGGAAGAGGCCGAGAAGGCCATCGCCGGCATGAACGGGAAAGACCTCAAAGGTCGCAACCTGACGGCCAACGAAGCCAAGCCCCGCACGGACAGACCCCGTGACGGCGGATTCGGCGGCGGCCGGCCGGGCGGCGGCGGACGAGGCGGATTCGGCGGCGGACGCCGGTTCTGATCTGACGTCACACGGGGACATAAAACAGGGATCTTCGGATTCTTGTTTGTGTCCTCGTTTTTTTTCCCTGACAAAATTCAGGAAAGGCGAGGCCGATGGCGATGGAATTCGGCTCCCTTTTCTATGTCCTATAGTTTCTGAAAAACGGATTTCTTGCGATTTCCGCTGGCCTGGAAGGACGTCCGGGGCGGCCCAGGGAATGAATCGAGGGGGCGGCGATGTCTGAGAAATCAAAGAATGGAACGCCGGCAGTCGGCCGCAAATGGCCGCTTTATGTGTTTGTCGCGGCCTGTTTGCTATCGCTCCCCGCTTCTGCGCTGGGCGGAAATCCGTCCGAATGGAAATTGCGAGTGACCATCGAAAAAGCCGGTATTCTGAGCGAACCCGATATCAAGGGCAGGGTCATGGCTTTCGTCGCCAGGGGGACGATCCTGGAATCCTATGAAAAGGCTGGAGACTGGTTTCGCGTGATCCTCTGGCCCGACGCCTCGGGTTTTATCGCCGTCGGCTATATTCTGTCCAAGAACGTCGACGTATTGGAAGAGAAACCGAGTACGGAGTCCGACTTCTGGAAAGAGGAAGCCGTTTTTTTTCGCGGAATCGGACTGACCTTGAAGTTGGCGGGAGGCTTGGACTATTTTTCGGGCGGCGACATCACGAAAGGGACTCGGGGGATGTATGATTCCGCCGCCGAGACGCTCGCGGCCATGGGCTATATCGTTAATAAGAGTCCGGAATTCTTTCATTCCGGCTATGACTTGTCGGCGGATGCCATCTACGATTTCTCCGATCGGCTGGGCCTCGGCTTGGGCGTAAGCTTGGTCCGGTTTTCCGAGACAAACACGGCGTACGATTTCTCCACGCCTGGCGTGCTTGCCGCGGATTTACAAAGCAAACCCGATATCGATGTCATCCAGATTCGATTGGGTCTTTTTTACCGGATTCCTTTTTATCGATCGCTCTCCATCGTCCTTAACGGCGGGCCCGCGCTCTATCTGACGAGTTATTCGTACGGCATGACTTCGACGATCGCCGGATTCTGGCGGGACAATGTGAATCAAAGCGCGAGCGCTAAGACGATCGGGTTCTACGGCGGGTTCGAGCTCGAAGCCAAGATCAGCCCGAGAGCCGCCTTGTTTTTGGAGTGTCAGGGGAGATACGCCAGAATCTCCGGCTTCAAGGGGTCGGGGATTCGGACAATTTGGCAAAATGGTCAGATGCCCGAAGTGGACACAACAGGGACTCTTTATGATATCGAAGGAGGCGCGCATCCCGAATTGTCCTTTCTCAATGAAGCCCCTTCCGGCTCCGGGAGCGCGAAGCCGGCCGTCTTTGATTTCAGCGGCGTCTGCGTTCGGGCCGGATTTAAAATGAGATTTTGAGGAGTTCCGGCATTGAAGAATAAAATTTTCGCCGTCCTTCTTTTCTTATCCTTGGCCCTGCCCGCGGCGCTTTCCGCGGCGAAAAGCCCCGCGCTGCCGAAACAGTACGCGACGTGGATGAACGAGGAGGTCGCCTATATCATCACCCCGCAGGAAAAAGAAGCCTTCGCCGGGCTGGGGACGGACGGAGACAGGGATCTCTTCATCAAGGAATTCTGGCGGCAGCGGGATCCGACGCCCGGCACGCCCCGGAATGAATACCGGGAAGAACACGAACGGAGAATCGCCGTCGTGAACGCCATGTTCGGGCGAGGCAAGCCGACGGACGGCTGGAATTCAGAGCGGGGAAGGATTTACATCAAGCTGGGGTTGCCGGTCGACGTACACGATTTCGTTTCCGTCCGGATCTATCCCGTCGAGGTTTGGACGTATGCCGGGCTTCCCGGGATCGGGGGTGTTTCCACGTTCCGGTTTTTATTTTTTAAAAGGCAAGGCCGCGGAGAGTTCGTCCTCTACGATCCCATCGCCGACGGGCCCAAAAGCCTGGTCCCCGCCGCCGCGATGAAATCGGAGATCGAAGAATTAAAAAAAATGCTCGATGAAGCGAGTCCCCTGGCCGGCGATTTCCCCGAAAGCTGGGCGGCTCCGGATCGGCAAGCGTATGTTTTTTTAAGGAATTTCGTTTCCCCCGAATTGGCTGAGGCCGCGCTTTCTTTCGTCCCGGGAGCGGTGGACTCTCGTCACGCCGGGATGTTCAAATCCTTCTTGGGCGACATCGAATCCTATCCCTATCGAATCGTCCGCGGGGGCTATGTTTCGGATTTCGTGAAGACGAGAACGGCCGGAGACGTGAATTATGCCCTTCATCGCGTCGGGAATCAGTTCAAAATGATCGCCCTTCAAGACGCTTCGGGCCTTTTCTCCGTGCATTACGCCCTGGCCCCGGACGCCCTGACGTTCATTTCGTCCGGGGATCGATATCAAGCCGACTTGAAAGCGTCCGTCCGGTTGACCGATGCGGCCGGGAAGATCGCTTTCGAGCGGGAACGTCGCGTGACGATCGATTTGAAAAAAGAAGAAATGAAGATCCTCGGCGGGAATGCCTGCCAACTGTATGATTTCTGTTCCGCCCGCCCGGGGAATTACGTCTTCCGCCTTGTTCTGGAAAACGCCGCCGCGAAGGAATTCACCTCGATCGAGAAAAGCATCGAGATTCCCGATGGACAAATCCCGGGGATGAGCCCTCTCCTTTTTGCCGGGAAGGTTTTCGAAGAGGTCTCCTCGAATCCGGCCGGAGGGGCTTTCCAGGCTGGAAAACGGTGGATTTATCCGTCGCTCGATCGCGTGTTCTCAAAAAAGGACCGGCTGTTTCTGTTCTTCCAGATCTATGGCCTGAGCCGGGAATTGCGGGACGGAGGTCTTTTGGAATATTCGTTTTCCGACGGCCGGCGGACGGTGCAGACCTTGCGCAAGAACGTCCGGGAATACGATAACGACCGGGATTTTCTCGAGGCGTTTCCTCTCGAAAAATTTCCGCCCGGAACGTATACGGTGATGGTCGCGCTGGTCGACGGCGGAAAGAAGGTCCTTCTTGCGGCCCAAGAGGAATTCTCCGTTGCCGAGAAACCGGTTTCCGGTTTCTGGATCGTTTCTCCGGCGAAACCGGCGCCGGACAACTTGTCTTTTTCGTTTCGGCCGTCAAGGGACGAGCCTTCTGGCTCGCCACTCGCCCGTGGCTTATATCCACGGGCGAGTACGGCGGAAGCGGACCCCCGGGCAAAGCCCGGGGCCCCGGCCGCCGTCGAATCGCTTCCCCGTGTCAGGACGAACGTCTGGGCATCGGAGCGAATGAGCGAGAGCGCTTTCCGCTTTATTTAATCTGTCCGAGCAGTCGCTTGAGGGCCTGCATCTTTTTTTCCGATCCGACAATGAGGTCCTTGGGAAATCGGTCGTATTTCAGCAAATCTTCATAAATGCCCAAGCTTTGCTGTAAGTTCAACCCCATCCCCGCCAGGTATTGCAGCCGCAGGTTCCGATCCCGGTTGATCTCCGCGCCCTTCAGCCACGGTCCCAGATCGGGCGCCTGCCCGGCATATGTCGAGACGAGATCCACCGCCGACGAAAACCCCACTTCGCCGATCGACCAGCCGACGGCCTTATGGTCTTCGCGATCCAACCGCTCTTGGAGCGCGTCCAAATCGATCCGGAGGGCGTCCTCCTGCCCGATGAGCACGACATCGTAGCCGACGCCGACGATGTCGTTGCTCCATATCGTCCCGAAGGGATAGACGTCGAAAAACGTCGCGATCTCGCTTTTGACGGCCTCCATGGTGCTCTCGTACAAAGGGACCCACTGGGCGATGATGCCGCCCGGATTCAAATGCCGCTTGCACAACTCGAAATATTCCTCGGTATAAAGGGCGGCGGAGCCCTTGACCCAGGGATGGATCGGGTCGGAGGTGATGATGTCGAAGGTCTCTTTCGTGGTGAGAATGAAATGCCGGGCGTCATCGTAAACCACTTCGACCCGGGGATCGTCCAGCATGTCGTAATTCTGCTCCCCGAAGTAGCGGGCCACGACCTTGGGAATCAGCGGCTCGATCTCGCAGATCACGATCCTCTTCACTCCGGAGTAGAGCACGAACGAACCGGCGGTCACGCCCGCTCCGCAACCCACGACGAGGACCGTGCGGGGGTTCGCATGGAAGAGGGCCGGGACGTGCCCGAGCATGCGCTGCACCCGCATGTCCGCCGGATCGCTCGAGGCCTCCACCTTGCCGCTGACATGGAAACGCCGCACGTCGTTGTCCAATTGGGTGACCGCGACCGAGGAATTCATGCCTTCGCCGACGTAGAGCAATTGCGCTTCGCCGAGCCGCTCGGGCAGTTTTCGGCCATACGCGATCAATTCCCAGGGAACCTGGGGCACGCTCCAGGCTAAAACCGCGGCGAGGATCGCCCCGGCCGCCAACCGGATCGCGGGAGAAATTTTAGGCCGACGCTCTTGAAGTCCGTCCGCGAGGCTGGTCCGGGGCCGGTTCCGCCGCAGATATGGCGCGAAGGCCAGAAGCGCGGCGGCGGCGGAAAATCCGATCATCAGCCTTTGGGAATGCCGCGTGCCCAGCGCGGGAATGAAAACCAGGCTGAATCCGATGGCGCCGACGATGGCCCCGGCCGTGTTGGCGGCATAGACTCTCCCGACCAACCGTCCCGGGTCGTGCGCCTGAGGCGCGACGGCGGCCAGGGCCAGCGGGAAACTCGCTCCCCAGAGAAGCGCCGGCGGGAATACGGCGCAAAGACAGCGCACGACGTCCATGAAAAAGTTGGACCATAAATGTCCGGTTGACGCGTAACGGATCGACCAATAGGGCAGGATTTTGGCCAGCATAAAAGCGGCCAAGGCGATGGCCGCGATCAGAAAGAGCTGAGCGGATCCCAGCGCCGATCGCGGGCGCGCGGTCCGGCGCGTCAGATACGAGCCGAGGCCGCTACCGATCCCCAGCCCCGCCAGGAAAACGGCCAAAATGATGGAAAACGTGTAGACCGTTCCTCCCAACATCAACGACAATAGGCGCGTCCAGATCACTTCGGCGCCCAGCGCGCAGAAGCCCGACAGGCCGATCACGATCAGCACCGGCCAGGCGCCGCGGAGACGCGTCGCTCGATCCCGATCCTGCCAGTCCGACGGACGGAAGTCGCGCGTTCCGGCCGCCAAGCCGAGGCCGAGCAACGCCACGCCTCCGTTAATCGAAGCGGCGACATAAGTCGCCGTCGTTATGTCATGCAACCGCAGGAGATAAAACCCGGCCAGCAGGCTTCCGAATACGGCTCCGGTCGTGTTCCCGCCGTAGAAGAAGCCCAGCCACGAAACGCCGCGGGGCGTCAGCTCGACCCATCGCGAGAGGGCCGGCAGCGTCGCGCCCATCAGCATGGTCGGGAGCAGCAGGCATATAGCGCTGACCGCGCCGCGAAGCAGGATTCCCGCGAATCCATGCCCCGCGGTCGCCGTGTAGAATCGGACGACGGACGGCATGCCGAATAGGACCGCGAGTCCGAGCGCGCCGATTCCTATCTCGAGTCCGGCGTAAACGCGCAAGGGGTGCCGGCGGGCCGAAATGAGGTGGGGCAGGAAGAGGCTGCCGAGGCTCATGCCTCCCATATAGGTCCCCAACAGCACGGCCATGGAGACCGCGGTCGATCCGATGACCATTTCCAGCACCTGGAACCAGACGATCTCGTAAATCAAGGCGGCGCAGCCGCTGGCCGCGAACGCTCCCAGCAGAAGAGGCAAATAACGGCTTGGGACGGAACCGCTCGAGGAGAGAACAGGGTCTTGTCTATTCATGGCGTAATGGCGATTCCTTGGGCGGGAACCGGCCCCGCTTCAAACGTCGAAATCTTAGTGGGAGAATGTATCCCATGTCAAGGGACGGGCCTTCGCGGCGGAAGTCAAGGGACGAGCCAAGGGCTCGCCACTCGCCCGGAGCTTATATGCACGGGCGAGTACGGCGGAAGTGGACCCCCGGGCAAAGCCCGGGGCCCCAGCCGCCGTGGAGAATTCCTGTCAAGAATAAGGGACGTTCGCGGGACGCCCGCCGTCCGCAAGAAATCCTTGCGGCTCGCCCCCGAGTTGTTTTATGATGGCGGCGATAAGAAAGGAGGGCCGCTTGGCAAAGAACAACCGGGCCTATAAGAGTGCGAAGAGAAACAAAGAGCTGGACCGCTTGAAAAAGCGGGAGGAAAAAAGGCTGAAACGCCTGCGCGGCGAAACGCCGGCCCCGGAAACGGGCGAAGAAGCCCCAGCCGAGGGCGTGACTCAGAATCCGGGATCCGGCGAGTCACAATAAGCCCGTTTTTTTGAGTCCCATGCATCTGCCTCGCCACGGCTCTTTTCCGGATGAGATCAAAAAGAAATTTTGGATCGTGAAATAGCCGCAAGGCCGTAAAGCAAGGAGTGACCATGCCCACCAAATCCAAAAACCCCCATCTCCCGTTCGGCGACCAGCGGACGGCCCCCTGGTACGGAAAAGATATCCTGTCGGTCAAGCAGTTCAGCCGCGCCGACCTGGAATACATTTTCGGCGTGGCCCACGAGATGCGGATCATGGTCGAGCGGATCGGCACGTTCGACCTGCTGAAGGGCAAAATCCTGGCGAACTTGTTCTACGAGCCGTCCACGCGAACGGCGGCGTCGTTCATGGCGGCGATGCAGCGCCTCGGCGGCGCGGTCATCCCGATCAGCGAGGTGAAGTACTCCTCTGTGGCGAAGGGCGAAAGCCTCCCCGATACGGTCCGGACGCTGGGCTGCTACGCCGACGTGATCGTGTTGCGCCATCCCGAAGTCGGATCGGCGGCGCTCGCCGCGAAGCACGCCCGAAAACCCGTCATCAACGCGGGCGACGGGGTGGGCGAACACCCGACGCAGGCCTTGCTCGACACCTTCACGATCCGCGAAGAATTGGGGCGGCTCGATGATCTAACCGTCACGATGCTCGGCGACCTGAAATACGGGCGGACCGTGCATTCGCTGTCCCGCCTGCTCACGCAGTTCGGCGGCATCAAGCTGAATTACGTTTCGCCCGACATCCTCCGTATGCCCCGGGACGTCATGGACGAGGTCGCGGCCAAGGGGATCCCGCAAAAAGAATACACTTCGCTCGATAAAGTGCTGCCCAAAACGGACGTGCTCTATGTCACGCGCGTCCAGAAAGAGCGATTCGAGGATCCTGAAGCGTACGAGAAGGTCAAGGGGGCCTATGTGATCAAGCCCGACATCATGAAGGCCGCCAAGAAAGAGATGATCGTCATGCATCCCCTGCCGCGCGTCACGGAGATCAGCATGGATTTTGACGACGATCCCCGCGCGGCCTATTTCCGCCAAATGGAGTACGGCTTGTACGTCCGCATGGCGCTTCTGGCGATCGTCCTCGGGAAAGCGTGATATTCCCGGCCTTCGGATTTTAGGCGCCGCTTTCCCCGGGCGATGGATGATCGGAGTCTTTTTCCCTAAGACGTCTTCTTGCGGTGTTTGTCGAAGAAATCGAAAACGGCCGCGAAGTTCGGCGTCACGACGTTGAGGTGGTTCCCGCCGGGAACCTCGATGTAAACGTGCTCGACGCCCTGCTTCTTCATCTCGGCGACCATCGCCCGTGAAGCGAGCACGGGGACCGTCGGGTCCGCGTCCCCGTGGACGACGATTTCAGGGATGCGTTTCATCGCGGCCACGGTCGAAGGATTCGCGGACCCCGAAAACGGCGCCAGGGCCGCCCAGATCTCCGGGTATTTCGCGCCCAGATACCAAGTCCCTATGGCCCCCATGGAGTGGCCCGTCAGGTAGATCCGGGATTCGTCGATTTTGTAATTTTTCTGCATCAAGGCCAGGACGTTCATGACGTCTTTTTCGCTGAACTCGAGTTTGCGAGCGACCATCGGGTTTCCGGGATTGCCGAACAGAACCCTTCCATAGGCGCCGTCCACGCGATAACCGAGCGGCGCTGCGACGATATATCCGTGTTCCTCGGCGAGCTTGGGAAACTCTTTTCCATAGGAATCGAAGAACGAGTCCTGGGTGGCGCCGAGACCGTGCAAGGCGATGATCAGAGGGAAGGCTGCCCGACCGTCGTATTTCTTCGGCAGGTAAACCCGATAGGGCATGATCTCGTTCGCGCCTTCCAAGAGGTAGTGCCTCTCCATGTCGCCGGTCCTGCCCGCGAAGGGGTCTTTTCCCGCTTTGATCGAGGCCAGGACGTCTTCGGCGGCTTTCAGTTCGGGGACGATCTGGAAGGTTCCGATCTCGATGCGCCCGCGGTTCACGTTCCGGATGAAATCGAGCGGATACAGGACGTCGGGGCGGACGGCATCGAATCCGTTGATCTTCTTGAGTTCGGTTTCGAGCGAGCGAAGCCGCTCCGTCAAGCCTTTCCGCAGATCGACGAGAAGAGTGGCCGCGCCGAGGGATTTTTCTTTCTCCAGAATTTCAGCCCGGAGAAGATAGGTCCCGTCCTCGGCGTCCGAAAGGTCGAGATCGACGCGGCACGGCTCGTCCAGGAAATCGCGACTCACGCCGTCCTGCGCCGCGAGATCCTTCAATTTTGCTCCCGCGCGAACGCCGAGCGCGCCGCGCTCGGGCGTGTGCAGGGAGACCCGGACCGCCAGAGAATCGGCCAACAGGATGTGCGGGGCGTAAATCTGTTCGACGCGGATAGCGAAAGGACGGCTCGAATCGACATAGATCTCATCGGCCCGCAAGATCAGCGAGTTGGAGAACTCGAGTTCGTCGGTCCAGGGGCGGCCCGCGAGGAGCGCCATCCCCTTGGCCAAGAGGCGACGAACTTCGCCGCTCCGGCCCGCGCGGGCCGCCTCGGCGATGTCCTTGTCGAGAGCGTCGATCTTCGTTTTGAGCTCGCCCTGGGGTTTGGCCTGGCTCTTCATGGAGAGGTAGATCACGCGAGTCAGGGCCAGGTTCATCCAGGCTTGGGCCATCGCGGTCGTCGCGCTCGAAGCCATCAACAGTAGCGCCGCAAGGGCGACGAAAAATCTTCTTGTCTTTATCATGCCTGCTCCTTTAATGCCGGGGTTCATTCCATCCCATCGCTCTTGGACGGCCCGATTTATTTAACGATCACAAGCTGAATTTCACGCCGATTGTGGCCGTGATGCCGGACATGCGGATGACGGCTTTACTCGCATTGGAAACGCCGCTCCCCGTCGGACCGTTGACGTCGGAGTAGCCGATCCGGGTATACGTGCCTCCCTGCGTGTAATTGTAGACCCACATATAATAACTATCGCTGCTGTTATTGATCGCGCCGGCATCGGACGTTCCGATCACGACCCAGTTTCCGCTGAGGTCGAAGACCGTTCCATAGCGATAACACGTTTCCGCGATCAGGGAGAGGCCGGGAGTGATCGCGTAGCTCAGGCCGACCCCTCCTTGAAAGCCGATAGAGGTCGTGCTGGCCGTGAAGGTCATAGTCTGATTCACGGATGAAATGGTGGTCGTCGACGGATTTTCGAACGTGTATTGGACGATCTGGAAAAGGGGCCCCGCATATATATCGAGCTTCATTTGTGAGGTCAACGGCGCGAGATAATGGATGTTCACGTACAGGGGGATGGTCGATAAACGGGGCTTATACGTGGATACGGCATCAAACGGCGCATCCGAGAGGACGCCATGGCTCGTGACCGTGCTATCGTTCTGCAAGCGATAATATCCGCCGCCGAAACCGAAGGCGAAGCGGGGACCCATGTGGACGATGATCTCGGCCTCGAAATTCATGCCGCTCCGGAGTTCGGCATAGGCGCCCGACATGGTCGAGGACGTGTCCTTGATGTATTGATTTTCGCCGGCGATCCCCTTGTTATAGTCGTCTCCGTTGATCCAGGAGAAGCCGCCCTTCAATTTGAAGGAAACCTGCTGGGGATAGGCCAGGGTCGCGACGATCAAAAGGACGCCTATGCTCCAAATGGCTTTTTTCATCATGTTCCTCGTTTTGAGACTCCCATTCTTAAATACACTCGGAGGAAATGTCAAGACAGCGGATCCGCCTTCCGCCGAGAATCATCGGCGCGGGCGTGAAAAAATAGGTATCGCTTTAGGCTCGAGCACAACGTGTTTCACGCGTTGTCGTTTCCATGTGTACGTGATGTGGACCAGGCCGTC
Source organism: Candidatus Aminicenantales bacterium (assembly GCA_049515535.1). Taxonomy (GTDB): domain Bacteria; phylum Acidobacteriota; class Aminicenantia; order Aminicenantales; family UBA4085; genus JBEKTZ01. Next base: position 80,843 of record JBEKTZ010000010.1, on the reverse strand, counting down.
GCTCGTCTGGATCACGGCGGGGTATGAGAATTCTCCCGGCCCGTTTTCAAGCTCCGCCGCGACCCGCCATTTCTCTCCGTCCTCGGAGACCGCCATGCTGAGCGGAGTGCGGCCTTCCGTGGCGGGGTTATAGACAAGCAGATACCGGCCGTCCGCGAGAGTCGCGGCATCGATGCCCGAGTTGGGGTTCGGCAAATCGGTCGCGGTCATCCGGCCCCAGGTCTTGCCGCCGTCCTCCGACCAGATTTGAAAGATCCGGCCCTGGCGCGTCCGGCCGAGCGCCTGGATCCGGCCGTCCCCGTGAACCAGCAGGGCCGGCTGGATCGCGGCGAATTCGAGGCCGTCGTTCACCGGCGGCGTGGCCCGCCAGCTTCGGCCACCGTCGCTCGTCCGTTCAAAATGCACGCGCCAGCCGCTGTTTTCGGTGCTTGACGGGCAGAGGATCTCGCCGCCGGCCAGCTCGACCGGCTTGTTTTTGATCGGGCCGAGAATGCCATTGGGCAGACGGCGCGCTTCCGACCAGGTTTTGCCGCCGTCCGCGGACGTTTTCAACATCCCCCACCACGCGCTCGGGCCGGGGCCGACTTTGTAAAAAAGCATCAGCGGACCCGCCTTCGGCTGGAAGAGGACGGGATTCCAGCAGGGATAGCGCTTTCGCGGAGATTCGACGCCGTCGGCGATTTCGGCCGGCGCGGTCCACCGGCCGTCTTCGCGGCGCGACAGCCAAATGCCGACGTCGGGCCGCCCTTCGGCCGAGCCGCCGAACCAGGCGGCGACCAGGGCGCCTTTCGATTCGGCGATGGTCGAGGCATGACATTCTGAAAACGGCGCGATATCGAAGATGAATTCGTCCATTAAGATGACTGGGGTCTCCCCGGCGACGCCAGAGCCCGTCCCAAATCCGCGGGCGGGGATTTGGCTTAGACAAATCCCCAAGAAGATCAGGGTCAGGGCCCTATTTTTCAGGGTCTCGATTTTCCGGGCGATTTCAGCGATCCTTAATAATTTTAAGTTGTATTTCGGGCTCAGGTCGATGATAATCGATTCCGCGACTCAAGATCAACGGATTCATAAGGAGATTCCCATGAAGAAAACGTTGGGCCTCTGGATGATTCTATCGGTTTTTGCCGGGCTGGCCGCGCAGGACCTCCGGCCGGTCAAGGACGACGTCGGATTTTGCTGGAATCCGGCGAGCATGAAGACGCTCGTCGATTACCTGGCGGCCCAGGAAAAGTCGACCTTTCCGGCCGAAGGGCTCGTCGCCGCCGTCTCCCCGCACGACGATTATCTTTACGCCGGGCGCCTCTATTATCCTCTCTTCAAGATGCTGCGGGCCAAGGAAGTCGTCATTTTCGGCGTCACGCACAGCGCCGTGCGCAAAGAGATCAAAGACCCGCAGAGCGTATTGATACTGGATGAATACAAGATGTGGCCCGGCGTCCTCAAGCCGATCGCGGTGTCGCCGCTCCGCGAGTTCATCAAAGCGCGGCTCGACAAAAACGTTTTTCTGGTCAGCAACAGGGCCCACGAACTCGAACATTCGATTGAAGCGCTCCTGCCGTTCCTCCAGTATTTCAACCCCGACGTCAAGATTACGCCGATCATGGTCGCGCCGATGCCGTTCGAAAAGATGGACGAAATCTCCGGGAAACTGGCCGATGTCATCGCCGGATATATGAAAGACAAAGGCTTGAAGGCCGGCAAGGACATCGTCTTCCTTGTTTCTTCCGACGGAAACCACTACGGCAAGGATTTCAACAACACGGCGTTCGGGGAAGGGGAGAAGGCCTGGGAGACGGCCCTCGCCTTCGACAAGCGCTTGATCGCTTCCTATCTGACGGACGAACTCGATGCCTCCAAAATCCTGGGCCTGACCAAGGAACTCTGGGGGGCGACGTATTTGGACTATAAAAATACGTATTGGTGCGGCAAGTATTCGATCCCGTTCGGGCTGCTGGCCGCCGAAAAAATCATCCAGCGCGCCGAAGGCCGGACTATGACCGGCCGCCTCATCCGCTATTCCGATACCTACAGTGAAGGCGCCCTCCCGCTCAAAAAGCTCGGGATGGGGACGACCGCGCCGTTCTCGCTCCGCCATTGGGTGAGCTTCTTCTCGATCGGCTATTATTTGAATTGATCCGCCCGGCCCGTTATTCGTCCTTGACGACAGGGCGGTTTTCGGACTGCCATTTCAGCAGGCCGCCTTCGAGATTATAAACGGCGGCAAAACTATGGTCTTTCATGATGCCCATGGCCCGCGCGCTCCGGACGCCGCCGCGGCAGTAGACGAGATAAATGTCGGCCTTGTTCAGCGTTTCGATTCTGTCCGCGAAGTCCGCGGCGGTCACGTCGATTTGCACGGCGTTTTTCAAATGGCCCGAGGCGAATTCCTCCGCCCGGCGGACGTCGAGGATCGTGAAATGCGCGGCCTTCGCGTGAGATTCGATCAGGGCCGCGGCTTGCGCGGGAGAGACGATCGAAAAGGGCGGCGCATCCTGGACCGGCGCGGGCGGAATGCCGCAGCCGGTCAGAATGATGAGCGCAAAAAGAAGAGAACGTAATTTCCGCATGGCATTTTCTTATCATGCCGGGGGCGGCAAAGTCAAAGCCGCGACACGATTACTGACCATTATTTATCGCGTGCTGACCGAGAGGAGAGAGTATATTCCGGAAATCAGGAAACAATCGGCTGCCTAGGTTAACCCCTAACGGGCCCGTAAGGGTCGCGTTCAAATTTAGGTTTAGGAGCCAAGATCGAATGTTATGGTGCGCATGGAGGCGCGGATAGAAGGGTGGTTCAAAAGACCGAGGCAGTCATAAAGAAAGATGGAAAGAAAAGAAATGGATCCGGGGACTTGCGTTTCGCAATCATAGAAGGGATTTGTCTGTCACCGAAAAACGTTCGTAGGAAATCTGGGTATTCTTGCCCGGAAACCGGCTTTCTTCCCTTCAAGGTTAATTGACAAAAAGGCAACATAACCATGCGCCGACCTGGCCAGTGGGGAGAGGATCACCATCGCCCACCTGAGTGAGGCCATCCAATACCGGGCCCTGGACCGATATTATTGAAATTAATTGACAAATTGGGATTTCCCGACGTATGTTGATATGGGGGACAGGATGTAATGATCGGAGCTTCCCATGAGAAATAGAATTATGCTTCTTTTGCTCGTTTTGGGAATATCTTTACCTCCCTGCCAAGCCGAAACCGTGAATCCCATCGTCATCTGCCTACACCTCTTCCAAGCCATCCGGGAGGAAGGCCAGGCGGGATTGAAGGCCGTCGAAATACTCCAGGACGCTTCCCGTCCGGAGCTGGCCTCGCTCAAGGCCGGCCTCGGCGGATCGGAAGCCGCGCTGACGGCGAGCGCATTCGAAGCCCTTTTGAAAATATTCGACTTGCAGGCCATCAACGACTTGTTCCTGCACGAAGCCGGGTGGGACGGGAAAGTCTCTCTCTTGGACGATTGGATTTTTGGAAAGACAATTTCCTTCCACATTAGGATTTCGCCGAAGAGGCTTTCTTCACAAGAGATCGCCCTCCACGTCATCATCGATCGGGCCAAGACCGCGGCTGGGACCATGACGGCGGCGGGAGCGGAGACGGTCGTAGCGCAGGACTTAGTCCTCAACCTCGGTGAACCGATCATCGTCGGCCTGCCGAATCCGGGCGGTGATTATTTCATTTTGGCTTGGGCAGCAATTGGGACGCCCGATAAAAAGCCGCTAACCGTCAAGGAAACGATCTATTATGTCACCTCGCCGAAATCCCTCACCCAAGTCCAGCCTTATTTCCCCGAAGAACTGCGGCGGCGGAATATGGGGGGACGGATCGGCCTTCGGATCACGATCGACGAGAAAGGGAACGTCCGACATGTGGACGTGGAGAAACCTCTCCATGCCTATTTAAACTATGTCGCCGTGCAGGCTTTCCTGCAATGGACGTTCGAGCCTGTCCGGATTAAAGGAAATCCTGTCGTGGCAGCCTTCCGCTTCGAATATGATTTCAATCCTTGGCTCTACGGACAAGAGAAAACCTGGGAGGTCACCCCGCCTCCGGGGGCAAGCGCCACGACTCGGGAAGATCTGGGCCGAGTGCTCGATCAAACGGCCGAATATTGTCAAAAGCTTGCCTCGGTTGCCTCGGATTATGTGTGCGAGGAGTCCATCCAAGAAACCCATTACGATCTGCTGAATAATCGCCGTTGGGCAGAGCTTACCGTTGTGACAACCGATAAGACGGATAAGCAGGAGAAACCTTTAAATATGAAGGAGGATCCAGAGTTTATCGACCGGATCAACAAAGGATTAGTTGCTAACGATCAAAAAGTCGTTGGTCGGCTTTTATTAGAGCAATGGTTTCAGTATGTCGATCCCAAGCGGGATAAAAGAAATATCTATCTCTGCGATTATCAGATCTTCAGGAAGGACAAGATCGTCGAAGAGCACCGGACTATCCTGAAGGAGAACGGCAAGAAGCCCGCCGACCCCAAGAAAGTCTTGCAAGACCGGAGGTTTTCCGCGCTGGGCTCGCTCTTTGCTCCGCTCAAGGTCCTGGCCAAGAACCGCCAGCCCAAGTTCGATTACTGGATCGCCGGCGAAGAGAAGGTCAATGGGAAAAAGGCCTTGATTCTGACGGCCTCCCCCAAATCCGGGGACGAGGACGGCATATGGTGGGCCCGGATCTGGGTGGATAAGACGGGCTTCCAGATTCTGAAATGCGAAATCGAGGGCGTCCCGATCGACGGCCATGAGGATATCCTGAACGAGTGCGCTTTCCTGAACATCCGGCCGCACTTTCTGATGACCTACGAGTACAAGACCGAAAAGAACGGAGTCCTTTTCCCCTGGCGCTCCGAGATTCTTGTCGCCTATTCAGGGATCGACGCCGGGGGGCCAGTCCCACGGTTGAAGATCTTCATGACCTACGATAAGTACAAATTCTTTGTCGTGGCCACGGAGAGCCAGGTGATCCGATAGGGCTTCGTCGGGATTAGAATGGGGGCATCAATGATGAGAAAAACACTAATCCATATATCGGCATTATTTATCATATTTGGAATGGCCTTCGCCCAGGGCGTCGAATATAAGGAACTCAAAAAAAAGCTGAAGTCCGGGGATTTAGCTGTCTGTATCGACGCCGTTCAAGCTATCGGAAAATTGAATGATTCACAAGCCGTCGAGTTATTGGCGATAGCCCTCGAAAATAGAAATTGGGAAGTCCGTCAAGACGCGATTATCGCCCTCGGAAAAATAGAGGGAAAACCGGCCATCGAGCTTTTATTTAACGCCCTCAACGATGTCAGCCTTAATGTAGTTGCTGAGGCGGTGCGTACTATCGCCAAAATCGAAAACCCCTATGTTATGGATAAATTAAAGTATTTATTGAAAAAAGACTATGTTCTTCGCTTCAATGCCATGGCTATATTGGGCTTGATGAAGAATCCGGATGGGGTCGCGCCGTTAATAGATGCCTTAAAAGACAGGAATCCATTGGTTCGACGAAACGCGATCAATGCTTTGTCCGTCATAAAAGATCCCCGCGCCGTCATTCCCTTGATAAAGATGTTGAATAATAAAAACGATGAAGTCCGGGCCAGTGCGGCCTTAGCCCTAGGATGGTTTGGCAATCCATCTGCAATTGAGCCTCTATTGGCCGTGATGAACGATAAAAATCGAAAAGTCAGGGCCAATACGGCCGCGGCGCTAGCCATGCTGGGTGATTCTCACGCCTTTTATTTTTTGGTCGGAGTCCTGGAAGATCAAGATGAACAAATGAGAATAAAGGCAATAGAAGCGTTGGGGAATTTAAAGGATGTCCGCGCTGTCGGACCTCTCACGAGAATGATCCATGATGAAAATCCAAAAGTTCGGATCAACACAGCTAAGGCGCTTGGAAAAATCTCCGATAAACAGGCTCTGCCGCCGTTAATCATGATGATCCACGATTCCGACATATTAGTCCAGCTTGAAGCTGTTAAAGCGATGGAAAACTTCGATGATGGCAGTATGATCGATCCTTTGATTGAGGCCTTGAAATTAGACTGGTATTCGGTCAGATATTGCGCCAATCAAGTTTTACAGAAAATTACTAAACAAAATATCGACATTGACTACGAAAAATGGAAAAGCTGGTGGTTAAAAGAAAAATCAATATTAATAAAAATCACGATTGATTCACTTTTTTATAAATAGCGATAAAAAATTAAATAAAGAAATAATAATAAAGATAAAGAATAAACTTATGAACCTCTTTCTCGAGGGAATGGCTACGAAGGAGGCCGTCCGGCCAGATCATCGTTCCGAGCAACCGCAAAATCCCCCAAAAAGGCAATAGACTCCCATCCTCCCTCAAAACCACTCGTCCTAAGAATACTCCGTCCGCTCATCTGACTCGATGAGTATGGCCTGGGTGAAGACATGCGCCGACGGCGGCTTCTCGGCTACAAAGGTCAACTTCAGATGCTCCATAATCCTGTCCACGACGGTATAACTCGTGAGGAAAGCGACGACCTTCATCCTCCCGCCGCATCGGGGGCAAATCAGCGGGTCCACTTCATAGACCTTCCGGATCATGGCTACCCAGCCCTTGAAATGGATGCGCTTCTTGTCCTCCTCGGCCATCCGCAGGGCGAAGGGGACAAGGGCCTTCTGGACCTTCCCCCGATGGGCGTTGGCGTAGAGGCCATAATAACGCACCATAACCTGCCTCTTGTCGGGGATATGCGAGGTCACCCGGGCGATGAACTCCAGATAATCCATCGTTTCCTGGTCGCGCGCGTCCTGTCCATATAGGTAACGGACCTTGCCCTCGGGCTCCAGGAACGCGAGCCTCTCCAACGACAATACAGTCCTGATGCGGCAAAGATCGCCCAGGAGCCGGCGCTTGAACTTGAAGAAAACCAGCAGCATCTTGGGGATCGTGAAAACCACTTGGCGGTGAGGGGCACGTCCAGAAAGAGCGTCTCCCGCATCAACTCGCTCCATTCCTCCAACCGCTTGGCATGGCAGGAGACAGAACCCCCGGGTCTTGCACGAAAACATCAGAAGATGTTCCGCCCGGCAGCGGCTCCGGGCGAATCCGCAGCGGGGATTGCCGCAGTCGAGGTATCGCTCGACGACATCCTTGACGATAGGACGGAAATAGCCGGAGGTCCGCTCGAAACGCTCCTCGTACTCGGCGACAAACTTCTCGAAATGAGGGAAGAGCACCCGATAGAGAACGGCCCGCTCCGGATGTCGAGGACGATAGACTCCCGCCATGGCGGGAGAAAAGCCTCAAGAAACGGGCCAAGGTCACGGAGAAGTCCATGTCTCCCCTGAAAAGACCGGAGGAAGCCCGGCTCGGACGAGGGAATCAGATCGCGAAAACGTCAACAGGCGATGACGCTTATCGGAGACTGAAAAGGCTCTCTCGATGGAGTTGACGGTCATTTGGTTCTCGGTTTCCCCCTCCTCAAACCGTATTGCAGCGCTTGGCATAGAAAAAGTTATCAAACTCCCATTTACCGTTCTCTGCCGGGCCTGCGGAAACGAAACCGTCCGGGCCGATTTCGTCATGGCCTGCCACGCCTGCGCCTCGACGGACCTCGAAGTCGTTCATGGGACGGAACTCATCCTTGAAAAAATCGAAGTGGAAATAGACACTCCGCCGCAGGCACCGTAAATCCATGGCCCGAAGCGCGGCCTGATCCCGGAGCCGATCACGCTCCGGAACCTTCTCCGGGATATCCTTTCAGATGAACCTCAACGGGAGTCCGCCGTTGGTCCCAAGGCGGGTTTCCCGCCGGTGAGTCCCCCGTCAACGTCCGACTACTCTTCCTTCATCATCCAGGTCGCCGTATAACGCCGGATCAACCGATAACCTTCCTCGTCGGTTTCAATGGAATAGAGCTTTCTGCTTTTCATCATGACCGGCGTATCGACAAGCGGAATCCTTCCTAAGAAACGACCCTGTTTGTCAAAGACATCATGAAGGGTTCGTTTCCGATCCGTCGTTTTTTCAAATGTTTTGACCAGGACATGATGTCGATCGTCGGCGAAAAAACTTTGGATCGGCGCATGGAACGCCTCGAATTTGATCGTGACTTCGGAATCGTCCCGGTTCAGGAAGGGCTTTTTGTCCTCGTCCGTGACTTTCACCGGATCATAGGCCCGGCCGAATCGGCCGATGATTTTTCCGTCGACGCCGGCGATTTGAATTTCATAATCCAGGCTGTTGTTGAAAAGAATCCGGTCATCGATGTCGATATCGATTCGGGGCGTCGCGAGAAGAGGATTGACGACTCCATTCTTTGAAATCCGCGAAGGCAGCTTGGCCAATTCGCCGATCTTCTTTAGTTCGGCATCGAATTTTTTGACGAGATAATGCGGATTGTCCGGGTCAAAGACGGCGGCCAGGACAACGAATCCGCCCCGCGAATCGACGCGAAACGACATCCCGATCGTATCCATAAGAGATACGGTTTTGATGAACTTTCCCTGGTCGTCGAAGTATGAAATTCCTCTTTTTCCCAAGTCAAGAATAAGAAGATTTCCGGTGGCCGGGTGGATGAGGATCGACCTCGGAGATTGCATCTCGCCCGGCCCCTGGCCTTTCCGGCCAATCGTGCGGACATATCGCCCGCCGGAATCGAAAACCTTGACCTGACATTCCTTCGGATCGAGAACATAGACGCATTCCCGACGATCGACCGCAAGGCTTGAGACATCGCGAAATGCGGACTCTCCTTCCGCTTTCGCTCCGCCGATCGACCAATCCTCCTTGATTTCAAGAATCGGACCAGGATACATCGGCTCTTTGGGATTCCGGACGACCTCCTGTCCGCCCTCGTTTAAGATTTTGCCCTTCCAGGCCGGAATCTGGGCGGCGAGACTGATGGAAAATGAAATAAAAACTATGAACCCTGTTTTTAAGACAATCGTTTTGGTCAGCATGTCTTTTCCAATCCCTTAAGTCCGCTGGCGCAACTCGTACCGATGAAAAGCAATAAGAATAAAATAGCCGCCGTCGAACGCATTATTTTCATGGCATCTCCTTAGCTCGTCTGCTAAAGTATCCTGTTCCCCGGGTTACATCCGTTTTCTAAGAGTACTACTCTAAATCGGATGGTTCAAGTCATCGGACGTCATCCTTCATCGCCGATGGAAGATCATCCGTCGTCACAGCCGAGTCAAGGGACGAGCCTTCGGCTCGCCACTCGCCCGTGTCTTATATCAACGGGCGAGTACGGCGGAAGTGGACCCCCGGGCAAAGCCCGGGGCCCCAGCCGCCGTTGACATCTTTCCGAGCCGGGTTTTATATTGGGGCGGTGCTTTCATCGTCAAAATTCCGGAAAAAGGAGGATCATTGAGCCATGAAAAGAAATGATCATATCGCCCGCTTCCGGCGCCCGGCCGCCGCGGCGCTCATGGGCCTGTTCGTCATGGCCGCTCTCGGCCTAGCGGCGTCGCTTCCGATCGCCAAGCCTGCCGAGGTCGGACTCTCGACCGAGAGGCTGGAACGGCTCACCCATGTGATGCAGGAATATGTCGACCAGGGAAAGGTCGCGGGGATGGTGACGCTCATCGCCCGGAAAGGAAAAGTCGCCTACTTCAAACCCTTCGGCAAGCTCGATCTCGCCAAGGGCACGCCCATGCCGGCCAACGCCATTTTCCGCGTCGCCTCGCAGACGAAAGCCGTGACGAGCGTCGCAGTGATGATGCTCCAGGAAGAAGGGCGGCTCCTCATTGACGACGCCGTGTCGAAATACATTCCAGAGTTCGCCGCCACGCGCGTCGCGGTCCAGGCGCAGGACAAGGGTGCGAAAGGCTATTCGACGGTCCCGGCCAAACGGCCCATCACCATCCGCGATCTTCTGACGCACACCGCCGGGATTTCCTATGGGGACGGACCGGCGCGCGACGAATATGCGGCGGCCGGCATTCACGGCTGGTTCCTGGCGGACAAGAATATGCCCATCGGCGAAGTCATTAAAAAACTGGCGACCCTGCCCTTCGACGCGCAGCCCGGCGAGAAATTCATTTATGGATACAATACGGATATTCTCGGGTATTTGGTGGAGCGCGTCTCGGGGATGAGCCTGGCCGAGTTCTTTGCCAAGAAGATCACCGGCCCGCTGGGCATGACGGACGCGCATTTCTTCCTGCCCGAGGACAAAATCGGGCGTTTGACCCCCGTTTACGGCGTAGACGAGAAAGGCGGCCTCAAACTTGTCGAGGATCCCCGCGAGAGTTTTTACGTCAAGGGTCCGCGGATGTGCTACGCCGGAGGCGCGGGCCTCCTCGCCACGGCCGAAGATTACGCCCGGTTCCTCTGCATGCTGCTCAACGGCGGCGAGCTCGACGGCGTCCGCGTCCTCAGCCCGAAATCCGTGGAGCTCATGACGGTCGATCATGTCGGCGATCTCTACGGCAGCCAGGGGTTCGGGTTGGGATTCTGGGTGACGGACAAGCTGGGCCGGAACGGCCAGCCGGGAACGACCGGCGCTTTCGGCTGGGGCGGGGCTTATCACACGACCTACTGGGTCGATCCCGCCGAACAGCTCGTCTGCGTCCTCATGACCCAGCTCCTGCCCGCGGGCAACAGCGACCTTCACGGGAAGTTCCGCGCGCTGGTCTATCAGTCGATCGTGGATTCGTACGAAAAGAGGTAGGCTGATCACTTCATCGCTTCCCATGGGGACAGGGAATCATGTCCCCGAAACTGTATTACGGTCAGTTTCCGGCTATTCGGCGGCATCAATTCTATTGACGTGCGCTCTCCTCTAACGATATATTTTCTTCGATGGCCGTCTTGATCCCGGACAAAGACCTGAAATTCCCTGAATTCGTGCTGCTCAAGGCATCGGCCGGTTCCGGCAAGACCCATGCCCTGTCGCTTCGCTTCGTCCAGTTCCTTCTCTCCGATCTGGTGAAAGACGCCACGCGCAGCGATCTCCGCAATATCCTCGCTATCACCTTCACCAAGAACGCCGCGCGCGAAATGAAAACGCGGATCCTGGGCTGGTTAAAGGATTGCTGTTTCGCCGACGTCCGGAATGAAAGCCGCGAGATCCATGAGATCCTGGAGATCGTCGCCATCCCGAGTGTTCGTCTGCCCCGGAAAGCCGAAGACGCGCTCGATCGCATCCTATGCAATTACAGCGACTTCCAGGTGGAGACCATCGACAGTTTCATGGCCGCTATTTTCCGGGCGTCCGCGATCGATCTGGGATATTCGCCGGATTTCGAGATCGTCCTCGACAATGCCGAGCTCATCCGCTACGCCTTTTTCCGGCATCTGCGGCGGGTGACGGCGCGTTCCGATGACGGCAGGATCTTCAAGAGCATCGTGGACCATATTCTCGCGAATGCGCCGGAGAAAGCCCCCTTTGCCTGGGATCCAACGCCCCAGGTTTTGGAAACGCTGAGGACCCTTCACACGAAACTGGCCGCCCGCGACCGGGATTTGAAGATCGAGAATTTCGAAGACGAGCGGGCGGGACTTCAAAAGCGAATCGCGCGGGTCGCCGGGGAAATGAAAGACGCGATCGACGCCTCCGGATTGGAGCCCGATAAGAGGGGGCATTGCCATTCCAGAATCCTTCCGGCGATCGGAGAGCGCCGCTTCGCGGATCTCCTGAGCTGCAGCTTTAAAACCGCTCCGGTCAAGAAACCAAAATCAGGGCAGGACGTGAAGATCCATGGACAAATCCTCCGGGCGTGGGCGAACCTGGAAGGTCTGGTCAATCAATACAAATCCCACTATGCCCGCGATTACTTTTATCCTTACCTCCTGGCCTTTCAAGCTCTTTCCGGGACGCTCGACCAGGTCAAGCGCCGGCTGGGAACGGTTTTCATCGAGGATATCGGCAAGCGGCTTTCGGGCTATATCAACAAGGGCATTGTGCCGGACGTCTATTTCCGTCTCGGTGACCGGGTCTTCCATTACCTCATCGACGAGTTCCAGGACACCTCTCTGATCCAATGGACGGATCTGAAGCCCCTGATCGAGGAATCCTTGAGCCAAGAGGGGAGCCTCTTCGTCGTCGGCGACACGAAGCAAGCGATCTACGGCTTCCGCGCCGCCGATTACGAGATCATGAAAAATCTGGAGGAGGGAAGAGACGGATTTCCGTCCGTTCCGGTCGATCGCCATGAGCTGCATGATAACCACCGATGTCATGGGTCCGTCCTGGAATTCGTCAAGAAAATATTTCTGGGGAAATTGAACGAAGACGGGGAATACCGGGCGATCGCCGAACGGAGCGGATTGAATCGTTGGGAACAAGAGCCCGTCGATGAGCACCGGGGCTCCGGATACGTGGAATATGTCGTTCTCGAAAAGGATCCGGACGTCGTTCCGGAAAAAGCCGAGATCCAAAATCGCGTCCTCGAATTGAAAAAAAGAGGTTATGCCTGGTCCGACATGGCCGTCCTGACGTACAAAAACGAATCCGTGGCCGAGGTCGCATCCTGGCTCAACGAGATCCACGTTCCCTTCATCCCCTTCAGCAGCCTCGACATCCGGAAGCGGAAAATCATCGGCGAGATCACGGCTCTCCTCCAGTTCCTCGATTCTCCGCCGGACGATCTCTCGTTCTCCGTTTTTCTCCTGGGCGACGTCCTGAAAAGGAAAATGGAGCGGGACGGCCGGACCCTCGATCCGGACGCGGGACCGGAATTTCTCTTCGCCGCTCAACGGGAAAAGGATTATCCCCTTTATTCCGCTTTTAGAAACCGGCACGCTGATCCGTGGAACCGCTATTTCGAGCCATTCTTCAAGTCCGTCGGATATTATCCTCTCTACGACCTGGTGACGATGATCTACCGGGTCTTTGACGTCTTCGAGCTTTTTCCGGACGAAGAGGCCGCGCTCACGAAGCTCCTCGAAGTCATCAAGGATTTCGAAGGATCGGGCCGCAACGACCTCCGGGAGTTCCTCGAACTCACGACCGCCGGGGAAGGACAGGGCTCGGACTGGACGATCGACGTTCCGCCCGACGCCGATGCCGTCCGGATCATGAGCATCCATAAGGCCAAGGGACTGGGCTTCCAGGTCGTGATCTTCCTGGTCTACGGGGAGAAATGGATGCCGCCGGACTTCTATATCGGCGAGGACGAGGACTTTGTCCGGATATACAAAATCAATCAAGACCTGGCGGAAGCGGACGAAAAATTGGCCCGCGTTTACGAAGAACGGCGGATGAAGGACGCCGTGGAAAGTTTGAACCGGCTCTATGTCGCGCTGACCAGGGCCAAGGTCGAGCTCCATATCGTCGGCGTCAAAGGCAAGCAGAAGGCCTATCCTTTCGACCTGCTCGGCGAGGAAAATTATGTTTCGGCGCCGGTCCCGCCTGCGGCCTGTCCGCAGACGTGCCGGGAGGATTCTCCCCGGGCCGATGCGTGGCGCGTTCCCGGCCCGTTCGAGCTTCCTCCCAACCGGCGGGAGACCCTGAACTACGAGAACATCCGGCGAGGGGAGATCGCGCACGGGATCCTGGCCGGGCTCGAATTCCTCCGCTCCGGCTGGGATGGAGATATCGCCCGGATCGTCGGGGACATGGCGCCGCGGGAAAACGAAGCGCCGCTCTTCGACGCCGTCGGGCGCTCGATCGTCCGCTTTTTTCAGGGTTCTCCGCTCGACGAACTTTTCATCGAAAAGGAAGGCCGCCGCGTCCTGCGGGAGGTGGATTTTTGCGACGCGGCGGGCGCGGTTTACCGTATGGACCGGGTCGTCATCGACGGGGCCGCCGTCCACATCGTCGATTTCAAGACCGGCGGGACGGCCGGAACGGCGAAGCGAACGGAATGGAAAACGGCCGATCGCGAGCAGGTCGGGACCTATGTCCGGATCATGAAGGAGATTTTTCACGGGAAGTCCGTCCGGGGGATTCTCGCGTACATCGATAGAAACGAATGGGAGACGGTCGCATGAGAATCGAGCTCGTCTCTCCCAAAAACGATCTCGTCGCGACCATCGCCTCCCGGCTGCGCGCGGACAACAAGGATTATTCCCGGCGCTGGGTCGTCTTTCCCGAAAAACGGCCGGCTTATTATCTGCGGAAAAAGCTGGCCGAGAGGGAACGCTCCGGATTCGTCCCGCCGCGCATCGACGCCATCGACGCGTTCGTCGATCGGATCTGCGCGGAACGGCTCGGGCTGCGGGGCCGTCCGATCGACACCTTGGACGCGGTCGCCCTGCTTTTCGAGATCCACCGGGATACGCCCGGCCGGCCGGGAGGGGACCGCTTCGTGTCCGCGGATCATTTCTTTCCGCTGGGCGTGAAGCTGTTTCACGACCTTGAAGAATTGCATGCCGCGGGCGTCGGCAAGGACGATCTCGCCAAGCTGGATCATTGGGCGGACGAAACCGTCCCCGAGGCGACCGCGCAGCGGCTTCAATCCATGTCGCTTCTTTATGAGCGGTTTTACGGCGCGCTCGAAGCGCGCGGCTTCTCGACGCCGGCCACGCGCTACCGAGACGCCGCCACCCTGGTCCGGCCCGAACTTTTCCCGGACGTCGACGAGTTCATCTTCGCCGGCTTTTTCTCCCTGACGAAGACCGAGACGGACCTCCTCAAGGCCATGCTGGCCTGGGACAAGAGCTCGCTTTATCTTCTCAAAGGAAAGGGGATCGAAACGCTGCTTGATAAATTGGGCGTCGCCGATTTTGCCTTGCGGAAGGAGATCGAGACGCCCGAGCCCGACCCGCCGCTCGAGTTCGTCAGGAGCGCCGACACGCACGGCCAGATTTTTGCCCTGAACAAGATCTTGGAAGGTCCATTGCGCGATCCCCGGCTTTTCAATGAAAAGCAGGTCATCGTCCTGCCGGCAGCGGAAGCTCTGTTCCCGCTCTACCAGCAGACCCTTTCCGCGCTGTCGGAGGAAAATTTCAATATCTCTCTGGGATATCCGCTCTCCCGGACGCCGATTTTCAGTTTCTTCGCCAAGCTGTTCGAACTCATCCAATCCAGGGACGAAGAAGGGAGGATTTATATCCCGAACTATCTGCGCTTCATCCTTCATCCCTACACGAAAAACATCTATTTTCCCGGACCCGACAAGCGGGCGGACCTGACTCGCATCCTTTTTCACGCCGTCGAGGAAGAGCTGACCCGCCGGCGGACCAAGGCCTTCTGGTCGCTGGACGAGCTGGAGGGTGACGCCGAAATCCGGGCCGCGGTCCAGGAGCGGGTCAGGAACGTGGAGAACGCGCCCGTCATCGCGGATTTCGTCGAACACTGGCATGCCATCCATGAGCACACGCTGTCGCTGTTCCATGAGATCCGCAATGTCGGCGATTTCGCGGACAAGCTCATCCGGGTCCTGAATTATATTTACGAAAACAGCACAGCTCGGCTGCATTATTTCTTCCATCCTTATGCGGAAGCGTTCCTGGCCCGGCTGGACGCGCTGGCCCGGTCGCTCCTCCGGGAGACCGTTTTTGACGATCACGCGAGCTATTTCAATCTGTTGCGGAAAGTGATCGCTGCGGGCAAGGTCCCTTTTTATGGGACGCCGCTTCGCGGACTCCAGGTCCTGGGATTCTGGGAAACGCGGGGCATTTCTTTCGAACACGTTTATATCCTGGACATGAACGAGGAAACCATCCCGTCCTTCAAGCGGGCCGATTCGCTGCTCCCGTTCGCGGCGCGCGCGGCGCTCGGTCTTCCGACCTACCAGGACCTCGAGCGGCGGATGGAATATTATCTCGACACGCTTGTCAAGGCCGCCGGGACCGTCCACTTCTTCTTCGTCGAGAACGCCGACAAGGAGAAAAGCCGCTTCGTCGAGAAACTCATCTGGGAACGGCAGAAGCGCGAGCGGGACCCGCGGTCCGACAAATATGTGAAGACCGTCCGATACCGGCTCGCTCTGCAAGCCGGAGAGCCGGATCCCGTGGCCAAGACCTCCGATGTCGCGGAATATCTGCGGGAATTTGCGTTCTCCGCGACGTCCCTCGATATGTATCTCAAATGCCCCGTCCGGTTTTATTATGCCTATGTCTTGAAGCTCAAGGAAAAAGAGGAAATTGCCGAGCCCATGGATAAGAAGGATATCGGGACATTCGTCCACGCGATCCTCGAAGAATATTTCAAGAAGTGGACGGGGCGTCGGATTCGCGCTGAGGATCTCGACGCGAACGTTCTCGACGTGATCGTCGAGCGCCGCTTCAACGAGGAATACGGACGCGATCCGGCCGGGAGCGCCTACTTGATGAAGCTCCAGGTCAAGCGCCATATGCGGGAGTTCATCCTCGATTATCAGATTCCCGTCATAAGGGCGGTCGAGGAAAAGGGAGGCGAGCTCCATATTCAGACCTTGGAACAGAGAATCCGCGTGGAGAGAAGCATCGGGGGAACGTCATTCAAACTGGCGGCGAAGGTGGATCGGGTCGAGAAACGGGGCGAAGAGCTTTATATCCTGGATTACAAGACGTCGGCCTCGGAAAAATACGTGGGGATCAATTTTAAAAAACTAGTCATCGCCGAGAGGTCGACATGGAAACCGTCCGTGGCCAGTCTTCAACTCCCTCTCTACAACATGATTTGTTCCCGAGCCCTTCAAATCCCGGCCGAGCGAATCCACGGCGTCTTATTGATATTGGGAAGAAACCGGCTCAGCCCGAAGATCGAATATTCCCCTTATGAAGAAAACGACTTGGACGTCCGCAAAGAACAAATCCGGACGATGGAAACGCTCGTGGATGAGCTTTTGACCGAAATCGTCGATCCCCGGCAGCCGTTCGAACCGGCCCCGGCCGCCGAAGGAACTTGCGAAGGCTGCCCGTTCGCTTATATCTGCAACCGACAGTGAAGATCAGCCGCCGCGCCGTCTTCGCGGCCGCAAGGCCGAGGGAAAAGCCGCCTGGAGCAGGCTCTCGAAGGATTCCTCGCCTTCGGGCGGGCGGCCCTTCTCGATCATGAAGCACATCTTAGAAGCCTGCGCGTAATGCGTCCGTCTCTTCAAAGCCCAGCGCATGTGGCCCGTGCAGAGCGCGCGGCGCATGCCGCCGACGATGATCATGATCTGGATGACGTTGGCCCGAAGATTTTTGGGCACAATCATCTGCGTCCGGGCATTCACGAAAGCGTCCGCCAGGATCTTGGTCATGTCTCCCGTCGCGTCGGCGAACAGCGGTTCCATCCAGGGCCAGAAGAAGAGAGCGTACATTTCCTCCAACGATAAATGGAACGTCGCCGAGCTCGTCCGATCGATGATGTCTAGGAGCGTCTCGAGCCGACAGAAAAGGCCGGCGTCGGCTTCGTAATCTTCGCCGACGCGGCCGAGGATGTGCCGTAGAATGCCGCGGTTCCGGAGGGCTTCGATGACCGGCCTGGTCTCGTAGGCGAGGTCCTTGTTGAACTCTTCATAGAGGCGGGACCCGGGACATGCGGCGAGCAAATGGCCGTGCGACTGGATCGCCCGCTCGGTCGTCTCTTCGATGTCGAAGCCGAGGCGGGCGGCGTGCCTTATGGCCCGCCAGACGCGGACGGGGTCCTCGGCGAGACGTTCTTCGGGATCGCCGATGATTCGGATCATTCGCCGGGCCAGGTCCTCGAGACCGCCGACATAGTCGATGATGGAGTCGGTCGCGAAATCGTAAAGGAGGGCGTTGATCGTGATATCCCTCCGGAAGGCGTCCTCGCGGGGCGTCCCGTAGATGTCTTTCGGATCGGGCGCGGCCTCCGCGCCGGCCTCTTCGACGGGCTTGAGGTCCTTTCTGAACGTCGCGACTTCGATGATCTTTCCTCCCTCGAAATGGACGTGGGCCAGACGGAAACGCCTCCCGATGATATAGACGTTCGCGAAGCGTTTCTTGATCTGTCCGGGCCTGGCGTCGGTGACGATGTCGAAATCCTTCGGTTTCTTTCGCAGCATCAGGTCCCGGACCGCTCCTCCGCACAGGCAGGCGATGAATCCGAGCCGGTCGAGGCGGTAAAGGATCTTGAGGGCGTCCGCGTCGATGGCCTTCCGCGTGATGGGATGGCCGGAATTGGTCAGGATGACCGGTTCGTCGTTGTTACAGGGAACGGAATTTTGGCTTTCCATGTGAAAGTTCTAACGAGGAAAAAGCATTCTATTCTATTTTCGTTCAAGAGAAAAGGCCGCGGATTCCCGCTTGCAAGAATAAAAATATCCAGGATGGAGTCTCAAGCCCCTAATCGTCGATGTCTCTCGATTTTAAGGAGACGGCCCATTCCGGATACGGGGCGGTGCTCCCTTTCATGGCGTGCCAGAGGATCCGGTTAAGGACGTCCTCAGGGCAGGCGTCCACCCGCGTGAAGTCGAGCCGCGCCGAGAGGGCGGCCTGCTTGCGAAGCAGGGGATCGGCGATCTTTTTCTTCGGGGGATTCATTTCATCGAGAGGCACGCGGTTGGGCAGGGCCTTGAACGGCGCGAAATCCGGCGTTTCCGTGAAACATTCGATCATCGGCGCGGCCGCCGCGTCGAATTGATTCATCGGCGGGAGGCCGAGGATCTGCTCGATCGTCCTCAGGATGCTGATGGTGTTGTACGGCGCGCTGATGATCTGGCCCCGTTTCGTATAAGGGCTGATGACGTAGGCGGTCGTCCGGTATCCGCTGACATGGTCCCAGCCGTTCTGGGGATCGTCCTCGATGCCGAAGATCACGGTGTCCTTCCAGAATCGGCTGTTGCTGATCGCCTCCACGATCCGGCCGAAGGCGAGGTCGTTGTCCGCGACGAAGGCCGCCGGCGTCGGCAGCCCTTCCTTGGTCCCGCTCGTATGATCGTCCGGCAGGCAGATGAGGATGAGGTTGGGAAAGTCGCCCGTTTTTTCGAATTCCTTGAGCTCCTGGATGAAATAGCTGGCCCGGAACGCGTCCGGCACATCCATATTCCAGCCGACCGTCTTGGCCGCGAGATACGGTCGCAGCGATTCGATGCCCGGCTCGGAGCCGAAGATGATGTCTCCCTTCGGATGCTGGAATTCGCGCCAACTGGACGGCCAGTCCGGAGTCCCCTTGCGCTTGGGGTCGGCCCAATGGACCGTGGACATGGCGAATTCGCCGTAGTCCCTGAGCGTCTTTCCGTGGCGGAGGGCGTTGTCCCAAATGAATCCCGTCGGGGCATAGGCCAAGGCGTCGATTTCGTCCTTTCCCATCCCGTCCGGGTAGCTCCGGGGCCACCCCGCGAACGATTTTTCGAGGTAATCCGTGCCGAAGGCCGTGGTGGACCAATTATGGCCGTCGGCGCTGAGGATGCTGCAACAGAACGTGTTGTCGAGCAGGACGAATGAACGCGCCAGGGCGTGCAAGTTCGGCGTGATCCGATCCCCGAAAATGCAGAGCGACGGATCGCTGTTGCCTCTGCCGATATCTCCCAGAACTTGGTCATAGGAGCGGTTCTCTTTGATGATGTAAACGACGTGCTTGAACACGCTCGGCTCGCCGCTTCGCTCGGGCACGGGCCGGACGGGTCGGGCCGGCCGGGGCGGAAGCAGGCTCTCAGTGATGCGCTCCCGATGGTAGTTCTCCCAGACGACGGCGGAAAGCCGCGGCAGTTCGGATAAACTCGGGATGGGCACGAGGGAGAGAGACCCGTGATATTGATGGGTGTTGTATCCGGAGCCGCCGCTGCGCTCGTCCTGTCCCTTGACCGTCTCGATCCCTTTGATGTTCGCTACGCAGAGTTGTCGGCGCTCGGGATCGTGAACGATCGCGCCGGGAAACCAGCCGACCGGGATCAGCCCGAGGAATTGCGAGGCGCGCCGTGCCGGCTTGAATTGGACGACCGCCACGGCGTTCTGGGTTCCATTGGCGACGTAGAGGAATTCCCCTTTACGGTCGAAGGCCAAGGCGTTCGGCGACGCTCCGAAGAGGTCGGCCGGGTCGGGCTTGGCCCAGACGGTCTCGATGACCTTGTCGGTGCGCGCGTCAATGACGCTGAGGTTGTCGCTCGCGGCGTTGGCGCAGACGACATAGCGGCCGTCGGGCGAAACGGCCAACGCCGAGGCGTGGAGATGGACCGGGATCTCATCCATGTTTTTGCCGGCTTCGAGGTCGATCACGCTGACCGACCCTTCGTTGGCGATATATGTTTCGGGGTCGACTTTGACCAGCGTTCCGCGGCCGGCCGGACCGGTCATGTCGCCCGGGACCGGACGGCGGCCGCCCCAGTTGCTCACGTAGGCTTTCTTGCCGACGAGCACGACGTCGTAGGGCGCGACGCCGACGTCGAAAGATCGGAGTAGTTTCCCTTCGGCGGCGTCGAACTCGCCCAGGCGGTTGGAAAGATTCAACGCCACGAAGAGGCGCGACCCGTCGGGGGAGACGGCGATCCCGGCCGGGATTTCTTCCTTGCGGCGCGGCGCGCCGGCGGGAGGCAGCGGCAGCGAAACCAGCGCCGAGATCGCGCCGTTCGCGTCCACACCGAAGACCTTGATACTGCCGTCGACGTTGCTCATGAAGAGCCTTTTTCCGTCGGGAGAAAAAGCCAGTCCGGTATAACTCACCTGGCCTTTATCGTCGGGTTTGAGAATGCTGTCCGAGACGCCCTTGGGCTTGCTTTTATCGGCCGGCTCGGGCGGAAGCGGGACGCGTTGTTTGATCTGTCCCGTTGCCGGATCGACGACGACCAGCTCGTGGGTCTTGCCCGAGACGACGAGCAGGCGTCCATCGGGGCTGAGGGCCAAGACCTGCGGCCGTAGGCCGGGCAACTCGACCTGGAGGCCGATGGGCGTCGCGATTTGATTCACCGGGAGCTGGATCCGAGGGCCGGGATCGGCGCTTTCGGCTTTTTTTTGTTCCTTGGAACACGCTGTTGAAGCGTTAATTAACAAAATAATGGCAATGGCGGCGAATCGCGGGCCAAGACATGATCTTCTTTCCATGAGACAGCCTCCGAGTTTTCGTGAGATTGGTGGATGGTTATCGTTATTTGGCATAGGAAAGGAATTGTATGGTTCAATTCCTCTCCTGTCAAATATCTTCTGGAGGCCGAAATTAAAATCTCTTTAAAATCCGGTTCCAACGCGTCTTGGTGAAAAAGCCGAGGACGAAGTCCTTCAACCGGGCCGGCGCGCTCTTGCCGAGCATGGCGTCCGTCGTCGTCTTCGTGGACCAGTAGTTCCGCCAGGGCTTGCCGATGACATAGTCGGCCGGCAGCGGCCCCCAGATTCTCGAATCGGCGCTCAGGTTGCGGTTGTCGCCTAAGCAGAAATAGTGGCCGTCCGGCACCTTATAAGCCGGCCCAAGCTCGGTCGTGACCACGAAATTCCGGAACTCGCGG
The DNA here is from genome assembly GCA_049515535.1 of Candidatus Aminicenantales bacterium. Lineage (GTDB taxonomy): Bacteria > Acidobacteriota > Aminicenantia > Aminicenantales > UBA4085 > JBEKTZ01. The sequence goes on along the minus strand of JBEKTZ010000010.1, from coordinate 59,606 downwards.
GGAAATTCCGCCGGCCAGGCGTCCGGAGATGCGGGCGGGAAGTCGGGCGAAACCGTGAGGGGGGCCGACAGGTTCACATAAGGCTCATCGATCGGCCGCCCGTTGATATGCACTTTATTCCCGATGATTTTGATCATTTCCCCGGGAAGGCCAATGACGCGCTTGACATAGAACAGCCGGCCCATGTTCCGGGCGTCGATCTCCGGCGGCGATTTGAAGGCGACCATCATGCCGCGCCGGATTTTGACCTGGGGAAGGATCGCGGCGTCGATCTTGGATAAGGATTGAGAATAAGCGATCCGGTCCACGAGCATGTGATCGCCGACGAGAAGATTGTTCTCCATGGAGGGCGTGGGGATGGCGAAAGCCTGGAGGAGAAAGGCGTTGACGAAAAACACGAGAACCAGGACTTCGAGCAGCATCTCCAGATTTTCCTCGATCGCCTTGCCGAGCGACGGCTTGTCCGCTTTTCGGGGTTTGGGTTCTTTCATGAGATCCTCGTTCAGTGCATCCCGGAATTAAAGGAAGTGAATGAGCCAGCCGGCGAGAATGACGCCGCCGGTCATAAAAAGAAAATTTTTCGCGGAGAAGAGGATGATGTCCCTCGCCCGATCCCGTTTCAGGCAAGCGAGCATGACGGATACGATCCCGGCGAACACAACCATGGAGATGAGGTGGCTCTTAAACACGGCGCGCCTCCTTCGCGGTCTTCCAAGCGTTGAGGACGACCAGGCCGTTCATGAACCCAGCCGCGGCGATGTACATCGATCCGTATTGAAACGTGTAGGCCTTGAGGTTCCCGGCGCCCAAGCCGGCCAGCTTGGCCGCCGCATAAAAGATCCCGCTGCCGATGTCGCCGAGGAACGTCAGGATCGTCAGCGGCTCGAATCCGGAAAGCGTGGCGAATCCGCCCTCCATGGCCAAGCCGAGGACGAGCAAGGCTAAGATTCCGCCGAAGAAAATCGCTCCCTTCCATGGCTTTTTCTGGAGGAAATGCCCGAGACCGGGAACAAGAAAGGCCGACGTCAAAATAAGATAAGGCTTTGTCCGAGTTGGAACAGGCATGAAACAACCTCCTTCACTCTATGATACGGAAGATGATCCGAAGGGTTTAAAAACAGGAGAGTTTTGAATTCTTCGGGCGAGCCTTGCTAATGACGTTGAACGCTTTTATAATTCCCCCGGGTATCGCGGAGGTCAAAATGAAGAAACGTTTATGGCCGATTTTGTTTTTATTCGGCGCGTCCGCGCTGATCGGGTTCGCCCAGATGTCTCAGGCCAAATTCGCCGATGACTTCGTCGACAAGGCCATGCGGCTCGATTTGTTCTATGTGGGGGACGCCAAGGACGAGTTCATCACCCTCGACCACATCTACCAGGAAGGGATATGGCCCGAGACGTTCACCCATCTTATCGACCCCTTCGACTATGGGCGCATGGTGATCAAGGTTTACGATATCGCCTCGAACCGGCTGCTCTATTCCCACGGTTGCGACGGCATGTTCAACGAATACAAAACCACCGCCCCGGCGATCAACGGCGTCAAGCGCGCGTTCGAGCGCTCCGTGCGGATCCCATATCCCAAGCGGCCCGCCCTCGTCGTGATCGAATCGCGGGACAAGAAGAACATCCTCCATCCTCTGTTCTGCGAGACGATCGACCCCGCGGACTACCATATCATCAAGGAAACGACCGCGGCCGGGGACTTCATCTATGAGGCCCAGAAAAGCGGCGATCCGCACGAGAAAGTAGATTTCGTCTTTGTCGCCGAGGGCTATGCAGCCGAGGACAAGGACAAATTCAAGGCCGACGTGGACAAATTCTCGGCTTATCTCTTCAGCGTCGAGCCGTACAAGAGCGCCAAAAGCAAGTTCAATATCTGGGGCGTCTTCCGGCCTTCTCCCGAACGGGCGATGGACGAACCGCGTCAGCGCGTTTATAAAAAAACCGTCCTCAACGCCTCGTTCAACGCCTTTGACCTGGACCGCTACATGTTGATCGAAAAAGACCATCGGCTGCACGAAATCGCGGCCCAAGTGCCGTATGACGCGATCATCGTCCTCGTCAACAGCAGCCGCTACGGCGGCGGAAGCATCGCCCTCGATTACTGCGTCTCGACGACGGACCACGCTTCGAGCCGGCAGGTCTTTGTCCACGAGCTCGGCCATTCCTTCGCTTATCTCGCCGACGAATATTACGCCTCGGAGGTCTCATACAATGATTTTTATCCCAAGGGCGTCGAGCCGCTCGAGCCGAACATCACCGCCCTGCTCGATCCGGAGCGGGTGAAATGGAAGGACCTCTTGGCGCCGGGCATCGGCGTCCCGACCGAATACGGTAAGGACAAGATCGAGGCGCTTCAAGCGGAACGGCAGAAAAACCGCCAAGCACAAACGGGCGAGATCGAGGAGGCCAGGAAGAAAGGGCTGCCCGACGACCGGATTAAAAAGATCCAGGATAAATATCGGGAGGCGGACCAGGCCGTCGCCAAGAAGATCGAGGACGTGCGGGCCCAGTACGCGGGGCTGGAGGACAAGGTCGGGGTCTTCGAGGGCGCGGGCTACGCTTCCAAAGGCCTTTACCGGTCCCAGGTCTCCTGCATCATGCTCGATAGCCGGAAGGGCGAGTTCTTCTGCTCCGTCTGCCGGCGGGCCATCGCCCGAATGATCGATTACTACAGCGAAAAATAGACCGCGGGCGGGGTGTATGAGCCGAGCGTCTTCCAAAGAGTAAGCTCGTTTGACTTGACCGGGCGGGGGCGTGAATCATCGTGAAACCGGTTTTCCATTCCGGATCACCATAAAGGTTGCCTCCAGCTGAGCGATATCGGAAAGGGGATCCCCGTTGACAACCAGGATGTTGGCCTGTTTGCCCGGGGCGATGGAGCCCAGGCGGTCGTCCACGCCCAGCCATTGGGCCGGATAGATCGTGGCGCCTTTGATGATCTCAGACTCCCGAACTCCGCCTTCTTTCAGAGTGCGCATCTCGGAAAACGTCGCGGCGGCATCGCACCCGTCCTGGCCGACCAGCATCTTCACGCCGTAACCGGCGAATTCGCGGACGAAGTGCCGGCTTACGGCCTTCATGCCGTCCACTACTTTACGGATCATTTCCAGCACCGGCGCCGGCAGAGTATCAACCTTCATTTGCCTCTTGGTCTCTTCAATAGCTTCCTTTTCCATGCTGTTGCTGGTCAGCACTTGCAGGGTCGCACAGAGAAAAGCGCCCTTCTCATTCATCTTCTCAGCCAGCTTCTTGAGACGATCTTCCGAAACCGACGCAACGCCCAATCCGGCGGCTTTCATCAGGAAAGCCATTTGGGCCATTTGGTTTGCTCCAGGACCGACCAGCCGATCGTGCTCCTGCTTGAGGGGGTCCTTCAGGACCACAGGCCAGGGCGACTTGGCATGCTCGATGCTGGTCACCCCCAGGTCGAGCGCTTGATCCATCGGGATCCAGTGGAACAGAGGAGCCCCCGGGTCATGGACGATCTTGAGCCCGCAACGCTTGGCCACTTCAACGATATGACGGTACACCCCGGGGTCGATATTGTTGAATGTCTTGATGATGGTCGCGCCTTTGCGGCCCAGTTCGGGAAGAACCGAATCGACATCGGCGTTGGAATCGAGCGCCACCGTGAATCCCGGGAATTGCTTGTTCAAGTGTCCCCATGTAAGAGGGGTGTGCTCGAGCATGGGGCCCGTGTAGAAGATTTCAGGTCCCGTAAGCTCTCCTTCTGCGATCCGCCGGCTCGTCCGGCTGAGCACGTCAATGGGGCCGCCGACATCGCGCACTTGGGTGACGCCTCGGGAAACGAATTCCGCCAGACCGGCTTTTAAGCCGTCATCTCCCTTGGCCGTTAATTCAATCAAGTGGGTGTGACAATCGAAGAGACCGGGCACGGCGAATTTTCCCGCGCAGTCAATCCGCTGGACCTTCTTGCCGGGATCCTGGATATGTCCGACGGCTGAGATGCGGGTTCCCATGATCAGAATGCTCTGCGGCTCACTCATCCGACCCGTGGAGACGTCGAAGACGCGGACATTCTCTAGGAGGATTCGCGGCGTTCCCGCCGCTGCCTCGGCGTTCCCGCCGCCAGGAACGACGATCGCACAGCCCACGCCGATGCCGGACGTAACGAGCATCATCAATACCCACCGACTGAAAAACTTTCTCATATTTTCTCCTCGCGACACCGGCCTACTTCTTCTTCATCAACTCCTTCACCGCCGCTTCGATCTGCTGGTCGCGGCCGGTCGACATGACATCCGGATCGTTCTTGACGAGGATGTCCGGCTCCAACTGATGGTTTTCGCAGAGCCAGCCCTCCGGCGCCCGCCAGCCGCCCTGGGGAATCCCGAACCGCAGGGTCGGGTCGATCTGCATCTCCCACCAGACGAACGTCCCGGTTCCGGGCACGGGCATGCCCAGCGTTTTCCCCAGACTCTTGATCTTGTAGAGCACCGGGAACAGATGGGCGTCAGAGTAATCGCATTCGCCCATCAAGACGATGGACGGCTTGATCCACTTGTTATACGGCTCGTATCCGACGCTCTGCCCCCGCGGCAGGATCTCGAACGACTTTTTTCCGCTCAGGAAATCCGACAGCTGCTCATGCGTATTGCCGCCGCCGTTGAAGCGGGTGTCCACGATCAGGGCGTCTTTATCGATGCCCTTGCCCAGGGCTTCCTCGATCACCACGCGAAGGCTGGCATCGTCCATGCTTTGGACATGGACATAGCCGAGCCGCCCGCCGGACAAGCGGTCGACTTCGGCGCGGCGGTTGCGGACCCATCTCAGGTACAGACAGAGGTTTTCCTCCCCTCCGGTGAACGGCTTGACGGTCTCTTCCCAGCGCGTCTGGGAGGCGGGATCATAAACCGAAAGCAGAATCAACTTTCCCGCTTTCCGGTTCAGCAGCGCGTAATGATCGAACGATCCGACGATCGCCCGGCCGTCGATTTTCTCGATGACGTGGCCGGCGCGGATCTTAAGATTCGCTTTATCCAGCGGGCCGCTGGCAAGAATCTCGGCGACCTTCAAGCCGGGGCCGGCGTAGTCGTAGTCGATGAACAGGCCCAGGGAATCCGTCCGATCGGACGTGGGCGTCCGCGACCCGGAATAATAGCAGCCGGTGTGCGACGCGTTCAACTCGCCCAGAAGCTCGCTGACCATCTCCGCGTAATCATAATTGTTGGCGATGGAGGGCAGGAATTTTTTGTAGGCCGCGTAATAGAAGTCCCAGTCCACTCCGTGCAGGTCGGCCAGGTAAAACTTCTGCTTGAGCTCGCGCCACATATGATCGAACATGTAGGCTTTTTCGGCGGTTTGGTCGAGGGCCATTTCCCCGTTGATCGCGACGGCGTCCGTCTTCCCGCTCTCCGGGTCGATTTTCGTGACCCGGCCGTCGGCCAGCACAAAGAGGCTCTTCCCGTCGGCCGAAAGCTCCAGCCCGGCGTTCGAGGCCCCCAGCTTGCTGAAGAGCTTGGTATCCCTCGTCCGCAGTTCGGTGACCCACAGGTCGTAGCCTTTTTCGAAGCGGGCCAGGTAGAAGAGTTTTTCGCCGTTCTTGGTGATCACCTGGTCGGAAATATCGGCGGAATGGATGGTCAACTTGGCCTTCCGCTCGTTGAGGCCGTCCCATTCGATGACGATGTCCTTGAAAGCGTCTTCGGCTTTCTTGACGGCCGCGTCCTTCGCGTCCTTGGGTTTGGCCTCCTTGGCTTTTTCTTTTTCGGCCTTATCTTTGTCTTCCTTGGCCTTGTCCTCCTGTTCCTTCAGCAGAGCAAAATCCTCTTTGGACAATTTGAACCGGTCGTACGCGTCCTTGGTGAAGAACATGCCGAAGATGTCGAACGTCGAAGGGTTGCCGGCCACGCCGACCGAGCCGTCCCGGGTGCATCCCCAATACAACATCTTGCCGTCCATGCCCCAACGGGGGTTGAAATTATCGAAGCCGCTCTGGGTCAGGTTGATCACCTTGCCTTTGCCGTCGCTCGAAACCAGCCCGATCTCCGGTGTAAACAGCCGGACATAGCCATATTGGACCAGGAACCATTTCCCATCGGGGCTCCATTGGTAGCTCTGGTCTCCGTCCGAATAGGAATAATTGCATTCCGCGGGCAGGATCGTCCGGGTCTGCTTGGTGGCCAGGTTCGCCACCTTCAGCACGACGCGGTTTTCCAGGTAGGCCACTTCTTTTCCGTCCGGCGAGAACTCCGGCTGGAATTCCTCGGCCGGCGTGGCCACGACCGTGTCGGTCTTTAAGACCGTCGAGGCGTAGAAATAGGGTTCCTCCTTCCGCACGATCGAGGCGGTGTACACGTTCCAGTTGTTGTCTTTTTCCGCGGCGTAGACAAGGGTCCGGCCGTCGGGGCTGAAACTCACGCTCCGCTCCTGCCAGGGCGTATCGGTGATGCGCTTGGTGACGCCGCCCTCGACGCTGCTCACGAAAATCTCGCCGCGGAAGACGAAGGCGATCTCCTTGCCGTTCGGCGCTAGTCGCATTTCCGTGATGCCGCCGCTGACGGGCACGGTCCGCTCCAAGACCCGACGCCCGTCCTGGGCGATGCGGATGTCGATTTTCCGCGGGGCCGCGTTCCCGGATTTCGTGTACACTTCGCCGTCGAAGCCGAAGCAAAAAACGCCGCCGTTGGAGCGCGTCAGGAAACGGACGGGGTGTTTGGCGAAGCCGGTCAGGGCGGTCGAGGACGCCGGACGGCTCAGGGAGCTTTTGGTGACGTTGAACGAGCCGTTCTGTTCGCTCAAATAATAATAATCGTCGCCGTTGACGTCGAAGACAGGGTTTCTGTCTTCACCCTTGAACGTCGTGAGTTGGGTGTTCTTCTTCGTTTTCTGGTCATAGACCCAGATGTCCCGGGTCACAGAGGACGTATGGTGCTTACGCCATTCACTTTCGTATCCTTTCTGGTCGTGATAAATGATCTTGTCCCCGGCCGGATTCACCGTCGCCGCGATGGCCGGTTGGGTCAGGACCAGGGCGGCCTCGCCGCCGTTCACGGAAACGCTGTAAAGTTCCGGGAAGACGGACATCGGGAACTGCGCGTTCGTCACCAAGTCCTGGCGGGTCGAAGTGAAAAGAACGCGCTGGTCGTCCGCGGTGAAACTGCTGGGAATATCGGCGGCCGAATGGCAGGTCAGGCGCTTCGCTTCGCCGCCGGAGGCGGGCATGACGAACACGTCGAAATTGCCGTAGCGGTCTGAAGCGAAGGCGATGGAATGGCCGTCGTGGCTCCAGACGGGAGCGTAATCGTAAGCGTCGCTGATCGTCAGGGGAACGGCCTGCCCGCCCGAAGCCGGGACCTTATAGATATCGCCTTTGTAACAAAAAAGGATCGTTTGGGCGTCGGGAGAAATGGCCGGATAACGAAGCCAGAGCGGTGTTTCCTGGGCCTGAAGGGGGGACGAGCAGAGCAGGATAGCGGTCAGGACGGAAAAGACAAAAAGACTTTGGCTGATGCGAGCCGCGGTGGATTTCATGAATACCTCCCGGAACTTAAAATCATCCATCTTATAATACGGAACGAGATACCTTTAGGTTGCAAGTGATAGGAGTTTTTTCATCGGGCCAAGAAATCCATTCTGATGAGGAGAAACTATACCCCCCGCCCTTCATCGCTGTCAATGCGAATACGCTGACCGCAGTACGGTCAGCGAATCCGCTATTGACAGGGTTTCATTACAGGTGATAAGTTTCTAGGCCTACGGTTTTCATCATCCTGGAAGGAGGAGAGTCATGACATCATTTCCCAAAGCCGTCATTTGTTTCGTACGTCGAACGAGGGCCGTCAAAGCGCCCCTGGCCCTCGGCCTGGCGTTGCTGCTTGTCTTTTCCGTCGCTTTCCCTCAGAAGATCCATGAGGACTATACGAAGAAGATCCGGGAGTATACGACCGATCCTCATTTCTCCACGAAATACGTGAACTATCTTCCCTATAAAGAGGGGATTCCCTCGCCGCTTGAAGTCCTCGGGCATATCGTGGGAGCGCCCAACATCCTGAGCTATTCCAGCGACGTCTATAAATATTTCCGGGCCCTCGCCGCGGCGTCGCCGAGAGTCAAGGTCTTCACGATCGGCAAGACCGAGGAGGGGAGGGATTGGATCCTAGTCGTCGTCGCCGATGAGGGGACCATAAAGAACCTGAGCCAATTCAAGCAAATCATCGCTAAGCTGAGCGATCCGCGGAAGATCAGCGATGCCGAGGCGCAGACCTTGATCAAGCAGGGCAAGCCCATCTACTGGGCGACGGGAGGCATGCATTCCTCCGAGACCGGCTCGGTCGAGATGCTGATGGAACTCGCGTACCGCCTGGCGGTGGACGACTCTCCGTTCATCAAGACCATCCGCGAAAACTCCATCGTCCTGATCACGCCCATCCTCGAGGTGGACGGACGCGATAAATACGTCGATTTGGCCATGGCCCCGCGCAAGGACCCCAAGGCCAACGTGCCGCGGAACGCTCTCTGGTGGGGAAAATACGTCGCCCACGACAACAACCGGGACGGCATCGTCCTCGCCCTGGCGCTCAGCCGGAACATCATGAAGGTCGAGCTCGATTATCATCCCCAGGTGATGCATGACCTCCACGAATCCGCCTCGCACCTTTACATCTCGACGGGTTCGGGCCCCTACAACGCCTGGCTGGACCCGATCGTCGTCGACGAGTGGCACCAACTGGCCTACCAGGAAGTGGACGGCATGACCCGGGAAGGCGTTCCCGGCGTCTGGACCCACGCGTTCTACGACGGCTGGGCGCCCAACTATGCGTTCTACGCGGCCAACGGACACAACGCTATCGGCCGGTTCTATGAGACGCAGGGCGCGGGCGACGGGAGCACGCGGGTGATCACCAACAGCACGGACCGGGCCTGGTACCGTCCGAACCCGCCCGTGGCGTCCACGGTCTGGTCGATCCGCAACAACGTCAATATGCAGCAGAGCGCCCTTCTCATGGGCATGAACTATATCGCCGTGAACCGCGAAAAATACCTGGAAAATTTCTACCTGAAAAGCAAGCGCTCCGTGGCCAAGCCCAGGAATGAAGGCCCGGCCGCCTATGTCTTTCCCGGCAATGACCCGCGCCTCGGACAACAGGCGCGCCTTTTGCGGCTCCTGCAGGGCCAGGGCGTGGAAGTGCACAAGGCCGACAAGGCTTTCAAAGTCGGCGACGTCGAATATCCCGCCGCGAGCTATGTCATCCGCATGGACCAACCGTTTTGCCGGATGGCGGACATGCTTCTCGACAAGCAATATTTCAACGTCAAGGATCCTTCTCCTTACGATGATGTTGGCTGGACGCTGGGGCCGCTCTTCAATGTGAAAACGGTGCGCGTGGACGATGTCTCCGTGCTCTCCGCTCCGATGACGCAGGTCAAGGGCGAAGTCCGCTCACCCGGCGGCGTGACGCACCTGGGCGCCGGCGCCGCGCAGGTCTTCCTGATTAACCACAACGCGGACAACGCCATCGCCTCCTTCCGGTTCAAATATAAAGACCTGAAGATCCTGGCCGCGGAAAAAAGTTTCGAATCGAACGGCAAATCGTTCAACGCCGGGACGTTCATCATTAAAATCGTCGATAACGGGGGGAACATCGAAAGCCTGCTGGACGAGAGCGGGAAGAAATACGGCCTCTCCATTTTCGCGGTTCCGGCCGTTCCGGCCGTCGCCGTCCACGAGGTGGCCGTGCCGCGCATCGCCGTCATGCACACCTGGCAGAACACGCAGACCGAGGGCTGGGTGCGCATCGCGCTCGACGAGCTTGAGATTCCCTATGAATACATTTCGGTTCATTCCGTCCGCGACAACGCGCGGCTCCGCGATAAATATGACGTGATTCTTTTCGGGCCGTCCTCGGGGGACGCCCTGAGCGTCGTCACGGGCGTCACCGGCGCCCAGCCGATCCCCTGGAAGAAGACGCCGCTCACTCCCAATATCGGCTCCGAGGATTCCACCGACGATATGCGCGGCGGGATCGAGCTGGAGGGCGTGCTCCATTTGCGTGATTTCATCAGAGACGGCGGCTTGTTCATCACGCTCGGCAATAGCTCGGCGCTTCCCATCCAGTTCGGCCTGGCCGGAGGGATTTCCATCCGCCAGACCCAGAACCTCTGGGCGCGCGGAAGCATATACAAAGCCGATGTATTCGATAAAACAAGCCCCATCGTCTACGGATATGACGATTCCCTGGGCGTTTATTTCAGCCAGGCGCCGGTATTCGGCGCGGGCGGAGGTTTCGGCGGAGGCCGGGGAGGAATGATGCTCGAGAGCGGCCCCGCCGGCCGTCCGTCGGGCCGCGGCAGCGCCAATGACCCCGACATTCCGCAAGGCCGGCCCCGGGATATCGGGAAGGCGTCCGTCGAGGAATTCCGGAAGACTCAGCCGCAAGGCGCTCAGGCCGAAGGCCGGCCGGGCCCGCCCGCCGCGGCTTCGAGAGCGAGGACGATTCTCAGATTCACCGGCAATGCCGCCGAACTCCTCATCAGCGGCGGATTGGACGGAGGCCAGGAGCTGGCCGGCGCGCCGGCTCTCGTGGACGCGCCGCTCGGGGCGGGTCACGTGATCATGTTCAGCTTCAATCCCATGTGGCGTCATGAGACGCATGGATCGTTTTTCCTTGTTTTCAACGCCATGCTGAATTTCAAGAATCTGAATCCCGCTCCCGTTCCCGCGCCTGCTCCTGCTCCGGAGAAAAAATAAGTTAGGAAACCAGAGGCCGCGGAGAATATTATCGGAATTTCGCGATAGGGGCGAAGCTGCCCGCTGAAGCCGCGTCCGGCTGCCGCGGGCTTTACGCGACGCGTTCAAAAACGTCCGCGAGGCCGCGGGCGCTTTCCAGCCATCGAAAAGAAGCCGCCCGGGAAATACCTGAAGCCGAGAGCCTCGTTCTCAGATCCCGATCTTCAAGCACGGTTGTGATGCTCCGGGCGATGCTTTCGGCGCGGAGGGGATCGGCATAGACGACGGCGTCGCCTCCGATCTCCGGGATCGCCCCGCGCGCCGATGTCACGACCGGAGTTCCGCAGGCCATCGCCTCCAGGACGGGCATGCCGAATCCTTCATAGAGCGAAGGCAGGACGAAAAGCGCGGCTTCCCTCATCAAGGGAGCGCGGTCCATTTCGGAAATATAGCCGAGGAATTTGATCTTTTTTTCCAGGCCGAGGCGCCGGATCGTCGCGTAGATTTCTTCGTTCTTCCATCCGCTCCCGCCCGCGACCACAAGAGGCAGGCGCGTCTGGGCGTCGCCGGGCAACAAGGAATAGGCCTCGATCAGCCGGGGAAAATTTTTTCTGGGCTCGAGAGTGCTCAAAGAAAAGATATAGCCGCCGCCGAGGCCGTATTTCTCCCGGACGGCGGCCCGGACTTCAGCGGGGATATCCGGACGGAAAGCGGCATGATCGACGGCGGGGGTGATGACCGCGATTTTATCGGCCGGGACATCGTACGCCTTCTGGAGCTCCCACTTGACGCATTCCGAGATCACGACGACCCGGCTCGCTCGTCTCAAAGCCCTCGGCAAATATCTTTTCAAATAGAGGTGGTCACGGTTCTGCTGGCTGCCGGGATGGCGGAGGAAACCGACATCGAAGACGACCGGGACATAACGGGCGCGAAGCAGGGGCTCTCCCACGAAGTTCGGGAAAAAATATATTTTTTGCGCGCTGGACTCGAACATATCCAGGGGGAACGGCGGCCGCAAGCCGCGGCGTCGGAGCCAGCCGTAGACCAGGCTGGGAACGGGCCGGAATCGAACGTCGAGCGATCCTCCCCAGCTTTCGGCCAGACGTTCGATATCGGCTTCCGGGGGACGGCGCCCGGACTTCAAAAAAAACCGAAAGGAAAGGAGCTTGACCGGAAAATGTCCCGGGAGTCCGCAATAGGCCTTGAGAATCTCCCGGGTGTAATATCCCACCCCGCTGAGCGGAGGAAAGAGGGTGCTCGGGTCCACGATGATGTCGGGAGCGGCGCGTGCTCTCGATTTATAACCGTCGATCGTCATAGGAAGGATTTCTCTCTCTCCGAATCTTTTCTCCCCTGATATTGCCCAAGGTCAGATTTTTCAGAAGAAATTTTCCCGATCAAGAGGCCGAGGATGAAGGATATCCGGAGAGATTTCATTCTTTTATGAATTATATGAACATTCGTCTCCGCGAACAAGCTTTGGGCTCAGGGGCCAGGCATGGCCGGAAACCGGAAAAAGCGTCTGATATATTTGACAAAAGGGTACCCACCATATATAGTATTGGATAGATGCCAGGGTCTTATATTTAGATGTCGTGTCAATTTGGGCGCAGGCTCCTCGACTATACCGATGGAGCATCTTATAAAGGAAGTGGCGAGTTTTGACCATTCGTTTCTTGACGAAAAGAAGGCCGTGAAAAACCTCGATCCCGTGGTCTCCTCCAAACCGGTCGTTCTGGCCGTCACCGACAATCCTTCGTGGCTCGCGGCCTTGAAATCCGTCATGGAACCGGATTATGCGGTTCAAACGGCGAACGGCGGGCGAGAGGCCATCCAGCTCCTGAAAAATCTCGGATCGATCGATGCCCTTCTTGTCGACCAATCGGTCACGGGAAACGGCGGCGCGCTTCTGTTCCGTTATGTCAACGAAATGGTGGAGAAACCCGAACAGATCGTGAAGATCCTGATTTCGGAGCCCGGCGCTCCGGAAACGGAGCTTGGCGATCCGTTCCTGGGGCGGATCGATTATCACTACGATCGGCCGTTCGATCCGGCCAAGCTCAAACAGCTCATGGGCTCGCTGATCGCCCAAAAGTCCAGGGAGAAGCGCCGGATCATGCGGGCGGCGATTAACGGCGATTACGACATCGAAGTCGACATGGGCGGGCACGGGAAGGCCTCCGTGGAAAATCTGAGCGAGAGCGGGATGTTCGTCAGGACGATCCTGCCCAAGAATTACATCCTGCCGTTCAAGATCTTCCTGCCGGAGGGACCTCCGTTGCTTGCGACCGGACGCGTCGTCCGCGTCGATGAAGAGATCGGCGGGGTCGGCGTAAAATTTCTCCTGATCGAGGATGACGGCCGCCGCGCCCTGGTCCGGTTTCTGTCCGATCAGTACATGAAAAGCAGCCTTTCCGAGCTGAAGGAGAAGTATCCTTTCCTTCGCGTCGATAAGATCGTCGACTTTACGGACAAAGCTAAAATCGTGGAATTGATCGCGGAAGCGCTGCGGTCCCAAACGGAGATCACGGCCATTCATTCCCGGCAGAAAACGCACGCGACGCTGCGACTCGAGGCCGTCGAGCCCTGGCATTTCTGCCGCTTGGCCGGCGAGGACTTGGACACGAAGTTCAAAACGTCGGACAGCCTGTTCATTTCCTTCCAAATCGGGTACGCCACGTATACCTTCGAGACGATCGTCTATCGCATCAGCGACGACGGGCGCAGCCTCGAATGCCTGTACCCGCGAATTCTCTTTTACTCGGAGAAACGGTCTTTCAAGAGAGCGGAGTCTGACGGCCGCCTCGACGTGGAGATTTCCCTTCCCGATCCTTTCGGCGCGACCATCCGGGGCACGATTACGGATATCAGCGAAGGGGGCGTGAGTTTCGTCACGGAGGCAAGGAACATCGCTCTCCTGATCGGCACGCCGCTGGATTCCATCCGGATTTTTCACAAAGCGAAGCTTATCCGCGAAGTCCGGGGAGAGATCCGGAACATTTTTAAAATCGACAGAGAAGGGACGGGTCGCCTGAGATATGGCGTGCAATTCGGCATGGGACGCCTGACGATCAATACTTCGGAAATGCCGAAATTCGACGCGCAAACGGAAAAGCCCAAGACGAAGGACACGGAAAAATTCCGGACCGGGCCGAGGCGGCAGTCCGACCTCGGCGCTTTGGCGAAAAGGCCCCCTCAAGTCATCCACCTGGAAAACAAAAAAGGCGAAGAGATCACGGGCCTTTTGAATTTCTCCCTTCCGTTGGATCAGGACCCGATCCCCGTCGTCATCGTCCCCCCCGCTTTCGGCAAAACCAAGGAGACCCTGTTCGCTTTGGCCCAGACGATCGTCGAAAATTTTTATACTCGAGGCAAGCCCATCGCGGTCATCCGCTATGACGGCATCAGGCGTAAAGGAGAAAGCTACAGGGACCCCGAGGCGTCGTTCCCGCCCTATGAAATGATCAATTCCACGTTCACTCAGGGCGCCGAGGATATCAAAGCCGTGCTGGATTGGCTCGAACTCAATCCCCTGCTCAAGGCGAGCGCGGTCATTCTCATCAGCTTTTCGCTCTCGGCCCTGGACGCTCGGCTGCTCTTGAGGGACGATGCCTATCGCCGCCGGATAGGTTACTGGATTTCCTGCATGGGCACGCCGGAATTCCGCCATCTCATGACCCGCATCAACTGCGGCTTGGACTTCCTGGAGCAATACCAGCTCGGCATCAAGCTCGGCGTCATGCCGGTCCTGGGCAATCTCGTCAACGTGGACGCCTACGTTGCCGACGGCGTGGCCAATGCCGTCGCGACCTTGGACCAGGCGAGAGAAGACATGCGCCATATCGACATCCCGGTCACGTGGATCTTCGGCGAGCACGATCACTGGGTCAAAGCCGAATTCATCCGGGATATCATGAGCATCCAGGCCGATGCTCCCCGCGACGTCATCCCGGTTCCCATCGGCCACAACGCCCGGACATCCGAAGACGCGCTCCGCTTGTTCGGGACGATCACGTCTTTGATCCATCGCTTCCTCTATAAAGACATGATCATGCCGGTCCTTCCCAATAAAAAAGACATGGAGGTCATGCGCCGCGTCGAGAAAGACAGGATTCCGCCGCGAAAAATCAAGAATCGCCAGGACTATTGGCAGCGCTACCTCGTCGGCGAGGACAGACTCATCGGCTTCGACGTCATGGCCTTGTCGGACGATTATCAACAGCTCATGCAAGACCAGCTCCTGGCCCTCGATCTCAAGCCCGCGGACCGGTTCTTGGACCTCGGCGGCGGCACCGGCAACTTCATCGAACATCTCCTCAAAAACGGCCTTCCGCTGCCCGGTCATATCACGATCGCCGATCTCGTGCCCGAAGGCATCGCCAAAGCCGTGGGAAAGTTGAGGCCGCTCTTCGGGAAGGCCGGGCCGAAGGTCCTCTTTGATTCCTTGGCCGGCGACGTGGAGATGAACCGGTACCTCCCGGTCCGGCGATTCCTTCGCGGCGAAGTGGCCGGCTTCAAGGAGCTCGTGGATCGGATCGAAAACTTGACCTTCCAGACCGCCGCCCGGATCGAGGAATTGTACTCGGCTCGGCTGCACAGGATCCTGCGGGGCGAAGCAATCACGCCCCAGCACATGGAATGGCTGAAACGGACTTTCGACCTCCCCGAGATTCGGACGATCCTCGATTTCAATCTGGCTGCCCGCTTCGTCCAGGGGCTCGAACGGATGACGCCCGCCTACCGTCAATTGGTGTTTTCGGACGACCTGGAGAAGAATCTCTATCTTCCGATCAAAGCCGGCCATTATAATAAAATTCTGATGAGCCTGGTTCTATCCTATATTTTCAACCCCGTCGAGACGCTTCTTGAGATCAGGCGGATGATTGCCCCGGGCGGCCGGCTAGTCCTTTCAAGCATGCGTCCGGACGCCGACGCCTCGGGTCTTTTCACGCGGCTCGTGGATAAGATCGAGGCCACGCCCGCCGAGGACCTTCCGCCGGAACGGCCCAAACAGATCCTCCTCGAATCCATCCGTTCCTTCCTCAACGACGCCCAGGCCCTCGTGGAGATGGAAGAGGCCGGGACCTTCGACTTTTTCGACCCGGAGAAACTGGGCGGTCTGATGGAGGAAGCGGGCTGGGAAACCCTCCAGACGATTCCTTCTTTCGGCGATCCTCCGCAGGGCTACATCGTCGTGGCGAAGGTCAGGGAAATTCATGGATAGCCAAAAAAAAGTTTTTGAGGAAAGGCTTTATAAAGAGAATGACATGAAAGGGAGGGCCAGGCTGGCCATCTATATCAGCATGGTCCTCTATCCTTCCTTCCTGATCCTGGATTGGGTTTATACGCCGCAGTTCTTCCGGCTCTTCCTTATCATTCGCCTTGTCGTCGTTGCACTCCATTTCCTTCTTTTGTTCTTATATACCCGGACTAAAACCAACCGCGGTTACATCAACTTGGGCATGGCCATGGTGGTTTTTGATGCGATCGGCATCGCCATCATGATCCAGATCATGGGCGGATTCCTGACCAGTTATTACCAGGGATTGAATATCATCGTCATGGGCATGGTCGTCGTCATCCCCCTGGCCTTCCGCGAATCCATCATTCTCTTCGCTCTGACTTGGACCAGCTACGCCATTCCCAGCTTCATCAACCTGAGCCGCAGCGGCACCCTCGGCATTCCTCAAGGCAGCGAATGGCGATTCGTCGTCAATAACCTCTTTTTCCTGACGTCGATCATCCTCGTCGGCGCCGCCGGCTCCTATGTCATGGACAACATCCGCCGCCGCGAGCTCCGCAGCCGCATCCAGCTCGAAGAGACGACGGAACAGTTGCAGAAATCGAACGCCAAGCTGAAAAGCCTCGATGAGCTCAAAACGCAATTCTTTGCCAACGTCAATCACGAATTGAGGACGCCGCTGACCCTCATGCTGGCCCCCCTGGGTCCCATGATCGAAGGGCAGATGGGACGAGTCTCGGCCAAGATGAAAGACACGCTCGAGACCATCCGCCATAACGGTCTGAAACTCTTGAAGCTCATCAACAACCTCCTCGACCTGACCAAGCTCGAGGAGGGGAAGATGAGGCTCAAGGTCAGGACTTTGGATTTCACCGAGTACCTCAGCACCCTCCTGTCCTCGGTCCGGCCGCTGGCCGACCGCAAGGACATCAAACTCTTTTTTCAGCACCCGCCCCATGAGGTGCCCTTGACCTTCGATCCCGACAATTTCGAGAAGGTCGTCCTCAATCTCTTGTCCAACGCGCTGAAATTCACGCCGGAAAACGGACGCATCACGGTCTACCTCGAGGAGAAGAAAACGACCGTCCTGCTGACCGTCGAAGACACCGGCATCGGCATTCCGCAAAACATGCTAGAATCAATTTTCGACCGCTTTTCCCAGGTCGACGGCTCCCTCTCCCGAGCCCATGAAGGGACGGGCATCGGTCTCTCCCTGGCCCGCGAAATCGTCAAGCTCCACGGCGGCGTCATCCGCGTCGAGAGCGAAATGGGGAAAGGCTCGCGCTTCCTGGTGGAGATCCACAAAGGCGACGATCATTATTCGGAAGACGTCCTCGACCGGCGCGTGGCCGATATGCCCGTCACATTCAAGAAAAGGGTCTCCGACGCGGAGCCTCCCCGGGTCCAGGACATCGTTTCGGATTACCGAAAGCTCCAGCTCGTGGACCTGGAGCGCATCGAGATCGGTCCCGAGACCCTGTTCCGCGACCGGACTCACGAATACAGCGTGCTGGTCATCGACGACAATCCCGAAATCCTCAAATTGATGAAGCTGTTGCTCAGCGAAGAGTTCGATCTCGATATCGCCTCGTCCGGGGAAGAAGGGTTGACCTTGATGAGGAAGAACATGCCGGATCTCGTCCTCAGCGACGTGATGATGCCCGGCATGGACGGTCATGCGTTCTGCCGGAGGGTCAAGGAAGATGACGCGCTGAAGCACATTCCCGTCATCCTGGTCACAGCCAGGTCCGGCGCCGAAATGCTCGCCGAGGGGATCGAGTCCGGGGCGGACGATTATCTTCCCAAGCCCTTCGATTCCGTCGAGTTGAAGGCAAGGATCCGGTCGCTTCTGCGCATGCGTAAAGCGGAGGCGGATCTCGCCCTCGTCAACCAGAATCTCAAGATGCGGACCCAGGACCTCGTGGAACGGCAGAGGACACTGTTTCTGTCGATGGTCAAGTCGCTGGTCTCGGCGCTCGATGCCAAGGACAAGTACACGCGCGACCATTCCTCCCGGGTGACGGAGATTTCCCTCAAGATCGCCAAGAAAATGGGGCTCCAAGAGCGGGAGCTCGAAGATCTGGAGCTGGCGGCGGTCCTTCACGATGTCGGGAAAATTGCCATCTCGGAGCGGATTCTCAACAAAAAGGCCAAGCTGACCGACGAGGAGTTCGCTCAGATCCGCAACCATCCGGTCGTCGGCGCGACGATCCTCAAGCCCGTCGTCGAATTGCAGCAGATCATGACGCTGGTCCGCCACCACCACGAACGCTACGACGGCAGCGGATATCCGGACAAGCTGAAGGGGCAGGAAATACCGGTCGGGGACCGGATCATGGCCGTCGCGGATACCTATGACGCCATCACCTCGGATCGGCCCTACCGGAACGCGGAAACCCACAACGCCGCGGTCAAGGAGATTATCCGCTGTTCCGGGACGCAGTTCGACCCGGAAGTGATCGAGCATTTCATCGAAATCTCCAAGACCCTCCAAGAAATGGGACAACGGGCCGCGACCGAGAACCCCTAAAAGGGGGCTGACCGGCCTGAGCCCGGCGGCCTAGGGCTAGACCGGATTGGGCCAAATCCTCACGTCCATCGCCGGAAAATAAGCAAGGCGTCGCTCACCGGCCGCTCGCCCGTCGTGTCGGAGGGGTTGTTGACGACTCTGCCTTTGACGACCATCGTCGTCGAACCGCCGCCGTCGAGGTTGATGGCGTCGACGCAGCCGAGCTCGAGCATCAGGCCCGCGAGCTCGTCGACGGTCATCCCGACGCTCTTCTTCGGCTGGCGGCCATCGACCGTGACGAAGACCAGGGAACCTTCCGCCCGGACCCCGACCGCCGTCCGCGGATGGCGGGCCCGGCTGAAATCAGCCTTGAATTGTTCGGCGTTCGCCGCGGCCGCAGCCAGGGACCGCCCCGCCGCCACGAGGAGCGGCCCTCCTCCGATGATGAATTCGGGAGCGAACGGCAGCGGAGGATGGGACGTGATTTCGGTCCGGACCTCGACGCGGGCGCCGAAGCGAAGATGTTCTCGCGCCCATCGGCCGGCCGCTCCCGCGGCTGAGAGAACGTAGCCTTCGGAAGGGATCGGCCGGCTGCCCTCGCCGTCGAACGCGGCGGTCACCCGTCCGCGCTCGACGATGATCTCGATGCCGCCGGGATCGGTCAGCGTCGTGCGATGGAATTCCGGCGTGAAGAGGATCATCTCGTTTTCTTCGCGGGGGCGGTTGATGCCGTCCGCCGCGTGCGTCTCCCGGCCGTCCGCGACGATCTCGGTCTTGACGCCGATTTGCGCGACGGCGATGCGGACGGCGCCTCCCGCGTTCGTGATGGCGAGCTCCGAGCGGGGGAGGCTCGGCTCGCTCAGGACTTTTCCGTCGAGCTCGAGCATCCCGACCGGCTCGCCGCGGTAGGTCCCGGTCGTCCGAAAATAGCCGCCGTTCACGGCGGCGAGGGCGCCGTGGCGGATCGCGAGCGAGCTCGTCGTCTCCGCGCCCACGACTTCATCCAACGCCCGCGCCAGAGTCAGCCGGCCGCTCTTCGGCTCGACAACGAGGACGTTGATGATCCAGCGGTCGGTCCCTGGCTCCGAGGCGAAGTCGCCCCGGAGAATTTCAAGATGCTCGATGCCCGGCGCGAGCGCTTCGCTTTTCCGGCTTTCCTTCGGCGGAGACGATTGAGATTGGCGCTCGGCAGGCGCCGGAGCGAGGGTCCCGGCCAAAAGAAAAAGAGAACAGAGGAGGCTGAAACGGCGCATTCGGAGATTCATAGGGGAAAAATATATCTCTTAGGAACTGGAGTCAAGCGCGCGCGAACGCGGAGTCAAGGGATGAGCCAAGAGCTTGCCACTCGCCCGTAGCTTATATCCACGAGCGAGTACGGCGGAATTGGATCCCCAGGCAAAACCCGGGGCCTAAGAGGCCGCGGCGAGCGGGCACGGACCCGCTTTATTATTTATGGCGAAGGGGCAGAGGGCGAGGAGGCCATAAGGAGGCGAGCGGGCATGGTCCCGCTGCGCGAGCGCAGCGGGGAGCGAGCCGACGCCAGAGCCGGTTTCCTCGCCGGGGAAACCGGCGTGCCGACGGCTCTCTGCCCCGAGCCTTGACTTGGCTCCCGCCTCATTCTATCCTGTGACTTCCCTTCATGGACGAATTCAAGGAGGCCGAACATGCTTTCTCTTCGCGATAATATCGTCTTCATCACCGGCGCGAGCTCGGGCATCGGGCAGGCCTGCGCCCGCGCTTTCGCCCGCGAGGGCGCCAAAATCCTCATGGCGGCCCGCCGGCTGGAGCGCCTGAAAAAGCTGTCCGCGGAGCTCACGTCCGATCACGGCGTTCCGTCGCGCGTCATTCAGCTCGACGTCCGGGACCAGGCCGCGGTGGAGCGCGCATTTACCGGCCTTCCCGCGGAGTGGACCGCCGTCGATGTCCTGATTAACAACGCCGGCCTGAGCCGGGGACTGGATAAGCTGCATGAAGGGAAGATTGGCGACTGGGAAGAGATGATCGACACGAACGTCAAGGGGCTTCTCTACGTGAGCCGGGCGGTCATTCCCGGGATGGTCAAGCGCGGCGGCGGCCACGTCATCAACATCGGGTCCATTGCCGGGCACGAAGTCTATCCCGGCGGGAACGTCTATTGCGCCACGAAATTCGCCGTGAACGCCCTGTCCCGGGGACTGCGGCTGGATCTGTCGGGGACGCCCCTGCGCGTGAGCACGGTGGACCCCGGCATGGTTTCGACGGAATTCAGCCTCGTCCGCTTCCACGGCGATGGCGAGCGGGCGGCCAAAACATATCAGGGCTTCCAGCCCCTGACGCCCGACGATGTCGCCGACGCCGTCGTTTTCTGCGCCACGCGGCCGGCCCACGTCAACATCAGCGAAATGATCGTCATGCCCCAGGCACAGGCCGCGACGTCGCTCGTTCATAGGACGTGAAGGCCGGCCTTCCGGTATCCCGTCTTATAGCGCGCCGTCGGTCTCTTTGTTCAGCCGATCGAAAAAATCGACCATGAACTTGTGGCGCTCCGCGGCGATGCGCCGGCCTTCGGCCGTGTGCATCCTGTCTTTGATCCAGCGCAGCTTGACCATAAATTCCCGGAACGCCGTGTCCTCCCTGGTATAGGGCAGCGTTTTCGAAAGGTCGCGATCCTTGTTGTGGAGACGGGCGCCGACCTCTCCGGCGAAAAGGAAGGCTCGTCCGATACCCACGGCGCCGATGGAATCCAACTTGTCGGCGTCGAATAGGATCTTGGCCTCTTTGGTCGCGGGGACGGTTTTTTTGCGGAACCGGTGGGTTTCGATGCAGTGGACGACTCGGGCGATTTTTTCATCTTCGACGCCGTGCGCCGCGAGGATTTTCCTGGCCAGGGCCGCGCCGGCTTCCGAATGGCAGACTTTTCCGCTCGTCCGGTCTTCTTCCGGGCGGCCGATGTCGTGGAGGACCGCGGCGAGTTCCAGAATTTCGAGGTCCGCGTTTTCTTTTTTCCCGATCCTGAGGCAAAGGCGCAAGACCCGCTCGGTATGGTCCCAGTCGTGGCTTCCCCGCGCGGCGGGAAAATAATTCCGGGCTTCTTTCCTGACGTCATCGAAAAGCGCGGCGGTCGAAATTCTTTTTTTCGGGGAAGTCCGTTTTTCCGGCCGTAATCGTTCGCGCATTAGAGATAACTTTATTCCTATTATATAATGGGCGGGAGAAAAATCCAGGTGGCAGAAAGGAGGTCCCTTTGACCATTCACCGCCGATTTGTCGTTTTCCGGATCCTTTCGGTTTTCCTGGCCTTGACGGCTCTCGCGGCCGGGGTGTCCGCCCTTGATTATCCCGTCGAATACCACAAGCTCGACAACGGCCTGAAAGTCGTCCTGTCCGTGGACAAGACCGCGCCCATCGTCACGGTGGCCGTCTATTATAAAATCGGGTTCCGGATCGAACCCAGGGACCGGACGGGGTTCGCCCATCTTTTCGAGCATATGATGTTCCAGGGCTCCGAGAACCTGGGAAAGATGGAGTTCATCAAGCTCATCGAAGGGAACGGAGGGACGCTCAACGGCTCGACGCGCTTCGATTTCACGGACTACTACGAGATCGTCCCCGCCCACTTCCTGGAGACCGTTCTCTGGGCCGAGGCCGACCGGATGCGGGGCCTGGCCATCACCGAAGAGAACCTGAAGAACCAGCAAGGCGTCGTCGTCAACGAGGTCAAGGTCAACGTCCAGAACCAGCCCTATGGAGGATTCCCCTGGCTCGACCTGCCGCAGGCGGCCAACGTGAATTGGTTCAACGCCCATAATTTCTACGGCGACGTGAAGGACATCGAGGCGGCCAATTTGGCCGATGTCCGGAATTTCTTCAAGACTTATTACGCCCCGAACAACGCCGTCCTGATCGTGGCGGGCGACTTTGAGCCGGCCGGGGCTTTGGTCCTGATCAAAAAATATTTCGCGAAGATCCCGGCCTCCGCGCTCCCTCCGCTTCCGGACATCAGGGAACCGCGGCAGGAACAGGAGAAACGAAAAGAGCGTGTCGATCCGCTGGCCAATAAGCCGGCCCTGGCTTTCGGCTATCATATGCCCGAGCGGGGCACGCCCGCCTACTTCGCCATGGGGCTGATCGACCAGATCCTGCTCCAGGGGGAAGACAGCCGGTTCCACCAGAAGCTCGTCCAGGAGAAAGGAATCACGGATTCCGTCTCCGGCGGGGTCAACGCAGATCTCGGCGATATGTTCGATTATAACGGTCCCATGCTCTGGTCGGCCTCCCTGATTCACGATGCGGGCGTCACGCCCGAGGCGATCATCGCCCTGGTCGAGGGCGAGATCGAATCGCTCCGCTCCAGGCCGGTGGACAAGGCCGTCCTGGACAGGGCCCTCATCAAATTCAGGTCCGGTTTCTATGACGCGCTGGGCGGGTCCTTCGGCTTAGGCCGGGTCAACCTGCTGGCCAGCTACGCCTTGTTCGACGACAAGCCGGAGACGATGAATTCCCTCGAAGGCGAATTCAAAAAAGTCACGCCCGAGCTGATCCAAAGCACGGCCCGGGAGTATTTGCGGCCTTCGAACAGGACGGTCGTCATTCTGAAGACGAAGGCGGCGGGAAAGTGAGGAAGGCAACCATGAAAATCCATCGCATCGCCGGAGGGGCCGTGATCGTCATGGCCTTGACGCTGTTCGCTTGTTCGCCCCGCAAGGCCGCGCCGCCCGAAGGGGGAAAGCCCAGAGATTTCAAGATCCCTGAAGTCAAAACGTTCACCCTCGAGAATGGCCTGGGCGTTTCCATGATCCGGTACGGGAGCGTGCCCAAAGCGAGCATTAGGTTTGTCATCCGGGCCGGAAGCATCAATGAGGCCCCGGACCAAGTCTGGATCGCCGACATGGCGGCTGATTTCCTCAAGGAAGGGACCGTGGCCCGCACGGCGAAAGAAATCGCCGAGGCGTCCGCCTCGATGGGCGGCGAGATTTCGGCGGGCGCGGGCAGCGACACGTCCAGTCTCAGCGGCACCGTGCTTTCCGAATTCGTGCCGGATTTTCTGAGCCTGCTGGCGGACATGCTGAAGAATCCCAAATTCCCGGAGTCCGAGCTCGGGCGCATCCGGGCGAACTATCTCCGCCGGCTCGCGCTCGCGAAATCCGAGCCCTCCTCGCTGGCCAGCGACGGCTTTTTCCACGTCCTTTACGGCGACCATCCCTACGGCCGGACGTTTCCGTCGGAAAGCCGGATCCAGAGCTATACGATCGCGACGATCAAGAAATTTTACGCGGAAAACTACGGCGCCCGGCGGACCCATCTCTATATCGCGGGCGTCTTCGACGAGCGGAAAGCGGAACAGGCGATCCGGGAGGCATTGAAAGACTGGAAAGCGGGAAATGAGATGGTGACGAATGTCCCGGCGCCGAAGTCGGCCCGAAAAGTCCATGTCCTCGACAGGCCGGGCTCGGTGCAGTCGACCATCCTCCTCGGCCTGCCGGTCATCCCGCCGGCCCACGAGGATTTCATCGCCCTCGAAGTGGCGGATACGCTTCTCGGCGGAGCTTTTGCCTCGCGCATCACGAGCAACATCCGTGAGAACAAGGGCTACACCTATTCGCCCACCAGCGCCATCATCCGGCGCTACAAGGACGCCTGCTGGTACGAACAGGCCGACGTCGCGACGAACGTCACGGGCGCCGCGCTAAAGGAAATCTTTTTCGAGATCGACCGTCTGAAGAACGAGGCCCCTGCCGAGGCCGAGCTCAAGGGCATCAAGAACCTGTTTTCAGGAACGTTCATCCTGCAAAACTCGACGCCGAACGGAATCATCGGCATCCTGAATTACCTGAGACTGAACGAGTTGGGCAAGGACTATCTGAGCACCTATATCCGGAACGTCTTCAAGGTCACGCCGGCCGAAATCCAGAAAATCGTCGCCGATCGCCTGCGCGGCGGGGACATGACGATCTTTATCGTCGGCGACTACGAGAAGATCAAGGACCAGGTCGCGGTCTACGGCGAAGTGATCAAGGAAGAATCGAAGTAAACCCCTTGACGGCGGCAGGGGCCCCAGGCTTTGTCTGGGGATCCGCTTCCGCCGCACTCAGCCGCGTATTTACACCGCGGGTGAGTGCCCCCGGCATGAATGCCGGGGCTTGTCGGGGTTAACCCTGAGCCTCGCTTCTCGTCCCTGCCTTTTAAGTCGGGGCTTAGCGGAGGCGAACGCGTAAAGAAATCTTCGAGAATTTATAGGCTTTCATTCCGGTCCCGGGAATAATTCTCGCTCTCATTTGTATATCAAGCGGGAGGACAAACATGAGAGCGAGCAAAAAAATCCTGGTTTTAGCGTGGCTAACCGGCCTCGCCTTCGGGGCAGGTTCATTGATCGGGCAAAATCCGCCGTCCGAGGGGAAAAGCGAAATTTCGCTTCAATTCAAGACCCGTCTTTTCATGACGCCGGCCGCGGGCGAAAGCGTCCCGGGAAAGAGCGGCGAACCGGAGATCGTTCTGTTCGCCCGAAACGGAGACGACGGACTGGGAAAAACGGCCGCCCGGCAGCTCGAGAACCTCAGAAAATTCTTCAGGCTCCCGTCGCTCACCGCCGAAAAGGAAGCCGGTGAGGTCAGGATGGCCGCTGAAAATTGGAATGAGCTGAAACAAAGCCAGCCGAAGACCTCTTGCACGATAAAGCTGAACGGGAAGGAATACTCGATTTTTGTGGCCCCGGTCGAGATCAACGACAAGGAGAAGACCTACAAGTTCAGGCTCGAGATCTTCAAGGACCAACCGTCCCAGGATTCTCCCATGTTGAAAGCGATGAGCCTCATTCTCAGCAAAGAGATTTTGTGGAATTATGGAGGACCGTTGGCCGTCGGCTTTTTTTGCGATGAAAAAGCCGGTTTTATCACGATCACCATCGAATATGGACGGGCCTCATTCGGCGGAAGCATTGGCGCGGGCATAAGCTGGACGCTTTAAACGGCCCGAACCAGGCAACCTTTTCCGTCTCCTCATCGTCTTTAGGATTGAATGCCAATGATGGAGGAGAAGATGAAAATGAAAAAATCCTTATCCGCGTTGCTTTTATTCTTGGCCCTCATGGCCGGAGCGGCCGTCTTGACGGTCGGCGCGGCCGGTCTCGCCGCCGGCGAAGATCAGGAAAAATTCGAGAAAACGCTTCCTCTTTCGGCCGCCGGGCGTTTCAGCCTAAAGAACACGAACGGCATCGTCATCGTCTCCACATGGACGCGGAGCGAGGTCGAGATCAAAGCCGTGAAAATCGCCAAACGGCGCAAAGAGGATCTTGACCGGGTCAAGATCGAGGTCACGGCCTCCGGCGACGCCGTCGCGGTGGATACGATCTATGATTGGTCCCTTTTCCGGGATATCCGAGTCGATGTCAACTACGAGATCAAGGTCCCAGAGGGCGTCCGGTTGGAGAATGTCCGCTCGACCAACGGCGACGTCGAGATCACGGGCCGTTACGGCGAGGCCAGCGCCGGGACCACGAACGGCGACATCAAGCTCGAAACCACATCCGGCCGATGCACGGCTCATACGACCAACGGCGATGTCCATGTCGTGAACGCCAAAGGTCCCATCGACGCGGGGACGACCAACGGGAGCATTCATATCGATGTCCGGGCGTTCGAAGCCGGCATCATGGCCAGGACGACCAACGGCTCGATCACGTTGAAGATCTCGGGAGATCTGAATGCCGTTTTGAAGGCGCATTCGACCAACGGTCATATCCAGACGGATTTCCCGATCACGATCAAGGGCCTCATCCAATCGCGTAAAACGGTGGAAGGCACGCTCGGGAGCGGCGGGCCGGAGATCAATCTCAGAACGACCAACGGCTCGATCACGCTTTCGCGCTGAATGAAATCCCCCTCTTTCCCATTTTAAAAAGGGAAAAAAGGCAAAAAAAAGGGGACACCCCAGATTGTCCCCTTCATCAAAAATCGCTTACTTTTTTTCCTTCTCCGCCTTGATCTGCTCGATCTGCTTTCTGAACCTTTCCTTCAGTTGTTCCGTGGGAGCGACGTCGACGGCCTTCTGGGCCGCTTTGATCGCCTCGTCGTAGTTTTTCATTTTTAGATGGACCTGGCTCAGCGTGTTCCAGACGGCAAAGGCGTCCGGTGTCAACTCGACGGCTTTCTTTGCCGCTTCCAGGGCGCTCTCCAGGTTCTTGTTTTGGCTCGACCAGAACGAGGCATACCTGGAAACCGCGTCGGCTTTGGCCAGGTTCTTCTTCAGGAAATCCGGGCCGAAGACCGCGAGAGCCCGGTCAAGCTTGTCGGCTTCGACGAAGATCCGGGCGGCGTTCATGAGATTCGCGAAAACAGGTCCGGAAGGCGCTCCTTCCGGCGCCATCGTCATCATGGCGCTTATTCCCTCAGCGTCCAACGCCACGATCTTCTCAGCTGTTTCCGCGGCTTTGGCCTTGTCTCCCTTGAGGAGATGGACCTGGGCCAGGCTCTGGAGCATGGGGATCTTTGCGCCGCCCTGGGCGAGATCGACGGCTTTCTGCGCGAGCACGAGGCCTTTATCCAGGTTGTCCTTGTCCTGGATGATGCGTCTCACGTAGGCACCGAGGACCAGGGGATCCTGAGCGTAGCGGGCCGTGTATTCCTCGAAGAATTTGACGGCTTCGTCCTTCGGCGCCGTGCGGCCGAAATAGGCGGAGGCCAGGTTCCGAAAGGCCTCCTTGACCATGGAGCTCTCGGGGTATTTCTTGATGAAGGCCAGGATCGACGCGGGAACGGGCGGCCGAGCGCGCAGGGTGCCGAGGCCCAAATTATATTCGGCATATTCGGTATAGGAAACTTTCTCTTTTTGGAATTCCGTCGTGCCCAGCTTTCCATCGGGATCGAGCGCCAGGATCTCTTTGTATTTTTCCTGGGATTTCGCGTCGTTGTAGCGGTCACTCCATTTTTGGGCCAGCTTGAAAATGGTCGCCTCGTCCTTGGGGTTCTTGGCATAGGCGGCGGACAGGGACTTGAAGGTGTCTACGCCGGCCGTCATTTGTCCGATCCTCTCCTGGAATTTCTCGGCCGGAGGGTCGTAGCCGACGACCCAGTCGACCTCGGACCCGTCCCCATCGAGGACCATGACCGTCGGTGTGGCGCGGATGGCGAACTTCTTGAAGATCGCGTCGCCGGCCGGCTCTTGGATGGTGGCCTGGTAAAGGACGAAATTCTTGGTTAAGAAATCTTGGAATTTGGGGTTTTCGAGGAACTGCTCACCGAGCAGTTTGCAGCCCCCTCAGGTATAGGAGTTGAAGTCGAGAAGGACCAGCTTGTGATCGCCCTTGGCCTTGGCCGTCGCCTCATCCAGCGTTCCCTTGAACCAGTTCTGGGCCGAGGCCAAGGAGGCGAGCGCAAGCACGAAAGACAGGGTGAGAATTTTTTTCATGCGCACCTCTAGGGGAAATATAATCTTTCGTCCCCGCCGCTGTCAATGGAAAAAACCATGACCATCTGTTTGTTTTTGTCGTCGAAGTCAAAGAGGGTCATAGTTTTTTGCCCATTGATATTTGAGCGTCGGGCTCGATTCATTTCACCCTCATCTCGCAAAAGAGGCTTGAACCGTCGACTTCGACGATGGTCGGCACTTGCCCGGCCTGAGCCGCCAGCGACTGAAAGTCCCCGGCCGAAAGCGTCGTGGCGCTGAAACCGTCTTTGCATACGATCTGGCCGTCTTTTGTCCTCTCATAATCGATCGGACCGATAAGGCCGTGCGCGGACTGCGCCTCGAACCATTCCAATCGGTGGGGCCAGAATCGGGCGGAGTAGCTCGAAAAGAGGACGAGGCCGCCCGGTTTTGTCGCTCGAATGGCTTCTTGAAACAGTCGCGCCTTGTCGACCGCGAAAGCCGATATGCCATTCTGAAGGCAGAGCGTGACGTCGAAAACCCGGTCATGAAAGCCCAGGCAAACGGCATTCATTCTGGCCAGCCGGATGGAAGCGGCGGAGCCAAGGAAATCCCTCGCCATGAGCAAGCTTTCGGACGAAGTGTCTATGCCCGCGACGGCTTTCACCGCGCCTTTGAGTCTGTCGATGATCCTTCCATAGCCGCAGCCCATTTCCAGCACGACATGTTCGCTCGAGACTTTGCCGAGAACATGGGAAATCTCGGCCTCGAGGTATTGTTTTGTTCTTGGCGGAGCCAGATCATAACAGGCCTTGAGACGTTCAGCCGCCAGATGTTGACTATAATAGCCCGGCAAAATTTCCCTTCTCCCGTCACGGCGGGAGGCTCTTATTTCCCTTTTGCGAAATGAACGCGAGAGAAGCACCGCGATATAGGCTATTTCTTCTCTATTTCTTCTCTTTCTCCGCGGCTTTGATCTGGTCGACTTTTTTCTTCATCGCGTCCTTGGCCGTCCCTTCGGCGACCTCGACCGCTTTTTCCGCGGCCTTGATAGCCTCGGGATAATTCTTCATTTTCAGATGGACGTCCGCGAGCGTGGACCACATGTAATAAGTTTGAGGCATCATCTCGACGGCCTTTTTGGCCGCGGCGAGAGCGTCGTCCAGGTTCTTGCCTTGCCTGGACCAGAAGCCGGCGTAGCTGTAGAGGGCGGTGCCGTCCGACGCGTTCTTCCTGGCATAGGCCGGGCCGAAGACGACCAGGGCCTTCTCCTCTTTGCCCGTCTTGATGTAGGCGTTGGCGGCCTGCTGGAGGAAGTAGGAGTTTTCGGGTTCGAGTTTCAGGGCCGTCTCGGCCATGGCCACGGCGCTGTCCTGGTTGGCGTTCTGCCCCAGCCAGTAATTGGCATAGGCGACGAGACTGTAGCCCATGCTGGAGAGCTCGTTCTCCATGAAGCTCTTGCCGTAGAGCTCTTCGACCTTGGCTTTATCGCCTTTGAGGTTGTAGATCTGAGCCAGGAGATTGTTGATGCTCGCGCTGGGGTTGAAATCCGTCATCTCCTCGATCTTCTCGGCGAGCTGGATGCCCTTGTCGAGAGGTTCCTTGTCCCTGACGATGCGGGACAACCAGCTAAACAGGACCATCGGATCGTTCGGATATTTCCCCGCGTATTCCTCGAAAAATTTGGCGGCCTCATCTTTGGGCGCCTGATAGCCGTAATAATAACTCATCCGACTATAGGCCTGTTTCACCAGCTTGCTGTTCGCGTGTTTCACGATGAAGGCCTTGACCGGAGCCATGTCCGGCTTCTGCCCGTTCAGATTGGCCGTCGCGATCGAGAATTCGGCAAACTCGGTGTAAGACGCGGTGATCTTCGAATATTCCTGGGTGTAGGTGCCGGCTTGGCCCAGGGGATCGAGGGCGAGAACCTCTTTATATTTCACCGCGGCTTTGGCTTCGTCGTAACGGTCGCTCCATTTCCGCGCCAGCTTGAAGACGGTCGGGACGTCCTTGGGATTCTTGGCATAAGCGGCGGACAGGGACTTGAACGTCTCGTTGCCGGCCACCATCTGCCCGAGCTTGTCCTCGAATTTCTCGGGGGGAGGAGCGTAGCCGACGACCCAATCGACTTCGGCGCCGTCCCCGTCGAGAAGCATGATCGTCGGCGTGGCGCGAATGCCGAATTTCTTGAAGACGGCGTCGCCGGCCGGCTCTTGGACAATGGCCCGGAAGAGGACGAAATTCTTTTCGAGGAAGTCTCTGAACTTGGGATTTTCGTAAAACTGCTGACCCAGCAGTTTGCAGCTCCCTCAGGTGTAGGAGTAAAAATCGACGAGGACCAGCTTGTGATCGCTTTTGGCTTTGGACGCCGCTTGGTCCAGGGTTCCCTTGAACCATGTCTGGGCCGAAGCCGCGCAAGCGAGCGCAAGAACGAAGGCCAGGGTGAGGAATTTTTTCATATTCGGACTATAAGATTTCCACAGGGGGAAGTCAAGAAATTCGTCAATGGAAGAGAGACCCGCGAGGGCGTCTCCCCTTGGGTTAATTTGCCGTTTATCGGCGCTTTCGGAGGAAAAAGCCGGAAAAAGCCGCGGCAAAGGGCAATCGGGCCGCGGCCGCGAGAATTTTATTCCCGAAACCCGGGATGATCACGACCTTCTTTCGTTTCAACGCGTTCAACGAGACGGCGACAACGTCGTCCGCCGACATCCACATGAACTTCGGAATCGACGAGCGCTCGAAATCCTTCATATCGGGCGCGTCGTGAAATTCGGTGACCGTGAAGCCGGGGCAAAGGACCTGGACGCGGATGCCCGTCCCCCGCAGGTCTTGGGCGAGGGCTCTTGAAAAGGCGACCTCCCAGGCTTTCGTCGATCCGTACATGGCGCTGCGCGGCGCTATGGCGAAAGCGGCGACGGAGGCGACGTTGATGATCGCGCCCTTTTTCCTCTCGACCATGGAGGGGAGGGCGACCCGGATCAGCCGGGCCGTGGCGATGATGTGGACGTGGATCATGGCCGTCTGTTTTTCGATATCGACGCGGTCGAACCTGCCGCAGGCCCCGAATCCGGCGTTGTTGACGAGGAGCGTCAGATCGGTCCGGGACCGGATCCATTCCTCGACCCGCTTGATTCCGGCGTCGTCGGAAAGATCGGCGGACAGGACCTCCGCCTGAATGTGGTGCTCCTTCCGCAATGCGTCCGCCAGGGCCCGCAATCGGTCTTCCCGGCGGGCGACGAGGATCAGATTGTTCCCTTGTTTCGCCAACCGGCGCGCGAATGACTCTCCCAGGCCGCTCGACGCGCCGGTGATCAGGGCCGTCCCCGGACTCGGATTTGCGTTCAAATGAGCGTTCCTCCTTCGTGAGAGATTTTGATAGGCGCTGTGTTCAGTCGCTCTTGATGAGCGTGATGCGGACCTTGCGTTCATTGCCGTCCCGCTTGACGGTCAGCGTGACGACGTCGCCGATCTTATAATTTTCCAGAGTATTGTAGAGATCGTCGTAAGACTTGACCTTGATGAGGTCGACGGCGGTGATGACGTCGACGAGATACAGATTGTTGCGGCGGTCCCGGCTGAGCCCGTTCAAACCCGCCCTGGCGGCCTCGCTTCCGGTCTGAACTTCGACGATAACCACGCCGTTGCCCTCGATATTGAATCGCCGGGCGTAGGCATCCGAAAGCAAGGTCATGGGCAGGTCCGGCCGGATGACCTTGCCGTAGCGGATGATTTCGGGCACGATCTTCTTGATCGCGTCCACGGGAACGGCGAACCCGACGCCGCTCGAGGCTCCCGAAGGAGAGACGAGCATGGTGTTCATGCCGATGAGCTCGCCGCTCGAATTCAGCAGCGGGCCGCCTGAATTGCCGGGG
Organism: Candidatus Aminicenantales bacterium; assembly: GCA_049515535.1. Lineage (GTDB taxonomy): Bacteria > Acidobacteriota > Aminicenantia > Aminicenantales > UBA4085 > JBEKTZ01. Next base: position 27,946 of record JBEKTZ010000010.1, on the reverse strand, counting down.
TTGATCGAAGCATCGGTCTGGATCATGTCGCGGATGGTGACGTCGCCCGCGCCGACGATCTGCCGGCCCAGGGCGCTGACGATGCCCACAGTGACGGTGTGATCGAAACCGAATGGATTGCCGATGGCGATGACCTTCTGGCCGACCTCGAGGTCCTTGGAGACGCCGACTGTGATCGGGGAAAGGCTCTTCAGGTCCCCCTGGATCTGGAGAACGGCGATGTCCTTTTTTTCGTCCTTGCCGACCACCTTGGCCGAGCGCTGTTCATGGTTGGGCAGCGTGACGCTGAACTCGATGCCGTCCGCGATGACGTGAAAATTCGTCACGATGCGGCCCTGATCGTCCCAGATGAATCCCGAACCGCTGCCCTTGGGGACCTTCGTTTCATTGAAGTACCAGTCCCGGACCAGTTGGATGTTCGTGATGAACACGACGCTGTTCTTCGTCCGCTTGACGATGTCGATCGTGTTCCGCTCGTCTTCGATCAATTGCCCGCGCAGGGGAACCGTGGCCCAAAAAACGAATAAGGAGGCCGCGACGATCGCTATGCGACCGGGCCGATGACGTTTGATCTTGATCATATCGTCCTCCGATCTTTCTGAAGAGTGGCTCTCGGCGCGCCGGATCAGACTTTTTTATCCGAGGCGCCCGGCTTCGTCAGGGGAATGCCTTTTTTGCAGAGGGGACAGGCCTCGGCGTCGAACGCCTCGACCTTCAAGGCCAGGAGACTGCTCACCGGCCGGCCTTCGATGAGAACTTCGCCCGCGGTCCGGTCCACGAGCACAGCGATCCCGGCCACCCCCACGTTGTGCCGTTTCAAGCAGTCCACGACTTCGTTGAGCGAACCGCCGGTCGTCAGGATATCCTCGACGATGATCGCCCGGGAGCCGTCGATGTCCGTGAATCCCGAGCGAAACGACATTTTTTCGTCCACGCGCTGGGTGAAGGCGAACTTTTTTCCGAGCTTGAGCGCGGCCAGGAAGCCGATAGCGATGGCCCCGTAGGCCGGTGAGACCACGTAGTCGAAATTCGTCTTTTCCGCGCGGATCTTTTCGACGAGCCGGTCGACGATCTTTTCGAGGGCGGCGGGTTTTTCAATGAGGCGGATCTTCTCGAAATACCATTCCGAGTGCTTGCCCGATGTCAGTTTGAAATGTCCCTGGAGCAGGGAGTCGGAGTCTTTGAACAAGGCCAGGATTTTTTCGTCGGCGTCGAGATTCATGAAGGACCTCCTTTAAGGGGAGAATTCGCTCCCGCGCGAACCACGATTATAAATAATGAAAAAGGGAGACACAAGCCCCATCCTTCATTGCATTCCCCGAATTTCCGGAAGACAAAAGGAGAAGCTCGAAGCGGCGCCGCAACGGGCGCAAACGATGCCGGCCTCGAGCTTTTCGCATTTGATTCCCGGCTCCGTTTTGATCGAGATCTTCCATCGGCCGCCGCAGACTCCGCAAAAGCGGGGGACGGCCAGCCGGATCCCGACGGATCGACGGGGAGGAGAGGTCGTCGCGACGGCGGACGGGGCGGCGGCTGGGGCCCCAGGTTTTGTCTGGGGATCAGCTTCCGCCGCACTAAGCCGCGTATTTACCTCGCGGGTGAGTGCCCCGGGCTTTGCCCGGGGATCAAGTTCCGCCGCGAAGGCTCGTCCCTTGATTTGAAGCTTCTTGATCGTGAAGTCGGCGATCCCCGCTTGCTTGAGTTCTCCCAGCAGCGAACGAAAAAACGTCATCGTATCCTTGGCTTTTTTCCCGGCCAGGCGTCGGCCGGCGAGGGTTCGCATATTGAAAGGCAGGCAGACCGCGTACGTGAGCTCCTTGCTCAGTTGATTCATGATCGCGTCCCGGAGGGTTTTGCCGCGGAGCGTGGACTTGATGAAAAAATTGGCGATGCCGAGGGCTCCGAATTTCGAGAGGAAATCGGCGTCGTGGACGGCGTCGGCGATGAAATTTTTCCGCGCGCCCGGATGATAGAGCCGGCGAAGCCCGGCCGTGACCCGTTGCCTGTCCTTGGCCGTCATCCCGGAGTCGCGCAGAATTCTCTCTGCGATCTTCGCCGCCTCTTCCTCTTCCGTCCGATGGCCTTCGTGATATCCGCCGCCGGCGAATTTCCCGGCATCGTGGAAAAGGGCGGCGACGGCCGGAATCACGGGATCCCGTCCTTCGGCGCGCGCCAGCCCGTGACAGATCGAGGCGACATGGGTCGTATGTTCCCAGAGAAAGCTTTTCTGCGGCTCCGGCTTTCCGGAGAACTCCCGCTCCGCTTTTTCGATGAAGCCTTTAATTTTCGCCGTCAGGCCGGGAAAACGGGCGTTGACATCGCTGATGACGTTCACGGCTCCGACTTTGGCCATCTTTCAAACCCCGACCCGGCTGTAGATCGCGTAAAAAAGACGGCGGCCCAACACCTCGGCCGCGACCGCGCTGGCGAGGGCGAAGCTTATCAGCCGGCCGATTTCCTGTTTTTTATGGAACGCAACAAGAAAGAGCGTGGCCGCTCCAAGGAACAGGATCCTGAAGGCGAGATACGGATACATCCGGTCGGCGGGATATTCGAGAAGCGTGGTCTTTCGGGCGCCGAGAAAACCGACGCGGGGAGTGAGGAACAAAATCATCAGAACGATGAGGACGACGGCCGAGAGGGAGACGAAAGCCGCGATGTCCTGAAAGGAATGCGTCCTGTCCGAATATTTGTAGAGCGAGCCTTGTCCGGCGGCGGCTGCCAGCGGCCCGAGGAGCAGGGCCGAGAGGAAAAAGGACGCGATCGTGTGTGGGCCGCGCCAGACGGGCACCGTGGTCAACATATAGATCTTGGCCATGCTGAAAAGAAAGCAAAAGCCGATGACGGCCGCGAGTGCGACGAGGCCGCCGATAACGAAGGGAAGGCCGACGCCGTGCCATTCTAAAAAGGCCAAGAGCGCGATCATGAAGAGAAAAGCCAGCTCGAAGAGGATCTCGCGGCTCAACCAAGACCGCCGGAGGTTATTCAGGACAAAAACGGCCCGCCACAGTTTTCCGAGATGGAAGAATGAGATCGCGGCGGCGAGGCCGAGCACGGCCCCGAGGGCCGTTAGGACCGGGATGGTTAAAAATCCGAACTCTCCCCCTCCGCCGGTGTTTCCCATGACGAGAAAAAAAGCCGCCCATGTCCAAAAGGCCCCGACCGCGGTCTGGGAGAGGAGGGTGAAACAGATCAGCGGCCATTCTTTCCCCCCGGTTCCGGACATTTCAGATTTCTTCCCAGTTCGCGACTTCGGCGGTGTCCTTGCCGGCGCGCGGCGCGTCCTTGTGCAACTTGATCAGGAGGGCCGGCTCGGTGATCTTGGCGTCCGGGAGGGGAAAGATCTCGGCCGTCCCGCCGTATTTTTGCTTCAGATCTGAGAGCTCGCCAAAATCGAGAGCCCGCATCGGACACGCGGCCACGCAGGCCGGCGGCTTGCCCTCATCGACATAGTCGTAGCAGAAGTGGCATTTCGACATGATCCGCTTGGCCGCGTCGAACTGCGTCGCGCCATAGGGGCAGGCCCACTCGCAGTAGCGGCATCCGATGCAAGCCTGCGTATCGAGGATGACGATCCCATCGTCGCGCTTGAATATGGCCTTGGTCGGACAAGCGTCGCCGCAGATCGGGTTCGCGCAATGATGGCAGGCCATGGACAGATTGTAGGAGAAGACATCGGGAACCCAGACTCCGCCCGCCTTTTTCCAGCCGCCGCCGGCCACTTCGTAGACGCGCCGCCAGAGGACGCCGACCGGGAGATCGTGTTTGTCCTTGCAGGCGCCCTGACAGGCCTTGCAGCCGGAGCAGGCGCTCGCGTCGAAGAAAAACGCGTACTGATGGATATAAGGGTTCGGCATCAGGCTTTCTCTACTTGGGCCATGATCGTATGCTGGGCGTTGCCGAAAGCGAGAGGCGTCCAGCGCTCGGACGTCAGGACGTTGACCGAGCCTCTCCGGTCCACGCCTTTTTCGTCGGGGTCCCACCAGGCGCCCTGCGGAAGGGCGACGACGCCCGGCATGATCCGCTTCGTCACCCGGCAACGGACCATCGTCGCGCCCCGGTCGTTGAAGATCTTGACCCGATTGCCGTTGACGATGCCGCGCGCCGCGGCGTCGATCGGATTGATGAAGAGGCGCTGCGGCCACGCTTCGCGGAGCCAGTCGACGTTGTCGAGCGTCGAGTGGACGGTGGCGAGGTAATGATGGCCGATGACCTGGAGCGGATATGTCTTCGCTTCCGGACCGAACGGGCTTTCCCATTCCCTGATGTATTTCGGCACGGCCGGAATGGCGTCGGGTTTATGGAGGTCATGGAGGCGTTGGGAAAAAATCTCGATCTTTCCGGACGGAGTGGGGAGGGGGTTCTTTTCGGGATCCTCGCGAAAATCGGTGAAGGCCACGGCCGGCTTGGTCACGGGGACGGAGTACACGCCGATGTTCGATGTCTCGAACTCGTTGAGCGCCGGGATGTCCGGGAACCGCGTTTTGCGAAAATATTCCACGGCCCAGGCGACCCAATCGCGCTCGCTCCGGCCCTCGGTGTAAGCCTCGAATAACCCCAGCCGCCGGGCGATCTCCGCGCAAATTTGGTAGTCGCTCTTCGTCTCGAACGGAGGCTCCACGATCTTCGGCATGAGGATGACTTCGTCGCCGTACTTCCAGCCGTCGGTGATTCCCCAGGTCTCGAACTGGGTGCAGGCGGGAAGAAGAATATCGGCGAAGCGGCCGGTCGGCGTCAAAAAATTGTCCTGGACGATCAGCGATTCCACGAGGCTTTCGTCCTGGAGGATGCGGGCCGTCCGGTTGATATTGGCGTGCTGGTTGATGAGCGCGTTGCAGGCCACGGCGTAGATCATCTTGATGTTCGTGCCGAGCTTCGGCGCGCCGACCACGCCGTCGGCCGGCCCCATGTCCTTGCCGCGGACAACCGCCTCCGACCACAGGAAAGAGGGAATTTGGGCCTTGACTGGATTCTCGCCGGTCGGGAAGACGATCCAGGCCGCGCCGCCGGCGGGAGCCTGGAGGGCGATGCCGCCCGCCCATCCTCCGGGGACGCCAACGTTGCCGGTGATGGCGGCCAGGACGCAGCCGGCGCGGACGACCTGCTCGCCGTAGGCGCGGCGCTGCATACCGTAACCTTGATAGAGGACGGCCGGCTTCGACGTGGCGTATTCGCGGGCGATTCGGGCAATCGTGCTTTTCGGGACGCCGCAAATGGCTTCCGCCCATTCGGGCGTTTTGGGGATGCCGTCGCGGGTCCCTAAAATGTAATCTTTGTAGCTTTCCGCGCCTTCGGCTCCGGGGGGCATCTGCGTTTCGTCGAAACCGACGCAGTGCGTCTTGACGAAGCCGGTGTCATAGAGCTTTTCGCTGATCATGACGTGGGCCATGGCCGACATCATGGCCGCGTCCGTCCCCGGCCGGATGGGGACCCATTCGTCCGCGAGGGCCACGGCGCTGAGCGTCATGCGAGGGTCGACGCAGACGAGCTTCGCCCCTTTCTCCCTCGCTTTTTTCAGGATGTATTCGGAGTTCGTCCCGTCGCGCATCTCGCACGGATTCCAGCTCCACATCAGGATATATTTGGAATTCAGCCAGTCCTGGCGCTGGTTGCCCGTCACGTTCGTGCCGTAGACGAAGGGCGTCGCGCAGGAAATCGCGGCCCAGGAATAGCTGTTGTAAAAACCGAGAGAGCCGCCGAAAAGATTCAATAATCTTTGCGCGGTCTGGCGGCCGTTGATCTGGTTGTAGCTTCCCGTGCCGTAGGGGACATAGATGGCCGCGTTGCCGTAGGCTTTCTTGATCCTCTCCATTTCCGAGGCGACCTTATCCAGCGCTTCGTTCCAGGAGATGCGGACGAATTTGCCCTCGCCGCGCCGGCCCGTTCGTTTCATCGGGAATTGAAGACGGTCGGGATGATATTGGCGCCGGCGGTAGGAGCGGCCGCGGACGCACGGCCGGAGCTGGGGATCTTCGATCGCGTCGGTGGGCCGGTCGTCGCCTTCGATCCGGACGATGCGACCGTCCATGACATAGACCTTGAGCAGGCACCGCCCGCCGCAGTTATGCGAAGGGCATCCGGTCCGGATCATTTTGAGTTCGGAAGAGGCGCCCTGGATCGCGGGCGCCGATTTCGGAGGCGCCGCGAGCTTGAATTTTTTCGTCAGCTTGGTGGCCAGGGCCGAGCCGCCGAAAAACGAGCTCCAACCGAGGAAGCTGCGCCGTTTCATGGGCGTGGATTCGATCTTTTTCTTGATGAGGCCTCGCTTGCTCATCTTTTGATCTTCTGCGGGCGCGTTTCCGCAAGGCGGCCGAGACAGGCGTAAAATCCGGTCACGGCCAGGGATTCGAGCAGGATGGCCTGGGCCGGATTGACGACGGCCTGGATATTCTGCGCTGGGATAAAAAAATCCAAAAGCTTGATGCTCGCCGCGATACAGGCCGCCACGAAGATGGACGTCAGTTTGCCGCTCTGGAGGAACGCCCGGCTCATGAAAAAGAACGCGGCGGGAAACATGATGAAACCGGGAAGGCCAGGAACGCGGATGAAATGCGCGGCATGCCCGGCGGTCGCTTCCCAGATTCCCCAGAGCGCGCCCCAGAAGAAAATGGCTTTCAGCGTTTCCGCCCGCCGTTCATCGCCGGCGGACGGGGCGGCGGTAGGGGCCCCAGGCTTTGTCTGGGGATCCGCTTCCGCCGCACTCAGCCGCGTATTTACATCGCGGGTAAGCGCCCCGGGCTTTGCCCGGGGGTCCACTTCCGCCGCGAAGGCTCGTCCCTTGACTGCGTTCATGGGATTCATTTTATCAAGAAGTCCGTCCGCGTCAAGACCGGACTCGAGGGTTACTGGACCGAATGATCTCCCTCCGTCCGGGGCCGCTTTTCTTTTTCAGGAAATGGATTTGATCAACAGGACGATTCCGAGGACGAGCAGCATCCCGTAGATGAAGCGGTTGAACCTGTTCGCGGGGATCTTCCTTCCCAAGGCCAATCCCGCGACGACCCCGAGGGCGATGAGGGGCAGAGCATAGAGATAAGTCGTCACGACGGTCCTGGTCCACATTCCTGCCAGCCCCTGCCCGATGAGAATGGCGCCGCCCGTCGGCAGGAAATAGCCCTGCAGCGTGGCGCGGAACGATTCCGGTTTCCAGCCGCGCAGGGCTCCGTAGAGAATGACGGGCGGTCCGTTGGTGTTGTACGCCGCGCCCAGAATCCCCGCCAGGAACCCGAAAAGTACGGCCGGCCGGTCGCTCGTCAATCTGAGAAGCCCCGGCTTGATTAGACTATAAAGCGAAAAGGCGATGATGACGGCGGCCAGGGCCAGATTCACGATGTTCTCGTCGACGCGCTTGAGCAAGAAGATGCCGAACGGGATGCCGGCCAGCGTGGAGATGATCAATCCCACGGCGCTTTTCCAATCGATGCGCCGCCATTCCCTGGCCAGCAGACCGATCGCGATCGTCGGTCCGACGAAGGCCATGAGCGGAATGGCGACGCGGAGCGAGGTGACGAGGGCGAGAAGCGGCATGCCGATGAGCGCGTCGCCAAAGCCGAATGTCGACCGGACGAGAGTCGCCAGAAACACGATCAGAAGGATCGGCAGGAGAGAAGCATGGGCGCTCATTTGGGCGCCGTCTATTCTACCGGATTCCGTTCCTTCCATAAAGGCGGCGCCGCTTTTCGAGAGGCTTGACATCTTCGCCGATTGGCAATAAATATTAGGATGAGCGAATTTCATTGAGAGAGGGTAAGATCATGATCAAATCGATGATTCCGGCGTTCGTCCTTTTGGCCTTGATCCTGGGTCCGGCCGGCGAGGCCGCTCAGCAAAAACAGCTGGACGTCCCTTTCGTTCCGACCAAGTTTCCCGTCGTCGATGAAATGCTGAAAATGGCCAATATCCAGAAAACGGATTTCGTTTATGATCTCGGCTGCGGCGACGGCCGCCTCGTCATCGGCGCCGCGCAAAAATACGGCGCCCGCGGCGTCGGCTTCGATATCGATCCCGAGCGCATCCAGGAAAGCCAGGACAATGCCGTCAAAGCCGGCGTCACGAACCTCGTCAAATTCTATGAACAGGATCTCTTTCAGGCCGATTTTCACGAAGCCACGGTCATGACCCTCTATCTGCTGACGAGCGTCAACCTCAAACTCCGGCCGAAGCTGCTCCGGGATCTGCGGCCCGGGACGCGCATCGTCTCGCACAATTTCGGCATGGGCGAATGGAAAGCGGACGAGACGTCGGAGGTCATGGTCGACGACATTTCCCATGATGTCTATTTGTGGATCATTCCAGCCAACGTCAGCGGGACGTGGACGTGGACCATGGATAAGCCTGCCGTCAAATGCGAGATGGCGCTCACCCAGGTTTTCCAGGTCCCGGCCGGCAGCGCGAAAATCGGCGGCACGGCGGCCGAGATCAAAGACCTGACGCTCAAAGGCGACCAGATCCGATTCACCATGGAGCGGCCGGTCGAAGGGAAAATCGTCCCTCTGGTCTTCGAAGGCAAAGCCGGGGGATATTCCATAAGCGGAATGATCAAGTTCCAGTCCGGAGGAAAGGACATCGTCTGGGAATGGAAGGCCCAGCGTAACCCGTCGACCGAGAAGCCGATCGACGTCGAGCCGGGCAAGCCGCTGCGCTTCATGAGGCATTGACCGAGTCCGTCGACGGCGGCCGGGGCCCCGGGCTTTGCCCGGGGGTCCACTTCCGCCGTGAAGGCTCGTCCCTTGACGTGCCGATGCGCGAAAAAAGGGCTCGGTACGGACGATTTGACGAAGATCGATCTCAGAGAAATAAGAGTCTGAAAAGTCCCCTCGGACCCGAAATTGCCGATGGCTGCTGACGTCCCGTTTGCCTGGCGCCCCCCGATATGGTAAAAGTAATAGGAACTTTTTAAAGGATTTAGCTTATGCCGGAAGAGATCCCGAAGCTCTACGAACCCCGGAAAACCGAGGCCGAAATCTGCGCCCGCTGGCTCGAGGCCGACGCTTTCGCGGCCCTCCCCGACGGCCGGACGAACCGCTACGTCATCATGATGCCGCTGCCCAACGTCACCGGCGCCCTGCACATGGGCCATGCCATGGACAACGTCATGCAGGACTTGCTCACCCGGTGGCACCGGATGATGGGCGACAACACCCTCTGGATGCCGGGCACGGATCACGCGGGAATCGGGACGCAGGCGGTCATCGAGAAGCGGCTCTTCGAGCTCGAAGGAAAGACCCGGAACGACATCGGCCGGGACGGCCTTGTGGCGAAGATCCAGGCCTGGAAGGACGAATACCGGGAGCGCATCATCCGGCAGCAGCAGAGCATGGGTTGCTCCTGCGATTGGCAGCGCCAGCGCTTCACCATGGACGCCATCTGCGCCCGGGCCGTGCGCGAAGCGTTCTTCCGCCTTTTTCGCGACGGCCTGATTTTCCGCGGCAATCGCATGGTCAATTGGGATTGCCAGCTCCAAACAGCCGTCTCCGACGACGAAATCGTCTATGAGAAGATCCAAGGGCATTTCTGGCACATCAAATATCCGATCGTCGATCCGAAGCCGGGGGAGCCGGAATTCCTGATCGTGGCCACGACGCGCCCAGAAACCATGCTCGGCGACACGGCCGTCGCCTGTCATCCCGATCCGGCCGGCGAGCTCGACAAGCAGGCGCGGGACCTGAGGGAACGCACGGGGAGCGCGTCGAAAAAAGAGCGGGCCGAGATGGAGACGACATTGGAGCGCGTCGAAGAACGGAAAGCGACTCAGCTCGCCCATCTCTTGAAGCTCAAGGCGATGGCCGAGCAGGGGAGAAAAGCCCGTCTTCCTCTTCTCGATCGCGCGATTCCGATCATCCTGGACGCGTGGGCCGATCCCTCGCTCGGCTCCGGGTGCGTCAAGATCACGCCCGGCCACGATCCCAACGACTACGAGGTCTGGGGCCGTCACAAGGACAAGATCGGGATCGTCAATATTCTCAACCCGGACGGCACGCTCAACGCCAATGCCGGGCCTTATGCCGGCCTCGACCGCTTCGAAGCGCGGAAGCGGGTCGTCGCCGATCTCAAAGCGCGCGGCCTGATCGCCGACATCGAGGACCGCGAGATCGAAATCGGCCATTCCGACCGGTCCAAGACGCCGATCGAGCCCTATATCTCCAAACAATGGTTTGTCCGGATGGGCGATATCGAGGGAGGCATTGTCTGCGGGGCCGGGACGAACAAGGAATTCCACGCGTCCGGGCTGGCCCAGGTCGCCATCGACGCGGCGGGCGGCCGCTTCGAATCGCCGACCGGCCGGCGCTTGACGTTTCATCCCGATCACGAACGCTACGGCGGAACCTACTCGAATTGGCTGGCCGAGAAAAGGGACTGGTGCATCAGCCGCCAGCTCTGGTGGGGCCACCGCATCCCCATTTGGCAGGCCGGTTTCACCGGCGCGGATCTGGCCGCGGCCGTCGCTTCCGTCCCCAAAGCTCCCGACGCCGAGCTTTGTCTCTGGATCGCCGACGGCGACGGCCGGCTCTATCGGACGGATCAAATGCGGGCCCTCGATCCGCGAAGCCGATACGATATCCTCGTCTCGCTGCGGGACGCGGCGGCCGAGGACGAATACGCGGCCAGGCTCGACGCGGCCGGGTTTAAACAGGATCCCGACGTCCTCGACACCTGGTTCAGCTCCGCCCTCTGGCCGTTCAGCACGCTCGGCTGGCCCGATCCCGCGACGGCCAAGCTCGATCCCGGCCAGCGTCCGCTCGGCGTCGCCGACGGCCGCGAAGATTGCCTGAGCTATTACTATCCCGGCTCGTGCCTCGTCACGGCGCGCGACATCATCACTTTGTGGGTGGCCCGCATGCAGCTCATGGGGCTGTACCTTCTGGGCGACGTGCCCTTCACCGACTGCTTCATCCACGCCAATATCCAGGACGGCAAGGGTGAGCGGATGAGCAAGAGCAAGGGCAACGGTATCGACCCCCAGGACATCATCGACAAGTACGGCGCCGACGCGATGCGCTACGTCATCTGCGATATGCAGACCGGCACTCAGGATATCCGGCTGCCCGTGCAGGCCGTTTCTCCCTTTACGGGGGAGGTCGTCGATTTGGCGACGGCCAAGCACGGCCGCAGCGTTTTCACGTATCTCTGCCCCAAAACCGGCAAGGAATTCGATGTCCTCGGGACCATGCCCGACATCCCCATGGCCAAGATCATCAGCGATCGTTTTGAAGTGGGCCGCGCGTTCTGCACGAAACTCTGGAACGCGGCCCGGTTCGCGCTCCTGAATCTGGGAGAGCATGCGTTTATCCCGGTCGCGCCAGCCAAGGCGGCCGCCGAGGATGCCTGGATCCTCTCGCGGTTGCCTGGGTCTGCCCAGGTAGCGGCTGAGGATGCTTGGATCCTCTCGCGGCTATCAAAAGTCATCGCCCGGGTCACGGAAGAGCTCCGGGCTTATAATCCGTCGGCGGCTATCGGCGCGGCCCGGGAATTCTTCTGGAGCGAGCTCTGCGACTGGTACCTGGAGATCATCAAACCGCGGCTCAAGAACGAGACCTCGGCGCCGGCCGCCCGGTCGGTCCTGGCCTTCGCTCTCGATCAGGTCTTGCGCCTGTTCCACCCCTTCGTGCCGTTCATCACCGAAGCGCTCTGGGAGAGACTCAACGCCCAATGCCCGGCGCGCGGCATCGAACGACCGATTCCGCCGTCGGAGCTATTGATCTCAGCGGCCTGGCCCGTGCCCCGGCCCGAATGGGAAGACGAGGACATCGAAGCGGAATTCGCGGCCGTTCAAAATGTCATCCGGGGAATCCGCGAAATCCGGGCGATCCACAATATCCCTCCCGGAAAAAAAGTCGACGGGCTGATCAAGACCGACGGCCGGTCCGCGGACATCCTGCGTCGCATGCGGGATCTCGTCGCGCATCTCGGCGTCCTCCAATCGCTCGAAATCGGCGCTGCCGTCGTGCGCCCGGCGACGGCCGTCGGCCAGGTCATCGGCGATATGGAAGTCTATCTGGCGGGGGTGGTCGATCCCGTCAAAGAACGGGAGCGCATGGAGGGAAAGCGCAAGAAATTACTGGAAGACATTCATAGGGCGGAGGCCAAGCTCGGCAACGAAGGCTTCGTCAGTCGCGCTCCCGCCGAGGTCGTCGATAAAGAAAAACAGAAACTGAGGGACCTGAAGGCCCAGATCGATCTGATCGAGGCCAACCTTAGAACTCTCTCATAAAAGCGCGTCCGGGGCGGGCGCGACATCCGGGCTATAATTTCTCGCCGCAGTGCGGGCAGACGCTCCAACCTTTACCCATGGGTTTGGCGCATTTCGGGCAGATCTCCTTCATTCGCTCGCCGCAATACGGGCAAAACATGTGATTCGCTCCCACGATCTTGCCGCACTTTGGGCAGTTGGGCGTCGAGTCGTGAATATCGGACGTCACGAGCGGATGGCTTGAGCGGACGATCAGATAAATCAGGAGTCCGACGAGATGGCCGATGAACACGATCAAGGCCCAGAGAACGCCGCTCATGCCGCGTTTCTCCGCGTCGCGATAAACCCAGACGAGGACGGCGATCCAAAGGGCCAACAAGGCGAACCCGATGAGCGAAAGTCCGGCGATGCCGACGACGCCCCAATGGTCGAAACTGATGTGATCGAAAGGCCGCGGCCAATGGTGAAAGATCCCCGAGAGAGAAGCCGAAGGCGCGAAAAAGAGCAGCCTTACGGGAAAGGCGAGGATGAAAATGAGAAAAATGAGGATGATGATTCCCAAAACTTTTCCTTCCGATGCGCTCATAATGGACCTCCAAACGACGTTCTTCCCCCTGGAAAGAGGGAGGTATACAGCACGTCCTTCATTATTATAAACGAAAAAAAGCGAAAAAAGTTCTCCAGCGAGGCTCTCTTCGTCTTAGAGGCGGAGTAGCCCACGCTCGATCGTCTTTTCGAAACTTCGCTCAGAGATTTCCATCGCTTCCACTTTTATTCCTCCACGGCCCTCCGGGTGGCCAATAGAGATCAAACCGTTTCTTTTCCGCGGCAGATTTAGCCGGCGGAAGGATGAATTCTCTTATGGATTCAATCACTTGATCGAAAGCTAAATCTAGGGACTCTTTTTCGATCCTGACCAGGAATCGTTTCCAAATGGTCCGTTTCTCAGATATTTGACCGAAGGTGTCGGTCAAGGCGTCTGGGATTCCGGACGGAATAATGGCTCTTTCCTGTACGAATATCACGCTAATCCCTCTTTTCAGCGCTATCCCCATGAAAGGAAAATGGCGGGAAAGCTGAAAAATATCATAATAGTCTTTGACCCGGCTGTTCAGCATCCCCAATTTGCACATGGCGTGGAATTTATCCGCGATCGTAAACTCCTTCGGATAAACCAAGATACGTGGGGCAGGGAAAGGCAGAATCGTTGGGAATTCAGCTACTCCGGGCTTCAGTTTTATCCGTTCCCCGGCACACACGTCGAATTGCAAGTGAATCCGAATTCGCTGCAGGTAGGCCGTCAAACGGACGCGGAAGCCTCTGAACATATTCGGCTCTCGTATGACCGATACCGATACGGATTCAGGATCGAAAACGAGCCCGTCGGGTTCGACATCTTGCTGACATATCAGGGCAAAAACGCGTCGAATTTCTTCAACGGACGGTTCAAAAAAGCAGAGAAAATCCGCATCACGGGTCGGCCTATAGAGATCTTTTCCCCAGAGCTCGAAAGAAAATGCTCCCTTAAGTATCAACTGATCGATGAACGAACTTCTTGATATTCTGAAAAGAAATCGCTCCAGTCCAAAACGATTTAGAATGATTTGAAAATCCTCTTTCCGCAAATCCCTCAGATTAAGCAGGCGTTGATTGACGGAGGCGGCAAGATCAGTAATTTCGTGTTTCACACCATAGCCTCGGCATACGGCCTGATGACGTTCCAGATCCGGCAAACAAGGGCAGCGCGGTAGAGGTCATCCGCCGTGAATCGCCGGCCGCGCAGGCCTTCCCTTAGCGCTTCGATAGCCACGTCCAGTCCAATTTTATTCCTGTATTTGAAACAATCGGCCACCGTTTTGGCCGGGCCGGTTACTTTGAGGGCAATTCCCAGGATGTTATGTTGCTCCACGCCATAATGAAGAGACGCTTCCGAAAACCAGACAATTCTCATCCCCGTGTTTCTGATTCTAGGTTTTGCAGATTTCCTGTCGATCGCGATCCAGACCTGATGAGGATTCTGAGTCCCGATCCTATGAAAGGAGAGGGCGGACAGAAGACAAATCACTCCGCCGGGGACTTTTTTTGTCACTTCCAGGAGGCTGAAATGTTCAGTCTCTACCTCTCCCGGTTTCATGTAGAGACCGCGCTCGGTTCGGACGACCCGTCCTTTCCGAAAAAGCCGGCTCAGCGCCGTCCTTGACAGGCCATACTTCTTCAGGTCGCGGGAGCGAAGAAACGCGCTAACTTTCAGGAGCTCCAGGATTTTATCTTCTTGAGTCATGGTCCATCGCCCTAACGTTGCTTAATATTGACATTTATCAACATGTGCCGACTAATTGTAACATCTATCAAGAGGTATTTCAAGCCGGAAAGCCTTTTTTTATTAAAGAAATTTTAGTTATCGCAGTTCTTATTAAAGGATAACGGCTTATCCATTAATAACGATTGATGAAAACGTCTCGCTAAGCAGAGAGACATTTCATGCCCAGAGCTAATACACGCTATTCTCGCGGTCTTCAGAAAACGGGGATTTGGATTCTCCGCGAGAAGAGGAGACCTTATTACCGCAATATTGCACGAAAAAATGGGTTTCTAAGAAAGAAAAAGGAGGCTTAAGATGGACGATCTTGTGAATATTGAATAAATTACCTTGGGCTGCCCCTAAATATTCTAAAAAAGTTCTTGAGCAAGTTATTTTGAGAGGCGGGGTTCCGTACGACACGAAAAAGGAAATCGCAATTCTCGAACTGTGATATAATATTACTCATGAGGAAGGAAGAAGATATCCCTCGGGAGCTGTTCTGGGATACCGACGTTACCCGCCTCGATCTTCAAGAAAACAAACAATATATCATCGAACGAGCCTTGGAGCTGGGAGATGAAAAGGCCGTGAGTTGGCTTTTTTCGAACTACACCCGGAGCGACATCA
Source organism: Candidatus Aminicenantales bacterium (assembly GCA_049515535.1). Classification (GTDB taxonomy): domain Bacteria; phylum Acidobacteriota; class Aminicenantia; order Aminicenantales; family UBA4085; genus JBEKTZ01. Next base: position 12,827 of record JBEKTZ010000010.1, on the reverse strand, counting down.
AAAAGGCCCTCCGAAAGAGCAGAAACATCTCCCGAAAGAGCTCCCATTACTGGACCCTTATCCTGGGAAACTCGAACACTCTGGTCGGGAGATTCAACGGAACGAAAATCAGCCTGTTCCATTATGCCTATCCTCTGATCGAAGAGACGGTCGATGACCTGGGTGTGCGCGTGGCCTCGCTCGTGGACATTGGCTGCATGAAAATCGATGCGATCTCCTCGCGAGGGACCAAACGCGACTTCGTGGACCTCTTTTTCATCCTCAAGAACCTTGGGGTCGACCTGAAAGCGTTTTTTGGGTATTTTGAACGGAAGTTCGGTCCGGACGGTTTCAACCGTCATCATGTCCTTAAAAGCCTCGTCTATTTCGAAGATGCCGACAAAGAACCCGAGCCGGAAATGCTTGTCGATTTTTCCTGGACCGTTACGAAACGCTTTTTCATAGAGAGCGTTCGAACCTTTGGTGCGCCTTAATCCCGAAGTTTGCCACATCTGTCTATCACGAAGCCGGAGCTTGCCGAGAGTCACGGCATCAATTCATGCTTTTCCAGCAGCCATTTCCATAAAGGCACGAATCGAATTCCACTTTCCGTCTTATCGATATCTTTGGTGATGATCGTCAATCCTGAAATTCGTTCTCCGCAGGTCTTTTTGAATTCTTCGAGCGCTTCTTTTTCTCTCTTCGTGATTTCTTCGCCGAAGGTCACGTTGATTCCTTCGAGGCCTTTAGGACGGCGAACGACGAAATCGACCTCTCTTTTCCCTTTCCAATAGAAACACTCCGCTCCATCCCGTTGGAGGTCGCAGAAAACGAGGTTTTCAGCGAGGCGGCCCTCATCCGGCGAAAAGCGGAAGGCGACCGCGTTTCTCAATCCGTTATCCATAACCTGGATTTTCCGCGGGTTGACTTGCTGGATTTTCAGGGAATGAGAAAAGACCGGGAGGAGAGAGAGGAGCCCGATTTCTTCAAGATGTCCCACGTATTCCATAAGGGTATCCCTCGAAATGGGCGTCTCTTTCCGGATCGTCTGATAATAGTTGTGGACGGAAAACACATTCGAGACGTTCGTGATCAGGTATTTCATGAGCATTCGTAAAAAAGCGATATTGCGAATGCCGAAACGCTCGACGAGATCTCGATAGATCAAAAGATCCAAATATTCCTGGAGGATTTTTTCCCTGATGTTCTCTCCGGCTCGGGCGATTTCGGGAAATCCTCCCATGACGAGATATTCCATCAGGAGTTTTTTGACGAGAAAGCGCTCCTTGGCATATTCGATATCGGATTCCGGCTCCAGGCCGCGAAATCTCAGATATTCCCGGAAACTCAGCGGATGGAGGGCATAAGAAATCGTTCGGCCGCGCATCGCCGTGGACAGCTCCCGGGCCAAGAGCTTCGCCGATGATCCCGTGATGTATATCCGGACATTCTCCTTATCCAGAATTCGGCGGACGTATGTTTCCCATCCGGCGACGTTTTGAATTTCATCGAAAAAGAGAAATATTTGATGTTCTTTATTGCCGGGATACAGTTCGAAGTAAGCCTCTAAAAGATCATCCATATCTTTCAACGAGAGAGGCATGATCCGGTCGTCCTCAAAATTGACCAGAAGAATCCTCTGGCGGCCGATCGTTTTTTCCAGACCTTGAATGATCTGATAAAAAAGGTACGTTTTTCCGGTCCTTCGAGGTCCCGTGATGGTAACGACCTTACGAGAGGGAATCGCGTCCGCGGCGGGAAGTTGAAGATCTCTCTTCAAGACTTCGGGAAAATCGAATTCATGAAATTCCTTGATGAGAAGTTTAAAAACCGCTTTTTTGCCTTCCATGCTGATTATTATATATTGTCTTCTATGAAAGTCAATAAAAGGTGTATAATTGTCTAGTATAGAAGACTAGACAATAGTCTGATAAGCCTCTTCGACGATTTTGATTTCGTCCTCGGTTAAGCCATAGAGTTCATAGACGAGCTGATCGATCTGTTTGTCGGTCTCAGCGATCTGGCGTTGGAGGGATTCTTTTTCGTGAGGAGTTTTGGCTTGGACTATTCGTTTATTAAGACCTAAAATTTGATCTACCTGTTTCACCAGGAAATCATGCATATTTATATCAGAATGATCAGTAAAATTGATTAATCGGATTGGAAAGCGTGCAAGCTGATTTGTCCGAATTTTTGTAAAAGCTCCACAAGTTAGGTCTAATGCTATTTTTTTTAGAAAATAGGTAGAAACTGTAGAATTTAGAATTCCTAAAATATATTTCAATGAATGTCGTTCATCTTTGGATTTTGGATATATTGCATAAAGTGAGCTGAGGAAATAGCGGTTTTCTAAATCCAGAGTGGCAATAATTCTGCGGCCAGTTTCGCGAATCGCAATTTTATGTGTTTCATAGAAAGAAATGTTTTTCCAGTTCCTTGCTAGCCATGGACCATATTTTATATAGAGATTTTTATCGATGGTCTCGTATCGGTTGATTGATTTTCCTCGTAAAGATGGCTTCCATGGAATGCCAAGAATGATATCGGATGATCGGACGTAGTCTTTGTCGTTCCCTGTTTTAATGCATTGCCGAATAAAGTATATATTGCCTAATTCTTTAGAGTTACATTTCAATTTATTTAATAAGCTGCTTACCTTGGGATCAATAAAAATATCAAAAGTATAATTTTGATTTTTTCCTAGCCGATTTTGATTCAATCGGTAATCGTAATCTTCATTAAGTTGTTTTATTGTTAAAACTTGTTTTTTGATTCGTACGATTTGTTTGGTTGAAGTACCTGGCGATAAGACAATTATACAAGTATGAATAGTCGGGTCAGCGAATACATTAAAACCAATATTTGCAATTTCGTTGATTAAGCAATTTTCTAAGATCCACTTACGTAGCTTTCTTGTATATAAATTACTTAGCAATGGACTGGGAACAATCAATCCTAACAAACCATGTTTCTTGCATAAACAGATTCCTTTTTCTATGAAAATTTCATAATTATCAAAACGCCCTTCAGTGGTGTTGAAAACGTTTTCATAATAGCGTTTAATATTTATTTCAGCGACCATCCCATACGGTGGATTTCCTATGACGGCGTCGAAGCCGCCGGCTTTCATGATATTGGGGAATTCGGCGTCCCAATCGAAGACGTTGATGCGGAGGCGCTCGTCGTCCGTCAAAAACGGCAGCTCTTTCTGCTGATAAAAATCCGGACCGATGAGCGAATTCCCGCATTTGATATTATTCCCTAAATCCGGAAGGGCTCGCTCGTGGAAGAGGCGTAAATAAGGCTGAATGGTCTGTTCGCTCTCTCCTTCAAGCACTTTGAGCAAGAGCGAGAGCTTGGTGACTTCGACGGCCTGGGGGTCGATGTCCACGCCGTAGATATTGTCCAGCAGAATCCGCTTTCGGGCGGCGATGGTCAGTTTCCAGCCTTTTGTCGTCTCAACAAGAGCCTGAGCGCGGCCCTTTGCCCATTGTTCGGGCTTATTGGCCACGTACCAATCGCGGTGCCAGTCGAGCAGGAATTGATAAGCATTGATGAGGAACGATCCGGAACCGCAGGCGGGATCGAGCACGCGGAGATTCGCGATCTGTTTCGGTGTTTTTCCTTCACTGAGCTTTCCGACCGTCTGACGGACGATGTAATCCACGATGTACGCGGGCGTGTAATAGACGCCGCCCGCTTTCTTGACTTCAGGCTTGTCCTCGACGACGGCGTGATGGCCCTCCGTGAGCCGAATCACCTTTCCGAGAAATTGCTCATAGACCTGGCCGAGGATATCGGCTGAGAGAACGGTGAATTCATAAGGGCTATCGGGATAGTAGAGTCCGTGGAGCAAATCGCGGAGAATCTTGTCGTCCACGTCGAGATCGAGCGTGATCTCGTCGGGAGGCTCATGGCGGCCTTTTTCAGCGCTGAAATAAAATAGCCCGGAGTTGAATTTGGCGTCGGCGTCCTGGAAAACCTCGCCAAGCCGGCGATAGATGCCCGGTCCGTTCGTAAGGCTGAGAAGCCTGCCGTAGAGCTCAATCCCCCGATCTTCGCAGATCCGGAGGAAGATGATCCGGTCGATGATGCGCTGGACGGCGAAGTTGAGCTCGCGCTGGCTGAGGCGGGAATTGCGCATGGCGATATTTCGGGCCAGCTCGTTCCGCCAACTTTCGATGGTCGCTAAAATATCATCGTCCACTTCGGCCGTGCCGCGCTTCGCTTTGCTTGTTTCGGCGAACTTGTCGAAGGATCCTTTTAAGACGGCGTCTTTGGAAAAGATGGACGAAATCCAGTCCCATTTCTCGAGATAGTCTTGAAAGCGGCAATAGAAAATCCGCGCCGTCGCCGCCGATTCAGTCTTATTCGGCTTGATCCGGCAATCGTAGACGGCTAATTCCCGGAAATCGCTCAGGATGCTGAGCGGGAGCTTGGCGCTCCAGGCATAGCGGCGAAGCTGATAGGCCGCCGATACCTCTTCGCCGATGTCGACGCTCGGTTTTTTCGCTTCGAGGAAAAACTTGCGCGTTCCTCCGATGCGAAAGCAATAATCGGGCGCTTTGACCGCGCCGCCGATGCGGATGGCGTCCTCATGGATGACGTCTTTATAGGCTTCGGCATGGCCCTGGGTGTTATCCATGTCCCAGCCGAGCGCTTTGAAGAAGGGGTCGAGAAACTCTTGGCGAAGCTGGGCTTCGTTATAGCGGCCGGATTTATAGGAATCGAGATTCTGTTCGAACTGGGCGACGAGGCGGAGGATTTCTTTGGGCGCGGTCAAGGATTTATTTTTTCAACCCGGCTTATTATTGCACGTTAAGGCGCTAGAGTGCAATTTGCTCATAAAACGGTCAGCGCTAATTCTGATTGACTCAGGCGGGAGATCGGCGGTAAACTATCGAGTGGATCATGCTGATATGCCCGAGAAGAAGCCTCAACTAATGACGATAGGCGCTTCCGCCTTAAAACAGCCGCTCTATTTTACCCTGATTTTTGATTTCGACGGCACGATCGCCGACACGCTCTCCGCGATCATCCGCATGGTCAACGAGCACGCGGACGAGCTGAAGATCAAGCCTCTGGCCGAAAAAGACGTCGAGGAACTCAGGGGCATGTCCAACCTGGACATCATCAAAAAGTTCCGGATTCCTCTCGTCAAGGTGCCGCGCCTGGTCCTGAAATCGCAAAAAGAGCTTTATCAGAAGATCGACCAGGTCCTTCTCTTTCCCGGGATCCGGGACTTGATCCTGGGCCTGAAGCGTTTCGGACTGCGGCTCGGAATTCTCACTTCGAACTCCCAAGAGAACGTCCATAAATTTCTCCAGGCCAAAAACCTGGACCTCTTCGATTTCATCCATACCGAATCCAGTCTCTTCGGCAAGAACCGGGCGCTGATCCACTTGATGAAAGAACACGACCTCAAGAAAGACGAGGTCGTTTACGTCGGCGACGAAGCCCGCGACATCGAAGCCTGCCAGAAAGCGAACATCGCCGTCATCGCGGTGAGCTGGGGCTTTCATCGCAAAGAGGTTCTCCGGAAAAAGAACCCGACTTACCTCGTGGATTCGCCCGAAGAGATCGAAGACATCGTCTTCGCCTGATGCCGCTCGGCGTCAGATCTCGATCGTACCTTGGAAAAACGTCACGGCGCGACCGCCGATGAAGACGCGTTCCCCGCGATATTCGCAGAACAATTCGCCCCGCCGCTTGGAAAGCTGGACGGCTCGCAAAATGTTTTTTCCGAGCCTCTTCGCCCAGAAGGGAATGAGCATCGTGTGGGACGAGCCGGTGACCGGATCTTCGGGGACGCCGGCCCGCGGAGCGAAGAAGCGGGACACGAAATCGCAGCGCTCGCCCTTTGCCGTGGCGATGATCCCCAGGCAGTCGAGCGCGGCGAGCTCGGCGAAGTCCGGCGCGAGCGAAAGGATATCCTCTTCCTTCTCGAACACGGCCATAAAATCGCGGCCCTTGAAAAGCTCCCGCGGTTTTTTCCCCAGGCCTCTGATGAGCGCGCCCGGGACATCAGCGACGGGAACGGCGTCGTACGCCGGAAAATCGAGGTGGATCAGATCGTCTTGTTTTATCGCTCGCAGTTCCCCGCTTTTGGATGAAAAGGAAATCCGGGGTCCCGCATGGCCCTGGTGATTGAAGATGACATGGGCCGAAGCGAGCGTCGCGTGGCCGCACAGGTTAATTTCGATCGCGGGCGTGAACCAGCGGATCTCGAAACGATTTTTGTCTTTGACATAAAAAGCGGTCTCCGCCAGATTGTTTTCGGCGGCGATCGCCTGCATGGTTTCGGTCGGAAGCCACGTCGCCAGAGGGCAGACAGCGGCCGGATTGCCGCCGAAAATTTTCTCCGTGAAAGCGTCCACCTGGTACATGGGAATCTTCATCGCTCCTCCTTCTCGTTCGATATCGACGGCAGGCGGGGCCCCGGGCTTTGCCCGGGGGTCCATTTCCGCCGTACTCGCCTGTCGATATAAGCCACGGGCGAGTGGCGAGCCGCGAAGGCTCGTCCCTTGACGGATCGTATTCTCTCCTTATGCTAACCCGTTCGGCGGGCTTTTGACAACGGCCCATTTCGTTGATTTCACGGGGATTTGTCCCGGCCGGTTTCCGCATCTCTCCGGCTCATGCTATAATTTTCCATGAAAACGGTTCATCGAAAGGAGGGCCCGTGTTAATCCTTAAAATATTCGCCCTTTTCACCCGCGTGGCGCTTTTTTCCTGGGGCGGAGGGCCGGCTTCGCTGGCCCTGATGCAGCGTGAAGTGACGATGGCCGGTTGGTCGACATCGGCCGAATTCGCCGACGCCGTCGCCATCAGCAACGCCCTGCCGGGCCCCATCGCGCCTCAAGTTTCGGCCTATATCGGTTACAAGCTCGCCGGCCTTCCCGGCGCCATCGCCGCCGTCTCGGGGACGGTCCTTCCCACGACGATCCTGATGATGATCATGATCGTGTATTTCTTCGGCGTCAAGGACAGCCCCGCGGTGAAGTCCATGCTCCAGGCCGTGCGGCCCGTAGTGGTCGGGTTTTTGCTCTGGACGGCCTATGCCATGGCCTACAGCGTCTTCTCCGTGGACAAACACGGCTGGATCGCGGCGTTCGCCGGCGGCTGGGACAAGGTCCTCATCGTCGTCGTGGTTTTCGCCATCCTCGTTTTGACCCGGATCAACCCGGTGTTCGTCATCCTGGGAGCCGCCGCGCTGGGATTCATGGTCTATCGATAGATTCGCATCAAAAGCCCGGCGGCGTCTTGGACATTGAAATAATTCTGAAATACAAAAGAGAAGATATTTAGGGGCTTTACGGCGTTTTCAGCCCCGCCAGCCTCGCCCTGGCATCCTCGACTTCGGGCAGGCCCGGGTCGGCGCCCTTCCAGAGATCGAGGAATTTGCGGTAATTCTCGAGGGCCTTCGTCTTGTTCCCCAGCCGCTCGTAGATCTTCCCGAGCCAGTAGAAGCTCCGGGCGTATATATCCCCGAAATCGAGACGGCCCGTCGTCAGTGTCGGGATTTTCTCATAAACGTCCCGGGCTTTTTCCATGTCGCCTTTCCGGTAGTGTGCCTGGCCCAAAAAATCATAAATATAAACCGGCCATGTGAGCTCTCCGTAAGAATATAAAGCCAGGCAGTCTTCGCCATAGCGGATCGCTTTAGCGTAATCATTCCGCTCGAGCTCAATTTTGCTCATAACCTCATAATAATTCCTGATGAGCTTCTTGTTGAGGTCGCCTTCGTAGAGTTTTTTGAGCTCTTCGGCGGTTTTCAAGGCTTCAGGAATGGACCGCATCTCGGCAAGAAACCAGGATCGGACGAACATTCCATTCCGGTTCCAGTCGAGGCTTTTATTCTCCGCGGCATATTTCAAGACTTCGTTGTTATATGCAAGGGCCTTTTGATAATCCTTTAGACAAATGAAGTAATCACTCAGATAACTACGTAATTGAGCCACCCAGGTTTTTTCCCCGACCTTTTCTGCCAAAGCGATTGCTTGCTCGAGCTGTTCGATCGCTTTATGGAATTTGCCCCGGGTAAGATGGAGACAAGCGAACCGGAACATAGTTTGCCCCTTGATTTCAGGCTCGGCGGCCTCGAGAAGCGGCCGATATTCTTTTTCTGCAGCCGCGAGATCGTTTTGATAATAGAGAATATCGCCTTTGGCTAGAATAGAGAGCTTGTTATTTGGATCCAGGGAAAAGGCCTTATCGGCCTCGGCGAAAGCGAGGTCCAATTTCCCCCATTGAGTGTAACAGTCAAAGAGGTCCACGTGGGCGGCAGCGAGATCTCCGAAGTTATTAATATATTCTTTAATTACGTCCACGGCTTGGCCATAATCATTCGTACCCGCATAGGAAAACGCAAGATTGAGGTAAACTAAATAATTCGAACTTCGATTTTTTCGACAGACCTCGAGAATTTCAACGCCCTTCGCGAATTCTTCGAGATCGTTATACTGGCCCCCTAAGTTTATCGAAAAAACATCGTCATTCGGATATAGCTCCAGTCCTTTTTTAAACGCTTCGATGGCCTCGGCCGTCTTTCCCAAGGCTTGAGCATACTGAGCCTGAATCATATACTTTTCATAATCGCCCAGGCGGTCGGCATATTTGAGGGCTTTTTCCATATATTCCCGCCTGCGGGCGCTGAATCCCATATTCCCATAGCAGACTGCAATCTCTCGATAGGCCATGGCAAACTCGGGGTCCAAGGCGATGGCTTTTTCCATCAAGGCAATGCTTTCATGATATTGCCCATTCCGATGGAACCGCCCGGCTTCGATATAAAATTTGAAGGCTTCAGCCGAACTCGTCGTCATTTTTGCGGTGCCGTTATGGATATCAGCGGCGATCTCTTGTGATGAAAGATTGAGATCCACCTTGATTTTCCGGGTCAGCTCATCGACCAGCGAGGTCAGGATGCTGTTTTCCCCGGTCCCCGTAACGCTGCCAGAGCCGAGCGTCTTTTCCCGAGTGAGATCCTGAAGCGAATAGTCGATGCGGAACGCGTCTCCCGCCTTGGACAAGCTCCCGGACACGACGTGATTCGCTTTTCCCGCGGCCGCGGCTTTCTTGAGGTCCTCGGTGGTGTAGCTAGCGGCGTCCAGGAGGTTCAGCCTTTTCAGGATGCCGTAAACATCGTTGGCCGGCAAAACGCTGATGTATTTCGATTGGGACAGACCGCTGATGAGGGCCGTAGAAAGCCCGTCCCTCCAGACGTCGAAGGCTTTGTTCCCGGTGCTGTTCTTGAAGTACATCACGGCCAGGACAGGCTTGCCCCCGGCCGGCAGAGCAGTCCTTTTTTGGGGCAGAATCCGCCAGACGATGACGGCGACGGCCGCGACCGCAACGATAATGGAAACCGGGACGGCGAGCTTTCGCAAGGTGAACTTGACCGTGATCTCGCGTGAGGTTAGAGTTTTTCGGACGGGAACGACGCGGTCCGTCGTGGGAAGGCCCTGTTCTATTCTTCCAAGTTCGGTCCCGAGCTCGGCCGCACTCTGAAACCTCTTGTCTCTATCCTTAGCCAGGCATTTAAGGATGACCCGGGCAAGGTCATCGGGAAGCTGAGCGTTGAGCTTCTTCGGATCCTCTGGCGCGTCGTATTTTTGCTTGTGGGCGACGCTGAGTGGCGTATCGCCGGCAAAAGGAAGCCTCCCCGTGACCATCTCATAGAGAATGACCCCCAGCGAATAGATATCCGACCTCTGGTCAATGTCCTTCCCCTCGACCTGCTCCGGGCTCATGTACTCCGGCGTTCCGATCAGCACCCCGGCGCCCGTGATGCCTCTCCCCGAGAGTGACCGGGCGATTCCGAAGTCCATGATCTTGGCATCCCCGTCCTTGTCGATCATGATATTGCCGGGCTTCAGATCTCGGTGAACAACCCCCAGCCTGTGTGCCTCCTCCAACCCCTCGCACACTTGCTTGGCAATGGATATTGCGGTTCCTATGCTGAGATGTTTTGATCTATGGATAAAGCTCTTCAGGTCCTCTCCCGGGACGAATTCCATGGTGATGAAAGTCGTGCCCTCGGCCCTGCCCAGGTCGAACATACGGCAGACATTCCTGTGGCTGATCCTGCGGGCGAGTTTCAATTCGTTCGAGAACCGCTCGATCGTTTCCTTGTCCAGGGTGATCTCGGGCCGGAGGAGCTTGAGGGCGACTTTCTCCTTGATGTCCGTGTCCTGGACTTTGTAAACCCGGCCCATTCCGCCTTTGCCCAGTTCTTCGATGATCTGATAGCGGCTGGCGAAGGTCGAGCCTGTCGTAAGCTCTTTGATAGGAGTTTGAATGGTTTCCGTGACTTCGGGGCGGATGACCTTGGAGGAAGGAAGCGGGGTGCCGCAATCTCCGCAGAACTGCTTGGTCTCGGAATTCTCGGCTTGGCACTTAGGGCATTTCATGATATCCCGTTCATGTTCCTAGATTCGATAGCCTCCGCTTAGCATCCGCAACCTCGGGCAGGCCCGGGTCGGCGTCTTTCCAGAGATCGAGGAATTTGTTATGGTTCTCGCGGGCCCGGGCCTTATCCCCTTGCTGCTCGGCGATCTTTCCCAGCATGTAGTATGCCTTGGCGTAGATATCGCCGTCATTAATTCGGCCCAATGTGAGAAGCGTAATCTTCTCGTATGTTTTGCGAGCTTTGTCCAAGTCGCCAGATTCGTAGAGGGCTCGGGCTAGGGCATCAAAGTATGGGGCTTGCTCGAAAGCATCCTCACTATAATTTTCGAAATCCAACCGGCCGCATGCTCTGCTAAAGAGATCCGCGGCCTGACGATAGTTCTTCTTCCCAAGTTCAATCAGCCCGAGGATGGATTCATACCACCGCAACTCTTTCGTATTGATGCCCTTCTCGATCAAAGACTTTAGCTCCTCGGCAGTCTTGAGGGCTTCATCGAACAATTTCACTTCCGCCTGAATACGTCCCTTGGTGAAAAGGTCGGACTTTTGCTGACTTGGCAAATAAGGCAGGCCGGATTCGCCTGCCGATTTTCGACACTCGGCTGAGAGCCTCAGATACTGACCAAACGCCTGATAGGCTTCTTCATAGCGACCGGCTTTTTCCAGCGCACCCGCCAATCCCCGGTATGCGTCTCTCTCCTTTTCTTTGTCCCCTTTCGATTTCTCGAGGTCCCGCTGGCTAAGGCTAATGTTCTCGGTGAATTTTCCTCGAGTTAAGAGGGAGATGCCATCCGAGTATTTGTCCGCCCCGGCGAGATCGTCTTTGCAGAGAAGGAAGACGCCCATCCAAACCTTCAATGTAGGGTTAAGGAGATAGGCTTTTTCCTGCTCGGCAATAGCCAGGTCAAACTGCCTCCGGCAAAGGTAGCTATAGCCTAAGCAAAAGTGAATTTGAGCACTATCCTCGACATCCTTGAGGAAGGACCGGCAGAGGTCTTCTACTTTCTGATAAAGCCCTTTGGCCATATAATATTGAGCAAGGCCAGCTACCTGGTCTGCCGTTTTTTCGTTTTGGACGACGAACTCCTGATGTTCGATGGCTTTGTCAAGGTTGCCCGCATGATAATAACTCCAGGCCAGCCAGCTATGTCCCAGCATATGGCCGGGGTAGATCTTCACTAATCTTTCTAAGACCTCGATGGCTTTCGCAAAGTTTTCCTCCCCAACATCATGCCAGATAGCTTCGAGGAGCAACCGCTCATTTTCAGGAAGACGGTCGCTCAGATCAAAGGCCTTCTTGTAGTAATTTCGCGCCTCATCCATATGCCCAAGCGTCTGGTGCGCAACGCCCAAGGATCGATAAGCCATGGCGAATTCGGGGTCTATTGCTACCGCTTTCTCCATGTGGGCGATGGATTTTTCATTTTCATAATTCTCTTGGAGTCTCCGGCCCTCGATATAATATTTGAGGGCTTCGGGAGAGGAGGTTGTGATCTTGCCAGCCTCTTTTTCAATTTCGCCGGCAATCTGAGCCGAGGTCAGGTTAAGCCCTTCTTTGACCTGCCGCGTCAACTCATCTATCTTGGGGATAATATCTTTCTCGTCGCGGGCTTCAAGCCGGAGCGCGATCGGGCTTTCGCCCGTGCCCGGCTTCTGCAGGCCGGCCGTGATGATGAAACTCTCCCCGGCTTTGATATAGCTGCCCCTGAGGACATGTGTGGCCCGGGTTTGGGCGGCAATCTTTTCGATGTCCTCGGACGAATATTTCCGGGCATCGGCCAAGCCGAGTCTCTTGAGGATCGTGTACAATTGGTCGCTCGAGACAACACGGATATACCTCGACTGGCTAAGGGCTTCAATAAGCAGCTCGGTCAGGCCATCGCGCCAGTTATCTAACTTCGGGTCTCCTGATTTGTTCTCGAAATAAAGGACGGCGAGGGTAGGCTGCCCGGAGGCAGACGGAGACAGCGCGGGCTTTCTCGACTGGACGACCCGCCAGAGGACGAAGCCGGCGAGGACAAGAACTATGAAGGCCGAAACCGGAACTAGGACCTTCGTGAGGCGGAACTTTACAGTAATTTCCTTCGACGTCAGGGCTTTTCTCTTGCCGATGATTCGGTCCGTCGTGGGAAGGCCCTGTTCTATTCTTCCAAGTTCGGTCCCGAGCTCGGCCGCACTCTGAAACCTCTTGTCTCTATCCTTAGCCAGGCATTTGAGAATGACCCGGGCAAGGTCATCGGGAAGCTGAGCGTTGAGTTTCTTCGGATCCTCTGGCGCTTCATACTTGTGCTTATGGGCGACGCTGAGTGGTGTATCGCCGGCAAAAGGAAGCCTCCCCGTGACCATCTCATAGAGAATGACCCCCAGCGAATAGATATCCGACCTCTGGTCAATGTCCTTCCCCTCGACCTGCTCCGGGCTCATGTACTCCGGCGTTC
>JBEKTZ010000009.1:0-178179 GCA_049515535.1 Candidatus Aminicenantales bacterium | reverse complement strand
TGAGAGTATTGACGATGATGATCAATTCCAAGATAATTCATCTGTGCACCTCCTAATAAAATGTTTCCAACGGGAAGTCTACCAGACTCCCCGAGGAGGTGCATCACATCATCATGTTATCTTATCCTTATCGAAGCGCCATCGCACGCCTTTGTGTATTTCGAGGACGCCGGCGTAATGAAGCTGGTGAAGAAGCTCGAAGGACTGCCGCAAGTCAGGCGGCTTGCCGATCTCTGCCAGACGACATCGGGCTTTGGAGGCAAGTCCACGCTCATAACGGAAGAACGCAAGAACAAACGCCAAATCAGAACCATGAAAGGGGATAACATCGGGCGATTTGAGATCCGGAAGACTTATTGGTTTGATTTCTGTCGAGAGAACATAACCGGCCGCACAACCGACCGAACCAAGCTTGGATCAATCCCCAAGATTCTCCTCCGCAAGACAGGCGATTCCATCATTGCGACCTACGATGAGTCGGGCATCTTTCCAGAACAGTCTCTCTACTTCCTTTTCAATAACCGGAGCGACTTGAGTTTCAAGTTTATTCTCGGTGTGCTGAATTCCAAATTGCTGAATGCCTTTTTCAGGGCAAACTGCCTGACGAACAAGGACAGCATCGCACAGGTGAAGAAAGTGGACCTTGATGCTCTTCCGATTCCGGTCTATGGAGACTCAAACCCGGTCTCCAAAGCCCGCCACGACCGGCTGGTGGGGTTGGTGGACAAGATGCTGGCCCTGACGCCGAAGCTGCGCGCGGCCAAGGCCGACGCGGAGCGGCAGACGTTGCAGAATGCCGTTACCGCTACCGACCAGCAAATCAACGCGCTCGTCTATGAGCTTTACGGCCTGACGCAGGACGAAATCAAACTCGTAGAGGGCATACCATGAAAACGCCAGCAGCGTTCCATACAATCAAAGGATCGCATCCATGAAAGCTCTTATTCTAAACCTGACAGACAATGTCGCTTGCACATGATATTTTTTAAAATTGCCTTAACAGGAGATCCTGACCCTTTGCTATAAAAATTCCGCTTTGTTATTATACAAGAGTCTTTTTCTATCATTGAAATTAAAGATCTGGAGGATTTAAGAAATGAAAAAGCGTTCCATCATGCTTTTTATTGTGAGTATTATTTTTTTGTGTTTTGCCATCGTGTATTTCATAACAAGTGATCTATCTGTGGCGAAATTCCTCAGCATTTTTTTTGGTGGCGTAGCCTTTGGTGCTTCTCTGGCCAGTGGAATAGCCCTGCTGCGTAGAACCAAGTAGGCAATCCTATTCCATTATTATCGACTGTTGCAAGGGGTCCGCAACATTCTGGCTGCGGCTGTTTTATCCTCAAGCCGTGATCTTTATCCTCACGGGCGCGGTCGGTTCGGGAAAGACCGCGATCCTCAAGGCCTTGACCTCTTCCCTTCGCGGAGTGGCGATCGCCTTCGACGGATTCTTGAGCCTTCGCGTCATGGAAAACGAGAGCCGGGTCGGCTATGATCTTCTCGACCTTAAAAGCGGCCAGAGCGAGCCTTTTCTGCGCGTCAACGGAAAACCCGAAGGGCAACGCGTGGGGCCCTACTCCGTTCTTCCCCAAGGACTTGCTCTCGCGGAGCGCATCATCAACCGGAGCCGGGCGGCCGACCTTTTAATCATCGATGAAATCGGGCCGCTCGAGCTCGCCGGCCAAGGGCTGTGGCCCGCTCTTCGGGAGGCGATGAAGAACGTCCGGCGAAGATTTTGCGTCGTCGTCAGAGAGGGGCTTGTCGATGACGCTCGCGGGCTTTTCCCGGGACATGAGATCGAGATCATGGAATGCGGCGAGAACGCCCTTCCGGCCCTGATGGCCGCGATACAGAAACCATGAACATCAAAGTCAAATATTTCGCTTACTTCCGCGAACTGTTCGGAATGAAAGAGCGCGATATCTCGCTTTCGCCTCCGGCCCCTGTCCGGGATCTCCTCGAGCGGATCTGCGATACGCCCGCCCGCCGGGCCGAGCTCTTTGACGGGGAGAGGCTTAAAGCGCATATCGTCGTCATGATCGACGGGACCGCGCTTCCGGCGGCGACCGGCCTGGATACGACGCTCGTGGACGGCGTCGTCGTCTCCGTGTTTCCTTTAATGGGCGGTGGCTGAGGCCGCCGGCCGCAAAGAGAGATTTGTCCTTGTCTTCCACGGTATGATTTAGTATCCTAATTTTTAGATTTTCATTGGATTTCAAAACAAAAATGAGCGATGCGCGCTATGGCTTTCACGGCCGATATCTCGAGATTGACCTGACCACGGGCGATATCCTGATCAAACCGCTGGCCGCCGAGCTCGTGGCCGACTATCTCGGCGGACGCGGATTGGCCACGCGCCTGTTTTATGACGTCGCGGACCCGCGCTGCGATCCCCTCGGCCCGGACAACGTCGTCGTCATCGCCGCGTCCCCTCTTATCGGGACGAACGCGCCGACCGCCGGCCGCGGGCACATGGTCTTCAAATCGCCGCTGACCGGGCTTATCGGAACCTCGAATTCGGGCGGAACGTGGGGCGCCGCGTTCAAGGCCACGGGCTATGACGCCGTCGTCGTCAAAGGGCGCGCCGCTGAACCCGTCGTCATCGATATCACCCCGGAAAAAACGTCGATCGCGCCGGCGGGCCGTCTTTGGGGTCTCGACGCGCATCAGACCACCGACGCCTTGATTGCGGACGGAGAGCCTGGCAGCCGCCCGAAGATTCTCTGCATCGGTCCGGCCGGCGAAAACCTCGTCCGGATCGCGGCCGTCGTGAACGATAAAAACCGGGTTTACGGCCGCTGCGGGCCCGGGGCGATCTGGGGGGCCAAGCATCTCAAGGCCATCCGCGTCTCGGGCAAGGCGAAGATCCAGATCAAGGACAAAGAACGCTACCAGTCCGGCTACGAGCAGGCGCTCTACCTCATGAAACAGGCGCCCGTCACCAAGCGTCTCCTCCGCGAGCTCGGGACCGCGGGGCTCATCGAATTGATCAATGTCATCAGCATGCTGCCGCACAGGAACTTCCAGGACAGCCGGCATATCGAGGAGAATCTGGAAAAGATCTCCGGCGCGACGCTCGCCAGGACGCTGCTAGAGCGCGCGGGAGGATGTTATCTCTGCCCGATCGGCTGTCAGCGCCACACGCGGGTCAAGGGACGAACCTTCGCGGCGGAAGTGGACCCCCGGGCAAAACCCGGGGCCCCGTCCGCCGTGGAATCCGGCGCCGGCGGGATTGAAAGGGGCGAAGGTCCCGAATACGAAACGATCGTCATGATGGGCCCCGTCTGCGACGTCTATGATCTCGAGGCGATCGCGCGAGCCAATTACCGGTGCAACGAACTCGGCCTGGACACCATGAGCTTCGGAGGCACGGTGGCCTGCGCTATGGAACTCTTCGAGGGCGGCCATCTGCCGTCCGAGGCCGCCGGTGGTTTCGATCTCCGTTTCGGAAACGCCGCGGTTTTGGAACCGCTCGCCCGCGCCACGGCCTACCGCCGCGGAATCGGTGATCTCCTGGCCGAAGGATCGTTCCGCCTGGCCGGCCGTTTCGGCCGTCCCGAGCTGTCGATGTCCGTGAAGCGGCTCGAAATCCCCGGCTACGACCCGCGCGCCTCATTCACCCAGGCGCTCGGATACATGACGTCGCCCACCGGCGCCTGCCATCTGCGCGGAGGGTACGCGGTCTCGCTCGCCTTCTTCGGCGGGACCAAGGAAATCCCGCGCTTCAGTCTGCTTCAGTCGCCCATAGCCGTCCGGAACATGCAAAACAAGGGCATCCTCCAGGACAGTTTGGGCATATGCCGTTTCACGGGGTTCGCTTTCGACACCGGTCCCTGGGCGCGGATGATGACGGGCGTCACGGGCATGGATTTTTCCGAAGCGCGTTTGGAAGATATCGCCAACCGGATCGCCACCCTCGAAAGGCTGATCAATTACGAGGCGGGGGCGACCGCGGAGGACGACATCCTCCCGCCGCGCTTCAGCGAAGTCCCGATCATCGTCGCCGGGGAAAAGAAAACCGTCTCGCGCGAAGCCCAGGAAAGGATGCGGCGGGATTATTATGAGGTGCGGGGCTGGGACGAAACCGGCCGTCCCAGCGGCGCTCTCATGAGATCCCTGAGAATCGAAGGACGACCAAGATGAATCGCCATGGATGGAACGTCAGTGACGAGATCCTGCGTCTCTTCACGTCCGTCGGCCGCGCCTCGCTCATTTACGATATCCAGGACAGCCATAGCGGCAACATGGCCGTCCGGATCAAAGGCGACGCCGGCGAAGACCAGATCATCATCACGGCCACGGGGTCGCAGAAGGGCGATCTCGAGCCGGACCAGATCTGTTTTCTATCCGCGACCGAGACGGATTACGGATATTACAAGGCCTCTTCGGAAACCGATATCCATCAACGGATCCTGTCGATCGAAGGGGCGCGGGCTTCGATCCACGCCCACACGAAAGATCTGGCTATCGCCACGCTCGATGACGCCGAGAAGCCCGGCCGGCCGGCGGATTTCGTGCCGATCGATCCGCTCGGCTTCCATCACCTGGGCGACCACGTCCACGTGGACTGGGTGGCCGTGCCGAGCGGTTCTCCCGAAATGGCCGAGATCATCCCGAAGCGCCTGGCCGATCATCCGGCGACGGTCATCCAGGCGCACGGGACCTTCGCCAGGGGCCGGACGCTCAAAGAGGCGTTTTTCCTCCAGTGCGTCGCGAACAATGCGGGCGCCGTCGTGAGGGCCGCAAAAAAATTGGGCGTGGATATCGAGGCGCTGAGGACGCGCCTGCGGGCCGATCCTGCCGCGTTTTTTTCGTATCCACCCGACCGGTTCGAAATCGAAGGCGACGAGGTCAATGCGTTCGCGGAGGAAACCGAGATCCTCAGGGAATTTCGCAAGGCGGGCACGCGCATCTTCGAATCGCGGCTGTCGCCGTTCCACACGGGGTCGATGTCCGTCCGCGGCGTGAACGATCTTCTCTACGCTCCGAAAGCGTCCATGCCGCGCGACATCGGCGGGCCGCTGCTCAAGATCCCCCTGCGGGCGGAGGCGTCGGATTCGGCGGAGCTCGGCTGGCACAAGACCATTTACGCCGCGACCGATTTCCAGACCGTGATGCATTGTTACCTGCCGGACGCCGAGGCGCAGGCGCATTTCCGGTATCCGGGCGAGGACGGGCCGAGCGACCGGATCGTGCCGATCGATGCCGAAGGGAGCTTCCTGTATCTGGTCATTCCGGTTGTCCCGCCGAAGCCGGATCCGGAGACTCTCATCCGGCTGCTCCATGAGTATAAGGTCGTCGTCGTGAGGGGCGGCGGCGTTTGGGCGGTCGGGCAGCAATCGCTGTCCGAGGTCCTCCATCATCCGTCCTCGCTCCGCGAGATCTGTCTCTACAGGATCGGCGCTTTCGAACAGGGGCTGGATTTGCGGAAGATGGAGCCGAAGAAGGCGGGGAAGTGGTGACCGCCGCGGATCCTGTGAACTCACTCATCGAAAAATTCATCGACAGAGCTCGATTCGGCGGCGCTGAAATCGAGCGCTTTTCGAATATCCAAGACGTCATGGACTTCCTGAATCAATTCTTTCGGGAACACAAGATCGGGAAGGCGCTGATCGCGCCGGACCTGAAAGAAAGCGGGCCGTTCGCCGAAGCGTTTCCCCATCTTGAATCAAGGTTGGAGCCGGATGGCCTCTGGGTCGAGGCGGGCATCGTCGCCGCGGATTTCGGCGTCGCCGAAACCGGGACGCTCGTCCATTTCGACCGGGGCGACGAGGAAAAGAACGTCTGGACGCTCCCGGAGATTTGCTTCTGCCTGCTGGAAAACGGGAAGATCGTCCAGAATCTCGAGGCGATCGCGCCGGAATTGTCAAAACATCTCGCCCGGACCGATCTCCCGTCACCGCAGGTCTCGCTCGTCACCGGCCCGAGCCGGACGGCGGACATCGAAAACGAGCTGACGATCGGCGTCCATGGACCGGCGCGTCTCATCATTTTAATCATATGAAAAAAATCGACCCTCAGCTCCAGGCCGTCCTGCGGGACTTCGCGAACAGCTATCGGGTCAAACGGGCGCAAGCTCTTCAAGGGTACGATTTCGAGGATCTGCGCGCGGCCCTGGCGGACCTGAAGGACAGGGCGCTCGATCGGAACTCGGAGCTTCTCGCTCAATTCGAAGAAAAGGCGAGGGCCCACGGCAGCGTCGTGTTGCGGGCCCGGGACGGGGCCGAGGCCGACGGTCTCATCCTCAAGATCTGCCGCGACCACGGCATTCGCCGCATGGTCAAAAGCAAGTCCATGGTCAGCGAAGAAATCGGGCTGAACGATTTCATGATTCGCCGGGGCGTCGACGTCCGGGAAACCGACCTCGGCGAGTGGATCGTCCAGCTCGGCGCCGAACGGCCGACGCACATGGTCATGCCGGCCATTCATCTCACCCGGAGCGACGTGGCCGCGCTCTTTTCCGCGAAGCTCGGGAGGCCCATCCCGGACGACATTCCCTCGCTCGTCCGCGCCGCCCGCGGCGAAATGCGGCGGGAGATTTTCGCCGCTCAGGCCGGGCTGACCGGCGCGAACGCGCTCATCGCTGATATCGGCGCGATCATGCTCGTCACGAACGAGGGCAACGGCCGGCTGGTCACGACCGTGCCCCCCATCCATATCGTGTTGGCCAGCATCGAAAAGGTCCTGCCGACGATCGGCGATGCGATCACGCTGCTCAGGCTTCTACCGCGAAACGCCACGGGCCAGAGCATCACGAGCTATGTCTCGTTCATGGCCGGGCCTCACCGCGGGCCGCAGTACGTCATCCTCCTCGACAATCACCGCTCGGAGTTGCTCGCCGACCCGCCGTTCCGCGAAATCCTGCGCTGCGTCAAATGCTCGGCCTGCCTCAACGTCTGTCCCGTCTATCAAGTCATCGGCGGCGAGGCCTATTCGCATATTTACATGGGCGGGATCGGGACGCTCTTAACGGCTTGGATCCACGGACTCCGGAAGGCGAAGGGGCTGGCCGGGCTTTGCCTGCGCTGCCATCGCTGCGAAGGCTCCTGCGCCGCGAAAATCAAAATCGCCGACCTGATCACGGCGCTGGCCGGGCGCCTCAAGAATGAAACGGGGGCTCGGGCCTGGAAGCGCGCCGCGTTCGACGGCGTCATGGGGCATCCGGGGATCCAGCGGGCCGCGTTCGAGACGGCGCGGAAGGCGCGAAAAATCATCGCCGGGAAGGACGGCTTCTCGCGCAGGCTCCCGGCCTGGATGAAGAAATACGACCGGTTCCGCGCTCTTCCGGCGCCGGCGCCCCGGCCTTTTTCGAGCGTGTTCCGGAAGGATTTCGTTTCCGCCGGGGCGCTCGAAAAACCGGACAAAGGGACCGTGACGATCTTCGGCGGCTGTCTGGTCGAGCATTTCTACCCCGAGATCGGGCTGGCCGCGGCGCGCGTGCTGGCGAAGCTCGGATATCGGGTGAAGGTCGCGCCCGCCCTCTGCTGCGGATTCCCGCCCTCGAACGCGGGATTCGAGAAGGCCTCCCGGAAAGCCTTCGTCTCCTTAGTGGATCGAATGGAGATCGAAGGGAAGGTCGTCACCCTCTGCCCGACGTGCGCGACGATGCTGACGAAGCGGGGACCGGAGATCGCGGATTCCGAAAGAGCGAGAGAACTGGCGGCGAAGACGATTCCCTTCAGCCGGTTCCTCCTCGACCGCGAAATGGAATCCCTGGAAAAGCTGATGAGGAAAGGGCGGCCGGTTCAAAAAGCCACTTATCACGATTCCTGTCATCACAAACATTTGTCGAACGCCGAACACGCTTCGCGGAAGCTCGTCGAAACGGCCCTGCGGTCCGATATTCTCGAGATGGAGGAGCCGGATCGATGCTGCGGGTTCGCCGGAAGCTTCAGCGTCGAGAATCCCGAGATCTCGGCGGCGCTCCTCGCGGACAAGCTCGCGGCCGTGGAGAAGACCGGCGCCGATATCGTCGCCATGGACTGTCCGGGCTGCCTGCTGCAGATCCGGGGCGGCTGCCGGCGCCGGGGGATGGGCGTCCGCGCCGTCCACACGGCCGAGCTTCTCGATCAGGCTATCGGTGACGGCTGACGGGACCAATCCCGTTGACCGCCATTTCGGCCTATGATAGAAAAAGAACTCATCGCCCATTTCGACGGCGGACGGGGCCCCGGGCTTTGCCCGGGGGTCTACTTCCGCCGCGAAGGCTCGTCCCTTGACAAGGAGGTCCCCCATGGAGAGAAAAATCCTCGCTGTTTTGGCCCTGACCGTCCTGGCCGCGATTCCGGCCTGCAAAAAGGCCATGAAGATCGCCTATCCCGTGACGAAAACGGTGGAACAGGTGGACGATTACTTCGGCGTGAAGGTCGCCGATCCCTATCGCTGGCTCGAGGACGACAAATCCGCGGAGACGGCCCAGTGGGTCGAGGCCCAGAACGCCGTGACGTTCGGATACCTGAAGCAGATTCCCTATCGCGATCAGATCAAAAAGCGTTTGACCGATATCTTCAATTATCCCCGCTATTCCTCGCCTTTCCGGGTCGGAGAATATTATCTCTTTTCGAAAAATGACGGCCTGCAGAATCAGGCCGTGATCTACATTCAGAAAGGGCTGACGGGACAGCCCGAGGTCCTCATCGACCCCAACCGGCTCTCGCCCGACGGCACGATCCGCATCGGACTGGCCGGTTTTTCCGGGGACAAAAAATATGCCGCGATCTCCCGGAGCGAGGCCGGCTCGGACTGGTCCGAGATCCAGGTGCTCGAGCTCGCCACGAAAAAGGAGCTGCCCGACCACATCCAGTGGAACAAGTTTTCGGCCGCGGCCTGGTTCGACCGGGGATTCTTCTACAGCGGCTATGACCGGCCGGCCCCCGGAAAAGAGCTGACCGCCAAAAACGAGTTCCAAAAGGTGTACTACCACAAATTGGGCGATCCCCAGGAAAAGGACGCGCTCGTCTATGAGGACCGGCAACATCCGCTGCTCTATTTCGGGCTGGCCGTGAGCGAGGATGAGCGATACGCCTTCCTCAGCGTCTCCGCCGGAACGTCGGGCACGGAGCTTTACTACAAGGATCTGGCCAAGAAGAATTCCGCTTTCGCGCCCCTCATCAAGGGCTTCGACTTCGACAGCTCCCCGGTCGACAACGTCGGCGATAAGTTTCTCGTCTATACCAATGTGGACGCGCCCAATTACAAGGTCGTCCGGATCGATCCCCGGAAACCGGCGAAGGAGAACTGGGAGACGGTCATCCCCGAAAAAAAATCCGAAGTCTTGATCTCGGCCGGCACGGCGGGCGGACGGCTGTTCGCGATCTGTCTCAAGGACGCGAACACGAAGGTCTATCAACATGCTTTAGACGGCAAGCTCGTGCGCGAGATCGAACTCCCCGCCCTGGGGACGGCGAGCGGGTTCGGCGGATGGAAAGACGACACGACGCTGTTCTATACGTTCACCTCGTACACGTTCCCTCCCGCCATTTATCGATACGACGTCGCCGGCGGCCGATCCGAAGTCTTCCGCAAGGCCGAAATCAAATTCGACCCCGAGAACTATGAGGTCAAGCAGGTCTTTTACGGGAGCAAGGATAAAACGCGCGTCCCGATGTTCATCGTCCACAAAAAAGGCCTCGCCCTCGACGGCAGGAATCCGTGTTATCTCACGGCGTACGGCGGATTCAACATCAGCATCCAGCCGGCCTTTAACCCGTCCCTCATCGTCCTTCTCGAGAACGGATGTGTCTTTGCCGAGCCCAACCTGCGCGGCGGCGGCGAGTACGGCGAGACCTGGCACAAGGCGGGGATGCTCTTCAACAAGCAGAACGTGTTCGACGATTTCATCGCCGCGGCGGAATATTTGATCAGGGAAAAATACACCTCGTCGGACCGGCTGGCGATCGCCGGGGGTTCGAACGGCGGCTTGCTCGTCGGCGCCGCGATGACCCAGCGGCCGGAATTATTCAAGGTCGCCCTGCCCGCGGTCGGCGTCATGGATATGCTCCGCTATCACAAGTTCACGGTGGGCTGGGGCTGGGCGGTGGAATACGGCTCGAGCGACGACGAGAAGAATTTCAAGAACCTCTATGCGTATTCGCCGCTGCACAACATCAAGGACGGCATCGCCTACCCGGCGACGCTCGTAACGACGGCCGACCACGATGACCGCGTCGTGCCGGCGCATTCGTTCAAGTTCATCGCGACGCTGCAGGCCAAGCACAAAGGGAGAAACCCCGTGCTGATCCGGATCGAGACGCGCTCCGGCCACGGCTCGAGCAACATCACCAAGGCCATCGACGAGATCGCCGACACGTACGCTTTTATGTTCACCGGCACGGGCGTGAAACCGAAAACCAAATGACCTCTATCTCCCAATTAATTTAAATAAGATGGAGGAAAAATGGCGCAGAGGACGATCGATATGAAGAAGACGGGGATGGCGAGCGTGATCCTTTTAACCTTCGCCGCGGCCGCTCTGTTTGCCTCCTGCAAAGGCGCGGCATCGAGCGGGAAGGCGAGCGTTTCCGAAAACAAGGAAATCATCAAAACCTATCCATTTTCCGACCCGGACCCGGTCCCGATTTTCGCCCGTTCGAACATGGGCGGCCAGGGAGCCCGGCTCTATCCCTATTATTTCTATAACCAATTCAGCGGTGTCGGTGTCGACAAGGAATGGACGGTCGTCCGCCTGGAGAACCCCTACCTCTCCGTTGCCGTCCTTCCTCAGGTCGGCGGAAAGGTCTGGGGCGCCAGAGAAAAATCCACGAATCGCGAATTCCTCTATACGAATCACGTCCTGAAATTCCGCGAGATCGCCTTGCGCGGGCCCTGGACATCGGGCGGCATCGAATTCAACTTCGGCATCGTCGGTCATGCGCCTTCGACGGCCACGCCCGTGGACTATGCCCTGCGCACGAATGCCGACGGCAGCGCCAGCTGTATCGTCGGGGCGATGGATCTTCCTTCGCGGACGCGGTGGAGCGTGGCGATCACGATGCCGAAAGATAAAGCCTACTTTGAAACCAACGGCGCCTGGCACAATCCCTCTCCGTTCAGCCAGTCGTATTATTTCTGGTCATGCGCGGCCATCAAAACGGCCGACGACCTCAAATACGTCTTTCCGGGCCGGTTCCAAATCGGGCATGACTATGCCGTGCCGCCGGCGCCCTGGCCGGCGGACGCGCAGGGCCGCGATCTCTCCTGGTACCGGAACAACGACTTCGGCGGCTCCAAAAGCTATTTCACGGTCGGAGAGTACGATGATTTCTACGGGGCCTGGTACAAGAATTCCGACGACGGGTTCGGGCACTGGGCCCTCTATGACGACATGCCCGGCCGCAAAGTCTGGATCTGGGATCAATCGCGGGCGGGCGAGATCTGGGTGGACCTCTTGACCGACACGGACGGACAATACACCGAGCCGCAGGCGGGCCGCCTGCTCAACCAGTCCGACCATGAATTCTTCAAGCCGGGCCGGTCCGACCGCTGGCAGGAACTCTGGTTTCCCTACAAAGGCATCGGCCCCATGGCCGAGGCTTCGCCCTACGGCGTTTTGAACGTCAAGGCTTCCGGAAATTCGATCCAAATCGGGCTGTTCGTGCTGCAGAAACTGGATGAGGATATCACCGTGTCGTCGTCCGGCAAAGAGCTCTTCCGCGAGCCCGTGAAATTGAAGCCTGAAAATATCTATAAAAAAGATCTGACGCTCGAGCTCGGCGGCGCGGCGTTCGTCGTCAAAGTCGGAGAGAAGCTGATTTATCGAAGCGATCCGGCGGCCGATGACCTGCAGCGGCCACTCCGATTCAAAGCCGCCGACGAATCCACGGCGGAAGGACTTTATTTGAGCGGCGCTCAGCAGGAAAAAGCCCGCTATTTCGACATGGCCCTTCAGAAATATCTGGCCTGTCTGGCCAAAGAGCCGGCGCATCTCCGGGCGCTTTCCCGCGTGGCCGAGCTCTATGCGCGCCGGGGCGAATACCCGAAAGCCCTCAGCTATGCGCGGAAAGCGCTCGAAAACAGCATGTACGATCCGGAAGCGAATTATATTTACGGCGTGATCTCGCGCCGCCTGGGAGATCTCATCGACGCGAAAGAGACTTTGGGCTGGGCGTCGCGCTCCCTGGAATTCCGGCCGGCGGCCTACCTCCAGCTCGCGGAAATCGCTTTCGTCGAGAACAAAACGGAGTTGGCCGCGCAGTACGCCCAACGTTCGATCGATTTCAACGCGTACGAGAGCGGCGCGTATGAGATCCTGGCCGCGGCTTATCGGAAAATGGGAAAAGTCGAGGCCGCGAAGGACGTTCTGGCCCGGCTCCTCGACTTCGATCCCCTCGATCATATGGCCCGTTTCGAGCTCTATCTCCTCGATCCGACCCCGAAGAATCTGGACGCATTCAAGTCTATGATCCGCAACGAGCTTCCGCAGGAGACCTATCTTGAAATGGCGATCACGTACATGCGCTGGCGCTGCGACAGCGACGCCGCGGCGGTCCTCAGGAACGCGCCGGAATATCCGACCGTTTATTATATGCTGTCGCGCCTTCTCCTGAAGGAATTTCCGGACGAAAGCAAGACCTATCTGGGGAAAGCGTCCGCCCTCTCGCCGCTTCTCGTTTTTCCTTTCCGGGAGGAGGAAATCCCCCTTTTCGAGTGGGCCATGGCGGCCCGGCCGACGGACTGGAAACCCAAATACTATCTGGGCTTGATCTTCTGGGGCAAGGGACGGCTCGAGGAGGCGATGGAATTGTTCGAGCAGTGCGACGCGGCCGATTTCGCGCCGTTCTTCCTCGCCCGGGCGGAGCTTTTCCGGCAGCGGAGTCCGGAGAAAGCGGCGGCCGATTACGAGCGCGCCGTGAGCCTCGACGAAAAGGCCTGGCGCAACTGGCACGCCCTCATCGATTTCCGGACAAAGAGCGGAGAAACCGGGAAAGCCCTGGAAGCGGCGCAGAAGGCCGCCCGGCTTTTTGCCAAAACCGTCCCTGTCCAAGTCGACCTGGTCAAATCCTTTATAAGCGCAAAAAAATATGAGGACGCGGCGACGGTTTTGGACGCGATCACAGCCCTGCCCTTCGAAGGCGCGAGCGAGATCCACGGCCTGTTCGCGCAGACGCACGTGCAGCTCGGACTCGAGGGCCTGAGAGCGGGGAATTGGACCGCCGCCATCGGGCATTTGGAAAAATCCAAGGAGTATCCGGAAAGTCTGGGAACGGGCAAGCCCTTCGATCCGGACTGCCGCTTGCAGGATTATCTCGAATTCCTCGGCTTTCAAAAAACCGGCCAGAAGGACAAAGCCGAGGCCGCGCTTCGAGCCGTCATCGATTACACCCTCAAGCACGCGGACAGCCGCGGCGCCGGAGCTTATTTCGGCGGCCTGGCCCTGCGGCGAAAGGGCGAGATTTCGAAGGCCGCCGAGATTTTGAAGAGCGCGGCGTTGCCTTCCAAGGATATTTTAGATACGCTAAGAACCCTCGGCAGCTGAGACCGGCGATGAAAGGACAGCCGTAATGCATCTGCACGCCATCGATTGGGTCATCGTGCTCGCCTCCCTGTCCGTCTGTTTCATTCCGGCCTTGTTTTTCGGCCGCCGGGCCGGTCAGAGCACCACGGAATTCTTCGCTTCCGGCCGCGCCGTGCCCTGGTGGCTGGCCGGCCTGTCCATGGTCGCCACGACGTTCAGCAGCGATACCCCCAATCTGGTGACGGACATCGTCCGCCGGAACGGGGTGGCGGGCAACTGGGTCTGGTGGGCGTTCACCCTGACCGGCGTGGCGACGGTCTTCTTCTACGCGCGGCTGTGGCGGCGTTCGAGCGTCATGACGGACCTCGAGTTCTACGAGATCCGCTATTCCGGCAAGGCCGCCGGCGTCGTGCGCGGCTTCCGCTCGGTCTATCTCGGTTTCTTCTTCAACTGCATCATCATGGCCACGGTAAACCTGGCCGCCTGCAAGATCGCCAATGTCCTGTTCGGACTGCCGCGCTGGCAGACGCTGCTCATCATCTTCGTCCTCAACGTGGCCTTCGCCGCGGTCACCGGCTTATGGGGCGTGCTGGTGATCGATATGATCCAGTTCTTCATCAAAATGACGGCCGTGATCGCCGCGGCCTATTTCGCCGTCAAATACGTCGGGGGATTGGGGACGATGGTTTCGACGCTCAGCGCCAAGACCGGACCGAACGGGCTCCATTATCTTAACATCCTGCCCGACTTCAAGAACAACTGGGATATCGCCCTGGCGGTTTTCATCATGCCCATCGCGGTCCAGTGGTGGGCGGTCTGGTATCCGGGGGCCGAGCCCGGCGGCGGAAGCTACATCGCCCAGCGGATGCTGGCCTCGAAATCCGAGAAGGATGCACTCGGATCGGTGCTTTTCTTCAACGTCGCTCATTACGTCCTGCGGCCCTGGCCTTGGATCCTCGTCGGCCTGTGCTCGCTGATCGTCTATCCTCAGCTGTCCGACATCCAAGCGGCTTTCCCTCACCTCGACCCGACGATGCTGGGGCACGATATCGCCTATCCGGCCATGCTCAAGTTCCTGCCGGTAGGATTCATCGGCCTCATGGTCGGCGGCCTGATCGCCGCCAATTCCTCGACCATCCTGACCCATCTCAATTGGGGAGCGTCCTATCTCGTGCACGATTTCTACCGCCGGTTCATCAAAAGGGACGCGACCGAAAAGCATTATGTCGCGGCCGGGCGCATCGCCACGGTCGGCTTGTTCGTCTGCGCTTCGGGTCTGGTCTTCGTCCTGGACACGGCCAAGGACTCTTTCGATATCATCCTCCAGGTCGGGGCCGGGACGGGATTGCTTTATCTCGTCCGATGGTTCTGGTGGCGGGTCAACGCCTGGTGCGAAGTGATCGCCATGTGCGGCTCGTTCGTCGTCTCGGCCGGAATCCTGGTCATCAACAGGCTCCACGCGGCGGCCATCAAGCCTCTCCTTTTGGCGGCTCTCCAGACCCTCCACGACAATCAACCCGATCAGGTGAAGATCATGCTCAAAGGGGCGCTGGTGAAATTGCCGGCGCTCCCGCCGTACATCGCGACCCATGTGGCTCTTCTCATGACGATTGCCATAACCACGGTCTGCTGGATAACGGCGGCTTTTCTCGCCCCGAAAACGGACCGCCGGACGCTGGTCGAGTTCTACAAGAAGGTCCGGCCGTTCGGACCCGGCTGGGGTTGGGTCCGCCGGGAAGCGGGTGTTTCCATCGCGGATACCAGGACGCGCCACGAGAATATCCCCCTGGCCTTGGTCGGATGGACGACCGGCGTCGCGATGATCTGGTCGGCGCTTTTCACGGTCGGGAATTTTCTTTACGGACGCTTGAATAACGCGTTTGCGCTTCTGGCCGTCTTTCTCGTCAGTGGCTCGATCCTGCTGCGGGTCGTGAACCGTCTCTGGGCGAAAAGCCCGGTTGAAGGAGGAACATCATGAAACTCGAACGCTTCTATAAAAAGGCCATCGAGGTCGGAATCGAAAACGACCTGCGGGGGAAGGCCGAGGTCAGGAAGCTCCTGGACGAGGAAAACGAGACATTCAAAGACCTGAAAGACGAGGACAAGAGGTTCTACGACGCCGACAGGTTGTTCAACCCGTTCGCCGACAGCCGCGTTCTCTCCGGCGATTTGAGCGCGAACATCAGGGATCTCATGGTCGGCATCGATATCGATGTCGGCGAGATCCTCCTGGCCCATCTCCTGAACAAGGAAAAGGGCGCCAACGTGGATCTGATCCTGTCCCATCACCCGATGGGCCACGCCGCGGCTCAGCTTTATGACGTGATGAAGCTCCAGTCCAAGCTCCTGGCCAAGTTCGGCGTCACGATCAGCGTCGCCGAACAGCTCATGGAAAAACGCATAGGGGAGGTCGAGCGCCGCCTCCTGCCGATGAACCACGCCCGCGAGGTCGATGTCGCCAGGCTTTTGGGCCTTCCGCTGATGTGTCTTCACACTCCGGCGGACAACTGCGTCACGCGTTATCTGACGAGCCTGTTCGAGCGCGAAAAGCCGGAAAAGTTGAAGGATTTGATGAAACTCCTCAAGGCCATCCCCGAGTATGAGCGGGCGGCAAAGCAACAGGTGCCGGCCAAGATCGTCGCCGGGTCCGATCATAATTCCTGCGGGAAAATCTGCGTGGACATGACGGGAGGGACGGAAGGCTCGAAAGACATCTTCGATAAAATCGCGGCGGGCGGCGTGAGCACGCTCGTCGGCATGCATTTCAGCGAGGATCACCTGGCCAACGCCAAGAAGGCCAACCTCAATGTCGTCATCGCCGGCCACATCTCGAGCGACGTCCTCGGCCTGAACCTGCTGCTGGACGAGATCGAAAAGGACGAGAAGTTCGTCTTCGTCGGCGTCGGCGGATTCGAGCGGATCAGAAGATAGGATCGGGACGGCCCGCCAAACCAAAGAAAGAAAGGGAGAAAAGACAGACCATGAAAAAAGTATCGATTGTTCTGATGAGCATTGGGATTCTTTTTCTAGCGATGGACGTCACCGCCCAGCAGGCGGACAACCCCGGATGCAAGGACCACCCACTGTTCCCCACGCGCATGCCGGGATACCGCCTCGATGCCTGCAAAGTCGAGGATTACGGCGTCTACGAATTCTTGTCCACTAAGGGCCCAAAGACCCCGGTCGAAGGCAAATTCACCTTTCTCACCTACTCTTTCACCGGGCAACAGGCCAGCGAACCGAGCGGCCTCGCCGTCGTCCGCAACTACGAGAACGCCATCAAGAAGGTGGGGGGCACGATCCTGATGAGCGATCCGCAGAAGGGTAGGGGCAACGGGAAGATCGTCCAGGACGGCCGGGAAACGTGGTTTGAGGTCTATAAGGGGAACAGCAAGATCTGGCTGTACATCATCGAGAAGAAAGAGATGGAGCAAGCCATTGTGACGGACGCGGCGGCCTTCTCCACCGACCTCAAGGCTACGGGCCACGCGGCGGTTTACGGCATCAATTTCGACACCGGGAAGTCCGCCATCAAATCCGAGTCGGCGCAGGCCATCGGGGAGATCGCCAAGCTCCTGCAAGCCGACCCGGGCCTCAAGATTCATGTGGTGGGCCACACGGACAACGTGGGCGGCGTGGACGGCAACATCAAGCTCTCCCAGGACAGGGCCGAAGCCGTCCTCCAGGCGCTCGTCCGCGACCACGGCATAGCCCCTGACCGTCTGAGATCCTATGGCTGCGGCCAGTTCGCGCCCGTTGCGTCCAACGACACCGAGGAGGGCCGGGCCAAGAACCGCCGGGTCGAGCTGGTCAAGCAATAAAGCAAGAGTTTTTTTGCGAGCGAAGGGAAAGTCGCTCGTCTCGATTACGTCAGTATCGGCCGTATTTTCGAAACAGGTCAAGAGCGTATTCATACGTCCGCAGATTCACCGATTTCGGGATCGAGTGGTCGGAGAAGAAAACATACGGAATGTGTTTGGTCCTGACCGCCTCGAGTTTCGGGACGATCTCCTCGCCCAGGATTTTTGGATCGTTCGATTCAAAGGCGCGGATGTCCAGATTGCCGATGAAGGCCATTTTTTTCCCTGCGTTTCCCGCCGCTTCGGCCATCTCCACGACGTGCTGGCCCGCCTTGGCTTCCATGGAGTGGAGGGCGTCGAAGCCCGCCTCCGCGATATGGGGCAGGAGCGGCCGGATCCTGCCGCAGGAATGGAGCACCACGGGAAGTCCGTGGTCGTGAAGGAAACCCGTAATCCGCTTGTGATAGGGCAGGAGGAACTCCCGGTAGTGCGCCGGCGAGACGAACGGCGCCTGCGTGTAGCCCATGTCGTCGTAGGTCCAGACGCCGTCGGGTTTTCCCACTTCGCGGATCATGTAATCCCAATGACGGATGACGGCGTCCGTCATGACGTCGCAGAAATCATGGATCCAGCCCGGATTCAAAACCATGGCCTCGAGAAAGACGACATCGCCCATGGCCCGGCGCATGATCTCGAAAAGAAGCATTTGGTGATAGACGCAGAACCGGTTTGAAGCCATAAGCTCCGCGTAGCTTTTTTTGAGCCCAGCCCAGTCGGGAAAGCGCCTCGGATCGAGGCCGAGAAGGTTGTCCCGGTATTTCGCTTTCCACACGTCCTCGCTCACGAGATCGAAGGAAATATGGCCCGGCGCGCCCGGCTTGTCTTTCCATTCCCGGTGCCGGGCTCCCCAGCCGTTGAGCTTGATGACGGTCTCTCCGTCCTCTTCGATGATTTGGTCGTCCACGGGGATGCCCGCCGTCCTGAAAAACGAGCCCTGGATCTCGCGGACGTCGAGATCGAAGTGGTCGAAGATGTCGACGCCGCGCGGCAGCCCCTGATCTTCCCAGGCGCGCTGCGTGTCCTGCCAGAACCATTCGTGGACGCCCATCCGCCCGGGACAGTCCTTGTCCCGGATGATGGCGGTGAGAACTTCGCGGCTGGTCATAAGAGAACCCAATCGCATTCTATCAAAATCGAAGAGCTGGCTCCATAGCGGCCGGGGCCCCGGGCTTTGCCCGGGGGTCCACTTCCGCCGCGAAGGCTCGTCCCTTGACTTCCCGGTGCCCGTTGGAAGGGGGAAACGCGAAGCGGGTTCCCCCTCAAAATTGACTTGGCGGAGCGATTCTTCTAAAATCTTAGCACCTTGGCGGCGTAGCTCAGTTGGTCAGAGCATACGGCTCATATCCGTAGAGTCCGGGGTTCAAATCCCTGCGCCGCCATTATTTCCACTCTTTCGGAAAGCGACGGTTCCGGGCATTCCCTTCCGGACCTGTGATAGAATAACGATCGTAAGAGTTCATGATGGCCGGGGAAATTTTCACCCAATTCCAAAAATCGGTCGCCCGTTTCCGGATGATCGTTCCCGGCGACCGCGTGCTCGTGGCATATTCGGGGGGGGCCGACTCGACGGCCCTTCTCCACCTGCTCATCGAACTGCGGAGCGAGACCCCGTTCGATCTCGTCCTGGCCCATTTCAATCATCGGCTTCGCCCGGCGGCGGACGAAGATGAGCGCTGCGTCCGCGCGACGGCCCGCCGCTCGGGCCTGACCCTGATCGTCAAGAAGCGATACGTCAAAGCTTACGCTCGCTCCCATAAGCTCAATCTCGAAGAGGCCGCGAGGATCCTCCGATATGATTTTCTCGAAAAGGCGGCGGCCCGGGCCGGGGCGACGAAGATCGCGACCGGCCACAATCTCAACGACCAGGCGGAGACGTTCCTCATCCGGCTGCTGCGGGGCAGCGGGCCCCGCGGGCTGTCCGGGATCTTTCCCGTTGTCGGCCCGAAAATCATAAGGCCGCTCCTGGAAATCCCCAGAAAAGACATCGAATCCTATTGCCGGCGGAAGAGGCTGGTCTTCCAGACGGACGAAAGCAACGCCGACAAACGCTTCCTCCGGAACAAGATCCGCCTGGAATTGATCCCCTATCTGGAGAGAAATTATGAGCCGCGCGTCGTCCCGAGGCTCGGCCGCCTGGCCGGGATTCTCCAGGAAGAGGAGGCCGTCTTCGACGAGATGACGCGGAGAGAATATGCCCGTCTGATCGACCGGAACGGCCGGCGCGTCTCCCTGGACGCCCGCCGGCTCGCCCATCTCCCCAAGGGCTTGAGCCGGCGCGCCGTCCGAGCCTTCATCGAAGAAATGAAAGGCGACTTGAGGCGGATCTCCTTCGAGGATATCGAATCGGTTTTGCGTCTCGTCGAAGGGCGGGAATTGACGCTGCCGGGCAAGCTCCGCCTGCGCCGGGAGAAGGAATTCATCTCCAGGACAGCCGGGACGGCTGCGAAAAACGCTTATGCGTTATCTTGGAACGGCCGGCATCCTCTTCGCATTCCGGGAGCGGGAATGGCCTTTGCGGGCGAGAGGATGAAGAAAACGTCCGGGGCGAGGATCGCTTTTGACGATGAAAAGAGCTGCCACTGCGATGCCGAAAAACTCCGCTTTCCTCTTCTCGTGCGCTCGCGCAAGGAAGGGGACCGCTATCGGCCTTTGGGAGCGCCGGGCCGGAAAAAGCTGAAGGAAATTCTGCGGGCGAAAAGAATCCCTCTTGCCGAACGGAACCGGCTTCCGGTTTTTTGCTCGCGCGGAAAGATCGTCTGGGCCCCCGGGTTGCCGGTGGCCGAGGATTTCAAGGTCACGGCGCTGACGAGAAAAATTTTTCGCCTGAAGAAA
Organism: Candidatus Aminicenantales bacterium; assembly: GCA_049515535.1. Classification (GTDB taxonomy): domain Bacteria; phylum Acidobacteriota; class Aminicenantia; order Aminicenantales; family UBA4085; genus JBEKTZ01. Next base: position 158,034 of record JBEKTZ010000009.1, on the reverse strand, counting down.
ATCGAAGAGTGATCGCTTTTTTCCGGGGGAAAGCGATCTCCTCCCGCTTTATTTCAGATACTTTTCCCGCCAGATTTCGAAAATCATGAGCGCCCAGAGTTGATGGCTGTAGTTCTCCCGGCCGCGGATGTGGCCGTCCATCATTTCGCGGATGGGGGCGTATTGGAACAGCCCTCCTTCGGCGATCCGCTTTTCGCTCAGATAATTCTCCATGAGATCCCTGAGCTCCACCCGCAGCCAGTGCTTGATGGGGATGCTGAAGCCTTCCTTGCGGCGGTAGATGTTTTCTTTCGGGAGGAGGCGTTCCACGGTCTTTTTGAAGATCCACTTCGTCGTCAGGCCGTGGAGCTTGAGTTTTCCCGGCAGCCGGAAGGCGAATTCGATGAGTTTGTGATCCAGGAGCGGCTCGCGGGCCTCGAGCGACGTGGCCATGCTCATCCGGTCCACTTTGACCATGATGTCGTCGACGAGATAGGTCTTGAGGTCGAGATAAAGCTCTCCCGTCGTCCGGTCGAAGCCATCGAGCCGGTCGAAAATCCGATCGAACGGCGCGCGCTCCCGGAGGCTCTCGATTCCTCCCAATTGCCGTTTCAAGGCCTCCGTGTAAAGACCGTCCTTGGCCCGTTCGGACAAGAACATCATCCAGCGCATGTGCCGGAGATCTTTTTCATTATCAAAGGCTTGCGTGAACCGCCGGAGCTTGTTCCAGGGTCCCTTTTTGCGCTCGCCCGGACGGAGCCGGCTCGTCACGTGACCGGCGGCTCTAGCCCCGGCCCCGACCAGGGGAAATCGGGAGATCCGCTGCGCTTGATAATGCTCGTAGCCGGCGAAGATCTCGTCCCCGCCGTCCCCGGACAAGGCGACCTTGACGTGGGCCCTGGCCATTTGGGAAACGAGAAAGGTCGGGAAGATCGAAAAATCGCCCAGCGGCTCGTCGAGATGACGGACGAGTTTTTCCGTGAGCTCGAGGGCCCGGGGTTCGATGATGAGTTCCTCGTGGGCGGTGTCGAACAGTTTGGCGATCCGGCGGGCGTGGGCGAGCTCGTCGTAGGACGCGTCCTTGAAGCCGATCGAAAACGTCCGGAGCGGGGAGGCGCCGAGTTCCCGCATCAGACCGACGACGGTCGAAGAATCGATGCCGCCGCTCAGGAAGGCGCCCAACGGCACATCGCTGATCAGGCGGAGCTTCACGGATTCTTTGAGAAGCGCGTAGAGCTCGTCCATGAGGGACGGAAGGGATCTTTTCCGCGCCGATTCGTCCTCAGGCCGGCCCGGCTCGATATCCCAGTACTTTTCGACGGCGATCCGGCCGTCGTCATAGGTCAGGAAGCAGCCGGCCGGCAGCTTGAAGATATTTTTAAAGATCGAATAGGGAGCGGGAACATACTCCAGGGTCAAAAACAGATCGAGGGCGTTCGGGTCGATGTCCCGTTTCACGGCCGGATAGGCCAGGATGGCCTTGAGCTCGGACCCGAAGACAAGGGTGCCGTCCGCGAGCCGTGTGTAGTAGAGAGGCTTGATGCCGACCCGGTCCCGGACAAGGAGAAGTCGCCGCTTCTTTTTGTCCCAGAGGGCGAAGGCGAACATCCCCCGGAATCGCTGGACGAACGCCGGACCCCATTCTTCATAGGCGTGGACCATCGTCTCGGTGTCGGATCGCGTTTTGAAGGCGTGGCCGCGGCCGATGAGCTCGTCCCGGATTTCGGAAAAATTATAGGCTTCGCCGTTGTAAGCGATCCAAATCAAGCCGTCCTCGTTGGAGAGAGGCTGGTGCCCGCCCTCGACGTCGATGATGCTGAGCCGGCGGTTCCCGAGGCCGACAGCGTCATCGACGTAGAAACCTTCGTCGTCCGGCCCGCGGTGGACGAGCTGGCGGCACATCCCCGTCAGGATTTCGGAGGAAATGCGGGGACCGTCCGAGGTCACGGCGATTCCGCAGATGCCGCACATGGGCTACTTGGCGATGACCTCGAGCTCGAAGAAGACGCCGAGCCAGCGCGTTTCCTTGGCGGCCTCGCTCTCATAGAAGGGGGTGGAGCCTTTCTCCGCTTTGATCTTTAGCCGGTAACAATGGACCCGCACGTCCTGGAAGCCGTTGCCGACCGGAAAATGAAGATCGGCTTTTTCATTGGCGCCGAGCGTCGCTTTTTTGGTTTTCCCCTCGACGGTCGCCGTGATCGTGTTCGAGCGCCGGGGATTGCTGAGAAGATGGATGACGACTTCCTTGACCGGGAAAAAAGTCCGGAGGACGAAATCCGTCTTCCGGTCGCCGAGCGTCCACCAGCCGTTTTCCGTCGAATGCTTTTCGTTGAAATTGTCGTTCAAAAAATAAAGGAAACGGTCTTCATAGGGGGGCTGTCCCCATGGCTGGCGAAACGCCCAGGGATTCGTATTCGTCGGAAGCTCGGTAATGAGCGTCATTTCGACGGGCAGGAGCGTGAAGGGCAGCCTTTTGGCGTGCGTCGAGGGGTGAGCCGAAGCCTGAAAGGGCGAGATCAGGATCTGGCCTATGAAAATCGCGGCCACGGCCCAGGCCGCCAGAATCTCCTTGTTCTTGATCTTCAAGCCCGGGAGGAAGAGAAAGAGAGGGTAGATATTGAGAAAATAGCGATTGGCCAGCGACCCGCCTCCTCCTCCGTAATTGACCGGCATCATGACGATGTAGATCAGGATCTCGCCGGCCAGAGCGGCCAGGATGAGCCAGCGGTCGAGACTTTTATGGCCGATGAAGAAAAGGACGAGAAGCAGAATGGCCGGAAAAAAATACCAGGTGATGCCGGTGAAGCGGCCGAAGAAATAATAGAAAATATTGGTGAAGACGAACTTCAGGGGACGCAGGGAACGCTCGACATATCCGTCCGCGGTCATCGCCTGGCCGGGAGCGGATTCGAAGGTGACATTCGCTTTTTCATAGGGATAATTGTAATAGAAGCTCTTGCGCTCGCCTCCCTGATAGTTCCAGTTCGTGGTCAGGAGATAGGTCGCTCCGAACAGCAATCCGAAGCTCAGGGCGAAGCCGAGGACGATTCCGGCGGACCGCCGGTATTTCTTCTTGAGCAGGGTCCAGAGAAGGATCGGTCCGAGGACGGCCACGTTCGGCGGCTTGGAATAAGCGGCGATACCGACGACGAAAGCGGCCAGGTAATCCGACCATCCGGATAGGAGGAACCGCTGCAGCCTGCTCTTGACGGCGGGCGCCGCCGCTCCTTGTTCGTTGTATCGGACCTTATAGAGCCATAGGAAAAGCGCCGCGAACACGAGAAAAAGATTGAAGAATTCGGGCGAGATCCAGAGGAAATAGACGCCGGCCACGGAGGCGAAGAGGAACGTGGCGACGCGGACGAGCGATAGGCCCGGGCTGTTGGCCAGAGAGAAATACGAGAATCCCATAAGCAGGAGCAAAAAGAGAAGGACGGCATGGAGGACGAGCGGCCCGTTGGGCCCGAAGACGCGGACAAAGGGGGCGGCGAATAGCGGATAAGCGAAACTCTTGGCGTAATAAATCTTCTCGCCGTCGCCGGTTTTGACCTTCGTCAGGAAGATTCCCATCGGTCCCGCGTTGAAATCCTCTTTGTAGCGGATGAGATCCTTCTTGGACCATTCCAGGTCATGGTCGAAGGCGATGCTTTGGGCCATGGCGTAATAAACGGCCTGGTCGGCGAAGAGGAAGCCCTGGTGCAGGACGGGCAGGTTGACGAAGAGGGAAAAACCGAGGAAAACGAGCGAAATGAGGGAAAGCGCCGCCCAGGCGTTCTTTCTTTCCTGTAACATAAGTTAAATCAGTACCATATTCGAGAGGCAAATTCAATGGGGGGAAAGCTGACCGGAAAACTCCTAAAATCACCTGCCGATTCACCTTAAGGGGTGATTGACGGGTCTCTCCTTGGGGTCTACATTGAGATACGCGCGGGACCAATATCGTCAACCACGCAAGGATAGAGATGGACATGAGCCGTAAAAGAAAAAAGGAAGGCGGATTTTCCCTGATCGAGGTCCTCGTGGCCATGGCGATCCTGGGGATCATGCTCATGACGCTGATCAGCGTTTTCATCTATGGCTACAACGTCCTCTCCCGCACGAGACAGATCGCCCTGGCGACACAGATCTGCCAGGAACAGGTGGAGGTGATCCGCAACATGACCTTCGCCACTATCCTAACCCTGGGAACCACGTTCACCAACGACAAGCTGGCGAGCCTCGTTTCCGGGCAAGGTCTTCAGGCGGTCGAAACGAGCGCGGGAACCGACATCAAGAAGCTCACCGTCAGCGTCACCTGGACCTACCGGGGACAGAGCCAGCGGAAAGACGTCGTGACCATGATTACGAGACTGGGCGTCGATAAAAAATAAAGGATAGCGATGATGAATAGATCCGAGCGGCCGTGGAAGATAGGACCGACAAGATCCCGCGGCTTTACCCTGCTCGAAATGCTGATCGGCCTGTTGATCATGTCCATCATGGTCATGGGCCTCCTTTCGCTCTATTCGAAGGGGCAGACGCAGTTCATGAACGAAAATATCCAGGCCGATATCCTGGAATCCAGCCGCTATCCCATGGCCTGGCTCGCCCGCGACGTCAAGTCCGCCACCCAAGTGGCCACCAGCTGGCTGACCTATACGACATCCGCGAGCACGCTGGTCCTCCAAATTCCTTCCGTCGACGCCAACGGCTTGATCATCGACGTAGCGTCCAAGTTCGATTACGTGATTTATCAACTGTCGAGCCTCAAGCTCCAGAGGATCGTCGACGCGGGCACGGGGAGCGCGAGAGTGGACGGCAGCCGGTATTTGGCCACGGACGTGACCGGACTGGTCCTTGCCTTTTATGACGCCTCGGACGCCACGCTGAGCTCCAACTTCAATACGGCCGCCAGCGTCAGGGCGACCTTGACCGCGAATCACAAGGGATTCCAGAGATCTTTTCAGGGAACCCTGAATTCGAAATTCAAGCTGCGCAACAAATGAAACGATTCGGGAGATCAACCATGAATTTGCCTCGAGCCTTTGGCCGCCGCCGAACCGGACGCGAACGCGGCTCGGTCCTGGCCATCGCCCTTCTCGTGTCCGTCTTCATGCTGATCATCGCCGTTCCGTTCGTGACCAAATTCGCCAACCGGTACCGGACGGCCGAGAAGTCGTATAATTCCCTGGCCGCGCAATATTTGGCCGAGGCCGGCATCGAGCGGGCGATCTGGGAAATCAACTACGGCAATATCGGCACGTGGAGCGGCACGTCGACCCAGCGGACGATGGCGATCGCGAATTTCGCGGCCTCCAACGGGACCGTTGTCGGCGATATCGCCATCACGGTTTACAATCCCGGAACGGTCAATCCCGTGATCGAAGCCACGGGATCCGTCGTGCATATCGGGACGAACAAAGTCACGAAGACCCTCCGGGTGGTTCTCCAGGGCAGCGGCTCTCCGCCGCTCTTCAACTACGGGATCTTCGGCAACACGAGCGTGTCGATGATGAATAACTCCCGGATCGACAGCTACGATTCCCGGCTGGGGCTCTACGGCGGAACGAATGTCCATCACAACGGCGACGTGGGAACGAACGCGACCGGCTATGGGGCCATTTCCTTGATCAACTCCTCCGTGGTCGACGGCGATGCCACGTCGGGCTATCAGTCCGACCCCAATCAAGCCATTCAGGTTGTCAACAGTTCGAGCGTCACCGGACAAAAAACGGCGCTCACGAGCACAAAAACGCTCCCCTCGGTGACGCCCCCGGTCGGATTGACGTCCAGGGGAGATTATTCAAAGGTTGGAACAAGCACTACGATCAACGCCAGCGGCCAATACGGGAATTTTAGCCTCGTCAATAGCGCCGTCGTCACGGTCACGGCGGACGTGACGCTCTACATCACGGGCACGTTCACTTTGAGCAATACTTCCCAGTTCAAAATCAACAGCGGCTGCTCCGTCACCCTCTATTTCGGGGGAGGGTTGAACATCAATAATGGCTCCCAGATCAACAATCTCTCGAAGGATCCGACCAAGCTGATGATTTTCGGGACCGACGCCTTCACCGGGGCCCAGACCTTTGCCAATAGCGCGGATACGTATGCCTGTATTTACACGCCAAAAGCCAACCTGACGCTGGCCAATGGCAGCACGATTTACGGTGCCGTCACGGCCAACACGATCATGGGGGCGAATTACGCGGCCATCCATTACGACGAGGCGCTCGGCAGCGTCACGCCGCCTTTTGGTGGCGGCGCGTCGAGCACTTATTCGGTGAAGTCCTGGCAGGAGAAGATCATTTGACCGAGGGCGCCGATAAGAAGCTGTTCGAGCTCGTCAAGGACCTCTGCTCCGCCCTGGTCCGGGCCGTCTCCGCGACGAAGATCTTCCCCCCCGGCCATGAATCGATCATCCAGCTCCGGAACGGCGTTTTCTGCCGGCTCCGGAAATTCCTCGACGACCACGGCGAGCTCGAGCTCGACATCAAACAGGGGTCCTTCCTTTATCTGGACGAGACCGTCTACCAGGAAGACAATGTCCTCCGCAGCCTGCCCTACTTTTTCCACAAGGACGGGATGCAGAAACTGGCTTTCATGAAAGGGCTGACGAGCGAAGAGTTCTCCGACTTCCTGGATGTCGTCCGGAATGTCTCCTTCCTTCCCGTCGACGTGGGCGACATCGTCGACGCCCTCTGGCAGCGGGATTTCGAGCACATCCGCTATCTCTCGCCCGACGAGTTCATCGAGGCCAAACTCTCCGGCAACCAGGACCTGCCCCGCGAGTTCGACATCAAACGCGAGGCCCTCTACGAGGGCTCCATCGAGTTCACGGCCGAAGACGCCGAGGACATCTTCCGCCGGAGCATGGAACTGTGCCGGAAGGGCTCCCAGGAGTCCGGCGAGGCCGGAAGTCTCTTCGCCCCCCTCACCGAAAGCGACGTGCAGGCCCTGGAAGACAGGCTCGGCGCCGAGCGCCGCGAATCCGTCGAAAAAGAATTCCCCGAGATGATGTTCGAAGTCCTCAACCTCGAGGACCGGCCCGAGGACTTCGCCCAGATCCTGTCGTCCCTGGAGAATTATCTTTACCATCTCGCCCTGAAAATGGATTTCACCCAGGCCGTCCGCTTCTTGAACCGGATGGACGAAGTGGCCCGCCTGAGCGCGCCCGCAACGCCCTGGAAAGGCCGGGAGCTCGAAAAATTCTACGGCGCGGTCAGAGCCCGCTTTCCCCTGGACAAGATCCGGGAGAAGGCGCTTGAACAGCGCGTGCCCAACTCCCGGACCTTTTTCGAATATTTGAAATTCGTGGGCCCCGACTCCCTGTCCCTGGCCGCGGACCTCTTCGAGCGCGTCCGGGAGACCGAGTTCCGGACCGACGCCCAATCGTATTTAGAGGACATGGCCCGGAAGGTCCCTCAGTCTCTCGTCGACCTGGCCGGGCAGGACAGGCCGGAATTCGCCAAAACGGTCATCGCCGTTCTCGGGCAGAAACCGGATGCCGCGACGATCCCGCATCTCTTGAAATTCATCGCCACGGGCCGGAAGGACGTGAAGATCGAGGCGGTCCGGGCCCTTGGCAAGTTCCAGGACGGTGCGGCCCAAGAGAGCTTGTCGGCCCTTCTCGACGACCCGGATGAAGAGCTGCGGATCGAGGTCCTGAAGGCCGTCACGGTGGCACCCGGCGGCGAGCTGGCCCGTCGGCTGATCGGGATCGTCTCGGCCAAGACTTCTCGGCGCAAGACGTCATGGGAGAAGGAAGCCGCGCTGAAAGCGCTGGCCAGGAGCCGGACGGACGAGGCCTGCGCCGTTCTCGTCGGCCTGATCAAGCGGACGAGCCTGTTCGGCAGGGCGAAGACGCTGGAAACCCGCCTCTGCGCCATCCAGGCCCTGGCGACGATGGCCACACCGGCCGCCGTCGCGGCCCTGAAAGGCCAGGCGCGCCGCAGGCCGAACATCATCCGCATGGAGATCCGGGCCGCCCTGAAACAGCTGGCCCTCGTCCAGGGATATGAAATGAGGAGACCTGCGTGACCGACGACAACCGGCCCTCCGAGATGAGCTTCAAGACGGCCCTGGACATCCTGACCCATTTCCACATCGTCCTGAAGCTGATCAAGGTCTACGAGGCCAACAACCTCGGCTTCATGGAACGCCTACGGGACTTCCGGGCCGCGCTCAACGAGGCCTTCAAGACCGAGGACAAGATCCAGATCCAGCTCCGCCATGACACCTTCTTCGTCAACAAGATCCGGCTGAAATTCAACATCGCCAACTACATCGTCTACAAGTCCGTCATCGAGGAGTTCCTCGCCCGGCAGATCGGGACCCTGACCCTCTTCCCCGACCTGACCGAGGACGAGATCGTCCGGTTCGTCGTCTTTCTGTCCCGCCGGAACCTGGCCAAGGGCTTTTCGTTCGAACGGACCGATGAGGAGCTGCACGCCGGATCCTTTCCCAACATCCAGCTGAAGAAGCTCCCGGACGAGGAGCGCATCGACATCAGCGAGAAGAGCGCCATCCCGATCTACACCCTGGGCATCTATCATCTCAAGGACCTCTTCGAAAGCCAGCAGCGATCCATGAACATCCACTTGACCCGGCGCTGGATCCAATCGCTGATCAACCATCTCATGTCGCACGAGGCCTTTTTGATCGCGCTGACCAACATCAAGAACTTCCAGGAATACACGCTCAACCACTCGGTGAACGTCTGCATCCTGTCCCTGGCCCTCGGCCGGCGGCTGGGGCTGACCCGGCCCGAGCTGATCCAGCTGGGCATCAGCGCCTGCCTCCATGACGTCGGGAAGTTCGATATCCCCAATGAGATCCTAGACAAGCCGGGCAAGCTCGAGCCGGAGGAACGGGCGGTCATGGAAAAGCACTCCCAAATCGGCGCGGGAAAGCTCGCCCGGCGCAAGGCCACGGAAGAGATCCCCGACGCGGCGGTCCAGGTGGCCATGGAACACCATATCAAACCGGGGATGGCCGGGTATCCGAAATACGCCCGGCGGAAGAAAGTGAACCTGTTCAGCCAGATCGTCAAGGTCATCGATTATTACGACGCGATCACGACCAAGCGGGTCTACCGGCCCAAGACCTTTACCCCCGAGGAAGCCCTCAAGCTGATGCAGAAGAACTGCGCCGAGGAGTTCGAGCCCCTCCTGTTCAAGGCCTTCGTCCAGATGATGGGCGTCTACCCGATCGGGACGCTGGCGGCCATGAACTCCGGCGAGGTCGGCATTGTCGTCGAGAACAATCCCTTAGCGGCCTTCGCCTACCGGCCGATGGTCAAGCTGATCACCGACCAGATGGGGCGCAAAATTGACGGACCGGTCATCGACGTGACCGAACAGGACCCGCAGACGAAGAAGTTCAAACGGACGATCGTCAAGACCCTCGATCCGGAAAAATACAACCTCCAGGTCACCGATTATTTGATGGCCACCGTCCAATAATCCCCCTCCCGCCGTGATCCCAGAAGATCAGCTGAGGGGCTAATCCTCCCGGAGGTTAATCCTCGCCCCCTCCCGGTCAATGAATTCCGGGGTGAAATAAATCCTCTCCGATTCCCACCCGAGGGGCATGGACAAGTCGCATTCCGAGGCTTAAGCTCCATCCCGGAAGAGAAATATGCACCGTTCCAAACCCCGGGAGAAAGGAGCTGCCCTGTTCCTTTCCTTGTTGGTCGGCGTTGTCCTGCTGGGCATGGCCCTGCCCTTTTTGTTCAAGATGACCGGCCGCTATCATATCACCGAAAAATCCTATAAGTCCCTGGCGGCGCTGAACCTGGCCGAGGCCGGCGTGGAGCGGGCCATCTGGGAGCTGAATTATGGAAATATCTCGTCATGGAGCGGGTCGAGCGCATCGCGGACCTTGACGATCCCGAATTTCACGGCTTCCAACGGCGACGTCATCGGCGATATCGCGATCACGGTCGGCGATCCCGCCGGCAACAATCCCGTGATCGAATCCACGGGATCCGTGCCTTTCGTCGCCTCGGCGAATCTGTCGCGAACGGTCTGCGTCGTTCTCCAGGCCGGCGGCGCGCCGCCGACCTTCGATTTCGGCGTCTTCGGCGACAAGGGCGCGACGGTCGACAATAACGCCTATATCGACAGCTACGACTCGCGCTTGGGCGCTTACGGCGGCTCGAACATTCATCACAACGGCGACGTCGGGACCAACGCCACGACCTACGCCAGCCTCAACGTCGGGCTCACGTTTGACAATAACGCTTATATCGACGGCGACGCAATGACGGGATACCAGTCGAACCCGAATTCCGTCATCCACCAGGGGAACAATTCCGTCATCACCGGACAAAAAGCCGCCCTGAGCGCGCCCAAGGCTATGCCTTCGGTCCCGGAGCCCACGGGACTGACGTATCAAGGCGACTATTCCCTGGGCGATAACGGCACGGGGAGCCTCAGCCAAAGCAGTCAATATACGAATTTCACGCTCAGCAACAACGCCGTCGTGACGATCGTCTCGAACGTCACTCTTTATATCACGGGAACGTTCACCCTCTCGAACAACGCCCAGTTCAGGATCAACAGCGGCTGCGGCGTGACGATGTATTTCGGCGGGACCTGGAACATCTCCAACAACGCCCTGATCAACAACCTAACCCAGGACCCGACGAAACTCCTCATGTTCGGGACCGATTCGTTCAGCGGGTCGAAAACATTCTGCAACAATACGGCCACCTACGGCGCGCTATATTTCCCCAAGGCGGACGTGACGCTATCCAATAACGGCGGAATCTTCGGCTCGGTCGTCGCGAACAAAATCGTCCAAAGCAACAACGCCGCCATCCATTACGACGAGGCGCTGGGGAGCCTGTCCACCGGCTTCGGCAGCTCGGGCGCCTACGTCGTCAAATCCTGGCAGGAAAAATAGGTCCGGACCGGCGGACGCGGAAGCCGGATCCCTTGAACCCGAGTATCTACCTTGAAAAAAGAGACAGGTAGGCCTGAATGATCCGATCGCCCCAGACGAGGGCGATGAAGGCGGCCGGGGCGAGAAACGTGCCGTAGGGGAGTATGTATTGGAGGTCTTTTTTCTTGGCCGTGATGATGATGATTCCCACCAAGGCGCCGGCGAAGGAGGCCAGGATCAGCGTCAACAGGGTTTTAAGCCAGCCGAGATAGGCGCCGACCATGAGCATCATCGTGACGTCGCCGAGCCCCAAGCCTTCTTTTTTCCGGACGAGATAATACCCGGCGTAGATGATCAACAGAAATCCGGCTCCGACGGCGGCGCCCAGAAGCGCCTGGAGGAACGTCAGGTCGCTCCGGAAAAACGCATAAATGAGGCCGAGGGCGATCCCGGGAAACGTGATCCTGTCCGGCAGGATCTTGTGCCGATAATCGATGAACCCGAGAACGATGAGGGCGCTTGCGAAAAGACATGAGGCGAAAAAGAACAGACTCAGCGAGTCGTGAAGATAGAGAATCACGAAAGCGGCCGGCGTCATGATCTCCACGAGGACATAAGAAACCGGGATTCGGTTTCCGCAGTGGCGGCATTTTCCCCGGAGAATGAGATAGGACAAGATCGGGACGTTGTCGTAGGGCTTGATCCGCTTTTTGCAGGCGGGGCAGGCCGACGGAGGCCGGACGAGGCTCATCCCTACGGGGAGCCTGTAAATCACGACGTTGAGGAAGCTCCCCCAGACGAGTCCGGCCAAGACGACAAGAATCATCGTTTCCACGGGATGACCTGTGTTTTGATCTCGCCGGTCCGCGGGTCGTAGAGATAGTCCTTGTCGTCGAAATCCTTCGGCAGTGTCGCGAGGAGACTGGCCCGGACAAGTTCCTCCAGCTCGGCGGGATTCCGCCGGAATCTTTCCCTGTATTTTTCCAGGGCGTTTTTTAGAACGGCCGCGTCGACGGCGGCTTTCACCTCATAGAGATGATTCGAGGCGATCTTTTTGACCTGATCGTCGGCGGCCGTTTTGAAAACGTCGAGCCAGGTTTCCCAGGCGGTCCTCAGATCCGAGGTCTTGAAAGACGCCGCGGCATAGAGCCGCTTGGCGATGTCCGGCGCGCCCTTGATGTCCATCGCTTTTTTATAATACTCCCGGGCCAGCTCGTAGTCTTTTTTGTACAACTGCGCGTAATGCCCCGCCTCGAGCGGAAAGATCCACATGTCGGGATTCTTGGCCAGACCCATGTCCAGGATCTTCAAGGCGAGGGGGATATCCTGCTTATCGTAGATGGCGATCATGGCGCCGACTTCGTAGGGGTCGACATAGCGGGGATCCAGCTCGGAAATGATCGAGAAAATATGGGTAAAATAGGCGAACCGGTCCTGGATGGCGTCATTGCCGTAGTATTGGATGGCCCAGATGTAAATGATGTCGGCGAAGAGCGAGGCGTACCCGAACGCGGCCATTTTGAGATATTTTCCGGATGGGATATAAATGATGCTCGAGCCGGGAACTTTTTTGCGCGGAATCGCCTCGATCTTGAGCTTGAGTCCCGCGAACGTCAGGGCGAGCAGGAGCAGAATCAGGGCCAGGGAGATGTTCTTTTTCATCGATTAAATGAAATCCCGCCGGCGGAAAATGAGGACGGCGAGCGTGAGAACGAAGGCCGCATAAACGACGCCGTAGGCCGTGGCATATAAGACGTGCGCGGCGGAAATGGGGAGCCCGTGGACGACCTCGGTCTTCAAGTTGAAATTCTCGAGGTCGGGCAGAACGGCGTCGAGGACCCGGAGCAGGGTCCGGCCCGCGCCGGGGCGGGCTTTTTTGATCAGGGTCTCCAGACTCCAGGAAAAATGGCCGATGAGGTAGAAGCAGAGGGCGAAGAGCGAGCTGAGGATGGGCGTTGAGAAGCAGGAGAAGAGGACCGCGACGGCCGTGATCAGGATGAGCTCGATGAAGATGGAGAAGATGGCGACGAGGAGCTTCCACTCGACCGTCCATGTCTGAAAGAAGATCAGGACCAGGAAAATGACGCTCATGCAGAGGAGCATGACGAAGAGCGTCAGGACAAGGCCGAAGTATTTCCCGAGCAGGAATTCGTGGCGGCGGATGGGCTTGGAGATGAGCGTGAAGATCGTCCGCTTTTCGATTTCCTTGTAGACGAGGCCGGTCCCGATGAGGATGGCCATGAGGGCGCCGAACAGCGAGATCGAGGCGAGCCCGACGTCTTTGATGATCTTGGTCCGGTCGCCGACCGTGAGGAGGGCGAGGACCCTCGAAAAAAGAATGGCCACGGCCGCGAAGAACAGGAGGAGATAGAGAATCCGGTCGCGGATCGCTTCCTTGAAGGTATTGAGCGCGATCACTTGGACGGTCCGGGCCTTCATTGCGGCTTCACCATGTCCACGAAGATGTCTTCCAGGGTCTGGGTCCGGGGGATGAGCGAATGGATTTTGCCGCCGTTCTTGCGGACGAGATCCATGACGTCCTGGACCTTCGCCTCTTCGAAAACCTTGAGCAGGGTCCTGTCCCCCTGCGCGGTCAGGTTTTCGCCGAACGGCGCGAGATCTCTTTTCTCGACCCCGGAGACCGTGACTTCCGTGAAAAGGACCTTTTCCGAAATCAGGTCGCTGAGCCGGCCCTGACTCATGATCCGGCCGGCGACGATGATGGCCACATGGTCGCAGAGCATCTCGATGTCCTGCAGGATATGGGAGCAAAGAAAGACCGTCTTTCCTTCTTCACGGAGCCGGAGGATGATGTCGCGGATCTCCTTGCGGCCGAGCGGATCGAGCCCGCCGAGCGGCTCATCGAGGATGACGAGCTCGGGCTCGTTGATCAAGGCCTGGGCCAGCCCGATGCGCTGGAGCATGCCGCGGGAGAACTTGCGAAGCTGGAGGCCGGCCGCTTTTTCCATGCCGACGAGATTGAGGAGCGAGGTGATCCGGCGATTGCGCTCGCCCTTTTCGATTTCGAAGAGCTGACCGTAGAAATCGAGAAATTCCCGGGCCGTCAGATAATCGTAAAAATAGGGATTTTCCGGCAAAAAGCCGACGCGTTCCTTGGCCCGCGGGTCCAGGTGCGGCCGGCCGCAGAGCTCGATCCGGCCTTCGTCGGGAAAGATCAGGCCGAGAACGCATTTGATCGTCGTCGTCTTGCCGGCGCCGTTGGGGCCGAGATAGCCGAAGATTTCACCCGCCGCGACCGAAAGCGAGATGCCCTTGAGGATCTCTTTTTTCTTGGGGATGAAGCCGGTCGAAAACGACTTGCGCACATTGTCGATAGCGATGACCGCGTTCATCACCGCTTATTATAATGAGGCCCTCGCGGGAATGCAATTCCCCGTATTCCTGCCTCCCGCGAACCCGCCTTATTTCAGGTTCTGCTCGAAGAGCTTGAAAATCCTCTTGTATTCGTCGGTCCATGACGTCGCGTTGACGAACGAATGGTTCTCGACGGGATAGAAGGCGACATCCCAGTTCTCCTTGCCGAGCTCGATCAGCCGCTGGACGAGGCGGACGGTGTCCTGGAAATGGACGTTGGTATCGACCACGCCGTGGCAGATGAGCAGGGCGCCTTTCAATCCTTCGGCGTAATAGATCGGCGAGCTTCGCTTGTAGGCTTCCGTGTCTTTCTGCGGCAGATTCAGGATGTCCACCGTGTAGCCGGCACTGTAGGCCGCCCAGTCCGTCACCGGCCGCAGCGCCGCGCCCGCTTTGAAAACGCCGGGCGTTTTGAACATCGCCATCAGCGTCAGGAACCCGCCGTAACTTCCTCCGTACGTCCCGATGCGGTTGGGATCGACGCCGCGGCTCTTGACGAGATACTGGGCGGCATCGACGATATCGTCGAGGTCTTTCCCGCCCATGTTCCGATAGATGCCGGTCCGGCAGTCGCGGCCGTAGCCCGAGCTGCCCCGGTAATCGACGTCGAACACGAGATAGCCGTTGTCCAACAGGAAGTTGTGAAACATATACTCGTGGAAGTACGTGCTCCAGCCCTTGTGGGCGTTCTGGAGATATCCCGCGCCGTGAATGAAAATGACGGCCGGCCGCGAAGGATGCGGATTCTTGGGTTTGAACAGTCTGGCGTAGACGTCGGCCCCGTCCCGGGCCTTGAAGCTGATGACCTCGGGCTCGACCCAGGGATAGGAGCGGAACTCGGCGGTGGTCGAAATCGTGACCGGCTTGGCCGGCGCACCGGGCTTGTTGGGCTGAACGTAAAGCTCGGGCGGTTTCGTGGCCGCCGAAGACATGATCGCCAGCGTCGTTTCGTCCGGAGAGAGGAAGACCTGGTTTTGGCCGACGAGGCCCGTGATCTTCGTCCGCGGTCCGCCCGCGGCCGACATCGCGTAGAAATGCGTTTCGCCGGGATGCTCCTCGCTCGAGGTGAGATAGATGATCTTGCCGTCGCGGGACAGCTGGGCGGACTTGACCTCGAATTTTCCCTTGGTCAGTTGGATCTTGTCCTTGCCGTCGATGGACGCTTTATAGAGATGAGCGAAGCCGTCTTTTTCCGAGATATAGGAAACGTTCATGCTGTCCGGCCACCAGAAGATATTGGTTAGGCCGAGATCTCCGACCCAGGCGTCATCATGGATCTCGTCGAGGACCGCGGCCTTTCCGGCGGCGAGGTCCAGCTTGAGCAGCCAGTGATCCTTGCGGTCGTCGGCGCGCGCCGTCATTAGACAGACTTTCCCGTCCGGGGACCAGAACGTGCCGCCGGGAAGGACGGTCCGGCCGCCCTGGCCGTAGTCCACCCATTTCACCTCGCCGCTCGCCGTCTCGACGATCCCCGCTTTGGAAATCCTCGACGGGTAGCCGGCCTTGGCCCGGCCGTTGATGTCCTCGGTGAAGCCCGAGCGCGTCACGTAGTTAGGAACGACGGTCGATTTTTCCTCGGGGTTGGGCTCCGAGAGAACGAACAGCGCGTATTTCTCGTCGGGCGAAAGTTCGAGTTGGGACACGGTCTGATTGTCCTTTAAAAGATACGGCCGCCTTCGCGACGGGCCGGCCGCGGCCCCGAACTCGCCCATCCCTCTCTGGCCCCCGCCCGTCCGGTCCAGGTTCTGCTTGAATTGCTGAAAGAGATCGAGCTGCTGGTCGCCGTACCACTTGGCCAACTCGTCGGGCCGGCTCACGGACGCGGGAGGCGTCCGGCGCGCGAACGACGTCATCTGTCTCAGGCCGCGGTCCTCGAGCGAGAAGAGATAAAGATTGTCCTCGCTCGTGAAATAGATCTTTTTTTCGCCGAACGCGAAATTGATGTTGGATTTGCGCGCGTCGGTCGAGATCAGGGAGACGGTCTTCCCGGTCGCGAGATCCAGGAGGCCGATGTCGACGCCCTGGCCGGTCAGCGCTTTCTTCCTGTCTTTGGAAAAGACGAAGCCGCCGCCGAAGCCGCCGAACCCGCCCATGCGCGGGCCCCCGCCCGGGAGGGCCGGGAGTTTTTGCATCTCCTCGGCCGTCGTTTTCAGCGGCGTCGCGCTCGATTTCGTGATGACGTACCATTCCGCCTGTTTTTCGCCGGG
Source organism: Candidatus Aminicenantales bacterium (assembly GCA_049515535.1). Classification (GTDB taxonomy): domain Bacteria; phylum Acidobacteriota; class Aminicenantia; order Aminicenantales; family UBA4085; genus JBEKTZ01. Next base: position 141,607 of record JBEKTZ010000009.1, on the reverse strand, counting down.
CTTTTTCCAGCGGAAATAGAGCTTTGATCCGTCTGCGGACCAGGCCGTTCCCGACGGCTCGGTGCCGACGAGATCCGCGCCGCGCATGATGTTGTCGATGGTCATTTTGAACGGCGGAACGGATTTCTCGGCCGGAGTCTGGGCCGGGCTTAACGACGTGACGAGGATGAAAAAAACGAAAATGAACAGGGCTCGGTTGTCTGTTCGACGGCGCATCGCGACCTCCTTTTGAGCGGGGACGCGGCACCCGGTCCCCTTTGTTTTTTAGGCACGGATCGATCTCCATGCCGGATGAAGTGGAAAGTATATCCGCTCCGCCCGAAAAAGAAAAGACGGCTAGCCCCCGGCCGACGTCGAGGGTGATTTTCATGAGCGAAAAATCACCCATGGTTCCATCAGGAAAGGGGATTGCCGCTCTTTTCGTCCCGGGAGACAATGGGGACGAGTTCGCAGCCCTACGGCGCTGATGAAACTCATCCGCAGCGACGCCGAGGTTGTGAAAAAGAAGAGGATCGCTAAGGAGCCTCTTCCCACCCTCCTTTCAAATCTCCCTTGATTCAAATATGAGTCGAGGGAGTACTTTATCCCTGACCCCAAAATCGCCCGGCCGCTTCGATTTCCGGGTTCAGAAATCAATTTGGAGGGGGAACCCGCTTCGCGTTTCCCCCTTCCAACGGGCACGCCGTTTTATACCCAAGAGTATAAAACGGTGTTGCCCTGCCTCCCTTTCTCGCCCTATGCTCCGCATAGGACTGCGACCAAGGGGGCGGCTCCCCCTTGGATCCCTCTACGAGCGGTTCCCCGTGGCAAGCCACGGGGAACCGCTCGTGAAACTTTCGGGAGGTGTTGGCTGGATGGATGACGCCGAACCCCTCGGGGGGTTTGATGCGGGCTGTTGTCAGCAAAAGGGGGGTTGATGATGGGAACCAAAAAGGTGGGGGCTTTCTCCAGCCCGCGAAAGAAAGCCGAAATCATTATAGCGCAATAAATATAAAACACAAGAAATATTTTCAAATTATTTTTTTCGGGAAAATCCCGCAAACTCTTCCTTGACTTTATCGGGATTTTTTTATATGAATGAGGTAAGACAAGATGATGAATGGGATTCATGATGAAGTTCGAGGTGGGATAAACGAAGAACGTAATTTAAAAATGGAGGTATTATAAAATGGCTTTCGAATTCAAGAATTCCAAAGGGGTCAATTATTATCTGCATTCCAAGGAAGTGACGCTCAAGGGCGGCCGCAAGCAGAGGATCTTCTTCTTCGCCCGCGATATCCGGCCGGAAGCCCTGGACGGAGTTCCCGAAGGATACAAGGTCATCGAGACCACCAAGACCGGGATGCCCATCCTCAAAAAAAAATAACCACTCGGAATACCACGCCTGGGTCAGGCCGGTGCCTCCGGGAGAGCGCGGAAATTCGGGTCGCGGTCCCCGCCGAAAAGTGAGAGGAACCGCGGAAGCGATGTGTCTTCACGGACGCGCCGACCTGGCCTTTTTTTTACCCCTCCCTTTCCCCATCATTCCCAACGGCGAAGCCGCCCGGCGGTTTTTCGCGCCGGCGTCCACGGCGGCTGGGGGGGGCCCCGGCTTTGCCCGGGGGTTCACTTCCGCCGCGAAGGCTCGTCCCTTGACCGAGCCGGGGGAAGATTTGACTCTCGATTTGCCCTGAAGTAACATGGGCGGCGCTTTGAAAAATTCAGCGCCCGCCGACGGCGGCCGGGGCCCCGGGCTTTACCCGGGGGTCCACTTCCGCCGCGAAGGCTCGTCCCTTGACTCCCCTTAGGAGGTTTCAGAATGCCGAAACGTTCAAGCTTGCTTTGGGTTTTCTTCCTGGCCTATTTCACGTTCGGGATGATCACGAACATCCTGGGCGCGATCATCCCCGAAGTCATCAAACAGTATAACCTGAGCATGTTCGCCGCCGGCTTCCTGGCCTTCGGCTTCTTCATCGCCTACGGCCTCTTTTCCATTCCGACCGGCCTGCTCATGGACCGCTTCGGGGCCAAGCCGTTGGTCCTCACCGGGGTGATCCTGATGGGCCTGGGATGTCTGGTCGTGGCCATCGCCCAGAGCTACCTCGTGGTCCTGATCATGATTTTTGCCGTCGGGGTGGGCGTCACCATCCTGCAGACGGCGGGCAACCCGCTGGTCCAGCATCTGGACCGTCCGGAGAATTATCATCGCAACCTGACGCTCACGATCGGCTTCTGCGGCATCGGCGCTTTTCTCGGGCCCTTTCTGCTGGCTCTGGTCCGCGGCTCGGGCCGGAACTGGCAGTTCCTTTATATCTTATTCGCGCTGCTCTGTTTCGTGCTGCTGGTCCCGCTCCTCTTTTCCATTTTTCCGTCCACGGCCGCGGCGGCCGGGGACCGGTTCCGCGTGGACCAATTAGGCAAGCTCTTGAAAAACCCTCTCGTTCTGTTTTATACGCTCGGCGTCTTTTTCTATGTCGGCGCGGAAGTCGGAACGGCGTCCTGGATCGTCAAATTTTTCGAGCGCGTCCACGGTCTGTCCGCGGATGTCGCGAACGTCGCGGCTGCCGGGTTCTTCCGCAAGGTGCTTCCCACTCTTCCGGCCCTGATCCTGGCCCTCTTCTGGGGGTTCCAGGGCGTCGGGCGCCTCGCCAGCGGCGCGATTCTCAACCGGCTGGGAGGCCGGAAGATGCTGCAGATCTATTCGTTCATGACCGTGGTCTGCCTGCTGGCAGCCAACTTCGGCCCCCGGACCGTGACCGCCGTGGGATTCGTCGCCTGCGGGTTTTTCACCTCCGTCCTCATCACGCTGGTCATGAGCGGGTCGATCAACAGCTTCGCCGAAAACCACGGCACGATATCCGGCCTTCTCTGCACGGCGATCATGGGCGGAGGCGTGATCCCGCCTATCGTGGGATGGGCGGCGGACAAATTCGGCATGCACGCGGCGATGATCCTGCCGACCCTGGCCTTTGCTTATGTCTTTCTCCTGGCGGTGTTCGGCCGGGCAAAGTACGAGTGAGGGATGCGCATGAAAACGACAATCGCACCGCAGATGATTCTCGGCATCGATATCGGAGGCACGAAGATCGCCGGTGGCCTGGTGACCGGAAAAGGACGTCTGACGAAGCACCTGGTGGTGCCGACGCAGGCCGAAAAAGGCCGGGACGTCAGCCTGGCCCAGGTTTATCGGCTGATCGAACGTCTGATTCGACTGGCGGGAGGGCCGGCGAACATCCGGGGCATCGGCATTTGCTGCCCGGGCCCGCTGAATCCCAAGACCGGCATCGTGCTCAACCCGCCTAATCTGCCGGGATGGCGCAATGTTCCCCTCGCCCGGTTGATCAAAGGGCGGTTTGGCTTGCCGGCCGTCGTCGAGAACGACGCCAACGCCGCCGGCTTGGCCGAGACGCTTTTCGGCGCCGCCGTCCGTTTTCGGGACATCTTCTACGTGACGGTCAGCACCGGCATCGGGACGGGCATCATCATCGATAAGAAAATCTACCATGGAAAAAACGGCGTCGCCGGCGAGGGCGGGCATGTGACGATCGATTATCGCAGCCCGTATCTCTGCGGCTGCGGCTCGCGCGGCTGCATCGAAGCCCTGGCCTCCGGTCCCAGCATAGCCCGGCGCGCCCGCGTTCTCCTCGAGCAGGAACACGGGGTCCCCAGCGCTCTCCGGACCTTGACCCACGGGGATTTGCGCCAAATCACGCCGAAGATGATCTCCGACGCGGCGCGTTCCGGCGACGATGTCGCCCGCGCGATCCTCGACGAAACGGGCTTTTTTTTGGGCGCGTGGCTGGGGGGCATCGTCTCCCTCCTGGATCCCGAGGCGATCATCATCGGCGGAGGAGTTTCGCAAATCGGGAAACCCCTCTTCGACAGGATCCGGGCGACGGTTCCGCAATACACCATCAACCGCGCCTTCGTCGCCGCGCTCCCCATCCTTCCCGCGAAACTCCAGAGCAACGTGGGCGTTTACGGAGCGGCGAGCCTGTTCCTTCCCCGGGCCGAGGAGGTTTGAGCCGATATGAACGCGAGAATCAAAGTTTTTATCTTGTCGGCCGCGGCCATCGGGCTCGTTTTCGCGGGCTGCGGCGGCCGCAAAGACAAGACCCAAGCCGCGGGCGGGGGCCCGGTCCTCAGGATCGCGGTCATCCCGAAGGGCACGAGCCATGAGTTCTGGAAGTCCATCCATGCCGGCGCGGCCCAGGCGGCCAAGGAGCTGGGCGTGGAAATCATCTGGAAGGGACCGCAGAAAGAGGACGACCGGGCCCAGCAGATCACGGTCATCGAAGACGTGATCAACCGCGGCGTGTCTGGGATCGTTCTTGCCCCGCTCGACGACCGGGCCATGGTCCGGCCCGTCCAGGACGCGATGCGCGAGAACATTCCGGTCGTGATCATCGATTCCGGACTGCAGGGCAAGGACTATCTCAGTTTCGTCGCGACGGACAATTTCCAGGGCGGAGCGCTCGCGGCCAAGCGCATGGGCGAGCTTCTCCATGGGAAAGGAAAGATCTTCATGATCCGCTACCTGGAAGGGTCCAATTCGACCGCGGAGCGCGAGCGCGGATTCTTGGAAACCCTCTCCAGGGATTTTCCGGATATCCGGTTCCTTGCGAAAGACCAGTACGCCGGCCCGACCACGGAAACGGCCTGCCAGGCGGCCGAAAATCTCATCGGCCGGTTCCCTGACGTCGAGGGCATTTTCTGCCCCAACGAATCGAGCACGTTCGGAACCCTGCGCGCTCTCCAGGAATCGCGGCTCGCGGGAAAGGTCAAATTCGTCGGCTTCGACAGCTCGCCGAAGCTCGTCCAGGGCCTGAAAGACGGCCATGTCCACGGCTTGATCCTGCAGAACCCGGTCAAGATGGGATATCTCGGGGTCTCCGAGATGGTCAAGCATCTCCGAGGCCAAAAAATCCTGGACCGCATCGACACGGGCGTATATCTGGTGACCAGGGAGAACATGGAGAATCCGGAAATCAAAGCGCTCCTTTCTCCCGACCTGTCGATTTTAGATTGATGTCAGCTTCAAACAGCGGCCCTCTCGCTCTCGAGATGAGGGGGATCGCCAAAAATTTCGGGGCGACGCGCGCCCTCGACGATGTCGATTTCAGCCTGAAAAGAGGGAAAGTCCAGGCTTTGCTCGGCGAAAACGGCGCCGGAAAAAGCACCCTGGTCAAAATCATCAGCGGGGCGCTCAGGCCCGATGAAGGCGGAATGCGTCTCGACGGCCGGGCCTACCTTCCGTCCGATCCACTCGAAGGGCGGCGGAACGGAGTCTCGATGATTTACCAGGAATTGAACCTGGCGCCCCATCTCACGGTCGAAGAGAACATCATGCTCGGCCGGGAAATCCATTGGGGCGGGTTTCTCCGGCGCAAAGATGTCCGCAAGAAAATCAAGGCGACCCTGGAATTCCTGCGCCATCCGGAGATCGACTGCGACGCTCCCGTGCGGCAATTGGGGGTCGGTGCCCGCCAGATCGTCGAGATCTCCAGGGCCATCATGGATGAGGCCCGCATCCTGGTGATGGATGAGCCGACAAGCAGCTTGACGAAAGAAGACACCGAGCTTTTATTTCAGGTGATTCGGAAGCTGAAAGCCGAAGGCGTGAGCATCATTTACATCAGCCATTTTCTGGAAGAGGTGAGGGATTTGGCGGACGGCTATACGGTCCTCCGCGACGGGAAGAACGCCGGAGAGGGTCCGATCGCGGGCACATCCTTGAACGAGATCATCCAGCGCATGGTCGGACAGAAAATGGCCGACCTTTTCCCTCGCGTCCATCACGAACGGGGAGATGCCATCCTCTCCGCGAAAAACCTGAAGGGCGCTCGAATGCCCGGGCCCGTCAGCCTCGACCTCCATCGCGGCGAGATCCTGGGACTCGCTGGCTTGATCGGCTCGGGCCGGACCGAAACGCTGCGCGCGATCTTCGGGCTGGACCTTCCGGAGGAAGGATGGATCGATATCGGCGGCCTCCGGATCTTAAAAACCAGGCCCGGCCTCATGATCGACAACGGTTGCGGCCTTTTGAGCGAAGACCGGCAGGGCGAGGGATTGGCCCTCTCTCTTTCGCTCGCCGACAACATCACGCTCAGCCGGTTTTCGCCGCATAAAAAATTCGGGTTTCTCGGCGTTCAGAGCCGGGCCCGGGCCGCCGCCCAATGGATGAGCGCATTGAAGATCAAGGCCCAGGGCCCGGAGCAGCGCGCGGCCGGCCTTTCCGGAGGCAATCAGCAAAAAGTCGCGTTGGCCCGCCTGCTCCATCAGGACGCCGATATCCTTCTTCTCGACGAGCCGACGCGCGGCATCGATGTCATGAGCAAATCCCAGATCTACGAATGGATGGGTCGGCTCGCGGCGGGCGGAGCCGGCCTTTTGTTCGTCAGTTCCTATTTTCCCGAACTCCTCGGCGTCTGCGACCGAATCGCCGTTTTTTTCCGGGGGGGGATCGTCGATATCCGCCCGGCCGGGGAATGGAACGATGAAAGCCTGATGGCGGCCGCGACGACGGGAAAGGCGTGAGCGACCATGAAAGAAAAAACGAAACTGCAGACGCTCATCAACCTCCTGGCCCCGTTCCTGGGGCTGATCCTGGTCCTGGCCATTTTCTCGTCGATCCCGGACGTCCAATCCCGGTTTTTAAGGATCGCCAACCTTAAAAGCGTGGCCACCCAGTCCGTCATCGTGGCCCTCGGCGCCTTGGGCATGACCCTCATTATCATCAGCGGCGGCATCGATCTCTCGGCGGCCTCCAATATCGCCCTGTCGAGCGTCATCACGGCCTACGCCATCAACGCCGGGATTCCGCCGCTCCTGGCCGTTCTTTTGGGCGTCCTCACCGGCGGGCTGATCGGTTTCGTCAACGGAGTCTTGATCACCAGGCTCCGGCTCGTGCCTTTTATCATCACGCTCGGCATGTTGGGCATCGCCAGGGGACTGGCCAAATGGATCGCCAACAATCAGAAGATCGACGCGCCGATCACATGGGTCAACGAGCTCATGGTCAAGTCGCCGCGGCCGTCCTGGCTCCTGCTCGCGCCGGGCGTCTGGCTGATGATCTTGCTCGCGGTCGCGATGGTCGTCCTCCTTCGCTATACGGTCTTCGGCCGGCATGCCTTCGCCATCGGCTCGAACGAAGCGACCGCGCGCTTATGCGGCGTCCGGACGCAGAAGACCAAAGTCATCATCTATTCTCTCGCCGGCCTGTTTTGCGGCTTGGCCGGCGTCATGGAGTTTTCCCGGCTGACGGTCGGCGATCCGACGGTCGCTGTGGGGCTCGAGCTCGATATCATCGCCGCGGTCGTCATCGGCGGCGGGAGCCTGAGCGGAGGCGAGGGCAGTATCCTTGGCTCGATGATCGGCGTGTTCATCATGTCCTTCCTGCGGAACGGTTGCACGATGATGGGCTGGCCGAACTATATCCAGGAAATCATCATCGGCGTCATCATCGTCGCCGCGGTGGCGTTGGACCAGATCCGCCACAGACGCGCGGCATGATTTTCCCGCGATCTCTTTTCCGGGGAGACCGGGGAGAAGGGAAGGGCGTCAAGGGACGAGCCTTCGGCTCGCCACTCGCCCGTGGCTTATATCCAAGGGCGAGTACGGCGGAAGTGAACCCCCGGGCAAAGCCCGGGACCCCGTCCGCCGTGGAGGTGAGAAATTCCGATGCCTAAAAATCAGGGTCGAATCCTAAAAATCATCCACGCCCGCGCTCCCATCCGGATCAACGACATCGGGGGATGGACGGACACCTGGTTTGCCGGCGAAGGCAAGGTCTTGAACCTCGCGGTTTCGCCGGCCGTTGAAGTCCAGGTCAAGGTCTTCGAGAACCGGACGCGGGTGAAAAAAAGAGTTTTGGTCCATGCCGAGAATTTTGCGGAAACATTCGCCATGGACCCCGACGAGCCCCGGAAAGACAAACATCCGCTTCTCCAGTTTACGATCGGCAGCCTTCCCGTACCGCGAGACGCGGCGCTCGAGATCAGCCTTTATTCGCCCGTGCCGGCCGGAATTTCGACGGGGACGTCGGCGTCCGTTTGTGTCGTCCTTCTCGGCGCCCTCCGATCATTGGCTTCGGGCGGATTCTCCCGGGCCGGAATCGCCCGGCTCGCGCACCGGGTGGAAACGGAAAAGCTCGGGCAGCAGAGCGGCATCCAAGACCAGATCGCCGCGGCCCACGGCGGGATCTCTTTCATTCACATGCGCCGCTATCCCCAGGCCACGGTCCGGCCGGTTCGTCTTGAAAAAGGAATTTGGAACGAGCTCGATCGGAGGATCTGTCTGGTCTATCTGGGCAAGCCCCACCGCTCCTCCGCCATGCACGAACACGTCATTGCCGGACTCGAGGCGGGCGGGCCGCAGCTTCGGCTAATCCGGAAACTGACGAGTGTCGCCCAACGGGCTGGTGACGCCCTGGCCGCCGGCGATTTCACGGCTTATGGCGAGGCCATGATCGAAAACAACGAATACCAGCGGGCGCTGTTCGCCGGGCTCGTATCCGGAGATGCGGACGCCGTGGCGGCCGTGGCCCGGCGCTGTGGAGCAGCGGGTTGGAAGGTCAATGGGGCGGGCGGAAAAGGAGGTTCCATGACCGTCCTGGCCGGCGGCGATGATGTCCTTCGCCGCCGCATGATCGAGAAAATCAATGCGTTAGGGCGGGGCATCCGGATCATCCCGGTTTCGTTGTCGCGGACCGGCCTCCAGGCTTGGACGGCTCGGACGGATTGAGGCAAAAACATGCCGCGCAGAAACCCGGTGCGCTGGGAAGCGGCTTCGCGCCTCCTATTAAAAGGGCAATAATTTCGGTAAAATTTTTGCCAAGGATTAGACGGGACCTTTGTCTAATTCCATGGTGATAGAAATGGAGGTTTTAAGATGAAAAAATATTTGGCAGCTGTCACGATTATCGGGTTTCTCTTTTTGAGCGTGAGCGCATTTGCCCAGCAACCCCCGGCGAAGCCGGAAAAGCAGGCTGAGCCCGCTCAAGGTCCCAATACTCCCCAGGACAGACTGAAGAATTTCCTGAATCTGACGCCGGAACAGGAAACGAAAATCAAGGATATGCAAAAAGCCCGCCAGGACGAGCAGAAAGTATTCCAGGAACAGATGAAAAAGCTTCGCGGCGAGTTGATCCCTCTCCTCAAGGACGCGAAGGCCGATCAAAACAAGATCAACGGACTTGTCGACCAGATCGCCAAGCTCGGTGCCGAGCGGACCAAAAAGGTCCTTGCCAATCGGAATCCTCTCCAGAAGATCCTGACCCAGGAACAGCTTGACAAGCTGAAACAAGCGGGTGGTCCTCAAGGCTTGATGAGGAGAATGCAGGGTAGGGGCATGGGCCCCATGGGTCAAGGCCGGTTTATGGGACCGGGAATGGGCCGTGGAATGCGCGGCGGAACGCTCCCCGGAATGGGTCAGGGCATGGGGCCCGGCCGAGGAATGGGCATGGGGCCTGGCATGGGTCAGGGCATGATGCGCCCGGGAATGGGCATGGGCCGCGGCTTGATGGGTCTCCAATGGCTGCGCGGTCAAGCGATGCAGGGCCGCCCCTGGGCCAGAGCCATTATCAAGCGCATCCGCAGGTGGTTTGGAAGAATCTGAAGCCTCTTCCTTATAAGTTTTGCTTTTCCCCCCGCTTCTCTACCTACCCTCCTTGAGAGCGGGGGATTTTTTTTGTTGACTGATTTATTTAACACGCAGTTGTCCTTAAATGGGGACGACCGGAAATTGCCGACTTATCCTCCCGCCTGAATTTTCCGCTGATTTCCCTGTAATTTCTTGGCACGAGTCTTGCTTTAAAGAGCATTGGAAGGAGAAAAGCGATGAAAAAGATAATCACAATCGCAACGGCCTTATTGGCGGTTCTTCCCTTTGTCGCTTTCGCTCAGAACGAGGGATATTACAGCGGAAGTTATACGCGCATGAGCTACGTCAAAGGCGACGTCTATGTCCAGCGCGGCCAAGACCAGGGTTATGAGCAAGGCGAGGTGAACCTCGTCATCGTCGAGGGCGACAAGCTCGGGACGAAAAACGGACGCCTGGAGATTCAGCTCGGCCGGCGAAACCACCTCCGCCTGGACGATTTCACCCAGGTGGACATTATAGCCCTTCCCAAGAGCGATTCCGATCCGACCAAAATCCATTTCCTTGCCGGAAGCCTCTTCGTCAGAATCAACAGCCTCGACAGGGAAAAGAGTTTCGAGATCCATACTCCGGACGCATCTTTTTACGTCATGGAAGCGGGATTGTATCGGGTGGATATCGGTGACAACAAGGATACCGAATTCCGCGTCTATAGCGGCTCGGCCGAAGCGGCCGGCGAAGAGGGCTCGGTCCTGGTCAAAGAGGGCGAGCAGATCGTCGCCGTTGACGGACGTTTTACCTCGGAATCCTCGTCCATGATTTCTCGGCGCGACGACTTCGGCGACTGGAACGAGAGCCGCGACGCCGTCTATGCCCGGACCATGAGCCGGACCTATCTCCCTGCGGACTACGCGGATTACGAAAATGAGCTCGCCGACAACGGCAATTGGGTCTATGAGGGTTCGTATGGAAATGTTTGGGTCCCGAGGCAAGCTTATTCAGGCTGGCAGCCGTATCAGGACGGACGCTGGTCCTGGTATCCGATCATCGGCTGGACTTGGGTCTCTTATGAGCCATGGGGCTGGTGCACATCCCATTACGGCCGGTGGGGCTGGGGACTGAATCTCGGCTGGTACTGGATCCCCTATAGCCGCTGGTCCTGGGGTCCCGCCTGGGTCCATTGGTATTGGGACAATGATTATATCGGCTGGTGCCCGCTGAGCTATTACAACTATCCGGGGGTCATCCTCAACAACAGGTTCTACGACCGCTACTCTAACGGTTACTTTCCCAATAATTCCAGAAGCCTGGTCATGGTCCATCGGAACCAGCTCCAGAACCGGAGAATCTCCCAGGTCGCCCTGGACCAGTCCAGGATCTCCAAGATCGATCGGATCTCGCTTAGAGCCTCGCAGCCTGATCTGCGACCCACGGTCATTCGCGACGGCGCGATCGCGGCGAAAGCCAGGACCGTCCTTTCCCGAGAGAACTTAAGAAGCGTCAGCAAGAGCTTCGCGGCGGGAGAAAAGGGCGTTTCCCGCGGGGAATTGAGGCCGTCCACCGTCAGGAAGTCCGCGGAGCCGTCTTCCGTCCGGCCCGAACAGAAAATCGCTGGGAAAGACGCGGCGGGCGCCGGCCGGGATTTGAGATCCGGCTCATCGATCCGCAGTTTTCCCTCCCGGAATACGTTCCAAAACAGATCTTCCAATCCGGCGGACCGGTCCGCCATCCGTTCGTTCTCCCGGAACACGGAGGAAAGGGCGTCGAATCCGTCTTCGGCGAGAAACGGCAATAACGGGCGGACGATCGTGCGCAAATATGAAAGCACGGAACCGACGAATCGCGCGCCGCTCTCGGCTAGGCCCTCGCGGGATATCTCATCGAATAATTCGGAGTCGCGGACGTCGCGCAACACGACTCCCCAAAGAGTCATCAGGGACCGCAGCGTCTCTGGGAACGATGCTGCGCCTTCGCGAAGTTCAGGTTTCTCTTCGAGGAATTCCAGTGTGCCCCAGAGAAGAACGGAGACGCCTTCCCGGAGCTACTCAGCCCCGACGAGAAACGTCAGCGCTCCATCCAGAAGCTATAGCGCTCCGTCCAGAAGCTCCGTCTCTCCGTCGAGATCATTCAGCGCGCCTTCGCGCTCGTCATCAGGCTCCAGCAGCGGTTCTTCGAGAGGGTCGTCGTCTTCCTCATCCTCCCGGTCCGGCGGCGGCCGGAAAAAATGAGGAGCCCGGCGTTCTCCCTATTTTCTTCTTTACATTTGCGTTTTTCAATGATATAAAAATACTCTCTTTTCTCTTGAGAACGGACTCTGATATTGGAGGTGCAGGCTATGACTCTAAAGAACAAGACTGCCGCGGTTCTCGGGATATGCGCGTTGGCATTCTTATGGATCATGTCGGGAAGCGTGGCCTGTAAAAAAGCGGGAAACGCCCCGACCCCTAATGAAGCCGCTGCTCAAGGCTCCGCCGCCGAGGAAGGATTGACCATCAAGGAAGGCGTGAACGAATTCAGCGGAACCGTCAAGAGCGCTTTCGGTCAATATTTTTATATCTCCCAGATCCCGGGATTCGATATCGTCGCCGCGGGCCCCGTGGACAACGGCGACGCTTCGATCCTTATGGGCAAAGACGTCAGGGTCAAGGCCTTCTTCAATCGAGAAACCCCCTCGGTCATGGTCGCCCAGAGCATCGACATCAAGGAAAGCGCGACGCAATTCAAGAACGTTTTCAATAAAACGGACGCCGCCGTTCCCGCCGATTATTTCTCCCAGAAGGCGCGGGCCGATTATGGAGAAATCAAGCTCACGAACATTAATAAAAGCGAGGACTGGGAAGGCAAAGGCAAGGGCAAACTCTTCGGGAAGCCGATCGCCGCCGCCGACGGCAAGGTCACTGGAATCTCGGTCTTAGACGAAAAAGGGAACGAATCCTTCAGAGTCATCGTCGACAACAGCACTCAGTTCGCCGAGTACTATATCAAAAAGCTGAGGCTGTTTGACCGCTTCTGGTTCTATCTGAACATCAAAGAGAGCGTGGATAAGAAACTCCGTCCCAAGAACAAGGAGATTTTCCACGCGGACGTCGTCTTCACCGGTCTTTATTGACGCGTCCACGGCGGCCGGGGCCCCGGGCTTTACCCGGGGGTCCACTTCCGCCGCGAAGGCTCGTCCCTTGACCGATCAAGCGAGAGCGCCGCGAGCGCACCGCGGAGATGATATGAATGGGCCGGCCCTCGGAATAGAGTCGGCCTTTTTCTTATAGAGACGGAATTCATCTTTGCCTGAGACCCGTCTCTCTAGAGAGCGGATGACGGGTGTCGACGATTTCGCCGGTCCGCTCGGCAAATTCGTTTTTCCTCGGTCGCGCGAGAAAAAGTGTGATCGATGAATGAGGAGGAACCGGAATGAAAGTCGCTGCGAAAATCGGCCTCATGATGATGCTGACGGCCGTTCTGGCCGTCGGAGCGCCAATCCAAAACCCGCCCAAGCCGAAAGTGGATTACACCCCGCTCGTCGGCATATGGACCCTGCAAATCGACGCGGGCGGTGAATTTTATTTCCTTATCTTGGAACTCAAGCTGAATGCCGGGAAGCTCGAAGGCCAAATGAGCGAGCAGAACGGCCTGTTCACGAACGCCCCGCTGTCGAATATCGAGTTCGACGGCGAGGCCTTGAAGTTCGATGCGAAAACGCTAACGCCTCCGGACGGCGCCGAGCGGCTGATCAAGACCGAGGTCAAACTCATCGCCGGCAAGCTCGAGGGCATGATCACCGTCGTGGAAATGAATCTGTCCGCCCCACTCACCGGGACGAAGAAATAGCGCCGGAGACGGCCGCCCTTCCGGAATGGCGGCGGATGTCGTTCCTTCCCGCCGGAAAACACAGGAAGACCGGCCGCATGCGGCGGGACTCAAGTCCCGAAAGGACGTTGTCATGAAAAAGTTCCTGGCGATTTTAATGTTCTTTTTTCTCGCGGCCTCCCTCGCCCAGGCTTCGGTCGGGATCACGAGGATCGGAGTCATGATCGGCGCCAATCTGGCTTCCCTGACCAGAACCGAGCAGAGCATCGACTGGAAGACCAAGCTCGACTTCGCGGGCGGCGCATTTTTAACGTTCAGCCTGGCTGATTTTTTCGCCATTGAGCCCGAGATCCTCTATTCCAAGAAAGGATCATCGTACCGCGAGGAGACGGCCGACTACGTGTTGACCACGTCGATCGGCCTGGCCTATCTTGACTTTCCTCTGCTGGCCAAGTTCTATGTGCCTTTGGGAGAAGAAAGCCGGACCCGGCCGATGCTTTTTGCCGGCCCCTATCTCGGATGGAAAGTTCGATCGAAACTCGATATCACTTACGAGGACTATTACGGGCCGGTCGGAGAAAACCACGATCTGACGGGCCTGAAAAGCATGGATACCGGCCTGGTGGTGGGCGGCGGGATCGATCTGGACGTCAAGGGCGGGAAGTTCATGATCGACATCCGGTACAGCACCAGCTTCGCCACGATTTCCAAAACCGAAGCGGGGATGAAAAACCGCGTTTTCACGATCCTAATCGGTTATTCATTCATGTGAAATGGCTCCGGAATCCCAAGGATCGCTTCCCATGACGACGGCCATCCCGGAAACATTCGGGACCTTTCACCCGGCGCGCGCCCTCTACCGATTCAGCGTCCTCTTTTTTGTCGCCCTGCTTTCCTTCGGCTGCTATTTTGCCTACGATATCGTCTCGGCGATCGCGCCGACGCTCATCAAGGACCTCGGCGCGACGCGCGGGACGGTCGGCTCCTTTTTCACGGCCTACAGCATTGCCGCGGTCCTGGCCGTTTTGATCGGCGGCGTATTGATCGACAAACTCGGGACGCGGAAATCCAGCCTCCTGTTCTCAGTGCTGGTCTTTGTCGGCGCCGCGATCGTCTGGCAGGCCCGGAGCATTCCCGTTCTTATTCTTGGGCGGTTCATTTTCGGCGCCGGATCCGAACCGCTGATCGTCGCTCAGAGCGCGATCCTGGCCCGCTGGTTCAAGAACAAGGAACTGGCCCTTTCGTTCGGCATCACCCTGACGGTCTGCCGGATGGGGTCCCTCTTCGCCTTCAATACGGGCGAGCTGTTCACGAGCTATTTCAAAACGTATCGGGCGGCGCTCTTCGTCGCCGTGATCGCCTGCCTGATCTCGCTCGCGGGAAACTTGGTCTATATCGTCATGGATCGCCGGGCTGAGCGAATCCTGAAATTGCGGGACGAAAGCGGCGGCGACAAGATCGTCCTGAAAGACATTCGGGAATTCAAGCCCTCGTTCTGGTATGTGACGTTTCTCTGCCTGACGTTTTACGCGGCGATCTTCCCCTTCACCAACCTGTCCACGGACTTTTTCTTCGATAAATGGAAAATCGCGAGGGTCGCCGTAACCAGCGGAGGATTCCTTCATCAGGTCTTCAACAATTTTCTTCACATCTTCAGCACGGCGGGCGGCATTTCGTCGATCATCATCTTCGCCTCCATGATTCTGGCGCCGTTCGCCGGCGGGCTTGTCGACAAGATCGGGAAAAGGGCGACGCTGATGATCGTCGGCTCCTTGATCCTGATCCCGAGCCATCTGGTCATGGGCTTGACGCGCCTCTACCCGGTCTATCCGATGATCGCCCTCGGAGCGGCGTTCGTGCTCGTCCCGGCCGCGCTGTGGCCTTCGGTCCCTTTGATTGTCCGCAAGGAACGCGTGGGGACGGCCTTCGGTCTGATGACCGCCATCCAGAACATCGGGATGGCCATTTTCCCGCTCGTCAACGGCCTCCTCCGCGATATCACCAAAACCTATACGAGCAGCATGATCATGTTCGCCGGACTCGGCCTCGCGGGGCTTGTCTTTGCCGTGCTCCTGAAAAAGGCCGACGCGCGGGAGGGCGGCCGGTTGGAGCGGGCGGAGAAAAAGCCGGCATGATCGATACCGTCATTTCCGATCTCGGCCAGGTCCTCCTCCATTTCGACAACTCGCTCTTTTTGCGGAGGATGATGGCATACACGGCCCGTCCGGTCGAGGTCATCCGGGCGGTGACGCACCACAACACGGAACTGCTCGGGCTTTTCGACAAGGGAATGATTTCGCCGGAGGAATTCCACGCAAGGGCCGCCGCGGCCCTCGACGCCCGGATCGGCTTCGACGAATTCTACGCCGCGTACAACGATGTCTTCACGATCAATGGGCCGGCCCTGGACGCCGTCCGGAGGCTGAAACCGGGCGCCAAGCTCGCTCTGCTTTCGAACTGCGACGTGATGCGTTATTCCTATATCGAACGCCGGTTTCCGGAACTGCGCTTCTTCGACGCCTATGTGCTTTCGTTCCGATTGGGGGTCATGAAACCCGATCCGCGCATCTATTGGGAGGCGTTGCGGTTGACCGGCTCGCGGCCCGAGAACACACTTTTCATCGACGACATCCGGGCCAATGTCGAGGGCGCGGAGCGGCTGGGAATCAAGGGCGTTCTTTATGCTCCGGGAACGGACCTCGGAGCCGAGCTGGCGAAGTTTGGCCTGGGGGCTTGAGCCCCGTTCATCTGAATTTATCACCGCGATTTTTTTTCTAAAAAACGCTTGACAGGGCCGAAATTTGAGTATAAATTCCTATTCGTAAATACAAGATGTTGTATTTATAGTCGTTTCATTCCACAAGATATAGGCAGGCCGACCGGTTTTTTGATCTTTTGAGCTTCGTTGGCGTCGTTCGAAAGGGAAGGAGAAGAGAGAGATGAATTCAAAGATCGTGGCTCGGATCAAAAAGCGCGATGGAACGGTCACGGATTTCACGCAGGACAAGATCACGAACGCCATCAGCAAGGCCATGGGGGCCCAAGGCGTCGCGGAAAACGGCAATGCCAAGACGATCTCGGACATCGTCACCTATATGCTCGAAGAAAAATTCGGCGGATACACCATTCCCTCGGTCGAGCAGATCCAGGACATCGTCGAAATGGTCCTCATGCGGCGCGGCTATCACGAAGTGGCCAAGAACTATATCCTCTACCGCGAGCGGCACAAGGAGATCCGCGAAGCTAAAAAGACGGGCGTCAACCTCGAACGCCTGATCAATGACTATATCAACGACGTTGACTGGAAGATCCGCGAGAACAGCAACGAAGGCGTGATGAGCTTTTCCGGGCTGAACGCGCGCGTTTCGGGCGAGGTGCTGTCCCATTTCGCCTTGAACCAGATTTATTCGGAACGCGTCAAGCAGGCCCATTTGGAAGGAGACTTCCATCTTCATGACCTGTCCTATCCCATCGTCGGCTATTGCGCCGGCTGGTCGCTCGAAAATCTTCTCCGCAAGGGATTCGGTCATGTCCCCAACCAGGTCCACTCCGCGCCGGCCAAGCATCTGGAAACGGCCACCCTCCACATGGTGAATTACATCGGCACGATGCAGGGCGAGTTCGCCGGAGCCCAAGCGTTCTCGAGCGTCGACACACTGCTCGCGCCGTTCATCCGTCACGACAAGCTGGATTATGACCATGTGAAACAGGACGTCCAAAAACTCATTTTCGGGCTCAACGTGCCTTCCCGCTGGGGCTGGCAAACGCCCTTCTCCAACCTGACGTTCGACTGGACCATTCCCGACGACATGAAGAACAAAAAGGCCGTTGTCGGCGGCAAGGAGCTCGATTCCTGCTACGGCGACTACCAGGCCGAAGTGGACATGTTCAACAAAGCCTTTCTCGAGCTCATGGTCGAAGGCGACCACCAGGGCCGCGTCTTCACGTTTCCCATCCCGACCTACAATCTGACCAAAGACTTTGATTGGGATTCGCCGAACGCCCGGCTTCTCTTCGAGGCCACGGCCAAATACGGCATCCCTTATTTCCAGAACTACATCGGCACGGACATGAACCCCGGCGACATCCGGGCCATGTGCTGCCGGCTGAACCTCGACCAGCGCGAGCTCATGCGCCGGCCCGGCAACATCTGGGGCCCCGGCGATTCGACCGGCTCGATCGGCGTCGTCACCATCAACATGAACCGGATCGGATATACGAGCAAGACCCCCGAGGAATTCAAGACCCGTCTCAGGGAACTCATGGACATGGCCAAGGAGTCGCTCGAAACAAAGCGCGAGATCATCAACAATATGCTGGCCAGGGGGATCATGCCTTATACGCAGGTTTATCTCGGCCATTTCAACAACCATTTTTCGACGATCGGCATCTGCGGCATGCATGAAGCCTGCCTCAATCTGCTGGGCAAGGGCATCGGCACGCCGGAGGGCAAGGAGTTCTCGATCGACGTGCTGATGTTTATGCGCGGAGCCCTGCGCGAATACCAAGAAGAGACGGGCAACCTCTACAACCTCGAAGCGACGCCGGCCGAATCGACGTCCTACCGGCTGGCCCGACTCGATCGGCAGAAATATCACAACATCATCACCGCGGGAACGGAAAAGTACCCCTACCTGACCAACTCGACGCAGCTCAACGTGGACGCGACGCGCGACATCTTCGAAGCCCTGCAGCACCAGGAAGCCATCCAGAACCTTTATACGGGAGGCACGATCTTCCACTCCTTCCTGCCCGAAGCCATCGACGCCGTCACTTGCCGGAAGCTCGTCCAAAAGATCTCCCTGACCAAGATCCCGTATTTCAGCATCACGCCGACGTTCAGCATCTGCGCCGGCCACGGCTATCTCAAGGGCCAGCAAGCCGCCTGTCCCGAATGCGGAGGGCAAACCGAAGTCTATTCGCGGATCGTGGGTTACCTCCGACCCGTCCGGACCTGGAACGACGGCAAGCGGCAGGAATTCAAGGACCGGACGCCCTACACGGCGATCCAATGACGCATGGCCATCGAATACCTGCTTTTCACTTATCCGAATTGCCTGAAATGCGAGGACCTCAAAGCTTATCTCGGAGAGAGGTCCATCCCGGCCCGCGAGTATAAGGTCGAGGAGAGGGACGGCCGGCTGAAGATCCGCGAATTTTTGCGGCATATCAAGCGCGACGACAAGGGCGCGATCATCCTCCCGACGCTCGTTCTCCATGAGGATGGGGCGGTCGCTGCCGTCGTGAACACGCGGCAGGAGCTCGAAGAGTGGTTGCGATCAAGGGGCTAGAAAAATTCGCCCCGAAGGATTTCCCCGGCTTCATCTCATCGACCGTGTTCCTGGCGGGGTGCAACTTCCGCTGCCCGTACTGCCATAACGCCGATCTCGTCCTCCGGCCCGAGGTCCTGGCCGATATTCCCTTGGATTTTTTTCTGGCTTATCTCGATGCCCGAAAAGGCTGGCTCGAGGGGATTTGCGTCTCGGGCGGAGAGCCTCTCCTGGATCCCGGGCTCGGCGAGCTGTTGGCCGTCATCAAAGGGCGGCATCTGCTCGTGAAAATCGACACCAACGGCTCGTTTCCCGATCGGCTCGGAGAGATCATCGAAGCTAAGCTCGTGGACTGGGTGGCCATGGACGTCAAAGCGCCGCTCGAGCGATACGCCGAGGTCACCCGGTCGAAGGTCGATCCCGATGCCGTCGCGCGCAGCGCCCGGCTCATCAGGAATTCCGGTCTTGGTTATATGTTCAGGTCCACGGTCGTTCCCGGACTCGTCGGCGAGGACGATATTTTGAAGATTTCAAAGTGGCTCGGCGGGTCGGGGATCTTCCAAATCCAGTCCTTCTCCCCCGTGAATACGCTCGACCCGGCATTTGGAACGATCAAGCCGTTCGGCCCGAACGAGATCCAGAAGATGGCGGACAGCGCCCGGCCTTTCTTTTCCGAAGTGCGCATCGAAGGAGCTTAACCATGGAACTCAAGGTCATAAAAATCCATCCCGAGGCGAAGCTTCCATTATACGGGCACAAGGGAGATGCCGGACTCGATCTTTTCTCCTGCGCGGATGACGTGCTCGCGGCCGGCGAAGTGAAGGCCGTCCCGACCGGAATCAAGGTGGCCGTCCCCCCGGGCCACGTCGGCCTCATCTGGGATAAAAGCGGCATTTCGCTCAAGGGCGTCCACAAGCTGGCGGGCGTCGTGGATGCCGGCTATAGGGGCGAGGTCCATGTGGTCATGATCAATCTGGGCCGCGAGCCGTATGCCGTTAAAAAAGGGATGAAAATCGCCCAGATGCTCATCCAGCCCGTCAACGAAATCGAGGTCGTCGAGACCCGGGATCTCGATGACACTTCGCGCGGCGAGGACGGCTTCGGCTCGACGGGATTGTATTGATCGTGAAACCCGCATAAAACCCCGAATAACATCGCTCTTGTTTTCTGGCTCATCCGAGCTCAAGCGGCGGCGATCGGAGATAGGCGATAGATCAAGGGCGGCGCTCTTCGCTGCCGGAAAAAGACGCCGCCCGTCCGCTTCGATTTATCTTCCGAAAACGAGAACGCAGAACGATCCCGGGACTGCGGCCGGCCGGGGATTGGGTTTGTCTTTGGTGGGAGCCGGCGCCGGCCCGTATTCCGCGGTCACGACGAAGACGTTGTGCGTTTTGGGATCGAGTTCCATCGTCCGCGCCCCGCGCGCCGTCGGAACGGTTTCGAGAACGGTGTATTTGTCGGCCGATTCCTGGCGGACGACCGTCAGCGTTCCTTCGCCGTTCGAGGCGAACACCAGGCCGGTCCCCGCGTCGTAGCGGACCGCGTCGGGACCGGAGCCGATCGGCACGGTTGTGACGACCTTGCCGTTCTCGAAATCGGAGACGACCATCACCTTGTCGCAGACGCTGAACAGGCGCTTGTTTTTCAGATCGATGGCCAGCCCGCTCGGGCCGTCGCCGGGCGCGATCGACCATCTCTTTTTGACCGCGAGCGTCTTGGCATCGAAAGCGACGATCTCGCTCTTGTCTTCGTTGTTGACGAAAATTGTGCCTTTGCCGTCGGTCTGAGCGAATTCGGGCTTTCCGCCCATATCGACGGTTCCCACGATCTTATCCGTGGCCGCGTCGATGGCCGTCGCGTTCGCCGTCCGGCCGTTGAAGGTGAACACCCGGCCCGAGAAGGCGTCATACAGGATGGCGTCGGGATTCTGGCCCGGGGCGACAGCCACTTCTTCTATGACCTGGCGCGTCTTGAGATCGAAGACGGTGACGCTGTTGCCGCGGCCGTTAGAGATATATCCCCGGCCTTTTTCTTGGGCGAACGCGACGCCGTGAACGCCCTTGAGGTTGACGATGGGGTCAAGCTTGGCGCCCGTATCGGCGTTGACGATTTCGAACGTGTTGCCGTGGGAAAGGTAGAGAAGCCGGGATTGGCCTTCCAAAGCCAGATAATCCCAGCCGCCCTCTCCGCCGACGACGATCTTTTTAAGAAAATGGTAGCCGCCGGCCGCCGCCTGTTGGCCGGCCGCCAGGCCGAGACCGACCAGACCAAGGACCAAAAGAACCGCAAAAAGAATGTTTTTTTTCGTATTCATAAAACTCATTCTACTCCCTTTTGTTTTTGTGATTCAACAACGAAAGGTCTCCGCCGCGTTCAAGAAATTCTTATCGGACGCCGATCGGGCGAGGGTGAGCTTGATAGGTCAGGCCCTATAGCTTGACCAGCTCCACCCGGCGGTTCATGGCTTTGCCGTCCGGTGTGTCGTTCGAAGCTACGGGCGCCAAGGGCCCGACGCCGAACGCTTTCAAGCGGGCGGAGGAGATGCCGTACTTGGCGACGAGGGCCTGGACGACAGCCGCGGCCCGGGCCTCGGACAGTTTCATGTTGATTTCGAGAGTCCCGTCGTTATCGGTATGTCCGACCACGTTCAGCTTGAGCGCGGCATCGTTCTTCAGCAGCTTCGCGATCTCGGCCAGGGCGGGCTCGGATTCGGGCTTGATCGCCGATTTTCCGGAATCGAAATAGATGCCGTAGACGGCCGCGTGGCCCGTCGTCCGAATGTCGTTGGAGAACGCGGCGGCATCGGCCACGACCTGCTGTTCCATGCCGGCCTTTTCGATGATCCAGAGGTTATATTGAGAGGTGATGTAGGCGTCGACGTGCACCCAGATCTCTTTTCCTGCCTGGGTGAGCTTCATATAGGAGCTGCCGTCATGGTCGTGGACCAACACGGTTCCGCCGATCTTTTTGATGGCGTTTTCGTACTGGCGGAGGATCTCCAGCCGGCTCGGCTCCTTGGCATTGGGCTGAAGAACATAAAAAATGTGCGTGCTCTTCCCTTCCACGTCCACCTGCTTGTCCCCGTCGATCCAGAAAGAGTGCGCGTCGAAATCCTTATTTTCAGCTCGGGAGATGTAGTATCCCGGCATCCGGCTGAGCAAGGGGTGGTCCTTGGTCCCTTCCGCATCCGTTTCCTGCGCCCATGCGGCTCCGGCCGCAAGGACTCCCAGGCCGACCAGGATGAACGATAGGCAGGCGAACTTTTTCATGACGAGTCTCCTTATCCCAAAAGATATTTATGGTCACGAATATATCGCCCGGTCATTGTGGAGTCAAGAGTCATGAAAGTTGGAGGGACAATCGTCTTTTCTTAAGGCTTTTCTATAAAATCCGCGAAGGCGTCCTTGAGGAGTTTGCTCTGGCGGGTGAAAGCCAGGCGCGGGCTCTTCGTTTCCGTCATGATCGCGATCTCCTGGGTGAGCAGGCGGGCGACGTACATCGTCTGCGCGGCCCGTTTTTGGGACTCCCGCTTGAAGAGGGGATGATCGCGGTTGATATAGACGACGTTTCCCTCGGAAAAGCATTCCGGCCCGGCTTCGCCGAAGAAATCGAGACAAACCGAGACGACATTTTGACCCAGTTTGATCCGGCGGACGATGGCGTTCGGAGTGATCTTCTTGACCAACGGGTTCCGGCGCTTAGCTATTTTCGGTTTAGGAGGAGAGCCGGACTCAGCCTCAGGGCCGACCGTCGCCTCATTAGGCTTCGCGGCGCCGCTTTCCGCCGCCGCCCCGCCGATGCCTTTCTCCCCGCCGTAGGGGATGGGCCCGAACGGCGAAAAATCCGGATTTAAAGCCAGGGCCCGGTGAATTCTGGTGAGGGCTTCTTTGATCGCCCTTCCGGCGCGCTTGTCTTCCCCGCGGTCCGCCTCTTTGCCGAGCTTTTTTTCGATGATCCCAACCACATTCTGAATCGCTTTCAGGAACTCCTGATATTCCTCGGAATCGGTGACGAAATTCGAGCGGTCTGAAGTGATGGGAAGGAAATTGGCGTTGATCTCCCCTTTGATCCGAGCTACGGCCGGCCCCCAGGTCTCCATGCCGAAGAGCTCCTTTTTAACGGTGACGCCTTTGACCTTGACGTCGATGCCCAGGTCATTGGGAGAAGCGGCCGTCTTGGAAATGATGACGATCTCGCCCGCGACCACGCCGAACGGGCAGCCTTCGAGGACCGGGATCCGCTGGCCGGAAAAGGTCCGGGGCGGCACGGGACGGCCGTTGAGATAAACGCTGAAATTCGCCGCCCGGAGGGGCACGCCGTCTTTGATCGTCGCTTCGGATTCTTCGAGATCGAACGGCTTGGTCAGCTCCGAGAGGATGACCGTCGTGCCGTCGCATCCGACGGAATCCGGAGAAAGAATTTCGAGCGGGAGCTGCCAAATGTCCTTCGAGGACTCCCAATTCTTTTTATCGAAAATGACGCGGGCGGCATAGGGGCCGCGGCGGGTTATGACCTCGAAGCGCATGGCCGCGGCGAGAGAGGCGAACTTGCCGATGCCGAATTGCCCAATGCGTTCGCGGCCGAACCGCGGCGAGACCGAGCGGATGACTTTTTCGTCCGATCCGATGCAGAAATATTGCCGGAGACCATCGGCGTCCATGCCGATGCCGTTGTCGCCGACGGAAATCCGGTCGGACGCGATATCGACCCGAACCTCGGTCGCATCGGCGTCGTAGGCGTTATTGACGAGTTCGCGGAGCAGTTCAACGCTCTCAGCGTAAAGATGTTCGCCGATGGAAATGATATGACGTTTATCGACCGTGACTTCGAGGTTCTTCTTCTCGATGACATCCATAGGCTGACTCGTTTCAATTTTAACCCAATCATGAAGCCGAGGTCAAACATGGCCTTGAGCCGTTCAGCGAGGGCTTACTCAGCATTCTCAGCTATGATGATTATGCCGCAGAGGCCTGAATGACGACCGATCCTTCGCGGATGAGAAGGCGGAAGCTTTCATCGAGAGACGCCCAGTCCAGAACATCCACCGTGAACGGGAGGGATGAATCGGAGAAAGCCGCGTTCATCCCAGCCAAGACGGTCACGTCGAGCGGCCGCTCCGTCATAATGACCAGGTCGAGGTCGGAGTGTCGGCGGGCGTTCCCTAAAGCGCGCGAGCCGAAGGCGCGGACCTCTTTTCCAGGTACGAATCGTCCCACGATGGCGCGAACGATTTCGAGATCCTTGGGGAGAATATCAATCGGCCGCATGGTTCCGACGCTTCAGTTCCTTCAAGAGGACGAGGACGTCCTTGCGGAATCCATCGAGTGTTCCTATGACCTTTTCCGCCTTGGCTTCATCGTAGGTATGGGCGGTCAGATTGCGAATTTCCCGGAAATGGAAGAAGCTCTCTGGATCGACGACAAGTCCCGCGTCAGCCGCTTCGCGAATGAGGTCCTTGAAGGCCATTTCAGCGAGTTCGGCCGGAACGGCTGAGATCTGGGCCATTTGGCGGCGGATCATCTTAACGGCCAATTCGTAGGTACGCTCGAATCCTTGGATCGCCGCCGCTCGAAACTGGGCGCGCAGTCCCGGATCGCCGACGGCCAACTCAGAACGCAGATAGGACAAGCTTTGTTCGAGCAGAGCCAGCGCTTTTTCCAGAGGGGTCAGATCGAGTTTCATTCCCGCGCTCCTGTCGGATTCATGATAACAGAATGACGTGAATGGAAGAAGGTTGAAGGGACAATCGTCTTTTTTTAAGGTTTTTCTTTAAAATCCGCATTCAATTTAAGAGCGGTCCTCTCGTTCCGTTTCGGCCGCGGCCAAGCGCGCCAATTGGAGGTCGTTGCCTCTGATCGGATTCAGGACCTGAGAGAAGCCCTGTCTTCCGGATTCAGGGCCAAGGAATTTCCGAACCGCTTGAACATTTCGTGCCGGGGATCGGATCTGAGGATCCAGGTCCGGACCGATCCGCGCTATCAGGCTTTTCTCGGAAAAGCCCGGATGAAGAGCGTATTGGGCTACGACATGCAGGTCGCTCGCATCGAGGATGTTCTTCAAGGCAAGATCTGGGCGGCTCTCGATGAAACGCGGCGTCCGAGCAAGCGCCAGAAAGACCTAGCCGACATTCTCCGCCTCGTGGAAAAGCGGAAGAACCTGGCAAGGTTCATTCCCGCCGAACTGAAGTCGCGCCTGTCCCTTTAATAAATTCGACAAGTGGAATTAAGTCAAATTCTCTGATTGATTATCACCCCTGAGATAAAGATAATATTGGCATCGATATAAACTCAGGGTTTAACAAGGGGATGATCAGTGCCTTCCAGTAAAACCGAAGCCTTCTCCCGAATCCTAATCGACAAAGCGCTCGAAGCTAGCGATTGGGACCTGTTGGACCCAAAGCAAGTCCGATTCGAACAAAATGCCGTCAACGGCCGGGCGGATTATCTCCTCATGGACGACCTCGGCCGCGTCCTTTGCGTGCTCGAGGCCAAGCGGGAAGATCTCGACCCCTACGATGCCAAGGAACAGGCCCGCGGATATGCGGAGAATCTGAACGCCCCGTTCGTCATCTTATCCAATGGCCGGGAACACTGGTTCTGGAACTATGAACGGGCGGGCCAGCGCGATGCCTACCGAATCGAACGTCTCCCTTCGCGGGATGACCTCGCCCGCGTTCGATTGAAAAACCTCCAGCCGCCCCGCCCGCTCTTGAGCGAGGTCATATCGCCCGATTATCTCAGGCATTTGAAGCACGACCTCACGCTCCGCCGCTACCAGATAAGGGCGATGGATGAGATTGGGCGCCTCTTCGATAAAGACGGCCGCCGCAAATTCCTCCTCGAAATGGCTACCGGCACGGGCAAAACGCTCCTCTGTGCCGCGCTCATCCGCCGCTTTCTCACGACCCGAAATGCCGAGCGGGTCTTGTTCATCGTTGACCGCATCGAATTGGCGAAACAGACGATGGAGGATTTCGCGGTCGTCCTCCCGGAGTTCAAACCCGTCATTTTTAAGACCGCCCGCCGCACTGGTGAGCTGCTCGGGGCCTCGGTCGTCGTGGCCACCATTCAGTCGCTCATGGTTGACCGCCGCTACCGCGAAGAGTTCACTCCTTTCTACTTCGATCTTGTCATTAACGACGAGGCTCACCGATCCATATATGGAGATGCCCGCGAGGTGGTCCAGTTCTTCCAAGCGACGCGTGTCGGATTGACGGCCACGCCGAAGTCTTATCTGAAGAACATCAACGTCGAAGAGCTGGAAGCCACGAATCCGAAAGCTCTTGAAGCCCGACAATTGCGCGATACTTATAATTACTTTGGGTGCGTGCCGGGATTCCCGACCTTTCGATACGATATCATCGACGCCGTCAAAGATCCCGAAGGCCCTTTTCTCTGTCTCCCTATAATTTTTGACCTTCGATCTGATATAACCACAAAGACCCTTGCCGAGAAGGGCTGGGCCGTCATCATCAATGAGCAAGAAGAAAATATCAAGATCCAACATTTGGAACGGAGAATCTTCACGCCTGCGCGAAATCGCCTTATGTGCGAAGCCTTTTTAAAAGAAGCGCAGAAAGACCCGTCCGGAAATATCGGCAAATCCATCGTCTTTGCCGTGAACCAAACGCACGCGACGAACCTCACCAAGATTTTCAATGAGCTTCAGCCCGGAATCGCCGTCACCATCACCTCTCGCATCCCGGAAGCGTCAATCATTTCCAAGGAATTTCGCGACGGAAAGCGCGCCGAGCGGATCGCGGTGTCCGTGGACATGCTATCCACGGGATACAATTGTCGCGACCTTCTCAATATCGGCTTGATGCGGCCGATTTTTTCGCCCACGGAATATGTCCAGATCAAAGGGCGCGGCACGCGCCTCTTCACGTTTAAAATCGGTCATACCGAATACGAGAAGAAAAACTTCTTTATCCTCGATTTTTGCGCGGTCGCGGAATATTTCGAAGATAAATACGATTATTCGATACCTCTAAAACTTCCTCCCGATAAAAAAGCGCCTGGACCATATCCTCGGGGAGGAGAACCTGGGGGAATAGTTCGGGATGGTACCGGGACGCCATCTTCTGAACTGCTACCTCCGCCTCGTGAAATTCCTGTCTGGGAAGGGCGCGATATCATGGTTAGCCGCGAGGTCATTGAAGTCGGACCGAGCGGCGAAAAGGTCGATATCATGACCTTCCGAGGCTCCTTCGAGCGGGACGTCAAAGACTTTGCTGAGCGTGATACGGACATGAGGGAGGCCGTCTCCGACGAGGACGATGACGCCGTCGAAACAATCATGAACGAGCGGTTCTTCCATAAGCCGAAGATGTTCTACTCAGTGGATAAACTCATTGCCTCCTATGGTGTACCTCTCCCAACACCTGCGTTCGTCTATAATGCGGTCGGGAAAAAGCCGCTTCCCAGCAAGGATGAAATAATCTCGGATACGGTCGATTCCATTGCCGCCCGGTTCAATCTCCGCTATAGCGAACAAAAATGGCTCGATGCGACGGCGCAGCTGCTTGCCGAAGATTTACAAGCGCTGCGAAAATTTATGGCCGGCGATATGACTATATTCACGGCCAGCCAGTTCAATCAGCTCGGCGGTATTTCCGCGCTTGCTCATTTCGAAGGCCGAGAACAGGTATTTGAAGCCTTGCGACAATCCATCCTCGTTCGCCAATCTTTGATCGGAGCATCGACCCAATGACGACTTCCAACTTCTTCTCTTCCGGTCTCCGCCAGCGAGTGGACCAGCTGATGGATATTCTTTATGCGGGCGGCGTGAACAATCCGATGGACTCCATTGAACAGATTTCCTATCTGATGTTTTTGCGATTGCTCACCGAGAAAGACGACGTGCTCGCCACTCTTGATAAAAAATATACCCGCATCTTCTCGGGGAAGTGGGCGCGGTTCGCTTGGGGTAATTTTGTCACCCTCACCGGAGATGCTCTTTTCAACGCCATCCGAGATGCTATTGAGAGTCTGCATGAGCTCCCCAGCCTCACTGATACCGGCAAACTTCTCTTCAGCCGTGCCACTCTCAAGATTTATGACAGGCCCACACTACGCGCAGTCGTCCAGGGAATTCACAATCTCGACCTTGCCGCCCACGAGGGTCATGACATCAAGGGCGACATGTATGAATACCTGTTGAGCAAATTATCCATGTCCGGCACGAACGGCCAGTTCCGCACTCCTCGACATATTATCGATATGATGGTCACGCTGGTGAACCCACAACCCGGCCAACTCATATGTGACCCAGCCTGTGGAACGGCAGGTTTCCTCATATCCGCCTTCAATCATATCTTGCGCCGGCATACAAAGCCTGCCGACCTTCGGCGAGGCATTGTCGACGGCACGCTTCTCAAGCCTGCCCAATGGAAATTCCTGGAAGAACAAGCGTTCACCGGTTTCGACAACGACGCAAACATGGTAAAAATCGGCATTCTGAACCTATACCTTCACCAATTGGAGAAGGCTCGCCTTTCGCTAATGAATCCGCTGACCACAGGCTTCGGCGGCGCGTATCCCGGCAAGATGTTCGATGTCATTCTCGCCAATCCGCCGTTTGCCGGAAAAGTGCAAGACGAAAGCATCCTCGCCGATCTCAATTACAAGCTCAACACACGCGCCACCGAGCTGCTCTTCCTGAAATGGTTCATCGACCACCTCACGCCCAATGGCCGCGCCGGGGTCATCGTGCCTAACGGCGTTCTCTTCGGCTCGACCAACGCGGCGACGAGCCTACGCGAACTTCTTTTGTCCGAATGCGACCTGCAAGCCGTCATCAGCCTGCCCAGCGGTGTCTTCAAGCCATATTCCGGCGTCGGGACTGCAGCGCTCATTTTTCAAAAAGGGAAACCGACCCAGTCGGTCTGGTTCTACGACCTCACCGCCGACGGCTTCAGCCTCGACGATAAACGGACGCCGATTGACGCAAACGATATTCCCGATTTGCAAGTTAAATGGCTGAACCGCGATGAAGGCCCAAACAGTTACCGCGTGCCGATCGAGAAGATTCGCGAGAACGACTGGAGTCTTGCCGCGGGCCGCTACAAACCCGCCATCACTGAAGCCGTGAAGCATGACGCTCCAGCTGATATTTTCGGCGAGGTTCTCAAGCTGGAAAACGAAATAATCCGGCGCGGCAACGCGTTGCTTGCGAAAATCGACGATAAGAAATGAAACGCTGGCCGGTGAAACCTTTAAGCGAAGTCCTAGAAGTCAGCCGCGAACGAATTGAACCCATTGAGCATCCGGACATCCTTTATAATTACATCGGATTAGAAAGCATTGAGGGCCACACCGGCCAACTCCTACCGCATCAACTAACAATAGGAGCGGAGATTAAAAGCACGAAGAACGTTTTTCATCGTGGCGAAATACTTTACGGGAAACTCCGTCCTTACTTGAACAAAATCTATCTAGCCGACAAGGATGGAATCTGCTCGACGGATATATTTGTCCTC
Source organism: Candidatus Aminicenantales bacterium (assembly GCA_049515535.1). Taxonomy (GTDB): domain Bacteria; phylum Acidobacteriota; class Aminicenantia; order Aminicenantales; family UBA4085; genus JBEKTZ01. Next base: position 112,477 of record JBEKTZ010000009.1, on the reverse strand, counting down.
CGTCCGAAACAGAGTGCGATGAACGCCTCGTTTGCGGCGAACTACCTTCGATCTCCCGCGGTTTTATCGGCCGCATCAAACGCAATGGCCGGTGCAAATCTACCACGTATCGGGCAGAAGGCGCTACTTGGTATCCCTATCCCAGTACCCCCCGTGGTCGAGCAGGAGCGGATAGTGAAGCTGCTGGACGAAGCGGACGAGTTACGAAAGCTGCGCGCTAAAGCCGACCGCCGAACCGCCGCCCTCATTCCCGCCCTCTTCCACCAAATGTTCGGTGACCCGGCGTCCAACCCGAAGGATTGGCCTTTAGTGACGCTTGGAGAGATTGGTGGCGGTGGTCAATATGGATTGAATGCCGCTGCGATGACAGAGGGCCACGGCGTTCGTTTTATTCGTATTACTGATATTGATGAATATGGGCGGCTTGGACGGTGTGAACCTGCTTTTGTCCCGGTCGATAAGTCTAACCTAAGCGATTACGAACTTTCCGATGGCGACATTCTGATTGCTCGAAGTGGCGCGACGGCTGGAAAAGCATATATTCATATTGGGATACGTGAGCGCTGTGTCTTTGCGGGCTACTTAATTCGATTCAAAATAAATCAAATACTTTCATTGCCAGTTTTCGTTTTTGCATTCCTGCAAACTGCAGCATATTGGAGTCAATTGAATAGGCTCAAACGGGCGGTAGCGCAACCTAACGTCAACGCAAAACAAATGGCTTCGCTTGGATTTCCGTTGCCGCCGTTACCGCTGCAAAAGGAGTTCGCTCAACGCGTGACCGAAATCCGCGGGATAGAAGCCGAGCAAGCCGCCAGCCGAAGTCGTCTAGATGCTCTTTTCCAATCCATGCTCTATCGGGCATTCAATGGTGACCTATGATCGGAAGCCTGGTAAATCGATGGCATTCAAAAATTTGTTGACAGAATGGACTAGAAACGGGGGGCAGATCAGGTCTTCCAGGGTCCTTTGTAGCCATTTCCCTTCATTTTCGGTTCTTGACTTCGATCCGCAGCCGCAATATAGTCATTATATTAGGATGGCGCTTTCAATTGCGAACTTAAGCAAGGGAAGATTGCGCTGAAGGGTTGAGCAGAGTCTTATCGACAGGGGTGAGTAATGAACCTTATACCCGAATATATCCAGCGAAATATTTCTCCCGATGCGCTGGAAAAAGAATTATTAAGTCTCATAAAAAAATATAATGCAATTAGAAATACATATTTAGTTGTATACACCTCTTCCACTGGCAAACAAATCCCAGATAATACCATTAATCAAGAGGACTACTATTTACTCCATGATTTACTTAGAGATGTCCCCCATAAAAAAGTTGATATGTACATTGAGACGAGAGGGGGTAGCGGTGAATCCGCAGAAGAAATAGTAAAGCTTCTTCATGACCGATTTGAAAAAGTGTCATTTGTAGTTTCTGGCGAAGCTAAAAGCGCCGGAACCATCATTGTATTGTCTGGGCACGAGATATTAATGACTGAAACAGGAAGCCTTGGTCCTATCGACGCCCAGATGCGAATCGGCCGTTCCATAAGTTCGGCATATGACTATATGGAATGGGTAAATAAGAAGAGAGAGGAAGCAGAAAAGCAGGATCACCTTAATCCGTTTGATTCCGTCATGATTGCACAAATAACGCCAGGAGAATTAGAGGGAGTATTCAACGCGTTAGAATTTGCCAAAGAGCTCGTGATCGATTGGCTTGTAAAATATAAGTTCAAGGATTGGCATAAGACTGAAACGAGGAAAATCGCCGTTAATGATGAAATGAGAAAAGACCGTGCAAAGGAAATAGCCACGGTTTTATCCAACCATAGTAAATGGCGATCTCATGGCAGATCAATCAAACTTCATGATCTAGTAAATGATATTGGACTAAAAATTAATAGAATTGAAGACGATAAGAGTCTCGCGGAAATTGTATATCGAATCCAAAATGTATGTAGATTCATTTTTGACATGACTGCAACTTACAAAATATTTGCTACCGAAGAAAATAAAATCTTCCGCACGGCCGCAAAATCAAAGGCAGAACCGCCACAAGCAGTAGAAATAAAACATAAATGCACAAAATGTGGAAAAATAACTAGCATATATGCAAAACTTGCGCCCAACCCTCAGATTGATGTAGAGTTTAAGAAGAAAGGTTGTATAGCATTTCCAAAGAACGCGAAGCTTAGGTGTGCATGTGGCATGGATGCGGACTTATCAGACATAAAAAAACAAATTGAATCAGAAACAAATAATAAGATAATATTTGAAGGTGGAGCATGAAAAAACAAATAAAACAAAGCAAAGTTGAAGAAAGGAATAAACTAGTTGAATTTGTAGAAAAGATAAAAAAGAAATATTCGACTGAAAATCCCTCCCAAGCTGGATACTGTAGGATTATTTACTTTAGACACGTGAATTATGACGAAGAGGATTATACTTACGGGTTTAAATAAAGTCCTTTTCGTCCAATGATCTTCCCTATATAAAACGAAGCGACCTTCTTGACTTTTCCTTGAGCTTCGAGTCCACGTCAAGGTCAAAGCTGGCCTGTCGGGGGAATTTTCCATCCACGAGAATCCCGGGGAGATTTCTGGTCCTCCAGATCCTGGGGTAGTGGGTCAGTTTGGCGGGGAGGGGGAAATGAAACCAAATAAGCCGATATATCGTATTATATTAAGAGAGAACAAGGAGCTTGACATTCAAGGTGACGATAAAATATCATGGAAGACCAGGGGAGGAGAAAAAAAATTGAGTCTTGCTTGTTATCTTGACGACATTTCCGAACGGCATGATATGCTCAATGCCACGGAAAGCTATATTCAAAAGAAGGGTTTTTTATTTTTTAGAGCCGTTGAGTTATACGTTAATGTGAGAGAAGTGTCTCGCCAAACAAAAAAACTCTTCAATTCTTCAACTTATAAAAATTCTATTAACAATATCTCGCAAGAAGATTTTATCCAAATAAGAGAACAATTAATCGATTTACACGAAAAAATCGATCTATCAATTAGCAAACTTTTGTCTATAGAAAAAGTTCGCATGTTTCATCGGATTTTTTCGCGATCACGTCGTTCATTAGAAAAAGAGAAAGAGTTTATTGAAGAAAAGATATTTGATTTTCAATTCGGCCTTAACCTAGAATTTCCAAAAGCTATTGAGAAAATGATTGGTGGGATTGAAAATAGCAAAATTGACGAAAGCAAGGTAGGCCGTATTGGCTCGATCATTTAGTCTTCTTATTCATGTAAGAATAGAAGCCCAAATACGAAGCTTTGTCGAACAACTGCCTAAATCTGAGAAAGATCAAATTGTAACTCAAATACATACCGCTTTCCAAAAATTAAAAAGCGATCCCACCGGAAGTCAGAATGTTCTTTTTCACGAAAATAGAAACCCCGCTCTCGTTGGAAAAGTTAGAAAAATGTATGTCGGGGGGAATGAGGGATATAGATTAATGAATCTAGTGCTTACTGATAAGGCCGTCATATTGCCATTTTATATGTCTGATGTTAAAAGGTCTTTATTTAATTATGGCAGTGTCAATTGGGATATTGCTAATGAAATTCAAAGTGATTTTTTAAGCGGTAATATAAAAAAATTTAAGCAGATATAGCTCTTAAATCAATCGCAACAATTCCTTAATTGTCCAAATATGATCTGTCACTTTAGCTTCCATCGCTGGGGTAACCCTCAATGTCTGATGAATACGACAGAAATTGTAATACATGAAATGAAGAGCCACGGCATAATAAAGATTTTCTACTTTCTTTGAAAAGGCGTTTGTTAACCTAGTGAATCTCCGCATATTCATTCGCATGGTTAAATTCTGTCGTTCTACATAGCTTGTAGATATTTTATCGTTTTCGGGATTGCCGTTTATTTTCTGCTTTATCGCGCCGATACAGACAGGGGGACTATATCTCTTTTGTCCTTCGACGGCCTGACCATATATTTTTGTCAATTGACGAAACCCTTTGCAGCATGCCCCGCGGCTTGCCGCGGGGAAGAATGCATGCCGTTCCGAGGGGGTTATAAGGGGGACCGGAAAGTCCCCCTTATCCAGCTAGGCCCGTGCTCGGGAGTATGATAAATTACAGGGGTGACGCTCCGACGAACGAGTCATTCGGTCTACGACACGTCCTACCATCTGGTCTGGTGCCCGAAGTATCGAAAGAAGATCTTTGAGCGGGAAGATGTCCGGGAACGAGCGAAACAGATGATCGTGGAGATCTGCGAAGCCTAAGATATCGAGATTGAAGAGATGGAACTCATAGAGGATCACATTCATCTGCTCGTATCGTTCCCGCCATCGCGTTCGATTGGGGAGGCGGTCCGAATCATAAAAAGCCAGAGTGGGCGGGGGCTGTTTCGCGAGTTCCCGGGACTGAAGAAGAGACTCTGGGGCGGGGAATTATGGGAGGATGGGTACTTTGCCAGGACGGTCGGAGACCGGATGACGAGTGAGGTGATACGAAAATATATCATTAGCCACCGGGAATTGAAGCACGGGCCTGCGCAGCTGGCTTTGAAGCTGCGCTCTTGATGCCCCGCGGCTTGCCGCGGGGTCATTGACTAAAATCAATATCACTTCCAAAGGCTTTTTCTACCGCATCAATATACATTTTGTGTCCGTCTGCAGTAAGTTGGACTCGATTGGCAAGCCTCCCGGCCAAATCTTCGAGAAAGATAGTAGCATTTTCTTGATCTCTATTTCCGATTAACCATGAGGGGACTAGTTTAGTGTCGGAGCAAATAGCCGTGAATGTCCAAACATCGCCATATCCGAATTGCCCCTTCTTTTCTTTGGGAACGTTCTTTTCTTTGGCATGGCAGAAAGACCAAATCTCATCGCATTGGATTCTTTTGCAAGGAAGATTTTTAAATACTCTATCTTGATATTCAGCACAAGCAAGTCCAAGATCGGCCAAGAGCTTGACGATTGTATTCTTAGCAACGCCCGTCATCCGAACGGTTGCCCGGATAGAATTTCCCTCAACAAGGGCCGCGACAACCTGGGCTTGCTTCTCTCGATTTAGCTTGTTCATGCATACAGTATACTTGACCGCTCAAGCAATGTCAAGTAATATTTTACTTACCCGTCGCGTAGGCGTCGTAGGCTTAATTAGACAAACTGTCCATGCGTCGTTAAGAATACTTGACGATCTTTATAATGCATGATATTTCTTTATGTAATGCAAGATCGGAGATAAATTATGGCCTTGATTCATTGGGGGAGATTATCCATTACCGCTGGAAAGGTTTTTACTCCGGCGACGCCCATTAACGAAGAACAACTTTTCGCCGGAAGAAAAGAACAGATGAGGCAAATAATTGACGTTCTTAACCAAAAAGGTCAGCATGCGATTATTTTTGGAGAACGGGGCGTAGGAAAAACCTCTCTCGCAAATGTATTTGGTAGCAACTCCGGCCTTCTCATCGTCCATAAAAATTGTGATTCAACTGACAATTTCTCAACCTTATGGGATAAAATATTCTCTGAAATACAAATAGCGGGGGGAACAAAAAGAATCGGATTTGGTGAACAAACAGAGCTGACATTTATTGATATACGAGGACAATTTGAAGATCAGGATTTATTTCCAGATAATGTTCGGAAAATCCTAAGAATGTTGTCAGATCAATGTCTTCCCGTTATTGTTATAGATGAATTTGATAGGATTGGAAAAACGGAAGTAAGGGCCGCCTTGGCAGATACAATCAAGGCTCTTTCTGATAATGCCATTGATGCCAAAATAATTTTAGTGGGTGTAGCAGATAGTGTAGACGAATTAATAAAAGAACATCAATCCATAGAACGCGCTCTTGTTCAAATTAAAATGCCCAGAATGTCAAAGGAAGAATTAATTGAAATCTTAGACAATGGTCTAAATATATTGAAAATGACAATGGAGAAAGAGGCAAAAGAGCACATCGCTCTTTTATCTCAGGGATTGCCCCATTATGCTCATTTATTGGGCCTTCATGCCGCGAGAAAGGCAATAGACGACAGAAAGAAAAACATTAATATTGAACATGTAGATTCAGCAATATCTAAGGCGCTGCAACAAGCCCAACAAACAATAAGAAGTTCATATCATAGGGCGATAATGAGCCCAAGAAAAGATAACATATTCGCGCAAGTATTATTAGCCTGTGCCCTTTCTCACACTGATGATATGGGGTATTTTGCTGCCGCTGATATTAGAAAGCCGTTAAGCGAAATTATGAGAAAAGAATATGAAATCCCGAGTTTTTCAAGACATTTAAATGATTTTTGTGAGCCAGGAAGAGGACAACTATTGCACAAAATAGGAGTCAAACATCGGTATAGATTTCGCTTCACCAATCCTCTAATGCAACCATTTGTAACAATGCAGGGGTTTGATAGCGGACTGATTGACAGGGAACTTATCAATAAGCTAAAGAATTAGGTTATTTCTTCTTCCATCTAATTTTTGCCGCGCCCATTGCTATTTCTTTGCGACGTTCCGAGCTTAACTTTTCGGCCCTTGCCCTGCCGCCCTTCAATCCCCCTAGCCGTCCTAGTGCAACGGCAGCCGGATTCTTCCTTAGCTTGGGCTTTTCGGCGTCTTCCGTCGTTTCGGATACTATCCTAGTCGCTATCAGATTTACGTCATCTCTATTTTTCTTCATACCCTAATGATAGCATGAGCGCTCAAGAAAGCAAGCAGAATGAATTTCAAACTGACCCACTACCGATCCTGGCCGGCAATTGACCTCGGCCTCGGAGAAGCGCATAATTTTCGGGACAAAATAGGCATTAGCCATAATGAAAATGTTGTTCTTGCTCTCGCGTGCACAAAACGCGCAAGAGAAGCCCACAAGGAGAGATAAGATGTTCCGGTTTTTTCAGAGCACGCTGCTCATCGCGGCGCTGAGTATGTCCGTTTTCGCGCAGAGCGGGCAAAAAGAGACGGCCTTGGACGCGAAAGTCAAAACTTTTCTCGACAAAATGAAATACCAATGGGCGGATTTGAACGTCCCGGAGGTGGACGGCCGGCTGCTGTTCGATCTCGTCGTGAAAAACAACTTCAAAAAGGCGTTGGAGCTGGGGACGTCGACCGGACACTCGGGCATCTGGATCGCCTGGGCGTTGAGCAAGACGGGCGGCAAGTTGATCACCGTCGAAATCGACGAGGGGCGGCATAGACAAGCGCTGGCGAATTTCAAGGAGGCTGGGCTGAGCGATGTCATCGAAGCGAAGCTCGCGGACGCCCACCAGGTCGTCGAGGAGATCAAGGGTTCGTTCGATTTCGTTTTCATCGACGCGGACAAGGATTGGTACACGAATTACGCCAAGGCCCTGATCCCGAAGCTCGAGGCCGGCGGGTGCATCGCCGCCCACAACGTCGGGGAACGGCGGGGAGGCTACGGCGGCGGAACGGCCGCTTATTATGAATACATGAAAGGCCTTTCCGGCTTCGAAACGAGCATGGCGGCCGCGCGAAGCAGCCTGGCTGTCAGCTACAAAAAGAAATAAACGGGTTTTTTTCAAACGGCGGCGGGGGCCACATCTATGCCGGGCGGGTTCTCTTGCGTCCCGCCGAAGAATTCAGGTCCGCGGGGGAAATAAAACAGAAAGATCGCCAGCGTCAGGATTCCCGTTAAAATGAAGGGGAATTGGATGCCAATGCGGTCCGAAACGAAGCCGGAGACGAGGGTGACGAGCGCTCCCGAGAGAAGCTGGATATTGGACACCCAGCTGAACGCCATCGTCTGGCCCGCGGGCCGGACCGTCGATCCGACGAACGTGTGGAGCGACGGATAGGTCATCAAGAGGAATCCGCCGAAAGCCAGCAGCCCGGCCACGGCCAGAGCCTTGTGCGGGGCGAAGCCGATCAGGAAAAGGCTGATGACGGCTCCTCCCAGACTCAATAAAAAGACGTTTTTCCGGCCGAAGCGCCGGCTCCAGACGCCGTAGCCGTATCCCGTGATGGTGCCCAGGCCGATCCAGAGGGCGAGATACAAACCCGTCTGTCCCATCGGGATTTGGAATTTATGATTGAGGAGAGAAGGGGCATAAAAAATCGTGACCGACCAGCCCATGCCGCCGAAGCAAAAGCCGGGGATGTAACGCCTGATTTCGCGAAGCGAGCTGACCCAAGCGGCAGCGTGAAGGGCCGGCCGCTCGTCGCTCCGGGAAGAGACTCCGCGAAGGGCGAGAAGGCCGAACGTTCCCAGGATGAGGCCGAACAGACTCCAGACGAACAGCGGCAATTTCCAGTTCCAGCGCTGGGCCAGGAATCCGACGGTCAGGAAGGCCAGGAAGACGCCGACGTTTCCCGAGCCGCTCTGGATGCCCATGGCGTCGTCCAGGTCCTTGCCCGAACCCGCCCGGGATTTGGAGATCCAGGCGACGACGATCGGATGATAGAAGCTGGCGGAGATCCGGATCAGGATGAAAAAAAGGACAAGAGCGGCGAAGGATCGGGCAAAGGGAACGAGAGCCATCGAGGCGCAGATGCCCAGGCCGCTGACGAACATCATCGTGCGGTATTCATGACGGAACGAGAGCCGGACGACGAGGAACTGAATGACGAACGTGATGAGGAGGCCGAGATTGGAGAGGAGGCCGATCTGGGAATAGCTCGTGATGAGGAATTTCCGGCTGTACAGGATCGGAAAGATCATGGGGGTGATGACAGTGGCCGCGTCGGTCAGCGCGTGAAACAGCGAAGCCGACAGCAAGATCTTTTTTTTCATCAATCGAAATATCCGGTCAGATCGTCGCGGAGGTCTCCTTCTATTCTATCAAGAGGAAGGCGTAGCGGTTCATGGCCTGATGGTAATCGGACAGGACCTCGATCGGATACCCGGCCTTGAGGACGGTCGAAAAAACATCGATGCCCATCGCGTCCGCTCCGGGCCGGCCGAGCTTCGGCTCCTTGCAGTCCGAACGCCGTTCGACGCAGTCCTTGCAGATCGAACAGGTGTCCATGAACATCAGAAAAGCTTTGACCCGGCCGCCAAGAAAGACGGCCTGTTCGAGCTTGAGGAGCCTGGCGTTGATCCCGCGCGACCAGGCGTGCCGGTCTTCGGGCTTGTCCACCTTTTTCTCGAAATGGAAGATCGCGGCGGTCTTGTATTCGCGGAAAAAACGTTCGCACTCGGCGATGTTTGGCGTATTGGGAGGACAGCAGGCGTTTTTGCCGTATCCCGAGCAGCCGAAAATGCATTTCATCCGGACCCATTGGGCGACGACGATCTCTTTGGGGTCGATCCAGCGGAAATCGTCGAATCCGTGGGTTTTGAAAAGCCGTTCAAACTTCTTTTTGTCGACCATATCAAACTCCCTTTGTTCCTGAATTGGGCGCGGGCGCAACCATCCGCCTTCGATCGCGGTCACTAAGTATTAATCCTCCATCGGAGAATGTCAAATAGGTACGCCCGATCCCGGTTTTCTTATATAATAAGCCCATGTTTTCGATCATCCTGGCGCGGCCCGAGAGCCCTGAGAACATCGGTCTGGCCGCCCGGGCCATGAAGAATACGGGGTTCAAAGACCTGCGCTTGACGGGAATCAGGAAGCTCGACGGCAAGGCCTTCAAGACCGCGGTCCATGCCCGCGACGTCCTCGAAAACGCGCGGATGTTCCCCGACCTCGGCTCCGCCGTGGCGGACCTGAACGTCATTTTCGCGGCTACGGCCAAGGCGCGCAAGAATTTTCCCGTCATGCCTCTCGCGGACGCGGTCGAAAAAATGACGGCGGCGCCCGCCGGCGCGAGGATCGGGCTCCTTTTCGGCAACGAACGGACCGGACTGACATCCGCGGAAATGCGGCATTCGAATTTCCGGTTCATCATTCCCCAGGCCCTCCGCCAGCCGTCGTATAATTTGGCGTCCGCCGTTCTCCTGACCCTCTTTCATATTTTCGCCGCCTCGCTTCCGGCCGAAAAGCCGGCGGCGGATCCGCCGCTCCCGCGCGCCGAGCAGGACGCCGCCATCCGCCGGATCCTCGAGATCTTGAAGAGGCGAAGGTTCATGCACGAGAAAAATCAGAGCCACGTCACGGAGATGATCTTCGACCTGTTCGGGAGGCTGGCCATGACGGATAAGGACCGGAGACTCCTGTTGGCGGTCTTTTATAAAGGGCTCGACGGAAAAGGAAAGGAGACCGATGATGGGCGATGAAACCATGCGCGTATCGCTTCCCGGAGGAGTCCGGGTCGAAGCGCAATATAAAGGCTTCGTGATCAAAACCGACCAGCCGGCTTATGCCGGCGGAGAAAACTCGGCGCCTTCGCCGTTCGACCTCTTCCTGGCCTCGCTCGGCACGTGCGCCGGCTATTTCGTCGCGGCTTTTTGCCAGGAGCGCCGGATCCCGACAGAAGGCGTTTTTTTAGGGGTGAGGATCGAGCGAAATCCAAAGACCCGGATGGTCGGAAAGATCGGGATCGAGATCTCCTTGCCTCCGGATTTTCCCGGGAAATACAAAGCCGCGGTCGTCAAAGCGGCCGATCAATGCACGGTCAAGAATCATCTGGCCCAGCCGCCCGCCTTCGAGATCACGGCGAGCCTGCGCGCCTAGTCCTCAACGGCGGACGGGGCCCCGGGCTTTGCCCGGGGGTCCATTTCCGCCGCGAAGGCTCGTCCCTTGACTAAAATCGGGAAGCCGGCGGTCCCTGCTTGGCGCGCTTGCGCGGGACAATCACGCTCAGGGCCTTGGGCAGCACCCGGATTTCGATTTCATCCCGGCTCGGCATGATTTCGCCGTTATATTGAATGTACAGATCCTTGCCCCGGACGATCATGCTCTTCACCTTGTAATGCTTGAGGATCTTCTGGTAGTGGCCCATGTAGATCAGCGGAAAATTGAAGAGGTAGCTGAAAGCCCGGATGTCGAAAAGCGTGATGTCGAGGTACCCGTCATCGATCCGGGCCCTCGGGGCGATGATCCAGTTGTAGCCGAAATAATTCGTCTTGTTGATGATGCAGTCGAACAGCTTGAGCTTCATGGTCTTCCGGTCGAATGTCCGGCCCTTTTTGTCTTTTCCCTCAAAAAGCTCGATTTCCATTTCCTGGCGCGGGTGGGTGATCATCACCCGGCTCGCGAGAAGGTGCCCTAGGAACCCTTTCACTTTGGATTGCGACGTTTTGTGGGTCACTATCGCCGTGGCGCCGATGCTGACGAAGTTCGCGATCTGCCCTCCGATCTCGATGAGGTCGATGGGCCTGGGCCGGCCGGTCCTCAAAACCTTCACGGCTTTTCTGATCTGTTTCGGGATTTGGAGAGATCCGCAGACCGCGTTGCCGCTTCCGAGGGGAATGATGCCGAGGAGAACGTCCGCTTGCCGGCCCGAATTCATGATCCCCTGCATGACGTCGGCCAGCGTCCCGTCTCCTCCGAAGGCGATGAGGACGTCATTTACCCGGCTGAGTTTTTCGGCCAGCTCGATCATTCCGGTTTTGTCGAGAACCTGGTCGTAGACGCGTCCCGGGAACCTCCGGTGAAAGAATTGGCGGAGCTTCGGCGTCCGCAGCCATTTGTTCTTGGCGGATCTCGGGTTGACGATGAAGGCGATTTTCCGGCCCGAGAGCGTTATCCTTTGTTTATTCGGCATCACCAACGGACCTTATAGAGTTATTATCATCTTTATGCAAATCTGTCAAAAAAGAGCTCCCTTTATAGAGACGAATGAGTCAGGACTCTTCTTCCATAAAAATCTTTTGTTTGCAACGGTCCGGAACCTGGACTAAAATTTCGGCTTGAACATGCTCCGGCTCGAAAAGATCGCGACGGTCAAAAAGCGGAGGTTTCTGCTCAAGGTCGAGAATTCCGCCGAGGCCGCCGATTACGCGAAGTACGAGGAACTGCGCAACGAGATCTGGGGATTTCCCGAGGACAACATGCCCGGCCCCAGGAACATGATGTGCGAGAATTTTCTTCATGACGGAAGCAGCTTGTTCATCGCCGTCTATGCCGAGGACCAGGCGGGCCGCATCGTCGAGGATAAGACCGGTCTCGTCGGCTTTTCGTACGGGTTCGTCGGCATCAAGAACAAGGCCGTCGGCTTTAAATCCCTGGACAATATCTGGTTCTACTCGCAATACACCTGTGTTCTTCCCTCTTTCCAGGGCGGCGGGCTCGGGGTCTCGATCAAAGAATTTCAGAGGGAAATCCTGGTCGAAGTCTTCGGCCTCACCACCGTCACCTGCACTTTCGATCCATTGACCGGCGTGAACGCCCGGCGGAACATTCATCATTTCGGGATGGAAGTCCATGAATACCGGACGGCCACGTATGGGGCTTACGGCGGCCATTTGAACAGGCTCGATGTCCCGACGGACCGGTTTTTCATGACCTGGGACTTGAGAAAAAAGGTCCGCCGTCGGGAAGACAGGTTCGAGGATTTGTCCGAGGCGGACCACGGCGTGCTTGACGTCGAGGAGGCGAGCGTCATGGGGAGATCCCGGCCCGAGCCTTTAGAGATCGTTCGCGGTCTTCGTCCGGAGCGAGGGGGGGAATTCCTGCTTCTCCGCATCCCGCGCGATTTTTATCTTATGCTCCGGGAAACGGATGTCGACGATCCTCGCGTCCGCGAGATCCCCGTCGCGTGGCGGATGATGACCAGGGAGGCGTTCCTCCGTCTTTTCGCGCGAGGCTATAAGGTCGTGGATTTCCTGGCGCCCGGGGATCGGCTTTCCGGAAATTACTATGTTCTGGCCAAATCTTCCGATGCGGGAATCGGACCCCGTTTTTGATATGATGCCGCAAATTCTGAGAATGATCATAATGTAAAATAAATTTACAGGACCTTTCTCGTATTTCAGACGATTCTTTCTTTTATCTTATTGATAATAATATGAAAAACTAAATTTTAACTGGCATAAAGATTGCTCCTAAAAAGACCGGGATCTTTTGTTAAAGCCGTCGTTGCCTTATAATGAATTTTAAGAGAATGATCAGTCGAAAACGGATTTTTTTCACGGCTTTCTTATTTGTGATCGTTTTTCTTGCCGCGTCCCGGGCGGATTTGGCCCTCAAACCTTCCCAGGACGTTCCCAAGCTGGGCGGGACTCTTCATGTGCGGGATTTTTCCGACGCATTCAAACCCAATTTCGATCCCGCCTCCGGGGTTTGCGCCTTCGTCACCGAGCAGATATTCGACGGCCTGGTCAAGCTCGGCGACGATCTCATTCCGGCCCCGGCTTTGGCCGAATACTGGATTCCCAGCGAGGACGGGAAAAAGCACGTTTTTTATTTGCGCCGCGGCGTCAGATTCCACGACGGAAAAGAGGTGACGTCCCAAGACGTGAAATTTTCCTTCGAACGTCTGATCGCCAAAGAGACCCAGTCGCCGTACCGCGAATATTTCACGGCGAAAGTGGTCGGGGCCCAGGAATTCTGGGAGGGCAAAGCCGCCGATGTCTCCGGCTTCCGGACTCCCGATAAATACGTTTTCGAGATCGAGTGGCGGAACCCTTTCGCCGCGGCCCTCTCTCTTCTCGGCATGAGTTATTGCAAGGTCCTTCCCCGCGACCTGGTCATATCCCAAGGGAAAAACTTTTTCTTGAATCCGGTCGGCACGGGCGCTTTTAAATTCGATTCCTGGGTCCGCAGCCCGAAACTGGATATCCTGGGCGTCCGCCTTGAGCGGAACGAGGCCTACTTCGATAAAAAGGCTTATCTCGAGGCCGTGGAATTCAGCCCGTCTTATACCGAGGACCATTTCGTCGACAAGGAGATCGAGGTCATGCCTTTCCTTTCGGAACGGCTGGCGCGCGCGGGCTGTCAGGTCAAAGATGGAGGGCCCCAGAACATCTCGTTCTTGATGATGAGCTGTCAGATCCCGCCGTTGGACAGGCCGTCCATCCGGAAAGCCCTGGCTTACGCGATCGACCGGGAGAAGCTGGCCCTGGCCGTTCAGGCCGGGGAATTCATCCGGCGGACGACCAATAATTACATCCCGCCCCAGTGGCCGGGCTTTTTCCCTTTGGACGATGCCTACAATTACAATCCCGATAAGGCCTGGCAGGTCCTGAATGAGCAGGGCTTTTTCACGGACAAGAAATTTCCCGAGCTCGTGCTGTTCCTTCCCGCGCCCGGCCCCGTGCCCCGGAGCGACGGCCATCTCAAATTCGCCGCTGAATTGGAGAAACAGTTGGACAAGCTGGGGATCGCCCTGACCGTGAAATATTATCAGACGCTGCGTGATGTCAAAGACGCCCGCCGGCCGTTCTTGATGAAGGTGGATTGGTCGATGGATTTTCCCGATCCCGAAAGCATCATCCTGCCCTTGTTCCAATCGCGGTCCGAAATCAACCTCGGCAATCATAAATACGTCAGTCCCCAACTGGACGCGCTGCTGGAAGAAGCGGAGCGGGAGCGGAGCTGGGACCGGCGGACCGCGCTTTTTCGCCGGATGGAACGGATCCTCGTGGACGAGATGCCGGCGATCCCGCTTTTCACGAACGTCCAGAGGATTGCCCTTCAGCCGTACGTCCGGGGCGCCAAGATGCCGTCCTGGGGGATTTCTTATCTGAACGCCAAGGAAATCTGGCTGGACAATAAAGAGCCGCAACAGTGAAACTGAGAATCTCCCTTCATACGAGATTCATGATCTGGTTCACGGTCCTCCTGGTCTTTCTCGTCGGCGCGATCCTCCTTGTGATCGAGAAAAAAGAAGTCAACACGATTTCCCAGGAATCGACGAACAAAGGGATTTTGATGGCCAAGAACATGGCCGATCTCAACCTGCGCTCCGTCATCAACTACACGATCGAAGACATCCAGACGAGCATCAAAGAACAGGTCGACGAAAAACTGCTCTACGTCGTTTTCTTCGATCGCTCCGCCACGCCGATCGCCTATAACCAGGAGATCGCCGACCGGAAGGAGCTTTTTTGCTGCAGCCGGTTGCAGGGCCAGGACCGTCCGGACAGCAGGGACGTCCAGACCAAGGACGTTTTTCTGGCCAAAAAGATCCAGAGGGTTCTGGAGATCGAAATTCCCATCTTCGCCAGGGGATCTCAGGCCAAATGGGGCTCGGTCAAGATCGGGCTGTCCCTGGAGGATATGCGGGCCGAGATCCGGAGAACGCGGCTCGTCCTGATCCTGATCGGCGTTGCCGGCTTATTTCTTGGAACGATCGGAGCGACGCTTCTCGCCCGCCGGATCGCCCAGCCGATCAAAATCCTCATGGACGGGACCATCCGTGTCTCCAAAGGCGATTTCACGCACAAGATCCAGGTCGATTCCCGGGACGAGATCGGCAACCTGGCCCAAAGCTTCAATGAGATGAGCGCCCGGCTGCTGGCGGCGCGGGAACAGATGGAAGACGCGCACAAAAAGCTCATCCAGGCGGAAAAGCTGGCTTCGATCGGCAAGCTTTCGGCCACGATCGCCCACGAGATCCGGAATCCCTTGACCTCGGTCAAGCTCAATATCCAAAAAGTCTTAGAGGACGGCCGTCTCGGGCCCCTGGACCGGGAACATTTGGCCATCACCCAGGAGGGCATTGGGCAGATCGAGAAGTTCATCAAGGAGCTTTTGAATTTCACGCGTGTCTCCGGGCTGCAGATCGCCCGGTTTCCCATGTCCCAAATCCTCGATGCGTCGATCAAGCAGGTGGAGGACTGTTTCCGGCAGAAAAAGATTACCGTCGAAAGGAAAATCGACGGAAACCTTCCGGATGTCCTCGTCGACGGCGACAAGATGCGGCAGGTCTTTCTCAATGTCCTCAGCAACGCCTGCGAAGCCATGGACGACGGCGGGAAGATCACCCTTGCGGTCGGGTTGGCCGGCGACGGCCGGCGCAAGAAAATCCGTGTCCGGATTTCCGACAACGGCTGCGGCATTCCGGACAAGGACTGGGACAATATTTTCGAGCCCTTTTTCACCACGAAACCATCGGGTTTCGGGCTGGGGCTGGCCAATGCCCGGAAGATCATCGAGCAACACAAGGGCGCGATCCGCGTCATCAAGAAGAAAAATCCGGGGACGGCCTTCGAGATCCTCATTCCGTACGAGGGAGAACCATGAAATCCATCCTGATCATCGACGACGACGCTCTCATCCGCAAGACCATAGCCTCCCATCTGGCCAAACAGGGTTTTGATGTCCAGGCGGCCGAAGACGGCGAGACCGGATTGAGGAAATACGCGGATATGACCCCTGATCTCGTCCTCCTGGACATCCGGCTGCCCGACACGGACGGGCTCGAGGTTTTGCGCCGAATGAAGGGCCGGCCGCACCGGGCCGCCGTGCTCATCATGACGGCGTACGACGACATGAAAACGACGGTCGAGGCCATCAAGCTCGGGGCGTTCGAGTATCTGGTCAAGCCGCTCGATTACGTGGCCCTGGACCTGACCGTCGAAAAGGCGTTCCAGGTCAAAGCCCTCGAAGAGAAAGTGAACTACCTGGTCGAGGAGAAACAGAAAGAATATACCATCGACAACATCATCGGCCATTCCTCTCCGATGCGGGAGGTGTTCAAACTCATCGGCTCCGTGGCCAATACCCGGGCCAACGTTCTCATCCAAGGGGAAAGCGGAACGGGCAAGGAGCTGGTGGCCAAGGCGATCCACTACAACAGCCCGTATTGCGACGAACCGTTCATCGTCATCAACTGCTCGGCCATCTCGGACACGCTGCTCGAAAGCGAGCTCTTCGGCCACGTCAAGGGCGCCTTCACGGACGCCGTAAGCGAGACCAAAGGGAAATTCGAAATCGCGGGAAAAGGAACGCTGTTCCTCGACGAGATCGGCGACATCTCGCCCAATCTCCAGTCGAAACTCCTCCGGGTCATCGAGACGCGCGATTTCATGAAAGTGGGCGGAGAGAAAGTCCTCAAGACCGAAGCCCGGATCATCGCCGCGACGAACCAGAGCCTCCGGACGCTCATCGAGAACGGCAGGTTCCGCGAGGACCTTTACTACCGGCTCAAGGTCGTGGAGATCCATCTGCCGTCGCTCCGCGAGCGGAAAGAGGACATCCCCGAGCTTGTCGGCTACTTGATCGAGAAGATCAACCGCGATCTGCGAAGGAACGTGCGCAAGATCCCGCCGGACGTCATGAAGATCTTGACGGACCTTTCCTGGAAAGGTAATGTCCGCGAGCTCGAAAACGCCTTGACCAGGGCCGTGATCCTGGCCAAAGGGGACGTCGTCCTCAAGGAAAATCTGCCGTTGGAAATCGAGGATCGCAAGTCGTTTTCCCGGGATCTCGTCGCGCTCGATGAAGTCGAGAAAGAGTATATCCAGTATGTCCTGACCGCGGTCAAGGGAAGCAAAACCCGGGCCAGCCAGGTCCTGAAGATCAGCCGTCCCACGCTGGACAAGAAGATCAAGGATTTCGGTCTGGAAGTCTGAAAATAGGGGGCCGCGTCACTTTTTCAGGACACATGAGGTGTCCTCGTCGTATTTTACATGACCTTGTAAATATCTTTGGCTCCGGCAGGCGCCGGCCTTGTTTCTCTGCCTGTAATCTCCGAGCGGTTATTCTTTATAAGTTGGCACAAAAAATGCTTCTTTCTGAGTGTGAAGAAAGGAATGAATATGCTGGGCAAGAAAATCGTGGTTGTCGATGACGATGAAAATATCCGTAAGACGTTTTTCCTGGTCTTGAATAATCATTACCGCGTCTATCTGGCCAAGGACGGCCGGGAAGTGTTGGCTCGTTTCAAGAAGGCCGACATCGATCTCATCATCGCGGATTACAAACTGCCGTTGATGAACGGGGTCGAGCTCGTTACCGAATTACGCAAAAGCGGCTATCGGGGCGATGTCATTTTGATTTCCGCCCATCCCGATATGATCGAGCCCGATCTTTTGAGCCGGCTCTCCATCAGCCACTTCTTCGCGAAACCTCTCGATTTGACGGCGCTGAGCAGGTCCATCGATTACCTCCTCTCCGCGCGGGACCAAGCCGAAAAACGCGTTTGAGCGCTCCTTCCTGTTGAGCGGATCGGGCAGATTGACGGATACAGGGATAGAGAGCCGGCTGCCTTTTTCGGGAGCCCCCGCTCTTAACAAGGCCCGGAAAAAAGATAAAATGGAGAGGGGAGAATCGCGCATGTCCCCGGCCATAACGGCCTTTCCCGTCGGCCCGGGAATGCGCGGCTATTCGATTTCGAAAGACCGCTGGGCGGATCCGATTTTTATTCCGTCGTCGTCGTACGCTTCGATCGACCAAATATAGATTTTCCCCCGCTGCAGTTTTTCCTGGAGTTGAGGCGATGCCTCGTAGCGGACGCGAGCTTTGATATTGGATTGGGCGATCGTCCGAAGGTCATTGTCGATCAAGCTCAAAACATAGCTGCCGGCGTTCTTGACTTGAGTCCATTTGAAGACGGTCGGCGGTTTCTTGAGCAGTCCTCCGGGTTCGAGCAGCCGTAAATGGCTGTTTCTTTCGCTCTGCGGGACGGCGCTCTTCAAGGGCGAGAAAATGAGATAATAGCCCGCGGCGATAAAGACGGCCGCTGACAAAACCGCCGCCCGGCGGCGGATGGGAGCCGCCCTTCCGCCCGACCTGAGCGCGGGCAGGGGGCGGATGTCCGCGGCCTTCAACTCCTCGAGGCTCTCCTCGGCCAGCTTCATCCAGCCGGATTCGTTCTCGTGGATTTCACGGTCGATGTCTTTCAATATCTCGAATTTGGCCTTGCAGACGCGGCAGTCGAGGATATGGTCGAGAAACCGTTCCGTCTCCCGATGATCCGTTTCGCCGAGAAAGACCCGTTCGAAAACGGAATTTTCAGGACACGGTTTTCTTGAAAAGTTTCGATCCGGCATGGGTTCCCCCGGCATAAAGTTTCGCTTCCTTCTGATGGGATGACGTCCCATCCTGTAATCGTTTCCTGAGATCGGCGAGACCTCGGTAAAAGAGATGCCTGACCTTGTGATGCGTCCATCGAAGAAACTCGGCCGTCTCGTCCAGGTCCATCCCCGTGAGATGGAGCTTGAGGACGGTCCGCCGGTTTTCCGGAAGGGAATCGATGACGGTTTCGAGATGCCGCCTGAGATCTTCCCTTTCCATTGACGCTGCGAAGTCCGTGAGCTCGTCCGTCAAGGCCGTGAAGGATGAGGAAGATTCCATAACCTCTTCCAGGGAGATCTCCTTCATTCTCTCTTCCATGATGTCCAGGGCCGTCGTGTAGACTATCTTCCATAAGTAAGACTGCAAATGAACGATTTTCTTCCCATGATCGGCCATTTTCCAGATTTTGAGCAGGACCTCCTGCACGAGGTCCTCGCGTTCGCCGGGGCTGAGGGCTGGACATCGCCTGTAGATGGCGACATGGACGGAATTGGAGATTTCCTCCAAGAAGCGCCGGGTTTTGATGAGCTCGGAGAGTTCCATTATTCCTGCGGCCTTTCTTGTTGCCCCCAAATATATTGGAAAACGGGTTTTTTTTCAATTATTTAAGGAAGGAGCGGGAAAAAAATCCCGATTTTAGGGTCTTAATTAATAGGGGAGCCTAATGAGGTGAGGGCTCTCTCCTGCCCGTTTTTTTTATGATGATCCCCATCGATACGGCTAAAGGATGTAAAGCGAATTTACGTCGGCCGGATCCGGGCGCGATCTTTTTCCGTTTCCCCGCCTGATTTCGGTTTTTCAGAAGCATTAAATTTGGCATAAAAGATGCATAATTTTAGACATAGACACTCTTTCTACTCTCTTCCTTTCAGTGGGGAGGCGAGACGCATGAAGCCGAGTTCTTTTTGCTCTTGCCCTCCCCCCCTCCTTATTTGTCCCCCTTTAATTGCGTAAATGTCTTCTCCCGCTCTCCGGTAAATTATCCTTGACAAGAAGCCTTTTCTTAAATATATTCCTATACGTGCACAATATAATAATAATAAATATAATTGAACGTGAAGGTATATAATGAACAAAGACGTTTTCACTGGGAACGAATTCCTTCAAAAAGCCGCGATTTCCAGGGAGACTCTCGCCGAATGGACGAAATGGAAATTGATCCGTCCGTGCGGCTATGCCGAGGACCAGGCTCCTCTTTTCTCTCTGGACGCCGTAGCTCGGGCGGCCTATATCCAGAAGCTCTACGATCTGGGCTACGGACCGGAGGAGATCTTAAAGATCGTCAAGAAAGTCGGTCTTCCCCAGGAGAGGTCCGGCAAAAAAAAGCCGGCGGAAAAGGACCGGTATCTCACGGTGGGCGATTTGGCCGAAAGATCGGGGGTCAGCCCGAGAACGATCAAACACTGGGAGGACAAAGGCATCATCGAGCCCGATATGCGGACCGAGGGAGGATTCCGGCTCTATTCCGAGGCGTACGTTTTCCTGTGTAAGCTCATTTTGGATCTTCAACTCTTCGGATATGCCCTCGAAGATATCAAGTCCGTCTCGGATCATGTCCGCGACTTCCTGGCCATCCAGGCGGATCTCGAGGCCTTTCCCCAAGCCGACATCGAGGCTAAGTTCGAGGCCATGCTCCGGGAAATCCAGGCGCTCAGCGAGAAAATGAAGCTCCTGAAAGCCGGGATCGTGCGCTGGGAAGACCTCCTCAAGAAAAAAAGGAAAGAGATCCTGAACCTCATGGACAAAAACCGGAAAAGACCGGGACCGGCGAAAGGAAAAGCCAATGCCTAAAATGATCTTAATCGAGCCCCAGGCCCCGAACCTCCATATCTTTTCCCAGTTCCCCCTTCCGCGCCTGGGAACACTCATCCTGGGCACGATGATGAAGGCCCGGAATTGGGAAACCGACGTCTACGTCGAGGATTTCCGCAAACTTGATTTCGACACGATCGCGACGGCCGACCTCGTCGGCATCTCCACGATCACGTCCACGGCGCCGCGCGCCTATGCCATCGCCGATAGGGTCCGGGCCATGGGAATTCCGGTCCTCATGGGAGGTCCCCATGTCACATATCTGGCCGATGAGGCGCTGGAACACGCCGACTTCGTCATTCGCGGCGAAGGAGAACGGCCGCTGATGGCCTTTATCGATGCGTGGGAGAAGGGCGGGGATTATTCGGAAATTCCCAATCTGTCCTACAAAAAAGACGGCCGGGCCGTCCACCATGAGATGCTCCCCCTGGCGGCGGACCTGGATCGGATTCCTTTCCCGGATTTCTCTCTCCTGGTGTCCACCCGTCGTCGCCGCGCGGCGATGTCCTCCATCCCCGTCCAGACCTCGAGGGGCTGCCCGTTCGACTGTTCATTCTGCTCTGTGACCGGGATGTTCGGTAAAAAATACCGCTTCCGCTCGACGGAGAACATCATCGAGGAGCTGCGCCGCTACGACAATCGGAAAAACTCCATCTTTTTCTATGACGACAATTTCGCGGCCAATCGGCAGCGGGCCAAGGACCTTTGCGAGGCCATGATCCGCGAACGGTTCAAGTTCAAATGGACGACCCAGGTGCGGGCCGACGTGGCCCGCGATCCTGAACTCGTCCGGCTCATGAAAAAAGCAGGCTGCCACACGCTCTATATCGGCTTCGAGTCGGTCAATCCCCAAAGCCTCGAGGGCATGAAGAAAAATCAGACCGTGGCCGAAATTACCGACGCGGTCAAGGTCTTGCGCCGGCATCGAATCCATATCCACGGCATGTTCGTCCTGGGCTTCGATCAGGACGATTGGAAAACGGTCAAGCGAACCCTCAAGTTCGCCATAAAATCCCGGCTGACCTCGACCCAATTCCTCATCCTGACGCCGCTGCCGGGATCCGAGTTCTACGACAAAATAACCAGCGAAAACCGGATCCGATTCCACGATTGGACGCTTTACGACGCCCACCATGTCGTCTTCCAGCCAGCCCGCTTTTCCCTTTTCGACCTGCAAAAAGCGCAGATGATCTGCCACAAAAAGTTCTATTCGCTCAAACAGATGGCCCAGAAACTCTTACACGGCCAGTGGATCGGCTTGGGCGTCGCTCATTATGCCCGGAACCTGAACCGGTTATGGAAGAAGCGCAATAAGACCTTCCTCCGAGTGGTGGACCTCCTCAAGCCCAAGCCGGGGGCCAAGATATCCGTGGATTACAAAGAAGACGTCACGCTCGAGCGCTAGACGCCGTCCGCACGGAAAAAATATTCTTTGTAATTCCCGCCCGAGTGTGGTTAACTTAACGTTTATTTTTTCGTTAAGGAGATGATTATGAAGAAATTCCTGGCTTTCATTCTCGTCGCGGCGTTGGCCGTAACCGGCTGTAATTCCAAGAAGGAAGCGGCCGTCAAGGTCGCGGCCGGCACGCCCGCTTATCAATTGGCCAAGGATCTGACGAAAACCCTGCCCGTTCTCGACCCCGAGAAAACGACCGTTCTGATCTCGACGAAGAAATTCGATATCACGGCGGTCGAAATCCTCCAGATGTTCCTGGATTCCATGGGGAGCCGCTCCGCGCAGCTCAAGGACCTAGATCCCCAGCGGCTGAAGAGCGTCGTCGGACAGGCTGCGGTTCAACTCGGCGAACGGAAGCTGCTTTTAGCGGCCGCGAGCGAGGCCAAGAAGGCCGCGAAGCCCGAAGAGCTCAAGTCCGCCCTCGATGCCCAGTATGCCCAGGCGGGGGGTGAAGCGCAATTCATGGCAATGCTGAAGACGAACGGCATCGGGATCGAATACGTCAAGAAAAGCATCGAAGAAGATATGATGATCCAGAAATATCTGGAAGGGATCCTGGCTCCGGCCAACCAGGTGACCGATGCGGAGGTCCTGAAGGCCTACCAGACGGACAAGACCGCTTCGGTCCGCCATATTCTCCTCCTGACCCAAGGGAAGACCGACGCCGAGAAAAAGGAGATCCGGAAAAAGACGGAGGACATTCTGGCGCGGTTGAAAAAAGGGGCGGATTTCGCGGAGCTGGCCAAGCAGTTATCCGAAGATCCCGGCTCCAAGGACAACGGCGGACTTTATGAAGATGTCGAACACGGCAAGATGGTGAAGCCTTTCGAGGATGCCGCGTTCTCGGTTCCCGTCGGCCAGATCAGCGATATCGTCGAAACGACCTACGGCTATCACATCATTAAGGTCGAGAGCCGGAAAAAAGAAACCCTGCCCCTGGACCAGGTCAAATCCCAGATCGAAGCCAAGCTCAAAGAACAAAAGCAGGCGGTGGCGTTCGACTCGCAGATGGCCAAGCTGAAAGAATCGGCCAAGTTCCAGATCGTCGCCATTAAACCCTGATGGCAACACCGGAGCGCGTCGCTTCTTGTCGATGACGAGCGCCGCTTGGCGCAGGCCGTTTCGAAAAAGGGAAGAGCGAGAGTCTTCCTATTTTCCCCAAAGCTCGATGACGGCCCGGCGGGCGGACTGTTTCAAGCTCTTGTAGCGGAAATCGACTCTCGTGACGCGCCTCTCGCCTCCGGGCAGGTCGATGATCTGCGTATCCCGGTCAGCGAGAAATCGGCCCCGGAACTTGGCGTCGAACTCGTCTCCCTTCTCAAACGACACCTTGACATCGAATAATTCCACGTCGTTCATCTTGACGACGATGAGGAGACGGTGGAGAGCCCTTTCCCTGGGCAGAATCCTGAAGACATCGTGGTCGGCCCCGAAGCTCACGTCGCGCTTGCCCAGGAAGTCCCAGCCGGACGGAACGAGATTCGGCGCGCAGGCTACAAAAAAAAGAAGAATACTTCCCATGGCCATAAGCCGTGCGTTTTTCATTTATTCTCCTTGCAGCCGAATGATTTTTTATAAGTTATTCTGACATATTTTTTTCGTCCTGTAAAATCGAATTTCTCGATGAGCTCCGCTCCCCGAAACTGTACTGCGGTCAGGCTCCGCGCCGGTTGGATATATTTTGAATTTTATATATAATTCGTCCCAAATCGATGAGAAGCTTGGAAGAATCCTCTTCCTGCAGACGTCAAAACCATGGAATCATGTTTATGCCGGTGTCTTTCGACCGATCCCCGTTTCGCCCCGATAGCGCAAAGGAAAGGTCGACCCATCATATTTCATCAAGGAGGCAAGGAGTGCACAGGAATTCACGTTCGGTTTTACGCATCGGATTTTTGGCGATGTTCGCGCTCTTTCTCGCGGGCCCGTTCTTTTCCCAGAACCCCAGCACGGACGCGAACCTGGTCAAGGATCTGAAATGGCGAAACATCGGGCCGGCCAATATGGTCGGACGAATCTCGGCCTTCGACGCCCTGGACAGGGATTTTACCCAGGTTCTCGTCGCCGGCGCCTCGGGCGGCGTCTTCAAGTCGGTCAATGCCGGCACGACGTGGGAGCCGATTTTTGATAAATACGGCTCGGCCTCGATCGGCGACGTGGCTTTCTTCCAGAAAGACCCGAATATCATCTGGGTGGGCACGGGCGAAGAATGCGTCCGCAACAGCGTCGCTTGGGGTGACGGCGTGTACAAATCCGCCGACGGCGGCAAGACGTTCACCCGCATGGGCCTGGAGTCGACGCAGACGATCGGCAAGGTCCTGCCCCATCCCTCCGATCCCAACATCTGCTATGTGAGCGCGGCCGGGCATCCCTGGGGTTATACCGGGGATCGCGGCCTGTTCAAGACGATGGACGGCGGCAAAACCTGGCAGAAGCTGGGAGGCGGCCTGCCCAACGACGGCAAGACGGGCGCCATGGACCTCGTCATGGATCCCGCGAATCCCGAAGTCCTGTTTGTCACCTTCTGGCAGAGAATGCGCCAGCCCTGGCGGTTCGATTCCGGCGGGCCGAACGGCGGCATTTATAAAACGACGGACGGCGGAAAGACCTGGACCAGGCTGACCAAGGGACTCCCGACCGGCGACCTCGGCCGCATCGGAATCGCCATTTCGCGCAGCAATCCGAAAGTCCTGGAAGCCGTCGTCGAGCACGGTTTCCAGCCGCGTCCCCAGATCACCGAGAACGGCGTCACCAAGGACAATCCCGACTATAAGGATATGACGAAACTCGGCACCGGCATCTATCGGTCCGAAGACGCCGGCGCGACGTGGATGTTCATGAACCGGACGAACAGCCGGCCGTTCTACTACAGCCATATTTTCATCAATCCGCTCGACGACAAGCTCGTTTATTTCCTGACGGCGAACCTCTCTTACTCCGAGGACGGCGGCCGGACTTTCAAGACCATGACCGGAATGCATCCCGATTTCCATACGATGTGGCTCGACCCGACGAACAAGAACCGTTTCTATGTCGGGCAGGACGGCGGCGCGTCCATCACATATGACCACGGCAAGACATGGGTTTTCTTCGACAACCTGTGCTTTGCCCAGTTCTATGCGGTCAGCGTGGACTTGCGCGACCCGTATTATGTCTATGGCGGATTGCAGGATAACGGCACGTGGGGAGGGCCTTCCATGAACCGCGAGGGCGAGATCCTGACCGATTTCTGGTACAACGTCGGCGGCGGCGATGGATTCCATACCCAGAACGATCCCTCCGACTGGCGGACGCTTTACGGCGAAAGCCAAGGCGGGTCGGCCCAGAGGACGAACGTCGAAACCCGGGAGAGCCGGTCCATCCGTCCCAGCCAGATGAACATCCTCAACTACGCGGAATATTTCCCCGGCGCTCCGGCTTCCGTTCCGGCGCCGCCGCAAGGCCAGCGCGGCGGTCAGCCTCCGGCGCAAGCGGCCGCACCGGCCCAGCAAGGTCAGCGCGGGGGCGGACAGCGAGGTCAGGCCCAGACGCAGGGGCAGGGAGGCCAGGCCGGAGCGGCCATGGGTCAGATGGGACAACAGGCCAGAGGGCCTTTCCGCTTCAACTGGAGCACGCCGATCCTGATCTCCCCGAACAACCCGCGCACGATTTACATGGGCGGCAACCATCTCTTCAGGTCTCTGGATCGCGGCGACCACTGGATGATCATCAGCCCCGACCTGACGACGAACGATCCGAATAAGAACAAGCCGAGCGGCGGCATCACGGTCGAAAACACGGGCGCCGAGACCCACTGTACGATCATCACGATCGCCGAATCGCCCAAGATTCCCGGCGTCATTTGGGTCGGCACGGACGACGGCAATGTCCGGCTCACGCGCAACGGCGGCGTCACCTGGGCCGACGTCCGGCCCAACGTGCCCGGCGTGCCTCCCTTCACCTGGGTGAGCCGCGTCGAAGCCTCGCATTTCGATGAGGGGACGTGCTACCTGGCGTTCGACGGGCACCGCAGCGACAATTTCAAGCCTTATGTCTTCAAGACGACGGACTACGGCAAGACCTGGACGAACATCGCGAGCAATCTGCCGGACGGCGGGCCGGTCTATGTCGTCCGGGAGGACCTGAAGAACAAGAATCTTCTCTTCCTCGGCACGGAATTTTCCGTGTTCTTCTCCATCAACGGCGGCAAAAGCTGGACGAACTTATCTCCCAATCTGCCGACTGTGGCCGTCCATGACCTGCTGATCCACCCCCGCGACAATGATTTGATCGCGGCGACACACGGGCGCGGCTTCTGGATCATGGACGATATCTCCGCCCTCCAGCAGGCGAAGGACGAGGTCCTGAGCTCGGATGCCTTCCTTTTCCAAAATGACCGTCCGGCGACGCGCTGGCTGCGCATTCAACGCGGCGGCTACGGGCGCGGCAACCTCTTTTATAGGGGCGAGAACCCGCCGACCGGCGCGCTGATCCACTACTACCTGAAAGACAAACCGGCCGGCCCGGTGACGATCGAGATCACGGACATCACGGGACAGCAGAAAACCACTTTCATGATCGACAACGCCAAGCCGGGCATCAACCGCCTGATCTGGGATTTCCGGTTCGATCCTCCGGCCGGAGGCGTCCAGACCGCGATCGCGAACGCCAAGCGGCAATTCGAGACGATCGCCCAACGGAGCGAACTGAGCGACGAGCAGAAGGCGGCCGTGCAGGCTGCGCTCAAACAAATCGACGCGGCCGGAAACAATTACCGCAGGGTTCTTGAGATTCAACAGACCGTCATGCAGTCCATCGGCATCGGCGGCGGCGCCGGATTCGGAGGCGGGGGCGGCGGTTTTGGCGGCGGCCGCGGCGGCGCGGGCGGAGCCATGGCCGAGCCCGGGGCTTATGCGGTGAAAATGACGGTAGGCGACAAAACGTTCACCGGCAAGATCGTGGTCCGCCAGGACCCGATGCTCGGAAACAATTAAGCGCTCTTTGAAATCCTCCCTTGTCCCTCGCCCAGAAAGCGGGGGCAAGGGGGGATTTTTTTTGGGTTGGCGGCGGGCCTTTTTTTATTTCAAATCAGCTCGGAAGTCCTTACTCCGGCAGCCCTCGTCCTTATATTTTCTAAACAGTTGCCCCCATTCCGAATCGGTCAACCACTTCTTATAGAGCTTGCTTTCCTTGAGCGGCCAATGGATGACGTCGTGATAGAGGAAAGAATAGAAGTTCCCAAGGTAAAGGATCGGAGGGCGGGTGAGGAACTTCTGCAAAACGCGGGTCGGACCGAACCAGGTGACCCAGCCGGCGAACTTGTGAAAAGACACGCCGACCTCGAAGCCCCAGTTCTCCGCCGCGGCGTCCGGGTCGCCGATGATCTCTATCTCCTCGGGCCGGCCGACGCCCAGCCCCGCCTCGTGGGCCAGGCGGATGTACTTGATCGACATGGGATCGAAGCCCATCATCTTCGAGGCGACGGCGTCGATGGCCACCTGGTCGGCGCCGGCCAGCAGAACGTTCTTTGTCACGGGCATCATGACGCGCGGCCCGGGGCCGTTCCCGGCGGTCGTCCCGTCCATAATGCAGAACAGACCGGGATGGATCTCCTTTTGGATGGCCAACAGATCGACCAGCGTTTCGTGGATATAAGTGTGGGTCTGGTGCCTCTTATGGCTCAGTAGGCCGCCGAAGGCGTTCTTCATGGCCCCCGTAGTGGTCGTGTAAATGTGGCATTTGGTGGTCGGCAGATGGAGGATGTTCTTGCCCACGAAGTAATCGGGGATGGGGACGCACTCGCCGTAAATCTTGTCGAGGACAAGCATTTTGGCCTTCGGCCTGTAATCGATCCAGGTCATGTCCTCTGAGCGAAAGTTAAACAAAACCTCGAGTTTATAGGCCTCGAAGATCGGCCTGTACAGGTTCAGATCTTCGCCTTTCAGGGCGTTGGTGACTTCGGTCTTATTTTGGACGCAAGAGATCTTTTCGAATCCGTGCTTTTTGAGGGTCCGGATCGTCCCTTCCAGCTGCCAGGGAGTGGTATTGGCCGAAGGAAATGGATAGTGCCAGCTGATGTTGTCCTTGATGATCGTGGTCAGGCTTTTATCCAGGGCCGCCGGCCCGCCGGCCAGCTCGAATAAACGGCCGATGTCGTCAAGGACCGTGGCGGGCTTTGTCCGGATAACCGCGACCTTCGTCCGGCTCATGTTCTCTTTGTGCCCGCGTCCTCGCCCAGAAGCGTCTTTTGGGAGACAGGGCGTTTGCTCTTTCGGATCGCCCAGCCTACGCTGAGGAGGATGGCGACCACCAGGATGACGATACCGATGCTCATATGGCTATATTTGACGAGGATCGGCGCCGCGATGAGACTGACCAGATTGGCGACCTTGATCATGGGGTTGAGGGCCGGACCGGCGGTGTCTTTGAGCGGGTCTCCGACGGTGTCGCCGACCACACCGGCTTTATGGCGCTCCGAGCCCTTGCCGGTGTTCGCGGCGATATTGCGGGGCTCGTCCTCGATGGATTTCTTGGCATTGTCCCAGGCGCCGCCCGCGTTGGCCATGAAAACGGCCAGGAGTTGTCCGCTGAGGATGATGCCGGCCAGGAAGCCGCCCAGAGCCTCCACTTGCAGGATCAGTCCGACGGCGATCGGCATGAGGACGGAGATGACGGCCAGGGGAATCAATTCCTTTTGGGCGGCCGCCGTGGAGATGCCTACGGCGCGGGCGTAGTCGGGCTTGACCGTGCCTTCCATCATTCCCGGGATGCGGAACTGGCGCCGCACTTCCTCGACTATGAGGCTGGCCGCGCGGCTCACGGCCTTGATGGACAAGGAGCTGAACAGCCAGGGCAGCGCGCCGCCCAGCAGAAAGCCGATGAAGACTTTGGTGTCGGAAATGCGGATCGCCCCGATCTTCGCGATCCCGAGCTGCTCCTGGACGCGGCCGACATCGGTAATGAACGTGGCGAAGAGGCTGACCGCGGCGATGACAGCCGAGGCGATGGCCACCCCTTTGGTTATGGCTTTCGTCGTGTTTCCGACGGCGTCCAGGTCGGCCATGATTTGCCGGGCCTTCTTGGTCTCCTCATCGTTGAGGTCGTGCCAGGCCATCTCCCCGATGCCGTTGGCGTTGTCCGAGATCGGGCCGTAGGAGTCCATGGCCACGTTGTTTCCGGTATGGCTCAGCATGCCGATACCGACCATGGCCACGGCGTAGAGGACATAGGTCGCGTTGGCTTCGCCGCCGTAGAGGAGCAGGGCGAAAATGAAGCTGATGACGACTGCGACGAGCGCCCAAACGGAGGATTCCATCCCGACCGACAGGCCCGAGAGAATCGTAGTCGCCGCTCCGGTCCGCGTCGAATCGACGATCTCCTTGACGGGAGTCTTCTTGGTGGACGTGAAATAGGACGTCAGGGGGTTGAAGGCGACGGCCAGACCGACGCCGATCGAGGTCAGCATGGCCATGCGCCAGTCATGGGCGTAGAAAAAGGCCACCAGGAAAGAGAAGAAGATCGTGTTGACGCTGGAGACCTCGTAGGACCTGAACATGGCTTCCTCGGCGTCGTGGGCGCGAAGGAACTTGATCGGGAACTTCACCCAGAGGGGAACGGTGAACGTGCCCAGGATCGAGCTGATGACCCCGATGGCCCGGATGATCAGCGGGTAGACGATCCATTTGAGACTGTGGGCCGGGTCCACGGCCATGAGGGCCAGGCCCAGCATCAGCCCCGAGACGATCGTGACTTCGTAGCTCTCGAAGATATCGGCGGCCATGCCCGCGCAGTCTCCGACGTTGTCGCCGACGAGGTCGGCGATGACCGCGGCGTTCCTCGGGTCGTCCTCGGGAATGTCTTTCTCGACTTTCCCGACCAGGTCCGCGCCGACGTCGGCGGCTTTGGTGTAGATGCCGCCGCCTACGCGCATGAAGAGGGCCAGGAGCGTGCCGCCGAATCCGAAACCGAGGAGGGCGTCCGGAGCGGCCTTGCCGAAGATGATGAAGATGATCGTGCCGCCGAAGAGGCCCAGGCCGTCCGTCAGCATCCCGGTGATCGTTCCGGCGTAATAGGCGATGGAGAGGGCCTCGTTGAAGCTCCTCCGCGCCGCGGACGCCGAGCGGACGTTGGCCTGGATAGCCATCCGCATGCCGAGCTGGCCGACGAGAAGAGAAAACGTGGCGCCCATGATGAAGGCCAGGGTCCGGCCGATGGCGATGACGATTGCCGCGTTCGCCCCGAACTCCTTGAACGCTTCCCGGCTCACGGGGACGATATAGACGCTCAGAAACATGAATACGGTCAGGGCCCCGATGACGGGGAGGATCGTGCGCAGCTGGCGGTTGAGATAGCTGTCGGCTCCGACGCGGATGGCGTTCCACACCTCCTGCATCTTGGCCGTCCCTTTGTCTTTCTTAAGGACGCTTTTGCGCAACAGCCACGCATATAGGAGGCTGATGAAGGCGGTGAGCAAGACGCCCATGATGGCGATCTGTTCAAAACTGCTCAGGCCGTGGCGGCTGGCGAGTCCGAATATGTTCATGAGACCTCCGTGAAGGATTGATGGGGATAGAATAAGGACGTCTGCCTCATAGGGCCGATTCGCGGACAACTCGAACTATCATAGAAATCAATAAGTTATCTTTTATATAGAAAATTCCGCGGACAGTCAAGAAAAATGATGGGTCAGAGGCCGACCTTGAATTCGGAGGACACTAACTTTAATTCAAGAGATATGGTTAGTGTCCCCGGAATTACCCGGAATTACGCCCTACAATCGGTTCAGACGCCGCCCTATTTAATCTCCGCCAGGGCTTTGGCCGCTTCGGGATAGCCGGGCTTGAGTTCGAGAGCTTTCTGATAGGCGGCCTTGGCTTTGTCGGTCATACCTTTTTTCCGATAGACCTCGCCCAGATAATATTGGGCTTCGGCGAACGGCATTTTCGCACCCGCCGCTTCGAAGTCCTTGATGGCGCCGTCCAGGTCTCCTCCAAAGCCGGGGGGAGCCTGAAGCCGAACCATTCCTCGTCCGAAATGGCCGTCCGCGTTTTGGGGATCCAGCTTCAGGGCCGTTTCGTATTCCTGACTCGCTCCCATCCCGTATTTGATCATATTGGCGGGATTCCCCTGGGCTAGGTTCCCCATGATATGGCCTTTCCAAGCGTGAAGATCGGCGTTGTTGGGGTTATTTGCGAGGAGACCATCAGCCATCTCCAGGGCCTCAGGGTATTTCTTCTCGTCAAACAGTTTCTTCACCTGCTCCAGCGAGGCGTTGGAGGGAAGCCCGGCCGGCGTTGCCCCGGCTTTGGGCGCAGCCGCGGGCGGCTTGGGCCCCATGATATCGGGCAGCAGCTTCAGGAAGACCGGAAGCATCTCCAGGATGAACGAAGGCTTTTTGTCTTCCTCCGGGAAGAGCTCAACCCTGACGTTTTCGCCTTCGATGATCAAGACGCCTTGGGGAATGGCTTTGCCGCCCATGCCGCCGCCATAGGCCATCATGGCCCCGCCGCCGCCCAGGCCGAAGGTGAGCTTGGCGAACGGGATGATTGTCGTCGTTCCGACCGTGATGGGCTCGCCGATCACGGCCCCGGATTTCAAGTGCGAAACCAGTTTGTCAAAATTCGCCAGGGGCTGTTCGAGCGGAGTTGTGGGCTGGGCATTCACAAACGAAGCCAAGGCGAAAATAGTCCCGAGTAAGACCGCAAGATGTTTTTTCGTGATCATGCTCCGCTCCTCAATTCCGGGGAATTTTGCCGACGCTGATGAACTTCGTCCCCGCCTTGGTGACCACGACGAAGCCCACCGGCCGGACCTCTCCGCTCATATAGAAGCCCTTGCTGCCCATCTCCAGGTTTTGCGGGGCACCGCCTCCTCCGCCTCCGAAGCCGACATCGATCATCAGGATCGGGATAATCGTAATATTCCCGACCTTCTTCGGTTCGCCGACGACGGTCTTCACCTGAAGGCTGGTGCTCAGCCGCAGGGCCATCGCCTCAGCGAGCTGGTCCATGGGCAAGGGGCCTTTTGAGGGGGCCGGCGATTTTTTCTCCGGCGGAGTCTGGGAGAACGCCGCCGAGAGAACGAATAAGCCTAAGACCAAGACGACAAGAATGGTTTTTTTCAAGATCGTACCTCCTTCCTTACTATCTAATACGAAAATGAGAGCGAAAAGGTTTGCTTTGGGCTGGGACCTGGCGATGAAGTGTATATTAAAGTGCTCTATTTTAGCCCTTTGGGACTTTTTGACGTCCCAGGAAAGCGTGTCCGGATGAGGTCGGCGACACCCCAGATGAAACTGACAATTTCGCTATGGTTCAAGGGTCAAATCTCCTGACCTTGCGTGGAATTCTGGGGACACGATCCCGAATCCGGAGATTCGGGTCATGTCCCCGAATTCCACTGAATATGAAAAGAGTATATCGGCAGCAAAGCGGAGGTGTCAACGACGAATAAATGGCAAGTCGCTTATAGGAATGTTATATAATATAACAATCTATTGACAATTAACATAACATATGCATAATGGAGAAAAGGAGTCAAACCTATGACCAACCTAGGACGGCGTATCAAAGAAATGCGCGAAAAAGCTGAGATAAGCCAGGAAACTTTGGCAAAGCTATTGGGCGTTTCTCGCCCGACATTATCGCTCATAGAGAATGGAGAGCGAAAGCTGAGCGCCGAAGAGAGTAAAAAAGTGGCTGATATTTTCGGCATTTCAATCGATTCGCTTTTCGAGGAGAAAAAGGAGCCGCAATTTATTATTCAAGAAACGCGAGCGGAATATCGAAAGACAGAGCCCGAAATTCGCCTCGATATCCCCC
This sequence comes from Candidatus Aminicenantales bacterium, assembly GCA_049515535.1. Classification (GTDB taxonomy): domain Bacteria; phylum Acidobacteriota; class Aminicenantia; order Aminicenantales; family UBA4085; genus JBEKTZ01. Next base: position 79,623 of record JBEKTZ010000009.1, on the reverse strand, counting down.
AAAAGAATTTCAAGAAATTCAAAGAAGTCCTCCTTTACGTTTTGAATAAGGTCGGGGCAAAGCCGAATATCGGCGAAACCGTCATATATAAGTTGCTTTATTTCATCGATTTCGATTACTACGAAAGATACGAAGAGCAGTTGATCGGTGCCACCTATAAGAAAAATATACATGGCCCGACTCCGATGGAATTCCGCAAGATTACCGAAAGGATGATTGCCGACGAAGAAATCATAAAAGTGCCGGATAAATACTTCAGTTACCCGCAAACCAAATATTTGCCTTTGCGCGGTCCGGATCTGAGTTATCTGAACGCCAGAGAAAAAGCGACGATCGACAACGTCCTCGATCGCTTATCGGAGATGAATGCCCGCCAAATCAGCGAATATTCTCATCAAGATGTTCCTTGGCTGACGACGGGCGAGGAAAAAATCATCCCGTACGAAGCCGTATTTTATCGGACTCCTCCCTATACCCAGAGGAATGATGACGACCCCGTTTCATGAAATTATCCGTCGGCCCGAGTTCGAAAGAGATTTCAAAAAGCTTTCAAAGAGGTTTCGAATCCTCGACGAGGATTTAGAGAATCTCATCAAGCATCAAATCATTCTTTTGCATAAAGTCGGGATCGATAACAGGGGATCATTCCAGATCCCTGGATTTCCTTTTCATGACCCGGAAATATTCAAGGTCAAGAAATTCGCCTGTAAAGCGCTGAAAGGGCGCGGCGCAAATACCGGATTACGATTGATATATGCGTATTTTAAAGATGCGGACCGAGTCGAGTTGATCGAGATTTATTTCAAGGGCGATAAAGAGAACGAAGACAAGGAGAGGATCCTTAACATCTATAAGGGCTGATAAAGGCTTATTCTTTCTTCCTGAGACAAAGCCTTGCCTCCCGGGGTTCATCCATAGGCTCAAGTTCTTTCCATTTATCGAGATTTCGATATAATGAAAATTCAAGCCGATGAAGATGCTCCTCGTCCCGTCGCTCTGCCTGGTTTTTTTTCTCCTTTATCTTTGTCTGGAACGGGCCGCGCTGAAAAAGAGCCTGAATCACCTCCCTTTGCGCATTTGTGTCACGGGAACCAGGGGAAAATCGACGGTGACGCGGCTCATCGCCGCCGCGCTGCGGGAGGAAGGTTACCGCGTGCTGGCCAAGACGACGGGGTCGAAACCCGTCCTGATATTCCCGGACGGCGCGGAGAGAGAGATCGGACGGTCCGGCCGGCCGTCGATTTTGGAGCAGAAAGAAGTCCTGAAATCGGCCTTCGACCTGCGCGCCGGCGCGATCGTCGTCGAGATGATGAGCATCCGGCCCGAGATGCTGAAGGCCGAGTCGGAAAAACTTTTAAAGCCTCGGATTCTGGCCGTCACGAATGTCCGTTTGGACCACATGGACGACATGGGCCGGACAAAAGAGGAAATCGCCGCGTCTCTGGCCGCGGCCGTCCCGCACGGAGGCGCATTGATCGTTCCCGAGGAGGAATTTTATTTCGTTTTCGAGAAGGCGGCCGAGGAACGGGAAACGCGGATCATCAAGATTCCGACAGCCTCCGGCAGCGAGGGCGCGATGGGGCGGGAATTCACGGAGAACATAAACCTGGCCCTGGCCGTGGCCGAATATATAGGCGTTCCGAAAGACACGGCTCTGCGGGGAATGGCTCGTGCCCGATCCGATTTTGGCGGGCTTAAAATCTGGAGAACGACCCCGGACGGCGCGAACGGCGCGTGGTATCTGGCCAACGCCTTTGCGGCCAATGAGCCCGAATCCACGCAGAAGGCTTTGGCCTTGTTGCGCGAGAAATATCCGCAGCTCCCTCTGCCGATGATCGCGCTTCTGAACCTGCGCGAGGATAGGGGCGACCGGACCCGGCAGTGGCTCGGCGCGCTTCGGGCGGGATTTTTCGAGGGCTTCGCCCGCCTGATCATCGTCGGAGACCACGCGCGCGCTCTTGGACATAAGAGGCTGGCCGGGCCCTCGTCGAAGACGAAGGTTTCCGCGTGGCCGGAGCGCCGGCCGCAAATCATCATGGATGAGCTGTTCGCCCTGGAACGAGATGGAGGCGCCGTCATCGGCATGGGCAATATGGGCGGACTCGGCCAAGAGATCGTCGATCATTGGGCGCGGATAGGGGTGGTTTTATGACGACGACCATCCTCATCGGCCTCGTCGTCGCCCTTCTCTACACGGAAATAACGGGAATCCTGCCCGGCGGCATCATTGTCCCAGCCCTCATCGCGCTTTATCTGGATCAGCCGCTTCGCGTTGTCGCCACGGTCCTGGCCGCCTTTCTCTCGCTTGCCTGTTATAAGGTACTCGGCCGTTATTTCCTTCTCTTCGGCCGGCGCCGGTTCGTCCTTCTCCTCCTCCTCGGAGGGTTTTTCGGCCAGCTCTGGTTTCTGCTCTGGCCGCGCCTCTTCGCCGCCCCGCTCGACCTCCGGGTCATTGGCTGGATCATTCCCGGACTCCTGGCCAGTAATCTCGCCCGACAAAAAATCGTTCCGACGCTCGCTTCGCTGGCCACGGCGTCGGTGCTGACGTATTTCCTGGCCCGTCTCGTGGCGCTCTTATGAAAAAAGACAAGCTCATTCTGATCCCTGCCCTCGTCGGCCTTCTTTTCTTCGGCCTTTACAAATGGGTTCCGAGCGGCGGCCGGACGGTCAAGGATCGAGACCTGGTCAGGGCTTCTGAAATCATGGCCAAGGCCGCGGAGGCTTTAAGCGGATGCGCAAAGCTAAAAAACGTCGCCATCGACCCCCATGTGGATCTCAACCGAACGGGATTGATCGGACGGGAATCGTCGCCGATCACGACGTCGCTCGGAAATTTGGAAGCGAAGAGGACGACGACCAACCCGAATTTCGGCGGGCTCGTGGCCCTGTTTTTGAAGCAGGCCGGCGTCAAGCGCGGCGACGCGGTGGCGATCGGAGCCTCGAGTTCTTTTCCGGCTCTGGTCGTCGCTTCTTTATGCGCGGTCGAAGCTCTCGAAGCCAAGCCGGTCGTGATCTGTTCTCTGGGCGCCTCGAATTGGGGGGCCAATAAGCCCGAATTCACCCTGCTGGAGATGTTCCAATGTCTCCGCGAGAACGGTATCCTCGACGTTCGACCGGTCGCCCTGGCCGTCGGCGGAGAGCGCGATAACGGCTCGGATATGTCCGGGGAAGGCCGGACGTTCCTTGCGGAAAAGATCGGAAAAACGGAGATCTTTTTCCTCCGGGAGCCTGATCTCGCGGCGAACGTTCGCAAACGCATGAGCCTTTATAACGAGAAGGCCGGCCCCGGCGGAATCAAGGCTTTCATCAACGTCGGGGGGAGTTGGGCCAATATGGGGACGGATTCGACCATCCTGAAATTGAAGCCGGGGCTCACGGATGTGGCGGATATGCCGCCGCCGGCGAAAAGGGGGGTCATCCAGGAGATGGCTTCGCGGAAAATCCCTGTCATCCATCTCCTTTATGTCAAAGGGCTGGCCGATCGATACGGTTTGCCGTGGGACCCCGTCCCCCTGCCGGGGCCGGGCGAGGGGAGCCTTTTCCTGGGCTCGGCAAAAACCGGCCGTCCGGAAATTATCCTCGTCGGTATTTATATCGGTTTGATGCTCGCGTCCGTTGCTCTGGTTTCTCGCAAGCTTTGATTCGTGTCCGCATTCTTTCTTGATCTCCCCATTTTTTTCTTATATGCTTATCATTTCGGGGCTTCAGCGCCCCCACATCCCGGGAGACGGAGGGCGATCATGGACATCGAAAGGTTTCTTGATTTGGGAACCGAATTGGAATTGAAGATTTCCAAGATTTATGAAAAGATAGCCGGCCTGACGAACGACGCGTCGTTATCCAAACGTCTGATGTCCCTGTCCGGGGAAGAAATCAATCACGCCAATACGTTGCGGACAGGGAAAAACTATTTAAAGGAGATGCCGGATTTGTTCGTAGGGGTTCAACTCGAAGACGAAGAAATGCGCTCGGGATTGGATGGCTCCGGCGCGTTGTTGTCCGAGCTCGATGCGGGACTGGGCTTTTCGGAGGGATTGAAAAGACTCCTCGAATTGGAGAAGCGATTCGAGCGCGTCCACTTGGGCATCTCCGTGGAGATCGGAGATCCCTCCCTGAAAAAGCTCTTTAAGGCGCTATCCATAGGCGACCAGAATCACCTCGCCGTCCTGACGGGGATCATCGCGACCTTATGAGAAGACAAAATGCCGCTTCGCTCGGGGAAAGAGAGCGAGCTTCCTTCTCTTCCTATCCCAAGGCGCTGGAAAGCGAAATCCCAAATCTTTTTAGCGGAGACGGCTAAAAAAGCTTCCGCGCTTCCATGTAGAACCGTTTTTCGTAAGCTTCCCCCATGGAAAACGTCTTGCGCGGCAGAGCGCCGTCCAGGATGACCGTCCGGAACAATTCATCTTTTTTCATCGCCGGCAGATACAACCCGATGTTGCCCGGCTTTTTCCCGATCTGGATGACGGATTCCGTGCCGTGGACGTAGTCGATCTCGCGGGCGCCACCGGCCTTCATGAATGCATCCAGGAAGTTCTGGAGCGTTCCGAGGGGAAGGTTGGACGCGGGCCGCGCGATTTCGAGGATGCCGAAACCGGCGTCTGAGATGGTCCCGATCTTGTGGGCGCTTTCCTTTGGATGGTCCACGGCCGCCTTCATCTCGTCCAGGCTCGCCGCGGCGGATCGGCGGCATTTTCCCGGATAGAATTCATTCATCTTGTCGACGAGGCTTGGGCCTGCCGCAAGGCCGAAGAGCACCCGGTGGATCGGCTCGAAGACCAGCGCTTCGTCGTGAAGATTGACGAGTTCCACGAGCGCGTAGCGCAGAGGAGACTTCATGATCGCACTCTTGTAGAAAGCGCTTTCCTTGACCTTTTCCCAGATGGTCTTGGCCGTGGCCAGCGAATGGTTCCCGTCGCCCATGGCGAAGAGGAGGACGGGCGCGCCGGGTTTGAGGCCGTATTTTTCGATGAAACTCTTTGGATCGGCCAGCGCCTTGAGGCCGCTGAGGACGCCGGCTTCCAAATCCGGGTTCTCCACGCGGTATCCGGCGAGGCGGCCCGAGCCCAGCATCAGATCGAAATCATAGAGCTTCCGGAGCCTGGCCTTGTTCGCGGCGAGCGGCCCGATGACCGTTTGGGCCGGATCGTCGATCAGGACCATGATATGCGGGCTCTCGATGGGGGCGCCTTCGCGGATTTTGACGCGCGGCGGAATCCTGTCCATGATCGTCCCTTCCGTGGCCCGGATGAGACTCGTGGACCCTTTGCGAAAATCGTAATGTTCGAGGTCGAGGCAGGCCATCAAGCCCTTGCGCGCGCGGCCTCCGACCGTGCGCTCGACATAGATGAATCCCTCCATAGCCGCCGACAAAGCCTGGGTCAGGTACCGGTTCATCGACTCCCGGATATTCGCGATCCTCGCCTCCGGGTTTTTCTCCCCGAGATAGACTTCGGGATAGATGATGTTCAGCGTGGAAGGAGCGTCACCGACGAGGTCCGCGGCCTTTTGCCAGTATTCCGGTTCGGAGGTGTATTGGTCGCAGGCGATGACGGCCCATTTCGTCAGATCCACACCCGCCTTGGGCAGGAGGATTTCAGGAATGCCGAGACCAATGGATTCATAAGTGCGCATAAAATATTCCTTTCGTTTCGGGGACGCTGTTTGAGGGCGGTCCCGAATATTATTCGAAATAAATGAGTTTCGGGTCAGCCTTGGCCGGGTCGCGCAGAAAAGCGCCGGTCCCTTTTTGGATGACCTCCGCGTATTTGGGGACGTTTTTCATCGTTACGGCCTTATCTGCATGGTCCTGCGACCAGACGGCGAGGACCTGGATGATGGTCGAGCAGTGGCGTCCGACGCGGACGTCGATCGGCCAGCCTTTTTCGTCGATTTTTTCATAAAGCAGCCCGCGTTTTCCGGCCCTGACGACGAATTCGTCCTTGCCCTCGAGCAGAAGTTTCTCGTCCGTCCGTCCGCGCGTCGCGTCGAGGAACGGCTCTGGAGTCTCGAACAGGAGCGGGATGGCCTTCGTATGGTCGCCGATTTCGCGGTGGGAAAGCCCGCGCAGCTCCGGGGGCGATTTCTCCATCCCGATCTTGAACTCCTCGTCGCTGAGAACCATGGAGGCCATGGCCGCGATTTCGAGGCCCTTCTCGTGGGCGACGATCGTGCTGATGACGGGATACTGGAGCTCGGCTTCGTGGAGGTCGATGACGACGTCCACGTTTTCCTTGTTGATGAGCGCGGTCAGGGCATAGCACGTCTTTTCCGTGAGGGTGCCGTTTCGGCGTCCGGGCCAGGCCCGGTTCAGGTTCCGGATATCCATGTAGGCCAGATTCTGGCGTGTCGGGTAGTGGATATAGACTTCGGGATCGGGCCACTGGTCCAGGGGGTTCGCCCACCGGTCTCCCATCCTGAACGTCTGCCCTCCCCAGGGCGTCTTGATCGTGTATGATTCCGGATAGGCTCCGCCAGGGCGCGTGACGGTCGTCGCGCTCCGGCCGGCCGAGTTCAGAACGAAGATCCGGCCTTGTTCCAGGACCGCGTTTTCGGTCAGGATCCAGGTGACGAGGCGCCCTGCCGGCTCCTCAGGATGCGATCCGCCGAGGATGAGGAACGTGCCGCCTTTTTTCGCGCCTTCGAGGACATAGACGTTGGCGTCGTTCGCGCTGCCTTTGATGGCCGGGAAATATTCGCTGAGCTTCTCGACCCTGGTGACGGACGGGCCGATCACGACGGGCTCCCGGAGACGGCGGCTCTTGTAAAAGCTCAGTCCGGAAAAGCCGGCGAGAACGAGGCCCAGGACGATGATGACGGTTTTGCGCGCGTTCATAATGCTTCTCCTATTTCAAGCGCAGCAGCCGCAGCAAAAACGGGAGAAGGACGATCACGTAGAGTATTTCCTCCTGCCATTTTTTGCTTTTGACGAGGTTCCAACCCATCAGGAAGACCACGAACGCGATCAGGATATAATAAAGGATGGTAATGATCATCGTCGTTTCCCCTTAAAAGACCGTTAAAAAAGCCAACTTCTTGCTGAAGACGACCATCAGCGTCCCGACGATGATGATGAGGATCGCCGGAACGATGCAGTATTTCAGGAAGGCCGTATATTTTTCTTTCATCCCGACGGTTTCCACGGTCAGCCGGCCGATGATGGCCGTCGGCGGAAGCGCGTCGCCCAGCGGCCAGATGACGCTCATGCCCGCCAGGGCGATGATGGGGTTGAGGTTGATGTGGTTGAAGAGCAGGACGAGCGGCACGCCGAGCACCGGGGCCGCGCCCCACATGAGCACGGATTCGGAAACGGGCAGCGTCAGGAAAAGGGTCAGGATGACGATCATGACCGGGAGCGTGACGACCGTCACGGAGATCAGGCCGCGGACGCCCGTCAGCGTCATGATCTGGACCAGGATGCCGGCGCAGGTCAGCGTTCCGATCAGCGGCAGGAGCTGGTGGATCGTTTTTCTGGAGACCTCGAGAACGTCGATCTTGACCGGCGATAAAACGAGGGTAAAAACCGCGGAGCAGGCGAACATCAGGGGCAAGCCCATGATCGGGAAGTCGAACGGCCAGACGCGCCCGGCGATGATGAGGGCGAAAAAGCCAAGAAAGGGAATCGCGATTTTCAGCCAGTTCATGCCGGCCGGGGGTTCGGGCAGCTCTTTCAAGGCCGAGGCGAGATCCGCCGGCTTGGATTTCCATCCCAGGATGAAGATCGTCAGCAGCGCCAACAGGAGGCAGGGGATCATCAGGGGCAGGAAGAATCCCACATAAGGCATGTTGACGCCGGCCGCCGTGAGCATCGCCCAAAGACTGACGGGGGGCGCGGCGGCGCTCAACCCGGCGATGACGAAGACGATCGCCGCGGCCTTCGGCTTGGGAATTCCCATATAGCCGAGGACGGTCGCGACCATGCCGCCGACGATCAGGACGGTCACGCTTCCCGCGCCCGTGAGCATCCCTGGAATCAGCATGAGCACGGCCAACATGACGAAGAGCAGGAACTTGCGGCGATGGAACCGCCGCAGGATGCGTCGGATGACGAACGCCACGCCGCCGGATTCCTTGAGGAGATTCATGAAGAGAGTGGCGGTGATGAAGATCAAGCAGATGTCGAGATAGGTAAACGCCCCTTCCGCGATGTGGCGGGCCGGGATGCCCGCCCCTCCGACGAGTCCGCCGACGAGGGCGGCGCCGAGCATCGAGAGCTCGGTCGAAATCTTGAAGATCTTCGCGACGATGTAGGCCGCGACCATCGCCGCCAAGATGATCGTTGCCGAGGTCGTCATGCTCATGGGCCGGCCCTCCTTAAAAGGAATCCGTCAGGCCATAAAGTTTTACTCTAGATGAAATATGCTTTTTTTTCAATCGTCTCGATGCCTGACCGTAGTACAGTTTCGGGGACATGTCCATGGGTCATGGAGCTACGATATGGAGTATTTACATATTTTTTCAATCTTATAGAATAGAGGGCTTAGGAGGCGCCATGAAAAAGATCATCATCGCATCGTTCCTCATATTCTGCGCCGCCCGATTCGCGGCCGCCCAGCCCGCGGAAGGCGTTCCCAAGACGCTCCTTCCGTTCAGCCTTCTCCAGGAGATCATCAACGAGGTCTCCGGCGACCTGGCGCTCCAGAACGAAATCCTCATCGCCGGAGTCAACCACAACCGCCCGCCCGAGGAATATATCAACGGATATTTCGACGCCGCGTTCGTTCTCGACAAACTCAAGGAATACGGCATCAAAGATTCCCGGATCATCGACCTTCCCACGCGCGGCCCGCTCACCTGGGACGCCGAGATGGGCGAGCTGTGGATCACGAAACCTATGAAGCGGAAGATCGCCGATCTCAAGGAGATCGCGGCGTCGCTCTGTTCGGGAAGTGTCTCGACGGACACGACCGCCGAGCTTGTCTATGTCGGCCCGGGCAACCGCAAGGACTATTACGACGGCAAGGACGTCAAAGGCAAGATCGTCCTGGTCAACGGATCTCCCGGCGGAGCCCAGGCGCTGGCCGTCGATCAGCTCAGCGCGCTGGGGATCATCGCCTATGCCTCGGGCCATCCGGAATTCGACCCCGACGAAGTCGGCTGGAGCTCGATCCGGGCCGCCGAGGAACAGAAAAAAACCTTCGGCTTCATGATCTCGACGCGCCTGGGAAACGACCTCCGCGACCAGCTCGAGCGCGGGACGAAGATCGAAGTCCGGGCCGTGGCCAAGGCCCAGATGGTTCCGTATAAAGAGCAGATGGTCGAGGCCTTTATCCCGGGCAAGGAATTCCCGAACGAGGAGCTCGTCTTCACCGCCCACCTTTTCGAAGGTTTTGCCAAGCAGGGCGCCAACGACAACATCAGCGGCTGCGTGGCGATCCTCGAGACGGCGCGCACGCTCAGAAAACTCATGGACGACGGCAAGATCCCGCCGCTCAAGAGATCGGTCCGCTTTCTCTTCGTGCCGGAAATCTCCGGGACGCAGGCCTATATCAAGACATATCCGGATATCGTCAGGAAGTTCTTCGCCGACATCAACGAGGATATGGTCGGCGAGGGCCTGATCAAGAACCAGAGTCTGACGGAGCTCGTCCAGGCCCCCTGGTATCTCGCCACCTACCTCAACGACGTCATGGGAGCCCTTTTCGAATGGGTCGGAACGACCCAGCGCAACAACGAGCGTACCGAGGCGTATCTTCCGATCTGGTCGCCCAACGGCTCGCGCGATCCTTTTTATTACGTCATAGATCCCTATTCCGGCGGCAGCGACCACGTCGTCTTCGACGACAGCGGAGTCCGCGTGCCGGCCGTCATGCTCATCGTCTGGCCTGACCAGTGGTATCACACGAACCGCGACACGGTCGACAAGTCCGACGCGACGGAACTCAAGCGCGTCGCTTTCATCGGCGCGGCGGCGGCGGTCTTTCTGGCCGGCGGCGGCCCCGCGGAAATCTCGTGGCTGATCAACGAGGTGTCAATGCGGTCCTATGCCCGCTTAGGCAAGGAGAAAGCGCGGGCCGTGAACCTCCTCCTCGATGCCGACAAGACCAAGGTCCACGAGGCCTATAGGGAGGCGGACAATATCCTCGACCAGGCCGTCAACCACGAGCAGGAGACGCTGGGCTCGATCAGGTTCTTCATTAAAAACGACGCTGCGCTCGAGACCTTTCTCAGAACCCAGATCAAGACATTCGAAGATCTGCGACTGCCCTATGACCGGGAGCTCGAGCAGATTTACCGGAACCGATGCCTGAAAGAGACCCTCATCCCTCAGCGGATCCTGCTGACCGCGGATGAGCTCCGCGCCGGCAAGCTCGTCCCGGTCAAAACCGAGAAAATGCAGGGGCCTTTCGACAATAGGGGGTTCGCGGCCCTGCGCCGGGACATGAAAGACGCGCCGGCGTATTCGCTTGGGCGAGCCGAGAGCGCGATTCGGAACTATATCGACGGGAAACGGAGCATCCTCGCCATTCACAATGCCGCGGAAGCCGAAGCCGGGGCCGTCGGCATCAAAGACGTCGAGAATTATTTCCGGGCTCTGGAAAAAGCCGGATTCGTGAAGATCCAGCAGAAATAAAACAACGGGGACGCCTCCCCGGCGGCCGGGGCGGCGTCAGGGGCCCCAGGCTTTGCCTGGGGATCCGCTTCCGCCGCGAAGGCTCGTCCCTTGACTGGCGAAAAAAGCGAGGCGTTTCCCCTATCGTTCGGGGCGTTCCCGCTTCTATTTGAATATCTTTTCGAGGGCGGCCACCATATCCATGTTCTTTTCGAATTCGACCATGGGGATTTTCTTGCCCTGGGAGATCGTCGTGAACCGGCCGTCGGCGTTGCCCTCTTTCTTGACGAAGAGAATATCGGATTTGGGAGCCACGGTGTCGATGCTCTGCTCGTCCGTCGTGTCGCCGGGATCGGCGCCCTGGGCCCGCCGCTTAATGCCTTCGATGTGGCCGCCGATGATGGTGATCTTCGCTTTTCTCGCCGCGTCGATGAGCTCGGATATCCGCTTGAGCTCGTCGTCGATCGAAATGCCCGCCGCGCCCATGCCCTTGAGGCTGGCGCCCATGGTGATGATCAGCGTTTTGTAGCCCTTGGCCTTGAGGTCGCTGACTGTGGCCAAGGGGACGATGTCGTAAACGACGCCGACGCGTTTGAGGATCGTGTTCAACATGGACGGACCCTCGCTCTGGCCGCAAGACGTTACGAGGATCGGGGGCGAAGCCTTGGGCTCCGGCTGGGGCTGGCCGGCGCTCGAGCCCGCGACGTGCGCCGCCAGGAAAATCGCGACGAACGCGACGGCCGCGATGCGGATATCTTTTTTCATAATAACGCTCCTTTGTTTCCGGTAAAATCCATCCCCATGAATACTATCGAAATATGATAGCGCGGTCAAATGACTCGGTCCGGAATCGCGGATGACCGTGCCGTCGGCCTTTCCCTAGGGACAGGGAATCAAGTCCCAGAAACTGTCCACCGGCCGGGTTTTCCCTTCCTTGATACGTTCGACGGCGCCAAACCCCGATTTTTAAATCGGGGTAAAAAGCGCCGCTCAGTATTAACCCTGAGCATACCCCGGGCTTCAGCCCGCCCTCATTTGCTTCGCGAATGAGGACTGCAAAGCCCGGGGAGTCGAATGGGTTGATATTTCCGACGCGCTCGCTTACCATGGGGCCGCACGGACATGAGCAATTTCGGCCTGATCGGGACCATCACCTCGGATCACATCACCCAGGATTCCGGGAGGACATATCATGGGCTCGGCGGAATTCTCTACCAGGCGGCGGTGCTGTGCGGCCTGGGCGAGGACGTCTTTCTCCACGCGAACTGCGGCCTGGAGATGAAGACGGACGTCGAAGATCTGATCGGCGGCTGGAAAACTCTTCGCCGGGAGGGGCTGCGTTTCGTCAAAGGGTCCGGCAATCAGGTCTTCCTCCGCTATTCCGAAAAACTCAAGGAGCGGGAGGAGATCCTCGCCTCCGTCGTCGCGCCCCTCGATGCCGCGGCCGTTCTCGCCGGGATCTCTCGCCTGGATATGCTCCTCATGGTTTTCAATTCGGGCTTCGATGTGACGCTCGCGGATTGGCGCCGTATCGTGGATCATGCGGCGTGTCCTGTCTGGCTCGATATCCATTCGCTCGCCCTGGAGAAAAAGCTGCGCACGCACAGGGAATACGTCGCCGTCCCCGATTGGCTGGACTACGCGAGAGGCGCGGCCTATCTCCAGGCCAATCGACAGGAGGTGGCGTCGCTTCTCGGCCATCCCGATCGTTGGCCGGACCCGGGGGAAATTCCCGCTTTCGCGGAGGCCGCCTTCGGCGTCGGCGTTAAAGCCGTTTTCGTGACCATGGGCAAAGACGGCGTTCGAGTCACGACGCCGGAAGAATCGCGACTCGTGCGGGCGCCCGAGGCTGGCGCCGTTGTGGACACGACGGGCTGCGGCGACGTTTTTTGCGCGAAGGCCATGCAGGCCCTCGCGGGCAACCGTCCCGTGTTCGAAGCGGCCGCGGCGGGCGTCGCGCTGGCGTCGCGGGCCGTCGGCCTGGCGGGAATCCGCGAAACCTATGAGCTCGGGGCGATCGTCTCGAAAAAAGACGTTTCGTAAAAGCGCCTTTTTGTGCTATAATTTTAGTTCATGGACGGTAAAGAGATTTCGGGAATCACGTACCTTTCTGATTATCTCAAACCCGGCCATATCATCCACGATCTCAAAGCCAAGGATAAAATCCACGCGATCGAAGAGCTCCTCGATGTCCTGGCCAAACACAAACATGTCCTGAACAAGAAGCTCATTCTGACGAGGCTGATCGATCGCGAAAATCTCGAATCCACGGCGTTGGGCGAGGGCGTCGCCGTGCCGCACGCCCGCGTGGACACGGGCGGAGAGATGGCCATCGCCGTCGGCCGGTCCGAGAACGGCATCGATTTCGAATCTCCGGACAAGAAAAAAGTCCGGCTCATCATCCTGGTCATCTGGAACCCGTCGCTCCCGGGCCTCTTTAACCACCTCTTCGCCGGCCTCGCCCATTTTTTGAGACGCCAGGATTTCCGGCAGAGGGTTTTCGAGGCCAAGGACAAGACCGCTCTCTTCGACGTCCTGTCCGAAATCGAGCTGAGGCTGCCTCACGAAGACAAGATCGTCAGCCGCGCCGGCCTCTTGAGGAAACTCCAGGAAATCGAGATCAAAAAGGAAAAGGCGACCAAGGCTCAGAAAAAACCCCTCGAGGCCCAGGCCGCCATCATCCGCGAGGAGCTCGACCAGGCCCTGCTCGCGCGCTTCGACCGGCTCATGGAACGCTACGGATTCGCCGTGGCCGAAGTCGAAGACGGCGCCTGCCAGAGCTGCAATATCAACATCTCCACTCAGATGAGCTCGGCGATCGAAGGCAGCAACGACATTTACGTCTGCGAAAATTGCGGCAAGTATATCGTCGCGGCCAAGAAAAAAAAGAAGAAATAGCGCGGGGGGACGATTTTCTTTTACTTGATCGTTTCCTTCACCATCGCTGCGGGTTTCATCAGCTTATAGATGGGGAACGCCGAAGGGCCTCCGCCGAACCCTCCCGAAGCGAGATCTTTGTCGAAGTAGTTCCAAACCAGCAGACCGTCGTCGCTTTCAGGCTCCAAGAGATAAGCCGCGACATTCGCCAGCGGCTGGGCCGTCGTGACGAAGACCGTCCCGGCCGGGAATTCCATCGACGTCCTGGCGTAATCCCCTTTGATGGCGTTGGTCCGGTGGCCCTGATAGAGGCGCTCGGCGCCCTTGACTTCCTTCATCTTGAACGCGTCGACTTCGAGTGTCGCGGGTTGGATCAGCCGCTCGACGAGCAGGCCGTGCTGGATGAGTTTGCGGACGACTTCGGGCGTCGCGGCCGGCATGAGGTATCCGGCCGGGAATGCCACGGTCCGCTTGTGAACGAAATCGGCGAAATAGGGAATGACGTAGGTCTTTTTCTTGTCCGTCCTTTTCATTTGGGGATACGGTGATCCCGGCTGCTGGCTGACCTCCATCTCGTAGCCCAGGACCGTGATCGGGTTGGGCAGGGCTTTGAGCTCGAATTCGACGCCGAAGACGTCCGCCGGCTTGGGCGCTTGACCCCTCGCGACCGTGCGCGCATCGGCGTCGGCGACCATCTTCAACAGCTCGTCGGCATGGGCGTAGCAGTAATCCAGAGTCGCGAGCAGGAGGGCGTAACTTCCCGCTACGCGCGTCTTGAAATCGGCGTGGACGTAATTTTCGTCCAGGATGGCCAGGCGGTTGCGGACGCCGATGTAATTCGTGATGTATCGCGGTTGGGGCTCGAGGGTCTCCCAGCCCTTTTCGGGCGCCCTCGCGTCGCGGAAGCCGCCGTAGCCGAGGGCGAGCGTCTTGTACTTGTCCTTCATGATCTTTTCGATCTCGGGCATCATCTTGAAGCGCTGGAAATCGATGAGGGCCTGGTCGCCGTTGGGGTTGATCGGCCAGGAATACGTGACGGTCTGCTCGTGGTAAGCGCCGTCCGTCGTGTGGCAGTCGATGAGGAGAAGCGGGTCCCAGCGAATGAGGACGTTTTGGAGGAGGCCCGCGACCTCATAGCTTTCCAGTTTGATGGCGTCCCGGTTGAGGTCGAGGTTCTGGCCGTTGGTCCGGACGCCGACGCCCTGCTCGGGGCCGGGTTGCTGGCGGCGGTTGTTGGGGTTGATCTTCTCGTTGCCGTCCGCGTTGAAGATCGGCGCGACCAGGAGGATGAGCTTGTCGAGGTAGGGCGGCTTGGCCTGCTGGAGGATATCCCGAATCATCATCAGCGAGGCTTCCTTGCCTTCGACCTCGCCGGCGTGAATATTGGCCTGGATGTAGATCACGGCCTTTTTGGCGGCGCGGGGCTCGATCGGCGAGACGGGGACCGGACTGCCGATGACGAGGAGCGGAACGTCGCGGCCTTCGGCGCTCCGGCAGAGCGTTTCGAGGCGAAGGAGCGGGCTCTGCTTCTGCATCTCCCGGATGAAATTCATGACGTCGGCGTAGCGGGAGGTCGCCGCGTAATTTGTCTCTTCGGCCACGGTCAGCGGCGGCTTCGGGGTCTGGGCCAGCCCGCTCGTCAGGCCGAAGCCGATAAGCAGGACAACGAGACCGGAGAATATGATTTTGACGGGTTTCATCGTGCGCTCCTTTCGGAAAAAAAGAAGTGTATAGAAATTGAAGCGTCCGGTCAATTATGTTATATGAATCGCGTCATGTTTTCGTTCGGCGTCAGTCCGCAAAAAGAGAGCGCCCTGCGGCGCAAGATGGAGGCGTTCGACATCCGCGAGAGCGATATCATCGAGAAATTCGTCCGTTCCCAGGGGAAAGGGGGCCAGAACGTCAACAAGGTCGAGACGTGCGTCTACCTCAAGCATGTTCCGACCGGGATCGAAGTCAAATGCCAGCAGGAACGGTCCCAGGCGCTGAACAGGTTTTTCGCGCGCCGCATCCTGACCGACAAAATCGAAGCGCGGGTCCGCGGGAAAGAGAGCGCGGAACAGCAGAGGATCGAGAAGATTCGGAGGCAAAAGAGGAAACGCTCGAAACGGGCTAAGGACAAAATGCTGGCGGATAAACACAAACGCGCGGAAATAAAAAAAGGCCGGACGTTCAAGGACAATTCCGGAGACTATTAGGAAGGGGATTCCTCTTGCGAATAAACGACAGGTCCGCGTTTTCTATTCGGCCAGCCTGACCAGCGCCTGGAGCAAGAGGTTCGCGCCTTTTTCCAAATCCTCCCAACGCACGCTTTCCCTGGGAGAATGGCTGATCCCGTCCGGGCTGGGGATGAAGATCATGGCCACATCCGTCTTCGCCGCGAGAATCTGCGCGTCGTGGCCCGCCCCGCTCGGGAGAAGAAGATAGGGATAACCGAGTCTCTCGCTCTCCTCCTTGAGGAGGTCCGTTAACCAAGGCGCAATGCTCACCGGCTCGGTCCGGTCGATGATCTTCGAGGCGAAGGCCAGCCCACGCGTGGCGGCGACGTCCCCGGCGAGATCGAACAACTCCCTCTCCAAGGCTTCCAGCGTTTCCCTGGAATGGCTCCGGAATTCGAATGAGAAATCGGCCTGCCCGGGCACGATGCTGAACGCGCCCGGCATCACCCGGACCTTGCCGATCGTGACCATGCTCCCATAATGGTGCGTGGCGACGTGCTGCGTGCTCCGGAGGGCGAAATCGGCCAGTCCGAGAAACGCGTCCTGTCGCAGCTCGATGGGCGTCGTCCCCGCGTGACCGGCGGTGCCGAGAAACGAGCACCAGCGGTAATACTTGCCGGCGATGCCGCTGACGATGCCGATGGGAATCTCCTCGGTTTCGAGCACCGGCCCCTGCTCGATATGGAGCTCGAGATAGGTCGCGATTTCGGACGCGGACCCGTGGGCTTCGAGGATGCTCTCAATCGTGAAGGCCGTGCCCTTCAAGACGTCTTTGAGCGGTCGGCCGAATTGGGTCAGCCCTTTTTCCAGGGCCTCGGCGTTCAGCCCGCCGATGAAGGCCCGGCTTCCGAGAAAGTCGCCGACCAGGTTGCCTTCTTCGTCGGTGAATGAGGCCAATTCCAGCGGCCGGGATAATTTGAGCCCGCTTTCCTTGATCGTCCGCAGGCATTCCAGCCCGGAAAGAACGCCGATGGAGCCGTCGAACATTCCTCCGCCGACCACGGTGTCGATATGGGAGCCGACCATGACGGTTTTACCCGGCCCTCCCATCCGCCCGAAGATATTTCCCGCCCCGTCGAGGCGGTAGTCGAGCCCGGCCTCGTGAATTTTCTCCGCGAGCCAGTCGCGCGCCTCGAGGTCAGCCCGGCTGAAGGACGGCCTCGTGATGCCGCCGTCCGGATCGCGGCCGATCCGGCCGAGATCTTCGAGGTCGCCTCTCAGACGATCGATGTCGATTTTGAGATTCATGGCCCTGCCAATAATGCGATCATCTCGCGGACGGCCCGCGAAATTCCGACCACGGCCGAACGGGCTACGATCGAAAATCCAATGCTCAATTCGGTGATCTCGGGAATCGCGACGATCGGCCGGACGTTGTGGTAATCGAGCCCGTGGCCGGCCGTGACCTCGATGCCCAGCTTGTGCCCGAACTCGGCGGCCTTCACGATGTCGGACAGAGCCTTATCCCGCGCCGGGCCCGGCTTCAGGTCGGCGTAGATGCCCGAATGGATCTCGATCTGCGGAACGCCGAGCTTACCGCAGGCGTCGATCTGTTCGAGGTCCGGATCGACGAAGATGCTGACCCGGATCTTCCCCTGATTCAGCTCTTTGATGAACGCGGTCAGGGGTTTCCGCTGGGCGATGACATCCAGACCTCCCGTCGTCGTCAATTCCTCGGGCCGCTCGGGGACGAGGCAGACGGTGTCCGGCTTGATCTCGAGGGCGACCTTTTTCATGTCGTCGGTCGCGGCCATTTCGAGCGTCAGCCTGGTCTTGATGACGTCCCGGATGATCCGCAGGTCGCGTTCTTTGATATGCCGGCGGTCGCTCCGCAGGTGGGCCGTGATCCCATCCGCCCCGGCCTGTTCGGCGAGCAGAGCCGTCAGCACGGGTTCGGGTTCCGCGGCCCGCCGCGCTTCGCGCAGCGAGGCGAAATGATCGACATTGACAGAGAGTCTCATAGCGATCTCCTTCTTTTATGATGTCCCCAAATTTCTCTTGATGGCCTCGGCGATCCCCTGCGCGCATTTCTGGATGAACTTCAGCTCCTCGCCCTCGACCATGACGCGGGCCAGCGGTTCCGTTCCCGAGTACCGCACGTCGAGGCGGCCTCGGCCTTTTAAGCGCCGCTGGACATTGGCCATGGCTTTGGCGATCTCGGGCACGTCTTTGAAATCGAGTTTTTTGGCGACGGGGACGTTCAGCAGGATCTGGGGGTATTCGACGAGGCCTCGAACAAGGCTGGATAGGGGCCTTTTTTTCTCGATCATGACTTCGAGCATCCTGAGGCTCGTCAGGATGCCGTCGCCCGTCGGACATTCGTCGAGGAGGATGGTGTGGCCGGACTGTTCACCGCCGAGATTGGACCGGATCTCGATCATCTTCTCGAGGACATATTTGTCACCCACCTTGGTCCGGACAAGAGCGAGGCCCATTTTTCGGAGCGCGGTCTCGAGCCCCATGTTGGTCATGCTCGTCGCGACGACAGTCCGCGATTTGAGGTGGCCTTTTTCCTTCATGAACCTGGCCAGGATGTAGAGCGTATGGTCGCCGTTCAGGATGCGCCCGTTCTCGTCGACCCAGAGCGCCCGGTCGGCGTCGCCGTCATAGGCGATCCCGACGGCGGCGCGGACCTCGGCGACGGTCTTCGCCAGTGCGTGAGGATGGAGCGAGCCGCATCCGGCGTTGATGTTTTTGCCGTTGGGCTTGTTTCCGATGGCGACCACGTCGAATCCGAGCTCCTTCATGATCGTGGGAGCGACCTCAAAGCTCGCGCCGTTGGAGCAGTCCAGGACGACTTTCATTCCTCTCGGAACCCGGACATGAGCGAACCGGCTCAGGAGAAACCTTTTGTAATCGGCCAGATATTTGGTCTCGAGCCTGACCTTCGTCTTTTTTTCCTCGATCGGTTTTTTCCCGGCAAGAACCGCTTTTTCGAGCCGGGCTTCCCAGGCGTCGGAGATCTTGGTTCCCCGGGAGGAGAAAATCTTGATGCCGTTGTCCTGGTAAGGATTGTGCGAGGCGGAGATGACGATGCCCGCCGAGAAGATGTGCTTTTGGGTCAAATAGGAGATGCTCGACGTCGGGATGACGCCGGCAGAAACCGCGCGCCCTCCGCCGTCCCGGATGCCGTGGGCCAGGGCTTGCTCCATCCAAGTTCCCGATTCCCGCGTATCGCGGCCGATCAGCGCCTTGGCCGCGAGCCCTTCTTCCCTCAAGAGGCCGACCAAAGCGGTTCCCAGCGCGTGAATCGAAGGGTAATCGAGAGGAAATTGACCGGCGACCGCCCGGATTCCGTCCGTCCCGAACAGTTTCTTCATGGGGCTATTTCTGGACGAGGACGATCTTGACCTTGGCCTTTGTCTGGGCGGTCGTGAACCGGAGGTCCGGCTTGGGCAGAATGAGGTCGGCCTCGAATTCCGCGGATTGGGCCAGGTCGGTGATATCCACGGGGCTCGTCTGGATTCTATCCTTCGGCTTGATCTTTGTCTCCGGCCCCCTGACGAAGACTTTGGAGGGGATGAGCTCGATCTTGTCGATTTTCAACCCCGCTTTGACCTTCCCGATGACGACCGGTGAGATCTCCATCATGACCTCGACGCTTCGGTCGAGCTTCATGTGGACCTTGTTCGGCATGACCAGGACGACCTTGGCCCCGGCCGGGGCCGTGATCATTTCCGGGTTCAACGGGTAGTCTTCCTGTTTGATGGTCGCCTTGTCCAGTCTCAAGACAGCCTGGATGTTGACCGACGTGATCTGGCTTAAGAGCCGGTTCGGCGCTCGGACCGTGACATCGAGCGTCGCCTGGGGTTTTTCGATGATTTCGAAATCGGCCGGCAGGTTCCGAGTCTCCAAGGCCACCACGAACGTTTTTTCGGAAATGGTTTTCTCCTCGGGGATGAGCGTCAGCCAGAGGAAAAAAGCCAGGACGAGAGAGAGCAATTTCCAAGCCCAGTTCCGGACGATTAAGTCTTTGATATGGTGGATCATTGTTTGAGATAGTCCATCAGACGATCCTGAAGTTCATCTTTTCCTTGGAGGCCCTGGAGAACGCCGTGAACGGCCAGGGAAATGCCTCCCGTTTCCTCGGACACGACGATGATCGCGGCGTCCGTCTCATGGGAGAGGCCCATCGCGGCCAGGTGCCGCGTCCGCGTCACGAATCCCGCCCGCAGGTTATGCGAGGCCGGGAGGGGAAGGAGGCAGCCGGCGGCCCTGATGTTGCTGCCCCGGATGATCACGGCGCCGTCATGGAGCGGGGAATGCGGGAAGAAGAGGCAGACGAGCAGGTCCGACGAGATGACGGCGTCGATCTTCGTGCCCCGGTCGGCATAATTTTCGAGCGAGATCTCCTTCTCGATGGCGATCAGGGCCCCGATCTTCTTTTGGGACATATAGTCCACGGCCAAAAACAGTTCCTCGATTTTTTCCTGGAACGACCGCAAGACGATGGGGCGGCGGAACGAGCGGGAACCGATGACCGTTAAAAACCTCCGGATCTCGCCCTGGAAGAGGATGATGACGGCGATGATCAGGTACGTCACGAAATTCTTGATTAACCAGTTGGAGACGACCAGCTTGCCCCACTGCGTGATGAGGAAGAGGACTCCCACCAGGCCCAAGCCGATGGCCATCTGGTAGGCTTTGGTTTCCTTGATCAGGAGAAAAAGCGAATAGAGAATAAGGGCGACGATCAGGATGTCGGCCAGGTCGGCGAGCGTGAACCGCGGCAGGGCGGTGGAAAGATTAGTGAGCATATCCGATTTTCTCTGTTCCCGAGTGGTCGTCCGTCCGGGCGCTCAGGATCGCTTCGGCGACGAGGACGGCCCGCTTGACGGCGTCGATGTCGTGGACGCGGAGGATGTGGGCTCCGCGGACGACGCTGACGATCGCGGCCGCGATCGTTCCCTCCAGCCTTTCCTGCGGCGGGGCATCGAGGATTTTGCCGATGAACGACTTGCGCGACACGCCGACAAGGATGGGACGCCCGAGCCCGGCGAACGCGTCGAGGCCGTTCAGCAGGACGAGGTTGTCCTCGAGGCGTTTCCCGAACCCGATGCCCGGGTCAATGATGATGTTTTCTCCGGCGAGGCCGTAAGCCCGGGCGATCTCGATTTTATCGGCAAGGAAGGCCCGGATTTCCTGGATCACATTGCCGTAAGAGGGCCGGGCCTGCATGGTTTTCGGAGTCCCTTTCATGTGCATCAGGATGAAGCCCGCGTCTTTTCGAGCGGCGAGGTCGAGAATCCGGGGATCGAGGCTGAAGGCGTTGATATCGTTGATGATGTCCGCGCCGGCGTCCAGGGCGGCCTCGGCCACTTCGAGTTTCGAGGTATCGATGGAAATCAGGGCTTTCGTTCTTTTCCGCAGGCCGGCCACGACCGGCACGATGCGCCGGCGTTCCTCGTCCGCGGGGACGGGGTCGGAGCCGGGCTTCGTGCTTTCGCCGCCGACATCGATGATGTCCGCTCCCCCCGCGGCCATTTCCAGGCCGCGGTCGACGGCTTTGGCCGGATCAAAATAGACCCCGCCATCGTAAAACGAGTCCGGCGTGACGTTGGTGATGCCCATGAGCCAGGTCCGGATGCCGAGATGATGGGCCGTTCCGTTGACCCGGAAGATGAATTCTTTCCTCACCTCGCCTCTACGCTTTGGCCGGTTCGGGCTTATCCAAAGGCGGCAGGTTTTTGGCCTCCGCTTTTTCTCTGATCGATTTAGGCTTCTTGATCTTGACGATGGCGTTGATTTCGTCCGATGAGATGCTTTCCTTTTCGAGGAGGAGCTTGGCGATCTTTTTGAGCTTGGCCTTGTTCTTCTCAATCAACTCCTGTGACCGCCCGAAATTCCGGGTGATGATCTTTTTGACCTCCGCGTCGATCATCTCGGAGGTCTTTTCGCTGAAATTCTTGTGCATCGTCAGGTCGCGTCCGAGGAAGATGAGGTCGTCGGTCTCGCCGTACGTGAGGGGGCCGAGGTCGGACATTCCCCACTGGCAGACCATCTTCCGGGCGATCTCGGTCGCTTTTTCGAAATCGTTGGCCGCGCCCGTCGTCGTCTGGCCGAGGAAAATGGTCTCCGCGATGCGCCCCGCGAGAAGCACCGAAAGCTGGGCTTCAAGATAATCCTTGTTGTAGGTGTAGCGGTCGTCGAGAGGGAGCTGCTGCGTGACGCCCATGGCCAGCCCTCTCGGAATGATCGTGACTTTGTGGATCGGGTCGGCTTCGGGGATGAGCGCCGCGATCAGCGCGTGACCGGCCTCGTGGAAGGCCGTGCTTCTCTTCTCTTCCTCGCTGACGATCATGCTCTTGCGTTCGACGCCCATCAGGACCTTGTCCTTGGCGAATTCCATGTCTTTCATGGTCACCGTGCTTTGGGCGTTCCGAGCTCCGTTGAGAGCCGCTTCGTTCACCATGTTGGCCAGGTCCGCTCCGGAAAATCCGGGAGTCGAGCGGGCGAGGACCTTGAGGTTCACGTCTTTGTCGAGGGGGATCTTCCGGATATGCACTTTGAGGATCTCCTCGCGGCCTTTTACGTCGGGCATGTTCACGACGACGCGGCGGTCGAAACGGCCGGGCCGGAGAAGCGCGCTGTCGAGGATGTCGGGCCTGTTTGTGGCGGCGATGAGGATGATCCCTTCGTTCGAGTCGAAGCCGTCCATTTCGACAAGGAGCTGGTTGAGGGTTTGTTCGCGTTCGTCGTGGCCGCCGCCGAGGCCCGCGCCCCGCTGCCGGCCGACGGCGTCGATCTCGTCGATGAAGATCAGGCAGGGCGCGTGCTTTTTGCCCTGGTCGAAAAGATCGCGGACGCGGGACGCGCCCACGCCGACGAACATCTCGACGAAATCCGAGCCGCTGATCGAAAAGAACGGAACGTCGGCCTCGCCGGCCACCGCCCGGGCGAGGAGGGTCTTGCCCGTGCCCGGGGCTCCGACCAGGATGACGCCCTTGGGAATCCGGCCGCCGAGCTTCTGAAATTTTTGCGGCTCCTTGAGAAAGCCGACGATTTCCAGAAGCTCTTCTTTCGCCTCCTCGACGCCGGCGACGTCCTTGAACGTCGCTTTTTTCTGCACGGCGGAGAAGAGCTTGGCCCGGCTTTTGCCGAATGACAGCGCTTTGTTTCCGCCGGATTGCATCTGGCGCATGAAAAAGACCCAGAAGAGAATCAGGAGAATGATCGGAAACCAGGTGAAAAGATAGGAGAGCCAGGGGCTCCGGTTCGCGTCCTTGATATCGATGTCGACCTTATTGTCGCGGAGGACCTTGACGAGGTCGTTATATTGCTGAGGCAGGTTGGTTTTGAACTCCGACCCGTTTTTGTAGGTCCCCTTGATTTCTGTCCCGGTGATCGTGACGCTCTGTATTTTTTGCGTCTCGACATCGTTCAAAAACTGGCTGAATTTGACGTCGGTCTTGGCCAGGTTCGGCGTCTGGAGCAGGCTCCAGAGGAGAATAATAATGGCCCCGGCGGCCACCCAAAAAACGATATTTCTAACCGGAGCAGGTTTTTTTGCGGGCATGGATTTTTCCTTCTTCCTTGACATATTACCATTTATTTGCCATATTGTTAATAAAAAGTCGCATTTATTTCGATTTTTTCGACGATTTTTAAGATTTTTTGATTTTTTGCTGAAAAATCCTGGAATTCAGGCGTATCTTGCTTTGCCCCGGAGCTTCAATGAGAAATTGGATATTGAATCCCTATCATTTGATATCATAGAATATGACCATGACCAGGCGCGAACGCGTTCTTGCGGCAATCCGGCACAAGGAACCGGACCGGGTGCCCGTCGATCTGGGCGCGATGCGCTCGACCGGAATCACTGCCGTGGCCTATGGCCGGTTGAAAGAATACCTGGGCATCGACGAGGGCCGGATCTACGTCTACGACGTCGTCCAACAGCTTGCTCTTCCCGAAGACAGAATTTTGAATTATGTCCAGTCCGACGTCGTGGACCTGGGGCGCGTCTTTCTCCGAGACGATCGCGATTGGAAAGATTTCACGCTCCCGAACGGAATGGCGGCGAAGATCCCGGCCTATGCGCAGTTCGTCCCGCGCGAAGGCGGCTGGCTGGCGCTCGGCGCCGACGACACGGCCATCGGGACCATGCCCCAGGGCGCCTATTATCTGAGCCAAACGCGCTTTCCGCTCCAGGATTGGGACGGCGCGGATTTGTCCGTCCTCGATGACCTGCCCGCGCTGATGGAAAAAGTCACCTGGTCGGCGCTTCCCTGCGCGCCGTATCACAAACCGTTGACTCCCGAGCATCTCGCGGAGATCCGGCGCCGGGCGAAACATCTTTACGAAACCACGGATTACGCCGTCATGGTCGCCTTCGGCGGGAATCTGCTGGAGTGGGGACAATATCTTTGCCGCATGGATCAGTTCCTGATCGACCTCGTGGAGAACCGCAAAAAAGCGGAAGCCCTGCTCGACAAACTCGTCGAGATGCATTTGGATAATCTCGCGAAAATCCTGGACGCGGTCGACGGATACGTTCAGATCATCCAGATGGGCGATGACCTGGGAACGCAACAGGCCCTCGAAATTTCTCCCCGGTTGTACCGCGAGGTCTTCAAGCCGCGACAAAAAATGATTTTCGAGACCGTGAAAAAACGCTCGGATCTCCATCTCTTCCTTCATTCCTGCGGATCGATCGTCGATATCCTGCCCGACCTCATCGAGGTGGGCGTCGAGATCGTCAATCCCGTGCAGACAAGCGCGCGGGGAATGGACCCGGCGCGGCTCAAACGGGAGTTCGGCCGGGATCTCACGTTCTGGGGCGGCGGCTGCGATACGCAGAGGATCCTGCCGCTCGGCGCTCCCGCCGAGATCGACGAGCACGTCAAGGAGCGGATCGCAACGTTCGCCCCGGGCGGCGGGTTCGTGTTCACCCAGATCCACAACATCATGCCCAACGTCCCGCCGGCGAATATCGCGGCCATGTTCGACGCGGTCAAAAAGTACCGTTGACCGGCGGCGAGACCGACCGTAGCACATTACGGTCAGTCGTCGGTAACCTTGACGACAGCTCCCTCTTCTTGTAATATATCCGCGCCTTCGTGGGGCTGTAGCTCAGTTGGGAGAGCGCTTGACTGGCAGTCAAGAGGTCGCCAGTTCGAACCTGGTCAGCTCCACCATCGAATCCCCCCCCCCCAAAAAAATCAAAGAGCTTATCCTCGTTCTGGATCGGCGGGTTTTGCCGGTGGCCCGGATGACGAAACCGAGATATCGCGGAGAGAAAACGGCTCGAAGAAATTCCTTATTCGTATCTCAGGGCTTCGATCGGATTAAGCTTGGATGCCTTGCGGGCGGGATAAAATCCGAAGAAGATCCCGACGGAAGCCGCGAAAAGGAAGGACAGGATGATCGATCCGGACGAAACGACCGCGCGGAAGGTGCTGAAGATCGGGATAAATTTCAGAGCCTTGGACGCGCCGATGCCGAGGGCGATGCCCAAGAGGCCGCCCATCATGCTCAGGACGATCGCTTCGGCCAGGAATTGGACGAGAATGTCCCATTCCCGGGCGCCGATCGCCATCCGGATCCCGATCTCCCGGATCCGCTCCGTGACGGAGACCAGCATGATGTTCATGATGCCGATCCCGCCGACGAGCAGCGAGATTGCGGCGATGCTTCCCAGGAGAAGCTGCAGGACGCCCATTGAGCTCTGCAGGCTTTCCAGGATATCCGCCATGTTGCGGACATTGAAATCGTCGTCAAAGCCGGGTTCGATGTGGTGCCGGTCGCGGAGGAGAAGCTCGATTTCCTGCTGGGCGGCCGGCATCGCCTCCGCGGTGACGGCCGAGATGTCGATTGACTGGATGAACGTGTAGCGGACCAGCCGTTTCGATGCCGTCGTGTAAGGGACGCAGACGAGATCGTCGCGGCTGCCGAACCCGCCGGTCTCGCCTTTGGATTTCAGGATCCCGATGATCGTGAACGGCACGCGCCGGAGGCGGATGATCTTTCCGATGGGATCCTCATTATCGTCGAAAAGGTTGTTCTTGACCTCGTTCCCCAGGACGCAGACCTTGGCGTCGGACTGGACCATCTCTTCGTCGAAGAAAGTCCCCTGCGCGATTTCCCAATTCCGGATCTCGGGATATTGTTCGCTGACCCCATAGATCTGGGTCCGCCAGTTCTTGTTGCCGTTGATGACCTGCAATTGAGTGTTGACGTTCGGAGACGTCCCTTTGACCGAAGGGCAATACTTTTCGATCGCGTCGACGTCGGCCAGCTTAAGCGTGTTCCGGGCGCCGAAACCGGTCCTGACGCCCGACATATTCATGCTCCCGGGACGGACGATCAGCAGGTTCGTTCCCATGCTGTTGAAGCGGTCCGCGATCGCCAATTTGGCTCCCGTTCCTATGCTCACCATGGCGATCACCGATCCGACGCCGATAATGATCCCCAACGCCGTCAGGAACGTGCGCATCTTGTTCCGGCCCAGGGCGTTGAACGAAACCCTGATGATTCTAAGCATGTTCATCGTCCGGCTCCTCTATTGTGTATCCTGTATGGGCTGTCTGTCCTCGGCCGCGGGATCGAAGCGCCGCGGTCGACCGGACATTATACAACAGAACGCGTCTCCGCTGTCAATTTCAACAACGGCGGCAGGCGCGAAAGCGATCCTCCGTCGTTCATTCCGGCGATCTTTTCCCCTTTTCTCGTCTCGGTTATTGCTTATTTCCCTTCATAGGACTAAAATTCCCGTATCCGGTAAGGAGAACCATATGAAAGGCAACGACAAATTGATCGCGACCCTCAATGCGCTGCTGGCCGACGAGCTGACCGCCATCAGCCAGTATATGGTGCATTCGGAGATGAGCGCCAACTGGGGTTACACGAAACTCCATGGGCATTTCGAGAAGCGCGCCGTCGACGAAATGAAGCACGCCGAAAAACTCATCGGCCGGATCCTGTTCCTGGAAGGAATTCCCGTCGTCAGCAATCTCAAGAAAATCAACATCGGCGCCGTCATCGAAAAGCAGCTGCAGAACGACCACGCTTCGGAAAGCGGCGCGGTCAAGTCCTATAACGAGGCGATCAAGCTCGCCGGCGACGTGAAAGATTTCGCCACACGGGAAATCTTGGAGAAGATCTTACAGGATGAAGACGGCCACATCGACAAGATCGAGGAACTGCTCGACCAGATCAAGCAGATGACCCTCGCGATTTTCCTGACGACCCAGGTTTAGTCCGCCGGGATTCCCTGTCGCCTGAGACAGAATGTCTTGGACTTTGCCCGGGCGATGCAATCCTGAGCTGGTTCTTTCTCTTGCCGGGATACGGGAATGAGAAAGCTCCGTCTTCTCACTCTATGATCTTGAAATACTTATAAATCGGATACACGACGCTTTTTTTATCGGCGCCCGCCGCCTTGAAATACCCGTCCAGCACACCCCAGCCGACAAAGCCGTCCGCGGCCTGCGGCTCCAGACAATAAAAAGCCACGTTGGCCGTCGGCTGGGCCATGTCGACCCTGAACGTCCCGGCCGGGAATTCCTTGAGCGGCGACTTGGCGAACCCGCCCTCGAGCTTGATCATGGCATAGCCGCCGCCCCTGGCCTGGCCGATCTTGTCGATGACGAATTCTTCGCCGGTGACCTTGATCGGCCTCGTGAGGACCTCGACCCTGACGTTGTGCGTCCGCAGCTTTTCGGCCAGGTAATCCAGCTCCGCCGGAATCAAATAGCCGCGCGGCATTGTCGCTTCCGCCGTGCCGACCGGCTTGGTCAGGTTCTCGACTCCACGCACGAGTTCGGGAGCCTCGAGCATGTGCGGCGCGATCTTGGCCCGAACGCTCGTCCCGGGAATGAGCTCGGAGACATTCCGTTTCTGATAGGCCAGGATATCGATCTTGCCCCATGATTCATATCGGCCCGCCACCCAATTTTTCAATTCTCCGCTCTCGGCTTTCGCCTTCACGGCCTCGACGACCTCCCGGTCCGCGGCCCGGCAGATCTCCTGCATCTCTTTGCCGTGCGCGGCGGCGTATTCCAAGATCTCGGCAATGAGCGCGTAATGGGCATAGATCCGGCGCTCGAAGGACTCGTGACCCGGCGTCTCGGCCAGGATGGCCATCCGATTCCGCAGCCCGTACGCGTTGGCCACGAACTTCGCCTCGTTCGTCCAGAGGGCCGCGTCGTGGCTCCAGGTCGTCGGCGGCCATTTGTTGTCGATGTCGCCGTGGGTGAAGACCTCGAGGCCGAAGTCTTTCCTCGTCGCTTCCCTAACGGCCGGGAACAGCTTGTCGAAGACATAGCCGCGCGGCCCGGGGTGGGCGGCCGGCACGGTGCATGTCGCGTAGCCGATGGCATAGCCGTGCTGGACGCGGCCCATCATGTGCCCGTCATAAACCAGGGTCGGGTCCCAGCGGTTGAAGATCGTCCGATAGAGCCCGTTGACCTCGATCGTCTCGAGTTTGATCGCGTCGCGGTTGAGATTCAAATTCTGGGCGTTGTTGCCCGTCCCGAGGAGGTGAGGTGTGCCGTCGTTCAGGCTCAGGGTATCGTTGCCGTCCACGTTGAAATCCGGGCAGACGATGATGATCAGATTGTCGAGAAGGCGTTTCATCCTGCCGAAGAGAATTTCGCGGGTGATCATCAGAAGCGCTTCTTTGGCTTCCGGCTCATAGGGGTGGATGTTCCCCTGGAGATACACGACCGTCTTTCCGGATTTCACGGCCTCCTCGGGGGACGTGAGGCGCGGGGCGGCCAGAACGACAACCGGGCAGTTCCGCCGCAGCGTGGTCGTGAACATGTTGATCGCAAAGACCTTGTCGCTGTTCCATTTGAGCATGTCGATGAACTCGAGAATCTCGGTGGTTGACGCAGTCCGCTCGTATTTTGTCTTTTCGGGGACGGTCAGGAACTTGGCCGGCCAACTCCCGTTCCAGCCCTTGGGAACGGAATCGCCCCAGTAGATTTTTTGGGCCGGGGCGGCGAAAGAGGTCGCGGCCGGGGCCGAAGGGAGCGCGGCGCCGAGCAGGCTGAAGAGGAGAAGCCCGGATGCGGCGATCGCGGATTTTTTCATGGCATGCCCTCCAAAAAGGGGACTTGCGCGCGTCGCGCGTCCCCATGATTCCGCTTATGACTTTATTTTTTGAACGAGGCGATTGTCAAGCACAAAGCTCAGCCCATGGCGGACTTGCATGAACCGGCGGGAATATTAATAGATATCTCCCCGAGTATCGACCTCGAGGATTCTAATACAATCGCTTTGTCGGATGAAGAGAACGCGGTATTTTCCGATTCTCAGCCTGTAGAGATTCTCGATCTTCCTGGCGCGCATTTTCTTAATATCGCTTCCTTGAGGAAGATCGTCGATCGCCGCCATGATCCTTTCTCGAGTCTTTCGATCCAGGCGGTTGAGGCGGGAAAGACTCGTTTTGCTATAGAACAGATTCATTGACTGAGGGTTTTTTTTGCTTTTTCGGAGGAAACGAATTCGTCCGACCCGAGAATTTTCAGTAGTTTTTCTTCATCGGATTCCGAGAGAAGAAGCACAGCTCTTTTATCCAAGTGAGATTGCATCCATTCCTTGATCGCCTTGCGGAAGATCTCGGATATGCTCACTTTCCTGACGAAGGCGACGGCCCGGGCTTTTTCATAGATCTCGCTTTCAATAATGACGTTGACGCGTTTCATCTTTGTTCGTTCCATAATTACACATATACATAATTACACACTAATTGTCAAACTCGGCTCGTCTTAATCCTTATGGAATTTTCACAATTCATGAAACATCTTGTGGGTTTCCTTCTATTCAAATCAAATGACGGACGGCTCCGTCGATTCGTGTCATTTTGTCGAAGCTTCGGCAGATTTATCTTTTGGAACACGCATTTCGGACTGCGATAATAAGGCCTCCTCCTCTCTCAAAGAATCCAAATCCAGGTTTCTCCGTTTTCAGAACAAGAGCGGGATTA
Source organism: Candidatus Aminicenantales bacterium (assembly GCA_049515535.1). Classification (GTDB taxonomy): domain Bacteria; phylum Acidobacteriota; class Aminicenantia; order Aminicenantales; family UBA4085; genus JBEKTZ01. The sequence continues at coordinate 50,045 of JBEKTZ010000009.1, read as the reverse complement.
TCCTGAGCTTCCGTCTCGGTGGGATCATAGTAAGGTCCTAAGGTGTCAGTACCTTTTGAAACGATAAAAGCACTATAATAGTTCTTATTCCAGAGAGAGGAATGAGCCGATGATTCCAAAATTCAGTTTGAACCGCGCGATTTTGACATGGATTTTTCTTTCACTCCTTTTGGCCCCGAGCTTCGAGCAAGCGCCGGCGCCGCAGAACAAGCCGACTCCGCCGCCGGAGCAAGATCGCGGACAGATACTGACCGAAATCGCTTCCGCCCAGGACCAATTCCATAAAGATCTGAGCTGTGCCGACTCACGCTTTCGGCTTGCCCGCCTTCTCTATCAATCGGGCGAGTTCGATCAAGCGAAATCCCTCCTCCTTCCGCTCCTCGAGGCCGTGAAACCGTCGAACGACGCGCTCTTTTTGGCCGCGGACCTGGATTATCTCCTCGGTCATTATGATCAAGCGGAAAGCGCCTGCAAAAAGATCATCGATCTGAATCCCGGCGACCTGGGGACCAGGGCCAAGGCCGAATCGAAGCTGGCGTTCGTCTATTATCAGACGAACCAATACGCGAAGACGGCGGACTTTTTCAAAGGACTGGAAGGCAAGATCAAACTGCCGCACTGGGATCTGATGCGGGCGTTCGGCGAGACTCGGCCTTATCAGGTCGTCTGGCCCGGAGATTTTGGGCTGTCGAAGGCGCCGTTCCTCGTGACCGATCCCCTGCCGGTCATCTTGGTCGAACTCCAGGGTCAGAAGATCTTCGCGCTCATTGACACGGGCGCCGACATGTTCGTGCTGGACAACGAGATTGCCGCCGCCATGGGCATCAAGCCCATCTCCTCGATGACCGGGACGTTCGCCGGGGGGAAGCAGGCGGAGGTCGGGTTCGGCCGGGCGGATTCGCTGAAGATCGGCGACGTGACGCTCAAGTCCGTCCCGATCTCGATCCTTCCCACGCAGAGGTTCTCCAAGGGATTCGCGGGCGGCAGGTACACGATCGGAGGGATCTTGGGAACGGGCGTCCTGAAACAATTTCTGGCGACCCTGGATTATCCGGGCGAGCAGCTGGTGCTCCGGCGGGCGGATGATGAAGGGCGAAAGGACGCGCTGAAGGCGGCGGATGATGCGGGCAAAACGGTCGTCGCAATTCCGTTCGCCCTGGCGGTGACCCACTTCATGATGGCCCGAGGGAGTCTCGACGGGAAGGATGGGCTCGTCTTTTTCGTGGATTCCGGGCTGGCAAGCGAAGCGGCCTTCGCGGCCCCGATCCAGACGCTGAAATACGCGGGCATTCCCGTTCCCGAGACGAAGGTCCAGGATGGGAGCATCGGGGGAGGAGGCGGCGCCGGATTCGCCACGGGGCAGTTTCCGGTGAAGCGGCTGGGATTGGGGCCGCTCGTCCTGGAGAACATGAAGGGAGAATACGGCCTCACTCCGCCCGAGAGCTACTGGCGAAACGGGTTCATCAACGACGGGCTCATCAGTCACCAGTTTTTACGGAACTACGCCTGGACGATCGATTTCGGCGCGATGAAGATGTTCTTCGCGAAGTGAAAGAGGCGCGAGCGTTCCGTCTCCAAAAGACTTGCCATGGCGGATCTTTTTCGGTATGGATAGAGTATTCGAAGCTTCTTTGAAATGAGGTGGGTAAGATGAAAAAGATCCCTCGTTTTAAAACGCAGGAACAGGCCGCGACATACTGGAAGTCGCATACGTTTCAGGATTACACCACGGACATAAAAAACGACGAGATCGTTCTCGTTAAAAGGGTGAAAAAAACGGTCGCCATCCGGCTCGACCCGGAAGACGTCAAAACCGTCGAAAGAATCGCCAAACGCAAAGGGATGAACTATACGACCCTCCTGAGAATGTGGATCAAAGAGCAGCTGGTCCGCGATGCCCGGCGCGGGACGGAAGGAGGTAAGGACCATGGATTTTTATGAAGTCTTAAGGACGCGGCGGAGCATCCGCAAGTATAAACGAATTCCCGTGGAACAGGAAAAGCTCGACCGGATCCTAGAAGCCGTCCGGATCGCTCCTTCGGCCGCGAACTTTCAGCCCTGGCACTTCATCGTCGTGAAGGACGGGGAAGTCAAACAAGCGCTGAAAGACGCTTACGGCCGGGAGTGGTTCACCGCGGCGCCCGTCATCGTCTGCGCCTGCGGCGAGCCCGCGAAGGCCTGGGTCAGGCGTGACGGGAAGAGCTATTTGGACGTGGATGTATCGATCGCCTTCGAACACCTGGTCCTGGCCGCGACGGCCGAAGGACTGGGGACGTGCTGGATCGGCGCCTTCGATCCGGCGGCGGTCAGGCGAGTCCTCGGTCTGCCTGAAAGCATCGAGCCCATCGCCATGACGCCGATCGGCTATCCCGGCGAGGCGCCGCTGCCGTTTTCGCGGAAATCGATGGACGAAATTGTCCGCCGGGATAAGTGGTGACAAAACCGCCCGAGGTCGAAGGCGGGCGAGAGGGAATCGTGGCGAGGATCTCCGGCCTAGGGGCAGACCAGGTTCAGCGCTCGGGGAACGACGGATAGGGAGATTTTTTTGAACGCGGAACGCCCATCGGGAGCTTTTATGATTTCACCGTCCGATTGGATCTCGAACGGTTTTTCCGAGGTGATTTCGAAGCTTGCCGCCCGCAGAGTTCTTACCTCCTTGGCTTCGAGGTGACGACCCTTGCCCGCCAGCGAAGAGATGCGGGCAAGCCGGAGAAAAGAGCAGGGCTCGATCAAGCAGGCGTTCAGGAGCCCGTCATCGGGAACGGCCTCCGGGTTGATGATTTTGCCGGTCGCCCAGAATTTGATGTTGCTGAAGATCGCCGCGACGAAATCGCCGTCCGCCCGCCCGGCCTCCGAATCCACCCGCAGGGGCATGGGTATCGTCTTCGAACGAAAGGCTTTCCAGACTCCCATAATGCCCGCCAGGGTCTGTCTCCTGGCCAGCCAGGGCCTTCGGACGGCCAGTTCCGCCACCCGCATGTTGACGAATACCCCGAGGCCGGTGTTCGCCTGGCCTATGAAATAGGCGAGAGGCGCCTGGCCTTCGCGGACGCAGCCCAGATCGATCCTCCGCGTGTGTCCGGTCTTTAAAGCCCGGCAGGCCTTTTCAAAGGAATCGACGCCGAATTCGATGGGGATGTCGTTCGAGGAGCCGACGCCGATCAGGCCGAAGTTCACTTCCGTTCCCGCTTTCATGATCTCGTTGATCATGATGTGAAAGGTCGAGTCGCCGCCGGCCCCGACCACGGTCCGGTAGGTCCGCGCGTGGTCGCGCGTCAGTTTCCGGAGATGCTCTTCGCTCCGGGTCATGATCAAATCATAGCGGACCTCGAAATGACGGAGCAGATGCTCGAGCTCGAGCTTTCTCTTGAGGGCCCGGCCCATCCCGGCCGAGGGGTTATAAAGGATCGAGATTCTTTCAGGCGCCATTTCGCGTCAGGCTCCTTCTCATTTCGGCGGCCCGTTCGCCCAGGATGCCGTGGACGCGCTCCAGGTCGCCGCGGATGTGGGCCAGGACCGGAAGCCAGAATAGAACGTTCAGGGCCCAAAAGGCAAGGACCGAGGCCATCGCCGCTTTCAGACCCCAGAGCGTGGCGATATAGGAGGCCGCGAGCGGGCCGAGCGCGCCGCCGATCATGTCCATCACGGACGCGAGCGAGATCATTGCGGCCCGGTGCTCGGGCAGGTTGATGTCCGTGAGTGAGCCGTACCAGTTGGGGTTCACGCCCTGATTGATGAACATGGCCGCGGCAATGGCCAGGACGAGCGGCCACATCCCGGGGGCGGCGAGCGCTTGGGAGAGCGTCGCGTTCGACGGAATCCAGACTTTCGAGGCGATGAAGAAGATCATGAAAACGATCGGGAAGCTGTTGCAGAACAGCGCGACGATGACTTTGGCCCGCCGGTCCTTTTGGAAGCCCCAGTCGCCGAGCCGGCCGAAAACGACGGCTCCCAGCGCGCCGGCCAGGAAGACGATCAGGATCGTGAAATTCACGGTTGCGGCTTCCATGTTATGCGTGTCTTTCATGTATTTGAAGATGAGGAAAAGGATGATCGAGCCGGGGAAGACGTCGATGAAATTCGCGATCAGCCAGAAGTTGCTCCGGGCGGACCGGATGAGGCGGACGTCGCTTATCGAAATGCGGAACCGGTATTCGGCGCCTTTGCCGATGACCTCTTCGAGCTCGGTTTCCCGGGAGCCGCGCTTGGGCTCCCTCACGGCGAGGAGGGCCGCGGCCAGGCCGAGATTGATGAGGCCGACGATGAAATAAGCCGCCCGCCAGTCGCGTCCCAGAGCGCCGGCGATGGCAAAGCCAGCCATCCGCCCGACGAGCATGGCCACGGACATGAACCCGAACGCCGTCGCGCGCCGGGCCGGCTTGGCCATGTCCCCGACGAGCGAAAAAACGGCAGGCACGACGACGCCGATGCCGATCCCGTTCATCGCCCGGGTCAGAAAAAAGAAGACGTAGCCGGCCCGCCCGTGCGGCGTCAGAATGGTCAGCAGCGAGAAGAGACCGTAGATCAAGCCTCCAACCGCGCACATTTTCACCCGGGATTTCCGGTCGGCGGAAAGGCCGGCGACGATCATGGATGCGGCTGAGAGAAGAGTGAAGACGAAGGTGATCCAGCCGAGCGGCACGACGTTCGTCGTCACCCGGAAGAAGTCCTCGAGGAGGGGGTTGACGAGGGGGCTGAACAGGCCCTGGTCGGCGAAATCGAAGACGAGAATGAGCAGGAAAAAGACAAAGGCGAGCCCGCCCGCGATGCCCGAGATGTGGTTCGTGCCTTTTTTCATGATCGAACAGCGCTCTATTTTACTCTATTTTCATGGGAATGGGGACATCCTCCGATTGCCGGATGTTTTTGGGACATCATCCCTTGATTCTCCTCCCGGATGGAGGGGGGCCCGCGGCCCGATCCGGATGAATTCATTTGACTCCGGTCTCCATGAGGAATATGCTTCTATCAAATGGAAGATATCAAGACCATCCTGAGCAAGAAGGAAATGAGGACCCTCTATATATTTCTCGTCTGGGTCTTCACGGCCTGGCTCATCATGCCCTTGATCACCCTCAAAGAAGTCGATCTCCTCAAGTCCATGGAGTATTTTTACCGGGCGGCCGGGGCCGTCGTCATCATGATCATTCTCTTCGGTAAAACTGTCACCGACCTGCTCTTCTCCCAGGATCTGAGCCGGAGAAAATCCATCTTGTACGTCTCGTTTCTGACGTTCTATTCCATCGCCATGGCCGGCGGCATCATCTTTATAGCCATCCGGATCCTGCTCCTCTATATCAACAAGAACTCTTCGAGCTTCACTCCGACTACGGACTTCTGACGAAGAGCGCTCCGAAATTCCTCGGGTCGCCCGATTCGTTCATCCCTTTATTTCGCGTCCTCCGGAGAATTTTTCTTTGCAGAAAAACGGCGTTTTGAATAGAATGAAAAGGCAAGAGAGGAACGATTGAACATCAGGGACGTCATCCATTCCATTCGGCCGGCCCAGTGGACCAAAAACTTTTTCGTCTTCGCCGCGCTGATCTTTTCCCGGAAAATAACCGACGTTCCCCTCTTGATGCGGACGGCGGCCGCGTTCGCGATCTTCTGTTTCCTTTCGGGGGCGCTCTACCTCGTCAACGACGTCCTCGATTTCAAGGAGGACCGTCTCCATCCCAACAAATCGCGGCGCCCGATCGCGGCCGGCCGGGTCGGACGGCCGCCGGCGATCGCCTTGGCCGTCGTTTTCGCCGTGGCCAGCCTGGGCTGCGCGTATGTCTTGAACACGGGATTTTTCGCCGCGGCGGCGGTCTATTTTTCCCTTCAGATCGCTTATTCGCTCAAGCTCAAACATGTCGTGATCCTGGACGTCTTCCTGGTCGCTTCGGGTTTCGTCATCCGCGTCGTCGCGGGCGGCCTGGTCATCGACGTGCCGCTGTCGTCCTGGCTCCTGATCTGCACGACGCTGCTGGCTCTCTTCATCGCTCTGAGCAAGAGGCGGCACGAGCTCGTGCTCCTCGAAGAGAACGCCGCGAGCCACAGGCCCATTCTCAAGGAATACAACGCCTACCTTCTCGACCAGATGATTTCCGTCGTGACGGCCTCGACGGTCATCGCCTATTGTCTGTACACGATTTCCGAGGACACGATCAAAAAATTCGGGACCTCGCACCTCATCTACACGACGCCCTTCGTCCTCTACGGGATCTTCCGCTATCTTTACCTGGTTCACAAGAAAGGACTGGGCGGAAGCCCCGAGGAGTTGATCTTGAAGGACAAGCCGCTGGCCGCCGCGATCGTCCTGTGGATCGCGACCGCGGTCGGCATTCTGTATTTTTTTAAGTGATCGTCCCTGTTCAGCTCATCCGTCTTTGATGTAGCGGAGGCTCTTCGGCTCCCGCTCCAGGTGATAGACGATCATCGCCTGCAGGCTTTTCTGGACGGCCCTGAGCTCGGCCGGAGTGAAGGGGCTTTCCCCGGATTTTGAAGGCGGGTTTTTCCGGGCCCAGTCGAGAAAGCGCGGCAGCTCCCCTCCGATCTCGTCCTTCCGCGCCGGCGCGCAGGCGTCGCAATAGATGCCGTCCCTTTTCGGCGAAAGCCAGCCGGTTTCTCCGAGCGCCCTCCGGCATTTCTTGCAGCGATGGACATCCGGCAGGTAACCGTTGACCTGGAGGACCCAGGCCTCGAAGTACCGGGTCAGCAGGCCGATGTCGCCTTTCCGGGCAAGCGCCTGCAAGATGGAATGCAGGAGGCGGAAGATGACATCCTCCCGCACGCGCCCCGGCACGAACTCCTCGATGAGCTCGGCGAAATAAGAAACCGCCAGAGCGGCCTTCAGGTCCGATTGGATCTCGAAAAAGGATTCGATGAGGTCGCAGTTGCTCACCGTGACCAGCTCCCGGCGCTCCTTCTCGTAAAAGAAGACGGTCACGTGGGACATGGGTTCGAGGGCGCTCCCGAAACGGTTCCCGAACTTGCGGGCGCCCTTGGCCACGCCCCGGATTACGCCTTTGTCCCGGCTGAGAAAGAGGACGATCTTGTCCTGGTCCCCGATGTTGTACGTCCGTAGGACGATGGCTTCCGCTCGGTCGATGGGCATGGCGCCGTGGTCAATCGAGAAAAGTGATCTGATAGGCTTTGATCTTGTCTTTGAGCGCGTCGGGCCGGATGTCGAGCTCGGCCGCGGTCTTGGGCATGTCCCAGTTGTTCTTGAGGAGCGTCCGCAGGATGAATTTCCGCTCGAAGCTCCGGGTGGCCTGCCCGAGGGACGGAAACGGCTGGAGGCCGGGGGTCTGCTCCTGCTCCCGCGTTTCGACGAGAAGGTTGAGATGGGCGACATCGATCGCCTCGTCCTCGACCATGATCACGAAGCGTTCGATGACGTTCATGAGCTCGCTGACGTTGCCGGGCCAGGCGTAGTTGAGGAAGGCCTTCTGCGCCTCTTTGGTCATCGTCTTCGGCTTCTTGCCGTATTCGAGCGAATAATATTTCAGGAAATAGTGAATCAACAGGGGGATGTCCTCGGTCCGCTCCCTGAGGGGGGGGATATGCATCGGGATGACGTTGAGCTTGAAAAACAGGTCCTCCCGGAATTTGCCTTGAGAGATCAGGTCCTTCGGGTTCTTGCTCGTGGCGGCGATGATACGCGCGTCGAATTTCACGGTGTCGTTCGACCCGAGGGGCTCGAATTTCTGTTCGATCACGGCTTTGACCAGCTTGGCCTGCGTCTTCAGGCTCATGTCGCCGATCTCGTCGAGGAAGAGCGTTCCGCCGTCGGCGAGAAGGAGTTTCCCGCGCTTGTCCTTGGCGGCGTGGGCGGTATGACCTTTGAGGTAGCCGAAGAGCTCGCTTTCGATGAGGTCGTCGGGAATGGCCGCGCAGTTGATCTCGATAAACCGCTTCTCCTTCCTCTTGCTCAGCTGGTGGATGAGATGCGCGACGAGCTCCTTCCCCGAGCCGTTCTCGCCCCAGATGAGGACGCGGCCGTTCGTCGGGGCGGCTTTTTTGACTTCGGCCCGAAGCTTCTGGATCGGGGCGCTCTTGCCGACGAGGTGATAACGGGCCTTGACGCGCTCACGGAGCTGGATATTCTCCTGCTCGAGCTTGTACTGCCGCAGCGCGTTCTTGACGGTCAGGACGACCTTTTCGAGCGAGAGCGGCTTCTCGAGGAAGTCGAACGCGCCGAGCTTCGTCGCTTTGACCGCCGTCTCCACGGTGCCGTGACCCGAGATGACGACGACCTTGGGGTGCTCTTCGAGCAAGCGGATCTGGCGGAGAACGTCGATGCCGTTCATTTCCGGGAGCCAGATGTCGAGAAGGACGAGGCCGAAATTCCGGGTCTTGAGAAGGGCCAGCCCGTCCTCGCCAGTTCTGGCGGTCTGGACGGAAAACCCCTCGTCCTCCAGGATTCCCTGGAGCGAGGAGCGGATGCTGGTTTCGTCGTCGATAACGAGGATGTGTTCCTGGTTCATGCGGGCAGCTCGATAATGAATTTGGCTCCGTTCGGCCGGTTGTTCTGCGCCTGGACGGATCCGTTATGCTCCTTGATGATCTGGCTGACGATGGCCAGCCCCAGCCCGGTCCCCTTCTTCTTCGTCGAGAAATGGGGGAGGAAAAGCCTGTCCTTGTCCTCGATCGGGATGCCGGGTCCCGTGTCCGCAACTTCGATTTTCACCTGATGGGCCTCGTGAACGTAAAATGTGTGAATGGAGATTTTACCTTTTTTATTCATGGCGTCAATAGCATTGTCGATCAGATTGATAAAAACCCGCTTCATCTGCTCCGTATCGAGTTGGAGAGAGGCCGGCACGGCCTCGGAGAACGCCACTTCGAACTGGACGTCGGCGAAAATGCCGCGGAACATCGTCACGACCTGGCCGATGATGTCGTGAAGGGAGGCCGGCTGGAAGTTGATCTTGGGCAGGCGGGCGAAATCCGAGAATTCGTCGACAAGGGCCTTGATCGTCTGGGCCTCCTGGATGATGACCCGGGCGCCCTGCTCGACGATCTCGCCGCAAGAGGGATCCGCTTTTTTGAGGTTCTTGATGATCCGCTCGGCGTTGAGCTGGATGGGCGTCAGCGGGTTCTTGATTTCGTGAGCGACGCGCTGGGCCACTTCCTTCCACGCGGCGATTTTTTGGGCGTTGATGAGCTGACTCAGGTCGTCGAGGACGATGATCATGCCGGAGAATTCCCGACCCGGTTGCTTGAGAGGCGAGACAGTCAGGGAAATGGTCGTCTGCTGGCCGTTGAGCACGAGCCGGATCTCTTTGTCCGAGAGGCGGTATTTGGCCTTCATGGCCGAGTCGATGTTCTTGATGAAGTCTTTGTAGAGGTCGAGGCTCAGCACGTCCTTAAAATGACGGCCCTCCACGGACTTATCCGGAAGCGCCAGCATATCGTGCGCCGCGGGGTTGATCGTGGTGATGGCCCCTTGTGCGTCCAGGGCGATGACACCCGTGTTGATGGTGTTAAGGATCGTCTCGATGTACTGTTTACGGGCCTCCTGCTCGGCCGTTTTCTGGGCGATGCTTTGCTGCCCTTCTTTGAGGTCGAAGATCATTTGGTTGAAAGAATCGATGAGCGTCCCGATCTCGTCCGAGGCCGGGTCTTCGACCCTGACCGTCAGGTTGCCCTTGGAGACTTCTTTCGTCGCCTGGGCCAGCTTCTCGATCGGCACGGTGATGCTCCGGGCGATGTGGAAGCCGATCCAGGTCGCGGCGAAGACAATCAGCATCGTGACGAAGACGAGCGTCATGAGATAGACCGTCTTGAACATGTCCTTCTGGCTGCGCTGGCGGTATCTCTGGACGAAGGCCGACAGAGTGTTGATCTTCTGGGCGTAATTCTGAGGGAGGAACTTGCCGGTGGTCACCAGGACGTTCCCGATGTTCGGGAGGCCGGCCGAGACGCCCCTCCGCACGAATTCGCCGGTCCCCATGGGCCGGATATCGTTGACCGTCTCGCCGAGATGGGCCAGCTTGATGGCGTTGGCCTTGAGATCCTGGTAATCCTGGAGAGGCAGGTTGGGGTTCAAATAGGTAAAGAGCTCCTCGTCCTCGACAAAGATCCCGATCTCGTCGAGGTTGTATTCGCCGAGCTTGGCCCGGATGAAGGCCTCGAGCTTCGCTCGATTCTCGGGCGCGACCAGGTTCTGGCGCTTGATCTCCGCGCTCAACTGCTTGGCGTAGTGCAGCGTGAGATCGGAGGTCGTGATATAGAATCCGTCGGCCACGTTCTTGGCGTCGTCGAGGATCCGGTTGATGTCGGGATTGAACCACTGCTCGATGTTGCGCTTGATCAGGTCGCTCGTGAAGAGGAAGAGCAGGAGCGTGGGGATGAAGGACAGGGCGGTGAAGAAAATCACGAGCTTGGTCTTGAAATGCGAACCGGCGACCTTCCGCTTGCGCTCGAGATAGAGCTTGATCAAGTTCCGCCCGAGGACGAAGAAGAGGATCAGGGCCAGAAGGAGAACGACGATCTGGAGCAGGACGAGCAGGATATCGGTGACGTTAGTCGGCGAGAATATCGTGGATCGGCGGAGGAAGAAATCGATGATCAGGAAAAGAACGATGAGGATGAGGATGATGCCCCCGATCGCGCGAGAGCCTGTCTTTTTCGGGTTGTCCATGGTTCGTCGTCAGCGGCCGGCTTTCTTGTCCGCGGTCTTCTCCCGCGGGGCGGGATCGACGATGCGGAGTTGTTCGGGCGGCGTGATCTTTTGTTCGAGCGCCGGGGCGGACGGTTTCCGAAGGACGGGTCGGTTGTCCTTTTGCGGTTTGATGATGAAGACATACGCCGCGGCGCAGGCCGTCACGATGATCGCCAGAAGGAGCGCCAGGATCCAGGGCCAGATTTTCTTTTTTTTTGGCTCGGAGGGAACGAATTCGTTTCTCCGGCGTTCCTTCTCCTGAGCGTCCTCCTGGATGAGGACGTCTTCGTGGTATTTGTTCACGAAGTAGTTCTCATCGACGCCGATGCATTTAGAATAGGAGCGGAGGACGCTTTTGATGAAGAACGTGCCGGGCAGTTGATCCAGCTTGTCGTCTTCCAGGGCCTGGAGGTAGCGGACGTTGATCCTGGTCTGGCCCGAAATATCTTTGAGCGAAACCGCGCGGAGTTCGCGCTCTCTTTTAAGTTCCTGTCCGAGGGATGCCATTTTTATAAAATTGTAGGCTAACGGGGAGGCTATGTCAACGGAAGGCGGCCCGGGACTGTCAATCTCGTCGAGGCGACTCCGGAGCTTTTCCCCCAGCCGCGGGCAGATCTTTCGCCGGATAAGGCAATTTCGCCCCCTGCCTTTTTCCTTTCCAGCGGGCCAAATCCTTGAACATGGGCCCTTTCTTTCTTTTCATGTTGTTCGTGCTCAAATGCGCAGGAAGCGGGCGAGAGAACTCAGGCCGCCCAGGAAGCCGACGCTCCCGCCTCCGAAGACAAGCGCGAGGGCCTGGGCCGGCGTCAAATAACGGAAGCCGACGATCTCCTTGAGCGCCCCGAGCGAAGAGCCTAAATAGAACGGAAAGATCTTGATGAGGATAAAAACGATCAGAAGCGAGAGCACGCTGCCGGCGACGCCCAACATCACGCCCTCGAGAAAAAAGGGAATCCGGATGAACGTGTTGGTGGCGCCCACGAAGCGGAGGATTTCGATCTCGGACTTCCGGGCGAGGACGTTGAGCTTGATGACGTTCGAAATGATGAAGAACGAGGCGAGAACGAGAATCCCTCCCAGGAAAAGCCCGACGGCCTCGGCCAGGCGGCCGAGGGAGCGGATCTTATCGGCCCAATCCCGGTTGAACTGAACGTCTTCCACGCTCGCGTTCTTTCTCACTTCGGCGATGAACTGGAGGATTTTTTCGGTGGATAGGCCGGGGTCTTTGAGCGAGGCTTCGATCGAAGCGGGAAAGGGGCTGCCGTTCAAGTTGAGGAGGATGTCCTTGAGCTCTGGAAAGTCCTTGACGAATTTATCCGAGGCCTCCTCCGGGCCGACCGCGCGCACGGCCCCGACGAGAGGGGATCGACGGACCTCGTCCTCGATCAGGCCGCGCTCGGACGCCGTCACGTTCTTATGGAGATAAAAAACGACGGTCAAGTTTTTCGACAGCTCGCCGGCCCTGAAACGCAGGTTGTTCGATAGGGAGAGAAAGACGCCGATGATGACGAAGGACAGGCCGATGATGGTCAGGGAAAAAAAATGGCGCGTCTTGAATTGCCACAGATTGTGCAGCGCTTCCCTTGTATAATATTTCACTTTTTGGAGAATCAACGGGAATCCTTTCCGTGAAGTTTTCCCTCGTGAAGGGAGAGGACGCGGCCGCCGAAGCGGCGGATCAATTCCTTGTCGTGCGAGCAGATGACGACCGTGGTCCCCTGCTTATTGATTTCCCGGAAGAGGCCGAAGATCTCGTGGGCCAGCGCCGGGTCGAGGTTGCCGGTCGGTTCATCGGCCAGGAGGATCCGGGGATTGTTGACGACGGCCCGGGCGATGGCCACCCTCTGCTGTTCGCCGTAGGACAGCTGGGACGGATAGTCCCAGATTTTATGATGAAGGTTGACCATGCGCAGGGCGATGAACGCCTTTCTTTTCATGTCCCGGGGCGCGGCGCCGAGAACCCGCAACGCGATCGTCACGTTGTCGAAGACGCGTTTGTGAAAGAGGAGGCGGAAGTCCTGAAAGACGATGCCCATATGCCGCCGGATGGAATAGATCTTGTGGTCGGGTATCCGAAGGATGTTCTTCCCGCCGATGATGATCTGCCCTTCCGTGGGGATGACCTCGCGATAGATGGTCTTGAGGAGCGTCGTCTTGCCCGAGCCGCTCTGGCCCGTGATGAAGCAGAATTCCCCTTTTTTCACCGAGAGGGTGACGTCCGCGAGAGCCCAGTGGGGCTTTTGATACTGCTTCCAGACGTGATAAAGCTCGATCATCCGGAGAAATTATAACAAATAATCCGGCCGATCGCGATGATTATGAGGAAAAGAAGGACGAAGCGATGCGCCCCCGCCCATCACAGGGTGAAGAGGTACATGATCCAGCCGAAGATGAAGGCGCCGCCGATCATGATGAGGAAAAGGAAAATCCCGTATCGAATCCGCGCTTTATTCCCCTCACGGCGGAGCAGGGCCAGCACGACGGCCACGAAGAAGGCATAGAGGATCATGGAAAAAAGATGGCTTTCGAAGATCATTTCTTTTTTCCTATGGCGATGTCGAGAGCGTCCAGGGCGATGAGGAAATTGAGCAGGCCGGCGCCGGCGAGATAGGCCGTCCCGTATTCGAAGGTGATCCGGAGCATGTCCTTCATTTGGCCCTGGCCGAATCGGGCCAGGCGGGCGAGGAGATAAATGAGGCCGTTGCCGAGGTCGGCGAAAAAGGCGAGGATGGTCAGGGGATTCTCGGTCTGGAAGCCGTAGATTTTGCCGCCCATGAACAGGCCGATCAACGTCATGGCCAGGATGGAGACGAAAAAGATCCCCCCCCTCCAATATTTCTTCTGGAGGACGTGGCCCAGTCCCGGGACGATCCATCCCGCGACGAACAACAGGAGGCTATGGATGTTCATGGTAAGTCAAGATATTAAAATAATCGCCGCCGTAAATCAAGAACTAAAACGCCTGACCGTAGTACAGTTTCGGGGACATGATTCCCTGTCCCCTTTTCAAAAGGCGTCGCGGAACGTAGAATAGCGGCATGCCGGAATTGCCCGAAGTCGAGACGATCGCGGCGAGCCTGCGCAAAAAGATCGTCGGCCTGACGATCGCGGAAATCGAGCTGTTTCTGCCGAAGCTCCTGAGAAACGACGACGCGACCGCGCTCCGGAAATTCCGGGGGGCGGCGGTCACCGGCGTCAAGCGCCGCGGAAAAATGCTCCTCCTCGCCTGCTCCGGTGATCTTCATCTCCTCTTCCATCTTAAAATGACGGGCCAGTTTTATTGGGCGCGGAAGAGCGCCGGGCGCGATGCTCACACGCACCTGCGGATGTCCTTCAGAAACCGGGACCGCGAACTTCGCTTCCGGGATGTCCGCAAGTTCGGGTTTCTGCGGCTCCTGGACACTCCGTTTCCGGACGAAAGCGCCGAGCTTCGAGCCCTTGGGCCCGAGCCCTTGGAACTTGACATCCGCGATTTTGGCGAGCGGATCGCGCGCCGGAAGGGGAGGCTGAAAAGTCTGCTCCTCGATCAGTCATTTCTCGCGGGAATCGGGAACATCTACGCCGACGAGATCTTGTTCGCGTCCCGTCTGCACCCCTTGACGCCGGCTGCTTCCCTCAAGGCCGTCGAGATCGCGCGGCTTTGGACGGGCATCAGGGACATCTTGAAAAAGGCGATCGCGGCCGGCGGCTCATCCATTCGCGACTATAAAGACGCCGACGGCGTGGACGGCCTTTTCCAGGAAGAGCATCGAGTCTATGGCCGACGGGGCCTGCCCTGCCCGCGCTGCGGAGCGAGGGTCGTCCGCCGCGTCATCGGCGGCCGCGGCAGCTTTTTCTGCCCCTGCTGCCAAAGAAAGAAAGCCTGAGATAAATTGACTTCCCCCCGGCTTTAATTATAATGAATATTCAACTGCCGAAAAGTTGCGCGAGCGGTTCATATCCTTTGGGAGGCCGCTCGACGGCGGCCGGGACCCCGGGCTTTGCCGGGGGTCCAGTTCTGCCGTACTCGCCCGTGGATATAAGCCACGGGCGAGTGGCGAGCCGAAGGCTCGTCCCTTGATGCGAACGGGAATTCTTCAACAAAGAAACGATCGAAGGAAGAAATATCGTGGCTGAAAAACGGGTCAAAGGCTCGACGTTCCGGACACTGGCGGATGTCATCGCCTTCGCCATCCGGCGCGAAGAGGATGCCGCCCGTGCTTACGGCGAATGGGCCGGTCAAGCGGCCGACACCGGTTTGAGGGCGCTCTTCCTCGAGCTCCAGGCTGAAGAATTCGGTCATAAAAAGCTTCTCCAGGAGACCGCCGAAGGGAAACGGCTGCCTCTCCTGGGCCGCGCGGTGACGGACCTCAAGCTCAGCGACTATCTAGTCGAGGAGCCCATGACCGCGTCGAGCCGGGCCCAGGACGTCCTGATTTTCGCGGCCAGGAAAGAAGCCAAGGCGGCCGAGCTCTATGCGCTTCTCCTGAGCCGATCGACAGCCGCCGAACACAAGCGGCTGTTCCAGTTCCTGAGCCAGCAGGAGAAAGCGCATAAGCTGAAGCTCGAACAGGAATATGAAAAATACGTCCTTCAGGAAAACTGAATTTGGGAAAGGAGCCCGTCATGGAAAAATATGAATGCACAGCCTGCGGATACGTATACGACCCCGCGGTCGGCGACCAGGAAAACGGGATCGCCCCCGGCATCGCCTTCGAGGATCTGCCGGACGATTGGGTCTGCCCGCAGTGCGGCGTCGGAAAAGAGTTTTTCCAGAAGATATGATCAAGATCGGCGTCGGATCTCGGACCGACGCCGGATGATGGACCATGAAGATCGTCATTATCGGAAACGGCCTCGCCGGAACGATTGCGGCCAAGACTCTGCGCGAGATGGACAATGCGTCGGCGATCGAGATTTACGCCGAGGAGAAATATATCTACTACCCCCGGCCCAACCTGATCGAATTCATAGCCGGGAACCTGCCGCTGGCGCGGCTGTTCGCGTTTACCGAGCGGTGGTACGGGCAGCAGCGGATCGGCCTCCGGCTCGCCACGCCGGCGAAGCGTATCCTTCCCGACTCGCGGGAGATCGAAATTCAAGGCGGCCTCCGCGTCGCCTATGACATTTTGCTTTTAGCCGGCGGCGCGTCGTCGTTCGTCCCGCCGATCAAGGGCGCCGACAAGAACGGCGTGTTCACCCTCCGGACGCTCGACGACGCTCTGCGGATCATCGAGCATCTGAAAGACCATCCGCGGGCGACGGTCCTGGGGGGCGGGCTCCTGGGCCTGGAGACCGCGCGCGCCTTGAAGTCGCGGGGCGCGGACGTCGAAGTCGCCGAGGTCTTCCCTCAGCTCCTGCCGCGGCAGCTCGATCCGCAGGGCGGTGCGATTCTCAAGAGCGAAATCGCGAAGTTGGGGATCCGCGTCCGCCTCGGCGTCGTCACCGAAGAGATCATCGGCGAGGCCGACATTCGCGGGCTCCGGTTCAAGGGCGGCGAAGAAATCCCGGCCGATCTGGCCGTCGTCGCGGCCGGAGTCCGGCCGAGCTTGAATCTCGCCCGCGAAGCGGGTCTCCAGACGGATCGCGGCGTCCTCGTCAATGATTTTCTGGAGACGGACAAGCCCGGTATCTATGCCGCCGGCGACGGCGTCCAGCACGCCGGCCGCGTCTACGGAATCATCCCCGCTTCGTTCGATCAGGCCCGGATCGTCGCGGCCAACATTCTCGGCCAAAAAACGAAATACCAGGGCACGATCCCTTCCAGCACCCTCAAGGTCATGGGGATCCATCTGACGTCGATCGGGCTCGCGAACCCCGAGGGCGGCGGGTATGAGGAGGTCCGATTCGAGAAACCGGAGGAAGGAATTTATAAAAAGATCGTCCTCAAGGACGACACGTTGGTCGGAGCGATCTGGATGGGAACGAAGAACGGCGTCAACGGCATTTCCCGCGCGGTCGCCCAGAAGATGAACGTCGAAAAATGGAAACGCGATATTTTTGAAGAAACGTTCGATTTTTCCCTCTTATGAAAAACCGAGTTCTTTCGATCATGATCCTGGGCGGCCTCATCGCCGCACCGCTTGCCGCCGAGGTCCGGGTCAGCGGCTATTTTTCCCTGGATTTTCTCAAGGGACAGAGCCAAAGCCCCTATTCCGCGGGAAGCTTCCAGAACGTCCAGGCCGGCCTTCTTCTTTCGGGGAATTTATCGTCGCTGTTCACCTACGCTTTGGAAATACAATCCAAAGCGGAGATGAAGTTCGAGATCGAGCAGGCGTGGGTGGGCTTTCTCTGGTCCGACGCGGTCCACGTCAAGGCGGGCCTTTATCTCGTTCCCTTCGGCAAGTACAATGAATCCGGCCGCGCTTTTCAGACGAGCCTGGTCCAGGCTCCGTTGCCGGTCGGCGAGATTTTTCCGACGAGCTGGCGCGACGTCGGCATCCTCATCGAGGGCAAGACCGGCCTATTGACCTATGCCGCGTATATCGGAAACGGCCTCGCCGAGGAGGAGAGTCTTCGAGCCGGCCAGCAGTTCATGGACAACAACCGCGATAAAGGCCGCGGCGCCCGGCTGGGGCTTGCCCTGAGCCAAAATCTCGAGGCCGGCCTGTCGTACTACACGGGCAAGTTCGACGCTGAAAATAAGCGGGCCCTCACGCTCAAGGGCGTGGACGTAACCTGGTCCGACACCGATTTTCGTCTCAGCGGGGAGTACACGAAAGCCGAGATCGAGAATCCGGCGCCTTATGCCCGGGGAACGGCCGAGGGTTGGTTCGTCCTCTGTTCGATCACTGTCGGCCAATTCGCGCCGTTCGTCGCCTATGAGAAATTCCGTTATGAGGATGTCTTTCACGGCGCCGGATTCGCGGGGTCCTTTGCCTCGGGATCCGGCATCTTCGACGACCGCGACGTCTGGGCCTTCGGTATCACGGCGGCGCCCCATCAAAACGTCATCTTGAAAATCGAGTACGATATCAACAAGAAAAACGGCCTCGAACTCAAGAACAACGTGTTCCGCGCTCAGGCGGCGGTTCATTTTTAGCGAGGAAGGCCATGGCCAATATCGTCGTTATCGGAACGCAGTGGGGAGATGAAGGCAAGGGAAAGATCGTCGATTTGCTCACGCCGTCTTTCGACGTCGTGGCCCGCTATCAAGGCGGGCACAACGCGGGTCACACGGTCTATGTCCGGGGAACCAAGATCGTCCTCCATCTCATCCCTTCAGGCATCCTTCACCCGGGAACCCTGTGCCTTATCGGCAACGGCGTCGTCCTCGACCCCAAGGCGTTTCTCGAAGAGATCGAGGCCCTGAAAAAAGCGGCGGACATACGCGCCGACAACATCGCCGTCAGCGAGTGCGCGCACCTGATCTTTCCTTATCACCGCCTCGTCGAGAAATTCAGCGAAGAGAGTTTGGGCGAAAGAAAGATCGGGACCACCTGCCGCGGCATCGGCCCGGCCTACGAAGATAAGGCCGCGCGCCGGGGCATCCGGGCGGGGGACCTCCTCGATCTGGACGTGCTGAAGGATAAAATCACCGCGAACGTGCGGGAAAAAAACGAGTTCTTCCTCCGCCATGGTCTTCCCGAGCTGTCGGCCCGGGCGATTTTTGAGGAATACGCCGGCTATGCCGCCGCGATGCGATCGCATATCCAGGACGTCTCCCGTCTCCTGGATGATAAGATCATGGCCGGGTCGTCGGTTCTCTTTGAAGGGGCTCAGGGGGCCCTGCTGGACGTCGATCATGGAACCTATCCGTTCGTGACGTCGTCCAATTCCACGGCGGGCGGCGCCTGTACGGGGCTCGGGGTCGGACCGACAAAGATCGATGCCGTCCTGGGCGTGACGAAGGCCTACACGACCCGGGTCGGGGCCGGGCCTTTCCCGACCGAGATCTTCGACGAGTCCGGGAAAATCATCGCCAAGCGCGGCGACGAATTCGGCGCGACGACGGGGCGGCCGCGGCGGTGCGGATGGTTCGACGCGGTGGCCGTTTCCTATGCCTGCCGGATCAACGGCATCGAGAGGGTCGCGATCACCAAGCCGGACGTGCTGGACGGCTTCGAAGAGATCCAGGTCTGCACGGCCTATAAATATAAAGGAAGCGTCCTTCGGGGGTTTCCGGCGGAGTCGTGGGTTCTGGATAAAGTGACGCCGGAGTACCGCCGCGTGCCGGGCTGGAAACAACCCGTACACGGGGCGAAGGAGTTTTCGGCTCTGCCGCAGGCGTTCAAGGATTACCTGAGCCTACTCGAGGACCTCACGGAGACCCAGGCCGTTCTTGTCTCGACGGGCGTCGAACGGAACGAGTCGGTCCTCCGGGACGAGGCGCTGGAAGGGCTCCTCGATCTGGCGGCCATCCGGCGAAACGGATGCCCCCGGAGTTAGGCCGAGATCGGATTCTCGCCGACCATCATGACAACGAAGAGCGGAAATTTCACGCAGTGGATCGAGATTGAGCGCCGGGCGCTCGTCCACAATCTCCGCCAGTTCCGGAAACTCATCGGGCGGGACGGGAAACTCATGGCCGTCGTCAAGGCCAATGCCTACGGCCACGGCCTTCGCGAGGTTTCACCCATTATCGTGCGCGCCGGCGCGGATTGGCTCGGCGTGAACACGATCGAAGAAGGGAAACGTCTTCGCCGACTAGGTCTCGGCGTCCCCATCCTCGTCCTCGGGGCCTCGCTGTCCTACGAGCTTGAAGAGGCCCTCCGTCTTGACCTTCGCCTCACGGTCTATAATCGGGAAACGGTCGAGGCCCTCGGCCGGCTCGCGCGCAAAATGAAAGTCACCGCCTACGTCCATCTCAAAGTCGAAACCGGAACCCACCGCCAGGGGGTCTGGGCCGATGACCTGCCGCGTTTCGTCCGGGGGATCCAGAGACAACCGGGTCTGGTCCTCGAAGGATTGTCCTCGCATTTCGCCAATATCGAGGACACCACGTCGTCCGCCTATCCTGAATTTCAGTTGAAGAATTTCGTCGCGGCGATCGAACGGCTGCGGCGGAACGGGATCGAAATCCCGTTCAAGCACATGTCCTGCACGGCCTCTTCGATCCTGTTCCCCGCGACGTATTTCGACATGATCCGCGTCGGCATCGGGATGTACGGGTTGTGGCCGTCGAAGGAGACGTTTCTCTCCTGCCGGCTCCAGAAGCGCGAGCCGCTCGAGCTGCGGCCCGTCTTATCCTGGCGGGCCAGGATCGCCCAAATCAAACCGGTCCCGAAAGGGGTGTTCGTCGGATACGGCTGCACGTACCGGACGACCCGGCCCGCGCGCCTGGCGGTCGTTCCCGTCGGCTATTACGACGGCTACGGCCGGAGTCTGTCCAACGCGGCCTATGTCCTCGTCCGTGGAAAGCGGGCCGCGGTGCGGGGTCGGGTGGCGATGGATTTCTTCATGGCCGACGTCACGGACATCCCGGGCGTCAGGCTCGAGGACGAAGTGACGCTCATCGGAAGGGACGGCCGGGAGGTCATCACCGCGGAAAACCTGGCCTCGCTGGCCGGCACGATCAGCTATGAGATTCTGGCCAGGATCAACCCGGAAATCCCCAGGATCGTCGTTTGATAAGCCCGAGTTCGGACGGGAAAGCCACGGCCTAAAATCCGAAAAACCCCTTTTAAAAAAGCGTCCTTTGTTATATCATACTATTACTATAAATTCGATAAGACAGGAAGAGACGAAAGGACCGGACATGAGCGATTCCCAGGGTTTCTCCCCGAACGCGATGCGGATTCTGAAGGCCCGCTACTTTTTGAAGAACGAGAAAGGCGATTTCCTGGACAAATCGCCGTCCGACCTGTTCCGGAGAGTGGCCACGATCGTCGCCGGGGCCGAAAAAAGCGCCAAGGACAGGCAGACGTGGACCCGGAAGTTTTTCGACGTCATGATGGCCCGCGACTTCTTGCCGAACAGTCCCACTCTCACCGGCGCCGGGCGGGGGATGTGCCTGAGCGCCTGTTTCGTCCTCCCGATCGAAGATTCGATGGAGTCCATTTTCGGAACGGTCAAGAACGCCGCGCTCGTCCATAAGGAAGGGGGCGGGACAGGCTTCGATTTCAGCCGGCTCCGGCCGAAAGGAAGCTTCGTTCAGCGGACACAGGGCGTCGCCTCCGGTCCGATCTCGTTTTTAAAGGTCATCGACGCCGCGACGGAGGCCGTGAAGCAGGGCGGAACGCGCCGGGGAGCCAACATGGGTATCCTCCGGGCCGACCATCCCGACATCGAGGAGTTCATCCTGATGAAGAAGGACGGCAAGACCCTGGGAAATTTTAACATCTCGGTCGCCGCCACGGACGCTTTCATGGAAGCCGTCAAGAAAGGGACCTTCTATGCCGTTTATAATCCGTACAAGAAGAAAGTCGTCGACCGGAAGGATGCCCGCAAGATCTTCCGGATGATCGTCGAATCGGCCTGGGCCGGAGGAGACCCCGGCCTCATCTTCATCGACCGCATCAATCGGGACAACCCGACCAAGGGCCTGGGAACGATCGACGCGACGAATCCCTGCGGCGAACAGCCGCTCCATGCCTATGAATCGTGCAATCTCGGCTCGATCAACGTCGCGAATTTCTTCACGGCGGGACAGAAAGATGCGTTCGATTGGGACCGGTTCGGGGCCGTGATCGGAATCGCGGTCCGCTTCCTCGACGATGTCATCGACGTCAATAAATATCCGCTGCCCGAGATCGAGGCCATGTCGATGGGCAATCGCCGGATCGGGCTCGGCATCATGGGCTGGGCCGACCTCCTGATCAGGATGAAGCTCTCTTACGACGCGCCCGAAGCCCTGGCCTTCGCCGAAAAGCTGTCGTCCTTTTTGAGGACAACGGCCGCGGCCGAGTCGCGGAAGCTGGCCGCGGTTCGCGGGAACTTTCCAAACATCGGCCGATCCGTGTACAAGGGCTCGAAGATGAGGAACGCCACGGTCATCACGATCGCCCCGACAGGGACGATCTCCCGGATCGCCGGATGTTCATCGAGCATCGAGCCCGTCTTCGCCTTCGAATTCACGTCCCATATCATCGACGCGGAGATCAAGGATTTCCATCCGCTCTACGAGGAATGGAAAGGCCGGAACCCGGGGAAAAAGCCCCCGGCCTATTTCGTCACGGCCCACGATATCGCGCCCGAAGGGCACATCCGGATACAGGCGGCCCTCCAGAAAAATGTGGACAACGCGGTATCCAAGACCATCAACCTGCCGCACGAAGCCACGCTCAAAGACGTGGAAAAAGCGTACCTGATGGCCTACGACCTGGGCACCAAAGGCATCACGATCTATCGGGACGGTTGCCGCGAGGACCAGGTCCTGACCAAGACGGCCCCGGCCGAAAAACGACTGCCGCAGGAACGGCCGGACACGCTGACCTCGGTCACGGACAAGATCAAGACGGGATTCGGGAACCTGTATGTGACCATTTCCTACTTTAATCAGAAGCCGTTCGAGGTGTTCGCCAGCATCGGCAAGAGCGGCTACACCACGATGGCCGACGCCGAAGCGATCGGGCGGCTCGTGTCCCTGGCCCTGAGGAGCGGCGTGGATCCGAAGGAGCTCGTCAATCAACTGAAGGGGATCGGCGGCTCCGAACCGATTTTCACGGAAGGGGGGCTGGTGACCTCGATCCCGGACGCGATCGCCAAGGTCCTGGAGCGCCATTTCGGAGAGGTCAAGAACAATATCAAGGACCTCTACCAGTCCGCCTGCCGGCAGTGCGGGGCGACGCTCCCGGACGAGAAGTGCCCGACGTGCCCGAACTGCGGTTGGAACAAATGCTCTTGACACGGGCAGATTACACTAACATTATAGGAATAATATAGTAAAGCCTGGAAAACGGCCGGAGTTTCCTATATAATGGTCTTTTAAGATCGACCTGAAGGAGTCGCCCATGAAGGAAAAAGTTGAAGCCGCTTTGAATAAAGTCCGGCCGGCGCTCATCGCCGACGGCGGAAACGTCGAGCTTGTCGAGGTGGATAAGAACGGCGTCGTGAAAGTGAGACTGACCGGCGCCTGCGGCGGGTGCCCGATGTCCCAGCTGACGCTCAAGATGGGGATCGAACGGATCCTGAAGAAAGAAGTCCCCGAAGTCAAGGAAGTCATCGCCCTGTAATTCAAGGGGGACATGTCCGAATTCGAGAATTCGGGCCGCGTCCCCGTTTTTCGGGAGCGGAAATGAAACGCGTTTATCTCGATCACATTGCGGGGACGCCCCTCCTCCCTGAAGCCCTCGAGGCCATGCTGCCTTTTTTGAAAGAGCGTTTCGGGAATCCGCAGAGCCTTCATGAGGCCGGCCAAGTCGCTCTCGGAGCCGTCGAAGAGGCGCGGGAGAGCGTGGCCCGCCTGGTCAACGCGTCCGCCGCCGAGATCGTTTTCACGGCGAGCGGTTCGGAAGCGAACAACCTGGCCGTTAAGGGGTTGGCCCTCGCCGGCCGGAACAAAGGGACGCACCTCGTCCTGTCCGCGGTCGAGCACAATTCCGTCCTCAACGCGGCCAAGAGCCTGGAAAAAATGGGGTTTGCCGTAACGCTCGTTCCGGTCGACAAGACCGGGACCGTCGATCCCGGCGACGTGGCTAAGGTCCTGACCAAGGAAACGATCCTCGTTTCGGTCATGCTGGCCAACGCCGAGGTCGGAACGATCGAGCCCGTGGCTGAGATCGCCCGGATCGCCAAAGCGCGCGGTGTGCCCGTCCATACCGACGCCGTCGCCGCCGCCGGCCAGATTCCCATTGACGTCAAAGCGCTGGGCGTGGACGCGCTGAGCCTGGCCGGCGACCAATTCTACGGTCCGAAAGGCGGCGCCGCCCTTTTCCTGAAAAAAGGAACGCGCGTCCTGCCTTTGATCGACGGCGGCGTCCAAGAAGGCGGACGCCGGGGCGGCACGGAAAATGTCCCTGCCATCGTCGGCCTGGGCAAGGCCGCCGATATCGCCGCGGCCCGGTTGACCGAGCGGGCGGAGACGTCGCGCGGCCTGCGGGACCGGCTCATCGACGGGCTGCCTCGGAAAATCGGCCATGTCGTGTTGACCGGGCACCCCCTGAACCGGCTTCCTCACCAGGCCAGCTTCTGCGTCGAATTCGTCGAGGGGGAAGCCATGCTCCTCAGCCTCGATATGAAGGGCGTCGCCGCGTCGAGTGGATCGGCCTGCACGTCCAAGACGCTCAAGGCCTCCCACGTCCTCCTGGCTATGGGCCTGGATCACGCCCTGGCCCAGGGTTCGCTCGTTTTCAGCCTGCTGGAAAGCACGGCGGCCGAGGACATCGAATACCTGCTGGATGTCTTCCCGCCGATCATCGACCGGCTGCGGAAGATGTCTCCGCTTTACACGGACTATCTCAAGGAGAGTCAAAAATGATCTACTCCGATAAAGTCATGGACCATTTTTCGAATCCGCGGAACGTGGGTGTGATCCCCGACGCCGACGGCGTCGGGCAGGTCGGCAATCCCGTTTGCGGCGACATGATGTCGTTCTATATCAAGGTCAAAGACGGCCGTTTGGCCGATATCAAATTCCAGACCTTCGGCTGCGGCGCGGCCATTGCCGTGTCGAGCATAGTCTCGGAGATGGCTATGGGCAAGACGCTCGAGGAGGCCGAGGCCATCACCAACGACAAGGTGGCCGAGGAGCTGGGCGGCCTGCCGAAGAATAAACTCCACTGCTCGAACCTGGGCGCGGACGCCCTGCACAAGGCGATCGAGGATTACCGGAAGAAAACCCGCGCCGGCGCCGGGGACGCGGAGGCCGCGGCTCCGGCGGAGCCGCACGTCGATCACGACGAGGAGTGCAATTGTCCGTACTGTGACGGCCCACTCGAAGGGATGCAAGAGATTTGTTCCTGCCGTCACTGCGACATCGATTTCGTCGAGTGCCCGGAATGCGGGAAGTACACGAACCGGGCCGAGAAAAACTGCGTCGCCTGCGGCGCCAAGATCGCGAAATAAACGGCGATGATCGAGGATCTCGACAAAGAAGCGCTCACTCGAAAGATCCGTGAGCTCAAGAAAGCGCGGAACGCCGTCATCCTCGCTCACAACTACCAGATCGGAGAGATCCAGGACATCGCCGATATCATCGGCGATTCCCTGGAGTTGAGCCGGAAGGCGGCGGCCGTGGAGCAGGAGATCATCGTCTTCTGCGGTGTCCATTTCATGGCTGAAACCGCGGCCATCCTCTCTCCCCGCAAGATCGTCCTCATTCCCGACCTCCACGCGGGCTGTCCCATGGCCGATATGATCACGGCCGCGGAGCTCGTCGAATGGAAAAAAAAATTCCCCGGCCGGCCTGTCGTCTGCTACGTCAACACATCGGCCGAGGTCAAAGCCGAATGCGATATTTGCTGCACCTCGTCGAATGCGGTCGAGGTGGTCGAAAGCCTGCCGGGACGGGAGGTCCTGTTCGCGCCGGACAAGAATCTGGCGGCCTATGTCGCCCGCCGGGCGAGCAAGATCATCATCCCCTGGGACGGCACCTGCTATGTCCACAACAACATTCTGGCCCGGGACATTCGGGAGAAGAAAAAGACGTATCCCGAGGCCGTCGTCTGGGCCCATCCCGAATGCCGGCCCGAGGTCATTGATTTGGCCGATAAAGTCCTCTCCACCGGCAAGATGGTCACGGAAGCGCGGTCGACCGAAGCCAGGGAAATCATCATCGCGACCGAAGCGGGGATCATCTACCGGCTGAAGAAGGAGAATCCGGCCAAGGCTTTTTACCCGGCCCACGATATGGCCTTTTGCACCAACATGAAAAAAATCACGCTGAGAAAGGTCTATGCCGCTTTGGACCAGATGGTCCATCGTGTCGAGGTCCCGCCGGAGATCGCCGACAGGGCGCGGGGAGCCATCGAAAAGATGATCCGGCGATAATCGGTCCGGGTTTTAAAGCGGTGTTTCGGAGGTCAAGATGGAACCGGTGAAGGCGCGTGTCGTCAAGATCATCGCGATCCTCGAGAAGGAATACCCGCAAAGTCGCACCGCTCTTGAATTCGAGACGCCGTTCCAGATCCTCGTCGCCACGATCCTCAGCGCCCAGTGCACGGACGACCGGGTCAACAAGCTGACGCCGGCCCTGTTCAGAAAATATCCCACGGTCGAGGCCTTCGCCAAGGCCGACCGCGCGGAGCTCGAACGGGACATCCGGCCGACGGGATTCTTCCGCAACAAGGCCAAGAGCATCATCGGCGCCTCGGCGAAGATCGTCCGTGACTTCGAGGGGCGCGTGCCGGAGACCATGGCCGAACTCGTCACTCTTCCCGGCGTCGGACGGAAGACGGCCAATATCGTCCTGTCAGCGGGGTTTGGGAAGGCCGAGGGGATCGCCGTGGACGTCCACGTCAAAAGGCTGTCGGGGCGCCTGGGGTTGAGCCGGCAGGAGGACCCGGATAAGATCGAGCGCAACCTCCTTCGCCTCGTCCCGGAAAAGCACTGGCTCGATTTCAATTATCTGCTGGTCAACCACGGCCGCAAGATATGTCAGGCGCGCAAGCCCAAGTGCCCGGAATGCCGTCTCGCCGAACTCTGCCCATCGGCGATGGTGGAGGCCTGAATCCGGCTCTCTCTTTCCGGAATGGTTGAGGGAATTGTGATCAGTCAAGGGATCGATAGGGGAATATGATCAAAGAGGCCATGTTTTACGAACGCCGGGAGGACGGGACGGTCGTCTGCGCCCTCTGCGCCCACCGGTGCGTGATCGCCCCGGGAAAATATGGCGTCTGCGGCGTTCGGGAAAACCGCGGCGGCAGGCTCGAGACCCATGTTTACGGAGAGGTGATCGCCGCGCACGTGGACCCGATCGAGAAAAAGCCCTTCTTTCACTTTCTTCCGGGGACGACCGCGTTCTCCATCGCGACGGTCGGCTGCAATTTCCGCTGCGCCTTTTGCCAGAATTGGGAGATCTCTCAGTCCTCGCCGAAAAACGAAGCCGGCGCCGGAGGGCAGCCTCTGTCTCCCGAAGACGTGGTCCGTAACGCCCTGAAGCAGGGCTGCCGGAGCGTCTCTTATACGTACACCGAGCCGACGATTTTCTTCGAATACGCCTATGACACGGCCAAGCTCGCCAAACAAGCCGGGCTGGCCAATCATTTCGTGACCAACGGCTACATCACGGCCGAGGCCCTCGAGGCGATCAAACCCTATTTGGACGCGGCCAACGTGGATCTCAAAGCCTTCCGCGAGGAGACCTATAAAACGATCTGCCGGGCGAGGCTCGCCCCCGTTTTAGATTCCATCCGCTTGATGAAGAAGCTGGGAATCTGGATGGAGATTACGACGCTCGTCGTGCCCGGCCTCAATGACGGAGACCGGGAACTCGAGGATATCGCCGGGTTCGTCGCTGGCGTCGATCCCGATATCCCCTGGCATATCAGCCGGTTTCATCCGGATTATCGATATACGGAGGCGCGGCCGACGCCGGTCGAAACGCTGCGCCGGGCGTTCGCTGTCGGCAAAAGAGCGGGCCTTCGCTATGTCTATATCGGCAACGTCATGGGCGAAGGGGATTCCACGCTCTGCCCGCAGTGTCAGAGGCCGGTCATCCGGCGGCACGGATTCATGGTCGACGAGAACATCGTCCGGGGCGGAAAGTGCCCGTATTGCGGGAGCCTGATCGCCGGCGTCTTCTGATGGAAAAATACCGGATCCTCCCTCACCCCGCGGACGGCAAGTTCCGGGCGTTCGGCGCGACGCTCGAGGAGGCGTTCGTCAACGCTGCGCTGGCCACGGCCTCGTTGATGTGGGATTGGTTGCCCATCAGGAGCGCGGCCTCTTTTCCGGTCCGGGCGCGGGGCCGCGACCTCGAGCAGCTTCTTTATCAATTTCTTGAGGAGATCCTCTTTCTTTTCGAGACCAAGAATTTTCTTTTGGCCTCGGTCGAGGACATGAAGATCGAAAAAGACGAGAGCGGGTTCCGCCTTCAGGCCGTCTTCCGGGGCGACGACGCGAAAAATTCCGTCGATATCTTCGGCGTCGTCAAAGCGATCACGTATAACGAGATGAAAATCGAGCAAAACTGCGGCGGCTGGTCCATCCAGGTCGTGGTCGATATGTGAGGGACGCCCATGGATTTAAAGCGAATCGACGACAATACCTGGGAAATGCCGAAGCAGGGCGCGATGAACGTGCCCGCCCTGATCTATGCCTCCCGCCGCCTCCTTGAATCCGTGCGGGGCGACCTGACCCTCGAGCAGGCCCGGAACGTGGCCTGCCTTCCCGGCATCCAGCGCATGTCCTACGTCATGCCCGACGCCCACCAAGGCTACGGCTTCCCGATCGGAGGGGTCGCCGCGTTCGATCTGGACGAGGGGGTCATCTCGCCCGGCGGAGTCGGTTACGACATCAATTGCGGCGTGCGGCTCCTCCGCACGGATTTCCTGGAAAAGGACGTCACGGCGAAGCGCAAGGAACTCCTGGCCGAGATTTTCAAGGAGGTCCCTTCGGGCGTCGGCAAGGCCGGCGTGACCCGGCTTAGTGTGAAGGTGCTCAAAGAAATCCTGGCCAAGGGAGCCGAATGGGCCGTCGAGAACGGCTACGGGACCGGCGAAGACCTGCGGATGACCGAGGAACAAGGGCGGATGAAAGACGCCGAATGGACCCACATTTCGCCTCGCGCCCTGGAGCGCGGCGTCCCTCAGCTCGGCACGCTCGGCGCGGGCAACCATTTTCTCGAGTTCCAGAAAGTCGATGTCATTTATGATCCCGGCGCGGCCAAGGCTTTTGGGATCGACGCGAAAGGCCAAATCCTGGTCATGATCCACTGCGGCAGCCGCGGCCTGGGGCACCAGGTGGCCTCGGATTATATCCGGTCCATGGAAGACGCGTTCGGCATCGAGGGCTTGCCCGACCGGGAGCTGATCCATGCGCCGATCAAGTCACCCCTCGGTCGGCAATATTACGGATCCATGTGCGCGGCGGTGAATTACGCGTTCGCCAACCGCCAGATGATCGCCCATTGGGTGAGGAACGTCTTTCAGAAAGTCCTCGGCGACTCGCGGGGCATGCGTCAGGTCTATGACGTCTGCCATAACGTCGCTAAAATCGAAAATCATACGGTCGGGGGGGAGAGCAAAAAGCTCTGTGTCCACCGCAAGGGCGCCACGCGCAGCTTCGGCCCGGGGCGGCCGGAGATCCCCGCCGCCTACCGCGCCGTGGGCCAGCCCGTGATCATTCCCGGCAGCATGGGGACGGCGTCCTACGTGCTGGCCGGCACGGCCGAGGCCGAGGAGCGGAGCTTCAGCTCGACCGCCCACGGCGCCGGCCGGCTGATGTCCCGGCACGAGGCCCAGCGGCGCTACCGGGGCGAGCAGATCCGCGACGATCTGGCGAAAAAAGGGATCGAGCTACTATCCGCGAGCTGGAAAGGCGTCGCCGAGGAAGCGCCGGGGGCCTATAAAGACGTTGACGAGGTCGTCCGGGTTTCCCACGAGGCCGGACTCGGCCGGCTTGTCGCGAGAGTCGTGCCTATCGGAGTAATGAAAGGATAACCCTTCATGACATCGAGACAAATGGAAAAGGCGCGCCGCGGGCTCTAAGATCTTTGGGCGGAGAGGATCTTATAAAAGCGTCTTTTTCCGATTTTGAGAATATATTCCTGTCCCGGCTTGATCTCGATCTTGAGCCCGATGTCCTCGATGCGCGCGCCATCGAGCGAAATTCCCCCCTGTTGGATCAACCGTTTGGCTTCCCCTCGCGACGGGCATAAGCCTTTTCCGACGAGCAGGGCCAGGAATTCCAGGGGCGCGGCGGTCTCGGCCGAGGTCAGGACGATCTCTTCGATGTCCTTGGGAATTTCTTTATTCTTGAAAATACGATCGAATTCCCCGGCGGCCTTTCCCGCTTCCTCCGTTCCCCAGAAGTCCGCGATGATGGATTTGGCCAGCTCGACTTTGAGGTCGCGGGGATTGAGCCGGCCGGATTCGATCTCTTTTTTCCATTTCTCGATTTGGGCCGCCGGCGTGTCCGTCAGCAACTCGTAGTATCTGAACATCAGCGGGTCGCTCACCGACATGAGCTTGCCGAACATCTCTCCGGGCGGCTCGGTGATGCCGACGTAATTCTCCAGGGATTTGCTCATTTTTTCGACGCCGTCCAGGCCTTCGAGGAGCGGCAGGGTGACCACGATCTGCGGTTCCTGCCCGTATTCACGCTGGATCTCGCGTCCGACAAGCAGGTTGAATTTCTGGTCCGTGCCTCCCATTTCGACGTCGCAGCGGAGGGCCACGGAATCGTAGGCCTGGTAGAGCGGATAGAGCAGCTCATGGATCGAGATGGGAAGCCCGCCCTTATATCTTTTCGTGAAATCGTCGCGCTCGAGAATGCGGGCGACGGTGTACTTGGCGGCAAGGGTGATGATCTCGAAGCTCGTGAGAGCCCCGAGCCACCGGGCGTTGAAGTCGATAATGGTTTTCCGCGGATCGAGGATCTTGAAAACCTGTTTCTTGTAGGTTTCGGCGTTCCTGGCGATGTCTTCCCGCGTCATCGGGGGCCGGGTGGCCGAGCGGCCCGACGGATCGCCGATGAGTCCGGTGAAATCGCCGATGAGGAATACGACGTCGTGGCCCATGTCCTGGAAATGCTTCATTTTGCGCAGGATGACGGTATGGCCGAGGTGGAGGTCCGGCGCGGTCGGATCGAAACCGACCTTGACCTTGAGCGGCCTGTTCTGCTTGATCGAGCGGGCGAGCTTGGCCTTGAGCTCGTTTTCCTGGATGATCTCGACGCACCCCTTTCTCAGGTGTTCGAATTGCTCCTCAACGGATTTCATGGCGGCTTCGTTCCTTTCTGCCGAGCGCTTGGAGAACGATTCATTATATAAAGAATGGGCCGGGAATAAAAGGAGCAGGCGAGATCGGAGTTTTGCTCCTGGTCACATGCCTGGTTATATTTCGCCTTTACAGACATCCCGTCAGTTCTTTACCCGAAATGAGAGGATCGGTCTTGTCGCGGAGCCGGTCGAGAGCGATCTGGAGATCGGCGAAATCCGCGATATAGGATTCCAGCGCTTTCTGGATAATGAAAGACCGCGGCCGTTCCGTTTCCTTGGCTATGGACGTCTCTAAACGCGGTCACCGCGCTGATTTTGTGGTATAATATTCGCGTGAATCGCACGAAAAACGCGAAAGGAATCCTCCTTCTCAAGACCGCGAACGATGACCGCGAGATCGAATTCGAATTGGACTATTTGCGATCGCTAACCCCCGGCCAACGCTTTCTTCTCATGGAACGAAAAAACCGGGAAATGCGGACTATGCTCCGACGCCATGGGTATGGAACGACTCCTTCAATATTTAAAAGAAAATAGGGCCATCTTCGTCATTATCGGAGCGACGGCCTTTCCCGTGTACGGTTATGCTCGAGCCACGCTGGACATCGATCTTTTTGTTAAGCCGACGCGGGCCAATATCCGAAGAGTCATGAAAGCCCTCCGGCGATTCGGGTATGACCTGGCCGATTTCGACGAGACCGACTTTTTGACCCACAAGGTCCTCATCCGACAATACGTCCTGGAAACCGATATCCACCCATTCGTCAAGGGCGTTTCCTTTAAGGATATCTGGAAGCATAAGATCTCCGGCAAGATTGGAAAAACCGAAGTCTTTTTTCCCTCGCTCGAGGATATGATCCGCATGAAGAAGGCCGCCGGCCGTCCCAAGGACCGAGAAGACCTGAAATTCTTAATAAAACTGCTGAGCGCGGAATCCCGAAAGGGATAAGCTGCGCTTTTTAAACAACGTGCGGATCCTCAAAGCCCCTCGTGCGGATGGCCGAGGGGGATGGGGAGCGCTTCCTCCCCATCGGCTTGACTCGATCCGCGTCCGGGATTATCCTTTTTCGTGATGGGGAGTGTCGATTCCCCGCTTAATGGGAGCGTGAGTCGTGCAGAGCGAAAAAGCAAATCCTTACACTCTACCTATAATTTGAGACCGATGCGTCGAACGAGTCTGCTATTCGTCGGAGGGGCGCTGCTCATCTGCACTCAGGCAGGGTTGTCGCGGCAAGACTCCTATCGGTACGAGCGTCGACTGTCACGCGGCGACCATCTCCTGTACGAAATGCGCACGAGCACTGAAGGTGATCCAGCCGAGCTGTTGGCGACCGTCCGGCTGAACGTCGTCGAGCGTGATGGCGTGGTCCAGGAACAGGTCGAGTGGCTCTCGGTCAGGGACACGGCGGCGGGGGAACGACCGATGGCGCTCGCGCCGTACGATCTACTCGCGCATCCGCGGACGGTCATCGCATCGCTCACCGGGGCCGATGACGCGGATCTTCTCGGGCTGGTGACGGATCTGTACACGCTGTTCTTTTCCGTGAGTCCGCTGGCGGGCAGCCGGAAAGTCCACGTTCCCGGCGACTCGTATACTCGACCGGAATTCGTGATCGGCGACTGGTCGAATGGTGCGAGCTTTCGAGTCGGGAGAGACCGGTTGGTCGTGACCGTGCGTCTTGAAGCCCTGGATGCGCGACGTGCGAGGTTCGTCACGCAGTTCCTGCCCCCGAGCGGCGCCGCATGGCGGATGCACCGTCCGTGGATGGAAGCGCCGGTCTGCGGAAGCGTCGGCAACAACTTCGAGATGGTTCGCGCCGACGGATCGCGGTTCGTCGTCCTGTGGGGATGCGAGGAGTTCACGGTGCGAAGTACCGTGGATCGTGCCACCGGCAGAATCCTCGACGCCGAGATGGACAACCGGCTGGTGTGGCGCGTTCGCGTGTGCGGTGACGAAACGTTGTCACAGTGTGTCGTCGCTCCGAACCTGACCCGCCGGAGACACGTGACGCTTCAACTGCAGAACGCGCCCTGAGACTGCCGCTCAACCGGTCGCCTTGCTGGCGCTGTCGCCCGCGGGCGCGGCCTGCTCGACGCTTTCGATCACGACGAGCGAGATGTCGTCGGAGAGGCGTGTGCCTTCGCCGATCCAGCGGTGTGCGTCCAGCACCGCGTGCATCAAGTCGTCTGACGCAGGCGTCGATCCCACCACGCGCGCGAGCTCCGCGTCGCCGAAGAACTCGTCGCTGCCGGTGCGCCTAGCCTCCGTGAGGCTCGCCATCCGGAGCGCACGGTCCTCTACCGGGTGCTGTTCCATCATTTACCGAACCTGCGGTCGTCGACCGGATCATCGGTCACCTGAAGTTGATATTCGTGGCCGAGAAGCCGCCGCCGTCTCATGTCTTTGAGCAGGATGCCTTGATGGCGGCCGAGGAGAGCGGGGACTACGAATAGGGGGTGATTAGGAGAGGGGAGCGGCCTGGCCGCGTTTGGCCGCTTTCTCAGCCGTCGCGCGCGAAAACTGGCCGGCGGGAGCCTTTTCCGTCGGCGGCTGGGACAATTGACACCTGAACTCGGCCGAGAATACAATAAACCTGTGAGGGGAAGGGATAATCCTGAGCCTGACGCAAGGGGCCTGCGCCGCGCCAGAAAAGGAATTTTCTATCAATAAAACCCGGGGATGGGTGAATGATCATGAAAATCCCTGGGTGAAAGATCGTGAAAATCCGCATTAAGCGGTAAGCACGCTTTGATTTGGGAAGGAGAAGTCCATGGTAGAGACAGCAAGCAGGAAACGCCTGATCGCCATCCGTGTTCTCAGAGTACTTCTAGGCCTCGCATTCTTGACCACCGGGGCAGCCAAACTTACCGGCTCTCTGCACACGGTGCAGACATTCGTAGCGTTCGGGTGGGGCCAGTGGTTCCGCTACCTGACGGGTCTACTCGACCTCACCGGAGCGCTGCTAGTGTTCGTGCCGCGGTGGACTTTTTACGGAGCGCTACTGCTGACCTGCACAGTTGGATTGGCGACCGTGCTTTCATTAACACGACCGCCCGATCTATGGCCCGCCCTTTTGCTCACATTGCTGGCCGCCACCTTGGCCTGGCTGACACGCCCACGTCGAGTGAGCTGAGATTCAGTACAGGCACTAAAGCAGTCTCATAGACGCCTAAGCAGCAGTTGCAGGCAGGCGAGGTGGACGAAGCCGAGGAAGTTCTGGATGTGGTATTCCCAGCGGATGACGAGACGGCGGAAGATATGCAGCCACGCGAAGAGACGCTCCCTCCAGCAGCTGCTTTTTCCAGTGCGTCACCAAGCTGGGATGAATTTCGTAATGAGAGGCAATCTCTTGGATCGTTCGCTGCCCCTTGATCGCCTCCAAGGCAATCTTGGCCTTCCAATCTGCGCTGAACTGCCTTCGCTGCCGTTTCATCTGCCGCCTCCTCTCAGAGGCAGCGAATTTTACACCTTAGGGACCTGTCCGAATTTTGAGGAGCACTACAGGTTTCTTCAGGGGTTTTAACCCCTGAAGCCTCGAAGTGGGGTTTTTCGACAAGCCCCTACGCATTCAAATCGAACGATTGCTTGTAGGACGGGATCGTCACCGGCCAATGGAATTGGCTCGCGATTGCGCTGCTGAATGAATTGAGCGCCGCCGGGAGGATAAGAATTTGCTTTTCGGCTCCGCCCGCCTGCGGGCACGGTTTCGGCTCAATAGCCGCATTTTTCCACCGGGCGGAAGCATAAATCGGGGCTCAGAATCTGTCAAGGGCGGCGAGAGAGCGCGGGAGGGCATCCCCACCTCCATTTTCTGGTGACCGAAGGCGGAGTGGACGCGGCGGGTGTCTTCCATCAGATTTCTCGGATTAACGACACGCGGCTAACGGAGATCTTCGCCCGGGAGGTCCTGTCGTTTCTCGTTGGCCGGGAACTTCTCAGCCCGGAATGGATGGAGCGCTTGCTCTCTTGGCCTCACACCGGTTTCAACGTCCACAGCATGGTTCGGGCCAAGACGAAGCCGGAGGCCGAGCGGGTGGGGAAATACATGATCCGGCCGGTCCTGGCCTTGGAGCGACTGTCGTTCTTAGAGCCCGAGTGTAAGGTCGGCTATAGCCACGGCCAGGACGGCGCAGAGCGGGAGACGATGGATTATCTGGAGTTCATCGCCCGGGTGACCTCGCACATCCCCGACAAAGGCCAGGTCATGGTTCGGTACTATAGCCTGTACGCCAACGCCCACCGGGGGAAGGTGCGGAAGGCGGGCCGGAATCCTTTCGCCCTACGGATGGTCGAGGAGGAACTCAAACCCGTCCCTTCCAAGGGCTGGGCGGCCATGATCCGGAAGGTCTATGAGGTCGATCCGATGGTCTGTCCCAAGTGTGGAGGGACGATGAAGGTCGTGGCCTTCATCACAGATTATGCCGCCGTGGACCGGATCATTGATCACCTGAAGCTGACGTTCGTGGCCGAGAAGCCGCCGCCGTCGCGAGTTTTGACCGAGGTCGCCCTGATGGCGGCCGAAGAGCGGGCGGAGTATTTTTAGGACGAGTGGTTTTGATGGGGGATGGGGGTCTATTGTCTTTTAGGCGCATTTGTGGTCATCCGGCTCGCTGAGCCGGCCCGCCGGCCGCTTTCGTGGTAAATTTCTTGTTCTTGACTCGATCCGCGTCCGGGATTATCCTTTTTCGTGATGGGGAGTGTCGATTCCCCGCTTAATGCGAGCGTGAGTCGTGCAGAGCGAAAAAGCAAATCCCTGAAGCGCAAAAAGAAACGGATACCCAAGACGATCGGTGTCGATGAGAAGTCGGTGGGCAAAGGGCACGATTACATCACCCTGGTCAACGATTTGGATCGGGCGGCGGTTGACTATATCGGGGACGACCGGAAGCAGGAGAGTCTGGACGGCTATTTTGTCCGTTTCTCCAAGAAAAAGAGAGCCAAGATCAAAGCCATCGCCGTGGATATCTGGGACCCATACCTGGCCTCGATTCGGAATCATGTTCCCGACGCCGGGGAGAAGATCGTCTTTGACCGCTACCATCTGATGACGCACATGGTCAAGGCGGTGGACGAGGTCCGCAAGGAAGAACATCGGGAACTTCAGCGGGAGGCCGACGAGACGCTGACCGGCTCCAAATATCTTTGGCTGTACTCGAAGGAGAACGTTCCCGACAGGCATAAGAGCCGGTTGAGGAGCCTGAGCCGGCAGAAGTTGAAGACGGCCCGGGCGTGGGCGATCAAAGAGAGTTTTCGCGAGCTTTGGGGCTACACGCGCTTGGCCTGGGCAGCGCGGCATTTTAAGGCCTGGTTTTTCTGGGCGACGCATTCGAGACTGGAGCCGGTGATTGAAAAGGCCCGAATGTTTCGGAAATACTTGGCTCAGATTCTGACGTACTTCAGACATCGGATCACGAACGCGGTGAGCGAAGGGCTCAATTCCAAGATTCAGACGATCAAGAAGATGGCCTACGGCTACCGGAACCGCCAGAATTTCAAGGTCGCGATCTATTTCCATTGCGGCGCTTTAGATCTTTACCCTGTTACCCACAAGAATGTCGGATGAACCACTTTATATTAATAATATTAGAGATTATTATAAATTCGACAGTTTAGGATAAATCGTGCTTCTGAAATTACCTTTTTCGGCTAGAGAAAGTCGTCGAAAAGGAAAAGGGTCATGGTACGTTTAGTAGACGAAAGAGAATCAGAAGCCTTACATTTATTTAGAGGGTTTTGGATTCTTCCTTTCTGATTCGCAACGCGGACAAAAAGATCCCTTTGGATATCGTATTCCATGTTTTGGGCAACGACAGAAATCAATCCCCTCTGTTATAATTCTCTCCTTAGTGACATCTTTCGTCTTTTCGTCTTTTGTACTCATTTTTGTATTTCCTTTTCATGATAATAAGAAAATTCGAATATCATTCGCATTATATGATCAAATAGCCATAATATAAACGCAATCACTGCGAGAGTATAAGTCATTGTCTTGTCGATATGAGCTGCAAATAATAGGCTTATTATGCATAAAATTAAGCAGAAGTTCGCAATGTCTATGCAACCCGTTGCAATCTGGTCTTCCCATAGTCTTGATTTGTAGCTTTGTAAGTTAGCTGAAAAAATAAAAAAAATAAAACTTAAGAAAATATAATATATTGGATAACTATAGTGAATGAGTTTTGAGGCATCGACGACTATTAGGCCGATCAATCCAGCAAAACTAAATCCAGCCAAGGGAAGAATGTAAGATCTATGTGACTCTCTATCTTTTTCTTCATTAGTAATTTGTCCCCCCATTTTAGAGAAATATTTTATGAATAATATGCTTCTAGTTATAAAGGGAATCATAGGCAATAAAATAAATATTACATTAGACATAGATAACCCCCTAATAAAGATTAAATATTTTATTCCGGTTCTTCCTTGATGGCAACCTCTTTTAATGTTTTGATATTGGGGTCTCTAGGTTTTCGAGGTGGGACAGACCTGGCAAAAATATCTGATAAAATTGAGTTCATTAATATGATTCTATAATCAAAAAGGTAGCCTTCTATAAGAAGGATGAAGTTCCATATCTTATTACACTTATCCTTAAGTTCCAAATATGATTGTGGCTGTTTTATATATGTTAGGTCGAATAGCTTTGATGAATAGGTATTAAACTCATCTAGCAGTTTGTGAAGATCTTCCATTTGGATGCCTATATATTTCCTTAAATAATCGAAATCGATTACTGCGATTTCGTTGGCTTCAATAGTCAATAAGAATATAGTCATCCCTTCGTATAAGCCAACACGCAATGCTTCTCTTTCTAAATCTCTTTTTATAGGATCGTATTTAAACAATGTTGGGTTCTCAAGGTGGTTCTTGAGATGATTTGGCAAGGTGGCGAGGAAGAACGTGCTCAAATTTGTTAGTTTATCAGATAGAACGTTTATCGTTCCATTGATCTCTTTGAAAGCATCAATTTCCAATCTTTTTTTAGTCTCATAGTCTTTTGCTTTCTTGTTATCTTTTCGCGCCCTATTTAAGTTTATGATTGCGATTAACAAGGCAACCAGCCACCCAAATGCCGTTGTGAAAGTCAAAACAAGATTATTGCCCGATAAGACCTTAAAATAGAATAATAAAAGAATTGATGCTGCATATGCAATTATCAATAGGATTGTTTCCCACATATGAGTTGGTTCTGAATTCTTTTTCATCTAATTTCCCCCAGAACTCAAGTCATCGAGAATTTCAAAAATATAAAAGAACTGCTGTGCAATGTCAATGCAATATCTTTCTCCGAAGTCCTTTATGTGTAGTTACCGCGATACATTTTAAAAGAGCTAGATAAAATCAAAGGGAAAAAACGGCCGATCATTGGGAATAAACTATTTGATCATGACCAATTTCTTGTTCTTGACTCGATCCGCGTCCGGGATTATCCTCTTTTTCGTGATGGGGAGCGTCGATTCCCCGCTTAATGGGAGCGTGAGTCGTGCAGAGCGAAAAAGCAAATCCTTACACTCCATACGGCCGGCGTCCCTTTTGGAAAGCTTCTTCAAATCGCGATGGACAGACTTTTTATAAACGACATTATAAGCCAAGGGACTTCCTCAGTTCCTTACTCGAAATGAGAGAATCGGTCTTGTCGTGGAGCCGGTCGAGAGCAACCTTGAGATCGGCGATATCCGCGATATAGGATTCCAGCGCTTTCTGGATAATGAAAGACCACGGCCGTTCCGTTTCCTCGGCGACGCCGTCCAATTGTTTGACGAGTTCCTTGGGGAGCCTTACGGATATTGCTATAGTCATAATCTATTTCCTGTCATCGTTGTATTATATGGTACTCAGAACATGAGGCTTTGTTAAATGATCGCCATGATCATTTCTTGGGCCAGGAGTATGTTGCTTTGATGACTTTCCGGTAGTTGTCGTCCAAGGCTGGCTCCAAAGAAACCAGTCCCGCCAGGCGGCGCGCGATTTCGGTCACGTAGCGGACTTCGTCAGAGGTTAGACCGCGGCCAAGCAGCGGCTTTTCGCGGTATGACAACCACTTCTTGATGATTTGATAGCCGCCAATCGTGTAATCCCACACCGCCTCGGGCACGTTTCGCCAGCACGAGACGGCGTTGAGGAAGATGTCGTAGGCTCTGTCATCCCGGCGAATGATTTTCCCTTTGCCCGGCATTGTGACGCCGCCCTTGCCGCCGTGGCCCCAACCGGCGGTTAAGTCAAGATCCCCGGACTCGGGTTTCGCCGGTTTCCCATCCACGTGCTGAAAAACGGCGATAGTTTTGAGGTCATCACGAATCTTTCCAGCGGTCACACCGGAAATCGGCGCTTCCGTGTCCAGCAAAGCCACCACCTGCCGCCCAATAGCCGCGGAGGCGCGCAGCAAATCCTTTTCCTTCGGAAGCGGAATCCTCGGCCAGTCCTGCCGAATTCCGTCCGCATTCTTGGTGAGATACGCGGGCGAATAGCCGATGGCCAACGCGTGATACCAGATCAGTTCGGCGGTCTTCTGATCGGTGTCCGGGTTGGATAATCCGAGTGACGCCAGATAAACACGAGCGGAAGGGGAAATATTAGCGGCGATCTTCTCTGCGCCATTTTCCGCGCCGGGTAAGTCGCGATCTTCAAGCGAACCTCGACTTGCCCGGCGGTTCGGCCTTGTTTTGAGTCGAATCGGAAAATGGCGCGCATGGCCGGAAATGCAGTCGTAATCGCAAACAACTGGGGAAAAGAAAAAGGGGGGGCCTTCCGGGTCTTTATCGGCGGTGTCACGGGTGATAAAAAAACGATTGCCTGAGAACCGCTGTTTTAACAGTTGTGGCGCAGGACGAGAGAACAAAGGCGCAATATTGGGGTCAAGGTATGCGTTGCGTATATCGAAAGGTTTGAATGGATAACTGACGATGTTGTTCGCGTTAAATCTTCCGCCCTTGAGTTGTATGCGGGTCTTTACCGCATTGAACTCGCCAGAAGAGTTCATGAACTCGGGCACAAGATTTCTGATTTCATCGTCTGACACAGATGGATTAAGATATTCCGCTACACGCATCAGTCGCCCCCGCTCGTCCGGGAAGACAATCAGGGAATTGCCGCGCCGCTCGATAGGTCCATTGTATGGCGGCAGAGCACAAAGCTCCGTTACCTTCGGCCATTTTAGATATGCGCTTGTCACATCCGATGGCCGGAAACTCCAACGATTGTCTTTCCGGGGATTGGAGGTTTTGTACTGTGCGTCGAAGCGCTTGTCTTCAAGGTTTGCGAGGAGATGCGCCCGGCGCTCGCCCGCTTTGGCGTCGTTGAGATCATCGCGGAAGCGGACAATCGGATCGCCTTTGCGCTTGGGGTGTTTTACCCACAACGAGATGGCAACGCCTTGTTGGATGCCAACTGAGAATCCTGAGGTAGCGAAAATGGTTTCACTGGTGCGGCCATCCGGCGCATATTCCGAAATTTTCCGGTTGCCGTGCATGTTCTCGATCCAAAATCGGTCGAAGGAATCGAGCAAATGCTGCCGCAGAACGACGAAGGACGGATCGCTGACCCAGGAGTGGTTCGAAATAAACGATACGACGCCCCGGCCGCCGTGTTCGGCGATGCGCTTTTCGGCGAGGCGGAAGAAACGGATGTAGAGGTCATCGAGGTTGAACTTTTTGATGCCCCACTCGGAAATGAGGCCTTTCTTGTACGGTTCGACAAGGCCTTGCTCTTCTTCGGGACTGACGCCGGCAAAGGCGTTGTAAGGTGGGTTGCCGAGGATGACGAGGATGGGCTTTTCCTGCTTCACGTTACCGGCGGCGTCGCGTTCTTCGTCGAAACCGGGGAAGGCGATTTTTTTCTGGACTTCTTTAGGCGGCTCCCAACCGGTGAGGGCGTTGGTCAGATAGACCCCAGCGCGCTCGGGCGGCTCGCTGCGGTCGCTCAACGGGGCGCCGAGAGTTTCGAGTTCCAGTCCGAGTTGGAGATGCGAAATGACGAATGGCGCGGGCAATATCTCGAAGCCGAAGACGCGCTCCATGGCGGCTTTCTTGAGATCGTTCGCGACCAGGGCGTCGCCGCCCTTGTCATGCAGGGTGGCGGCGATGCGGCGGAGGACGGCCCGAAGGTAAGTGCCGGTGCCGCAGCAGGGATCGAGGACGATCACTTTCGGATCGGCCAGGCCGTCGGCCAAACCGAGTTCCGAACGGAGGACGGAATCCACGCGTTCAACCTGATAGCGGACGATCTCCTCGGGGGTGTACCAGACGCCGAGCTCCTTGCGGAGTTCGGGATCGAAGGCTTGCAAGAAGGGCTCATAGAAATATTGGATGGCATGCCCTTCGTCGAAGGACTTGAAGAAATCGGCGCGATTCACACGATTGAGGGTGGCGGCGGCCCAATCGAGGACTTCGATCAGACCCAACGCTCCGAGACGGGCGGGATCGGCGACTTGAACGAATAGGGCGCGGAGCATGGGCACGCGTAATAGATAGTGGGCGGAGCGCCAGTCGAAGCCGCCGGCAACGGCGTACGGCGCCGCGGAATCGCGGATGGCGTCGGCAAATCCGGTTTTTTTATCGGGTATGGCGTCGTGTCGCCGCGCCCACAAGACCCAAGCCGAGAAGACGCCATAGAAGAGGGTTTGAATGAGCGTTGATCGGAAGAAATGCTCGCCCTTGTCGCCCTCGAACCGCAGGCCGAGGGCTTCTTCGAGGGCTTGCCGTAGGGTCATCAGGGCTGGAAGGTCCAGTTTTTCGATACGGAGTCGTGCGTCATGCGCATAGGAGGCGAGAATTCCGGCAACGTCCTGGGGAGCGGCCAGCGGTGCGTTGAGCAGAAGCACTCGCTTCAGATACTCCAACATGCGTTCGCCGTGCTCCGCCGCGGTCGAGCGAGGATGAGCGGTCAGGCGCCAGAATTCGCTCTCGGATTCGGCCAGAGCGAAGGATTCCAGAACGCACGGTTTTCCTGTCGGGCCTTGGCCGACGACGGCGAAGGCGCGGAAGTTGGTTACGAGCACCAGGCCATACCGCTTCCAGTATCGCTCCACCTGCTCGGTCTCGGAAATCCGACGGACGTCTTCCGCGGGAGACTTAGCTTCGATCACGCCGCGCGACGGGTTCTGAACCAGAAACGGATTCTCCTTGTCGTTTTCGTCGCCTGTTTTGCGGCGGAATTGATCGGCCGAGAAAAGGCCGCCGTCCGGGAGTCCCGCGCCACGGTTTGCAAGATTGATGACGCAGCGGACCTTGGGCGAAAGGGTCTTCCCGATGTCCGAAAGCAGCCGTTCCAACGCCGGATAGAACGAAGTCTCCGCTACGTTGGCCCCTGTCCTACGGATTTCCCCCATATCGGACAAGTAACGCTCTATCAGGTTTTCAGACATTCTTTATTCCATCTTGCTCGTAATCGGCGTCGCCGGATTATGAATTTCCCCCTCTTTTCCATGCCGGAACTATATCGCCTGCCGGACAGCGCTGTCAATAACCCAAGGCCTGAGAAGAAATAGAGAACAGCCGGGGATCCGGATTTTTTTGAAGAAATCGCTCCGGTGACGAGAGGGGATCAAGCCGGGCCTTTTCTTGGCGATCCCGGATCATTCCCTGATGAACACGCGGCGGCCGCGGACCTCGATTTTCCCTTCGAAAAACAGCCGGACGGCTTTGGGATAGATCTTGTGTTCCTCGACGAGGATGCGCGCGCTCAACGTTTCCTCGGTATCTTCCTGGAGAACGGGGACGGCGGCCTGGAGGACGATAGGGCCCATGTCGACTTCCACAGCGACGAAATGGACCGTGCAGCCGGAAAACCGCACGCCCCACTCGATCGCCTTCTGCTGGACGTGAAGGCCCGGGAACGAGGGCAGCAGCGCCGGATGGATATTCATGATCCTGTTCTTGAATTCGACGCAGAACGCCGGCGTCAGGAGTTTCATATAGCCGGCGAGGCAGATGAGGTCCACGCTCCTCTTCCGGGCCTCGCGGACGATCTCGCGGTCGTACTCCTCCTTCTCGGCATAAAGCTTGGGATTGAGATAGAGGGTCTCAAGCCCGCGCTCTTTCGCGATCTGGAGGCCCGGGGCCTCTTCCTTGTTGCTGAAGACGAGGGCGATGTCCGCGTCGATCCGGCCGGCCAGAATCGCGTCGTGGATCTTCATGAAGTTCGATCCTCGACCCGAGAGGAGGACCAGGATGCGTCCGCGTTTTCTAGGACTGACGAAAATCTCTTCGGACATGGCGCCTTCCTTTGAATTTTATGATTTTACGGCAAAGCAACGAGGAATGGCCTCTTTCCAGGCGCGATAGGCTTCTTCGACCCGGATATGGATGAGCTCGCGTCCCTTGTGTCTGATCCGGATGCGGTCCCCTCCGACTTTTCCGAGGACGGCGGCCGGGACCCCTTTCTTCGCGGCCAGATCGAGGATCTTTTTCAATTTCGCCGGCTTCACCGTCACGAGGATCCGGGACTGCGTCTCGCCGAAAAGCAGCGCGTCCGGCCGCAGATCATCCTCCAGCTCGAGACCGCAGCCGATCCGGCCGTTGCCGTGGAAGGCGCATTCGGCGATGCTCACCGCCAGGCCTCCTTCGGACAGGTCGTGGGCCGATTCGAGCCAAGATGATTCCGCGGCCTCAAGGCAGACGTCGTGTACGGCCTTTTCAAAAGCCAGGTCGATCGACGGCGGCCGGCCTTCCGTCCGGCCGTTTCGGATGGCGAGATATTCCGATCCCCCCATCTCGTCTTTGTTCTCCCCGAGCAGGACGACCGCGTCGCCTTTTTTCTTGAACCCAGGCGTGACGACCTTGCCGATGTCCCCGACGAGCCCGACGATTCCGAGCACCGGGGTAGGATCAATGGAAAGGCCTTCCGTGTCGTTATAGAAGCTGACGTTCCCACCCGTGACGGGAATCTCGAAGGCCCGGCAGGCTTCGGATAGGCCTTCGACGACGGCTTTGAACTGGGCCATGACTTCGGGCTTTTCGGGACTGCCGAAATTCAGACAATTTGTGACGCCGACGGGCCGAGCGCCGACGCAGGCGAGATTGCGGCAGGCTTCGGCGACGGCGATCGCCCCGCCCGTCCTCGGGTCGAGCCGCGTGTAGCGGGAATTCCCGTCCAGGGTCATGGCCAGCGCTTTCTTCGAGTCCTTGATCCGCAGGACCGCGGCGTCCGCGCCGGGAAGGAGCAGCGTATTTGTCTGGACCATGTGGTCATATTGGCGGAAGACCCATTCCTTGTCGGCGATCGTGGGCGAAGCGATGAGCTTCAGGAAGATTTCGCGGTAATCCCCGGGGAGGGGGACGTCGGCCATAGGGGCTTTAGTTGTTTCTTGGGCCGGCGCCGCGACGGGCCTCTGATAAATGGGGCAGAGGTCGACGACGGCCGCCACCGGCACGTCGACCACGATTTCGCAGTGATATCGGACGCGCATCCGTCCGCCGTCGATGACTTTGCCGATTTCGACGGC
This sequence comes from Candidatus Aminicenantales bacterium, assembly GCA_049515535.1. Lineage (GTDB taxonomy): Bacteria > Acidobacteriota > Aminicenantia > Aminicenantales > UBA4085 > JBEKTZ01. The sequence continues at coordinate 6,214 of JBEKTZ010000009.1, read as the reverse complement.
GTCCAGGTCCCATTTGGCGAAGACCTCGCGGACCTCCCGGACCTTCTCCGGTTTGGCGACGATGAGCATCCGCTCCTGCGATTCCGAGAGCAGGATCTCGTAGGGCGTCATCCCTTCCTCGCGCTGGGGAACCTTGTCGAGGTCGATCTCGATGCCCGTGCCCGATTTGGCCGGCATCTCGGCCGTCGAGCAGGTCAGCCCCGCCGCTCCCATGTCCTGAATGCCGATGATGATCCCCTGGCCCATGACCTCGAGGCAAGCCTCGAGGAGGAGCTTCTCCTTGAACGGATCGCCGACCTGAACGTTCGGCCGTTTGTGCTCGGTTTCCTTGCCGAATTCGGCCGAGGCCATGGTCGCGCCATGGATGCCGTCGCGCCCCGTCTTCGAGCCGACGTAGAGGACGGCATTGCCGAGCCCCTCGGTCTTGGCGTAGAAGATCTTGTCCTTATCGGCGAGGCCCAGACAGAAGACGTTGACCAGCGGGTTGAGGGCGTAGCCGTCATCGAAATAAATTTCCCCGCCGACCGTGGGCACGCCGATGGAATTGCCGTAGGATGAAATGCCGGAGATGACGCCCTCCATGATCGACCGGTTTCTGGCCGACGTGAGCGGTCCGAAGCGGAGGGAGTCGAGGACGGCGATCGGCCGGGCGCCCATCGTGAAAATATCGCGAAGGATTCCGCCGACTCCGGTCGCAGCGCCCTGGAAAGGCTCGATGAAGGACGGATGGTTGTGCGATTCGATCTTGAAGACGATCGCCTGGCCGTCGCCGATGTCGATGATCCCGGCGTTCTCCCCCGGCCCCTGGACGACGTTCTTCCCCTTGGTCGGAAGCTGCTTGAGATAGAACTTCGAACTTTTGTAGCTGCAGTGTTCGGACCACATGGCCGAAAAGACGCCGAGCTCGGTCAGGTTCGGTTCGCGGCCTATGAGCCGGACGATGAGGTCGTATTCGCTTTGGGTCAGGTTATGGTTGTCGAGAATTTTTTGGTCGATCATGTCTTTTATCTCGTCCTGCGTAAGCCCGATTTCTTTCGCCCTTCCCCTTATTCCAAAGGACCGTCGAGGGGGAATCCGCGGGCTTTCACAATTTCGATATCATTGATTCGAAGATCAGGCGACCATCCTCGCTGCCGAGGAGCCGCTCCGAGGCGCGTTCCGGATGGGGCATCATGCCCATGACGTTCCCGGCCTTGTTCATCAGGCCGGCGATGCCGTGGAGCGATCCGTTGACGTTGGATTCCTCCGTCAGCCGGCCGTCAGGGTCCGAATATCGAAAGACGATCTGGCCGTTCCCTTCGAGGGCTTTCAACGTTTCCGGCGAGGCGTAGTAATTGCCGTCGAAATGGGCGATGGGGATGCGCAGCACCTGTCCTTTCCGTCCTTTATGCGTGAAACGCGTCGTCTCGTTCTCGATGCGGATCGTGACGAACTCGCAGAGGAATTTGAGGTTCTTGTTGCGGAGCATGGCCCCGGGCAGAAGTCCGAGCTCGAGAAGGACTTGAAACCCGTTGCAGATGCCGAGGACGAGGCCGCCCTTATCGGCGAACTCGCGCACCTCCTGCATAAGAGGGGAAAAACTGGCGATGGCGCCCGACCTCAGGTAATCGCCGTAGGAAAATCCTCCGGGCAGCACGACGCCGTCCACCCCTTGCAAGTCGTGATCTTTGTGCCAGAGGAAGGTCGTCGGCTGGCGGAGAACGTCCTTCAGCGCGTAAAGCGCGTCGAAATCGCAATTGGATCCCGGAAAAACGACGACTCCGAATTTCACGTCAGTCCTCGATGATCTGCCAGGTGAATTTTTCGATAATGGGATTGGCCAGAACCCTGTCCGAGATCTCCGGGATGAGCTTCTCGACTTCCGTCCGTCCGGGGCCGGCGAGATCGATCTCGAAGACCTTGCCCTGCCGGACATCGCGGATAAAACCATAACCGAGGGTGTGGAGCGCGTTTTTCACGGTCTGTCCCTGAGGGTCGAGGACGCTGTCTTTAAAGGAGACGAGGATTCTAACTTTCATGGCCGAGAACCCTTTCGAATATATAATCGATCTTTTCCAGATATGGCTTGAGGGAGAAGCAGGCTTCGATCTCTTCGGCGTTCAGGCGCTTCCGGATGTCCGGGTCGGTCAGGATCAGGGCCTTGAAATCGAGATTTTCGTCCCAGGCCTTGAGACTGTTTTTCTGGACGAGGGGATATGCGTCGTCGCGGAGCAGGCCCTTCTGGGTCAAGGCCAGGAGGACGCGCTGCGAAAAGATGAGACCGCGCGTGGCCTGAATGTTGCGTTTCATGTTGTCCGGACGGACTTTCCAGTTCTTGATGATGTCGATGGCTTCGGTCAGCATGAAGTCCGTCAGGATGAAAGAATCGGGAAAAATCACGCGCTCGGCGGAGGAATGGGAGATGTCGCGCTCATGCCAAAGCGGGATGTTTTCGAGGGCGATCTGGAGATTGCCGCGGACGATCCGGGCCAGCCCCGAGATCCGCTCGCAGCGGACCGGGTTCTTCTTGTGCGGCATCGAGGATGAGCCTTTCTGGCCCTTGGTGAACGGTTCTTCGAGCTCGAAGACCTCGCTTCTCTGCAGATGGCGGATCTCGATGGAGATCTTTTCGAGCGTCGTGGCGATGAGGGCCAGGACGCTCATGACCTCGGCATGGCGGTCGCGCTGGAGGACCTGGGTCGAGACGGGCGCGGGCCCGAGGCCGAGCTTTTTCAAAGCGCTCACTTCAACCCGCGGATCAAGATGGATATACGTTCCGACCGAGCCGGAAATACGGCCGACGCTGATGACGTCGATCGCCCGATCCAGGCGGCCGAGGTGACGTTTGATTTCCTCGTACCAGACGAGCAGTTTGAACCCGAACGTGACCGGTTCGGCGTGGATGCCGTGCGTCCGGCCCATGCAGATCGTTTTCTTGTGCTTGAGCGCTTCTTTCTTGAGGACTTTTTTAAGCTCGACGAGGCGCCGGCGGACGAGGTCGAGCGATTCGAGGAGGAGCATCGACAACGCCGTGTCGACGACGTCGTAGGAGGTCAACCCGAGGTGGATGAAACGGCTGTCCTTGCCGACTTTTTCCGCCACGGAGGAGAGAAAGGCGATGATGTCGTGCTTGACGACCTTCTCGATTTCCTCGATGCGTTTGACCTCGAAGCCCGCCTTCGCTTTGATCCGCTTCAAGGCCGGGGTCGGGATCTTGCCCAGCCTGGCCCAGGCCTCGCAGACGGCGATCTCGACGTCCAGCCATCTGCGGTATTTGTTGCCTTCGGTCCAGACCGCGCCCATTTCGGGATTGGTGTATCGTTCGATCATGGGAGAGACGATCCTTTATATAATGAGGTAAATCAAATCATAGCAGCAAACAAAAGGCCGGTCAACCAAAAAAGGAGGAGAAAACATGGGCTTCGTCCCAAGGAATTGGTATAATCCTTGTCTAATTCTATGAATGAGAAAAGGCAGCCACCGACCGACAACGTCCTGGTCGAGGAAGCGAAATCCGGACGGATCGAGGCTTATGCGGAGCTGGCCCGACGAGTGCAGGAGAAGATCTACCATACGATTTTCGGGATGACACGCAACCATGAGGATGCCAACGACTTGACCCAGGAAACGTTCATGTACGCGTATAGAGCCCTCCGCACCTTCAAACAGAAATCGAGCTTCTATACTTGGGTTTATCGTATCGCCATCAACCTGACGCTGAATTTCTTGAAGAAAAAAGGCCGGGAAAAAGGCCACGAGGATTTTGAGGATAACGCCCGTATTTTCGACAGGGCCGAATATGCGGCCTTGTCGCCTGAAGGCGATTCGCTCAAGAACGAGCTCAAAGAAAAGCTCGAGGAAGCCATCGAGAGGCTTCCTTTGACATACCGGACGGCCTTCAATTTGGTCGTCTTCCAGGGGATGTCGCACGGCCGGGCGGCCGAGCTCCTCGGCTGCTCCGAGAACACGGTCTCCTGGAGAATGCACAAGGCCCGGAAAATGCTCCAGGCCAGGCTCCAGCCTTATCTGGAAGGGGAACGTCATGAGATGTAAAAAGACGGAAAAATGGATTTCGGACGAGATCGACGGGAATCTTTCTCCCAAGAAACAAGAGGCCCTCGCCGCTCATCTGACGAAGTGCGCCGCTTGCCGCGCCTATCGACTTCGCCTCGGAAAAATCGATGAAGGCGCGAAAACCCTTTCCGCGCCCGCCCTTTCTCCGGAATTCTGGCGAACCTCGATCGACCGGCTCAAGGCGAACCTCGAAGCCGCGCCATCCGCAAAACAAAAAGAGTTCAACCTCCGTCCCCGCCAGGCGCCCGCGTTTTTCCCCGCCATGCGCTGGGCGTGGGCCGGCGCCGCTTCCGTTCTGGCCGTAGCCGTCGGGCTGTATTTCATGATCTTCGCCGTCAAGACGCCCTTGGAGATCTATCATTTCACGTTCGAAGAAACCGTGAACGGCCTTTACGAGACGATCGGCGACAACTCCGACCTGGAAAATGAATTCAACTCCATGCTCCAGGCTTCGATCAGCGAGCATGCCGACGAATCCGCCGTCGAAATCAAGCATCTGCTCTACGGCAATTCCTTTTTCATCGAGAGCTTGTCCGATGAAGAAATCAATCTTCTGGATTCGCATTTGAAGAGCGAATTAAAGATCAAGATTTAGGAGGGGAGCATGACGAAAAAACGCATCAGCCTGATTTTGGCTTTTCTCGTTTTCTGCGGCGTCGCGGCGTTCGGCCAGGGGCGGAACCAGGGGAACGGAGCGCAAAACCGTCAGACCGTGCGCGAGAACCTGGCCACGTTGAGGCTTCTCCGGCTGACCAAGGCTTTAGACCTGAACGAAGAACAGGCGGCCAAAATTTTTCCGACGGTCAACAGGGTCGAAAAGGAAAAACTGAACATCCAGCGGGATATGACGGCCGATATCCAGAGTCTGCGCCAGCTCATCGCGGACCCGGCCCCGAAAGAAACCGAGATCGCGGCCAAGACCAAGAACGTCAAAGACGCTCAGCGTCTCATCCGGCAGAAGGACGATGAGCTCGAAGCTTTCCTCGAAGCCAATCTGACGACGGTCCAGCGGGGGAAATACGTCATTTTCGAGATCGAATTCTACCGGATGCTGGAGCAGAGCTTGACCCGGAGCGGGATGCACAACAACCTTCCCTCTCCGCCGATTAAAAAATAGCGAAAAACCGGGCGTTTTTTATCGAGCCGGCGGGTGAAGACGATATCTGCGAATGATCAACTATTTTCTTGACAAATATTCCGGATTTCTGTAGCATATTTCGTGCCGCTTCATATTTTTTTGTCTGGTTGAGCTGTTACACATTTAAAATTAATAGGTTGTAGAGAAAAAGTTTCTTAACAATAAACTTTTCTCGAGCGCTTCTCTTCCTGAAGGGTCGTCTTTTTATTTTTTGCGAACGGAGATGTGCCAGCGTAGCTCAGTTGGTAGAGCGGCTGATTTGTAATCAGCGGGTCGGGGGTTCAAATCCTCTCGCTGGCTTAGGTGAGCTGCCACGGTTCCATGAATAAATTCGGGCAGGTACCAAAGTGGCTAAATGGGGCGGGCTGTAAACCCGCTGCGGAGACGCTTCGGAGGTTCGAATCCTTCCCTGCCCACCGGATGCGGGAATAGCTCAGTTGGTAGAGCGGCGGCCTTCCAAGCCGTCTGTCGCGGGTTCGAATCCCGTTTCCCGCTTATATTGGATTTATTGTGAGACGCCCACGTAGCTCAGTTGGTAGAGCACATCCTTGGTAAGGATGGGGTCACCAGTTCAACTCTGGTCGTGGGCTTGGTTGACATAAGACGCCGAAACCAAAGGAGGTAAGGGATGGCAAAAGCGAAGTTTGAGCGGACGAAACCGCACGTGAACGTTGGGACGATCGGGCATATTGATCACGGGAAGACGACGTTGACGTCGGCGATAACGAAGGTGTTGGCGACGAAGGGGTTGGCGCAGGCGAAGAGTTACGACGAGGTGGCGAAAGCGGACGCGAAGATGTTTCGACGGGACGCGACGAAGATCTTGACGGTGGCGCTGTCGCACGTGGAATACGAGAGTGAGATGCGGCACTACGCGCATATCGATTGTCCGGGGCACGCGGACTACATCAAGAACATGATATCGGGAGCGGCGCAGATGGACGGGGCGGTGCTGGTGGTATCGGCGGCGGACGGGCCGATGCCGCAGACGCGGGAGCACATATTGTTGGCGTATCAGGTGAA